>CAWKAX010000008.1:0-195798 GCA_963847695.1 uncultured Acidobacteriota bacterium | reverse complement strand
AGAATTGGCGCACCAATGTGCCGTCGTTCTCCGCGGTGAAATATCAGGCGGTATATCCCGGAATCGATCTCGTTTTCTACGGCAATCAACGCCGCCTGGAATACGACTTGATCGTTGCGCCGGGGGCCGATCCTTCGCAGATCGCATTCGACATCCGCGGCGCCAAGAATCTCCGCATCAACGCGAATGGCGATCTGGCCATGCAAGTCGCGAAGGGCGAAGTCGATCTGCAGAAGCCCACGATTTATCAAGAGCGGGACGGACAACGGAAGGAGGTCGCGGGTAACTACGCGATCGCCGGAAATGGCTCGGTGAAAGTCGTGGTCGACAAGTACGACGCCACCCAGCCGCTGGTCATCGACCCGGTGCTGGATTACTCCACGTTCCTGGGAGGCAGCTCCGACGACATCGCCAACGGCATCGCGGTTGACGCGGCCGGCGACGCCTACGTCGCCGGCACCACCATGTCCACCGATTTCCCCACGGCCGGTGCCGGTGCGACGTATCAAGGCAGCTCGAAGAGCATCCCTTCGGTTTTCATCGCTGAATTCAATCCCACCGCCACCGCGCCTTTGCTCAATTCAACCTATCTGGGCGGCACAGGCGGCGAGGAAGGGACCGCGATCGCCATCGATGGAAGCGGAAACATCTACGTGACCGGACAGACATTTTCCTTCGACTTCCCCACCACCGGCAACGCGCTGATCCAAAGCCCGCTCATCGTCAACGATGCCGGCATCGCATTCTTAACCGTGCTGAACGGCAGCTCGCTGGTTTACTCCAGCTACCTGGGCGGCGGCGAAGGCGATGAAGGCTGGGGCGTCGCAGCGGATGCGAACGGCCAAGCGTACGTATCGGGCCAGGCTTACCCATCCTCTTTCAACGTTGGGGCGGCCAATACTTTCAGCTCCAGTCTGACCAATGCCAACGGCAGCGCGTTTTTGGCCCGCATCGATACCACCAAAGCGGGCGCGGCTTCCCTGGCCTACTACACCTTCTTGAGCGGCACGGGCGCCGGAATCTTGAACCCCGGCGGCTTCCCCGCCGAAGTCGCATTCGCCGTCGCGGTCGACAGCAACCAGAACGCCTACGTCACCGGATACACCACGTCGCAGGACTACCCGACGAGCACCAGCAACACCAACACGTATCAGCCGACCCTTTCGTATGTTCCGGCCAATGGCGTGGTGTTCCTCACCGAGATCAATACCGCGGTCACCGGAGCGCCATCGCTCGTATATTCCAGCTTCGTGGCCAGCCCGACTGCGGGCGGGAGTGGGGACATCGCGTTCGGAATCGCGCTGGGGCCCACGGCTGGCGTCGCCTACTTGGCGACAGCAGTTACCGCTCCAGGTTATCCGACCACGCCCACGTCGTTCCGGCCGACTCCCCCGTCAGCAAACGGGAGCGGAGCCATCACCCTGATCAACACGACTGCCAGCGGCGCTGCCGGACTGCAATACTCCACGTTTTTCGGTGGCGAGAATAGCGATACCACAACCAGCATTAAGGTAGATTCAGCCGGGAACGTCTACGCCTCGGGAAACACTTCTTCCGCCCAATTGCCGGTCTCGCCCGGAGCGTTTATCGCTACCCGAACGAATCCGAACGGTGAAGGCTATGTATTGAAACTGAACCCCGGAGGAAATGGCGCTGCCGACCGACTCTACGCCTCGTACTTGGGCGGCTCGGGCGATGGCACGAATGCCGATCTGGCCCAGGGCATCGCGATCGATTCGAACATGAACGGATACGTCACCGGCCAGACCGTTTCCAGCGACTTCCCGCACACCTCGGGCGTGGCTTTCACTTCGCTCAACGGCCCCTCCGACGCCTACGTTACCAAGCTCGGACTCGTCGGAACCTTGAGCGCCACGCCGTCTCCGCTGGCCTTCGGCACCCAGCTGCTGAATACGCCGACGGCTTCGATGATCGTCACCGTCACCAATAACAATGCGACCGGCAGCTTGCCGGTGGGCTTCGCCGTGAGCGGAGCCAACGCGGGGGATTTCGCGGCGAGCACTGCCGGAACCGCAACTCCTTGCGGCGCTACACTGGCCGCTGGAGCCAGCTGCACCATCGGAGTTATTTTCACTCCGACGCTGGTGCCGGCCGGAGCAGAAGCGGGATTGCTGACCGTCGGAACTACACCGAACGTGGCGACCGTCGCGCTTACCGGCACGAGTTCCTCGACTGGAGACTTCAGCTTGACCGTACCGTCCACTTTTGGCGTGACCAGCGGAGTGGCGGCCATGATCCCCGTCGGAGTAAACGGCCTGCAGGGATTCACCGGCTCGGTGAACTTGTCCTGCACCGGGGCCACTTCCAATGTAACGTCCTGCACCATTCCTTCTTCGGCCAACGTCGGTGACACGGTCAATGCCACCGTAACCGCGGCCCTTTCGGAGGTGGTGCCGGTCGTAACCTTCAAGACTCCGCCGGCCACGAACGTCAAGCAGGTGGTTTTGCTGATGATCGGAATCGCCATGTTCTTCATGATTCCGATGACGCAGCGCTTGCGCACCCGCATCGGCTTGGCCGCGGCCATGCTGGTTTTCGTCGCGGTGGCCGGCTGCTCTGGCAGCCCGTCCGGATCGAAGACCGGCTCGGTGACCATCACCGGAACCGGAACCGGCGCGGCGGCAGGCATCACCCACAGCTACAACGTGAGCCTAACCATCAGCAAGTAAACCAAGCAGCGTTTTCATTCGGGCCGCGCGCTCCCACCAGGGGCGCGCGGCTTTTGTTTTTGGGGCGGTCGAACGCGGCGCCCGGCGCAACTTGTCGGCTGGCGTAAATCTCGCTCCTCCCTACCCTTCAGGTGCGTTTCCATCTATTCTAGGTGGCGCTAAATGCAAACCCTTGCGGGCCGTGCGCATCTGAACCTTGCGCGAATTCAGTTTGGGGAGCAGGCGGGAATTTGGGGAGGAAGTTGTCGATGAAAAAGTTTGCCGGGCTATTTTTGCTGTTAGCCATTTTCTGTTCGCCCGCCGTGGCGCAGGATAAGGACAGTTGGAAAGTATTCAAGCGCCCGCCGCAGCGGTCACGCTTCGAGCTAGGCGGCGGCCTGCTGTTCCGGTCCTTCGACAATATCGATTCGACCGGCATGCCTACCAATCTGCGGTTGGACCAGCTGGGCTGGAGCGGCTACGCGGACTATCGCTTTTTGCACTGGTTGAGCCTGGGCGCGGATCTTTCGGGCGCCTACCACTTCAGCAGCAACAATGGAAACACCCAGATCTATACCGGGATGATCGGTCCGCGCTTCTATCCTTTTGGCCACGAACACAAAATCACACCCTTCGGGCAGGTTCTCTTTGGCCGCGGCTTCTATGGTTACAACCTGGAAAGCCAGGGCGGATTTAATCCGTTGAGCCACTGGGACAACGGCTACACCTGGATGGCGGGGGGCGGATTGGATGTGCGGTACAAGCGGCGCTGGCTGATCCGCATCGTCGAATTCGACTACGAAGCTTCGCACTTTGGAGCGACCGGTGCGCCGAGCGAAGGCAACTATCGGGTATCGGCCGGGCTGATTTACCGCTTCGGAGTCAGGTAACGGCGTAATCGGCTTTCGACCATCGTTCATCTCGCGCGAACCTCGCGCGCGGCGAAATTTCATCCGTGAATTATTCCGCGAATTTGACCTTGCGTGGGCGCATCCACTCGTAGGAGATTACGGCACCGTGGAAGGGACTTCGGAAGCTGCGGGCGCGAGAGGCGCAGTGCTGGCGGTGGCGGTGTGCCTCGCTGGTTTTCTGTGCTATCAAGCCGGCAAGCTTTGGATTGCCGACCGCGACACGCGATCCGATACCCTGGCGAAGCTTGAACGCGGCGCCGCTCTGGAACCCGGCAATGCCGACGCCTGGGACGCGCTCGGCCGTTTCCGCCAGCTCGATTTCACCAATCCGGATTTCGACGGAGCACTCGGCGATTATCAGCGTTCGGTGCAGGCCAACCCGCTTTCCTCCCACCACTGGATGAATCTGGCCGAGGCTTACGAAACCAATGGCGACCTGGGCCAAGCACGTGACGCATTCCAGCAGGCTCGCACGGTCTATCCGCTTTCCGCCGAAGTGGCCTGGAACTACGGAAATTTTCTGCTGCGCCAGGACCAGACCGCGCAGGGCTACGCCGAAATCCAGCACGCGGTACGTTCCGATCCCAAACTTTTAACCCTGGCGATTTCCCGAACCTGGCGCTCCAGCCGCGACATCAACATTCTTCTGGACCATGTGCTGCCTGCCGAAACCAACGCTTACCTGCTGGCTCTCGATTATTTTTCCGGCATCAAGCAGGCCGAGCCGGCTCTGGTGGTCTGGCAGCGGCTGGTCGCGCTGGGAAAACCGATCGAGATCGAGCGCGCTTTTCCTTTCCTGGAAGAGTTGATCGCCGAGGATCGCTCGACCGAAACCAAGAAAGTATGGAACGACGCGCTGGCCATGGCCGGATTGAATCACGATCCCCCGGCCAATCATTCCGCGGTGTGGAACGGAGATTTCGGCCGCGATTTTCTGCAAGGCGGCCTGGACTGGAGATGGGAAACGCAGCCGGGCGTCGATTTTGAGTTCGACACCGTGCCGCAGAATTACGGAGTACGCTCCGTGCAATTATTTTTCGGCGGCGGCAGCAATCTCTTGATCACCGAGCCGAAGCAATACGTGCCGGTCGAACCGAGCCACTGGTACCGTTTTCACGCCTACATGCGCACCCAGGCGCTTTCCACGGAAATGGGCACGCGCTTTCTGATCACCGACCCGAATCACCGCAGCGCGGTTACCGCCAGGACCGAAAATTTCAGCGGCTCGCACGCCTGGACCGCCACCGACCTGGACATTGAAACGAGCGTGAACACTCACTTCCTGCTGGTGCAGTTGCTGCGCGAAGAGAGCCGCATGTTCGACAACAAGCTCAGCGGCACGATGTGGATCGCCGACGTATCGCTGACACCTGCGGATGGCCCCTCGGAAATTCCGGCCGCAGCGCCCGCGCCGAATCCGTCGCTCCGGGAAACGTTGCCGCGATGAAGCTGGTCGGTGCGGGAATTTTCGCGCTCATCGCCTTGGCGGTGCTTGCCTTCGGCGGGGTCGAAACCGGGCCTCAATCCATTCTGGAAGCCGGCGCTGCATTGTTGTTCGTCGCCTGGGCCATCCTGGCTTTCCGCGATCCACATTTGAAAATCACCTGGAACCCGCTGTGCTGGCCGCTGCTGGGCTTCATCGCCATCGGCGTCTTCCAATTGGTTTTCCGCATCACCGCCTACCCGTTCCTCACCCACGTGGAAATTCTGAAACTCATCTCCTATTTCCTGATTTTTTTTCTGGTCACGCAAGTTTTCCGCGAGCGCCAGGAATTGAACGCCCTGGCCTGGGCCCTCATGTTTTTGTGCTTCGGCGTTTCCATGATCGGCATCGTGCAGCGCTTCACCTCCGAAGGAACCATTTACTGGTTTCAGAAACTGACCGCCGGTGGCGACCCGTTCGGTCCCTTCGTCAACCGCAACCATTTCGCGGGCTTTGTCGAATTGACCATTCCAATCGGCCTGTCCTTGCTGATTTTTAGGGGCCTGCGCCGCGATACATTTCCGCTGGCCGGCTTGCTTACCGTGGTGCCGGTCGGCGCGTTGATTCTTTCCGGCTCGCGCGGCGGCATCGTCAGTTTCGCCTTTGAATTGGCGGTCATCGGGTTGATGGCGCGTTCGCGAAAGCGCGGCGCCGAACCGCCTCGCCTGGCCGCGCTGGCGTTGGTCGGCCTCGCCGCACTTGGATTGATCGGCTGGCTGGGAGCCAGTCGCGCCATCGAACGTTTCTCCACCTTGCACCAGGGCGACGTCTCGCTCGCCCGTCGCGGCACCATGGTGCGCGGCGCGGCTCACATTTTCGCGCAGTACCCGATCGCCGGATGCGGCCTCGGCTCTCTGGTTGCCGTCTATCCCCGATTCGAAACGTTTTACGACGGACTGGTCGTCGACCACGTCCACAACGATTACATGGAGCTGCTGGCCGAGATGGGTCTGCTCGGCGGACTGTGCGGCGCCGCCTTTCTGTGGGTTCTTTTTCGCGGCGCCAAAAAATCCTGGGCCGCCGAACAAGGGCACTTTTCGCGCGCCGTGCACGCCGCCGGAATCTGCGCGGTGTGCGGTCTTCTGCTGCACAGCTTGGTGGACTTCAATCTGCACATTCCGTCGAACGCCTTGCTGTTTTTGGTCGCCGCGCATCTGGCCACCACTGCTCCGCTGCCTTCCGAAGGCGGAAAAATCAGGGTGCGGCGGCGGTCCCGGCGCGAGAGCGAGCACGGAGAAGACGAAGGGAGTGAGCCGGAGACGAGGGAGGAAGGGGAGGCTCCGGCGGAGGCGTAGCGAAGTAACGATTAAAAACTTTTAAGTCCCTTCGGTGTTGACATTGCGTAGGGGAACTCTATCTCTCCGTTGACAGGTTCGAGACCCTAAGGGATAGTGATTGAGGGTTTTATACGATGATTGGAACAGTCCGGCGGCGTTCGGACTGGCCTAAGCCTTTGCCTGTCATATTATTGTCCATACTCCTAGCGTGTGGCTGGCAGGCGGCTAACGGCCAGCAGAAAACCGAAACACCGCAACAAACGAACGCGAAGATCAAAGAGCTGGCCACGCTGGCCAGATCCCAACCTCACGACGTCGCGGTGGGCACGGGCGACATGCTGCACGTAGAGGTTTTCGACGTGCCGGAATTGTCCCGGGACCTGCGGGTCAGCGAAACCGGCGAGATCAGCTATCCGCTCATTCCTGGGAGGATTCGGGCCAGCGGCCTGACGCCCTACCAGCTGGAGCAGAAAATCGCGCAATTGCTGATCGAAAATGGCCTAGTCACCCACCCCCAAGTTTCGATTTTCGTCAAAGAACAGAACAGCCAGCCGGTTTCGATTGTCGGCGCGGTTTTTAAACCCGGCGTCATTCAACTGGTGCGGCCCACCACCTTGCTCGAATTGCTGGCCGATTCCGGCGGAATTCAGGACGACGCCGGCAGCTACGCCATCATTACCCGCAAGACCGCTTCTCCGGTGGTGCAGTCTGAAGCCGCCGCCGCGGATGCCGAGCCGCCTCCGGTCACGCCTCCCGATGAGCTGAGCCAGCCGGCGCAAATCATTACCATCCGCTTGCAGGATCTGCTCGAATCCGGAAACCCGGTGTACAACATTCAAATTTTTGGCGGCGACGTGGTCAGCATTCCGCGCGCCGGAATCGTCTATGTCACCGGCGCCGGCATCTCGCAGCCCGGCGGCTACGTGCTGCAAAGCCACGGAGAGCAAATCACCGTGATGAAAGCGGTGGCGCTGGCGCATGGCCTGAGCAATTTTGCAAGATCGGATGATGCGGTGATCATGCGCAGCAATCCGGTCACCGGAACGCACGACATCATTCCGGTGCACATCCGGCAGATCGAACAGCACAAAAGCGACGACATGACCATGAAGTCCAACGACATCCTGTACGTGCCGGATAGCGTGGGCAAGAAAGTCCTGGCGCGCAGCGCCGAAGCAGCGATCAGCATCGGCTCCAGCGTGGCGATTTTCCGTTCGTATTAATATTAAGCATTCGATCCTGGACCGCGATTTTTTTTGAGGAATAAGGGAATCAATGGACGAGCCGTCTCGAATCTTACCTGCCGCGCGTGACCGCAAAGCGGCCGCGGGCGAAGCGCTCACCGTCATCCCCGCGCCTTCGGTGCTGCCGTGGGACCAGGTCCCGCGCGAGCCGCACCTGCTCGATTACCTGATTATTCTGCGCAAGCACCAGTGGCTGATCATCACCTTCCTGCTGACCGTGGTCACCGTGGTGACGATCGCTTCATTCAAGATGAAGCCGGTATACGAAGCCGCCGCCCGGGTCGAAATCGATAAAGAATCGCAGAACATGAGCCCGTTTCCGGATTCGAATTCCTTCGGTGAATTCGAAGACAGCGAAAATTACATCGAGACCCAGTCCAAAATTCTGCAAAGCGAAACGTTGGCGCTGGCCACCATCAAATCGCTGGACCTGGCGCGTTATCCCGAATTCGGCGGAAAGCCGGCCATCGCCGTGCATGAAGGCGCGATCGCCCGCCGTCCGGCGATTCTGGGCGCGTTCCTCGGCCGCCTGAGCGTCAAGCGCGTGCCCAACAGCCGCCTGATTCAAGTCGGCTTCGAAGCCGAAGACCCGCAACTGGCCGCGACCGTGGTCAACGCCCACCTGCAAAATTTCGTCGAAGAAAATTTCCGCAGCAAATATGACGCCACCACCCGCGCCTCCAACTGGCTTTCCGCCGAACTCGAAGAGCTGCGCATCAAGGTGGAAAAATCGGAAGACGCGCGCATCGCCTACGAACGCGAAAATCAGATCTGGCAGATCGACGAGAAGCAGGACATCACCACCCAGAAACTCGCCGACCTCAGCAAAGCGGTGACGGACGCCCAGACCGACGTGGCCGAAAAGGAAGCTTTGTACCGCATGGCCCTCTCGGGCAACGTCGACGCACTACCCGCGGCGCGCGGCAACGAAGTGATCTCCGGGCTGGTCAAACGCAAATCGGATCTGGACGAGTCCTACGCCGAAGCGCTGGCCCAGTACGGCCCGAACTATCCGAAAGTGTTGCGCCTGGCCGATCAGCAAAAAGAAGTCGACATCAATTTGGCCGACGCCCGTAAAACCATGGTCGCCAGCGTGGGCATCGAATTCGAAACGGCCAAAAGCCATCAGGAACTGCTGCAGGAAGCGCTGGACAAGCAGAAAGCCGAAGCCAACGATCTCGCTGAAAAGCTGGTGCAATATCACATCCTGCAGCACGACGCCGAATCGAACAAACAGCTCTACGACGGCCTGCTGCAGAAGCTGAAAGAAGCCAGCATCATGGCCGGCCTGCGTTCCAACAACATCCGGGTGGTCGATCCGGCGATGGCTCCGGCCGGACCTTCGCGCCCGCAGAAGGCGCGCAACATCGTTCTCGCTTTTCTGGTCGGCTTGGTCGGCGGAATTGGCCTGGCCCTGTTCCGCGAATATCTGGACAACACGGTAAAGTCGCCGGACGACATCGAGGCGCTGACCGGCTTGCCTTCGCTGGCGGTCGTTCCTTCGTTGCCGGGCTTGCCCAGCACCCAAGGCCGTTTGTCGCGCCTCGCGAGAGAAGCTGCGCCGCAGTCCGCATCAGGTCCGCGCGTGGAATTGCTTTCCTACATTCAGCCCAAGTCGCAAATTTCCGAAGCGTTCCGCGCGCTGCGTACTTCGCTGCTCTTGTCTCAAGCCGATCATCCGCCGCAAGTCATCCTCGTCACCAGTGCCTTGCCGCGCGAAGGAAAAACCACCGCGGCGGTAAACCTGGCGGTGACTCTGGCGCAGCTCGGCGACCGCACCTTGCTGATGGATTCCGATTTGCGCAAACCCGGGATTCGCCGAGCCTTAAATCTAACGGGCGGCAAAGAAGTCGGACTCAGCTCCTACCTCGCCGGCGTTTCCACGCTCGACGAAGTGCTGATGCCGCATCCGACCATCAACAACTTAGTGGCGTTGACCACCGGTCCGGTGCCGCCCAGCCCGGCCGATTTGCTTTCTTCGCATAGAATGCGCGAAGCGATTACCGACCTGCGCCACCGCTTCAAATTCGTGGTCATCGACTCGCCGCCGGTTATGGCCGCGACCGACGCCGTAATTCTTTCGGCGCTCACCGATGGCGTGCTCTTGGTGGTCCGCAGCGGAGAAACTCCGAAAGAAGCTTTCACTCGCACGCGCGATTTGCTCGCGGCGGTGAAGTGCCGCCTGCTCGGCGTGGTGCTGAACGCGGTCGATTCCAGCGCGCCCGACTATTATTATTCTTACCGCTACTATCCCTATGCCTATGGCTACGGATACGGCGAGGATCCCAGCAAGAAGCCGGTCTTTTCCTCTGGGTCGGGCGATACGCACGGTCCAGCAACTTAAACGAGGTGTCCTTATGCGTTATCTCATAACCGGCGGTGCCGGATTCATCGGGTCGCACTTATCCGAAGCCCTGATTGCGCGCGGCGAAGAAGTGTTTGTGCTGGATGATCTTTCCACCGGCAGCGTCGAGAATATCCGCCACCTCAAGAGCAACAAGCGCTTCCATTACATTTTCGATTCGATCATGAACAAGCATTTGTTGGCCGAACTGGTCGACGAATCAGACGTGATTTTTCATCTGGCTGCGGCCGTGGGCGTGCGCCTGATCGTGGAAAGCCCGGTGCGCACCATCGAAACCAACGTGCACGGGACCCAGAACGTCCTGGACGCCGCGTCCAAAAAGAAAAAACTGGTATTCACTGCTTCCACCTCCGAAGTCTATGGCAAGAGCGATAAAGTACCGTTCCACGAGGACGCTGATCTGGTGCTCGGCCCCACTAGCAAAGGACGCTGGAGCTACGCAGCATCTAAAGCGCTCGACGAATTCCTGGCGCTTTCCTTCTGGAAAGAAAAAGGCCTTCCGGTGGTGGTGGCGCGGTTCTTTAACACCGTAGGCCCGCGGCAGACCGGCCGCTACGGCATGGTGCTGCCCAATTTCGTACGGCAGGCGCTGGCCGGTGAACCGATTACTGTCTACGGAACCGGCACTCAGTCGCGCTGCTTCTGCGACGTGCGCGATTGTGTTCAGGCCGTGCTGAAGCTGGTCGACGGCGGCAAAGCGATCGGCGAAGTGGTCAACATCGGCAGCACCGAGGAAGTATCGATTCAGGGTTTGGCCCAGATGGTGCGCCAACGCGCTGGCAGCCATTCGGAAATCGTTTCGGTGCCCTACGATCAAGCCTACGAACCAGGCTTCGAAGACATGCCGCGGCGCGTGCCGGCCCTCGAAAAACTCGAAAGCATCACCGGTTTCCGTCCGTCGATACGGCTGGAAGAAATTATCGACGAAGTGATTGCCTACTTCCGGGACAGGGCGAGCGCGAGCCTCGGCAGCGCCGCCGGGATCAGCCCGTCGCTCCCCATGGCCGCGAAAGCGTCCGCGGATTAGACGAGGGGGGCGAATCGAGCAGCATGAGCAGTCTCCCGACAAAAAACGATGCGCTGGTCGAAGCCCAGGCTAGCATTGCTGCCGAGGGACGCGCCGTCTGGGACCGCCGCAAAGCCCGCAAGCGCGGGACCACCTCGCTTTCCGTTCTGGTTCCAGCC
This sequence comes from uncultured Acidobacteriota bacterium, assembly GCA_963847695.1. Classification (GTDB taxonomy): domain Bacteria; phylum Acidobacteriota; class Terriglobia; order Acidiferrales; family UBA7541; genus Palsa-295. The sequence continues at coordinate 184,664 of CAWKAX010000008.1, read as the reverse complement.
TTCAACGAGCAATACCTGATCGAAGCCAGCCTGCAGCGCTTGTGGGTGCTGAACGATTCCACGCGCCTGGACCATATCAAAGTCATCGTAGTCGACGATTGTTCGACGGATGCCACCCAGTCCGCCCTCGAACGATTCCGCAAGACCGTCGAATCAAATCAAGACTTCAAGAAATTCTCGTGGGTTTGGTTGCGGCACGAAGTCAATCAGGGTAAAGGCGCGGCGATTCGCACGGCGCTTGGGCACGCCGATACGGAACTCGTGGTCATTCACGACGCCGATCTCGAATACCATCCGCGCGATTTGCTGCAGATGATCGAATTGTTTTTGTACGAAGACGCTGACGCGGTTTTCGGTTCGCGTTTCATGCCCGGCGGTTACAAACGCGCGTTGTTCTTCCGCCACGAGCTGGGCAATAAATTTCTGACGTTCCTGTGCGATCTGGTTTGCGATCTGAACCTGACCGACATGGAAACCTGCTACAAGATGGTCCGCACGGATCTGCTGCAAAGCATCCCGTTGAAGAGCGCGACCTTCGACGTCGAACCGGAACTGGCCATCAAGCTGGCCAAGCGCGGCGCCCGCATCTTCGAAGTGCCCATCAATTATTCCGGGCGCACTTACGCCGAAGGCAAAAAAATCGGCTGGCGCGACGGCGTCCGGGCCTTGTGGGCCATCCTGAAGTACGCCGTTTCCGACGAAATTTTTGCCGCGGATGGCCATGGCGGCGAAATACTGATGCGCCTGAACCGCGCGCCGCGTTTTACCAAGTGGATGGCCGAGGTGATCAAGCCCTACCTGGGCCAGCGCGTGCTGGAAATCGGGGCGGGCATCGGCAACATGACCATGCATCTGATTCCGCGCACGTCCTACTGGGCCACGGATATTAACCCGCAGTATCTCGATCGTCTGGAAGATCTAATCCCGACCCGGCCGTATCTGAACGTGGCTTACACCAATGGAACGGACGGCGCTTCGTTTCCCACCGGTCAGGCCTTTGACACCGTGGTCTGCCTGAATGTGGTGGAGCATCTCGCCGATGATGTGGGCGCGCTGCGCAACATTTATAACGCGCTCGAACCGGGCGGCCGCGCCATTATTCTGGTGCCCAACGGCCCGTCGCTGTTTGGCTCGCTCGACGAAGTTTTGGGCCACTGCCGCCGGTACACGCCGGAGCAAATCGTTTCGGTTGGACAACAGGCCGGATTCCGCCTGGAAAAAATGGTGAAATTTAATCGCGCCGGGGTGCCGGCCTGGTGGCTGAATGCCAAGATCTTGCGGCGGACCACTTTCGGCATGATGCAAATCCGCGTGCTGAACCTGCTGACGCCGCTGTTCCGGCGGGTGGACGATCTGCTGCCGCTGCCACCGTTATCAAACATCGCGATCTTTCGTAAAGACGATGGCAGCGCAAGTGCACGGGTCCCACCGGCAATTTAATTTTCAGAACGGCTACCTTCGGCCGGCAGTAGCCGTAATTTTCCGGGCAATGTTTTACCCATGAGAATTGCAGCCTTGGCGACGAGGATTCGTTAACGATTGTTCGGAATCGACAAATACGAAAAGATTTTGGCGGTCCTGTTTTTGTTTTCCTTGCCTCTGGTTAACCCCTGGGTTCGGGGCGACGGAGTGGGCTACTACGCCTTCGCTCGTTCGATGTATTTCGAGCATCGGCTCGATTTTGAGCCGGACTGGCAAAACGCCAATTCCAGCTTCCGCCTGGGCCGCCTGGATGCCACGGGCCACGTGCTGCCCACGGAAATTACCGTTACCGGCCATCTGGACAATCACTTCTCGGTAGGACCGGCGATTCTTTGGTTCCCGTTTCTGGTGGCGGCCGACGTGGTGGTCCGGATCAATCATCTTTTCGGCGGCCAGATTCCGGAGAACGGATTTTCATTTCCTTACATGCTGGCCATGGCTCTGAGCACGGCGCTCTACGGTTTTTTGGCCCTGGTGCTTTCTTATCGTCTCGCGAAAAAATATTTGCCGGCCTACTGGGCCTTCCTCGCCACACTTGGAATTTGGTTGGCCAGCTCGCTGCCGGTGTATATGTATTTCAATCCTTCCTGGTCCCACGCCCAAGCGGCGTTTACCGTGGCGCTTTTTTACTGGTATTGGGATCGCACCCGGGACCAGCGCAGTTTGGGCCAGTGGCTTCTGCTCGGGGTGATTTCCGGCCTGATGATGGACGTGTATTACATCAATGGAGTTTTGCTGATCGTGCCGCTGATCGAATCGCTGATCGAATACTGGCAAGATTTGGGTGCGGGCAAGACGGCCGAGTTCGTCCACTTGTTCCTGTTGAATCTGGCGTACAGCGCCGCCGTCTTCGCCACATTCTTTCCCACGCTGCTTTCGAAGAAAATCATCTATGGCGGCTATCTGATCTTCGGTTATCAGATTCACTGGTTTTTCAATTCTCCGGCAATCTTGAAAGTAGCGTTCTCCTCCGAACACGGCCTTTTCAGCTGGACTCCAATCATTTTGCTCTCCGTCGTGGGTATGTTCCTGGCCGGCAAACGCGACCGGCTGCTGGCCATCGCCTGCGTGACCGGATTTGCTTTTTATCTTTACGCCATCGGTTGCTACGAGGATTGGGCCGGCATTTCTTCCTTCGGCAGCCGTTTTTTCGTTTCGCTCACTCCCATTTTTATCGTCGGCCTTGCCGCGACCTTCGATTCGATCGCGGAAAAACTGGGCGAAGCGCGCGCGAAGCCCGTAGCCGCTTCTATCCTGGCCATCCTGGGGCTGTGGAACGCGGGGCTTATCTTTCAATGGGGTACGCATTTAATTCCGGCTAGGGGTCCGATTTCCTGGTCCGATGCGGCTTATAATCAAGTAGCGGTAGTGCCGGCCCGGGCGGCGCGCACCGTGGAAGCGTATCTGCTGCACCGCAAACAACTCATGGGCCACATCGAAACGCAAGACCTCGACCAATTGAAGAGCGAGCCTTCCCGAGGAGAGCAATAGGTTCATGAGCGTCGTCACCACCACCTCTACTCCCGCCGCGCTCGCGACTCGCCCGGTTCCGGTGATGCGCATTACTCCGCCGACTCGCTGGTGGGTGCTCCCGATCGGCGAGCTGTGGGATTTTCGCGAGCTGGTTTATTTTTTCGTCTGGCGCGACATCAAGATCCGCTACAAGCAAACCGCGATCGGCGCGGCCTGGGCCGTGCTGCAGCCGCTGCTGACCATGCTGATTTTCAGTCTGTTCTTCGGCCACCTGGCGCACATTCCGTCCGAAGGCCTGCCTTATCCGATTTTTTATTACAGCGCGCTGCTGCCCTGGATGTATTTCGCCGCCAGCCTGCAGAATTCGACCAACATCATCGTCGAAAATCAGCGGGTGATTACCAAAGTCTATTTCCCGCGCCTGGCGCTCCCGCTGGCTTCGATCCTTTCCGGACTAGTGGATTTCGCCGTTTCCTTCGCCATGTTCGTGGTGCTGATGATTTATTACAAAATTGCCCCGACGCCGGCGCTGCTCTGGTTTCCGTTTTTAATTTTGCTGGCGGTGGTCACCGTTTTGGGAGTGGGGCTTTGGCTCTCGGCGTTGAACGCGCTCTATCGCGACGTGCGCTACGTGCTGCCCTTCCTCGTTCAATTCTGGCTGTTCGCTTCGCCGGTGGCGTACCCTGCGTCGCTGGTTCCGGCCAAGTGGCGCCCGCTATACGGTCTGAATCCGATGGCCGGAGTGATCGAAGGCGTGCGCTGGTCGCTGACCGGACGCACCGCGCCGCCAGGACGCTTGATTCTGATTTCCGCCGCCACCGCGCTGGTGCTGCTAATCAGCGGCCTGGGCTATTTTCAAAAAGTGGAAACTACCGTCGCGGACGTGGTCTAGTGCGCGCAGGCGAGAAGCGAATCGCGATCGAAACGCATGAGTGAATCCGTTATCCACGTCGAAGGGCTGGGCAAACGCTACCGCGTGGGCGAACGCGAGCGCTATTTCGCGCTGCGCGACGTGCTGGCCCGCACCTTTTCCGCGCCATTCAAAAAGAACGGGGCCAAACGCGGCAAAGATTACATCTGGGCGCTGCGCGACGTTTCGCTCGACGTGCATCAGGGCGAAGTGGTCGGACTCATCGGCCGCAACGGGGCCGGCAAAACCACGCTGCTGAAATTGCTCTCGCGCATCACCCGGCCCACCACCGGCTTCGCCGAAATTCGCGGCCGGGTGGGCAGCCTGCTCGAAGTCGGCACCGGCTTTCACCCCGAACTTACCGGGCGCGAAAATATTTATCTCAGCGGCGCTATCCTGGGCATGACCCGGCGGGAGATCGACCGGAAAATGGATGCGATCGTGGCCTTCGCTGAAGTCGAACGCTTTCTCTCCAGCCCGCTGAAGTTCTACAGCACCGGCATGCAGATGCGCCTGGCCTTCGCGGTGGCCGCGCATCTTGAACCGGAAATTCTACTGGTCGACGAAGTCCTCGCCGTCGGCGATCTGGAATTCCAGAAAAAATGCCTGGGCAAGATGCAGGAAGTTTCCCGCAGCGGCCGCACCATCGTTTTTGTCAGCCACCAGATGAATCAGATTCGCCGCCTGTGTGAACGTGTTTTCTGGGTCGACGGCGGCCAGATTCGCCAGGAAGGACCAACCGGGAAAGTCATCGCGGCCTACGAAGCCGGCGTGATGCAAGCTTCGCAGGATCGCCAGCAGTTGAATCCGGGCGGCGTATTCTTGAATTGGGAGTTGGCCCAGGGCGGAAATATTCTGCGAGACGGTTTGCGCGAGGTGACTTTCTGTTTTGCGGTGAATCTGCGCGAGCCGGTTCGCCGCGGTCATTTCGGTTTTCACATCTACAACGATTCTTCGGTGCTGGTGGCCAGCTGGGGATTCGACGAGCTGGAATTCGAATCCGGACTACAGAACATTGAAATTACCATTCCCTATCTGCCGCTGCGCCCGGAAAGCTATTCGATCATGTGTTCGATATTCAACGGCGGTAACAATCTGAACGGCGGCCACATGCTCGAGGCCTGGAGCGCCGTGCCCTTTCTGGCCGTCGATTCCCTGCCGCTTTCCCACAAGCAGGATGGCTGGGCCGGAGTATTCAATATTCCCGCGGAAATAAAAGTTGGGGACCGCAGACATCCGAGTCGCGCGTGAAGCCAGCCGAGACAGCACGAGCAGCGGCAACTTACCCATCGCCGGATGCGCGTCCCGTGCAGGGCGGATGCCCGGTTTGTGGACAGCCGGGCGGCGAACCGCTGGAGACCAGCCACAAATCGCATCTGTATGCGTGTTCGGGGTGCGACCTTCATTTCTGGTCTCCGGTGAGCATGCCCGGAGCGGATTGGTACGAAGCCACCTACGGAGGGCGCGATACCAAGGCGATGCCGCTCGAGCCCGGGCATCTTGCTTTTTTGAGCGATTCGCGCGCGCCGAAAAAAGGCCGTCTGCTCGATATCGGTTGCGGAAATGGAAATTTTATCGCCGCAGCTCGCGATCATGGCTTCGAAGTCACCGGAATTGAGCCGGACCAGCACGCGGTTCAATTCGCCAAGCAGCACTATCAACTGCGGGATGTTTTCGCTCAAACTCCGGCGGATTTTCGCCGAACGAATCCCGGCGCTGGGTTTGAGGTCGTAACTTTTTTCGAAGTGCTCGAACACCAGGAGGATCCCCAGGCTTTTCTCCAGGTCGCGGACTCCTTGCTGCAGTCCGATGGGTTCATGGCCTTAAGCGTGCCCAATCGTAACCGCTGGGAGACCGGCGTGGACACGCTCGACTACCCGCCGAATCACCTGACCCGCTGGAGCCCGCGTGCGCTGCAAAATTTCCTGGAACGAAATGGCTTCGAGATCCTGTCGATTCAGCCGCAGCGACTGACCATCCGCCGCGCGGCGCAAATGCTCAGCGCCTTCTTCGCCACCGGAATGGTTTCGCGCGTGGCCGGCGAAAAGCCGCTGGTTCTCGCGGACCTGGGCGAGATGCCGATCGACCAGATACACCAGAAGGTCGACCAACACGCGGGCGATGGGCGCCAGCGGCTAGCGACGCGCCTGGCCACCTGGAAGGCGCGGCTGATGTTCCCTCTGGCGTTGGTCCTGTTGCCGTTCCTGCGGCTGCGAGGATGCGAGGGCTTATACCTCTACTGCCTGGTTCGCCGCAAACACTCGCCGTCCGAACCAGATGGCGGTGGTCAACGGCGGGGCCCGCAAGGTTAGCCGCCGCGGTGGATACCAGCCTGTGCGCATAAAAAGACTCGACGTTCTTCGCGCGGTCGCCGTCATCCTGGTTCTGATTTGCCATGGCGAGATTAGCGCCGTTTTCACCAGGACGGGTTGGGTCGGCGTGGATTTATTTTTTGTGCTGAGCGGGTTTTTGATCTCCGGCCTGCTCTACTCCGAATATAAGAAGCGTGGCGCGATCAATTACCCGCGCTTTTTCATCCGCCGGGGCCTGAAAATTTATCCCGCATTTTTCATCATGATCCTGGTCACCTTCCTGGCCCGCCAGATCATCGGGCTGCCCAATCCGGGCGCCGCCTACCTTCGCGAATTGCTTTTCGTGCAGAATTACAAAATTGGCATCTGGCAGCACACCTGGTCGCTGGGCGTGGAGGAACACTTTTACATTTTCCTGCCGATCTTGCTTCTGGCCTTGATTGCCTGGTCCGGCAATCGCCGGGACCCGTTTCAAAAAATTCCGCTGATCTTTGGATGCATCGCCGTCATTTGCATGGTGTTGCGGGCCGCCACCATTCACTTTACCGATCCGGCACGATTCATCCCGCCGATGGTTACCGGCCCTTCGCACGAGCGCATCGATTCGTTATTTTTCGGTGTCTTCCTGGGTTACCTCTACCATTACCAGCCGGAAGCGCTGGCCAAGTGGATGGCGCGGCCCTGGCTGAGCCTCGCGATCGGGGCGCTCAGCGCTATTTTCCTTTCCACCTGCTTTATTTTTGACCGCAGCAGCCACTTCCTGCTCGTTTTCGGATTGACCTTTCTCTATTTGGGATTTGGAGGCTTGATCCTGTTGAGCCTGCACGTCCGCGACGTACTGCCACCGCAATTGGCACGGCCGCTGGCATTATTCGGAACCGCCTTGGCCTTTATTGGGACCTATTCTTATTCGATTTATCTCTGGCACATACCGTTCCAGGCTTTTGCCGCCGGAACCATTAGGCGGGTGCTGCATATCGAGTTCAGCCGGGCCCAGGGCCTTTGGTTCTATTTTGCGGGCAGCGTGGTCTTTGGAATCCTGATGGCCCGACTTATCGAATTTCCCGTTCTGAAGCTCCGCGATAAACTGTTTCCCAGTCCGCAGCTGACCACCAACCCGGACTTCAATGGAACTGAGCGTGCCTCCGGAATGCCGGAGATTAGGGTCCAACCATGACCAGCGTTGAAATCAACTTTTCGCAGACGCCTTTGCGAGCCGCCCGGTGGCGCTGCTCATGACCCGTCCGCTGGTCACCGTTTTAGTCGACACCTACAATCACGAGCGCCTGATTGAAGAGGCCATCGTCAGCGTGCTCGAGCAGGATTTTCCACCCAGCGAAATGGAAATTCTGGTGGTCGATGATGGCTCGACCGACCAGACCCCTGAAATTGTCCGCAAGTTCGCGCCCCGGGTGCGGCTGATCCGCAAACCCAACGGCGGCCAGGCTTCGGCCTTCAACGCCGGAATTCCCGAGGCTCGCGGCGAAATTATTTCGTTTTTGGACGGCGACGATTGGTGGACCCGGGATAAATTAACCCGGGTGATGCAAGCGATCACCTCCGATCCCAGCCTCGGTTTCGTCGGCCACGGAATCACCACCGTGCATCGTGACGGAAACATGGAATCCGAAATTTTGCGCGACGGCTTCCGCTTCCAGGCCAATACTGTCGAGGGTGCGCATCTTTTCAGCGTGCGCGGCAGTTTTATGGGAACCAGTCGCATGACCATGCGCGCGGACGTGCTGCGCGAGGTCGGGCCGGTGCCCGAGCCTCTGGTCGTTCAAGCCGACGAATACTTATTCACGGTTGCCTCGATACTGGCCGGTGTTCTGATCCTGCCCGAGACCTTGACCTACTACCGTATGCACGACGCCAACGGGTTTCAGATTGCCGACAATAACCCCCGGCGCCACCGGCGCAAGATGGAAGCGCTCGAAGCCCTCGCTCGCGCCCTGGAGGTCCGGCTGGCCTCCATCGACATGGATCCCGCGGCGCGCGCCATGTTGCTGGCCATGCCGCGGGCCTACGCCGATCAAATCCGGCTGCAACTCGATGGCGGCTGGCCCTGGGAAACCGCCCGGACCGAATGGAAAATTTACAGCGTGATGCATCCCGACGCGCCGCTGCCGCACCGGGTTTTCAAATCGCTGACTCTGGCCGGAGCTTTGGTCGCGCCGCCGCGCTTGTTCTACGGATTGCAAAGCAGGCTGGCGCAGAGCGGCTTGTACCGCAGCATGCGCCAAAAATTTCTGCCGATTCCAGGGATGCCCCATCTCCAGCGCGAACAAAGCGGAGTGAGAAAACCCCAATGACCCAAGTCGCGCAAAAAGCGGCGCACGTAGCCGTGATCGGGGGCGCCGGCTTCATCGGCTCGCATCTGGTCGATGGCCTGGTGCAGGCCGGATACATCACGCGGATAATCGACAATCTCGAACCGCTCGTGCATCCGAGCGGCCAGCCGCCAGCCTACCTCAACGTGCATGCCGAGCTTATTCACCAGGACGTACGCGACCGCGAGGGTCTGCACCGCGCCCTACAGGGTGTCGATGCGATTTTCCATTTCGCGGGCGCGGTGGGCGTGGGCGATTCGATGTACAAGATCCGCCACTACGCCGAAGCGAATGTCCTGGGCGCCGCCAACCTTCTGGATATTTTGGCCAACGAAAAACACGGTGTGCGAAAAATCATCCTCGCTTCCAGCGTCACCGTCTACGGCGAAGGGAAATATTCCTGCCGGCGTCACGGCGTGGTCTTTCCGGAAGTCCGCGCCGGCGGGCCGCCCGCCGGAGACGGCGGCGTAAAGCGTTGGGATCCGCGCTGTCCCGCGGGCATTTCCGGCGCGCCTTGCGGCGAGCAGCTCACGCCGCTGCCGGTCGAAGAGACCAAGCCGCTTGCGCCCATGAGCATCTATGCCGCGACCAAACGCACCCAGGAAGAATTGTTCCTGACCGTCGGCCGGGCCTACGGAATTCCGACCACCGTGCTTCGTTATTTCAACGTGTACGGATCGCGCCAGGCAGTCTCGAATCCCTACACCGGCGTAGCCAAGATTTTCGCTGCGGATTTCGCCGCCGGAAAATCTCCGCTGCTCTACGAAGACGGATTGCAGACCCGTGACTTCGTTCACGTCAGTGACGTGATCGCCGCCAACCTGCTCGCCCTCGAAAAACCCGAGGCCAGCGGCGAAATTTTCAACGTCGGCAGCGGGCGCGCCACCACCATTTTGGAAGCGTGCCAGGCCGTCGGCCGCTTGTTCCCCCATCCTGCCGCAGTCGAAACCTCCCAGCGCTTTCGTGCCGGTGACGTGCGCCACTCGGTCGCCGATATTTCCAAAATCCAAAGGCGCCTCGGTTTCCGGCCCGCGACGTTTTTTCCCGCGCGCCTCGAAGATGTTTTGCCCGGCAAGGAGATTTCCGCCGCGGCTGAATCCTCTTCGGTCGCGCATGACGCCATGGCCCGGCGAGGCCTGATCTCGTGAGCGCCTGACTTGCGCGTCCAGCAGATGGCCCCTCGGGAGCAAGGCTGGCCGAGCGACCCGACAAACATTTTGACGCGGGCCGACTTTTACCCCGAGAATAGCCAGCCGCCAAGAAACAGGAGAGAATTACCGAGGCTGACGAATTCATGATCAAGTCCGCGATCCACAATTCCCTTCGAGCGCTCGGCCTGGAAATCCACAGGTATCGTGACCCGGACCACGACTTTTCCGGAGAGTTCACGAAGGAGGAGTCGGAAATCATTCGTCAGGTCCGCCCCTGGACCATGACCAGCAAGGAACGCATTTACGCGTTGATCCAGGCGGTTCGTTACATCACCGGTAGCGCAATCGAGGGAGCCATCGTCGAGTGCGGGGTGTGGAAGGGCGGCAGCATGGCTGCGGTGGCCCGCACGCTGCTGAGCTTGGGCGACTCGACCCGCGAGCTGTATTTATTCGATACGTTTGAGGGGATGTCCGAGCCGACTTCGATGGACGTAGACTATTCGGGAAAGCCGGCTGTCGAAATTTTGCGCGAGGACGAAGGATTCAAATGCGCGAATGCGCCACTGGATAAGGTCAAAGAAGTGCTGCGCGACACGGGTTACCCGTTCGATCGCATCCATTTTGTTCCGGGCAAAGTCGAGGACACCATCCCGGGTGCGGCTCCCGCGTCGATTTCGCTGCTGCGACTGGACACCGATTGGTACGAATCGACCAAGCACGAGCTGGTTCACCTGTTTCCGCGCCTGGCGCGGAATGGCGTGATCATTATCGACGACTACGGACATTGGAGAGGCTCACGGCAGGCCTGCGACGAATACCTTGCGGAAAAAAACATTTCGATACTGCTGAACAGAATTGATTACACCGGACGGATGGCGCTGAAACCGTGATCCTGCGAACCACGGCGCGCCTGGTGATGATCCCGAAGCAGCGAGGTTTTGCCGGAGCCGCGGGTGCATCGTCGTGATCTTCCAAATCGAAATGACCCAGCCGAGTGGTTTGGTGAGTGACTGATTTGCGAATTCTGATCACCAGCGGAGTTCCGCGACAGCGCGAAGCGGGTGCGGCCGGCGTGGTCCTGGCCCACGAACGCGAGCTGATCAAGCTGGGCCATTCGGTCGAATCTTGGTTTCTCGACGACGTGCTGCCCGAATCGAAGCGCGGCGGCCGCTTTGAAGCTTTTCGCTTCGCCGCCGCCGTCACTCGCCGCATTCGCCGCGAAAAACAGGTTTTCGATGTGGTCAACCTGCACGCGCCTTCCGGATTTTTCTACGGCCTGTACCGGAATTTTTTTGGCGCGGCAAGGCTTCCGCCCTACGTGCTGACTTTGCAGGGCAGCGAAGAACGCTACGTGGTCACCATGCGCGATGAAGACCGCAAAGGCCGCGCTTCGTATTTCAATTGGAAGAATCGCGTCTGGCACCGCATCTATCACCAGCGTATGTACGATTACTCGATGAAGACCGCCGATTATGCCGCGGTGGCCAATCGCGAAGCCTGGAGCCTGGCCGAAGTGAGCCTCGGCAAGCCCAGTGGCACGGTGCGCTACGTGCCCAACGGAGTCGAACCAAGATTTTTGATCGAGCGCCGCTATTCCGCGGGCTTGGCTAAACCTGACGAAAAATCTCCGATGCGTTTGCTCTTCGTCGGCACCTGGCTCGACCGCAAAGGCGTGTTCTACCTGGCCGAGGCTTTCAGCGCGCTGGTGCGCAATTCGTGCAACGTCACCCTAACCGTCGCCGGCTGCCACACGCCGGAAAAGCAAGTGAAGGAATCGTTCGCGCCCGAAGCCCGTGACCGGGTCAGCGTGGTTGCGCGGGTACCGCGCGAAGACATGCCGGCTTTGTACGCCGGTCACGACATTTTTGTATTTCCCTCGCTGATGGAGGGCATGCCGCTGACCCTGCTTGAAGCGATGGCTACGGCCATGCCGGTGGTCGTCACCGAAATTCCTGGAATGGTCGAGCTGGTTGAAGACGGATTCAACGGCCTGCTGGTGCAGACGACCGACTCCGCTGGCTTGGCCACTGCCGTCGAACGCATGTGCGCCGCCCCCGAAATGCGCGCGCAGTTCGGACAGGCCGCCCAATCGACCATGCGGCGATACACCTGGGATCGGGTTACGCTCGGCATCGAGCGGCTGCTGGCCGCCGCCGTCGAATCGGAACGCGCCCGCCGAGGCGCGCGATGAAATATTACCTGTCGCTCGCCCCACACTAGAGCCCACTACTTACGTTAGAATCTTTAGATGCTTTTTCGAGGCGGCCGACCGGCCACGCGAGCCCAATTGTCCAAGCGACCAAAACCAACCCGCGCAGTCATCGCCCGGTGATCAGCATCGGGATCAATTATTCGCAGATGCACGATTCCTCCGCGTGCATCGCCCTCGACGGCGAAGTGCTGTTCGCGGTGGCCGAAGAGCGCCTGAGCCGCGCTAAACACGATCCGCGCTTCCCCGCTCTTTCGATCCAGGCTTGCCTCGATTTCGCCAAGGTAAAGCCCGAAGACATCGATTTCGTTTGTCAAGGTTGGTCGCCTCCCCGCGCGCCTTTTCTGCGCGACCTGAAAAATTTCGCCACCGGCCGGCAGCGCCTCGATTCGCGCGCGCTGCTCAATTCCACTCGCGCGTTCCTGAGCATGTCGCACCAGCGCGGCGGCGAAAATCCTTTCCGCCAGTCCTTCGGCGGCGCCTCCAAAGCAAAATATAAATTCGTCGATCATCATCTGGCCCACGCCATCAGCGCCTACGCCTACTCCGGCTTTGACGACGCCGCCGTCCTGGTTCTCGATGGCCGCGGCGCGTGGGAGGCCACTTCGCTCTGGCATGGACGCAACGGCAACCTGCAGCACGTCTGGACCATCCCCTGGCCCAATTCGCTCGGACTTTTCTACGCCAAATTCACGCACTACCTCGGCTTCACGCCCTTCAGCGATGAATGGAAAGTGATGGGCCTCGCTCCCTATGGCGAACCGGGAATCGATCTCAGCGAGTTCATCCACCCCAATGAAAATCCTTATTGGGTCGCCTCGAAATTGCTCATGGCCAAAGATTCGGCTCCGCTCGCGCCCATCGAAGCCCGCATGGGCCCCGGCCGCGTCCCCGAATCCGAATTAGGCACGCGCGATAAAAACATTGCCTTCGCCGTCCAGGAAATGTGCGAGCAAGCCATGATGACCCTGGCCCAAACCGCGCTGGCCCAAACCGGCTCACGCAATCTTTGCCTCGCCGGCGGCGTCGCGCTGAATTCCAAAGCCAACGGAAAAATTCACGCCTCCGGTCTCACCGACAAAATTTTCGTGCAGCCCGCCGCCAGCGACGACGGCGTTTGCCTCGGCGCGGTCCTCGCGCCGTACCTCGACAATGGCGGCCAGCTGCCGGTGCGCAAGATGCGTCACGCCTATCTCGGTAACGAATGTTCCGACGCCGAAATCGAGAAGGCGCTGCAGACCTACAAAATTCGCGCCAGCAAAGTTTCCGATCCCGCAGTCGCCGCCGCCGAAATGCTGTCACAAGGAAAAATTCTCGGCTGGGTCCAGGGCCGCATGGAGTTCGGGCCGCGCGCTCTGGGCGCGCGTTCGATCCTCGCCGACCCGCGCGATCCCGAAATGACCGCCAAAGTAAACAACGCCGTGAAATTCCGCGAATGGTGGCGCCCCTTCGCGCCGTCGATGCTCGCGGAAAAGGCCGGCGAGTACATCGAATCCGCCACCGATTCTCCTTTCATGATTCTGACCGCGCAGGTGCGCCCGGAAAAACGCAGCGTGATCCCCGCCGTCACGCACGTCGACGGCAGCGCCCGTCCGCAAACCGTCGAGCGCGACGTGAATCCGCTCTATTGGCGCCTGATTCACGAATTCGGCCAGCGCACCGGCGTCCCGGTAGTGATGAATACTTCGTTCAACCTGCGCGGCGAGCCGATCGTCTCGTCGCCGACCGACGCCATCCGCACCTTCTTCAGCTCCGGCATGGACGCGCTGGTGATCGGCAGCTTCGTGGTACAAAAATAATTCCGCGGCCGGCGCGCGCAGAAAATGTCGACACAACCAGACCACACCGCCGCGCCAAGCTCGACGACCTGGATCGCGCTTCTCGGCCGCAAGGACGAGCCCGCCGACGGCATCACCGATTACTGCCAGCAACTCGCCGCCAGCGCGGCCAAGCGCGGAATCGAAGTGCGGCTGGTCCGCGTCGAGTGGGCCCAGCAAGGCTGGCCCAGCGCGCTAAAAAATCTGCTGCGGCAGAGTAAAAATTGGCGCGGCGTGTGGGTGCTGCCGCAATACGCCGCCATGGGCTGGTCGGGGCGCGGCTTTCCGGTCGGCGCGCTCCTAAGCGTCGCGATTCTCCGCCTGCGCGGAGCTCGCTGCGCCATGGTGTTTCACGAGCCGTGGGGCGTCGGCGGCACGGGAGTGATCGGCCGCATTCGCGGCGCGTTTCAAAACTGGGCGGTCCGTACGTTATACCGCGCCTCCGAGAAAAGTATTTTCACGATTCCGCTGTCGACCGTGCCTTTGCTCGCAAACGTCAGCGACAACAAATCCGCTTCGATCCCGCTGGGCCCGAACATTCCTGAAAGTCTCACCCGGCGCATTGCTCATGCGGTTTCAGCAAACGCGACGCGCACCGTGGTCGTTTTTTGCGTCAGCGAATCGCCCTACGGCGAGCGCGAAATCGCCGATGTAGCGGGCGCGATGCGCGCGGCCACCACACCAGATCTGCGTCTCCGCATAATTTTTGTCGGACGCGGCACGAGCGAATTGAAAAACGTCATCACCGAAGCCTTCGCGGGTTCAAATATCGAAGTGGTCGTTCGCGGCGTTTGCAGCGCGCCGGAAGTCACGGACATTTTCAGCGAGTCGGACGCTATGCTCGCGGTCCGCGGCCGGCTCTACTTGCGCCGCGGCAGCGCGCTCGCCGGACTGGCCTGCGGCCTGCCCATCCTCGGCTACGGCGGCGAAGCCTCCGGTACAATTCTGGAGCAGGGCGGCATCGCGCTAGTTCCCTTCGGCGATCGCGAAGCTCTGGGCCTCGCGCTGCGCGAAATTCTGCTCAGCCCAACCAAGTGGCAGGAAATGCACGATAAAAGTCTAGCGCTGCAGCAGAAATATTTATCCTGGGACGTAATCGCCAAGGACTTCGACAATTTTCTGCGCCCGGCGAAAACCAGCGGATGAAAATCCTGATCTATACCGAATACTTCATGCCCGAACCTGGCGGAGTGCAGTCCATCGTCATGGTTCTGGCCCGCGGCCTGATCTCTTGGACCGGACTACATACAGGCGAAGAACGCATCGAAGTGACGATCGCAACGCGCACCGGCGAGACCACGCCCGAAGATGGGAAATTGGGATTTCGTCTGGTTCGTCGCCCGTCGCTGGGAAAATTAATCAGTCTCATGTGGGACGCTGACGTCGTGCATCTCGCAGGCCCGGCAATGCTACCGCTCGTGCTCAGCCTGCTGCTGAACAAAGTCCTGGTCATCGAGCATCACGGTTTTCACGTGGCTTGCCCCAGCGGCCTGCTGTTCTACGAACCGGAGCAACTACCCTGCCCCGGCTACTTCATGGCGCGCCAATACGAAAAATGCATGAAGTGCCAGGAAGCCACCGGAAAAACCGCGGCGCAGAGTCGGAAGACGATTTGGAGCACCAAGATTCGCCGCCTGCTGACCAATCGAGCCAG
Organism: uncultured Acidobacteriota bacterium; assembly: GCA_963847695.1. Lineage (GTDB taxonomy): Bacteria > Acidobacteriota > Terriglobia > Acidiferrales > UBA7541 > Palsa-295. The sequence goes on along the minus strand of CAWKAX010000008.1, from coordinate 169,326 downwards.
TATCAACATCATGCCCACCGAATGGCTCGGCACGATTTTGCAATTGCGCCACATGCGCACCGTGCACCACGGCATGACCGAGCCGGTTTACTTATCGGCGCACAAGAAGGATCTAAGAACGGATATACCACCGGCGAAAGCAGAACACGCATCGAAATTCGCCTATCACGGCCGCCTGGTCTCAACCAAAGGCGTAAAGGTTTTGCTGAACGCCGCCAAGAAACTTCAGCAAATGGGCCTGCCCTTCAAAATCCGGGTGATTGGCGGCGGCCAGGAAATGCCGCAGCTCCAATCGATGGCGGCAGGACTGGAAGATCGAATCGAATTCCTGGGCCATGTCCCGGACGGAAAACTGGACGAAGCGCTGCAAGAATTCCCCACGATCGTCATGCCGTCGCTGGGCGGCGAAGTCTTCGGTCTGGTCGCCTCGGAAAACATGTTGCGCGGCAAATTATTAATCGCTTCAGATCTCGGCGCCCTGCAAGAAGTCATCGGCGACACCGGCCTGAGCTTCCCGGCGGGAGATTCCGCCGCATTGGCCCAGCGCATGCAGCAAGTCATCAGCACCCCCGGGCTGCCCACCGATTTGGGCCAAAAAGCTCGTGCCCGGGCACTGCGCCATTTCGACCAGGAGAGTATGATTCTTAGGCACATTCAGGTGTACCGGGAGGCGATTTCGCTTGAGCGACCAAGAACACGATCTTAAGACCACCACCATGGCGGGCCTGCACGACTATGTGGCCACCGAAGTCCTCCCGAAATTCGTCCAGCCCGGCGAACGCGCCATCGATCTCGGCGCCGGCAGCGGCCTGATGGCCACGCGCATGCAGAAACTAGGATGGAACGTGACCGGCGCGGACCTGAACGCCGCCGGCTTCAAAGCTTCGCTGCCCTTCATACCGATCGATCTGAACAATCGCGAATTCAGCCAGACCCTGGGCGAGCATCAATACTCCATGGTCACCGCCATCGAAGTGATCGAGCACGTGGAAGCTCCGATTTCGTTGTTGCGCAATGGCGGCCGCCTGCTGAAACCCGGCGGCTACATGGTGCTGACCACTCCAAACGTGGACAGCGTGCCGGCCCGCATCAAATTCCTGCTCACCGAAAAAATTCGCATGATGGACGAAATCAGCGAACCGACTCACATCGCGCCCATCTTCTGGGATCTGTTCAATCGCCAATTTCTGCCGCTGTCCGGGATGAAACTCCACGAGCACTATCTGGTCCCGCCCAAAGGGTTTCATCGCCACCCGCGGCCGCTACGCCTGGATCACCAAAGGCGTCTCCTGGTTCGTTTCCGGGGCCTGCAAATTTGGGGACAATCACATTTTCGTATTGAAGGCGAACCAAGCAAAAAATGGCCAGTAGTCGCATCTCTTCTGGAGGCACGCAAGGACTGGTAGGGCTGAGTGTCTTCGCCCTCGGCGTGTGGCTCGCTTATCAGGTGGGCGGCAAGATCGCCGTCAACGACTACCGCACTCTCGAATTCGGCGCCCTGGCCGTCGTCGTCGCCATCGTCGCGCTTTACATCCTCAAGGACTGGCGGACTGGCTTCTACATGTTCCTGGTCTGGCTGCTCTTCGAAGATCTGGTCCGTAAATATCTCGGCAACAACATGGCTATCTATTTCGCCAAGGACGCGCTGGTCGGCCTGGTCTACATTTCTTTTTTCTCCGAGGCGCGCCGCAAGCATGAAAAACTATTCCAGCCTCCGTTCCTCGCTTTTCTTCTGGTATTCATCTGGTTGGGCGTCGTTCAGATTTTCAATCAAAACTCCCCCAGCATTTTGTACGGGTTCCTCGGGTTCAAGCTGTACTTCTATTACATCCCGTTGATGTACGTGGCCTACTCGCTGATTCGCAACGATGCCGACCTGCGCAAATTTCTGCTGGTGAACGCCGTGCTCACCGGAATCATTTCGGTAATCACCATCATTCAGGCCATCGTCGGGCACTCCTTCCTGAACCCCACCGACCTCGCTCCGGAGTTAAAAAATCTGGGCGAGCTCGATCGCTACTCACCGATCTCCAATCAGGTGTTGTCGCTGCCTACCGCCACCTTCGTCAGCACCGGCCGGCTCGGCCTGTACCTTTTGTCGTCGATCATCCTGATGGCCGGCACCGCCGGGTACCTGCTGCTCTCCTCCGAAAAATATCGCAAGCTCACCTTTATCGTCATTGCCCTGCTGGGCGGAGCCACCATTTTCAGCGGTTCGCGCACCGCAGTGGCCTATGGCGCGATCAGCGTGGTGGTCCTGCTGGTCGCTTTTCTGTGGGGCGCTCCCTGGCGCTGGCGCCAAGCCCATCGCCTGATTAAGGCCATTCGCAATGCCGCCGTTTTCGGCGTTCTCGGTTTCGTCCTGGTGTTTGCGCTGTTTCCCGATGAGATCGCTCCTCGTCTCGCGTTCTATGCCGAAACGCTGGATCCCAATAGCTCCGCTTCGGAAGTTGGCAGCCGTTCCTGGGATTATCCCATCCGCAATCTGGCCGGCGCTTTCGATGGCCCTAACTGGGTTTTGGGCAATGGAATCGGCACCGCTTCGCTCGGCGGCCAATACATCGCGAAAATTCTGGGCCAGCCGATTTTGGACATCTGGGTGGAAGAAGGATACGGCGTGTTGATTGTCGAGATGGGTATCGTCGCGCCGTTCCTTTGGATTCTATGGACCGGAGCGCTGATCTACACTTCCTGGCGCGTCGTTGCCGAATTGCGCCAGACTCGCTTCTTCCCCATCGCCTTTGCCGTATTTTGGTATTCGTTCCTGCTGTTGTATCCCTTCACCTTCGGCGGATTCTCGGCCTACGAAAATTTCGTCTGCAACATGTACCTCTGGATGCTGGTCGGAATTCTTTTCAAGCTGCCGTTGCTGCAGGAGGCTTCGCCTTCCTATTACGAACTGCCGAGCTATCAGGCCCAGCGGCGCGGCGGTTTCCAATTCTAGGTCCGAGCTAACGCCATGTGCGGAATCGCCGGCATCGCATCCACCGAACCGAATCCTCAAAACCTTGCGGCTGCGCAGCAGATGGCGTTGGCCATTCGCCATCGCGGGCCGGACAGTTCCGCGGTCCAAGATTTTGGCCGCTGCGTGCTGGCCAATACTCGCCTGGCTATCGTGGACTTGAGCGAACGCGGCCGCATGCCGATGGGCAACGAAGATTCGACCGTATGGATTACTTATAACGGTGAGTGCTACAACGCCGACGAATTGCGTCCGGAACTGATCCGCCGCGGGCATCGTTTCCGTTCTACTACCGATACCGAAGTGATCCTGCATCTTTACGAAGAGCACGGCGAGCGCTGCGTCGAGCACTTGCAGGGAATGTTTGCGTTCGCCATTTGGGATCTGCGCGCGGAAAAACTGTTTCTGGCGCGTGACCGGCTGGGCATCAAGCCGCTGTATTACTCGACGGACGCGCAGCGAATCGTTTTTGCTTCCGAAATTAAAGCTCTACTGGCCTCGGATTTGATTCAACGAAAACTCGATCCCGCCGGCGTTCGCGCGTTTTTGCAGTTGGGCCACATTCCCGGGCCTTGGACGGCGGTGCAAAGCGTGCGCCCGCTGGAGCCGGGACATGTTGCCATCTGGAAGAAGGGCACTTTCGAAACTCGAGCGTACTGGAAGCTGCCGCTTGCAAAGGAACGCGACGCTGGCGATTCGCCGGAAGAAACCGCCAGGCGATTGCGCGAACTGCTCCTGGAATCCGGCCGCAAGCAGCTAATGTCCGATGTGCCCATCGCGTTATTTCTCAGTGGAGGCGTCGATTCCGCCGTGTTGGGATCGCTGATGCAGCACGCGGGAGCGGACAAAATCACGGCGCTGACCATCGGCTTCGAGGAAAAATCGTTCGATGAAAGCGAATCGAGCGACCGCACCGCCGAGTTGCTGGGAATTTCCCGGCGCGTGATCCGTCTGCCGGCCGCCCAGATGGGTGAACATCTCGATCACGCCTTCTGGGCCATGGATCAGCCCACCGTCGATGGTCTGAACGCCTACTGGATTTCGCGCGCTGCCGCCGAAGCGGGCTTCAAAGTCGCGCTGTCGGGCCAGGGCGGAGACGAATTGTTCGGCGGCTACCAATCCGCCGCCTGGTTCGATCGCTTTTCGCATTGGGCGCAGTGGCTGCAACCGCTGCCAAAGGCACTGGGCCGCGGAACGCTCGATCACAGCGAATTTCCTTTTCGTTACCGCAAGCTTTCGTACCTGGTGGGTTCCGACGATCCATTTGTCGCCGCGCAGCTGGCCGTCCGCGTATTGTTCCTGGAGAGTGACGTCCGCGCGCTACTGACGCCGTCTTTTGCGCACCCCAACGGAACTTCCGAAGCCGCGAAGCATATTCGGGAGTGGGCTGGTAAAACTACAGGCCGCGATCTGCAGGAGCGAGTTTCGTATCTGGATTTTCCCGCGCATCTCGAGGCACGCCTGCTGCGCGACGGTGACGCTATGAGCATGGCTCATAGCCTGGAAGTCCGCCCGGTTTTGCTCGATCACGAAATCGTCGAATACGTGATGAAGCTGCCTTCGGCCCAGCGCCTGCAAAACAAAAAATTGCTGATGGAGGCCATGCGGGGAGTCCTGCCCGAAGCGTTGCGTTCAGATCTGCTTATGCGCCCCAAGCGCACCTTCACTTTTCCCTTCGCCCGCTGGCTGGGTAAAGATTTTCGGTCCACCATCGGCGCTGCGTTCGAACCAGAGCGTCTCGCCCAGGCGGGTGTGCTGGAGCCCAATGCGGTGAATCGCCTCTGGCAGCGTTACCTGAAAAATCCGGAGTCGGTGGGCTGGTCGCGGCTCTGGAGCGTTTTCGTTCTGGCGCGTTGGTGTGAAGTGATGCAGGTGAGGGCCTAGCCTGTGGCCACGCCCGTGATCGAACGCAAAATCCGCCTGGCCATCGTTTCGCCCTCCATCGACAAGCGCCACGGAACCGAACGCCGCGTCGCCGAATGGATCGGCCAGCTCTGTGACGCCTACGAAATTCATATCTACAGCCAGGACGTCCAAGACGTCGATCTCGCGCGCGTCACCTGGCACCGCATCCCAAAAATTCCCGGCCCGCACCTCTTCAATTTTATCTGGTGGCTCACCGCCAACACGGTGCTACGGGCGTGGCACGCCCGGCGAAGCGAACTTCGCCCCGACCTGACCTTCAGCCCGGGAATCAACTGCTTTGATGCCGACGCCGTCTCGGTCCACATCGTCTTCGCCGAATACGTCCGCCAAGCGAGCCAAGAATTTTCCTTCCGCGCAAATCCGCTGAGCGCGTGGCCGCGCCTGCTTCATCGCAAAATTTATTACGCCCTGATCATGGCCATCGAACGCCACGTCTACGGCGGTTCCCACGCCGCGCTAATCCTGATCGCCAAGAGAACTGCGCAAGCACTGCAGCGCTTCTACAATCGCGACGCCAATCTCCCCGTAATCTATGGCGGTCTCGATCACAACGTCTTCAATCCGCAACGCCGCGCAGACCAACGTGAAGACGCCCGCCTCACTCTAGCCCTGACGCCCGAGCGCTTCGCCCTCGCCATCGTCAGCAACGACGGCCGCAACAAAGGCCTGCCGGTCCTGTTTCAAGCCATGGCGCAACTCCGCGATTTTGCACTCGATTTGCTGGTGGTCACGCGCGAAGACCCTGCGCCTTATCAATCTCAAATTCACGAACTCGGCCTGGCCAGCCAAATCCATTTCCTGCCGCCGCGCACCGACATCGATTTCTATTACGCCGCCGCCGACGCCTACGTCGGCCCCTCGCTCGAAGACACTTTCGCCCAGCCGCCCGCCGAATCGATGGCCTGCGGCCTTCCGGTCATCGTTTCCGCCACCAACGGCACCAGCGAAATCATCACCGACGGTCATGACGGCCTAATCCTCCAGGATCCCACCGATGCTCCGTCGCTCGCCGCCATGATTCGCCTGCTCGCCGAAAATAAAAATTTCGCCGACCGTCTCGGCCACGCCGCGCACCAAACCGTCCAACAATTCACCTGGGAACGGAACGGCCGCGAACTCAACGAAATTTTCCAAACTCTCGCCGCCCAAAAATCCGGCAACGCCATACGCACCGCGCCGCAGGAATCATAAAAGCGAATCACGATGCTCACTCGTCCATGACCCCCGCCCAACGCCAACGGCAGCAAGCCCCGCCCCACATCGCCGGCCTCTTCCCTCAACTCACCGGCTTCGGCGGCATCCAACAAGCCAGCCGCCAACTGGTCTGCGCCCTGCAAAATATTCTCGCGCGACGCAACGGCGCTCTCGACCTGCTCGGCCTGAACGATCCCACCGGCCCGCAGACGCTCACGCTCGAGCGCAACACCATCCACTTCCAAGGTTTCGACCGCGCCAAATTCCGTTTCGTCCTGCGCGCGCTGGGCCTCGCCACCAAGCACCCGAAGATCCTGATCGCCGCTCACCCGAATCTCGCCCAGCCCGCGGCCTGGATGAAAAAACTCACCCCTGAAACAAAAACGATCGTCCTGTGCCACGGCGTTGACGTGTGGGAGCCGTTGCCTCCACCGCGCCGCAAAGCTCTCCTAGCCGCAGACATCGCGCTGGTCCCCAGCAGTTACACCGCAAAAAAGCTCCAGGAAATCCAAAATTTCCCGGCCTCCAAAATTCGCATCCTGCCCTGGCCCATCAACGCCGAAATGCTGCAAAGAACCACCGCCGCAAAACGCGCCACGCTCATCCCGCCGCCCGATTTCCCGTCAGGCCGCGTGGTCCTCGCCGTAGGCCGCTGGGACTCCAAAGAAAAATACAAAGGCGCCGACGACTTAATCCGCGCGCTGGCTCAACTCACCCAACTATTCCCGGAGGTACAACTTGCACTCGTAGGCCGCGGCGACGACATCCCTCGCCTCAAATCCATCGCGGCCGAACAAAACGTGTCCGGCTCCGTGCATTTCCTGGAAAACGTCGCCGAAAACGATCAACTCGCCGCCTGCTACGCTCACTCCGAAGTATTCGCGCTGCCCAGCACCGGCGAAGGCTTCGGCATCGTCTTCCTCGAAGCCATGGCCTTTGGCCTCCCAGTGGTCGGCGCAAACGCCGGCGGCGTAACCGACATCGTGCAAAGCGGCACGAACGGCGTTTTAGTGCCACCGAAAAATCCGGAAGCCCTGACCCAAGCCCTTTCCCGCCTGCTCAACGACCAAAACCTGCGAAAAAACCTGGGCCAGAACGCGGTGCAAACCATCCACGATAAATATCTCTTCGCCAGGCTCGAACAGGGCCTGGAACAGCTCCTGCTGGAGTGCGGTCTGGATTCACCCGCGCCGAAATAGTATGCTCAAGACCCCTCTAGGCGAGGCGGCATTAGCCCACAGATGAGTCTCGAATTCGATCGAAAGCCGTAAAATCACCGGCGAATGCAAATTTTGAAGGTGGTGCAATTTTATTTTCCTTTTCAGGATCGCGGCGGTCCCGTCGTCAAGGTTCGAGCGCTGGCCCGAGCCCTGGCAGCTCGCGGGCACCAGATCACGGTGCTCACCGCCGACTTGGGCTTAACCCAGATGAAAAATATCGCGATGCAATTTAACAAATGCGAATACGGGTTTTGCGCCGAGGAAAATGGCGTCAAAGCCGTTTACTTGCCCACCGTCGCCCACTATCGAGCGCTCACCGTGAACCCCGCGGTCGTTCCATTTTCGCGCCGCGAGCTTGGCCAATTCGACTTGGTCCATTTTTACGGCCTCTACGATCTACTCGGCCCCGCCGTCAGCCATTTTTGCCGTAGCATCGATAAACCCTACGTCATCGAGCCCATGGGCATGCATCGGCCCATCGATCGCGGGCTCGCGCTGAAACGCGTCTGGCATCGCAGCGCCGGCCACGCCTTCCTCGAAAACGCCGCGCAGTTCGTGGCCACCTCCGAATTGGAAGTGGAAGATCTAATCTCCGGCGGCGTGCCGGCCGAAAAAATAGTTTTGCGCTATAACGGAATCGACGCCAAAGATTTCGCCGCCGCGCCGCAACGCGGACGCTTTCGCGCCGCGCACAAAATTCCCGCCGACCAGCCGATCCTACTCTTCCTTGGCCGCCTGATTCCCCGCAAAGGCGCGGACATTCTCATCGACTCCTTCGCCCAAGCCTGCCCCACCACCGGACGCCTGGTCATCGCCGGCCCCGAGGGCGAAGCAGGCTATGTCGATCTCCTGCGCCAGCGAGCCAAAACCGCCGGTGTCGAATCGCGCGTCATCTTCACCGGTCCTCTCTACGACGACCAGAAATTCCAGGTGCTGGCCGATAGCGACATCTTCATGCTCCCTTCGCGCTACGAAAATTTCGCGAATTCCGCGGCCGAAGCCATCGCCGCCGGCATGCCGGTCGTGATCAGCGATCGTTGCGGAATATCATCCCTGGTCGCAGGTCGAGCTGGAGTGGTAATTCCAGTCGAAACCGCCGCGCTGACTAAAGCGATCGAGACGCTGCTCACGGATAAAACGCTGTACCAGAAGTTTCAGCAGGGCTGCCGCGCGGTGACGGCGGAGTTGGGCTGGGACCGGCTCAGCGCACAGCAGGAAGGCTACTACGCCAGGGTCATGGGTTCGAAAAATGGCAACAATTGATGGGCGGAACGAACGGGCAAGAAATCTGCGGAACGCGGTAACCAATTGCGCCTCCGCGCCGTCTGAACCCCATTGGCGATGAAGGTACTTGTGTGCCGCGAACCTGCCATTTTGCTAAACGGGCTTTGAAGGTTAAAACGCACGCTCGAGAGCGCGACTAAATTCATGAACGGCGACTCCATTTTCAAATCTGCCGCGGCGCCTGCGCCGGTCGCGCCAGACTGCGCGCCCGCTGAGGCGGCCCCGCTGGCCGGCTCACTGGCTGCCACGCCGCAGACTCAAAAATACGATCGCCCGTTTCATTACGCCTGGCTCACCGTCAATGGATTGCTGGTTCTTTCTATTCTCTTTGCCTTGTACGCCGCCGGTTGGGAATTTTCCACCCGTCGTTATCTGAAGGGATTTTCGGATGCGATCGTTCCGGCCACCGCGCCCGCCGATGAAAAAGTCGACGCCATCCTCAGGTGGATGCAGAACGGGCCGGCCCGTTTGCCCTACGGGCCTTCGGCTCTGGTGCCTGACCGCGATCCCACCGATACCTTGAATTACGACGCGCTGCTGCAGGTCTGCGGTACCGCGACCAACGCCTTCATCAATCTCGCGGATACCGGTCATCTTCCGGTTCGCCGCCTGTTGCTGCTGGACCAAAGCCAGGCCACCAAGCACGTCGTCGCCGAAGTGCTGGTCGACGGCCGCTGGATCATCGTCGATCCGGCGTATCGTGTCGTTTTGCGCGATCCCGCGGGCAAGACCGTCACCCGCGAAGATTTGCAGGACCCTGCGAAGTTTTCCGCCGTCACTGGCGCCATACCCAAATTCCTGCCGATCTACACTTTCGAAAATACGGTGCACGTGCGGGTAGGCCGCTTGCCGATCTTGGGCATGCCCATGCGCTCAATCCTGAATCGCTTGGTGCCCGGCTGGGAAGATTCCACGACCATGACGTTACTGGTCGAACGCGAATCTTTCGCCGCTCTGGTCGTCGGTGTTTTGCTGGTCGTTTTATTCGCTCTGCTCCGTTATTCGTTGCGCTGGTTCGGCGAAAACCGTCTGGGCATTCACGCCGCAAGATTGCGTGCCAAAATTTACCGTGCCGGAGTCGCCTTCCTGGACCCTGCGGCCTGACGCATGTGCGGGATCTGCGGCGCCATCGGTCTCGACACCAGGGAACAAGGGGCGCTAGCCGTTCGTCGCATGTTGCACGCGATTGTTCATCGCGGGCCTGACGCGGAAGGATTTCTCGACGCCTCTCCCGCCGTCGTTGGCTCGCGTCGCCTCAGCATCATCGATCTTCCCGGCGGCAGCCAGCCCATCTGGAACGAAACCGAAACGCTGGCCGTGGTCTATAACGGCGAAATTTATAATTTTCAAGAACTTCGTCGCGAGCTCCAAAGCCGCGGCCACTCCTTCCGCACCAACTCCGATACTGAAGTCATCGTTCACGCGTATGAACAATGGGGCGAAGCCTGCGCCGCGCGCCTGCATGGCATGTTCGCCTTCGCCATCGTCGAAACGCCGCAGGGCCGCAATGGACGCGCAACTCGCGTTTTCCTGGCCCGCGATCCGCTGGGCATCAAGCCGCTGTATTACACCCAGACCGGCTCATCCTTTCTTTTTGCCTCCGAAGTGCGTTCTCTGCTCGCCAGCGGACATGTCGCGCGGCATCTCGCCGCCGATTCGCTTTCCGCCTACCTGCTGTTTGGCTCGGTATGCGAGCCAACCACCATGGTCCAAGGCGTGTATTCGCTCGCTCCCGGATATTCGCTCGCGATTGAGAGCGACGGCGGAATCAAAGTCGGCGCGCCCAAGCCTTACGTAAATCTCGAAGACCAAGCCAAACGAAAAGCTTCGGGTTCGCACGCCGCGCCTGCCGAAGCACGTAAGGCTGCAGCAGCCGACGTTCGATCGCTGCTCGAAGACGCGGTGAAAAGCCATCTGATCGCCGACGTGCCGGTCGGAGTTTTTCTGAGCAGCGGCGTCGATTCCACCGCACTGGCGGCGCTGGCCGCCGGCGTGCAAAACGACATCCACACTTTTACCGTCGCTTTCCCCGATATCGAATTCAGCGAAGCCGAAATTGCCCGAGCTACCGCCAAGCGCCTCGGCACTCAGCACAGCGAACTCTCTCTCTCCGGCTCCGAAATGGCCGATCGGCTCGACGAAGCTGTGGCCGCCTTCGATCAGCCCAGCATGGACGGCATCAATTCCTATTTTGTTTCCTGGGCTGCGCGCCAGGCTGGCTTGAAAGTCGCGCTTTCTGGCTTGGGTAGTGACGAAATCTTCGGCGGCTACAATTCCTTCAGCGCCACCGAGCAAGTGGAACGCATTCGAAAAGCCGCGCGCATGGTGCCGCGGCCCGTTCGCCGAATCGGCGCCAACCTGCTGAAGAAATCGAAAGCCTATCGTGGCTCGCGCGATGCTTTTCGCAAAGCTTCAGCCGCATGGATGGACCCCGGAGATTTGCCGCACCCCTATTTCTTTACCCGTGCGCTGTTTACCACCGCGACCGTCGCCTCCGTGCTAGGCGAAGATGCCTCCGATTGGGGCGGAACGCGCTGGGGACAATGGCTCGCTCAGTGCTCCGCTGAAGCTGAGCCAATGGATAACTTCACTCAGATTTCCTGGCTCGAGCTGCGCTCCTACATGCTGAATACTTTGCTCCGCGATACCGACGCCATGAGCATGAGCCATTCGCTCGAAGTGCGCGTTCCGTTTCTGGACCGCTCGTTGGTGGAGAAAGTCCTGGCCCTGCCCGGATCGGTCAAGAAAAATCCGGCCAAGCCCAAGAGCCTGCTGATCGCCGCCCTGGGCCCGCTGCTCCCTAAAGAAATCACCTCGCAAAAGAAGCGAACTTTCACCTTTCCGTGGGAAAATTGGTTGCGGGGCAAATTGGGTGAACGGGTGGTTGCCGGAATGCACGATTGGTCGCCGCAGCTCGAACCGCACCTGAACGGCCGGTTCGCCGCTTCGGTGTTCAAGGATTTTCAGCGCGGACGAACCACCTGGTCACGGCCCTGGAGCCTTTTCGTACTGAATGAGTGGGTCAAAAAGAATTTGCCGGCGGAACGCCCGGCTGACCCACTGACCACGATGCAGGCGGCCGGAACGAAGACTTAAAGAAAGCGAATTCATCCAATCATGGTCATTTTAGGAATTAACGCCTATCACGCCAATTCTTCCGCGGCGATTGTCGCCGACGGAAAACTTCTGGCGGCGGTCGAAGAAGAGCGCCTCAACCGCGTCAAATACGCCGCCGGTTTACCCGCGCTCGCCATCCAATATTGTCTCGATCAGGCCGGAGTAAAGCTTACCGAAGTCGATCACATCGCCATCCCGCGTAATCCCTGGGCCCGCCTGGGAACCAAGCTGCGATTCGCCATGCGCATGCCGCGCTTCGCCATGGATCGCGCGCGGGTGATGAAACGCTTCGCCGGGATTCAGCAGGACCTGGCTACGTCTTTTGACGTATCGCCCGACGCCATTCGCGCCAAATTTCACCGTATCGAGCACCACACCGCGCATCTGGCCAGCGCGTTTTATGTTTCGCCGTTCGAGAAGGCTGCGGTTTTGTCCGCCGATGGCCTCGGCGATTTCGCTAGCTCCATGTGGGCTTTGGGTCAGGGACCGCGCATGCAGCACCTCGGCGAAATCACCTTCCCCCATTCGCTCGGCATGTATTACACCGCGCTGACCCAGTACATCGGTTTCTGGAAATTCGGCGACGAATATAAAGTGATGGGCCTCGCCGCCTACGGCCAGCCGGAATTCCTGGATGAATTTCGCCGCATCGTCTACACCGCCGGTCCGCTTTCCTTCCGCCTCGGCCTCGAATATTTCACGCATCAGGAACGCGGCGCGGACATGACCTGGCGCGACGCCTCGCAGACTCCGGTGCTCGGCCGCCTGTTCTCCGAATATCTCGAAAAGCGCCTCGGCCCCACGCGCAAAGCCGATGAGCCGCTGACTCAGCGGCATTTTAATCTTGCCGCCAGCATGCAAGCGGCGCTCGAAGAAGTTCTCGCAGCTCATTGGAGCGCACTCGCTGCCAAGACCGGTGAAAAATCTCTGTGCCTGGCCGGTGGCGTTGCCTTCAACTGCGTGGCCAACGGGCGCATCTTCGATTCGTCTCCGTTCGAACGGGTCTACGTTCAGCCCGCTGCCGGTGACGCGGGTTTGTCGGTGGGCGCCGCGTTTGCCGTGAATCACCAAGTGCTGGGCCGTCCGCGCGAATTCGTCATGGATCAGGCCGGGTGGGGACCGCAGTTCAACCCACAGGAAATTCGCAGCGCGGTGCAGAAATTTCGCGACGCCAACGACGACGCCGAAATCAGCGAGCTGGACGAAACGCCTCTGGTGCAGGCCACCGCGAAGCATATTTCCGAAGGCAAAATTCTGGGCTGGTTTCAGGGTCGCGCCGAATGGGGTCCGCGCGCGCTGGGACAACGCAGCATCGTAGCCGACCCGCGCCGCCCGGAGATGAAAGAAATTCTGAACCGCCGCATCAAGCATCGCGAAACATTCCGCCCCTTCGCGCCTTCAATCCTCGAAGAAGCTACCAGCGAATATTTCGAAAAAACGCATCCCTCGCCCTTCATGACGTTTGCGTACAAAGTGCGCCAGGAAAAACGCAGCGTGATTCCGGCACCGACCCACGTGGACGGCACCGCGCGCCTGCAAACCGTCAACCGCACCGCCAATCCGATGTATTGGAAACTGATTCGCGCCTTCGGCGACTTGACCGGCGTTCCAGTTGTATTGAATACCTCGTTCAACGACAACGAGCCGATCGTCTGCCGGCCTGAAGAAGCGCTCGATTGCTTCCGCCGTACCCAGATGGACGTGTTGGTGATGGGAAGCTTTTTGTTGGAGAAAAAATCCGCCGCGGTTGTGGGTCCGGAGTCGACCGCACGCGGAGGCAGTCGCGCCACCTAGCAGTTCAGCGGCTCGAATCGCCTGAACCCGAACGCGCTAACCGCTTTCGCTGAGAAACTTTCCATGCATATCCTGCTGCTCAACGAATACTACCCGCCGGATACTTCCGCCACCGCGCGCATGGCCGCGCAGGTCGCCGAACGCCTGGTACAGCAGCATGAAGTCACCGTCCTCGCCGGCCGACCTTCCTACGATCCCGACGAATTGTATCGGTACGCCCCACTGCACCACACCATTCGCAATCGCGTCGCCGTGGAGTGCGTAGGCTCGACCGCTTATCCCCGCCATCAAATGCGCCGCCGCGTCTCGAATTATCTTTCCTATCTAGCGCTGGCCGTCCCCCGTGCCTTGGCTCTCCGTCCCGACGTAATCCTCGCCATGACCGATCCACCAGTAGCCGGAATCGCCGGCGCCTTCATCGCCCGCCTCGCCAACCGCCCCTTCGTCTATAACATCCGCGACCTGTATCCCGACATGGCCCTCGGCGGCGACATCGTCAGCCCCAACAAGTGGGTCGCCAGATGGGAAGGCCTACACCGCAGCGCGCTAAAACAAGCCGCCCGCGTGATCGTCCTGGGCGACGACATGCGCGACCGCATCCTCTCCAAAGGCATCAACCCCGAAAATGTCGTAGTCGTCCGCGACGGCACCGCGATCAGCAACGCCGAGATGCCCGACGTAAGCGATCCCGTCGTCCAGGAAATCCGCAGCGGTTTCCCCTTCGTCGCCGTCCACGCCGGCAACCTCGGTTTCTACGGCGCCTGGGACACCGTCCTCGCCGCCGCGAAAATTCTAAGCAACGAAAACACTGGAATCGTGTTCGTAGGAGACGGAGCCAGCAAAACCACCTTGGAAAATGCAGCGCAAGGTTTGCCGAATGTTCGCTTCCTGCCGTTCAGGCCGGTCGAGCAGGTTCCGCGGGTCATGATGGCCGGCGACGTCCACATCATCACCGTAAAACGCGGCCTCGAAGGTGTAGTCGTGCCCAGCAAACTCTACTCCACGCTAGCCGCCGGCCGCCCCGTCTTGGTCGTCGCCGCGCCCGAATCCGACGCCGCCCGCATCGTCACCAATGCCGGCTGCGGCCTGACCGCCGACCCCGACGACCCCGCCGCCGTCGCCGCCGCCCTTCGCCAGCTTCGCCAAGACCCCGACCGCCTGGCCGAAATGGGCCGCCGCGCCCGCGAAACCGCAAAAACCTATGCTAGAGTTGATGAGCTAAATCGCTTCGCCGCAGTCATGGAACAGGTCGTCCCTCTTCGCGGTTCCAACCGCAAGAGCCAGCACCAGAACGATCCCCGTCTGGCGACGCCGTAAGCGAACACGTGTCGGGTTTTTCGCAAACCCGGCCAGAGACAAATTCGAAATGCCGATTCGCACCGAAGTCATCGTCTTCGCCGTAGCGCTGGCCGCGTCGCTGGGACTCACCATCCCCATCCGCCATCTCGCGCTGCGCTTCGGCATGGTCGATAAGCCCGGCCCGCGCAAAGTTCACGTCAGCCCCATCCCGCTCCTCGGCGGCATCGCCATCTATCTCGGCTTTGTCCTCGCGCTGCTCTTCACCCGACACGGAGTTCCGCAGCAGCAAATCGTCGGCATCCTCGCCGGAGCCACGCTGCTCGCCATCGTCGGCTTCCTCGATGACGGCGGCTTACTGCATCACCAAGTCAAACTTTTCGTCGGCATGCCCATCGCCGCCGGATTCCTGATCGCCTCCGGCATTCGCGCCCAACTTTTTTCGCAATTTTTTCCTGGCACCATTGGCTTGATTCTCGATTGCGCCCTCACTCTCGTCTGGGTCGTCGGTATCACCGCCTCCTTCAGCATTCTCGATCACATGGACGGCCTCTGCGCCGGAATCGCCGCCGTCGCCGCCGCCTTCTTCACCATCTCTGCCATGCAAAATGGTCAGACGCTGGTCAGCACTCTCGGCGCCGCCACTCTCGGAGCGTCACTCGGATTCCTCCGCTGGAATTTCAATCCCGCGAAAATTTTCATGGGCGACGGCGGCGCCATGTTCCTCGGCTTCCTGATGGCCACCCTCGGCCTAAAAATCCGCCCGGACGGCACGCAATTCCCGCTGACCTGGCTGGTCCCGGTGCTGATCCTCGCCGTCCCTATTTTTGACACCACCCTCGTTTCCATCTCTCGCGCGCGACGCGGCCTGCTGCCTTTCGCCTCGCCCGGCAAAGATCACACCGCGCACCGCCTCTCCAATCTCGGCATGGGACATCGCGGCGCGGTCCTGGCCATGTACACCGGCGCCATCGTCTGCGGCGTGATCGCGCTCTTCATCCCGAATTTCTCGGCGACCACCACCTACACGCTCATCGGGCTGCTGATTCTCGCGGCCCTCGTCGCGGTGATTCTCCTTGAAGGCCTGCCCTACGAACGCCAAGCCAAACTCCCCAAACCTTCCGCATCCTGACGCTCGCCCAGTTTTTCGAGTTCCCTTCTCTTTGGATACCTTCCATCGCTGAAGTATAATTCTGTTCCGGATTTGCGGCCGATTGCTCTGGGGAGTGGCTCCGAAGTTGTGCCCAGCCGCCCGCGAAACCGGAACCGATTTCCTATTTTGGACATCTGGCACTCTGTACTTGGTCGGCTCATGAGGCAGCTCGTAAAAACACACGATGGCGTTCCAACCACGCGACGCGCACAGCGTCCCCAAATCGACCTCTCGCGCCAATAGCCAAAGCATCGCAGTCATCGGCGGATCGGCGGCTGGCTTGCTCACCGCTTCGGTGCTGGCTCGCAGAGGCCTGCCCGTCCGCGTCTTCGAACGCATCGAAACCCTCGAGCATCCCGAACGCACCCTGATCGTCACCAATCGCATGCGGCATCTACTCGGCCCGGCCGCCGAGAAAAGTATCGTCAACGAAATTCGCCGATTCGAACTTTTCACCGACGGCCGTTCCGCCACTTTTGAGTTAGACGACCCGGACCTGATCATCGAGCGCCGCGCGCTGATTCAATCTCTGGCCCAGGACGCGCAGCAGGCCGGAGCCAGCGTCGAACTCGGCCGCCGTTTTCATTCACTGCAGCCCAACGGCCGCGGCCTGGTGCTCGAAGTCGAGCGCTGCACCGACGGGACCCGCGAAGAAATTCACGCCGATACCGTCGTCGGCGGCGATGGAGTGTGCAGCCGCGTCGCCCGCGCCGCCGGTTGGGCACCGCTCGAAACCGTGCCTCTGGTCCAGGCCATCGTCCCGCTGCCCAAAGACATGTCGCCCGATACCACGCGGGTTTGGTTCGTGCCGCAGGACACGCCTTATTTTTATTGGCTGATTCCCGAATCAAAAACGCAGGGCGCCTTGGGCGTCATCGGCGAAACTCCGGGTGAAACGCGTAAAGTCCTGGAGAACTTCCTGGATAAACGCGGGTTGAAACCGATTGAATTTCAGGGCGCGCGCATTCCCGTCTACAAAAAGTGGATTCCGGTGCGCAAGCAGATCGGCAACGGCTCCGTGTATTTGGTCGGCGATGCGGCGGCCCAAGTGAAAGTCACTACGATCGGGGGCACCGTTACTGGATTTCGCGGTGCACTCGGCGCGGCTGAAGCGATTCTGAATGGTGGCGTCAGCCGCGAACTCCGCGCCCTGCGGCGCGAGTTGGACGTGCATTTGCTGCTTCGCCGTTCGCTCCACGATTTTCAGCAGGCCGATTACAGCCAGCTCGTCGATTTGCTGAACGCTCCGGCCAAGGCCTCGCTCGGCCGCTACTCGCGCGACGAAGCCTGGAAAATTTTGTGGCGCGTATGCCTGCGCCAGCCTCGGCTCATCCTGTTGGGCCTGCGCGGCCTGCTGTCGCGGAAAGGCGCGTTCGCCTAAACGCGCGATCGCCTGCAAAGTTTTCGCCGGTCTTCGAATATGTACATTCTGGGCATTTCCGCGACCCACGATTCCGCAGCCGCGCTGCTCGATGAGCGCGGAGTCGTCGCGGCCATCGAAGAAGGAAAGCTGCAGCGCAGCCGTCGGATCGGCGGCATTCCCCGCGCGGCCATTCAATCCTGCTTCGAACACGCCGCCGTCCGTTGGCGTGACGTTTCGCATGTCGCTATCGCCAGCCAGCCTGCGACTGAAAAAGGTTCGCGAAAAACCGATGGCGAGCCGAGCGACCTCCTGGCCTTTCGTAAGGCGACCGGCCTGCCCGCCAAGCGTTTCAAAACTTTCGATCATCACCTGTGCCACGCCGCCAGCGCGTTTTTCGGCTCGCCCTTCGACCGCGCCTTAGTCATTTCCATGGACGAGCGCGGTGACGGCCGCGCCGGCCTGGTTGCCGTTGGCAAAGATGGCGCGCTGCGCCAGCGGGAATCGATTCGCCTGCCGAATTCTCTAGCTTGGCTTTACTCCCAATTTACTCAACTGCTCGGCTTCCGCCCGCACAGCGATGAACACAAGACGCAATGGCTCAGCCTGGCCGGTGAGCCCGAATTTGCTGGCGTCTTCGTGGATCTTTTTCGCCGCGCCGCCGGTGGCCCGCCGTATTTGAATGGGAAATTCTTCCGCCGCAAGACTGAGGAAGATTTGTGTTTTACCAAGGATTTTTTCCGAAGTGTTGGCATCGCCTACAATCCGAAACGTCCCGGCAGCCCGGAATTATCCGAACAAATGAAAGCGAATCTTGCTGCCAGCTTGCAGCAGGCCATTTCCACCGTCGTTTGCGATTGGCTGGAAAGTTTGCGCGAGAAATCGAAGGAAACGTCGTTGTGCCTCGCCGGCGGGCTATTTCAGAATCCGCTCCTCGTCGCGGCGATAGAAGTTCGTACTCGTTTTGAAAACGTATTCGTGCAGCCTGCCACCGGAAACGAAGGCACCGCACTCGGCGCTGCCTGGCTGGCCTGGCGGGAAGCGAATCCAAAGTCAGCGAACCATTCGGTCGCGCTGCCGCTGTGGGGGCCTTCCTACTCCAACGCGCAAATCAAGCTCATCCTCGATAATTGCAAGGCCAACTATCGCTGGCTCGATTCCGAAGAAATGAAAATCGTCGAGACGCTCCGGCTGCTCACCGCCGGAAAGATCGTCGCCTTCTTTCAGGGCACCACCGAGTTTGGCCCGCGTGCCCTCGGCGACCGCAGCTTGCTTGCTTCGCCTTGGGCCCCTTACGTGAAAGAAAACTTGAACGACTTCGTAAAGCATCGCGAATCGTTTCGCCCGTTCGCTCTGGCGATTCCGGAAGAAGACGCCTCGCGATTTTTCACCGCTTCGCCCAACGCGCGATTCCTGACCACCATGGCTGGCGCGACCGAAGGCGGGCAAGAACTGCTCCGCGGTCTGCCCGAAGGTTTTTTGCTTCGTGGCAATCTGGTCCGCCTGCAGGTCGTGCGAGAAAGCGACAATCCCCTTTTCTGGAAATTGCTAAAACGCTCCGGAGAAAATGCTCCAGCTCCGATTCTGGTGAATACCTCGTTTAACCTCTTCGGCGAGCCGCTGGTGGTCAGTCCGCGCGATGCGGTTCGCAGTTACTTCTGTTCCGGCACCGACGCCTTGGTGGCCGGCAATTTCCTGCTGGAAAAACACTAACCATGGCCAGCGCCCGCAGCCAACATCCCCGTCGTCGCGCCATCGTTGTGCTGCTGATCCTGGTGCTGGTTCTGGGGATTTTCGCCGTTCGAAATCTGGGCCACTGGCTGATCAAACAGGATGCCCTGGAGCACGCCGATGCCGTCGTGGTTCTCAGCGGAGCGCTGCCCTACCGCGCCGAAGGCGCAGCGGAAATTTTCAATCAGGGCTACGCTCCGGATGTCTGGATCAGCTTGGCCGCCGGCCCGCAAAAGCAGCTTCAGGAAATGGGTATTCATTTTGTCGGCGAAGAAGAATATGACCGCGACGTTTTGACCCACCTGGGCGTTCCGGCGAGTCACATCTCGATCTTTCCCGAAGAAATCGTAAACACCGAAGAAGAAATGGCGGAGATCGCCAAAATGATGCGGGCCCAGGGCAAACACACGGTGATCATCGTTACTTCGCCGCAGCACACTCGCCGGGTGCGCGCTTTGTGGAACGCCATTGCTGGTCACGACTTAAAAGCCATCGTTCGCGCCGCACCCACCGATCCTTTCGACGCCGCGCACTGGTGGCGAAACTCGCGCGATAGCCTGGCCGTCGCCCGCGAAATGCTCGGTTTGGTGAATGTCTGGGCCGGGCTCCCTGTGCGTCCCCGGACGTAACCGATTTACCGCAAGAACGAAGAGAGCGGCGGAAACCCGCCGTAGTTCTTGTAACCTGATTTCCTAGCTCCACGATGAACTTCGTGTTCCGAAGGGAGAATGCCTTGAAGATTTCCGTAATTGGCGCTGGATACGTGGGCCTGGTCACCGGAGGATGTCTCGCCGGGCTCGGCCACGAAGTGGTCTGCACCGATAGCGACGTCGAAAAACTGAAGACGCTCGAATCCGGCCGCCTGCCGATTTACGAACCGGGCTTGGATGTCGTGATCGCCGAAGCGCGACACGAAGGACGCCTCAGCTTTCGCGCCAATGCCGCCGACGCGGTTCGCGGCGGCGACGCCATCTTTATCTGCGTCGGAACGCCTCCCCTGCCCAATGGCAGCGCCGATTTGAGCGCCATCGATCACGTTGCGCGCCTGATTGCCACCGAATCGCGCTCGCCCAAGCTGGTCATCGAAAAAAGCACGGTTCCGGCCCAGACCGGACAAGAACTGAAACGCGCGCTCGCGGTCTACGGCCGCAAGAGCGGCATCAAATTCAGCGTGGCCTCCAATCCGGAATTTCTGCGTGAAGGCACCGCCGTCGATGATTTTCTGCACCCGGATCGAATCGTGATCGGCGTCGAAGATGAAGCGGCTGCCAAGCAGTTGAAGGAAATCTACCGTCCCGTGCTGGAACGCACGTTCCACTGCCCCATTCACTCGCCCGCTTGCCCCGACACCGCGTCTGCCCGCCTGGCTGGTCACCACGATCAACAGCGCCGAGCTAATTAAGCACGCTTCCAATTCGTTCCTGGCCTTGAAAATTTCTTACGCAAATATGGTCGCGGACCTAGCCGAAAAGCTCGGCGCCAACATCGATGAAGTGGTGCATGCCGTGGGAATGGACGCGCGCATCGGCACCAGCTTTTTCCGTCCCGGCCTCGGCTTCGGCGGTTTTTGCCTGCCCAAGGACTTGCAGGCCTTCGTCTACCTCGCGGAAAGTTCCGGCGTGGATTTTTCCATGCTGAAAGAAGCGGAGAAAATCAACAAGCAGCGCATTGAAAGCTTCCTGGTGAAAGTGCGCCGCGCGCTGTGGGTGGTGAAAGGCAAGCCAGTCGGGGTTCTGGGGCTGGCGTTCAAATCGAATACCGACGACATTCGCTTTTCACCCTCGATCGATCTGGTGCAGCAATTGGTGGCCGAAGGCGCGAAGGTGAAAGCCTACGATCCGGAAGCGATGGAGCGGGCTAAAGCGATTCTGCCCGGCGTCGAAATGGGCAAGACCGCTTACGAAGCGGCGGAAGGCGCAGAAGCTCTGATCATTGCTACCGAGTGGGAACAGTTTCGTGACTTGGACTGGAATCGCATTCACGATTCCATGGCGCGGCCATTAATTCTGGATGGCCGCAACCTGTTGTCGCCGAGCGAAATGAAAAGCCGCGGATTTGAATACCATTCCGTCGGCCGCCCCGACTGAAGTTATTTCGCGGGACTGGCTTGGGCCAGTTGCGCTTTGAAGTATTCGTAGGTGCGCTGCAGGCCCTCTTCCAGATCGACCTTCGGTTCCCAGTTCAACAAGCGCTTAGCCTTCGAAATATCCGGGCAGCGCTGTTTGGGATCATCCTGCGGCAGCGGATGAAACACGATTGGCGTGGTTGACCCCACCAGCTTTTTCACGCGTTCGGCAAATTCCAAAATCGTAATCTCCCGCGGATTGCCGATGTTGGTCGGCTCGTGCTCGGTCGATTCCAGCAGCCGGTAGATGCCTTCCAGCAAGATCTGAAACGAAGCAAAAGCTCCGAGTCTGTTTGCCGTCGCCGAACACCGTGATCGGCTCGCCCACTAGCGCCTGATAAAGAAAATTCGGCAAAGCCCGGCCGTCGTTCAGGCGCATGCGCGGGCCGTAGGTATTAAAGATACGCACGATGTGGGTATCCAAGCCGTGATAGCGGTGATAGGCCATGGTCATAGCTTCGGCGTATCGCTTGGCTTCGTCATAAACGCCGCGCGGGCCTACCGGATTCACGTTTCCCCAGTACGTTTCCGGCTGCGGGCTGACGTTGGGGTCGCCGTAGCACTCGGAAGTAGAAGCCAGCAGGAACCTCGCATTTTTGGCCAAAGCCAATCCCAGCGAATTGTGCGTGCCCAGCGCGCCGACCTTCATGGTTTGAATCGGCATCCGCAGATAATCGGGCGGGCTGGCCGGAGAGGCAAAATGCAGCACGGCTTCGACCGGGCCCTGCACATCGATAAAGCGCGAGACGTCGTGCCGGGCAAATCGGAATTTCGGGTTCGATGCCAGGTGCGCGATATTGGCTTCGCTGCCGGTGACCAGGTTGTCGAGGCACAGAACTTCCCAGCCGCGGGCGAGCATCAATTCGCACAAATGCGAACCCAGAAATCCTGCCCCGCCGGTTATGACTGCGCGCAATTGAAATCTCCTGTGCTGCTCGATGACGAGTTCCGTTGCCCTTAATTATCGCTGAAAAGCCCTGAGCCCGATAGAGGCCCACGCTGAAGAAGCCTCGTTTTGCAGGCCTCTGCGGCCTCTGCACCCATCCGCTTATTTAGGCGAAGGTGCTGCGAAAGCCGTGGTGTGGTCCGCCACCACTTTCCAGCCCTCCGGAAATTTCCGGAAGTTCAAAGTAAAGATCCCGGAGAACTTGTCGTTCTCCCGCACCAAATGAAACTGGCCCAGCACGAATGCCGCATCCGCGCAGGTTTTGTGAACTTCCATATCCGAGAATGTCAGCTGCCCCATCGCCTTTTGGTCAGGGTAAGTTTTCTGGTAACGCTCGTACACCGCCTGCCAGCCTCGCGCCAGCCCGCCAGCCCCGGCGAAAATCGTCTCGTCCGACTTCCAGTACCCGGTCATGAAGGCCGCCAGATCTCCACGATTCCAGTCTGCAGCCTGCTTTTGCAGCACTGCGGTGATCTCCGCTTCGTCGTGGACTTGCGCCTTGGCTCCAAACGGCGTTAGGATCGTAACGAACAACAAAACCATGGCACCCAGACTCAACATCGTCCACTCTGATCGCCTCATCCTTATCCTCCCGCCAAGCGGATTAAAAAATCACCCGGAGTTTTCTAATAACGCAATCCGCGATTAGAAAGCGCCGTAACTTCAACAAAATAAAGGGTCGAGACCGTTTCTAATCGGCTCTTTTTCGCCTATTTTGAGCCCGTTTCACCCGCGGATTATAGGCCAAACCACCCCAGAATCCGAACCCGCAAATCGAGGATTACCCTGGTTGGGGTGGAAATCAGTACTTACGTTCTATTGGCCGCGGCGGTCCAAAATCAGAAACTGTTCGTGGTTGAACATGCTGATCGCAGCCCTCATTCTCGTCGTATCACTCGCGGCCACCGTGCAGTTCGCGGTCTTCATCTGGCGCGTAAGCCTGCTGCGCGTCGCCGCCCAGCCGGTCGCGGATTCGGCGCTGGTCGAAGCTTCCACCAGCCTGCTGAATACCAACGACTTCGCCGCCACCACCGCCGTACAGCGGCTGTGCCCAGACCTGGAAGACAACCCACTGCCGAAACTGCGCTCCATCCGGCTCTATTACGGCCTGCTGAAGACGGCCAAGAAGGCGGGCGACTTCATCGTGGCCCCCGGCGCCCCTGGCTTCGGCGGCTGGACCACCCGCGAGATGGCCCTCTGCACGCGCTACGCGACGGTAGTGTTGTCGCAGCGCCTGGAACGCAACCGCATGCTCTGCGAAGAAGTCCGCTCGCTGTAACCGGCCCATTCTCAGCGCCACGTGCCCTAGAAACGCCTTCCAGCCCTATTAGGCCCCCGCTGTCCACATTGCCAGTTACCTCATACGCTATGCCGCTCGGTCATTTCCACCGAGCCCGGCTCCTTTCATGTCTAAATGGTTTTTGGTGGTTTCTGCCTTCAAATTTCTCAATTCTTCTGAGGAGGCGCTATGAAGAATTGCGCCCGAAATTTTTGTTTATCCGCACTTCTGGCGGTGGCGATGCTGCAACTTTCGAGTTGCGCGTTGACCCCGGACAGCTTCCATTCGGTGGTGCTGGCGCCGAAGGGAACAACTTACATCGGCCAGAACACGACGCTCGGCATTACGGCCACGGTATTGAATGACACGCGGAACAACGGAGGCGTGACCTTTTCGTCGTCACCGGCTGGAACCGGGCTGCTAACCCAGACCAGCATCAGCAACGCCATCTACGTAGCGCCCGCGGTGGTCACCACCGAAACGATTGTCACCATCACGGCGGTAGCAGTGGATTATCCCAAGCAGTCCAGCACTCTGACCTTGAAGATCGAACCGCCGCCGGTAATTACGACGACGACGTTGCCATCCGCGACTTTGAATCAGGCATATTCGCAGCCGGTAACCGCGACGGGTGGGGTGCCGCCTTTGAGCTGGACGGTGGCTTCGGGGAGCTTGCCGGCGGGGCTTTCGCTCGCGGCCAGCACCAGCGACACGGTGAACATCGTTGGCAAGCCGACGACCGGCGGCAATTCGACGTTCACCATCGGCGTGACCGACGCAGCCGGCGCTTCGGCTTCATCGCAGCCGTTGAATATCGTGGTCAGCACGTTGGCTTTCACCACGACTTCTCCATTGCCTCCCGCGCAAGTTGGCACCGCGTACAGCGACCAAATTGCAGCGACGGGTGGTACTGGAAATCTGACTTTTTCAGTTGCCGCAGGTTCAAACTTACCGGCGGGATTTACACTTTCCACGTCGGGCTTGCTCACCAGCGCGAATCCTTCCGCGGCTGGCAACTATGCGTTTGGAATCACCGTAACGGACAGCGGAACTCCTCCCGCAAGCGTGACCCAGACATTTAACCTGGTGGTGGGCGGACAACAGAATCTCGCGCTATTGAACGGCAACTATGCATTTACGTTCAGCGGAAACAATGCAGCGGGATTCATCACAGCAGCCGGAGCGTTCACCACTAACGGTGCGGGGCAAATTACCGGCGGCGAAGCA
The DNA here is from genome assembly GCA_963847695.1 of uncultured Acidobacteriota bacterium. Taxonomy (GTDB): domain Bacteria; phylum Acidobacteriota; class Terriglobia; order Acidiferrales; family UBA7541; genus Palsa-295. The sequence goes on along the minus strand of CAWKAX010000008.1, from coordinate 144,712 downwards.
ACTTACAATTCGCTGGCCGGGCCTCCGGTTACTTACACCGGGCTGAGCGGCAGCTACACCGCGGGCACCGATGGCCGCGGCACGATCACTTTCGCGGGCGCGACACCCGCTTTCCCGGCGACGCCGACTTACGCATTCGCCATCGATCCCGGAGGCAGCGGGCACGGGCGGCTGATCGAATTCGATACCACTGGCGCACGCGGCGCCGGACGACTGGAAGCACAGATCGTCTCCAGTTGCGTGGTGACGACGGCGAACACCACCTACAACGGCAATTTCGCTTTCGGCGGCTCAGGCTTCTCGATCGCCTCCGCGACCGGCGGCGCCGGTCCCATCGCTTTTGCCGGAGCATTCACCACGGCAGCTCCGGTGGCGGGATCGACGGTTGGAAGTGTCGGACCGGGTGAGATGGATGAAAACACTCCCGGATTCGTCACTTCACAAACGGCGGATACGGTTTCAGGAACGTACCAATCTGCGTCCAGCACGGATTCGACGCATTGCACGTTTACGCTCGGCACTACCAGCATCGGAACCCTGAATTTCGCAGCGTATCCGGTATCGAATGCCGAGGCGTTCCTGGTAGAGATGGATCAAAGCAGCCTGACGACTCCGCTGCTTTCGGTGGCGGACTTGGTGCAGCAAATCGGCAATCCGTTCCCGACCCAGAATACGATTTCCGGTCCGATGGCTGGAGGCTTGAGCGGCCAGGGATTGTCGGGGAACACTTATTTGCCCGACGTAGCGATCCTGCAATTCTCAGCGCCTGGATCGGGAAGCTTTACGATGCAGGTGACCGACAATGTGGCCGGCACGGTTTCGACCTGGGCCAGCCCGTTCCAAGTGAGCTACCAGGGAGATTCGTTCGGGCGAGTGACGACGAACCTGATTCATCCTTTCGAACCGGCGCTGTACATGATCGATTCGCAGGATGCGTTCGTGGTTGGATTGTTACTGGGCGGGCCAATTTCCGGACGGATGACCGCGCAAGCGGAGCCCGCGGGTGGCTTCACGACCCAGTTCTTGGCGCAGAGTACTCCATTGGTCGAAGGCACGGTCGCGCCGGCAGTTCCGGCGAATCGCAACGTTTCGGGTTTCCTGATGTTCGATGGATCGGCGAATCCGACGGTGGTTAGCGGAACGCAGGACGAAAGCACAACCGCCGCGAACCTGACTGGCGAAACGGTTAGCGGCACGTTCGCGCTTTCCGGAACCGGCAGTTCCGATGGCAGCGGGACGGTAACGCTAAAGTCGCCGGCAGCATTCACAGGATCGTTCTACTTCATCACCACGACCAAAGCAGTGATCGTAACCACGACGACGGGCGACACGAATCCGGTGTTGTTTATCATCGGGCAATAGGTCGGAATTAGTGCTTCAGAGCAAGGCACAGCGGGACGCCCGCCTTGCAAGGCGTCCGTGCGCAGTTGAGGTTCGCTAGTAGGCCCAGCGAATGAGTACGGCGCCGGTGGTGTAACCTGCGCCCACCGCAATCAGCAGTACGAGGTCGCCTTTTTTCAGGCGCTTCTGTTCGACTGCTTCCATCAAACCCAGCGGAATCGTTCCAGCCGTAGTATTTCCGAAATGATCGATGTTGACCATCACCTTGGAATCATCGACGCCCAATCTTTCCTGCATGGCCCGGATGATTCGCAGGTTCGCCTGATGCGGAACCACCAGCGCGAGATCGTTGCTGGTCAGGCCGTTTCGTTCCAGCATGTTGACGGCGTGTTCGCTCATGCGCCGCACCGCGTACTTGAAAACCTGCGCGCCTTCCTGATGAACGTAGTGCATGCGTTTTTCGACGGTTTCCTGGGAAGAGGGATTGAGCGATCCGCCACCGGGCATGAAGAGATTCACGCCGCCGGAGCCGTCCACATCGTGCGCGAAATCGAGAATCCCTTCGTCGCCGGAGGCAGGCTCGAGTAGCACTGCGCCGGCACCATCGCCAAAAAGGACGCAGGTAGCTCGGTCTTTGTAATCCAGAATCGAGGTCATCACGTCGCTGCCAACTACCAAAACTTTCTTATGCGTTCCGGCGCCGACAAATTGCGCGCCCACGGTAAGGGCGTAGGCAAAGCCCGAACAGGCCGCGGATAGGTCAAAACCCCAGGCATTCTTGGCGCCGATGCGATCTTGAATCAGGCACGCAGTCGCGGGGAAAAACATGTCGGGCGTGACGGTAGCGACGATGATCATCTCGATTTCCGCCGGGTCGAGACCCTTGGCCGCCAGAAGTTTTTTCGCTGCCTCAGTGCCCAGATGCGAGGATGCGACGCCCTTGTCCGCATAGTGGCGCTCGCTGATGCCGGTGCGCGTGCGAATCCACTCGTCGGTGGTGTCCACGATTTTCTCGAGGTCGAGATTGGTGACGGTTCGCGGCGGTAAGTAGCCAGCTACGCCGGTAATTTTGGCGGCAATACGCTTACCCATTCAAATTTCTCCAAGGATATTCTTTGAAACGATTCAAGCAGAACACGACTTGCTCTGCGCACACACAATAAACAGTAGGCGATTGTATGCAACCTGCAGAGGTGTGACAAGCGCCAGCGGCTATGGACGCGGCGGCGAAATCTCAAATCTGTAGGTAATTTCAGCTGTTTTTCGAAGGGTGGCGGCCACCGAACAATACTTGGTTTGACTCAATTCGATCGCATCGCGAACGGCTTTCTGGTCAAGAGTGCCGGTCAAGCGATAGATCATGTCAATTTTGGTCCAAACCGTAGGCGGCTCGGGTGCACGTTCCCCCGAGATTTCGATTTCCAATGAGACCAGCTTCTGGCGCTTTTTTTCGAGTATGACGACCACGTCAACCGACGAGCAGGCGCCCAACGCTCCGAGCAGCATCTCCATCGGCCCAGGAGCGGAATTGTGCTTGCGGTCCGCATCGAACACGACCGCGTGGCCCGAAGGCATTTCGGATAAGAACTCTTCCCCGCCGACCCATCGAACGGTAGCGACTGGCATTTCTCACTCCAGGAATTATCAATGTGGGTTTTACCGAGCAGCATTTAGCTTAACGCAGATCGATCGTTAATTCGAAGGCAGCGGGCTCGATTCGAAGAGATGCGGCCAACAACAATGCCGGGGGACTACAGGGAGGAAGATTCTTGCACGCTGGGGGCGCCGATTGCGGCATTGGCGAAACCTTGAGGCGCGCGGCGCATGGTTTCGACGAACACGCGGATGATTTCGGGATCGAACTGACTCGCGGCGCAGCGTTGCAGCTCCGAAAAGGCTTCTTCGGGGCGGCGCGGCTTCTTGTAGGTGCGTTCGGAGGTGATGGTGTCGTAGGCATCGGCGATGGCGATAACGCGGGCGCCGAAGGGAATGGATTCTCCGAGCAGACGCTCGGGGTAGCCGGTGCCGTCGAAGAATTCGTGATGGTGCTTGACCATCAGGCGGATTCGATTCATGGCCTCAAGCGGCTCCAGAATCTTGGCGCCCAACAGAGTGTGGGTCTTCATGGTTTCCCACTCTTCGGAATTGAGCGGGCCGGACTTGTTGAGAATGACTTCTGGAATGCCGACTTTGCCGATGTCGTGCAGCAGGCCGGCCAAGCGAATTTCCTCGACCTCGGCCTGATTCATACCCAGAGCTTGGGCGATCATCACCGCGTACGCGGAAACTTTTTGCGAATGGCCCTGAGTGTAGTGATCCTTAGCGTCAATCGCCAGCGCGAGGGAGGTGACGGTATCAACGACGGCGGTGGGGATTTCTTGCCCTGGGCCGCAAGCGCCCTGTTCGGTGAGCGAGCGGGTAAATTGTTCAAGCCGGCGGTAGATCTCTTCGAAAGCTTCGGGACCGGTAGAAAAAAGCCGCTTCAGGGTGACGCCGAGATAGGCTTCGAGCACGTCTTTCTTCCAGCGCTTGGTATCGTTCGGATCGCCCTGCTCCACGCTCGAAACCGAATTGCCGCCCTGGTGTTTGGACAAATACATCGAAGAGTCGGCGACTTGAATGAGTTCTTGAGGCGTGGCGCCGTGAATCGGGAAACCGGCGATACCAAAGCTGGCGGTGATATTTTTATCGCGCAGCAAAGGATCGGCCGCGACCCAACCGCGCAGTTTTCCGGCCAGCTGGCGGGCCTGTTCGACGTTGGTTTCCGGCATCAAGATTACGAATTCATCGCCGCCGTAGCGCGCGACGACGTCGGAACGGCGGCAATTCTGTTCGAGGATATGCCCGACGCGCTGCAAGACGACGTCGCCCTCCAAGTGGCCATAGAAATCGTTGACGAACTTGAAGCGGTCGAGGTCCATGAGCACGAGCGCAAAGGAACGATTGGCGCGGGTGGAACGTTTCCATTCGGAGGAGAGCGCTTCCATCAGGAAGCGGTGCGTTTTCACGCCGGTCAATCCGTCGGTAATGGCTTGTTCCTGCGCCTTCTGGAAAGTGAGGGCATTGTGCAGGGCGCCGGCAAAGAGGTCCGCGAGGGTGCGCAGCAAGCGAATTTCGTCTTCGGAGAATTCGCAACGCTCGGACGATTCAACGTAGAGGACGCCGAGAAGCTGCTCGCCATAGGAGACCGGCAGCCCGATCGCTGATGCCGTGTTCGGCAGAATCGGCCGAAGCGAGGAAGCGTTCACTTCCTCCACGATTACAGTTTGCCCGGTGCGCGCGGCTTGGCCCACTACACCTTCGCCGAGGGTGACGTGGCGGCCCAGCGCGTCGCGCCGGGCACCGGCTTCGGCCTGAATGACCAGTTCTTTCGAGGAGTAATCGAGGATGGCAATGCCGATGTGATCGTAAGCAACGGCGCTTTCAATTTCCGCCGCGATCTTCGTGAGCATTTCCTCGGGATTCAGAGTAGTGATCGCGTGATTGGAAACGTTGTTGATCAGGGTCAGCTGACGCGACTTTTTCTGTTCTTGGGAGAACAGGCGCGCATTTTCGATGGCGACCACAGCTTCACTGGCCAAAACGCGGAGCAGTTCGACGTGGCCTTCATCGAAAGCGCGACGATTCATGCTGTGCACGGCAATCACGCCGATGGCACGGTCGTACAAAATCAGCGGCACGGCGCAGAGCGAGCCCGCTTCGCGCTGCGGCGCAAATCCGAGCCGGATGGCTTCGGCGGCAAATTCGTCGCGAATCAGCAGCGGCTGGCCGGTGCGCACCACATGTTCGATCAGGTGGTTGCCGCCCTGGCGCTGGCGCTTGGGCTGGCGAATTCCATCCACGACTTCAATCTCGAAACGGACTTGATCCTGCTTATGATCGTAGAAGGCGATAAACAGGCTGCTGACGTCAAAGAGCCGGCGCATTTCGGAGTAAATGCGCTCGAACAGCGCGTCGGGTTCTAAGGTGGAGCTGAGGGCGCGGCCGATTTCGTTCAGCAGGTGCAGTTCTTCGCTGCGCCGCGAAGTTTGCTGAACCAAGTAGCTATTTTCGACGGCCATGCCGATTTGGTGACCCAGAGCGAGCAAGAGACGAAGTTCGGCGGGCGTGAAATTTCGATTGTCCGGCGTGCCGAGCAGCAGCACGCCAAACACGCGTTCCTTGGCCTGCAGGCTGATCCCGGCAACGGTGCGCAGGCCCTGGCCCAACAGGATCTGGCGCACATGACGGAAGGATTCTTCTTTTTCCAGGGCCACCCAGTTGGCGTCGCGAGCCAGATCGCGCAGCACCACCAAGCCGCCCATGCGGGCGACGAGTTTCACGGTGTAATCGTCAAGATTGTTCTGCCGGATTTCCGAGGGGAACGAATCTTTCATTCCGGTGACTACGATGGAATTGGGTCCGTGGTCGTCACCGTAATGCAGAGCCAGCGCTCCGGCGGGGATTCGCGCGACGTTGAGGACTCGGTCGAGGGCCTGGGCCAGCATTTTCTGAATTCCGCCGCCGGTGAAACCGGAGGTGGCGAGGTTCAGACTGGATAAGGCCAGCATATTGCGCTCGATCCGGCGGCGTTCTTCTTCATAAACGGCCATGAGCATCAGCACGCCGCCAAACATTTCGGGCAGGAGTGCGAACGGCAACAAGCTGACGTGATTCAGCGAGCCGAGCTGCGGCTGAAAAATCATCAGCAGGCGCAAAACGCCGGAGGCGATGAACGCGAAGGCGAGCAATTGGTCGGCGCGCGATTCTTCGTTGCTGCCTTCGCGCCAGAAAGTCCGGGCGACTACGAAGAATCCAAGGGCGACGCCTAGGCCAGCCGAGACCGGAACTTTGCCTAAGGCGTAAGCAAGCGACCACACCGTGGAAAGCACAATGACGAGGCCTACGGCCTCAACGGGAATCTTCCTGCGGGAATACAATCGAGCGGAACAATAGAAGGCGACGAGGGCCAGCGAAAGAATCCATTCGTCAAAAGAAGACCAGGCAATGGACTCCCAAGAATATCCGAGGGCGAGCCGGATAAAAGAACAACCAGCGAGAAACCAGGCGGCGGCCCAGGCGAGAAGGTAGCTTTGCCGTTTCTGCTGGTAGACGTAACAAAAGAAGCCGGCGAGCAACACGGCGCCCACCAGCAACACGATTGCAATCGTTTGGATGCTACTTAACACAGTGCTCCGCCGCTGAAGTGCAGACTTGCCCTGAGAATAGCAGAAAATTCAGCGCGACTTCGCCAGGTCTCCGCCCAAGTTTCGTGGCGGATACGGGCTGGAAGCGCGTGGCCGAATACCCCCAGAACTATTGAAATGATGCGAGTTAGGCGTGTTGGGGTCAAGAGTACCCGGGTACCTAGTTCCACAGCGTAAACCTCTCGGTCTGTGGTTTTCGGGAGGCGTTCAGGCATTCGTTGCGGAGGTTGGGTGGCGGCTCGATTTTGGGAGGCGCTTTCGCTAAGATTAGTGGTTTCCACTACAGGAAGGAACCGACTCTATGGCAGCCGCTCAGAAACCGCGCGTCCGTTTTGCACCCTCGCCGACTGGATATCTTCACGTAGGAGGGGCGCGCACGGCGCTTTTTAACTGGTTATTTGCCAAGCATGAGGGCGGCACGTTGATCCTACGGGTGGAGGATACCGACGTCGAGCGAAACAAGCCGGAATTGGTCGACGGGATTCTGGTGGCCTTGAAATGGCTGGGCGTGCAGTGGGATGAGGGACCGTTTTTTCAATCGCAGCGCGGTGAGATGTATCGCGCGGCGGCGGAGAAGATTTTTGCCAGCGGACATGGGTACGCGTGCTATTGCAAGCCGGCGACGTATGCCGGCGGGGATTATTCCGCGCCGAAGGATGAAGTGGAAACCGAGGGTGACGACGAAGGGCCGAAGACGGCGAAGCTGGCGGCGTGTCCTTGTCGCGATATGAGCGCGGACGAACTGGCTGCGAAACAGAAGGAAGGATTGCCGCGGGCGATTCGGTTCAAGACGCCGCGCACCGGCACTACGAATTTTGAGGATGCCGTATTCGGGCATCGCGAAGTACAGAATGCGGACATTGAGGATTTCGTTTTGCTGCGTTCGAGCGGTGTGCCGACGTATCAGTTGAGCGTGGTGGTCGACGATATCGACATGCGCATCTCGCACATCATTCGCGGGGCGGATCATTTGTCGAATACGCCTAAACAGGTTTTGATTTACCGGGCGCTGGGGGCGGAGCCGCCGATGTTTGCGCATGTGCCGTTGATTCTAGGCGCGGATCGCACGCGGCTTTCCAAGCGCCATGGCGCGACTAGCGTGGGATCTTACGCAGACGAAGGGTTTCTCCCTGAGGCGTTCCGCAATTTTCTGGCGCTGCTCGGTTGGTCGACGGGGGATGACTCTGAATACATGCGTACGCCGGAGCTCATCGAGCGGTTTTCGCTTTCGGGCGTCAGCCGGACCAACGCGATTTTCGATCGCGCGAAATTGGAGTGGTACAACACGCAGTATTTGCAGAAGCCGGCCGTCGAGGAGATTCTGCCGTACGTCGAAGCGGAATTGAAGAAGGCGGGGTTGTGGCGGGAAGCTTGGGGGACGAGTGAATCAGCGTGGTTTGCGAAGACGGTGGATTTGATTCGTCCGCGGACGCGGTTGCTGGGAGATTTCACCGGTTGGGCGCGCGCGTTTTTCACCGACGACTTTACCTACGATCAGGAAGCCTGCGACAAATTCTGGAAGGACGAGAAGATTTCGGGTCTGTTGGCAAAACTGACCGAGGCGATGGCAGCGGTGCCGGACTGGAATCATGACGCTTGCGATGCGGCGCTGCGGGCGGTGGCGGCGGCAGAAGGTGTCAAGGCTGGGGTGTTGATCAATGCTACGCGCGTCGCGATTGTGGGGCGGGCAGTAGCTCCGCCGCTGTTTGACACCATGGTGGCGCTGACCAAAGAGCGGGTGGTGGCGCGGCTGCGGCGGGCGCTGGAATTTTTGGCTGCGCGTTAAATTTCGATCGAGGTGGATCCTGCTGCGACCTCGAATTTACTTCGAGGAAGGTTGCGGAGCGAAAATTTCCGGATGTACGGGGCGGGCTTTTTCGTTCGCTGGGGCTACTACGAATTTCGCATCTACTGGTAATTTCACGGGCGGCAGGCAGGTTGTGTCGTTGCAGGCCTGATACCTCAGGGTTATCGGAATTGTGGTGGCGCCCAACGGGACGCTCGTTCCGGCGCGCAGTTTCAGCTTCAGAGTGACGTTCCCCGAATAGACGTTCAACGGCTTGTCTGGTGAAAATGTAAATTTTTGATCGCGGCCAGCTGGGTAAATTGTGTCCAGGATTTCGATTCCCGCAGGCGCTTGAGGCGTCAGATTCGTTGGGATCAGGTAGGGATCGGATGGGTGATGGGAATTCATGTGGTAGCCGTGGGCGATCTCGATGTTGACGGCAATTTGGAATTCTTGGCCAAGCGGAACTGGATCGAGCGAAACGAAAGTTTGGGGTTTTACTACGGACGCGGATTTGGGTCCGGGATCCTGGGCCGAAATATTTTCAGCTAGAAACCAATTGCCGGCGGCAAGGGCGACGAGCAGAAGTGTCATTGCGATTTTGCGCCAGGTCATCCGCTTAAACCTCAATCGCTTTGCCTAGTTTTTCGGTGAGAATGCGGCTCATCACCTGATTCAGGTTCTCGCCGGTTTTTTCCTGCACGAAGGCCTGGGCTGGGTCAGACCAGGCCAGTTTGAAACTGGTGGTGAGGGCTGAGATCCATATCTGGCGCACCGGGGCATTCGGACTGATTACAAAGCGGGTTTCGTCTTCATCTTCAAATTCGATCTCCAACTTGCCGCTGCCACCCTCGACTTCGAAATTGTTCTCGTCGCCGATTTCGAGCAGCCTTCGCTTTAGGGCGTCGAAGGTCGACTCGGCTACTCGTTGGAATTCGCGTTCTTCCATCATGTGATTGGGTAATCGCCTCTAGAAATTTGCAGCGCTGCTAGACAAAAGAACCTTGCGAGCGGCTTTGCGAAAGCCGCGCTTAGAGCAAATCCTTGATCTGCTTGTCCAAGTCCTGTTCGTTGGCCAGGCCGATGTAGCGCTTCACGATTTTTCCGTCGCGCGAAATGACCAGAGTGGTCGGAAGGCCGAGCATGCCGCCGAACTTGTCGGCGATATCGTCGTTACCCAAAACGATCGGATAATTCATGGTGAGCTGCTTGCCGCTGACGTCGAAATTGGTATTTTTCACGAAGGGTTCGACGTCGCTTTTTCCGCCTTCGTCCATCGCCACGCCCAGCATGGTGAAACCTTTGTCCGCGTATTTCTGCTGATAGGCGATCATCCAGGGAATTTCGGTGCGGCACGGCTCGCACCAGGTGGCCCAGAAATTCACGACCACCACTTTGCCTTTCAAGCTGGCGAGAGTAACGTCCTGGCCGTTGAGATCTTTGAAGGTGACCTCGGGTTCGTTCGCGAGCACCTTGGGCGCGCCCGGCGTTTTAGCGCCACTGCCACCGCAGCCCGAAATTGAACCGGCAATGAGACCGCCGAGTATGAGACCGTACATCGTTCCGCGAATGCGCATTAGATCCGCTCCGTTACAAAGCAAACTTATTCAGAAAGGCAAGTTTTCCGGACAACCACGTCAGCCGGTTGAAAAACACCAGGCCGCCAACCAGTAAGAGCAGTAGGCCGCTGAAAACTTCCACGGTGTGCAGGTGGCGGCGAAATTTCTGGTAAAACTTTAGGAAACCGCCAATCAGCAGCGCGGTCAGCAAAAATGGAATCGCCAAGCCCGCCGAGTAGCAAGCGAGAAGAAAAATTCCCTGCCAGACGGTTTCGCGGGTCGCGGCGACGGCCAGCACGCTGGCCAGGATTGGGCCGATGCACGGCGTCCAGCCGAAGGCGAAGGCAAAACCCATCAAGAATCCGCTGAGCGGGCCGGGCTGACCACCGAGGTTGCGGAAGCGCACATCGCGGTTCAGCCAGCGGGTGAGCGATGGGCCCAGAAGGAAAATCAGCGCGACGGCGAAGAAGTGAATGGGCCGCAGCCAAGTGCCAAGCATCCCGGGCTTCAGAGTCAAAACAGCGCCGAGCAAAACCAAAACGGCGCCGACGATCAGACCTGCGCGAATGGTAATTTTTGCCAGCCAGCCGGTGAGGTGCAATCCGAACATCAAAATCAGCGCGCCGGCCACCGGCGCGAGCGATCCGCGATTACGCAGCAAGAAGGAGCCGACCGCGCTGGCCGAAGCGCCGAAAGCGATGAAGACGACCGAAAATCCGGTGACGAAAGCCAGCGCCGACCAGATCAGACCGCCGCGCGGAGTTTTGCCTTCTTTTAGTTGTTCGACGCCGATGCCGGAAAGCATGGACATGTATCCCGGGACCAGTGGCAGCACGCAGGGCGAGAGGAAGGACAAGCAGCCGGCGAAAAACGCGGCAAGAATGGAGACGTCTACCATGAATTAGTATTCGCTTGTTTTTGCGATTCGGATTGAAGATTTTTTTCGGTCATTATTGTTGGACGCGCCATCGCCGGTCGCGACTCATTTACAGCCGCCAATTTTCCCATATCTCGGCCTTATTTGCTGGCAAACCGGAACTACGGAACCCGTGGCTCTGGCCTGCTATCCCGTCCGCCACTGGCCTGAAGGGTATTCCATGCAGGTGTCGCGAGAATGCGTCGGTTTCACGCGCAGTGGCGCTGGCTTGGTCTGCGTAACTTACTGAAAACGCTCGGCGAACCGTGACTTGGGACTGGGGGCCGAATTGCTTTTCTGACCGCCAGGGGCCCGCTTGTTGGAGCCCGGCGAATTTATATTTTTCGCTGTGGGGCGGGTCCAAAATTTTCTGCCGGGAGCGCGGATGACGCCGAATCAGATCACCGTGGCGCGAGTCGCTGCTGCGTTTGCTGCCGTGGCCTTGTTCACGCTGTTCCAGCACTCAATCGCGGCGGATGTGGCAGCGGTGCTGCTGACCGTCACGGCCATCGCACTCGATGGACTCGACGGCTATGTGGCGCGCACGCGCGGGATGGCCACGCCGCTCGGAGCGCAGCTGGATATTCTCGGTGATCGCGTGGTGGAAAATTTGTTTTTCACTTTTTTCGCGGTAAGCGGACTGATTTCTCTGTGGGTTCCAGTTTTGTTTTTCGTGCGCGGCACGCTCACTGATTTTCTGCGGTCACTGGCGGCGCGAGTGGGGCGCGTGGGATTCGGGCGAAATGGCATGGTGGAAAGCGGTTGGGGACGCGCGGTGGTTTCGTCGCGTGCCAGCCGCGCGGCATACGCGACTCTGAAGTGCGTTTGCTTTTGCTATTTGGGAATGCTGCTGCCGATGGCTCATCTGCCGGCGGGGTGGGTGGGGCTGGAGACTCGCGGTGTGCTGTTGCGCGCCGGACATCTTCTGGTTTCGGCGACGGCTGCGTTCTGCGTGGTTCGGGCGATACCGGTGTTCTGGGACGGGCGGCGGTATCTTGCGACACTCGATAGCAAGCCCGCTCGTGCATTGCCGGCGGTGGCGGGCCGATGACGAAGGCAGGGTCCACCGCCGCGTTCTTTGATTTGGACGGGACGCTGCTGCCGCCTCCATCGCTCGAAGCACGTTTTCTAAAATACCTCTTGGCCCAACGTCTGGTGCGGGCTTCGAGCGCCTGGAAATGGGTGGCGCGTGCGGCGCAGCCGTCGCAATTCGGAAAACTCGCAACGAACAAAAAATATCTCGAAGGTCTTCCGGAAACTTGTGCGGCGCAGTGGGCTGAATTTTCTTTCGAGCAGGACTCATCAGCGGGAGCGCCGCGATTTTTTGCCGAAGGGCTAGCGCGCATCGCGTGGCATCAATCGCAGAATCATCGCGTATTCCTCATCAGCGGAACTTTGGCGCCTTTAGCTTCGCAACTTCTTCGTTTCTTGCCCGGCGAAATTGGATTGGTAGCAACCCGATTGGCGGCAAGTTTGTCTTCGTCGCCACGTACGGATTTCGAGTTGGCTCCGCGGGTATGGACTGGCGACCTGGTGGGCGAGCACATGGTCGGCTACGCCAAATCACGCGCGATGGTCGCTTTGGCGACCCGGCACCGGCTCGACCTTAGCGCTTCCTACGCCTACGGCGATTCGCAATCCGATCGCTCGATGTTGGAAATCGCCGGAAATCCCGAAGCGATAAATCCTTCGCTCCAATTGGCACGCGTCGCGCGCAGGCGCGGGTGGGCGATTTCTCGGTGGAAGCTCACCAGCGCGCCATACAACAGAGCGCAGACAAAGCTGATTCCAATCACGCGGGTGGCGAGCGCCGCGGTGGTGGGGAAACATTCATGAAGGATCACAGCGTGACGCGTTTCGAAGAGCTTTCCATGACGCAACGCGCCCTGCAAAATTCCCTGGTCGCTAACGATTCAGCGGAGTTTGTCGGCAGCTTCAACGGGAACGAACTGGCCAGCGCCGGCGGGCAGTTCCTTGATCGGGTATTTGCCAGCTTTGGAGCGTTCGAGTGGGTGACTTTCGCCTATTTGGCGTGGGTGGAACTTATTTTGTTCTTGTTTCATCGTGAAGTTGCTCATGCTCCGCGGGCGATTGTCGCACATCTCGGCATCGTCTTCGCCATTGCCTGGGTGGCCCGGCGCGCGAGCATTTCGCAGAATCGCGTTCTGCATTTTGTGCGGCACTGGTATCCATTGCCGCTGTACATTTTCTTCTTCGAAGAGCTACAGGGGCTGGTGCATGTCATTTTCCCCGGCTGGTTCGACCGTTGGCTGATTCAATTCGATTTCAATTTGGGAGGCGTACATCCTTCGGTTTGGCTGAACCAATTCGCGAATCCGGTTTTGAACGACGCGATGCAATTCGCGTACATGACCTATTTTCTCTTTCTGGTCATTCTTCCGGGGATTCTGTATTTCGAAAAGCAGTTCCGTTCTTTTTGGACGGTGATGACCGCAACGGCCATCGCGCACTACACGGTGTACGTCATCGCGATTCTGTTTCCGATCGAAAGCCCGTTTTTCTCGCTGGCCTACCTGCACTCGGCGCCGCTGGTGGGCGGTCCTTTTACGGCGACGATCGAGCTAGTGGAGCGTTTCGGAAGAGTGCACGGCGCGGCGTTTCCGTCGGCGCACGTGGCGGGATCGATGGTCGCCATCCTCGCGGCACGCCGCTACAAACCCTGGCTATTCTGGATCTGCGCGCCGCTTTTTGCGGCGATGTGCGTGGCGACGGTGTATGGGCGGTACCACTACGTAGCGGACGTGATTGCGGGAATGGCGGTCGGCGCGATGGGGTGGACCTTGGGGCAGTTGCTGATGCAGAGGCAGCAACGCGCGCGCGAATCCTAGAAGATTTTTTCTGCGCGACGCAGCGTTCCCAGCGATCCCAGGTTGGCGATGCGGAAAACAATCAGATACTGATTTTCACTGCGGATGTCGCCAAACGAAAAGCGGCGGTATTCGAAACCCAAGCCGCAGCAGGAACCGTTGTATCCGGCGGCAGCGATCTGGTTCTGGAACGAAGAACGGGTGATGTCATAGCTGACGCCGAAGGTCGCGTTGAATCCCTTGCGGGTTAAATCGCCATATCCCACCAGCGTACGAATCTGATTTGAGCGCGGCTGAAAATCGAAGTTCGGAGGATTATCCGCGGCTGGCGTCGGTAAATTAAACGTCGAGAAATGCGCCAGCGTCAAAAAATACTCACGGTAAGGCTTCCATTTCACCAGTTCGCCGATGGCCGCAAGCTGGCCGTGCTTGGGGTCCAGATTCACGATGAATTGAGTGTCGAAATGCCGGCCGGGTTCGACGCGCAGGTTGCTGACAATCGGCGAAAAGTGCCGGGCCTGATCGGCAAAGGCGAACGGCGTGAGCATGTCGGTGGCTTGAAAGACGTTCCTTTCGCCGACGATCAGAGCGTTACCGAAGGTGGGATCGAAGAAATATTTTTCGGAGATGCTCCAGCTAACTAGCTCTTGGGTGCCGCCGTCGCCCTGACGGAAATAGAGCCGCTGGGTCACTCCATATTGAATTTCGTTAGTATCGGTCAGAGTTTCGTCTTCATCGAAACGGACGAAGCGGGCGAAATCCTTGACGCCGTTCACGTCGGTATAAATAATTTCCGGCTCGATAACGTGCTTCCAGCGACGGCCCGTGGAGGAATCTCCCCAGACGCGCTCGATGGTCGGCGGGCGCAGATCAAGAGAAAACTCTTCGGTCGTGCGAAAAAATCCATTGCTGACGAAGTTTCCGCCCTGGAGCTGTCCGCTGTAATAAGTGGCGCGCAGGGTGAAGCTGGGAGTCACGTCCAGCCACGGACCAAAATGCAGCGGGATGGTGACGGTCGGTGCGAGTTCGCTGCGAGCGACGAAGTTCGGGGTTTGGAACCCGGTGACGGTATCGGAGCGATGCGCGGCATCGGTGAAAGCGTCGAACGAAAAATAGATGGGCAGCTTGGCCCACGGTGCTTGATCGACCGAACTGAAGCGCGCTTCAGGAGCGGTGCGCAGCGAAACGAAAGTGTCGGGAGTGGCGCTAACGTAATTTTTGTAGCTGAGTGCGGCGAAATTCAGGCTGAAGCCCTTGAAATTTTTGGTGAGGAACGCGGTATTGCGAACTTCGGAGTTGATGGCCTGCTGAAACGTCTCGCTGAACGCGATGCGGTAGGTAAGCGAAGACAGGTTGTCCAGGTCCGCGACCGCGCGCCAGCCATCCGGCAATAACGCAGTGAATAACAGGCGAGCTTCATGGCCGCCCTGATTGACGATGCCGGCGGGGGTGGAGAGGCCACGGTCGACAACGCCATTGTAATTGATGTCCAGCCGCGCATTTTCCCAAGGGCGCATGCGCAGATCGGCGCGCTGGCTCCAGCCGCGGCGGCTGTAATAGTTTGCACCGACGGTCATGTCCGCCCAATCGGTCGGCGCCCAATAAAACGCGTCGCCAAAAATAAATCCTTTGCTGGAGCTGTCGCCGATGTCTGGAATCAGAAAACCGGAGGCGCGCTGTTTTTCTGCGGGGAAAGTGGCGTACGGCAGATACAGGACTGGAACGGAAAAAAGCCGAAAGTTTCCGTTTTCCAAATGAACGGAATCCTGCATGTAGACCGTGGCTTCCGGTGCATAAAACTTCCAGGTAGGTTTTTTCGGATCACAGACGGTCATCCACGCTTTGTGGATTTTGTAGGTTTTTTCGTCGACGCGCTCGGCTTCCTCGGCTTCGAAATAAATTGGGTTTTGACTGACCAAGAGCGTGGGCGATTGGCGGCGTTGCACGGCGAAAGTGGCGCGCACATGGTGAAAAACGCCGCGGCCGGTGGTGAGCTCGTAGCGCGCGTCTTCGGCTTCAACGTGCTGGGTGAGGTAATCGAGCTGCACGTTGCCGCGGGCCGTGACCACCTGAGTGTCTTCGTTATATTCGACGTGATCGGCGCGCAGTCTGGTGTTTTCGTAGTGAACGTCGACATGGCCATCGGCGTAGTAAATTTTGCCCACCTGGCGCTGCTGATCGGCTTCGAGGCTGGCGGTATCGCCGGTGTGCTTCGCCTGAGAGTCGGGCGTGGGTGGCTTGGTCGCCTGGGTGGCGGCGGTGGCAGATTTTGCGGCGACGGATTGGCTCGCGGCAGCTTGTGGGAAGAAGGCGCCGGCTGGGCCTTGGGCGCGCAGCAAAGGCGCCAATACAACCGAGATCGACAGACAGAGCGCGAACGCCGCGAATTTGAATGGAAGGCGCAAGACGTTTACGCTCGACATCGCGTCGGCAGAAAAGAAAATCTCCCCCAAAAAAGAAAGTCGAGCCTAACACGCACCTGGCAGGCCCGCAATCGATGCGCGGGGCCGTGACCGGCCAGCATTGGCGGCGGCTTTTAGGAACCCGGAAATCCACAGCAAGTTGCCTGATACGCCACAACCGGCGTGGGATTCGTGCGTCGGGCGGTTTCGCAGTCGTGTAACATCACTGAGTTCCATCACTGGAACTATCGCAGCGCAAAACGAACCAGTGATACAAATTTGCAAGCACTGCGGCGCCTTGCTGATGGAGGCGGCCGACAATTGCAGTTTTTGTGACGCTCCACTCGTCGAGGCCGACGAGAATCTCGAACCGGTTTCGGTGGTTGTATCCGCACCCGCCGCGAACGACGACGAGACCGCAGACTCCGCTGAACCGGAATGGCGCAGAGAAGTCTCTCGACGCCTGGAAGCCTACCGGGTGCGTCGCGGACGTCCACGCCCCAACGATCTGCAATCCGGATTGCCCTTTGCCCAGCCTGATGCGGACCATTCTGCCCAGATCCACGAAATCAAACTTTATGAAGATGTGGAGGCGCGCCCGCGATTTGTCCAGCGTGTGGCGCCCAAACCGCGGCTGAATGAGCGCGTCGAGATCAATATTCAGCCGGAACTGGATTTTTCAGCGCGGCCTGACGATCGGGCGCGCCCGTTGACGGCGATGGTGCCAGTGGCGAGTCTGGCGGAGCGCCGGAGGGCGGGGTTGCTGGATGGGCTTTTCCTGGCTCTGACGTACGCGGGATTCCTCGGGCTGTTCCGGTCGCTCGGCGGACAGCTGATGCTCGAAAAAGTGGATGCGGTGGTCTACCTGGCGGCATTCTTTCTTTTCTACGCGCAATATTTTTTCCTGTTCACGACTTTTGCAGGGGCTACGCCGGGGATGCAGCTGCGTTGTTTGACGATCGTGCGGCTCGATGGCAGCCTGCCCGAAACGCGGCAACTGCTGTGGCGGAGCTTCGGCTATGTAATTTCGGGCGCGACCGTACTCGGATTCATCTGGTCGCTGTGGGACGAGGATCACTTTACCTGGCAGGACCGCATGAGCCAGACCTACATTACCGGGGCCACGCCGCTCGAGGAGCCGGAGGCATTCGAAGTTCCGGTTGGGCGCGGGCGCCGCTTCGCGCACAAGTAAAATAAGCCCGGTCTTTCAATAGTTACGATTTGCCGCCGAGAATCTGGCGTTGTCTGGCCATCGGCTGGCCGCGCCCCTCTGCGTTTCGTTGGGCTTGAAAGCCGGGCAGCTAGGGAGTATGTTCACAAGCCATCAGGAGGCGCTCGTGGAAGACTGGCAGTATGCACAGGCGGACCGGGCTGAAGGCTTGGCCCAGGTGCATCATTTCACGATGAACAAACACCAGAACGGCCGGGACATTCCGTTCTCGATCGTGGTTAAGGAATTTGCTGTCGCACCGCAAGGCCAGCACCTGCGTTTTTTCGCCGAAGCCGACAAACAAATCAATCAAGGCACGGCGGCATTCGTCCCTTCGGGCTGGGGCGATTCGATCCTGAAAGCGCTATCCGATTGTATGCGGTTGATCCGGCAATTCCCGTTCGAAGGCTAAACGACGTGAACCTGAGCAAAAAAGAGATTCAGCCCGGGATTTGGGTCATGGAAATGAGCGGAAACGTTCACATGGGCGCAGACTGCAAGCGCGTCGATCAGGAGATCGACTCCCACATCGAGAAGAAGCAGATGCGGATTATTTTCGACATGGCCAAGGTGGACCACATCGACAGCGCGTTCGTGGGGCAGATCGTGAAATCGTTCAGCCGACTGAAGAAGGTCGACGGCAAGTTGCGGCTGGCTTGCGTGAAGGGCATGGTTGAGGGGGTCTTAAAGATGACCCAAGTCGACAAGGTCATCCCGGTATTTCCCACCGTTGCAGCGGCTTGCGAGGATTTCGCCGAATAGTCGGAAATCGGAGCCGATCCCGGCCTTCCGCGTTCGTTTCCCGCCCCGGAGGCACCCTTGGCCGACTCCAGTTGGCTAAACCGGCTCGCCGGCTGATATACTAGGCTTTTAGATGGTCTGCATTTTTTGCATACCGGCGCTTGTTTCTCGCGTCTAACTTGGGATTCCCGAAGGTTCTAGCACAAAGGATTCGTGCATGAGTTCACTCGCCAAGAAGATCGTGGTTGGTATCTCGGTTTTGGTCATCTGTTACGTCGCGGCCGGCTATATGCTCGGCAAATCCTCGAACGACAACGCTTTCCGCGCGTTGACCGTCTACAGCGAAGTCCTGGACAAGATCCAACAATATTATGTGGATGAGGCCAACATGCGCGCCGTGACCAATGGCTCGCTGCATGGGCTGCTGGATTCGCTCGATCCGCAGTCGGCTTACCTCAGCCCACTGGAATATAAGGACTACAAGGAAAAGAGCGCGGCCAATCCGCCGGCCGAGTCGGGCCTGGTGCTGACTCGCCGTTTTGGCTACATCGGCGTGGTGGCCGTGCAGCCGGATAGCCCGGCGGCGAAGATCGGTTTGCGGCTGGGTGACATTTTGGAAAAGATCGCCAGCTTCAACACCAGCCAGATGGCCATCGATCAGGCCCAACTGCTGCTGAAGGGCCAGCCGGGAACCACGGTGCCGCTTTCGGTGATTCGTCGCGGCAAGGCCGAACCGCAAGAAATGACCATCACGCTGGCCAAGCTCGCGCCGGCGAAGCTGGTGGTCGAAGACAAACTCCAGGGCGATGTGGCTTACCTGCGAGTGGAAGAATTCGAGCCGGGAACGTCCAAGCAGATTCGCGAGAAGCTGGTTCAGCTGCAGAAGGCTGGAGCGAAGAAGCTGGTTCTTGATTTGCGCGATTGCGCAAGTGGCGACGACGCGGAAGGCATCGCGACGGCGCAGTTGTTCCTGCAGTCCGGCACCATTACGACGCTGAAAGGCCAGACCGTTTCTGCTGTTGTTTCCTCGGCCGATCCGGCCAAGGTGGTCTGGTCCCAGCCTGTAGCCGTATTGATTGGCAACGGCACGGCGGGGCCGGCTGAAATTTTGGCCAGCGCGATTGCGGACAACAAGCGCGGCGACACCGTGGGAGATCGCACCTACGGAACTGCTTCGCAGCAGAAACTGATTGGAATGGATGACGGCGCGGCGCTGATCTTGACGGTGGCGAATTATTTTACGCCGGCGAACAAGAACATCGCAGCCGATGGAGTCACGCCCACGGTTGAAATTCGGCCGTCGGTGGATGACCTGCTAGCCCAGGCCAGCGAAAAAGAAACGCCGATGCCGAGTGCGTCGGTGGATGATCCGGTGGTGAAGAAGGCCCTGGATATTCTGCAGGGAAACGCAGTGGCGCCCGAAAAGAAAGCAGCTTAATTCGCTAAGGATGCGGGCCCGGTTCATCTTGCCGGGCCCTATTTTTTTGAATACTGAAATTCGAAGCTCGGTCCCTTCTGCTTTGGGTTACACCCACCGGAGAAATCTTCTGAGTACCAACCGCGCTGTTTTGTGCCTTCTTGTTGCTTCGTCTTGTTTGCTCTTATTTGGCTGCACGAAGAAAAAAGCCCCGAAGGGCGACATGCGAACTGTCACCACTGAGGTGGTTGGCGCGGCGCAGAAGATCACCAGCAACAAAGCGCGGGTCGTTGTACGTCCGACTTCTGCCCACGGAAGTTCAGCGGCGTTCGACGACATTTACGTTTCATTGTCCAATTCGTCGCAGGCTGCTGCATTCGAAGATGCGCTGAAAGCCATCGCGCAACGACACGATCTGGCGGTGACGTCCGGTTGGGCCTCGGCCGACGGTCACGCGTTTTGATTACTCTTCCAATGCGGTGCGGACCCACGTAATTCACGTCGTACTGCCGATCACCGCACGAAATCCGGCGCCGATAGCACCGGCTGCACGGAAAAATGGCGCTGGGGACTTGGCGATCATTATTGACGATATGGGTTACGACCGGGCCGCAGCCGATGCCGTGATCGCGCTTCCCTTCCCACTGACCGTCTCGGTCCTGCCGCATCTGAGGTTTCCAGCGAGATCGCGGAAGAAGCTTTCAGTCGCGGAGACCAAGTGCTGCTACATCTTCCGATGCAATCCGAATCGGAAGCGGTGAAGGCCGAAGACATCGAATTGCGGGTGGGGATGAATCCGGCGCAGGTTTCATCGGCGGTGGCGGGAATGTTGGGCACGGTGCCGCACGCGGTGGGCGTGAACAATCATCAGGGTTCGCGGGCGACTTCGGATGTGGCGTTGATGCAGGCCTTGATGCCAGTGCTGCGCGAGCGCGGGCTATTTTTTATCGACAGCCGCACGGAGGCGAAAACGGTGGCTTACGATATCGCCAAGCGCGACGGAGTGCGCGCGGCTTCGCGGAAAGTTTTTCTCGACGACGTGGCTACGCCGGCGGCCATCATTGCGCAACTCGAACTCGCGGCCCGCGATGCTGCGCGCGACGGAATTACGATCGCGATCGGCCATCCGCGTCCGGCAACGATTTCCGCGCTGGCCGAAGAAGTTCCGCGACTGGAAGCGCGCGGGATCCGGCTGGTCTTTGCCTCTGAGGTGGTGAAGTAAGATCTAATTCAGCTGACCAAGGGTGCGCCGCTTAGTAATCTCCGCCGGCTTCGTCAAACAACGGAGTGGTCGGCAGCAGTTGAGCCTTGGTGCCATCATGAACGGCGTACTGCACTCGGTTGCCGTTCGGATGTTTGCCCCACAGGCTGCCGGCTCCGTATTCGCCGTGCTTGTTCAAGGCGTAGAACTGGATGTGAAATAGTTTCAGGCGCTCGGGAAACGCGGCGTAATTTCGTGCGACTCGGTGCAGGGCTTCGAGACATGCATCGGTGGGCGACGATCCGCGGCGCATCATTTCCACGATGGTGTGGCCGCCGGCAATTTTGATGTCTTCCTCGCCGCGCCCGGTGGAACCCGCGCCACCGACCTCGTTGTCGACAAACAGCCCGGCCCCAATGATCGGCGAATCTCCCACGCGCCCGGCGATTTTCCAGGATAGGCCGGAAGTGGTGGTGGTGCCGGAAACTTCGCCCTTCGAATTCACTGCGAGGCAATTGATGGTGCCGGTTCGCGGACGAGCCACTACTTCTTCGATGTGTTCCCGCCAGGCCTGCTTCTCCGGAGTATCGAGCAGCAGCGCCAATTTTTCTTTCCAGTCCGGGCTATCGAGTCCCGGTCGCCAGTTCTCGGTGGTCTGGGCTTTCCAGGCCAGCCAAGCAATTCGCGAACGTTCGGTGAGCAAATCCATCGGGACGAAACCTTCATCTTCGGCGAAGCGTAGCGCTCCGGGGCCGACGATGAAGGTGTGATTCGTTTTTTCCATCACGGCTTTGGCCACCAGCGACGGATTTTTGATTTTTTGCACCGACGCGACCGCGCCAGCTCGATGGGTAGGACCGTGCATCACCGAAGCGTCGAGTTCGACCACGCCGTCTTCATTGGGCAGGCCGCCGTAGCCCACTGAATCATCTTCGGGGTCGTCTTCGACTTTGGTAACTACGGCTAGCGCGGCGTTCAAGGTGTCGCCGCCGGATTTGAGAATCGCCATGCCGTCATCAAGATGCGCGATACCGTTGCCGGACGAAACAATGACCGGGCGAAAATCTCCCGGCGCTGCGGCGCGCGCGGGCTGCGCCAGATTTTCCGCGGGGGGCTGCGCGGCCCCGAATAGCGGTTGGGTGCGGGCCGCGATTGCCGCGCCCAGGGTTGAAAAAAAGAATTTCCTGCGCGTCCAGTTGGTCATGATCTGTCCTCGCCTTTGCGGATCAGGGCTTGAATCCTACGCTGCGCCACAGCTCGGCGCAGTTGTACATGGTGCCTTTGGTGATTACAAATTCGACGCTGCGAATATTGTGAATCGATTCGAGCGGGTTCGCTCCCAGCAGAATCAGGTCGGCGCGTTTTCCAACTTCCACGGTTCCGACTTCTTTATCGACGCCCATGACTCGAGCCGGAACGATGGTGGCGGCCTGAATCGCTTCGAGCGGAGTGAATCCAGCCTGCGCGTAGAGTTCGATTTCGCGGTACAGGCTATACCCGGGCACGGTCTGATCGGTGCCGGCGACGATCGTCACACCGGCACGATGCAGCGCTCCGACGATTTCGACTTCCTTTTGAAAGCCCTTCTCCTGCAAGTCGGCGTAGCGCGAGGGCGGAGATGCTTCGCCGAGAATCGCCGCTAGCTCCGGAGCGACTTTGGCCACTCCCGGCTCGATGCTGACCGGAGGCTTGGCGGTACTCGCGGTGAAAAATTCCATCAGCGCGAGCGTCGGGTCCACGACGATTTTGTGCTGGAGGAGAAAGTTAATCGCCTTCTTCGATTCGGCGGAGTTTAGGTCGATGTTTCCTCGCGCCTTCAGACGATCGAGCCGGCTGGCGTCTTCCGGCAGCGGCGCTTCCATAATGTTGGCTATGTATTGAATGTGATTGATCTGATCCTGGCCTGCTTCAACCGCTTGGTAGGCGTTCAGCCCTTCGGGAATATGCCCGGTTACGGTCATGCCCAGGCGATGCGCCTCGGCAGTTACGTCTTTTAATTCTTCCAGCTTCACCGAGCTGTAAATTTTAATCTGCTGAAAATTCGCGTCGTGATATTTGTCCACCCACATCTTGGCCTGCTCCGGCGTATCGACGCGATTGACGCCTAGAGCCAGCGGCCCGCTGCCATCGACGACTCCGGCAAGCAGCAAACGAGGGCCGAGTCCGCGGCCGGCGGCTACGGCGTCGCGGACCGCAGTGATGAATTCGAATTCGTTGCCGACATCGCGCACGGTGGTGGCGCCGGCGGCCAGATAAATCGGGCCCCATTCCACCTGTTCGAAGTGGGCGTGCATGTCCCAGAGGCCGGGGAGAATTGTTTTTCCGGTGGCGTCTACTTTTTGAAAGCCGCTGGGAATTCTTACCGAGGCTTTTGATCCGACGGAGGTGATCTTTCCGTTTTCGATCAAGACGACGGAATCGGCGATTGGCGCGGCGCCGGTGCCGTCAATCAGCGTTCCGCCGACGATGGCGATTTTGCTGGCCCGGCTTCCGGAAATACCTTTGGAGATTTCGGCCAGCGCTGCCATGTTGTCCGCGCCGGCCCGGCCGACGAACGTCCCGAGGCCGCTTTCGTAGCCTTCGCGAATCGCTTCGAAATGATCGAACTCCGCGTCGGTGGTTACCGATGCGATGAGATTTTTGTCCTGGTCGAACCAGAGAGTCTCCCGGCCCCAGATCAGTCCTTCCACCGTGAACCGGTCGAAGGTTTGGTCTTTGCCGTCGATCGCGATCGTGTCCTTGCCGCGCGGCTCGATGCGTACCTGGCCGCTGGGGAAGGTGGCTAACTGAGCCGGCGAACCGTGGCTAGCCCAGTAGCGCTCCATCAGCATTTGCATGGTGGTGGGAGCGTAGCCGGCGATGGTAAAAAATGCGGCGGGCCGCGTGGTTTCGGTCCAGGCTTGGCGATCGCGTACTCGGACTTTGTCCGGCTGCACTTCCACGGCGTAGTCGATTTCGGTGCTGCGGGAGTTCCGTCCCTTCAACTCGAAGGCTTGCGGCGTCAGGTCCGGCGCGGATTTGAAGATGGCGGTCATCGGGACCGGAGAACCACGGTCAGTAAATTTGAAGTCGATTTTCGCGGTGATCGAAGTGCCATCGTTCGTGATTTGGTAGGTTTCCTCGCCGATGGGCTGCTCGAATTTATGTAGGATGAATTTTCCGCGCTCGCCGGCAGAGGCAGCCGTTTGCTGAGGGGCCGGGCCACCCGAGGCGGACTGCGGGAAGCCCGTGGTTGCGGCAAATCCGATGAAAGAAAGAAGGACAAGTCTAAGAATGCGCGTCACGAATTTGCGCTGCGGCTTTGCTTGGACCATGGGATTCCCCGAACTGCGGGCCGAGGATACCCCGCGGGAGTGCTCCGAACAAGCCGGGCGTGGCTGCGGGGCCGTCTTTATCTATTCGCCTGTCATTTCGTACAGCTAAAGGTTCTAGCCCGAAAGCTGTTCCTCCGTTCTATTCACAGCCACATTGGGGAACCGTAGTCTCGGTTCAGCCGCCTCGTACGTGTCGACGAGGCAAGGACGGTGCTTATGTCCCACTGGATTGGAACCACCTCCCCATCCGACGCCGGAATGAATGATTTTAAGGAATGCCTCAAGAATCTGCGCGACGGGCAGTCGGAAGACGCCCTGCAGCACGCCCGGCGCGCCCTCGGAATCGCCCCCAAAAACCCTTTCTATTTGTCGTACACGGGCCTGTTGGCTGCGCTGGCCGAAAAGAGATTTGGCGACGCGGAATCGCTCTGCCGCGAAGCGCTCGGCATGAAACACAACCACGCCCAGTTGTACCTGAACCTGGCGGAAGTGTATTACCAGGCGGGACGCACGACCGAGGCGATTACCACTCTGGAAAAAGGACTGGTTTCCGCGGGCCGCGACTTTCGTATTCGGCGCGCCCTGGAAAAGATTGGAGTGCGGCGCATGCCGGTGCTGCAGTTCCTGCATCGCAGCCATCCGGTCAACCGGGCTCTTGGCAAATGGCGGCATCGACTGACCGGGCCACCGAAGGCGGCCTGAAGAGCCGCGTACAGATTCTCTACACGATATTCCCCAGTGCGCAGTGCCGGGACGAGTAGCCTGGCGGGGCCGCTCGTCCCGGTCCCCCTTCTTTTGATTCCTGAGATTATTTTTCAGCGCGGAAACTGTGTATCTAGCCTTGGCCTAGAGGCAGGAAGTATTGCGTGCCTTTCACGGGCTGGCGCAAACGACGGAGTAATTCTTGCAGGTCTTGATTGCGGGCGACGAAGTCGATCTCCGAAGTATCCACCACCAGGAGATTTGATCCGGAATAGCGAAAGAAAAAATGTTCGTAGGCGTTAGCGACGGCCTCGACGTACTCGAGTGAGATTTGTGTCTCGGCGGGATCCGCTTTTTTCGAGACGCGCTTGCGCAGGACGTCCGGCTTGGCTTGCAGATAGATGACCAGGTCCGGCTGCGGGACGGAGGGCGCCAGCATCTCGAAATAGCGGTCGTACAACTTCAGTTCTTCGTTGTCGAGATTCAGATAGGCGAAAATCTTGTCTTTCTCGAAAAGGAAATCGCTGACGATCGGCGCGGCATTGTCCTCCGGGCGGGCTTCGAGCAGGCGGCGATGGCGCTCGTATAGAAAATACATTTGGGCGGAGAAAGCCGAGCCGGGCTTTTCGTCGTAAAAATCCGCGAGGAAGGGGTTGTCCTCAGCGTCAAAAATGCGGCGGGCGTGAAGCTGCTCGGACAATTCCCTGGCCAGCGTCGATTTACCGACGCGAATCGGGCCTTCGATGACGATGTAGCGCGGCGGTTTGAATCCAGGATCGGTCACGGCGCGCGATTATAGCAAACTACCAGCTCTTGGCGATTACGGCGACGATGCGGGAGAGCGCGTCCACGTCGCGGGTGTCCACGACTTCTGCTGGCGAGTGGGAATAGCGCAGCGGCCAGCCCATCGGAATATCAATCGCGCCGTAGCGCACGAAGGCGGATCCATCGTTGCCGCCGGCGGTGACGCCGTATTGCACGGGAATGTTGTTCGCGTGCGCGAGTTGGATCAGCCGGGCGACCGATTCGTGCGGCGCGATGTTTGAGCTATCGATGGCGCGGATGACGAAACCGTCGCCCAGTTTGGCGTCTCCAAAGCGTTTCGATTCGAGAGGCGAGTCCGAGCTGACGAAGGTGTCCACGCCGAAGACTACATCGGCTGGATGGCCTTCGTCCGCCAAGCGCTTGGCCAATTTCGCCGCACCGACCAATCCCTGTTCTTCGCCGGTTGACCACACGAAGGTGACGTTGCGATCTTTCAGCGGGCCGCCGAGTGCCCATACGGCCGAGACCAGCGCGGCGTCGCCGACTCGATCGTCGAAGCTTCGCCCGTTCGCGCGGGTGCCGAGCAATGGGCGATATTCCTTGTGAATGGTGATGCTGTCGCCGACGCTGATGCCGAGCTTGGCCACTTCGGCCGGAGATTTGGCGCCGACGTCGAGGCGAATCGCGGTGGTGGCGTCCGCTTTCTGGACGTCGTCTCCGGGCCACTTGAAATCGTGGGTATCCCAGCCGATGGGAAGTTCTACGATCCCGTCCAGATCGCGATGTGCGGTGTGGACCAGCGCCGGATGGCCGGCGAAAAAGCTCAGGTCGCCGCCGCCGCGCCATTCGACTTCCAAGCGGCCGTCGTTCGCTATGGTTTTTACTACGAAGCCAATCTCGTCCATGTGCGCGACCAGCAGAATGCTGGGAGATTTGCTACCTGCGGGCGCGGTGCCAAGGTGCAGAATCAAATTCCCGGCGGCGTCGGTTTCGGTTTTGGCCCAGTCCGGCAGCAAGCGATCGACCGTTTTCAGAACCGGAGTTTCGTGGTCGCTCACGCCGTACGCGACGGTCAATTCTTGGAGCACTCGAGCGAGCGGCGGTTTCGTGCGACTCGAAGATTCGCCGCTGCTCTCGTCTCCGTCTGAAAGGCCGTTCGTTTTCGCAACTTCGGCTGGTGAGAACCCGGCGTAGTGAACGAGAAAGACCGCGAGGTTTTCAAGATCGGACAAATCAATCGTCTCGGCGGGAGTATCCGGCCATGAGGTCGCGATGGCCAGGTGGGCCCAGGCGGCGGGGAGCGCCGGCATCGGCAAGTAGCTGGGAGGAAGAAGCCCTCCGGAGTAATCGGTGTCGAAGGGAATTTTGGCAGCATCGGCGACTTGTTTCAGCTGCGACTCAAATGTGCCGAGCGTGCCATCCGTTTTTTCCACGCCGATCAGCACGCCGCTGCCCGGCGAGCGGCGCGGCCCTCGCCGCATGGTCGGCATCTCCGGAATCGGACCGCCTGGAATCAGCCGCCCGACGTAGACCATTTCGTCGGCGTGGGTTTGCGTCATGATGCGTTGCAAGCCGCGCGCTCCGGTGCGTTGCTGAACCAAGAAGGCAACCGTCAACGTGCCTTTCAGCGCAAAGCGATCGACGCGCTTGAGAGCGGCCATCACCGCAGCCGCACCAAATCGGTCGCCGATCGAAGCTCCGGCATTCTCTGCATCTCCCAAGTTCAGCAGCGTGCGGTTGATCACCATTGGACTCAGCAAATCGACGCCAGCTTTCCGCACTTCCGCGGCGGAGGCGGCTCCGATATCCACGTAAAAATTTTCAAGATCCCCTGACTTTGGAGCGTTGGTATGCGCGCCTTGCAGGTGGACCGACAAACCGGCCACCACGCCATCGATCCACTTTCCTTCGGTCGTCCTGATTTTTACCGGCTGTGCCGCGTAGAGTTCATTGAAAATCGGGGGCAGGCCGAACTGCGGAAGGCGTTGAACGCGCAGATAGCCGTCGGCGGTGATCTCGCTGACCACGAAGCCCGGCTCGTCGATCGGCGTCACAATCAGCCGACTCGGAGAACCGCTGCCCATGGTGACGATGACGTTTCCCATATTGTCGGTGACCGGATGAAAGGCCGCGAGGCGCTTGGATATCACTTTGCCGACTTCGCCCTCGTAGCCGGAGACGCCCGGCGTGTCGACCAGCGGTCCTAATTCATCGGTAATGACGCCCGCGACCGGTACCTGAGGTTTTTGAAAGGTCTGGGCGTTGAGGCTGACTGCGAAGAGTAAGAAGGCTGAAAGCGAAATCACGAAAACTGCTGAAGCACGCCGACGAAGTTTCATTTTACGTCCTTGGAACCACGGAAGTTTGTTGCGAGATGAAGCCCAGATACCGGCCCCGGATCCCTAAGCTCGCGAGAGTTCGGAAATCATAGCTTCCCGGCGACCGAGCGCCACGCCATCGGCGCGTTTTAAGACCAAGGCATAACCGACGGCGGCGCCGGCGATCAGAAACAGAAAGATTACGGTGGCGATCCAGATTTTTCCGTTGGCCCGGGCCAGCAAAATCGCCAAGGCGCACAAACCGAGAGCGGCCAGTTGAATCCCAATGCTGGCGAACTGGGTGGTACCGGAGGCGCGTTGGCGCCCCAAGGCTCCGAAATCAATTTTTTTCGGCGCATAGAGGGACAGCAGATTACCAGCGGCCAAATTCACCAGAAAAGCGAAGGCCACTCCGCATATCGTCGCGACCGTCACGGCCAAGGAGGGCGGGCGGTACAGGAAACAGCTGGCTGCGAACACCAGCACCAATTCGAAGGCCACCAAGAAGGCGTGAGCCAAATTCTTGCCCATCAAAATTTCGCGAAAACGAACCGGCGCAAGAAAAAATAATTGAACGCCTGCTCCATCGCCGCCAAAACAGTTGTACACCAGATTGGTCAATACCAGGAGGATGTAGGCGGCGCCAACGGGAAATGCGAGATCCGAAGCGTGAGCCAGAATGCCACCCGAGGCTCCCGATTTCGTGGTGGTAAATCGAAACATGACCAAGACCACCAGGGGCATGATGAAGGTAAACATCATGGGACCGCTACGCGCCAGGTAGTGAAACTCTTTTTCGGCGATGGCCGAGATCGGGCCGGGCACGCCGGGGATATTCCAGCCAACGATGGTTTCTGTTTTGGCCGTGCCCTTGAATTTGCGCGCCGGGGCTTCGCCGAAATGCTCGCCGCGATACTGGGCGCGGAGCCTGACATTCAACAACCACAAAATGAGCAGCGCATACGAAAACAGCAAGGCTAGATCGCCGAGCGACCTTTGCGAGTGACCTTGAACCGCAACGGCGACCGAATCCGCAGCCAAGCCGGGCGGCAAAATGCGCTGCAGCGGGAGCGCCTGCTGGGCGTAGCGGGTTACGTCCGGCGCGCCTTTCCGTTCAAACCGCGTGGCCAGAGGCCCGATGAATTGAAAACAGATGATCAGAAGAAAAAATACGATTCCCAGAAGTTCCCGGGTGCGCCGCTGAGCCAGCCATCTTTCGATCCAAACGTAAATCATCCGGCCAAGCAGAATATTCAGAACCGCGAAGACCAGCATTGCCGGCGCGGCGTAGAAGAACAGCGAAGGCTGGGCGGCGGTAACGCCCGCCACGATTCCGGCGCTCCATAAAATTCCGAGGGCCGTGGCCGGTTCGAGCGAACCAAAAGCGATGCGGATCAGAACGTAAGCGCGAAAGGTTAGCGGAAATCGAAGCAAACTTGAGGCATCGGTGTTTTCGGAAAACGCGGTGGCCAGTACCGGAAAGAATTGCCAGAAAAGAAAGACGGGCCAGAGCAGCGCGGCGAGCCACTCCGCTTTGCCATGCGACACGACGTACCAGGCGCCGAGGCTCAGACCGGCGCAGCCTCCAAACGCCAAGATCGCGTAGCCCAGGAACATGAAGCCGCGGGCCACGAGTTCGAGTCGCCCGCTCATGGATCGCAACGAATTGACGAAGAGCTGCCAGCGCACTTGGGCGATGGCCGCAAATTGCTCCCGCATTCCGAGGTTTACGTTTACTCCAGCCACGAAAGTTCCTGCTCGGCAGGGCGCGAGCCACCCACGATGCGCAAGAAAATCTGCTCAAGGGTCAGTTTTTCAGCGGGGTGGGATGGATCGCCCGGGACCGCTCCGGAAGCCGTGAGAGCCGCAGCCGACTGCGCCTGCACTCCGGCTCGCAGTTCTTCCAGCGATCCCTGCGCCACCAGATGTCCGCGATGAATGATGGCCACGTGGGTACACAAGCGCTCGACAATTTCGAGCACGTGGGAGGTGAGGAATATCGTCGCCCCGCGAGCGATCATACTTTGCAACATCGCTTTCAGCGTGTTGGAGGCGACCGCATCCACGCCCTCGAATGGCTCATCGAGAAATAGAATCTTGGGTCCGTGGATTACCGCTGCGGCCAAGGCTAATTTTTTCTGCATGCCATGGGAATAATCAGTGACCAGCGACTTGGGCTGATCGGTGAGCTGCATGAATTCCAGCAGTTCCGTCGTGCGTTTTGCCGCGGTTGTCCGATCGAGCCCATACATGCGACCCACGAAGTTCAGGTACTCCGCGCCGGTCAGGCGTCCGAAGAGGGCCATGCCTTCCGGCACCACGCCGATCTGGCGTTTCACTTCAACGGGATTGTCCGTGAAGTCCACTCCGAGGATCTGCATGCGGCCGGAGCTGGGCGCCAGCAGGCCAGTGAGCATTTTGATGGTGGTAGATTTTCCCGCGCCGTTGGGCCCCAGAAAGCCGAAGAACTGGCCAGGGGCGACGCGGAGATTGACATCCTGTACTGCGACGAGGTCGCCAAATCGACGCGTCAGATGCTCCGTGGCGATGGCGGGAGTAAGGGCGGATGGGGCGAAATTTGTGCTCATCGAATTTTCGACTTTAGCACAAGGCGGAGAGGAACGGACGGCCTAGCGCGAGCTGACGCTGGGCGCGAGCGGCGCGGTGGGCTGCGGAAAGACGGCCATCACCGCAGGCAATTCTAGGCGGAACGTAGCTCCGCCTTCCGGCCGGTTGAAACCGAGAATGGTTCCGCCATGCTCCTGCATCACTCCGTAGCAGATGCTGAGGCCCAGTCCAGTTCCCTTACCCACTTCCTTGGTGGTGTAGAAGGGGTCGAAAACCTTTTCCGGTTCTTTCATGCCCGGGCCGGTGTCCGAAAATTCGATGACGACCAGGCCGCGCTCGCGCAGGGTGCGGATGAGCAGCACACCGCCGCCGGCCAATTCCATGGCGTCGACTCCATTGCTGATCAGGTGGTAGAAAACCTGCAGCAATTGATTCGGGTCACCGCGCACGGCGGGCAGGACGCTGCGATTTTCCAGCTCGATGCGGATGTTCTTTTCGCGCAGGTCGAGATTGCGCAGCTGCACCGCGCCGCTGAGGACCGTGTTCAAGTCCAGCAATTGTTTTTCGGCTGGAACCTGGCGCGCAAAACTGAGTAAGTTGGTGACCAAGTCCTTGGTTCGCCGAGCCTGTTCGCGAATTTTTTGCCCCAGCGAATGCGCGCGGCTATCCGTGGGATTTTCGAGTGTGAGCAGGTCGGAATATCCGAGTATGGCCGTCAGCGGATTATTGATTTCATGCGCGGCGCCGGCGGCGAGCTGACCCAGTGACGCAAGCTTTTCGGACTGCACGAAGTGGGTCTGCAACCGCTTGACGTTTTCGAGTGACTCCCACAGGTCGTGAACCAGTTCGGTGCGTTCCTTGTAAACCAAATGCTGGCGCAGAAAAACCAGCGCGCTGACGATGAAGATCGCCGCGAGCGTGACCAAAATTCTAAATTTCCGGACTGGATCCGGGGCGCTGCTCAGTTCGAGCGTCCATATGGCGAGCAGCGGAGCCGAAAGACAACCCAGCCGGGCCGCATGCGTGGGCCATTGCGTATCGCGTTTCAGCGAAGGCTGCAGCGGCTCGGGTTCGAATTTCAGGCGGCGCGCGATCAACCCCGTGGATCCGATCCAGACGAAAGCGCAGAGCATGGGCAGGCGCAGCAAGAAGCCGGTGTAGGCAATTTTGCCGCGAATGGCCAGATCGAGCAGAGTGATTCCAACGACGTAAAGCGAGGTCGCACCGAAGAGGTGGCCGTAGATTTTGCGCCACGATCCTTGCGAATGGAAAAATAGATAGCCAAAGCCGGCTGCCACCACCAGATTTTCGATCAGATAGGCGACGACATCGCGCGCGTAGAACATCGCCGGATTGTGTTCAACGATTTTCCACGGCATGGCCGCAAAGATGTAGATGTACAGCCAGACGATTCCCAACAAGAGCAGATCGATGAGGCCGAAGCGGAGCGTCTCCCGCATCTTGCGGACGTGCGGCATCAAAGCGATGGCAGCCATGAACGGTACGGTATGCAGAAAAAAGAGCAGGTCGGCGATGTAAGGAGGCTCGGTCTGGTTCTGCTGGGCGAACTCGGAATACACCAGAATCAACATACCGGTTAGCCAGAAGGTGCAGCCTAGCGCGAGCAGCATCCAGAAACCATTCTGCCGGCGATAGGAGGAAGCCGCGTTCCACAGCAGGCAGGTATTGCAAAACAAAGGAACCAAGCAGGCGAGCACATAGGTGAAATTTTCAAATGCTGGAACCCGAGGCGTGAGCAAAGAAGCGAGCAGGTACCCGCCCACGAAAAACACCCAAGCACACCAAACGGTAATAGCGGTACGAGAAAGGTTAAGGTTCATGGAAAGCGCCTGATTCGATTTTACAGGAGGTGGGGAAGGCCCAGCCGAGAACTTCGTGGAGCCTTTCTAGGAGAGAACTGCGCTGAAGCACTGAAAAGAATGGAATTAGTAGTCGGATTGGGACCGGATCGTCACCGACGGGCCGAGGCGAGATTGTTTTCAGTGCTCCCAAAAGAAAACTCAAATGACTTTCGTAAAAACGACGCAGATGAGGTCGGACAGATTGGATCGATTGGGGGCCTCCCGTCGAAGAATTTCGGTGGGTGAGACTCTACCAATTGACAACAAAACCCGCATTTGACATAGTCTCAAAGCGGTTAGACAGAATCGCTCTTTTGCCGCATTTTTACTCACACTCCAAAACGATTGTGCAGGGGGCGACGTGAGCGAAGGCACTGTTCTCCATCACTCCTCGGACGTGCCGGCGGGACACCGCGGGGAATTGGTCAGTCTGCCTCGTGAGAAAGCCGGCTGGGAATGGATGAGTCTTTTTGTCCACCGCCTGGTGCCCGGCCAGAAATTCCAAGCAACGCTGGATAATGAAGAAGCTGCGTTTGTACTCCTGGGCGGCAAGTGCACGGTGGACTGGGGAGCGGGCGCCAAGTCGATCGGCCGCCGCAAGGATGTCTTCGACGGTTTGCCCTTCACCGTTTACCTGCCCGCCGGGCACAGCGTCGAGTTTGTGGCCGAGACGATTTGTGAGATCGCGGAGTGCCGGGTGCCATCCCAGGCGCGGCTTCAGCCCAAACTGATTACGCCGGCTGACGTGGTCAGCGGTCTGCGCGGAGGGGGAAACGCTTCGCGCCAGATCGTGGATATCATGGGTCCCGATTTCCCTGCAGATAAGCTAATGGTTATCGAGGTTTACACGCCGGGCGGGAACTGGTCGAGCTATCCGCCGCACAAACATGATGTGCACAATCCGCCGGCGGAAGTGGACCTGGACGAAATCTATTATTACCGGATCCGCCAGCCGGAAGGTTTCGCTCTGCAGCATTTATATTCGGGCCAGCACGGAGCGGATCGCACTCTGCGGCCGAAGGATGGCGATACGGTTTTGGTGCACAGCGGGTATCATCCGGTGGTGGCTGGGCCCGGATACGATGTGTACTATCTGAATTTTCTGGCGGGATCTTCGCGCGCGCTGGCGGTCACCGAAGATCAGAACCATGTTTGGATCCGGTCGACCTGGAAGGAAACCGATCCTCGTCTTCCGCTGGTCAAAGAATAGCGGTTGTCGCAGGGGACAAAGAAACCATGGGAGTGATTCGGCCACATTCATTCACCTGCGATCACGAAGAGAATTCGCGTTTCGCCTCCGCGCGCTGCACTGCAAAATTCCGTAATCCTTTTTGCTCTAATCGCTTAGAAATTTGTGAAGCGTTGGTCACGAAAGCACTTTTGGACGCGCGCGGGACTTGTCGCGAAGGCCTCGGCTCATGACTCTGCGGCTGACCGCGGCACAGGCGACGATCCGGTATCTGAAGGGCCAATACTCCGAGCGCGACGGGAAGAAGAGCCTATTTTTCGGCGGGATTCTGGGGATTTTTGGGCACGGCAATGTGGCCGGGCTGGGGCAAGCTCTGGAACAAGATCCGGGCCTGCGCTATTTTTTGTTTCGAAACGAGCAGGCCATGGTGCATGCGGCGACTGGGTTCGCCAAGGCCAGCTTTCGGATGCGCGCGCTGGTTTGCACGACGTCGATAGGCCCGGGCGCAACCAACATGATTACCGGCGCGGCCACGGCGACGGTGAACCGGCTGCCGGTGCTGCTGTTGCCCGGCGATATTTTCGCGCGGCGGAATGTGGCGCCGGTGCTGCAACAGCTTGAATCGACTTCTACCCAAGATATTTCGGTGAACGACTGCTTCAAACCGGTCTCGCGCTATTGGGACCGGATCGAGCGGCCGGAGCAGCTGCTGACTTCCCTGCCGGAAGCGATGCGCGTTCTCACATCGCCATCCGAAACCGGAGCGGTGACGATCAGTTTTCCGCAGGACGTGCAGGCCGAGGCTTGGGACTTTCCAGATGAATTTTTCCGAGAGCGAACCTGGATCATTGCGCGGGAGCGTGGCGATGAGAGCCTGACATCCAAGGCCGCCAACTGGATCAAGTCGGCCAAGAAGCCGTTGATCGTCGCGGGCGGAGGCGTTTTGTATTCGCAGGCGTCGGAAGCGCTTTCGAAATTTGCGGGCGCCACTGGGATTCCGGTGTGTGAAACGCAAGCGGGCAAAGGTTCGCTGCCGTTCGATCATCCGCAGCAGCTCGGCGCCGTCGGCGCTACCGGCACTCCGGGCGCGAACATTACGGCGCGCGAAGCTGACTTGATCATCGGGATCGGCACGCGCTACAGCGACTTCACCACGGCGTCGAAGACCGCGTTTCAGAATCCGGGCGTTCAGTTCATCAACATCAATGTGGCGGAGTTTGACGCGTACAAACATTCCGCGTTGCCGCTAACCGGTGACGCACGCGTGACGATCGAAGAACTGCAGGATAAAGTCGGCGGATACCGCGTGGATGACGGGTATCGGCTTCAGATTGAGAGCATGCGGGCCAAATGGGAAGCGGAAGTTGACCGGATTTACGCGCTGAGCAAGGAGCCTCCGATAACGCAGGGCGAAGTGATTGGAATCGTCAATAACTTCAGTAGCCCTTCGGACATCGTAGTTTGTGCTGCGGGGAGCTTGCCCGGGGATCTGCATAAGCTTTGGCGCACGCGGCAGCCCGGCGGATATCACATGGAGTACGGCAATTCGTGCATGGGCTACGAAATCGCCGGCGCGCTGGGCGCAAAAATGGCGGACCCGTCGAGGGAAGTTATCGTGCTGGTCGGCGATGGTTCGTACCTGATGATGGCACAGGAAATCGTGACTTCGCTGCAGGAAGGCTACAAGCTGAGCATCGTGCTGCTCGACAATCATGGGTTTTCGAGCATTGGTGGGTTAAGCCGGGCGTGCGGCAACGAAGGCATGGGGACCAATTACCGATATCGCCGCGACGAAAAATACGACGGCGAAAATATCCCGGTGGATTTTGCGGCGAATGCGGCGAGTCTGGGCGCGTGGACCAAACCGGTGCGCACTGCATCTGAGCTGAAAGAGGCCTTGGCGACGGCCAAGCAGCAAGATCGAACGACCGTGCTGGTGATTGAAACGTCCTACGATCAGCGGGTGCCGGGCTATGAATCCTGGTGGGACGTTCCGATCGCGGAAGTATCTGAGCGCGAGTCGGTGAAGGAAGCGCGCCGGCAGTATGAGGAAGCGCGGAAAAAGGAACGGTTTTTCTTTTAGAAGAATTGGCGCGTACGACCCGGTGATTCGGGACCTGCAAGTCAGATTCCAAAGAGGTGAGGGTGGCCGAATCGGGCAGCAAGGTTTCACAAACCGCACCTGCGCAACCTCATCTCAAACGAGTCCTCGGGCTTTGGGATTTGATTTATTACGGTGTAATCCTCACCTCCCCGATTGCAGCTGTTCCGCTCTTTGGTGAAGGCCAGGTTCTGTCCCACGGGCACACCGTCGCGACGCTGATGCTGGCGATGGTGGCCATGTCGGTGACCGCTGTGAGTTTCGGAAGAATGGCCAGTGTCTATCCTTCTTCCGGTTCGGTTTACACCTACATTAGCCGCGAATTGAATCCTCACGTGGGCTTCGTCATCGGATGGGCGATGTTCCTGGAGTATCTTTTCCAGCCCGTTCAAAACGCGCTGTACGCCGTGCTGGCCGTGCAGCGTATGGTCCCGCGAATTCCGTTCGCGATTTTGGCCGCGCTGGCGGTGGGGCTGATTACGGTGATGACCGTGCAGGGGATTCGTTTCACGGCGCGGACGAATGAAGTTCTGCTGGGATTCATGGTGTTGGTTACCACGATCTTCATTGTGGAAGCATTTCGATTCATCGTTTTACATCACCATGTCGCCGGCTTGATCTCGATGCAGCCGATTTACAATCCGGCGACGTTCAATCTGCGGGCGCTGGCGGCGGGGACGTCTTTGGCGGCGCTGGTTTTTATCGGGTTCGATGGCGTGTCGATTCTGGCGGAGGAAGTGGAGAATCCGAAGAGAAACGTGCTGCTGGCGTCGGTGCTGGTGGTGATTTTCACTGGCCTG
This sequence comes from uncultured Acidobacteriota bacterium, assembly GCA_963847695.1. GTDB lineage: Bacteria > Acidobacteriota > Terriglobia > Acidiferrales > UBA7541 > Palsa-295. The sequence goes on along the minus strand of CAWKAX010000008.1, from coordinate 108,506 downwards.
TTCAGCGGCCTGCAGGTTTATTTGGCGCAGCGGGTGTGGCCGGACTACACGACGCTGCAGAATCCGGAGACGGCGTTCATGGACGTGGCGCGGGTGGCGAGTGGGCCGATGCTTTTCGCGGCGTACGGGGTGATGCTTTTAGTGTCGAGCATTGCCTGTGGGCTGGCCGGGCACGTGGGTGCTTCGCGATTGCTTTACAGCATGGGGCGCGATGATGTGTTACCCAAAAAAATCTTCGGTTATCTAAGCCCGACGAAAAGCAATCCGGTCTACAACATTTGGATTATCGGAGTGCTGGCTTACATTGCAGTGATTACCATTCCTTGGGAGCACGCGGCGGAGATCGTCACGTTTGGCGCGCTGCTCGCTTTTATGGCGGTGAATCTGGCGGCGCTGAAACATTTTTGGTTTTCGAGAGACGCGACGCGGCGGCGGAATTTCCTTGTTGATGCGTTCGTGCCGTCATTCGGAATCGTTTTTTGTTTTGTGTTGCTGATCAGTCTGCAGAGTTGGACGAAGTGGGCGGGAATTGCCTGGCTGGTGGTGGGGGTCGCGTACGGCGCTTACAAGACGCGGGGGTTTACGATGCGTCCGAAGCTGATCGATTTCAGCGAGTCGTAGACGTCGGGATTTAAAGACACCGGATCTTCATCCGCTAAACTCAGGCGCGATTCTGTCCGCGCGATACGCTCAAAGCAAAACCGCAGGACTCGCGAATGCGCAGCTCGGGCTGCAGCTTTTTGACTACCGGCTTGCTGGTGTCTCCGCCGATGCGGCGAATCAGCAATTCGGCGGCTTCGATTCCTAGTTGATGCTTCGGCAGTTCAACCGTGGTCAGCCGCGGACGGAAAACTCCAAGCCACGGATAATCGTCGAAGCTGACCAAGCCGAAATCTTCGGGGCAGCGCAGACCCATTTCCTCCGCCGCTTTCAGCAGACCGATGGTCATCAAGTGATTTGCTACGTACACGCCGTCAGGACGATGGGACAAGAGCGCGTGCCCGGCACGAAAGCCGGAGTCGATGCGGTAGTCGCCTTCGATCACCAGTTCGGGTTCATAAGGCAGACCTTCAGCCTTCAAAGCATCTCGAAAACCTTCCCAGCGCGCCAATGCGTTACTGACTTTCAAAGGTCCGCCGATCAAACCGATGCGTTTGCGTCCGGATCGAGCCAGGTGGGAAACCGCACTGAAGGCGCCTTGGTAGTCGTCGGTAATCACTGCGTCGTTGGTCAGCTTTGGGTAGGTGCGCATGACCAGCACGAACGGGATGTCGACCTGCTTGATCATCTGGCGCAGCGAGGGAGTGAAATCTTCCGCAGCTTTGGTCAGCAGAATTCCATCAACGCGCTTCGATAGCAGCAGCTCGATGGATGTTTCTTCTTTGGCCAGGCTGTCGTCGCTATTGCAGAGCAGGAGGTTGTAGCCGTGTTTCTGAGCTGCGTCCTCGGCGCCCCGGACCACCATGGGGAAAAAAGGATTGGCGATATCCGGGACGATCATTCCGATGGTATGGGTCTTTTGCTTGGCCAGGCTGCGGGCGACCAGGTTGGGGCGGTAATTCAGTTTGCGGATCGCGGCTTCGACGCGCTTGCGTAGTTTCTCGCCAACGTGTTCCTTGTTGTTGACGACCGCCGAAACGGTAAAGACTGAGACGCGCGATTCGCGCGCAACGTCATAAATGCTTGCCGATTTGTTGGCGGCGCTTTTCGGGCCGCTTTTTTTGGTGGAAGGCATGATTTAATTTTCGCCCGGAGCCGATTGTTTAGCGGGCTCGTGCCTGAAGCATATCGCTAACTTTCGCGATCGGCCCGGCCCAACTTTTGATTGCGAATCGCCTTGTGATCCAACCCGCGAAGCTCTTCCACATTGTTTAAAACTTTTTCGATGGCGTCGGCAATCGCATCGACGTCGCTGGTCGAGCCCAGGAAAAGCTGGTGCGGAAACCACACGGCTTCGTGATACGCCGCGCGGTCCGCTTCCGGACAAGAATACATGTTCCGGAGATCGAGCGGCTTTTCGCGGCCCCAACTCAACGCCGGGAAATCCGCCGATTTGACCGGGAAGAGCGAACTCTTATACACCGGCTCGTAAAATAGACCGTCGCACGGGATGCCTTCCAATTGCAATGCGGCGACGAAGGCCGAGCGCGGAATATCTTTTACTTCCTTCGCATAATACTTGAAGACGTAGCCGTACGGTGCCAGACGGGTGATTCGCGGCTCTGGTTTCAACAGGCCGATTCCCTTGATTCCTTTCAGCCGCGCTTCGAAATGCTTCATGGTCTTCTCGCGGACGGCGGCGTGTTGCGGCAAACGGTCGATCTGCGGACCCAGAACGGCCGCCTGAAACTCGCCGAGACGGTAGTTGAATCCGACGATGCGGTGATGGAATTGATCGGTCAGGCTGGCGCGTCCGGCGTTGATGTAACTCTGCACGATTTCCATGTACTCGAGATTATTGGTGATGACCGCGCCGCCCTCGCCTGAAGTAATTAATTTGCTCGATTGAAAACTGAAAGTGCCCAGATCGCCCATGGAACCGGCGCCCTGCCCCTTCCACATGCCGCCATGGGCGTGGGCGCAATCTTCGATCACCTTGAGATTATGCTTTTTGGCGATGCGTAGAATCTCGTCCATATCCGCGAAACGCATGCCGAGATGAACCGGCAGGATGGCTTTGGTCTTGGGCGTGATGGCCTGCTCGATCAGTTTCGCGTCGAGGCAATAGGTGTCGGGATCGACATCGACAAAAACCGGAATCGCGTTCACCAGCAGAACTGGGCCGACGGTTCCCTCCCAGGTGTAGGCCGGCACGATCACTTCGTCGCCGGGCAGGATGCCAATGGCTTTCAAGGCCGCTTGAATCGCGACCGTTCCGGTGTTGACGCACTGGGCGTATTTTGCGGTGTGCATCTCCGCGAATTTTTTGGCGACGAGAGCGGCGTGTTTGCCGGGAAACGGCTGGCCGCCCCACTTCGTGCTGGTCAGGACGTCTTGAAGTGCGGCTGCTTCTTCGGCCGTGCTGATGGGCCAGGCGGTGAATGGCGTGGTTCGAAGCGGCTGTCCGCCGGTGATTGCTAGTTTTCCCACTGCTGTCCTCCATTCGAGTTGCGAAAAATATTCAGAGCTTGGTCGATTCGATCAGGATCTTGCGTCGGGATCGGGAATGAGCACATCACGGACTAAGGCATCCAGATCGCTACACGCCGAGACGAATTGGCGCAGGGTACGGCGCGTGGGGCCGAACGAATCAAACTCTTCGATCGACAAACCGTTTTCGGTGCTGGCACGACGAAAGTCCGCGAACTTCTTGCTCAATTCGGCTTCAATCTCGATTCGCACCGGTTGGTCGATGCGCGGCCGGACTTCAACGTCGCTGGAATTGAATCGAACCTGCCAGGAATGCGGCGGCGAAATAACTAAATCGCCGCCGATGAATTCGCTCCAGTGCATGTGATTGCGAAAGGCGGCGGAAAGCAGACGCGTACGATAGCCGCGCTGTTGGTAGATGCGATAGGCTTTTTTTACGACCGCGACTCCGGCCCATTCCAGATAGCCGGGATCGATAGTGATGTTGTCCTTCTCGACTAAAACTTTCAGCCAATCGTCCAGGCGGCCGACCATGATGGTGCACACCGGGCCCATGGTGTCGACGGGTTTGCCTTCTTTTTCCCGCCGCTTCAGGCCGCGCTCGACGGCTTCGCCGACGGCAAGCGCCTGCGGCACGGTGAAGCTGACGGTGGCGTTGATGCTGACTCCGGCGTAAGTAGCTTCTTCGATGGCGGCGACTCCGGCAGAAGTGGCCGGAATTTTCACGATGATATTCGGCGCAAGTTTGTTGAATTCGAGAGTTTGCTCCAGGATGGCGCGGGTATTGCGAAAGAGCCGCGGATCGGTCTGAATCGAAAGGCGGCCGTTCTTGCCTTTCTGCTGGTGGAAAATCGGTTCGAGGATGCGCGCGGCTTCGATGGAGATTTCGCGAACCAACTGCCAGCCGATTTCGTCTTCGGTGGCGGTGGGCATTTCCTTCGTCAACGCGCGGATCCGCTCGCGGCGTTCCTTTAGTTCTTTTTTCAGGACGCCGAGGACGATCACGGGATTGCAGGTCGCGCCGGTGGCGCCGTGTTCGATCGAATATTTCAGCTCTTCGACCGATGCCGAATCGTTCCAGAGACAGGTCGGAGTCGTCTGGGTCATCTGGTGCAGCGGGCTTTTGTAGATCTTGGCGGTCGCGTTAGTCATTTGGCAAACCTAGTCCAAGGTCACGGCTACGGGTTTGGATTCCAAGTGCGATTTTTCCGCGGCTACGGCGATGGCCAGCGCCTTCAGGCCGTCTTCACCCGTGACGACGGGGGCGCGATCGGTCAGCATGGTGCGAACGAAATCACGGGCTTCTTCCAAGTAGGCGTCGGCAAAACGGGAGAGGAAGTGGTCGGCGAGAATTTGTTGGCCGCCGCTGGCGGTCATGAAGGTGGCGGGGATTTTGTCCATGCTACCCACCATTATGGCGCCCTTGGATCCGACGATTTCGGTTCGAACGTCGTAGCCATAGACGGCTTGGGCGTAGGATTCGACGTTGCCGATAGCTCCGTTCTTGTATTGAAGGTTTACGGCGCTGGCTACCACGTCGCCGTATTTCACTACCTCCGGACGAATCGCGCTGGTGGTGAACGAATGTACGTTGGTCACTTCATCGCCCATCATCCAGCGGGCCAAATCAAAATCATGAATGGTGTTGGTATAAAAAATCATTCCGTTCACGTTCGATTCATAGGCGGCGATGGGAGGTTGATCTTTATCCCGGCCGACCGATTTGAAAATTACCGGCACGCCGATTTCTCCGGCTTCGATGCGTTTTTTGGCGGCGGCGTAGGCCGGGTCGTAGCGGCGCATGAAGCCGACCTGAAGGCGGCGGCCGGCCTTGGCTACTTCTTTTAGTGCGGTGTGGGCGTCGGCCAGGTTTAGTGCTAGTGGCTTTTCGCAGAGGATGTCTTTGCCGGCTTTGGCGGTGGCTATTACTGCTTGGGCGTGGAATTTGTCGGGCGTAGCGATCAGCACCGCTTGAATTGCTTTGTTGGCTAGCATCGCGTCCAGGCTGTCGTAAAAATGATCGACTTCGAGTTCGGCGGCGACTTCCTGCGCGCGTTTCGCCGCTACGTCAGCGATTGCGATCAAATGTGCTTCCGGGACATAACGGCGAAGATTCTCCGCGTGCCGCCGGCCCATTTCTCCTACACCTAGAACACCTATTCCCAACTTCCGCATTTCAAATTCTCCCGGGGGCCAGCGCGGGCGGACCCGCGCTTTCGCGATTATATTTTTAAATCTGCGTGCTACGTCGGCAGTGCATTTGCTATCGCGGCTAACGGGCCGCGGATTTTTCCAGGTCGCTGACGACTTCATTCAAATATTTCAGGCTGGCGGCGATGCTTTGCGCCGGCGGAATCGGTGTGGCTCCGAATTTCACGTCTTGTTCGACGACCGACCACCCGGAGTAGTTGTTTTTCACCAGCGTTTGGAAGAATGCCGGGAAATCGATGTTGCCCTCGCCGATCACGGTGAAGACGCGGTGCTCGATGGCCTCTTCGAAGGTCCATTTATTCTGGCGCGCTTGCTCCAAGACTTTTGTGTTGCAGTCCTTGATGTGCACGAAGCGCAGCTTGTCCTTGTACTTTTCGGCTTCGTTTACCGAATCGCCGTGACCGTAGACGCAATGTCCGGTATCGAGGCAGAGGCCGACGTTGGTATGGGAGGTGGCGTCGTAGAAGAGCTCACATTCTTCCGGTGTTTCTACATAGGTGGCTACGTGCGGATGAAAAACCAGGTCGAGGCCGAATTCATTCGCGACTTTTTCGGCATCGGCGACGATTTTGCCGATGTGTTTCCACTGCTCGGCGGTGAGGGTTGGGCAGCCCTTGTCGTAAACGCGGCCGGAATAGGCGTTGCGCTCGTTCGATTGGTCGTCCGCAATCACCAGGAACGGAGCTTTCAACGCCGCGAGCAGACCGCCGACTTTTCGGATGCGTTCCATAACGGCCTGACTTGCTCCGGGTTCAGTCATTTTTACCGGAACGAAAGAAGCGAGCAGCTTCAGTTTACGTTTTTCCAGTTGGGGCTGAAGCACTTTGGGATCGGTGGGAAAGAAACCATAGGGACCAAGTTCCGAACCGGTGTATCCAGCCTGTACCATTTCGTCCAACATTTTTTCGTACGATTGCTCCCAGGAAGGACCCGGATAATCCAAGACGCCCCAGCTGTCTGGCGCCGATGCGAATAAAAAGCGTTCACTCATTTTGCTCATCTTTGGGCCTCAGTTTTGCGATTTAAAATTTATCGTAGCCAGTATCGTTTACCGCCACGGTTCCAGCACCACTTTCATCGATTCAGCTTCTACGGATTTCTGCAACGCCGCATCCACTTCGCGCAGTGGAAAACGATGGGTCACAAACTCCTGCAGCGGATAATTTTTCATGTAGCGCGCCATCTGGCGCATGCTCGGCCCGTAGGCGGCCGGCTCTTCGCCGCCGACGCCCAGAATGCGCACGTTCTTGGCGCACAAGTGGCGATGCGGGCTGATGGATACTTCGCCTAAGTCGGAAAAATTTCCAGCTTCGACCAGCAGGCCGCCAACGCGCAGCATTTCGAGCGCTTCTGGAATTACCTGCGGCACGCCGGCACATTCGACGACCATGTCCGCGCCGCGGCCATTGGTTAAATCTTTTACAAGTTGCAGGCGTTCGGAACGGGACGTCGTTCCGGCGTTGATGACGCGGTCAGCGCCGAGCCGTTTCGCGAAATTCAGCCGGTAGTCTGACAGATCGACCGCGATGATCGTTCCGGCGCCGAGCATCCGGGCTTTCATCAGAAAGCACATGCCGAGTGGACCGACTCCGAGGACCACCACCGTATCGTCGAAGCGAAACGATTCGTTGGGGAAGGCCGACATTTGCTTGGCACGATCCAGCCCGACGGAGACGGCGAAGATCTCGGTGAGCACGGCGACTTCCGACGGCAGATCGTCCGGAACTTTGACCAAGAAACTGCCGGGAACGATGTACATGAACTGCGACCAGCCACCGAACAAGTGTGGCGGATTTTTCGCGCTCAGATTGTTGCCGTAGTCGGTCGTTTTCTCGCAGCAATAATACGGAAAATCGTGGCGGCAGTAATAACACTCGCCGCAGCAAACGTTGGCGCCGACCACCACTCGATCGCCGACGTGAAGCGGAACGCCTTCGAAATCGGTGTACTCTCCGCTTCCTCCAATTTCCGCGACGATCCCGACATTCTCGTGACCCTGAATGATCGGGAATTGCAGTTCGCGTCCGCCGTACTGCGCGGTGTAACCCTGAAAGGTGTGCTTGTCCGTTCCACAGATTCCGGACATCTCCATTTTGACCAGGACACATCCCGGAGCGACTTCCGGAAACGGATATTCGCGGACCTCATAGCGTCCCGGTTCCACCAACGTCGCCGCGAGCACACCTTTGACCGCCATAAAATTCACACCCGATGAAGTACTCGCGATGCTGGGACGAGGCGCGCACGAGTATGAACAGAGTTGCGGGGTGACCGACGCTTACCGGCCACCCCGGATATTCAGTGTTTCTAAGATCGAAATCGATCGCTATCGTCGAAATCTAGAAGTTCAATTTCAACGAAAGCTGCCCGATTCGGGGTGCGGCCGCCTGAGTCACTTGGCCAAACGTGCTCGGGTTTTGAGCGAGCGTATTTGAGTTGTACGAAACCAGCCCGCTCGGCGTCAGGAACTGGGTGTGGTTGAAAATGTTGAAGAACTCAGCGCGGAACTGCAGATTGAATCGTTCGGTAATCGCGGTGTTCTTCAAGAGCGCGAAATCAAAATTGTTAACGCCCGGGCCATGGAAAAATCGGCGGCGAGCGTCGCCTTCGACGCCTAGCGCAGGAGCCGCAAATGCTGCGGCGCTGAAATATTGTCCGCTGTGGGTCCTGGGATTGGTGATGTCGATCGGCCCCACCTGATCCGGGGTATCGACCGGCAGGGTAATGGGGCCGCCGAACGCGGTGCCCAACAGAGAACGGTCGTCAGTTTCGACGATCGTGACCGGCAGGCCGGTGGCAAAACGGGTGATTCCACTGATGGCCCAACCGTTAGTCAAACGCTTCGGCCCTTCGATTTTGTCGATTGGCAATTGATAGGTGTAGCTCGCGACAAAGTTATTCGTCGAATCGAAAGCGGTCAATCCTCGGCTGGCGCGTGGGTTAACCGGATTGATCTGCTCGCCGTAACCGGAAGAATCGCCCAGCGATTTGCTGTAGGTATACCCGATCAGCGTCTGCAACCGGCCGCTGGTGTGGCGCCAATTGATTTGCCCCGAATTGTATGACGAAGTCCCAGCGGTGATGAAATACGAATCGTTGCCGAACGGAATGATCCCGACGGTGCCGTCAGGAAGCGGAGTTCCTCCGCTGACGATCGTGCCGCCTGGCAGAGTCACGCCCGGCAAAACGGAACGGGTGCCGAGCGCGTAGCTGTTGTCGGGGCGGATGTAAATGTTGTTTTCTCCACCGGGGCCGCATCCTTCGGCGGCCAGCGACAAGCACAACGCCGGGTTTCCAGGATTCGCCGACAGCGAAGAAAGCAGCCGATGACCCTGGGTGCCGACGTAACTGACGGTGAGAAGATCCGAGCCGGTTATCTGGCGCTCGAGAGAAAGTTCATACTGCTCCGAATACGGCAAACGGTTCTTGTTGTAGAAAGCCGGCGAACTGGAAATCGTTCCGAAGGCGCTGAAAAAATCGGGCAGCGTATCGTATGGGGCAAAATTCGCAGGCTTCTTGGCCGAGACGCCCTTGGGCGGCAGCGGCGCGGGGAAAAGGTTGGTGATCGAGGTGCCGTTCGGCCGGTTGGTGAATGGCGCGGCGAAGGTAGGATCCGACTGGCCGGTATAGTTTCCGAACGGAGCATCTCCGATTTCGTTGAAGTCGGTGGCGCCTTCAAACGTCGCGTAGTAGAGCCCCCAGCCCGCGCGAATACTGGTCGTTCCCGGCTTACCCAGAATCTTGCCGAGCACGCCGTTCTGGTCGCCGAAGGAATAGGCCACACCTAGCCGAGGAGCAAAATTGTTCCAGCGGGTCGGCGCCAAGGTGCTGGGCACGCCCTTATCACCGGGGAAAACCCAACCGGTGGGTGAGCCGGGAAACACCTGCGACTGTTCGCCAGGAATGATGGTCTGAATTTCGTTGTACTTTTCCTTGAACGGGGCGCTGACGTCGTAACGCAGACCGTAATTGAAGGTCAGGTTCGACTTTACGCGCCAGCTATCCTGGGCGAACAGGCCGAAATAAAAATTTCGCCCGTAGGAAGGATAAGACTGGCCCTGCACGAAGGAGCTGGGTGCCCCGAGGAGAAAGTCGACGAAGTCGCTTCCCGTTTCGCTGGCTACTCCGCTGAAGTTGCTACCGAAGAAAAAGTTGCCGTTGGCCACGTTGGAGAGATTCTCTTCCAGCTGATCGTAGTGATACTGGCCGCCGACCTTCAGGGTGTGGGTGCCGATGATTTTGCTGAAGTTATCGGAAACCTGATAAATGTTTTCGGGAATGTGATTGGGCCGGCTGGGAACGCCGATCACGAAGTTGTTGAAATCGATTTCGGGCACGCCTTCCACGCTGGGCGTGCCGGGAAAGATGCCTGGCGCGCCCCCCGCGCCCGATGCGAATCCCAAGTCGGCGAGGGTCGTTCCGGTGCCGCCCTGCGGTTTGTTGAAGTGAACATCCAGCCGGAAATATCCCAGCCTGAACTCATTCACCGCTGCTGAGCTGAGGGTCTTGGTCGCTCCCAAATTGATGTTTTGGGTCAGTCCCCTGCCGTCGACGCTAAATCCCGGATATAGCGGCGCATTCGAAGCCCAGTAAGGATCGATTCGATTGTACTTGTCGAAGTAATAATAGGCGGTGAGCAGGCCGAAGTCGGTGTTGGCATCCACGCGCCCGCTGAACTTGTTGTCATTCAGATTGATCGCTCCGGAACTGTCCGAGAATGTTCCAGTGCCGGTCTGCGGACCCATCGTAGCAATCGTCCCAGGCGCCGCCGGCTGGATGTAAGGCAAGAGCTTCGCGGAAATTCCGTTGAAGGCGAGCGGAGAGAGTTGTGCATTAGGAAAAACGCACTGCGCGGCGCTGGTACACCCGGCGGTGTAATACGGCTCTCCCGCAGTTACTGCCTGGCCGAGTTGAGTGGAAAGCTGATTGGCCCACGCCACTCCATTCACGGTGGTTCCCAACAAGCTGTTGGCGATCCCGGTGAAGTCGCCCGATTCGGTGGCAAAGCTGGGAGCGCCGGAAATGGTCTGGGGCACCGCCTGGATTAACCGGTTGCCCTGATAATCGGCGAAGAAGAATATCTTGTCGCGCTTGATTGGTCCGCCAATTGTGCCGCCGAACTGGTTCTGATGGTAGGCGCCCCGGCCGCCTTGGTCGAAATAGTTGGCGGCGTCAAAATCGGTGTTCCGCAAAAACTCGAAAAGGTTTCCGTGGAATTCATTTGAGCCGGACTTGGTGACGACGTTGATGATGCCGCCGCTGTAGTTTCCGTATTCCGCATCGTAGTTGTTGGTCAAGATCCTAAATTCAGCGATGGAATCCAAGTTGGGAATCGCGCCCGCTCCTGAATAGCCCGTTTCTTGCACCGAAACGCCGTTCAAGATAAACCCGTTGTCAGCCTCGCGCATTCCGTTAACCGAAAGCGCTCCCGCGCTCAGGCTGCCCGAAACCTGTGGCAACGCAAAACCCGCGGAGATGAACGCCCCCGAATAGGCTCCGGACAGGCCCGAGGGCGCCGAAATCACGCCGGGCTGCAACGCCAGTAAGTCCGTGTAGCTGCGGCTTACCAACGGTACGTCGGTCATCTCCTTGCCGGTGATGACTTCGCCCATCTGCGTGCTCTCGGTATCCACGTGCAGCGCGGTGCTCGAGACTTCGACCTTTTCCGAAGCCGTGCCAACCTGCAGCTTCACGTCGACGACCAGCGCCGAGTCCACGTCCAGGACCAGGCCGGTCTGGGCATAGGCCTTGAAGCCGGACTGCGAGACGCTAATGGTGTAAGTGCCCAGAGGGAGCGACTGGAAGGAATAGAATCCCGCCCCGTTGGTCGAGATGGTCGCAACTACGCCAGTGGCCACGTTGGTGGCCGTGACGGTTGCTCCGGCCACGACTCCGCCGGATACGTCGGTTACAGTCCCGGAGATACTCGCCGTCACGCCGGCGAATAATTGGGCGCCTGTTGCCAGCGCCAGAACCAAAGCCAGAACACCGATAATTTTTCCAAGATTCGAAAACCGCATTGCACCCCCCCCGAAGCGATCAAGCGTTCGACGTTTTAGAGCTGTTGCTGAGTGTTCGCGTTTATTGCGGGTACACTTCAGACGCTTTGCAGCGGTCATCAGCGAGCAGCACGGCGTCTAACCGCTTATTACATTTGACAGGCTTATAATGTACGGCCACCTTGGTTGTCAAGATGTTTCCTCTTCGGCTGACGCCATCGTCGGTCTAGAGCAGGGGCCAGCGCCGGGAACAGGAGGTTTCGTCTTGGCCGGGAAGGGCTGAAAATCGCGCGATCAATATCGAATCGGTGGGCCGTTTCGAACCGTACCATCCAAATAACAAATATGGCGGCGGGTGACTTTGAATAAGCGTTTAGACGAGCTGTGCCGGTATGGAAAGGCACTGCCGGGCCGACAATCGATGGATTACGGCGCTATTTTGCGGAAGTGGAGCTGAGCGGCGAGTGCCGTTATGGGCCATTCGATACGATCGTCGTTTCGCCTGATGGAACTTTCAGCGCTGGATATCGCTTTTCGTCGCTTCGATTTCGCGATCAATCTCCGCGCCGACCAGCAGGATCAGGCTGGCAATATAGATCCACAACACCAAAACCATAAATCCGCCCAAGGTTCCGTAAACCGTAGGGTAGGAAGAGAACCGCTTTACGTAGATGTTCAATCCCGCGATGGCCAACACCAGCGTGATCACCGCGAAGGCGGTGCCGTCACTCATCCAGCGCCATGGACGCTTGACGGCCGGCAGCATGTAATTTACCGCCCCGACTCCAAGGCACATCAGCGCCAGAGTCGCGGCCCATCGCGCAACATCCCAAATGAGGTGAGGTATTTGCGTTTCCCAAGAGAACGCCAGGAATTGCGTCGCTCCCCAACGCCCGATGGTCATCACCCCGAAACAGGCCAGCACGAAAATCGCTGACAGAAAGGTGAAAAAAACCGCCAGAGCGTGCTTGTGCCAGTACGAACGCGTGTCGGTCGCTCCGTAGACAGCCGTTAGCGATTCCATCAGGCTCACGAATCCGGCGGAGGCGCTCCACACCGTCGTCAGCAGGCCGAAAGAGAGGACGCCGGTGGTGCCGTCTCCCAAATTTGAAATCAAATGGAAAACGAAATCTCGGGATTCACCGGGAAGATAAACGACGATCCACGATACGAACGACGGCCAGAGCTTGGTCATCGGCAAAGATCCGACCACCGCGGCCAGCACCAGAAAAAACGGGAAAATCGACAAAACGAAATAGAAGGAAATTTGTGCGGCGAGGTCGACGCAGTCATCGGCCACGGATTGATTCCAAATATTGTGCACTGACCGGAAAAAGCTGGAAGGCTTTCCGCGAGATGAATTCTCGTTCATCGGAAGTTAGGCGAGCCACTCCGGCGCGGCCGGTGAATTTCCGGGAGCATCATGCTCGCGCACACGGGATTCTACCGCCAAACCGAACATCCTTCTTTGAAGTTGAAGGCTGCGAGCGATAGACGCTGAGGACGGGCTTCGGCGACTTGGTCATAAAGAGGTCGAACTGAGATTTTCGCGGCAGGCCCCGCGTCGAACGTCTACGGCACGACGGGCAAACTGATAAAGCTCGCTTTCCCCGGAGTGTGCCAAATCCGCTGCGTCGCCTTCTGATAATCACCGGGCTTCGCGTCGAAAATATTTGGCACGAACGTTTGCGGGTTGCGATCGTACAGCGGGAACAACGTTGATTGCACCTGCACCATGATGCGATGCCCTGGCAAAAATACGTGGTTCACTGTGGGCAGGCCGAATTTGTAGAGCAGCGGCTCATTCGGCGTGATCGCCGCGGGATGTTCGAAACTGGTGCGATACCGGCCGCGGAAAATATCGAGTGAGATCGACAGTTCGTAGCCGGACATGATCGGATGAGAGGGCACGGTGCCGGGATACACATCGATCAACTTTACGGCCCAGTCACTGTCGCTCCCGCTGGTCGACGCGTAAAAATTTACTTGTGGCGCGCCGCTCACGCGTACTGGCGCGGTCAACGGCTCGCTTACGTAGGTCAGCACGTCCGGGCGCCCATCGACGAGGCGCTGGTCGTCGACCAGCCATTCGCGCCAGGCATCGCCGCCGGCGGGAAGTACCGGCCGCAAGAGGTACGGCACCGGCTTCGCCGGATCCGAAACGTATTCGTCATACTGCGCGTCCGTTGCGCCGGTCGCGCCAGATGACGGCGGAACCCCCGCCACATCCAAAGACAATCCCCCATTCGCCGTCAGATACAGCGCTTTCGGCGTACTGGCGCAACCCTGGTCGCAGCTCAGCGGCCAAGATTTCAGCCGGTCCCAATGATTTTCGCCGGTGTTGTAGATGAAAACCGGCGGCGTATCGGCCTTCGGTGCTCCATCCAGCAAATACTGATTGAAATACGGCAGCAACACGTCGCGACGGAACTGGTACGTCGTATTTCCGTCCCACATCAAGGGCCCTAACGAGTAGCCGTCATAATTCACCTGGCTGTGCCGCCACGGGCCCATCACCAGAAAATTTTTGTCGTTATGCGTGTCCTTCGGTTCGACCGCGGCGTAGGAATGAATCGCTCCCCACATATCTTCCTGATCCCACAAGCCCTGCTCCCACATGATCGGCACGTCGAGCGGCAGCGTGGCCATAATTTTGTCCAGCGCTTGGCCTTGCCAGAACGCGTCGTAGGCTGGATGTGAATGCAGCTTGCCCCAGAAAGGCAACTGGTCCAGTCCGCCGGCGCGCGCGAAATCTCCAGCCGAGCCTTTCCGCAAATAATTGGTGTAGTCGTCGTTGCTTTCGCGCGTGATCGGTTCGCCCTGGCCGCGCACCGAAGTTTGTTCCGCGGTGTAGTCCAGATTGTTCTGGCGGAACGCGCCGTAATGGAACCAGTCGTCGCCCATCCAACCATCGACCATCGGACTTTCCGGAGCGGTCACCTTCAGCGCCGGGTGCGGATGAATCAGCGCCATCACCACGGTAAAACCTTCGTACGAGGAACCCAGCATCCCGACTTTGCCGTTCGTTTCCGGAATATTTTTTACCAGCCAGTCGATGGTGTCGTAGGCGTCGGTGGTGTCGTCGATACCGCTGGAATTGAGCGGGCCGATTGGCGGCGGAGTCATCAGGTACGCGCCTTCCGAGCCATATTTTCCACGCACATCCTGAAACACGCGAATGTATCCGGCGCCGACGAAGACGTCGTCACCCTGGGGCAAGATGTCCAACATTTTTGAGGACTCGTTGCGCTGCGCCCGTCGCGCCGCGTTGTAGGGCGTGCGCGTCAGCAGGATCGGCGCGTGCGTCGCGCCCTTGGGAATCACGATGACGGTGTACAGCTTCACACCATCGCGCATCGGAATCATTTCCACGCGCTTCACGTAATCGAAGTTCCCCACCGGTGCTTTGAATTCCGAGGGGATGTCCGATTCGGTCGCCTGTTTCTGGGCCCAAGAAGGAACGCACAACAAACTGCAGGCAAATGCGGCAAGCACAGCGCGGCGAAACGAAATCATCAGGTTTCCTTTTTTGGCGGAGAGAGTGCTTCTACCCAAACTTACTGGCGGAGGAGGTGGGATTCGAACCCACGAGACCCTTTCAGGCCTAACGGTTTTCAAGACCGTCGCATTCAACCGCTCTGCCACCCCTCCGCAGGTACGAACTGGGATGCCGAGAACGCCGTGACACAGCCGCGTTCTCGCGCGATTGCCCACCAATTGTGTATTTAATCTTGGTTTTGCGCAATCTCGTCAATTTCGCGGATGTGCCCACCTGGCGCATCGCCTCTGGTCTATAATCGCCCCGATATTTTGTTGATGCGCTGAGATCGAGCACGAGAGAAGCCAAGGAAAAATCTCTCGGCTCTCTTCGCTTTCGCCAAGGAGATACCATTGTCCTTTCGCGCGCGATTTTTGCATGGCTCCCCGCTTGGTACGCTGCGGAACATCGCCTTCATTGCAGTCGCCTTTGCATTTCTTCTCCTCGCGCCAAGCGTCCGTGCCCAGAAGCCAGCCGACCCGCTCAGTGAGCGTTCCGCCGGCGGCTCGGGCCGCCGTGGAAAAATTGGCGTCGCTGAATTCCATCCCGGCCGCGGACTGGAAATTCCACGTCGGCGACGTCGCGCATGGCGAAGATCCGGCGCTCGATGACGCCGCATGGCAGACGATCACCGCTCCCTCGCGCGGTGGCCCACTCGAAGGTGTCTGGTATCGCCGCTGGATCGAAGTGCCAAAGACCCTGAACGGCTACGACCTTTCCGGCGCGCGCATCTGGTTTCAGTTCGCCGCTTCGGCTAATGGACCCATGC
The DNA here is from genome assembly GCA_963847695.1 of uncultured Acidobacteriota bacterium. Lineage (GTDB taxonomy): Bacteria > Acidobacteriota > Terriglobia > Acidiferrales > UBA7541 > Palsa-295. The sequence continues at coordinate 92,899 of CAWKAX010000008.1, read as the reverse complement.
CCGAAATCATCTATTTCAACGGCCGCCGCGTAGCCCTTGGCGACGATCTCGAACCGATCGTCTTGTTCGATCACGCCCAACCCGGTGAACGCGCGCTGGTCGCGGTGAAGCTGTTGCACACCGTCGACAAGAAGAATTTCTTGCGGGCCGACGTTAACGTCGAATTCAATCCGGCGCGCCCGAACCCCAGTGATTTGCTCCAAGAAATCCTTTCCGCGAATGCGCTGCTGCCCGCGCTCGGGTCGAAGGCACCAGCGGTCAGCACAGCGATCGAAGCCGCCGCAACCGCGGTCGATCTAAACGCCTTGGCCACCGCCCAGCAGCAGACATTTGACGCTTCGCTAGTGCGTGCCCAAGCTGAACTCGAAAAAGTGAGGGGCGATCTGCAGCAGACTTCGATTCGCATCACCGGCAATTCGCACATTGACGCCGCGTGGCTGTGGCCCTGGACCGAGACCGTGCAAGTCGTCCACGACACTTTTTCCACCGCGCTGCAGTTGATGAATGAATATCCCGCCTACACCTACACCCAATCCGCCGCGGCCTACAGCGAATGGATGTGCGAAAAATATCCGGCGATCTGCCAGGAAATTCAGGAGCGGGTGAAGCAAGGCCGCTGGGAAATGGTCGGCGGCATGTGGATCGAGCCGGACCTCAACATGCCCGATGGCGAATCGCTGGTTCGCCAGCTGCTCATCGGCAAGCGCTACTTCCACGACCAATTCGGGGTCGACGTGCGCATCGGCTGGAACCCAGATTCGTTCGGCTACAACTGGCAGCTTCCGCAAATCTACAAGAAATCCGGCGTCGATTATTTCGTCACCCAGAAAATGGATTGGAACGACACCAATCACCTGCCTTTCAAATTATTCTGGTGGCAATCGCCGGACGGCAGCAAAGTCCTCACCTATTTTCCTCACGACTACGACTTGGGCATCGAACCGGTAATGCTGGCGAAAGATGTGGCCCAAGCCTGGAAACGCAATCCAGGCTTGCCGGAGATGATGCATCTCTTCGGCATCGGAGATCACGGCGGCGGCCCCACGCGCGCCATGCTCGACGCCGGGGTACGTTGGACCGATCCCCAAATGGTTTATCCCAAGACTTTCTTCGGAGTGGCGCAGGGATTTTTCTCCGACGTGGAAGGCAAGCTCGACACCGAACATTCGCCGGTCTGGAATTACCAGTCGATCGCGAAAGGTTCAACCGCCCTGCCGAGTCCGCCTGCCGGAATGGTCAGCATTCCCACCTGGAATGACGAACTCTATTTTGAATATCATCGTGGAGTCTTCACCTCGCAGGCTAATCACAAGCACAGCATGCGTGAAAGCGAAGTCTGGATGCTCGATGCGGAAAAGTATTCTTCGCTCGCGTGGCTATCGGGCCAAACCTATCCGTCCGCGAGCCTTAACGAGGCCTGGAAGAAAGTCCTCTTCAATCAGTTTCACGATCTCGCGGCGGGTTCCGGCATCGGCATCCTTTATAAGGAAGCTCAGCGCGACTACGACATGGTGCGGCTCACCACCAGCGAAGCGTCCTCCGCGGCGCTTGCCGACATCGCCTCGCGGGTCGACACTCGCTCACCGGCCGGCGCAGTTCCGGTGCTCATTTTCAATTCGCTGGCTTGGACGCGAAAAGATCTCGTCGAAGTCGCGGTACAAATGCCCGGCGGCGGCGTGAAAGACGGCGTTTCCGTTCTCGATAGCCAGAATCACGCGGTTCCTTCACAGGTTCTTTCCACCGACGCCACTACGTCCTCCATCCGTCTGCTTGTCGAACCCGATTCGGTCCCGTCACTCGGATACACGCTGCTGCGCGTCGCGCCTGGACGCCGCGATTTCGCCACCGATTTGTCCGCGCACGATTTGACACTGGAAAATGGCGCGCTTCGCGTGGTGGTCGATCCTAAATCCGGCTGCATCACCAGCCTCTACGACAAGCGCGCGAAGTTCGAATCCATCGCCGCCGGCGCTTGCGGCAATGAACTGATCGCCTTCCACGACAATCCGAAACAATACGACGCCTGGAATATCGATTCCGATTTTGAAAAAACCTTCGATCGCCTGGATACCGCGGACTCGGTGAAGCTGGTCGAGAGCGGCCCGTTGCGCGCCACCATCCGCGTCACTCGCACCTGGCAACAGTCGAAATTCGTTCAGGACATTCGTCTCTACGCCGGGCTCGATCGCGTCGACGTGATGAACGACATCGATTGGCACGAAACTCACATCCTGCTCAAGGCCGCGTTCCCGCTGGCCGCTTCCAGCGCGCAGGCGACTTACGAAATTCCCTACGGCTCGATCGAACGCCCGACCACGCGCAACAACACCTGGGAATCGGCAAAATTCGAAGTCCCAGCTCTGCGTTGGGCCGACCTTGGCGATAGCGCTCACGGCTTCAGCCTGATCAACGAATCAAAATACGGCTACGACGCCAAAGACAACGTGCTGCGCATCTCCCTGTTGCGTTCGCCCACCTGGCCCGACGCCGAAGCCGACCGCGGCCACCATCATTTCGCGTACTCTCTCTATGCGCACGCCGGAGATTGGAAGCAGGCGCTGACCGTCCGCCGTGGTTACGAATTCAATTCCAAGCTGACGGCTTTGGCGGTCAATCCGCACGCCGGCGCCTCACCGACTAACAATTCTTTTGTTTCTGCCGATCAGGACAACGTCGTTGTAACCGCATTGAAGAAAGCCGAAGACGGCGACGCGCTTCTACTGCGCTTTTACGAATGGGCTGGAAAGAACTCCGAAGTGCATTTCACGCTTCCGCCGGGTGCAACGTCAGCGCACCTCACCAATTTGATGGAGCAACCTGAGGGATCGGCACTCGCAGTTTCTTCCGACGCTAAAATCACGGTTCCGGTTCATCCCTTCGAAATCATTTCCGTTCGAGTGGATTACCCGCACATCGCAGCTCCCGTCGTGGCCAACTAAGCCGACGACGCCTATCCATTGCCGGGTGAAGCACTGGCGGTAAAGCTGCAGTGCACGCAGCGTGATACCATTTTCAAATGTGCGAGAAATCGCGCGAGATCTTCAACAGGGTTGGAGGGTGATTCCGATGCGTTCGTTCATCAAGCCGATGTTCGTTGTGAGTTTTTGCGTAGCCGCATTCGCGTCGCTCGGCTCCAGCATCGCCCGCGCCCAAAGCTCCCCGGCCCCACCCGGGCCCACTGCATCGTCTCAACCGACTCCAACGCCACCGGCGAATTCCAAGGCCGGCACTGCCAACTCCAAGATCCCCGCGTACCACGACGCTGCACCCACCGAACCACTTCCCGACACGCTCGATCCCAAACAGTTCCCTGACCCGGTCACTCAGAACATCTACGCGCTGGCCGCCAAGGAAAAATCAGTTCTCTACCAGCAACCTTGCTATTGCCGTTGCGATAAGGAAGTCGGACACAAGAGCCTGCTCGATTGCTATGTGGACGATCACGCCTCGCACTGCGTGCTGTGCAAGAAAGAAGCGGCGTTTGCCTACAGTGAGACGCAAGCGGGCAAAACCGCCGAGGTAATCCGCAAGGAAATCATGGATGGGAAGTGGAAAACGGTGAAGCTTGAGGACTACGATACGCCGCTGCCTGCTCAGTAGTTCAGATTGGCGGGTGCTGACAGAGATGCCGCGCCAGAGACATTGCGAGTACGTCTTCTCGACAACTAGAGAGTAGCTTCCAAAGAGAGATTTTCGATCGTTTTGTCTACCTCTTCCTGAGCTGCGTCGCGTTTCGCCTGAAGGTCGGTTAGTTCGCGCTGAATCGCTTCAAGCCGGGTCTCCTGATCGTTGAGTTGTTGGGTATAACGCTGCGTCAGTGCCCGTTCCTCCGCGCTTCCCTTCAAGGCCTTTAGATTCTCGCGCAGCCGTTGCTGGTCGTCATAAATCTTCTGCGTTTCGTCGTCGCGATTGGTGATTTCCGCGTCCAGGGCGCTTACTTTGCCTTTCTGATCGATGATTTTGCGGAACGCTTGTTCGATTTCGGGGCTTATGGATCGTTGCTGAAGGAAAATCTCGATTTGGTCGTTAGTCAGGTTGGTGATCTGGTAGCGAGTATCGAGAGGCTTGGCTTCGCGGATCAAAAGCTTTTGAGTGGCCTTTGGTTCAACGGTCGCTCGAAAGCGATAGGCGCTCGACGTTGTCTCCTCCGGCTTGGGCCCGTCGTCGGCAATTTTCCAGCCGGCGCGCAACGGGTGCTCGACTAGAATCGTCCGTGGCGTCGTATCGTCATTGCGAATTGTGTAGGAAATTTCCTGGCGCATTTCGCTGGATTGAATCATGGTGCCCTTGAGGATTCGAACTTTGGAGATTCTCTGGGGTTCGCTCTCGTTCTGGACGTCAACCCGAACACCCAGGTCCGCGGCGTAGGAGATGAGTCGTTTTTCTCCCGGCTTGACTGCGTCGGTCAACCCTTCACCGGCGAAGGTTTCGTCGTCCAGCACGCTGAAACTGCCTCCATCCAGAGTTAAATGGCTGGAGTTGGTGAGAAATAGCGCTCGGAGAGGTCGCGGTGAATTCAACGAAGGATTCCACAGCGAAACCCTTTCGATTCCTACAGGAACCTGCAGGATGGGCACCAGCGCTGATTGGTTCTTACGGATTGTGACTCGGTCTTTGAGTTTGTATTCGAACAAATCACCCAGATTGGAACCTTCGGCTGAGGCCGCCATCGCGCGTCGCGCATCGGCGATTGTTCCCGCGTTAAAGATCCCGCCGCCCGTTCCACCCCCTGCGCCCCTAGGACTATTCGCGCGTCCGACGCCGTGACCCGAGCCCATTTCGCGGCTCGTTCCGATTCGGCCCCCAGCGCTCCCCTCGGCTAGCTCAGCACTCTCCGTGTTGACCGAAGCCGAGCTGGCGGAGACCACCACGGTTTGCGTCACGGTGCCCACTTGTAAGGTCACGTCTTGCTTGCGCTCCACGCCGCCGCCCAACGAGACGCCTTGCACCACCGTCTTTTGAAAACCATTGCTGGCGAATTCCACGCGATAAACGCCCGCAGGAAGTTCAGCGAATTCGTAATGGCCTTGACGGTCTGTGTTGGTTGAAGCGGCATTCCCTCCCGTTTGCGAAAACACTTGAACTTGAGCGTTCGCGACGACAGCTCCGGTCTGATCGATGACTACACCCGACAATCCTGAAAAACCTCCGAGCATTGCGCTTTCGTGCGTCTGCGGTTCGAGTTGCACGTTCTCCGGCAGCGCCACGACCGGACGCGGCGCGTAGTACGGCTGTGAGAGTTGCTGGATGAAGGACTGCGGCGCGCCAGCCACGAGCGAGAGTTCCACGTTGTTCCAGTCTTCACCGACCGTGTTGTCCACGATGGCCCAGCCTTGCAGCAGTGGTTCCTTCGACGACAGCACGATACGATAGGTCGTCTTCCAGACCGGCACTTCGCTGATATAGCTGACGTAAAGCTGGCGCTCACCCGTACCGGCGGTGGCAATCGTCATGCGACGCAAAGATTCTTGCCGCATCGAAGCGAGCAAATCAACGTAACGATTCACTTCTTGGGACACTTCTCGCTCTGCCAGACGCACGCTCACTGCCGGAGTAATTTCGAAACTGCGAACCTCACCTGCGTCCGTTACAACCGTTGCCAAATCTACTTCCAGCGTGGTGCCGCCACTTAATCGTGTTTTCCGTTCCACGCTCAGCAGCCGGCCAGTCAGCACGGCGGTGCCTCCGCGTACTTCAATCCGGGCTCCGCGGAGCGCTCCGTAAAACTTCGAGAGGTCCGTCTTCTCCTCCAGCGGAAGGCGCAACATCCCTAGCCGCTGGCTCAGCGGCGCTTCGGAGTTGTAGTTCACTCCCGCGATGCGGCCGCCATTCAAATCCAGAATCGTCAAGGATTGCAGCACATCGTTGAGCTGCCCGCTGGTGAAATCAATTTCCATGGCCTGATCGCCATGCACCTGGCCCAGATGTTCGAAGTACCCCACTCCTGTCTTGTAAAGAATGACCCGACGGACCGGAAGCTTTCCAGAAGAAGTATTTTCTCCAGAGTCGGGCGGATTTGTTTTCGGAGCAGTTGATACTGCCGCACTCTTCGCGGACTGCGTCTTAGGTGGGAGTTGCGGAGACTGGGCTCGTGCTGAGACAGAAACCAAAGCGAAAACCAGAATGCAGAAGCAAATTCCACGCGCGCACCCGGGCATTTGCGCCTCCAGTTTCACCGCTACCTGGCCCTCACTCAAAAACAGACTTCGGAAGCCGAGTTATCGTGATGAATGTGCGCGATCCTGACGTCGTTTGTGTTCGTAGTTATTTGGAAACCCCTTGGGTATAAAAAGTTCCCACCGTGACGTGAATACCATTATTAGGTTGAGTGATTCCCGGGGAAGGTTGTATTGCCGCACGAGCCGACCAAAATAATCTGACGTCAGTGCGTGGGATGCGCGACCGGCCGGGCAGGCCAGTCTTGCGGGGTGAAATCGACGCCCCAGAAATGCGGGCTGGGTGAGAGGAACTCGACTCCGACCCGGGTGCCCTTGTCCGACAAGTCTCCGAGGTAAACCACCCGGCACTCTTGCTCTTCTTCCGTCACCGGATTGATCAAAACCAGCTGCGCGCCCAGTGCAATCGGCGCCTGCAGATAGAGCAGCCCGCCATGCGCGTTAATCACAATGGTCTGGCTGTTCTCATGAAATTTTCGCCCGTCGGAATTCTTTCCCGAGGCCTTAACGGGAATTCGCGTAAATACGCGGGAGCTGCGCCGCTGCTGCTCCGCCGCTTGATTTTCCGTGGTCGTCATACATCAATCGTGCCTCGCGCCCGCATGGCAGTCAACCGCATGTCTGGGCAACGTGTCCAAAAAACACAGTCCGCCAACGGCTCGTTCCAAAACGGATGTTTCCGTTGAATCCCCCGTTTGTGTTAAACATGGCACCACACTTCCGTTCATAGGCGAATGGACTGCAAGCCTGTCGAAACTGTCGGTAGGAGACCCCGGGGATGACTGTACTGGACTACGTTGAATCGAATCGCGAGTCATATCTGAACGAACTGAAGGAATTTCTAAGAATTCCCAGCGTCAGCACCAAAAGCGAACACAAAGCGGATATCGAGAGAGCCGCGCACTGGGTGGCGGAGAAATTACGTGCCGCGGGCCTCGAACACATTGAAATTGCTCCCACCAAAATGCATCCGCTGGTATACGGCGAATCACTGCACGCGCCCGGCAAACCCACGGTCTTATTCTACGGACATTACGACGTGCAACCGGCCGAGCCGCTCGATCTCTGGACCACGCCGGCGTTCGATCCCACGGTCCGCGACGGAAAACTTTTTGGCCGCGGGACTGCCGACGACAAAGGCCAGGTCCACATTCACATTAAAGCCCTGGAAGCCTTGAAAAATATTCACGGCAAGCTGCCGCTAAACATAAAAGTCATGATCGAAGGTGAAGAAGAAGTCGGCAGCGTCAGCCTCTGGGATTTCGTGCAGAAAAATCGCGAACGATTGAAAGCCGACGCGCTGATCGTGTCGGATACGTCCATGTTGGCCAAGGGCGTCCCGTCTATCACCTACGGTCTCCGCGGACTGAATTACTATCAGGTGGAATTGACCGGACCTGCTCAGGATTTGCACTCGGGTGTTTTCGGCGGCGCGGTTCCGAACACCATTACGATCCTGGCCGAAATGATCGCCAAGCTGCACGACAAGAATTTTCGCGTCACGGTGCCGGGATTTTACGATGATGTCGCCAACGTCTCAGCCAAAGAACGCAAAGCGCTGAACGCATTGCCCTGGAAAGAAAAAGAATTTCGAAAGACGGTCGGCGCACGCGGCCTCTGCGGCGAAAAAGGTTTCACCATCGTCGAACGGCTCTGGATTCGTCCCACGCTGGAATTGAACGGCATTTGGGGCGGCTATCAAGGGGAAGGCGCCAAGACAGTAATCCCGTCAAAAGCCTACGCAAAACTCTCCACGCGTCTGGTTCCCAATCAGAATCCGGCCAAAATTGCGAAATTGGTCGAGCGGCATATTCGCAAGCTGTTGCCGAACACGGTTTCCTGCAAATTCGAACTACTCAGCACCGGCAAACCCTGGGTCGCGCCCTACAGTCATCCCATTTTTCAAAAAGCGATTCACGCGCTCGAAGCGGGCTTCGGCAAAAAAGCGGTCTTCATTCGGGAGGGCGGCTCGATTCCCTTCGTCACTCAGATGCACGACACTTTCAAGGTCCCTTGCGTCCTGCTGGGCTTCGGCTTGCCCGACGAAAACGCGCACGCGCCCGACGAACACATCGAATTGGAGAATTATTTCGGCGGAATAAAATCCGTGGCGATTTTTTACGAGAGCCTCGCCGCTCGATAAAACTCAGCACAAAATTACGGAGTTGAGGAAACGCCCGTTTTACGGGCCTTTTTTCAACCTTCCGCTTGCGTTCGTTAACTACTGCGGCTATAGTCCGCAAGGCATCCCGGTCCACGGGTACCACATGCAATTACACTTCAGGAGGAAAACGTAAATTCGATGGCAAATCCGATGAGCAAGTCCAAGATTATCGCGTACATGACGGAGAAGGTTAGCACCGACGAAAAGCCGGTCTCCAAGAAGCAAACCGTTGCTTTCTTTGATGAACTCTTCAAGCTCGCCGTCAAGGAAACCCGCGGCGCAGGAAAGTTCGTAATCCCCGGAATCGGCCGCGCCGTTAAGGCCCACCGCAAGGCTCGTATGGGTCGCAACCCGGCGACGGGCGAAGCGATCAAGATCAAGGCCAAGACCGTTGTGCGCTTGCGCGCAGCGAAAGCCTTCAAAGACGCCGCCCTCAAGTAGTCGATTCGGCGCTGCGATCTGCGACAAAACCCTCAAGCACGCCCGGTTCGACAAAGCACCGGAGGCTTGGGGGTTTTGTCTTTTTACCTCATACTTTTCGTGCTTGGCTCTACAGCGCCGCTCCTGGACCGTCTGCTAACGTCTGCTGGCGCGAGGTTCTATGCCTTCCCAACATTGGGACCAACAACGCGAGGAAGCCTACCGCAGCTTCCGTTACGATTTCGCGGCAAACACCCTCCGCGGTAAGACTATCGTCGTAGCCGGAGGCTCTGGAGGCCTTGGCGCGGGCACCGTGGCCCTGCTCGCTGCCGAGGGTGCGCGCCTGATCGTCGGCTATCGCGCCAATCGAGCCCGCGCCGAAGCGCTGCGGACGGCGATCGAGCAACAGTTCAAATCCACGATCACCCTGGTCGAAGGCGATCTGGCTAGGCCAGAGACGCACGACCGCTACTCGGCGGCAATTCAGGAGTCCGGTTCGCCTCTGGCCGGTGCAGCCATCTTCCCCGGAGATCCCGCGCGCGTCGCTTTTAGCGAACTGAATCGTGAAACGTTGGCGGCTTCCTTCGAATCCAATTTCACAGGTCCGATTCTCCTGGCCAAAGCTCTGGGTGAATTGATGCAGGCGGAAGCCGCTGGCGGCAGCGTGGTTCTGCTGTCCACCATGCAGGCCATGGGCGTTTTCCTGTCGTCGCTAAACTACGCTGCGCCCAAGGCGGCGCTGATCCACGCCGCCCGCATCCTGGCTCAGCATTGGACTCGCGTGCGCGTGAACGTCGTGGCTCCCGGCGCAACGATGGCGGGAATGGCGGCCGCCAGTATCCAGTCAGGAAAGTACGATCGCTACGTGGCCGACCACGCCATTGAGCGGTTCGGTCGCCCCGAAGATGTAGCGCGGGCCGTCCGCTTTTTTCTGGAGCCGGACAACTACGTTACTGGGCAAGCCATGCTGGTCGATGGCGGCCTGACCATGCGTCGCGACCAAGGCTAAGCGCAAAATTATTGAATCAACGGAACAGGTGAACCAGAAATGTCAGAGCATTCCGGCCTTTTAACCGATCTATACGAACTCACCATGGCGGCGGGCTACCTGCAGACCGGCTTCGACGCCCGGGCCACCTTTGAACTTTTCGTCCGCCATCTTCCGCCACATCGAAATTATTTGGTCGCGGCCGGGCTCGAGCAGGGCCTCGAATTCCTGGAGAACGTTCGTTTCAGCGCGAAGGAGATCGATTATCTTCGCCACCATCCGGTCTTTTGTAATATCCGCGATGAGTTTTTCGATTACCTCGCCACTTTTCGTTTCACTGGCGACGTCTGGGCCATGCCCGAAGGCTCACTCGTTTTTCCCGGTGAGCCGATGCTGCGCGTGGTCGCCCCGATCATCGAGGGCCAAATCATGGAGACGTATTTGCTCTCCACCCTCAGCTACCAGACCATGATAGCCAGCAAAGCCGCTCGCGTCGTCACCGCCGCGCAAGGCCGTCAGATCGTCGATTTCGGCGCGCGGCGCGCCCACGGCAGCCAAGCCAGCTTGCTCGCCGCACGTGCTGCGTCCATCGGCGGCTGCGTCGGTACTTCCAATGTTTTGGCCGGCCAACAGTTCGGCATGACCACCTACGGCACTCAAGCCCATTCCTGGGTCATGGCCCACGAAGACGAAGGCGTGGCCTTCGCAAAATTTCTCGATGCCTTCCCGGATGCCGCGGTGTTGCTGCTCGATACCTACGATGTGCGCACCGCCGTTAAGAAAATTATCGCCATGAAGCGCAAGCCGGCCGGCGTGCGGCTCGATAGCGGTGACTTGGCCAAAGACAGCCAGTGGGTGCGTAAAGAACTCGATCGCGCCGGATGGAAAGACGTGAAGATTTTCGCTTCCGGTGACCTCGACGAAACTCGTATCGCTTCGTTGCTCAAAAAGCATGCAGCCATTGACGCCTTCGGCGTCGGCACTGCGTTGGCCACGCCCGGCGACGCGCCCCATCTGAATCTGGTCTACAAGCTGGTGAAAATCGAACGCGACGGCGAAGCCCGCGGTGCCGCCAAGCTCACCGAGGCCAAAGTCACTTACCCCGGCCGCAAACAAGTGCTCCGTTATTCCACTCCCCAGGGCGAATACCTGCGAGACAAAATTGCCTTGGACGATGAACCCGCGGGCGGCGGTGAACCGCTGCTCATCGAAGTCATGCGCAACGGCAAACGAACCAAGCCGCAGGTTTCGGTCAGCGATTCGCGCGTGTTCTGCGCCGCGAACCTAGCTCGCCTTCCGCAAAAATATCGCCAGATCAACCGCACCGCCGAATATCCGGTGATCTACACCACCGACTTGGAATCTCTGCTCGAAAAAGTTCGCACGCGTGTACGAGGTTCATAGTCAAAGCCCGCATGCCGACTGACCCACAAGAACAAGCTTGGGCGCTGCTACGGGAAGCCTATCGAGCGCAAATGGAAGGCGACTACGATCGGGCCGTCACCCTATACAAAAATTCTTTGGGAGTATTTCCTACCGCCGAAGCGCACACCTTTCTCGGTTGGACCTACCATTTTCAGGGAAAAATCGAAGACGCCATCGCCGAATGCAAGCGAGCGATCGCGGTCGATCCGGAGTTCGGCAATCCGTATAACGATATCGGTTCCTATTTGATTCAGCTGGGGCGTTACGATGAAGCCATCCCCTGGTTGCAGCAAGCGATCAGCGCGCCCCGTTACGAGCCGCGTCACTTCCCTCATTTCAATCTCGGCAGGGTCTATATCGCTAAAGGAATGTTGGCTCGCGCCCGCGAATGTTTCAACGAATCGCTGCGCATTGAGCCGAACTACGCGCTGGCCAGGCAGGCCGTCGAAAAGCTGCGCCGCCTGGTGAACTAGGATGTCTGCGCGTCGGCTTGCACCGGCTTGAGCACGCGATCGTAGACCCACAGCATCAAGGCCGTCGCCACTCCCACGCTGACCACCGACCACCAGATCAGTTGCGGCTGATGCTTTACTTCTCCGAAATAGTGAATCAGCGTGCCGCCGAACCATCCTCCGATCAGCGATCCGATTCCAATCGGCATAAACGCAAATCCCATGTAGGTTCCCTGCTGCCCCGGCGGCGCCAATCGCGAAATATATTCGTAATAGCGCGGCGACTGAATAATTTCACCAATCGAAACCACAAACAGCGTGACGATCACCATCGAAACGGTTGGATGCACGATCAAAATAATCCACGCCAGCGCCGAAATCAGCGTCCCCAGCGTCACCGCCCGGAAGGCAGGGATCCATCGGGTTAGCGCGCTCATGATGAGCTGCAGGCAAATTACCGTCAGGGGGCCGGTGATCAACATCAATTCGGTGTCGGTTTTTGGGTTGATGTAGTTGTGCACATACAGGGGAAGAATGATGAATTCTTGCCAATACACCACCCAGTAGCCGGAAAAAATAACCAGAAACAGCATGAATCTTGGGTTGCGCAGGACCGTTCCAAAATTTCGCGCAGCCTCGCCCAGGCTTGCTGCCTGCGCTTCATTCGATCTTCGCGGCTCTTTGAAAAATAAAAGTACTGCGATGAACATCAGGAAGACGCTCAGCGCTGCCACACGAAAAACACTTTCCACTCGCATGTGACTGTGAACGTAAGAAGCCACAAAGGGTCCGGCGGCGCCGCCGATATTCACCAGCGTGTAGTAGATGGAGTAGCCGATGGAGCGCACGTTTTCCTTCGAAGATCGTGCGATGGTGCCAACCACGCACGGCTTCACCAGCGCGATGCCCAGCGCCGGCAGCATCAGCACGACCGTCACCAGCAACACCAAGGGAACCGAGGAACGCAACGGAGCCAGCCAGCTGGCCCCGAGCGAGCCCAGCAGAAAATACGAGCAAGTCAGAATGAAGTAGGCCAGCGAGAGCGAGCGCCGGAATCCCAGGCGATCCGCCAGCGTCCCGCCGAACGCCGCCAGAAACCAAACCAGCCCACCGAAAAGCCCGGTCAGGCTTCCCGCCTGCGCCACCGGAAAATTCAACGTTTCGTTCAGATAGCGCGCCAGCGACGCAAACGCCGCGTAGTACGACAGGCGCTCGAATAGCTCACTGATATTCGCCACCCAGAACGGGCGTTCGAATCCCGACCGAATTTCATCCAGGCGATTTGAAAATCCCAAAAGTCCTCCGCACCCCGCCCCATGCCTGTCTCGAACCAGCGGAACGCCGCGATTGTAGCGGAACCCCACCCGGCGCGGAGCGATTTTTCGTTACTTTCGCCGTGTGCTAAACTTGCGGATTTGGCGGTGAGTAATTGCCCGCCACGTGCCCTATGCCTACGTCCACCATGAAAGCTCTACGCAAGATGCGTCCGGCGCGCGGCGCCAGCCTGGAATCAGTGCCGGTCCCGGTTCCGGGGCCTATCGAAGTTCTGGTGCGCGTCCGCGCCGCGTCGATTTGCGGCACCGACCTGCACATTTACGGCTGGGACCGCTGGTCGGCCTCTCGCATCAAACCGCCCATGACTTTTGGCCACGAATTCTGCGGCTACGTGGAAAAGGTCGGCTCCGAAGTCACCTCGGTCAAGCCGGGCGATTTCGTCAGCGCGGAAATGCATGTCAACTGCGGCCATTGTCGCCCCTGCCGCATGGGCCAGCCGCACGTTTGCGAAAACGTCAAAATTATCGGCATCGATGCCGACGGCTGCTTCGCCGAGTACGTCATCATTCCTATCCGCAATCTTTGGAAAATTGATCCGGCGATTCCAGAGCGTTACGCCGCCATCCTCGATCCTCTGGGCAACGCAGTCCACACCGTGCTCGCCGGCGAAATTGCCGCGCAAAACGTCGTCGTCACCGGTGCCGGACCCATCGGATTGATGGCCATCACCATTGCGCGTGCGTGCGGCGCAGCCACGGTCTTTGCCACTGAAGTAAATCCTCATCGCCGCGAAATGGCCAAGAAAATGGGCGCCGACGATGCCTTCGATCCCAGAGAGGGCGACGTTGTCGCGCGACTGCGCGAAGCCACCGGCGGCGCCGGAGCCGACGTGCTGCTGGAGATGAGCGGCAACCCCGCCGCCATCCACCAGGGTTTTCAGATGCTCCGTTCTGGAGGCCGCGCTTCCCTGCTTGGCATCCCCTCCGACCCGGTCACCTTCGATCTGGTTAACGACGTCATTTTCAAAGGCGCCACCGTGCAGGGAATCTACGGTCGCAAAATGTTTGAAACCTGGGTCCAAATGACCGAGCTTCTGAAGCACGGCCGCCTGAATCTCGACCCGCTATTCAAAGAACATCTGCCCATCGAAAATTTCGAGCAGGCCTTTACGCTTCTCGAATCCGGCCAAGCCGGTAAAATTCTGCTCTATCCCAACGGCGTGAGCGCGTAACGCACCGCCGCAATCGTATTCAAGCGTCCCTGAAACACGAGGAGACTTCATGAGCACCACCGGAACCCGCCCGCAGCTTCACTACCTGCACGACGCGCTCGCAGACCTAAAAGCCGCACATCTCTACTTCAATCTTAAAATCCTCGAAGGCGAGCAGAAGCCCGTCGCGAATTTTAACGGCAAAGAAGTCATCAACCTCAGTTCCAACAACTATCTGGGCCTCACCACCCACCCCAAGCTCCGCCGAGCCGCCGTCGACGCCACCCGCAAATTTGGGGTCGGCTCCGGCGCCGTCCGCACCATTGCCGGCACCATGCAAATGCACATGGATCTCGAAAAGCAGATCGCCAAATTCAAGAATGTCGAAGCCTGCGTCGTGTTCCAGTCCGGCTTCGCCGCCAACGCCGGAACCGTCTCCGCCATTCTCGGCAAGGAAGACCTGGTAATCTCCGACGAGCTGAATCACGCCTCGATCATCGACGGCTGCCGCCTCTCCCGCGCCACCATCAAAGTCTTCAAACACAAAGACGCCGCCGATTGCGAACGGGTCCTGCAGGAAACCAAAGACTGGAAGGGCAAGAAGCTGCTCATCACCGATGGTGTCTTTTCCATGGACGGTGACATCGCCAACCTTCCCGCCCTGTGCGACCTCGCCGAAAAATACAACTGCATCATGATGGTCGATGACGCCCACTCGTCCGGAGTTCTCGGAAAAAATGGCCGCGGCACCATCGATCATCTGAATTGCCATGGCCGCGTCGACATTCAGGTGGGAACTCTCAGCAAAGCAGTAGGTTCGATCGGCGGGTACGTTTGCGGCTCGCAGGATCTAATTCATTTTCTGTATCAGCGGGCCCGCCCCTTCCTGTTTTCCACTTCGCATCCACCCTCCGTCACCGCCACGTGCCAAGCCGCCTTCGAACTGCTCGATTCGGAAGCAGGCGAAAAGCTGATCAAGAAGCTCTGGGCCAATACTAAATTCTTCAAACGCAAATTGAAAAAACTGGGATTCAACCTGGGAAATAGTGAAACGCCAATCACACCGATCATGGTCGGCGATGCTGGCAAAGCCTTTCAATTTTCGCGGGAATTATTCGATGAAGGAGTTTTCGCTGGAGCCATCGGCTTCCCCACCGTGGCCGAAGGGAAAGCCCGCCTGCGAACCATCGTGACCGCCACGCACAAACGCGCCGATCTGGAAAAGGCCGCCCACACCATCGCGCGTGTCGGCAAAAAACTCGGCGTCATTTCCTGACGCCGCCCGATCCTGAAGCCAAAACTAAACTAATACACCAGCCGTCTGCACTTGCGCGCGGTTGTTCCGGTAGATCGCCAACACGAACGCACCCAGCCCCACGCAAATCACCACGGCACTTACCCACCCTCCCAGATAAGGGATAAGCCCAATCACACGCAGAATCAGTAACCCTAACGCCATATGACCGAGCGTCGGCCCGAATCCAATCGAAGGGCCCAAGATACGGTCGCCCAGCCAAGTTCCCACCACCACCTGCGCTGCATACAGCGCAATGGCCCACAACATCAGCGAAGTAATCCCCACCCCAATTCCCACAATTGTGATGCATACGATGATCGCCATGATCGGAGTCGCGATTGCAAAAAGAATTCCAAATCCGAATGCCGGAAGCGTTCGCTTGCAGGCGCCAACCGAATCGAAAAAGAACCCAGGCACCAGCAGCAGCAGCCCCAGCCCAAAAATAAAACTCGCGCCCCACAGCAAAACTTGGTGCCAATAATATCGCGGTGAAGAATAGCTAGTCTCGGAGTCGTGCTGGATAATCGTTTTTTGAATCGGAGTGCCAAATTTCGCTTCCGGAGAAATCTCCGGCTCTCTCCGCAGCTGCGCTTTAGTATCACCGGCAATCACCGTTTGCGGCCCGATGGTCAGGTGTCCGGTGCGGATCATCACGTTGCGTCCGAAGTTTCCATCCATTTGCAGTGAACCGGAGAAGGACAACAGGTCGCCCGCCAATTTTCCGTTTAACACGCTGTCTCCCGAACCCAGCGTCATCGTGCCGTTCACCGTCGATTTTTCGTCGAAGTTCACATCGCCGGCCCAGGCCATCACGTTTCTTCCCACCGTGCCGTTCAGCCGCAATTCCTTTACGAAAGTCCGCACGTTGCCGTCCACCACGCCGTTCACATGCAGTTCTTCACTGAACGAAATCACGTCACCCTTCACGTGGCCGTTCACTGTCACGCTACGCGAGAAGGCGATCAGATCGCCGTCGATGTCGCCATCGATCTTGGTGTTGTCGGCAGAGACGATCAGATCCGTGTGAATCGTTTCGCCCGCGGGCAGCGCGTAGTTCGGGTCTCCGTGCTTGATGTCCGCCGCTTGGCCCGCCGGAGCCAGCGTGAGCGCCATCAGCATCGCGCCCATCACCACCGCCAGCGTGGTAATCCGCCGCAGATGCCGCCGCAACAGCCAGATCACCACCATCCCCACTGTCGCTACCGCCAGAAATTCGGTCAGGCTTCGCATCGCGTCCCATCCTTTCCAGAATGCACCGCTGAAAAACAGCATGGTCAGAAGATTTCCCTGCGTGAACCCGGACTGTGCCGCCTGCGCTCGCCACGGCTCGATAAATCCACTCCACATCGTGTAAGCCCCGCCTGCGCTCAAACCCAACGCCGAGAGCCAGCCCCAGGGCGTGCCGCCGTGCTCAGGGGCCTGTAGTAAATGTGCCGGAACCGATTCATCGTCAGCGTCCAGCGACTGGCGCAACCACACGCCTTCCAGCTCCAAAGCTCGCAGCAAGCTGCGGCATTGGTTGCAGGTCACGACGTGCGCGCGCACTTCTTGCGCGTGACTCGCATCGAGTTGCTGTTCGAGATACAGCAAGCCGGTCATTTCATCGAAGTGATTCATGCCTTGCCCCCAGCCGCCGCGCTCTGCATTCCCCCGGGTCCTTCCGCCAGAATTTCCCGCAACTGATGCCGCGCGCGCAGCAACAATACCCCCACAAACGCGCGCCGCACGCCCAACGTATCCGCAATCTCGTCGTAGCTCATTTCCGAGTAGTAGCGCAGCACCAGCGCCATGCGCGCCCGGTCCGGCATTTTCGCCAATCCCGCCCGCACGTGCTTGCTGTCGTGCGCTGTCTGCAGCTGTTCCAGTTGGTCCGGGTCCGGATGCTCCAGCGGCAGCGTCTCCAGATCGCCGGTTTCCAAATCCTGACGAATCCTGCGCCGCCGCAGCATATCCCAACAATGGTTGCTGGCCACTTTGTACAGCCAGGCCGTAAACGGCCGCGACTCGTCGTAGGTCCCCAATTTTTGCCGTACCTTCATAAAAATCTCCGTCGTCGCATCTTCCGCATCTTCGCGAGTGGGCAAGGCCCTGCGGCAAAACCGGAATATGGCCGGCGCGTACTGCCCATACAGCGCCCCCCAGGCCTCCGGGTCGCCCGCCCGGACCTGCGTAAGCACATCCGCTAGTTCGGCGGCGCTCATGTCTCCGGTCGTCTTCCGTCGCTCCATAGATAGATACGCAGCGCCCTATCAGAATATTTCAAACGTATTACAAACCAACGGCTTAGGTTCCATGACGAGCCTGCCGTTACCACCAGCTACCAAGACTGGAAAGCTGCGGCCCGACCCAAATCGATGCAAAAGCCTATCAAATCCCTACGCTTTCGCATCCTTATGTGAACAGAACGGCCCGGCAGCCGAATCCTGCTCTGGCCACCGGGCCGCGCCATCAATCGCCGTATTGCGCTCTAGACCTGCTCTAAGCCCTCTCAGGGCCCGCTAGAACGTGAACTTCGCTGCCAGTTGAATTCCTCGCGGCGCCCCGCCTCCCAGGAATGGGTTCCCGATGCCCACGTCGCCCGTCGCGGTCAATTGGTATGCCCCTTGGCTGACGCCGTTCGTGCCGATGCCCTGCTGGGCTGCGTCAGCAATAAACGCCGGTAGCAACGGGCTTGAGAAGTTCGGGTGGTTCAGCAGGTTGAAGAAATCCGCGCGCAACTGCATCCCCAGCCGCTCTGTAATTTTGGTGTTCTTGAAAATCGCAAAATCCCACTGCTTAAAGCTGGGTCCACGAAGCGAATTGCGTCCCAGATCTCCAAAATGCCTGGTTCCCGGGACGCAATTCTGGTCTGGACCGTCTCCCGAATCCTCGAAGGCTGCCAGTGCCGTGCCGGAAAGCGGCGTGCAGGGCGTGGCAAACGCGCTCAGATCAAGAAAGTTCGCAGGGTTGTTGAATTGGTAGTGCGGACGGGCAATCACATCGGGCCGGTCATCGCCTTCCCCGCTTCCGCTGAAGTCACCCTCGAAGTTGTAGTTAAGATTGAAAGGCTGGCCGTCTTGCAAGGTCACCGTACTGTTGAATCCCCAACCATTCTTCAGCTTTTGCCAATTACCTTCCATGTGCGGAACTTCATACGCGAAAACCCAGGTAAATCGATTCCGAATATCGAAGTTCGAATTGCCATACTCAAGGTTAGGCCGGTTGCTGTCATTCGGCTGCGCGGCGTTCGGCTCGAAGTCTTCGCCGTCGCTGGCCGTATCGAGCGAATGTGACCAGACGTAGTTCACCATCGAAGTGATGCCGTGCCACCCGTTCACCTTCAAGCTGGTTTGCAGTGAATTGTAGTTCGACCGCGCCGAGGACTGTTCTTGCAGAACGTAAAAAGCTCCGTACGGATTATTCCCGTACACCCGCGGCGCCCCGTAGCTCGGAATGCAGCCCGGACCTCCATTCGGAAAGCAAGGCGCGGAAGGAAAGTTCAATGTGGGCGTCGATACATTGCCTTGGGCAAACGTGACGTCGCTCGAATCGATCACGCCTTGACTCGGCTGATTCAAATCCACAAATCGTAGTAGCCGGTGCCCTTGCGAGCCCACATAGCCCACCTGCAGCGAAACTTTTTGGGAAATCTGCTGCTCGATGTTCAGATTGTAGTTCTCCATGTAGGGCGTCTTCAGATTGCGATCGAAGGCGAAGACGTCGCATTCCAGACTCCCGCAACTCGGTGTTCCGTATACCGGGACGCCCGACACAATCGATCCGGTCACAGCTGCCGGGAGGATGGGATCGGGCCCGATGTTGTTGTAAGCCGGACCGGGATCGAAAAACGGCGGGTAAGGCAAGTGGCCCAGGAAAAAGTCCTGCGAAAAGGCATCGAAGAACATGCCCCAGCCGGTACGTACCACTGTTTTGCCGGAGCCAAAGACGTCCCAAGCCACGCTCAACCGCGGCGCGAAATTCTTGTGGTCCGGCCGATAAAGCTGATTCAACCCCGGCTGCCCGACCTGCTCCAGCGTGAATGTCCCCGCCGCCGGATCTAAGTCGGTGATATTGCTGAAGAGATTATCCTTTTCCGCAACGACTCCATAATTATCCCAGCGCAGACCGTAGCTGAACGTAATGCGCTGCGTCACGTGATACGTATCTTGGGCGTAGAGTCCTTCGTTGTTCTGGTAGGTGTGCCGGATGGTGTCTCCGCTATAGTTGAATCCGCCATCCACGGTTCCTGAAAGGAAATCTTCGATGTCATTGAATTCCAGCTTTCCACGGAAGTATTTGTCGAAGTATTGTTGGATACTGGTTCGCCGAAATTCAAAGCCGAATTTCAAATCATGCTTGTTCAGCTTCCACGAAAAATTCTCAATGAACTGATTGTTGCTGTCGAAGCGGTGGCGTGGTGTCGAGGATGACGCTCCCAGCTGGGCAAAACCTCCTACCACAATGATGGGCAACCCGGAACTCGAACACGTAGGCGACGTTTGCGGGCGTGCGTTGCACAATCCAATGGTGCCAGGGTCGAAGCCGTGATCCTGAGGCAAAAATCCCTCAGCGAACCGGTTCCAGCCGTAACGCACTTCGTTTACCTTATTCGCCGAAAAAATGTGCACATAGGAAATCGAAGCGAGCTGCACCCGGGTCGGAGTGAACGTATTGAATCCGGGCAATTGCCCACCGCTGGAAGTCAGGGCCAACGGAAACGATTGCACGCTGTCTCCGAAAAAGTACCGGCCCGTGATCGTATTGTTCTGGTCGAAGGTGTGATCCACCTTGGCGATCACGCTGCTCAAATTGTTGTAAGAAGGCGAAGTAATTGATGCGTCGGGCACTCCGCCGCATCCCGTATCCGACGGAGCCGTGCCGGGAATATTCGGCTGTGGCCAGGGATTTCGCGCCAGCAACGCCGCAATTACCGGATTCGTCGCATCCGCTGCGGTCACGCCCGGCACGCACGCCAGGGTCACCACGCCCACGCCTTCGCGTTGGCCTTCGTAGTCCACGAAGAAAAAGGTCTTATCCTTAATGATGGGTCCGCCTAACGAGCCGCCGAACTGGTTGTTCTTGAATGCCGCCTGCGGCTGGTTGCCGAAATTGAAATAGTTGCGCGCGTCGAGCGCGTTGTTCCGGAAGTAATCGAAAACATCCCCGTGAAACTGATTGCTTCCGCTTTTGGTAACGATGTTGACCACCGCTCCACCGTTGCGCCCGAACTCTGGCTGGTAGTTCGACAGCACGTTCAATTCGCTGATCGAATCGATGGGCAGAATCGCCGAAGGCGTGCCGAACACACCCGCCTGATTGATCGCCGGATCGTTGCGGTAGCCATCATTCATATCCGATGCCATCTAGCAGATAGTTATTCGATCGTCCTCGCGCTCCGTTCATCGAAAATTCGCCGTAAGAACCCGGCGAGTCTGAAATCTGGTCGGGGGAGCCTGCCACGCCAGGATTCAGGAAAATGAGCTTTGTATAGTCGCGTCCGTTGACCGGCAGATCCTTGATGTTGTCCTGCGTCAAAACTCCGCCCAGCGTATTTCCCGTCGTGTCGATCTGCGGCAAATCTTCCCCAGCCACCGTCACGCTGTTAGCTACCGCACCCGGCTTCAGCGCCGCATCGATGCGCTTCTCGCTCGCCACATCCACCACCACGCCAGTCGTGATCGCCTTCTGAAAACCGGTCAGCTCCACCGTCACCGTGTACGTGCCAATTTGCAGTTCCGGCACCAAGTAACTGCCGTCGGCGTTGGTTTGCGTGATGCGATCGATCCCCGTCGCCACGTTGTGGATCGTCACCGTCGCGTTGCTTACCGCCGCGCCGCTGGTGTCGGTCACCGTCCCGAGGATGCTTCCGCGAAATGTTTGGGTCCAGCCGGCCGTCGCGTTCAGCAAAATGACCAAGATCGCGCACGCCACCGCTGCGCCCGTGCTACACCGGCAAATCCTCATGATCTTCTCCCTGTGAATGACGGCTGAAACCGTGCGAAGAGTTATACGGCGTTCGAGGCGCGGTTGTCCTATCAAAAGCACTAATGCGGACAATAGTTTTTCTTGCGCCCCAAACTCCCACCCTGCTGCTCTTCGATTGCGTTATCTATAAGCTCACGCCGACCTCTAGTCAACAAAGATGTGAATGGCGCGTGGTTTTTCGGGCGGAGAAATTAGGAAGGTACGGAAGCTCAAGTTGAACCGGCTATCCGGAGTGCTGGAGTTCAGTTGTGCGGAGCGCTGCCGCCCAGAATCACTTCAAAGTACTGCGCCGGCCGGGTGCCCAGATTCTGAATCTGGTGCTCGTCTCCCGATGCCGCAAATGCCGCCGACCCGGGTCCCAGTCGCGTTTTCTTGCCCGCGATGGTCATTTCGACCTCGCCTTCGCTCACCAGGAATAATTCGTCCATCGAATGGTGGTGCATGTGGTGCGGCAGGCTGCCCGGCAGCAGGAACACTTCGTGGACATCCACTCGAATACCGCTATGAACTAGCCCGTCCAGAATCGGGCGAAAGGTCGCGTTCTCTTCTTTTTGCTCCTTCAGGCTATCGAAGGGAAACATCGCCGATTTCAAGGTGCTTTGACCGGAGCCCGGAAGCGGTATCAGAACTACCAGAAGAAAAACACTCGCCAGCTTGAGTCTCATCGCCGCTATACCTCTACCTGAAGTGTATCTGCACCCGGTCCAGCCCTCTCCCAAACAAACCACCCTGTGCGGTGGAGATTACCCCTCGAGACCCTTCGCGCTCCGCAGCCACACGCCTTCCGCGCATTTTCGAGAGTTCCTCGCCGCCTGCTATAATTCACTGTCGCACTCAGCCGACCAAAACACTCAGAATGCCTTCCACTCCCCGAAAACGTTTATTTTTGATCGACGCGATGGGCTACATCTTCCGCGCCTTCTTCGCCCCCATGGACCGGCTGCAAACCAGCGCCGGTGTTCCCACCAAAGTTCCGTACCTCTTCGCCACCATGATGCGCCGGATCCTGGAAAATAAAGATCGCCCGCCGGACTATCTCGCCGTGGTCTTCGATCACTCCGCGCCCACTTTCCGCGACAAACTTTTCGCGCAGTACAAAGCCCAACGCGCGCCAATGCCCGACGATCTTTCGATCCAGATCCCCTTCGTCCGCCGCTACTGCGCCGCCATGCGTCTGCCGATTCTCGAATATCCCGGCTACGAAGCTGACGACGTCATCGGCACCCTCGCTCGCCTCGCCGTTGAATACAAAAAGAAAGAAGACCTCGAAATTTTCATCGTCACCAGCGACAAAGATCTGCTGCAGCTGGTCAATAAAGACGTCACCATCCTCAATCCCACCAAGAATGACCTGCTGATCGATGAAAAAATGGTGGAAGAAATCATGGGCGTGCCGCCCTCCAAAGTCGCCGACGTCATGGCCCTGATGGGCGACTCCATCGACAACATCCCGGGCGCCCGCAACCCGAACGACAAGCCCGCCCCCGGTGAACGCCGCAAAGCAGGCATCGGCGAAGTAGGGGCGCGGCAGCTGATCCAACAATTTGGCAGCGCCGAAGAAACCCTGAAACACGCGGCAGAAGTGAAGCGCGTCAATTACCGCGAGGCCCTGCAAAATTGCGGTGAATTCGTAATCCTCAGCAAGCAGCTGGCGACCATACCCACCGATGCGCCGGTGCCCTTCGACCTCGGCCTCATGAAAATCGAAAAACCCGATGCCCAGGCCCTGCGCGAGCTTTATACCGAGCTGGGATTCACTTCTCTGATTCGCGATCTCGCACCCGTCACCGACGATCGCAAAACCGATTACGCGCCCTTGGAAACGCCCGCCCAGCTGCAAAAATTCCTTTCGGGCATCAAGGCCGGTCAGGAATCAGCGGCATGGCTCTCGCTTGACGCCCAAGACCCCGATGAAGAAGGTTTCGGAACCCGTGTGCTTTCGGTGGAATTCTCCACCGAGGCCGGCCAGTCGCGAATCGCCACAAATGAAGCCGACAATAAATCACTAGCCACTTTGCAGACTTGGCTCGCCGATACCAAACGCCCGAAAACCGTCCACGACCCAAAACTATTCCATCTCCTCACCAATCCCGAAATCGCCGCGAATCCCGACGCCGTCACCGGCATTCGCCACGCCACCATGCTGTATTCCTATCTACTGCGGCCCACCACCGCCAAACATGACTTCGCTGAAGTCGTTCTGCGCCACCTGAATCGCACCCTTTCGGGCGCTCCCGGCGAACGCGCCGATTTCCTGCTGCGCCTGGTCCCCATCCTTCGCGAAGAAGTCGAAAAGCTCGGCCTGCTCGACGTCTACGAAAAAATCGATTTGCCCCTCGCGGCAGTCCTCGCTCGTATGGAAGCCGCCGGCGTGCGCGTCGATCCGGCGGAGCTGGATCGCATCTCGACGCGCACCACCGAGGAAATCGCCAAACTCGAAAAAAGCATTTACGACCTGGTCGGCTTCGAATTCAACGTCGGCTCACCGCAGCAGCTCGCCGAAGTCCTCTTCGATAAGCTGAACCTGCAACCGCCGCGACGCAGCCGCACCAAATCGCGCTCCACCGCCGCCGACGTGCTCGAAGAACTCGCCGCCGTCCACGAGCTGCCCAAGAAAGTCATCGAGTATCGCGAGCTGACCAAGCTCAAATCGAACTACGCCGACGTTCTGCCCCGCTTGATTCATCCCGGCTCCGGACGGCTGCACACTCGTTTTTCCCAGACCGGCGCGGTCACCGGCCGCCTCAGTTCTTCGAATCCAAACTTGCAGAACATTCCGGTCCGCACCGAACTGGGACGCGAAATTCGGGCGGCTTTCGTCTCCGCCCCCGGCTCCCTGCTGCTTTCCGCCGATTATTCGCAGATCGAGCTGCGCATCCTGGCGCACCTGTCCCGCGACCCCGTATTGGTCGAAGCTTTCCGTCGTGGTGAAGACATCCACTCCCGCACCGCCCAGGAAGTCTTCGATATCGCGCCTTTCGCCCAAACCCGCGAGCATCGCCGCGTCGCTAAAGTCATCAACTTCGGCGTAATTTACGGCCTCTCGCCTTTCGGCCTCGCCCAGCAGCTCGGCATCGAACAAAAAGAAGCTGCACATTTCATCGCCAAATATTTCGAGCGCTACCACGGCGTGAAGGAATTCCTCGATCGCCAAATCGCTGAGACGCGCAAAACCGGCGTCACCAAAACGATCTTCGGCCGCATCCGCCCCATTCCTGAGATCAATTCGCCGCAGGTCAACCTGCGCAATTTCGCCGAACGCACCGCCATGAACACGCCCATGCAGGGCGCCGCCGCCGACCTCATCAAATTGGCCATGATCGAACTGGATCGCCGCCTGCCCCACGAAAAATTCAAATCTAAAATGATTTTGCAGGTCCACGACGAGTTGCTCTTTGAAGGCCCCGAAGCCGAAATTCCCAAGCTCACCAAAGTGGTCAGGGAAGTCATGGAGGGCGCGCATGCCTTCGAAGTGCCCATCCTGGTCGATACCAAAGTCGGTCCGAACTGGCGCGACATGAAATGACCTGCGGAGCCCATAATAAGGACGCGTCGGGCGCCGCCCTCGACCTGCGGTAAACTACAAACTCTCAGGAGCCTGTATGGCCATCGATCACGCGGAAGGTTTTCTCGCTCTCGTTCGTGAGGCGAAAAAACACATCAAAGAAGAAGACGTGCGAGCCACCAAGAAACGGCTCGACGCGGGTGAACCCATAATTCTTGTCGACGTTCGCGAAGAAAGCGAATGGGCCCGCGGCCACATTCCCAACGCGATCCACTTAGGCAAAGGCATCATCGAACGCGACATCGAGAAGGCCATCCCCGAAAAGGGCGCCGCCATCGTGCTCTATTGCGGCGGAGGCTTCCGCTCTGCGCTCGCCGCCGACAATCTCAGAAAGATGGGCTACTCCAACGTGATTTCCATGGATGGTGGCTGGCGCGAGTGGACCCAGGCGAATTTTCCGACCATCAAGGATTAAGAACCGAACTGCATCGCCTATTTTGCGAGGAGAATTAAATGACCGAATTGCCGCCGCACGACGTCGCCCAGATCACCCATCAACATCAAGCCGCAAAAAATAAATTGGAACAGTTGCGCGCCGAAGCCGAGCGCCTGGGCAAAGAATTCGAAGAGAAGTTCAAACCGGAAATCGCGGATGCGGAAGTGGAGCTGACTCGCCTTAGCGCCTTGCTAGGCAGCATCGGCCTGTAACGACGAGCGTAGCGGTTTTTGGCTGGGGCGGTTGGACTCGAACCAACACCGGCCTCATTAACAGTGAGGTGCCCTACCAATTGGACCACGCCCCAGCCGTGCCTCAATTCTAAAGGCTGTGCGTCTTATTTTCACCTTGTGATTCTGTATCGAATGGATTTCCGTTCGGAATGGGTGTGCGCGAGGTTATGAAGCAGCGAAAAAAAGCCGAAGGAAGGAAGCCGGCCCAGCCCTCAATCCCCGAAGGGATCCTCGGCTTCCTTCCTTCTGACATACTCTCTGTCGCACCTCATTTGCCAAACTGAAAGCATTGAAAAGAAGCGACTTCGGATTCGGGCCGCGGGTAAAAAATCCCACCCCCCGACAAAATTGCATAGTGCTTTTGTTGCGCGCGCCCGGTGTTAAATGCTTCGCTGAAAAATTTCCACAAAATCCCCGATCTTCGCCGCATTTTCCGCGCGAATCCCCTTCCGAGCGTATTGACCTCTCCGGCCCTGCTTGCTATGTTGAGAGATTACCTTGGGCTCATTGTACCCATCGTATGTGGGACCGGCCTGTAGGGAGTGTTCTAGTTCTTATGGCTTTGAAGAAAATCGTGGTGCGGGGCGCGCGGCAGCACAACCTTAAAAATATCAGCCTCGAAATCCCGCGCAACACCTTGACCGTGGTCACCGGCCTCTCCGGCTCCGGCAAATCTTCGCTCGCCTTCGATACCCTCTATGCCGAGGGTCAACGCCGTTACGTCGAGTCTCTCTCCGCCTACGCTCGTCAGTTTCTGGATCAAATGGAGCGCCCGGACGTTGATTCCGTCGAGGGCCTTTCGCCTTCCATCGCCATCGAGCAGAAAACCACCACGCGCTCTCCGCGCTCCACCGTCGGCACCATCACCGAAATTTACGATTACCTCCGGGTGGTCTACAGCGCCATCGGCACGCCGCATTGCCCGAATTGCGGCAATTCCATCACGCGCCAATCCACGGAGCAGATCGTGCAGTCGGTCCTCGCGCTGAAACCCGACGACCGCATCATGGTCCTCGCTCCGGTCGTTCGCGGCCGCAAGGGCGAATACAAAAAAGAATTGGAGAAGTACGCCAAGGAAGGCTACGTCCGCGCGCGCATCGATGGCGACCTGATGAATCTCGATGAGCCGATCCCGCTCGATCGCCGCAAGAATCACACCATCGAAATCGTGGTCGATCGTTTGCTCCTCAAAAACGGAGTCGCCCAGCGCCTGGAAAATTCCGTCGAAACTGCGCTCAAACTCACCGGTGGCCTCGTAACCATCGCCGTCGTCGGCGGTGACGAGCATGTCTATTCCGAGAAACTAGCGTGCCCCGATTGCGGCATTTCCGTCCCGCAACTCGAGCCGCGCTCGTTTAGTTTCAATTCGCCCTATGGCGCTTGCACCGAATGTCACGGCCTGGGCTCGAAATACGATTTCGATCCGGCCAAAGTCATCGTCGATTGGACCAAGCCGCTCTTCGAAGGCGGCCTCGGTCCCGGTTCCGGCTCTACATTTCTTCAGCGCACGCTTCGTCTGGCTGCCGCTGCTTACGATTTCGATCTGGACGTTCCGTTCGAGAAAATGTCGCGCAAGACGCAGAATTTAATTTTGCACGGCAATCCGGCGACGCCAAAAACCAAGAAGGAACTGAATTTTCAAGGCCTGCTCGCGCATCTCGAATCGAATCTCGAAGAATCGAAATCGGACGCCTATCGCGAGTGGCTGACCCAGTACATGTCCCCCGCGCCGTGCGTGGCCTGCAGCGAACGCCGTCTGCGTCCCGAGAGCCTCGCTGTGAAAATCGCCGGCCTTTCCATCGCGGATTTCACCGGCCTGCCGCTGAGCGGTGCACGAGCCGCCGTGGATAAAATTCGCGCCAAGCTCACCGCGCGTCAGGAAAAAATCGCTGGCCGCGCCTTGACCGAAATCGCCGAGCGCCTCGATTTCCTGCTCGACGTTGGCCTGTCGTATCTCACGCTGGCCCGTTCCGCTGCCACGCTCTCCGGGGGCGAAGCGCAGCGCATCCGCCTGGCGACGCAAATCGGCTCGCGGCTCCGCGGGGTGATGTATGTTTTGGACGAACCCTCCATCGGCCTCCACGCCCGCGATAACGGCAAGCTGCTGACCACGCTCGAAACGCTGCGGGATTTGGGTAATACCGTCCTGGTCGTCGAGCACGACGAGGAAACCATCCGCCGCGCCAACTACGTCCTGGATCTTGGGCCCGGCGCCGGCAAAACCGGGGGCTACCTGGTTGCCTTCGGATCGCCGGATGATATCGCCGCAAATCCCGCGTCGCTGACGGGTAAGTATCTTTCCGGCCAAGTGAAAATCGATGTTCCCGATTCCCGACGCTCGCCCAACGGAAAAGCCATCGCCATCCTTGGCGCCCACGGTCACAACCTCAAAAACGTCGACGTTTCGATTCCGCTCGGACTGCTGACAGTCGTCACCGGCGTCTCCGGTTCCGGAAAATCCACGCTGGTCAACGACATCCTGTACCGTTCGCTCGCGCAGAGTCTCTATCGCTCGATGGAAAAACCCGGCGCGCACCGCGCGATTTCCGGGATAGAAAACATCGACAAAGTCGTCCAGATCGATCAAGCCCCCATCGGCCGCACCCCGCGCTCGAATCCGGCCACCTATACGGGTGTATTCGCTCCGATTCGTGAACTCTACGCGATGCTCCCCGAATCGCGCGAACGCGGCTACAAACCGGGACGCTTCAGCTTTAACGTGAAAGGCGGCCGCTGCGAAGCCTGCCAAGGCGACGGCCAGCGCCGCATCGAAATGAATTTCTTGCCGGATGTTTACGTCACCTGCGAAGTGTGTCGCGGCAAGCGCTACAACGCCGAAACGTTGGCCGTCCGTTACAAAGGCCTTTCGATTTCAGATCTTCTCGATTTGCCCATCGAAGAAGCTCTGAAGATCCTCGAAAATATTCCGGCGATCCAGGTCAAGCTCCAGACTCTCGTCGATGTCGGCCTCGGCTACGTTCAGCTCGGCCAATCCGCCACCACCATTTCCGGCGGCGAAGCCCAGCGCACCAAACTCGCTCGCGAACTTTCCAAACGCCAGACCGGCCGCACCCTTTATATTCTCGACGAGCCGACCACCGGCCTGCACTTTGACGACGTCAAAAAACTTCTCGATGTCCTCAATCGTCTAGTTTCGCTGGGCAACACCGTTCTGATCATCGAGCACAATCTCGACGTGATCAAACAAGCCGACTGGATCATCGATCTCGGCCCCGAAGGCGGCGAAGACGGCGGCCGCATTGTGGCCCAAGGCACGCCCGAACAAGTGGCCAAGGTCAAGAAGTCCTACACCGGCCAAATCCTGGCACGCTCGCTTAACGGGAACGGGCACAAATCCGAACCGCTCGATGCCAAACGTGCCAGTTAAAATCGTCAGCGTCATTCCGCTGCGCGAACCAGAGACTCCATGAATTCTGATCAGCAGAACCTGAATCTCTTCGAGCCCGAGCGTAGTTCCGCCTCCCCGGACTCGTCCCCCAATTCTCCGCAAATCGTTGGCAACACCGAATTGCCCACTCCGATCGATCCGCTCGTGCCGCCTCCGACACCGCCGCGCTTCCGTCCTGGGCTTCCCGAAGACCTCCGCGTTCCATGGGACTGGTGGGATATAGCTTTAGTCCTGCTCATCGGTTTTCTTACGCTCGTCACCTTCGGCGTGGCGCTCGGCGCGCACATGCAGAAAGCGGGAATCACCAAAGAGCAATTTGAAAATTCGCCAATGTTTCAGGCCCAATTTGCCATCTACGGCATGTTTGGCCTATCGGCAGTCTTGCTGGTCTTTCTCGTCGCTCAAATGCGACTTCGTTTTCGTTCACCTTTCTGGAGCACGATGCGCTGGCACCCGCTCGACACTGGAAAACTCCCGCCCGCCGCAGCCTATCTGAGTTGCATCGCAGGAGGAGTCCTGCTCTCCATCCTGGTAGCCCTCGTCTCCTCGCGCTTTGTTCCGACGCACAAAATGCCCATCGAACAGTATTTTCAGGATCGTCACACCGCGCTGCTGCTGCTAATCATGAGCGTCACCGTTGCTCCTTTTTTCGAAGAAACGATTTTCCGCGGCTACCTGTATCCGGTCGTCGCTCGCAGCTTTGGAGTCGTACCTGGCGTCATCCTGACCGGCCTGCTCTTTGGCCTGATGCATTCGTCTCAGTTGGGAGGAAATTTCGCGCAGGTGGCGCTACTCGTCGCGGTAGGAATTGTCTTTACCGCTGCCCGCGCCAAAAGCGGTAACGTTTTGCCCGGCTACCTGATGCACGTCAGCTATAACTCGTTTATTGCGATCGCGTTTCTGATTGCCTCGCACGGGCTGCGGCACATGCCGCCCGCTTAGGCGCGCGAATCGCCGGCGCTCGAGTTTCAGTTAGAATGGAAATGGAGAAAATCGCGTTGCATACTGTTGAACCCATCGAATGGACCGTCGCTGGTGTGGTCATTCTCGACCAGCTGAAGCTACCCGGCGAAGTGGTTTACCACACCTACACCGACTACCGCGACGTCGCCCACGCCATCAAGACCATGATCATCCGCGGCGCGCCGGCCATCGGCGTAGCCGCTGCCATGGGCGTTGCGCTCGGGGTTCAGCGCTCCAAAGCCAAAACGCTCGAAGAACTTCAGAAAGAATTCCCGGTGATTTGCGAAACTCTCGCAACCACCCGCCCCACCGCCGTCGATTTGTTCTGGGCCATCGCCCGCTTCAAGAAGAAATTCGCCGAGCTGGCCCACGCCACGGCCAGCAACGGGCAGCCGCACATCGATTCGATTCGCGAGGGTTTAGTCCAGGAAGCGAAGCTGGTTCACGAAGAGCGCCGCGCCGCCGATCGTCGCATCGGCAGCTTCGGCGCCGCGCTAATGCCAAAAACTGGCCGCGTTATGACTCAATGTAACGCTGGCGCGCTCGCCACCGGCGGCATCGGCACCGCCCTTGGAGTAATTCGCGTTGCGGTCGAGAATGGCGCTACGTTCGAAGTGTTGGTGCCGGAAACCCGCCCGTACCTGCAGGGCGCCCGCCTGACCGCCTGGGAACTCCATCAGGACCATATCCCGCTGACCCTGATCACCGACAACATGGTCGGGCACTTCCTGCGCACTGGAAATGTCGGCGCGGTGGTCGTCGGCGCCGACCGCATCGCCGCCAACGGTGACACCGCCAACAAAATTGGCACCTACGGCATCGCCGTCCTCGCCAAAGAAAACAACGTCCCGTTCTACGTCGCCGCCCCCATCTCCACGCTGGATTTAACGCTAGCCTCCGGCGACGAAATCCCCATCGAGCAGCGCAGCTCCAAAGAAGTCACCCACGTTGCTGGCATCAATATCGCCCCGCCAGTAAACGCCGCCCACCCCGCCTTCGACGTCACCCCCGCCCGCTACATCACCGCCATAATCACCGAGCGCGGCGTCGCCCGCCCGCCATTTCAGGATTCGCTCGCCAAGTTGCAATAGCACCCCCAACCCCACGCGCTCTTTTCTGAAAAAAGCTGTCCAACCAAAAAAAAAGCCACCGGCCCGAAGGCCGGTGGTTTTTCCTGCAAAACGGGTTCTTGCTAGAAGGAGAACTTCAGGCCGAACTCGATGACCCGAGGTGCGCCTTGCGCGAAAACTCCCGATCCGGCGCCGATGCGATTCGTCCGAAGATCCGGCGTCGTACCGTTAATGGATCCAGGCTGACCACTCAGTGCGCCGCTCAGCGTGAATCCAGCTCCATCATAGTTCGTGAAGTTGAACACGTTGTAGATCCCCACGCTCGGTTCCAAGGTCAACCGTTCGTGGAAGAAATGACCAACCCATCCAACTTGAACGTCGAACGCCCTCAGCCAATCCAGGCCAACTTCGCCGGCAGGCACCGAAGGAATTGACGGCGGAGTTCCACCGAGCGCGATTAGTTGAGCCTTGGTGATCAGCCCTGCATTCACCAACGCTTGTCCGGCCGGAGTGATTGCTTGTCCGGCGATGGTGTTGTTGTAATTGTTGATGGCGTTCGACAATCCTGTCACCGAGAGGTTGCGGCCGAAAGATCCGACATTGTAGAGCGTATAATCGCCGGTGGTCGCATCGTAGCTCCTCGGCAACAGGTCGTTGACCGTTCCGTCTCCGGTGAAGTCCGTTTGGAAGATCGCACCTGCTGCCGCCTGTCCGCTGAGCGCCGCGGTGGAAGCCAGCGGCGACCAAACGTGCGAGATAACTCCAATCCGGAAGCCCAGCGGCAGATCCGCGTAGCCACCGAGGTTCAGCTGGTGCTTCCGGTCGAGTGCTCCGGGACCGGTGTAGGCCAACGGGTTCCGGTTGTCCACTGCCGTATTGATGAAGTCCTGGTCACCACCGGCTGGTCCGCCTGCCGATGCGCCCGAACCGCTATTGACGAACCGGGAAAACGTATACGACGCCGTGAAGTTCAGGTACTTCACTCCCGGCAACGGATTCCGGATGTTTTGCTTCATCTCAACATCCAAAGCGTTGTAAACCGAGCGTCCATCCGGGAACAGAAAGGGTGCGGCTCCGATGTTGGGGTTGATGCCACCAAAGGCGCAGGCGGCTCCGATACCGGTAGGACCGTTGCAGGCTCCGACGCCGATATCGCCCGGCGAATCGAGCCCGTTGTTCGCGAAATCCGTGATGCTGGCACCTGCCGTTATGGCGCAGCTGATGCCGGCGATACCCGTGCCGCAACCGAAGCTGGCATTGGTATTGTTAATCGCATTGGCCGCCGCACTCGGGTTCAGGTAAGCAGCGTCACCGGTATGGTTGGCGTCAATCTGCAGCAGGTAGTGGGTCGCGATGTTGCGCAAGAAGTCTACGCTGACCACCGTCCCCGGATGAACTTCTCGCTGGAAACCAATGTTCATCTGGGTTGAACGCGGCGTCTGGTACCCAGGGTAGAACAAGGCCGACAGCGGAACTCCATTGCTGATTTCGCTGGCGATGGAGTTGTTATTTACCGCTCCCGGATGCGCCGCGGCCGAAGCCTGGAACGCCGCCTGGAAATCAGCGATTCCCTGAGCGACTGTCTCGGCCGGGTTCGCCGGATCCGGCGCGCCGATCGCGGCCCCGCAGGTCGCGTCACCACCCGGAATGAAGTTCACCGAACCATCAGCAAATGATACCGGTTGTGCCGAACCGAAGTTGCAAGCGGGCGTGTACTGCAAGAAGCTGCCTGAAGCTAGCCGCGGCGGACGATCGAACAGCACGTTGTTGAAGATGCCATTCTCGTAGTAGATTCCGACTCCGGCGCGGATTACCGTGCGGCCATCGCCCTTGGGATCCCACGCAATGCCGATCTGCGGTCCAAAGTTGTGGTTGGGCTGCTTGACGCGATCGCCAAATCCCGGCAGAGCTGCGTTCAGCTCTGGAATGGCCGGCAAGTCGCTGTCGGTGCGGCCGGTGTCGCGAGAATAACGCACGCCGTAAGTGACCGTCAGGTTGGGCCGAATCTTCCAGGAGTCGCCGACGTACACGCCCACGCGGTTATCCGGTCCCAAACCACCGCCAGCGAAACCGAAGGCCGGCTTTTCGGTCGAAGCTCCCAAGCCATTGCCGATGTAGGCAAAGTCAACCTGGTAGTTCAACGGGCAGTTGATTCCGGAATCGCCGTTCGGGCACGAGACGTTCGTCAGGCCCGTGTACGAAACGCCCGGAATCTGGAAGTTGTATACCAGCGGAGAGACACCGAAGAAGCTGGCAAATCCGCCGCCCTGAATGTGGTTGATGCTGGCGCCATATCGCAAAACGTGGTTTCCCCAAGTCTTGCTGCCGTCGTACTTGCCCTGCCGGTCGCTCTGCGGTGTCGCCTGCGGAGCATCGGGGCTAGGGCCCGTGTACAAGCCGGCAGTTCCGAACTGAAGGCTGACGGGCAAATCGGAGAACGGCGCGCCGCTTCCCCGAACCGCGTCAGCGATGTTGTTACGGAACTTCAGGTATTCCAAGCGAACGCTGTGCGTGAAGGAGCCATTGGTCCAATCGGCGCCTCCCACGTGGGTCCGCGTGCGGTCGCTGTTCGAGAAGAACGAGTACGATGCGGCTCCGAACGACGGAACCAAGTAGTTCTTGAAATAGTCGAAGCGATAGAACAGGTGCAGATTCTTGGTCACCTGCCAATCCACTTTGGCAACCACATCGTCTTCGAGGAAGGGCGACTGAAACGTTCCGGTGTAATCAGAGAAGGGCGCCGAGACTGGGACACCGGCTGCGGCATGCTGCAAGGTCCGCTCGCCATCCAGAAAGAAGAACAACTTGTCTTTAATGATCGGGCCGCCGACGTCGCCCCCGTATTGGCTCCGTTGGAAGGTCGCGCCTCCGGGAAGCTGAGCCGCCATCGAGCTATCGCGGAACAAGCCAAACGCTCCGCCATGGATGGTGTTGGTACCCGACTTCGTCGTAACGTTTACCGCGCCCGACGAGGTCAGTTCATTCGAAAGGTCCAGGCTGGATTGCGCTAACTGGAATTCCTGAATCGCGCTCGCCGGCACGTTCGTCGTCGTAGTGCCCACGGTCTCGTCGCTAACGTCCAAACCGTCAACTTCGATACGCGCCGTGCGGCCGAACCGGCCGCCGAACGAAATCGAGGAAAATCCAGTCTTGGTGGGATCAAAAGTTTGTCCATCCTGAATCTGAACGCCCGGCTCAAGCTGCGCCAAGTCGAGGAAGTTCCGCCCATTCACCGGCAAGTTCTCGATCTGCTCGGAGTTCAAGACTCCCGCGATCTGTGCCTGCTCGGTATTCACCGTGACCTGCTGGCCGGTAACTTCCACTACCGAAGTCGACGCGCCCACTTCCAATCTTGAGTTGACTGTGGAGATCACACCGACTTGCACCACCACCGTCGTTTCAAAAGTCTTAAAATTCGGGGACTCGACTCGCACCGAGTAGTTTCCCGGAATCAGCGAGCTGGCGTTGTACGTTCCGGACGAGGTTGTGACCTGGTCGATGGTGCGGCCTGTGCCGCTATTGATGATGGTCACCTTGGCGCCGGCTATCACTCCGCCCGTGCTGTCCGTGATGATGCCCTGAACGCTGCCGGTTCCGACTGTCGCCTGAGCATATACCCGGCTTGAGCCGAAGGACAATGAAACCAGGAGCGCAAACATAACCCCCAAGAAGCGCTTCCAATTCATACACTCTCCTTAATGACCACCAAGATTGTTTCGAAACACTTCGGCCTGCGGAAACGCATTACAAAAACACCCCGAGAATTTTGGTTCTGCAAAGCTGAGAGGAGCCAGGTGACGCCGAGGACTGCAATTGCTGGTCCAACTAGGCTGGGTGGCCTAAATAGCCATTTTCTCGTCACTTAGACAAAATCATCCATAAATTTGGAGCGCGGACATTCCATTTTTCGTATATCTCTACAGATTACGTCCACTTTTTAGAATACTCACCGGCGTTTCTCTACGAGGTCCGACTAACCAAAAAAAACTGGCTCCGGTTTCCCGGAGCCAGTGGTGAGTTTTGGGTTTTACGCGACCGGAGTTAACGGTCTCGTTCACAAATCGAGTTAGAACGTCATCCTTAGTCCCCACTCGACAACGCGCGGTGAACCGAAGTTGAATGCTCCGCTGCCGACTCCGATGCGATCCGGACGGCCAGCTGAGAGAGTTCCGTTGATCGAACCCGTGGCTGCCGTTCAGCGTTCCAACCAGAGCATTGCCAGCGGAGTCAAAGTTGGCAAAGTTGAAGACGTTGAAGAAGCCTACGCTCGGTTCGATGGTGAAACGTTCCTTAATGTGACCGACCCAGCTGAACTTCATGTCCGTGCCCTTGAACCAACCCATATTCACCTGTCCGGCGGGAACCCCAGGGATCCATTGGGTCACGCCGCCGAACAGAGCTTGGCCGTTAGTTATCGTAACGGCTTGCAACTGAGCCAGCGTAACATAGCCATTGTTGATAAGCAACTGACCTGCTGGTGTCGGATTGCCTGCAATCGCGGAGTTGTAGGTGTTGACCGCATTCGTCAAGCTGCCGGCCTTGAGGGAACGACCGAAAGCACCGACGTTGTAGGTCGTATAGTCGCAAGAACCACCGACCGTACCGCAACCGCCGCTGACCGACCTCGGCAGGGGATCGCCGTTCGTTCCGTCACCGTTATAATCGTTTGGTAAAGATTCCGGCAACCGTGTCGGTCGTCGGAACCGTCGGAGTGGTAGCCAACGGCGACCAGAAGTGGGAAATGAGCCCAAACCGGAAGCCCTTCGGCAAATCGGCGTATCCGCCAAAACTGAACTGGTGGGTCCGATCCAGCGACGAAGGTCCGCTGTAACGCAGCGGGTTGACGTTGTCCAAGCCGTTGGTCAAGAAGTCCTGGTCGCCGCCGGAGATCGCGCTGTTCGAGCTGGATGATCCAGCGTTGTTGAAGCGGGACAGGGTATAAGTCGCTTGGAAGTTGAGGTACTATGCCAAAGCGAACCGGATTCTTGACGTTCTGGACCAACTTGAAGTCCAAACCGTTGTAGACCGAGCGACCGACCGGTGCGTACAACTCAACCGCACCGACGTTCGGATTTTTGCCGCCGAACGCGTATTGCTGGCCTCCCGGGAGGTTAGCGAATCCCGCGCCAGTGCCGGTATTGCCAGGAGAACCCAAACCGTTCTGGGAGTAATTGTCGATCACCGCACCCGCTGCAATCGCGCAGGCTCGTCGCCGCGAGCGAGAAGCTAGCACCGCAACCAAAACCAGCGTTGGTGTTCGCGATCGCAGTCTGTGCCGCCGGCAGATTGAAATAGGCGGTCGCTCCGGTTTGGTTCACATCGAGGTCCAAAAGGTAGTGGGTGCCGACGTTGCGCAAGTAGTCGACGCTCAACACCATTCCGGCCCTTAACTCTCGCTGGAATCCAACGTTCATTTGCAGCGACTGAGGCGAACGATAATTAGGCGCCAACAAACCGGATTCGATCGGTTGACCGTTGGCGATAGCGTTGGGAACGTATGCTGCGTTGGGACCGGACGGATTTGCCGCATACGATGCTTGATAGGCAGTTTGGAACTGGCCGATGCAAGCCGCTGTGGTGATTCCGGCGCACGTGCCGAATGCAGCAGTGTTGGGGAGCGTGGTTCCAACAGCGCTACTGCAAGTGCCATCGCCGCCCGGAATCGTTTGGTTTCCTACCGTGCCGCCGAAAACGACCGGGATCGCCGAACCCGTGAAGCAGGGAACGCTGTCAACGAAGAAGGCGCCATTCGGTAGTCTGAGCAAGCGATCGAACAGCACGTCGTTAAACACTGTATTGTCGTAGTAAATGCCGATGCCGGCGCGAATGACCGTCTTTCCATCGCTCTTGGGATCCCAAGCGACACCGAGCTGGGGGGCCAAGTTGTTATTGGGCTGGGACACGCCGTTTCCGTAGCCGGGAAGCACTGCATTCAGTGCTGGAATCGGTCCGAGATCGCTATCCGTGCGGTTGGTGTCGCGAACGTAGCGCACGCCGTAGGTAACCGTCAGGTTCTGCTTAATCTTCCAGCTGTCGCCCAAATACACGCCGATGCGGTTGTCGGGACCCAGACCACCGGAACTCTTGCCGAACTGCTTCAGTTCGGTAAAAGTGCCTTGACCGTTTCCGATCAGTACCTCGTCCGGAACATAGTTCAGCGGGCATGAAGCGCCGGTCTGTCCGCCGGGGCAGGTCAAAGTGTCGTGCGGTGTCGCCCAAGAAGTTGACCGCCAAGGGCGTAATGCCGAAGAAGCTGGCGAACGACCAACCGGTGATCCGGTTGTAGTCCACACCCCAACGGATGATGTGGTTTCCCCAAACTTTGCTGCCGTCATACTTAAACTGACGGTCGCTCTGAATGGTCTCCTGCGGTGCGTTGTCGCTCGGTCCCGTGGCGAAACCGCCCGGCAACTGCAAACTGACCGGCAAGTCGGCGAAAGGCTCACTCGCTGCCGACGACCGAGTCGGTGATGTTGTTTACGAACTTGAGGTAGGAAGCACGGAAGCTGTGAGTGATGGATCCTTGTGAAATATCCACACCGCCAACCAAGCTCTTGGTGCGGTCTTTGTTGTCGTAATTGGAATAGGTCGCCGCGCCGCCGAACGCTCCGACGTCCGAGTTCTGGAAGTAGTTAAACCGGAAAAACGCTTTCACGTTCTTGGACACCAAATAATCGATGCGGCCGAGGGCCTCACCGTCGTGAAACGGTGCGCCGAAGGTGCCGCTGAAAGAATCGAGCGGAGGGCCAATCAGCACGCCGGCTTGCGCATGCTGAAGAATTTTCTCGCCGTCCACAAAGAAGAACAGCTTGTCCTTGATGATCGCTCCGCCAAAATCGCCGCCGTACTGGCTGCGTTGGAAGGCGGTGCCGACACCGGGGAACGTTGCGGCCTGCGAGCTGTCACGGAAGAGGCCAAAACCTTCACCGTGGAAAGTGTTCGTGCCGGACTTGGTCACCACGTTTACCGCGCCCGAAGAAGTCAGGCTGTTCGAAAGGTCCAAACTTGATTGCGCCACCGAAAACTCGGAAATGGCGCTGGCCGGAATATCTTCAGTGGTGGTGCCGACGTTCTCGTCCGAAACGTCCACGCCGTCAACTTGAATACGGGCGCTACGGCCGAAACGGCCGCCGAACGAAATCGAAGAGAAACCGTTCTTGGTCGGGTCGAAGTTTCCGCCGTCCTGAATCTGAACGCCAGGCTCGAGTTGAGCCAGATCCAGGAAGTTGCGTCCATTGATCGGCAGGTTTTCGATCTGCTCAGTGGTCAACGTACCGGCGATCTGCGCCTGGTCCGTATTGACCTGCACCGCTTCACCGGAGACTTCGACCACGGAGGTCGAGGAACCAACTTCCAGTCTCACGTTGTAGACGGTGACTTGACCGACTTGGACCGTGACCGAAGTCTCCGTGACCTTAAAGCTCGGAGCTTCGAATCGCACGTTGTACACGGCGGGATCCAAAGTACCCGATGAATAGGTACCTGAGCCGTTCGTGGTCAGGCTCAGCACGGATCCGGTCGCCTTATTGGTGATCGTCACCGTGGCATTGGCCACCACGCCGCCCTGCGCATCGGTTACCGTCCCCTGCAGGTTACCGCTGCTGACCGTCGCTTGCGCCCACATCGGTTGGCTTGCCGCCACCACCGATACCAGGAGCGCAAACATCGCTACTACGAAGCGCTTCCAATTCATACACTCTCCTTAGGATCAAAAACTTTGTACTGCAGGACTTCACCCCAGAGCTTGGTGCTAAACCCAAATCTGTTCGCTAACGAGAAATTTACGCCGCAGAGCTACTTCGGCTGGGCGCTAGCGTTGCACTTCGATACCCAACCTAGCAAAAAGATAAGCGTCCTATTTTCATAACTATAGAAGTCGAGCAGTTCAACTATCGACGCCAGAAATATGAAATGTTGGATTTCAACAGGTGCACCGTACGATTTTTAGTAGGCAAAAGCGACGAGTTAGCTCGAAAACGGACGACGATAGTTTTAGCCAAATCACTCTTTTCTCGGAGCGCGATCAGCCTCCGAGCCATCCGTTCGGCCGTGAGTCTGCGCTCCGTGAAAAACTCGGGCCGAACGATTCACTCCGTTGGTGTGGCAAATCGGGGCGAAAACGAGCCAGTACATTAGGACAGTAAAAGTACAGGCCACGTACAGGCTGCTCGCTTGGGACGACAGTACAGGTCTACGCTGATTCTGCTGGATTTAGCTGCACGACGAAGCCGGATTGGTCCGCACCGAGCACACAAGTCCCTCCTCGGCAGGCCAGGCCTGAATCAGGCTTTCTAGCAGCCTGAAATTGCGCGCGGGCCTGATTTTGATCGCGTGTTTCGCATATACTCGGTAACGACGCATGAAAAGCGCTTTGCTTATCGACGCCGATCCTGAAATCCGCGACATGCTGCGCGAAGTTCTGGATCCGCTCGAATGGAGCGTGCGGCACGCGGCCAACAACGCGGCTGCCTTCGAGCGCGTCAAGCAGCAGCCCTTCGATCTGATTATCACCAGCGACAAGACCTCCGGGCGCGAAGACGTCGACCTGCTGCGCAAAATCCGCAGCGTGCGCGCTCACACCCGGCTCATCATTTTGACCGCCGAAAGCACGCCCACCATAGTGATTGATTCCATGCGCGAACGCGCCTTCAGTTATTTTTCGCGGCCCTTTTCCCTGCAGGCATTGGCGGAAATGGTTCACATGGCCGCGGACGGACCGGCCTGGGACGACGGCATCGAAGTGATGTCGGCCACGCCGGAGTGGATCCGGGTCCTGGCGCGTTGCGACCTAAAAACGGCGGACCGCCTAATTCAATTCCTGCAGGAAGTCGGAGACTTGCCCCAAGAAGAGGGCGGCGCCCTGGCCATGGCCTCGCGCGAAATCCTGCTCAACGCGATGGAATATGGCGGAAAATTCCAGCCGGACCAGTGGGTGGAAATATCCTACGTGCGTGCCCGCCACATGGTCATGTGCCGGGTGAAAGACCCCGGCGAAGGTTTTACTCTGGATGAAATCGAACACGCCGCGATTGCCAATCCCGATGAAGACCCGCTGCGGCACGTCACCGCCCGAGATGCCCAGGGCCTGCGTCCCGGCGGCTATGGCGTGATGCTGGCCCAAAAGATGGTGGACGAATTGATCTACAACGAAAAAGGAAACGAAGTCCTGCTGGTGAAATATTTGATACCGAAGGAAACCTAGGCGATCCGATTGTGCGGACCGCAATGCGAAATTTCCGGCCAAAAAGAAATGTGCCGAACCACGGATCAAACCCGTTGCGCGGAAGAGAAGGAGAAACGGCAATGGGGAGAAAAGCCAATCCTGTAAGGGTTTTAGCGATATTCACAGACCTCCCATATTTTCCACAGATGACCCCGAAAATAATTTTGGATTTCTACTTGACTCTTTGGGCATGCTTCGGTAGTATCGGGGTTCGTCTTTAAGCCTTCCAGCTGGCCTGGGAGTACCTGCTCTTTGACAATCGGATGAAACAA
This sequence comes from uncultured Acidobacteriota bacterium, assembly GCA_963847695.1. Lineage (GTDB taxonomy): Bacteria > Acidobacteriota > Terriglobia > Acidiferrales > UBA7541 > Palsa-295. The sequence goes on along the minus strand of CAWKAX010000008.1, from coordinate 52,357 downwards.
GCCAGAACCCGTTTGGTTACGGTCTGTGCGCCGGGTGTACCGGTGTATAGACTTTATTTGAGATAAACCGAGCGATTTAAAAAGTTCGTTCCTGGCCGAGAAGTTACCGATGCGAATCGATAATTTCAAAGCCGGAAACACCAGATTTCAAACGAGAGTTTGATCCTGGCTCAGAGCGAACGCTGGCGGCGTGCTTAACACATGCAAGTCGAACGGGTGTAGCAATACACCCGTGGCGAACGGGTGCGTAACACGTGGATAACCTTCCTTCAGGTGGGGAATAACCCAGTGAAAATTGGGCTAATACCGCATAACATTTCGGGGGCACATGCTTCTGAATTCAAAGGCGCAAGTCGCCAGAAGAGGGATCCGCGGCCGATTAGCTAGTTGGTGAGGTAATGGCTCACCAAGGCTTTGATCGGTAGCCGGACTGAGAGGTTGGCCGGCCACACTGGAACTGAGACACGGTCCAGACTCCTACGGGAGGCAGCAGTGGGGAATCTTGCACAATGGACGAAAGTCTGATGCAGCAACGCCGCGTGGGGGATGAAGCTTTTCGGAGTGTAAACCCCTTTCGACCCGGAAGAAAGCCCGCAAGGGTTTGACGGTACGGGTATAAGAAGCCCCGGCTAACTACGTGCCAGCAGCCGCGGTAAAACGTAGGGGGCCAGCGTTGCTCGGAATTACTGGGCGTAAAGGGTCCGTAGGCGGTGTGGCAAGTCGGTAGTGAAATCTCTGGGCTTAACCCAGAGGCTGCTGCCGAAACTGCTATGCTAGAGTGTGAGAGAGGCGAGTGGAATTACGGGTGTAGCGGTGAAATGCGTAGATATCCGTAGGAACATCCGAGGCGAAGGCGGCTCGCTGGATCACAACTGACGCTGAGGGACGAAAGCTAGGGGAGCAAACAGGATTAGATACCCTGGTAGTCCTAGCCCTAAACCATCAGGACTTGGGGTGTGCCCTGTACGGGGCACGTCCCGTAGCTAACGCGTTAAGTCCTGCGCCTGGGGAGTACGGTCGCAAGGCTGAAACTCAAAGGAATTGACGGGGGCCCGCACAAGCGGTGGAACATGTGGTTCAATTCGACGCAACGCGAAGAACCTTACCTGGGCTTGAACCGCACAGGACCAGCTTTGGAAACAGAGCCTTCCCGCAAGGGACCTGTGTAGAGGTGCTGCATGGCTGTCGTCAGCTCGTGCCGTGAGGTGTTGGGTTAAGTCCCGCAACGAGCGCAACCCTTACTCATAGTTGCTACCCGCAAGGGAGAACTCTATGAGGACTGCTCCGGATAACGGAGAGGAAGGTGGGGATGAGGTCAAGTCAGCATGGCCTTTATGTCCAGGGCTACACACGTGTTACAATGCGCGCCACAAAGCGTTGCAAACCCGCGAGGGGGAGCTAATCGCAAAAAAGCGCGCTCAGTTCGGATTGCAGTCTGCAACTCGACTGCATGAAGCCGGAATCGCTAGTAATGGCGTATCAGAACGACGCCGTGAATACGTTCCCGGGCCTTGTACACACCGCCCGTCACATCACGAAAGTGGGCTGTACTAGAAATCGCCGAGCCAACCGCAAGGGGGCAGGCGCTCAAGGTATGACTCATGATTGGGGTGAAGTCGTAACAAGGTAGCCGTAGGAGAACCTGCGGCTGGATCACCTCCTTTCTAAAAGAAACGGGAATACGACCTGCTTCGGTAGCAGGTACGATTCTCCACCGGTCCCTCGAGGACCGGGTTCGGCTCTCAAAGCCCGACGGGTTCTGACCTGTTCCATCCGATAAAGTCAAAAGCTTCTTAAAGACGAAACCAAAGCCCCGACTCGACGAAATTCGAGCCGGGGCTTTTTGTTTTTGTGCCGGTTATTTCTGCGCGTGGGATGATTCGGCCGGTGCCGACCGCATCGTCAGTTGCACTGCAACTGCAAACTCTTTCTATTCGATAACCACCAGGAACTTCGAAGTCTTCACCGGCTTGGCGTCCTTCTCGAATGGCCGGGCATATTCGAAAAGCAGCGGCACCGTGCCTGCGGACCCCGCCGTGAAACTCCACACTTCTTCACCGGGCGCACCCACCGCGGTGTTATCGTTTTCCCGCTCCGAATACGTGGTCCCCACCAATTTCAAATCCGCAGGATCCAGCGTGGTCGCCAGCCGCCAACTGTAACCGGTCGTGTGATTCGCGGGCAGCGTGATCGAGAAATCTTTACCGGCCAGCACGCGCACCTGCTCAACGCCAGCCGTCTGAAACTCCGGGCCGACCACCGCCTGCATGTGCCGTCCCACGGGCTTCACCGCAAAAACGCGCGCGCCTTGAAATTTTCCGTCGCCATCAAACGCGTACGCAAATGTCGTCGTGCCGATCGTCGCGCAGGCGTGGCAGCCGTCACGCAGAATATAATCAACCAGAAAAGTCTGCCGGCCGAACCCGCCGGAATCCAGCTTCGGCAGTTGCGGATCGTTGCGGTCGCCGGGCCAAATGCTGATGTTGGGATATTGATTTGCCAGCGCCGCGTAGGCCGGATATTTCTGCAGCTCCGCCTGCGGATACTGGCTGTCATCGTCGACGTCGATCGGCGAAGGGTTGCCGTTCACCAGCAGCACGCCTTCCAGTTCGTTGGCGCGGAAGGCGTATTGAATGTAAGCCACATCCACCCGCGCCACCGCGCGCAGCGACCGCAAGTAAATCACTCCGGTCCCAGCCATGCTTCGTGCAAACGCCACTGCTTCCGGCGCAGCGCCCGCCGACTTCATCTCCATCAGAAAACACGTTTCGATTTTATCGGGATCGGCTTCGCACTTGGTGCGAATCGCGGCCAGCGCATCCGCCGAAGGATTCCACACCGCCGCCGCGGTCACGCGAGCACTGGCAGTCGCCGCAGCAGCAGGCTTAGCCGGAGCTTGCGCGCAGACAGCGCCGCAACAAAGCGCAGCAATAAAAACAGTGAGCACTACAGACGGGAGGAATGCTGAAACTGCGTTGCGGGAACCGCCAACCTGCGCAATCTTCATAAGGCACTTAGTGTGACAGCTTCAACACACACTTTCCGGATTGTAAGCTCGACTTGTCGCGAGAAGCACACCGGGCGGCGGTGCATGTGGCCGCCGCCCAGTGCCCTCAGCATTTGCTTAAGCGATCTACTTCGGCGCGCCAGGAACCCAAACCTGATCCGCCGCCGAAATATCTACGTTCTTCTGTTCCGTCTTGATCTTGAAAGAACGCAGTTGGCCCTTTCCCTTCGGCGCATTCATCTTGAAGCCCAGGAAATACTGGTTCTTCAAAATCATGTCTAGTTGCTCCAGAAACGGCGCGAACGAGATCGGCGTCTGCAAACCCTGAAAGAACGATTCGCCGCCGGTACGCTCGGTCAACTGGTCCAGATTGCTTTGCCCGTAGCTGACCCGGAAAGAATTCCGGCCCGCTCGGCCAACGCCCGTCGCAAACAAGGTGTGAATGATGATGCCCTGTTTTTCCGCGGCCTCGTAGGTCGTCTGCACATCCGGGCTGAACGGGTCGCCGCGGAAGCGATCGATGCCGTCCGCGATCAGCAAAATCTCGCGGCGCGTGCCCGGTCCAGGCGCCGGCCAACCCTTAATCAACGAGATGGTCGAGAGGAAAACGCTGGAGTAGGCGCCGCCATTCCCAAACGGCAGCCGAACACCCTTTGCCGCCGCTTCGTGATCGGCGCTAAAAGGGGAAGTGGCCTGCACTCCTCCGTTGCTGGCGTAAAACACGCCAATCGAAGTCGACCGCGGCTGTGCGTTGATGAAATTCTTGATGTCGCTCAGCTGGTTTCCGATGGCGTCGATGCTGGTCGCATCATCGATGACGATCGCCAGTTGCAGCGCCGCCTTATCGCCCTGTGCCGGAACGAAACCGGTCACCGTCCGCTTGTCTTTGGATTCGAAAACATTGATGTCGTCTTGGCTCAGCGCCGGTGGCGGCGTGTACTTCGGGCCCAGTGCGGTTACCACCACGGTGACCGGCACGGTGCCTTGGGCCTGCAGCGCACTCACGGCGCCAAGGGACAAGAACGCAGCCACCAACACAGCGAAGTTTCTGAATACTCTTTGCATGAAAAGCTCCTCGAAAAACTTTCGTTTGGGTGATCGAGATTCAAAGGCGGCGGTAAAGCCGTCGGATGGCGCAACTCTAGTGGGGGCACCACATTCTGTCAAGAAGTTCAGGCGATGCGCCGGGTTCGATCACCATGCTGGTTAGATGATCGAAGCTCCCGGTAAAGATGCACGAAAGTTACGCTCGTAAATCGCGCCCCAACGGCGTGCGGCGAAAGCATAGCGTACGGTTGCACCGCAAAAAATACTCGCCGCAATTCACCGCCATCGCCTACCACGAAACTGTCGCCATGCATCCAAACCGCGGCCACGAAAATTTTTTCCAAATCGCGAAACGCTTGCGAATCTCGCGAGCGCCTGTCGTATCATCGTTGGGCCCAGAAGTAGCGTTTATCAATCGGCCCTCGTGTCCCCAATTTATCGATAGAGAGGAATTCTGATGAGATTGAAGAAATTCGCAATGGCCTTGGCAGCTTTATCCGCGATGGCGTGCGCTGCTTCGGCAGACACCGTCGTACTGAAAAATGGCGATCATCTGACCGGTACGGTCGAAACCTCGGACGGCAAGAACATCACCCTGAAAACCGATTACGCCGGCGAAATCCAGATTCAATGGGCCTCCATCGCCGAAATCAAAACCGACAACCCGATTTACGTCGTTATGCCCGATAAATCCACAGTTAGCGGTCTGATCACTACCGAAGGAACCAACATCATCATCCGCCCCGCCACTGGCGCTCCGGTGCAACTCTCCGTATCGCAAGTGACGGTAGTCCGCGGCATGGCCCAGCAACAGGCCTACGAAGCATCGCTCCATCCTAGCGTGCTCGAAGCCTGGAAAGGCGGCGTGAACCTGGGTTTCGCGCTCTCCCGCGGCAACAGCGAAACCACCAACCTGACCACCGGTTTCACTGCCGATCGTAAGACCAACACCGATGAGACCACCGCTTACTTCACGTCCTTGTACACTACAGACGACAAGACCGGCGGCGGCACCATCGCCAACTCTCTGGTCGCCGGCGCCAAGTACGACCACAACATCACCAAAAAAGTTTTTGCCTTCGGCAGTGCCGATTTTACCCACGACGAGCTGCAATTCTTGGACGTTCGGGCCATCTTCAGCGGCGGTCTGGGCTATCACCTAATCAGCAACCCCAACACCACCCTCGATCTCCTCGGCGGCGTCAACTACACCCATGAAAGTTACAGCCCCAATCCAGCTGTACTCGGTTCCGTCGCCGTGACCCGCAATCTGGCGGGCATCACCGTCGGCGAAGCGGGCACGCATAAATTCGGCAAGTCCACCACCGCCACCGAAGTGTTTTATTTCTACCCGGACTTGAGCAACACCGGCCAATACCGCTTCTCTTTCGACGCGGCCTCGGTAACCCAGATCAGCAAGTGGTTCGGCTGGCAAATCGGTCTGAGCGACCGCTACGTCACCAACCCGCCGATCTTCGGCACCAAGTCGAACGACGTGATCTTCACTACCGGCGTGAATTTCAGCTTCGCCCACTAAATGCCGTATCAACATCAGTAGTAGGCGGATCTGCCGCGCTCGTGACGTGTGGAAATTTTTGCGCGTCACGAGCGCCGGCAAGATTCAATCCGGAGCGATCCCCTAGCGCGATATTCAAAGCGGAGCCAGTTCGGGGGGGTAAATCCTGCACCTGCCGGATTACAAAATCTTCCGCAGCAAAAGCAGTCAAGAATCTGCCAGCAACCTACTCAGCGGGATAACAAATGCTGCAGCTCGCCGAGGTCGGACTCCGAAACATCGGAAACGGCCCAGTAGACCATCCCGTTCTTTCGCCAAGTGATCCAGTGGTAGCCCTGCTGCACGCTCGACTTGGGGTACGTATCCCCTTCGCGCGTCGGCCAGACGAATACATTTATAAAATGTTTGCGCCGCCCGTACACCAGCGCCGCCACCGTGCGTCCGCCGACCACATCCAGCCGCCCACCCTGCAACGGAAATCCGTCCGCGGCGAAATCCTGCACCGGCGGCGCGAAATCCACCTTACCGTCGAACCACGGTTTCACCGTGTGCTGATCCGTCGATATGACGTCGGTCAGATGCCCCGGCTCCAGCGAACGCAGATGCGCATCCACCACCTGAGCCGCCAAATCGTTCTGGCCCATCCTTCCCGTCACCGTAGGAATGATCCGCCAGCACGAGTACGCCACCAGAATCAGCGCCGCCGCAATCGCCAGCCACTGCGCGAAAACCCGCCGCGGCGACATCACGCTGACAGGCGCAACCGCGCGCTGCCCGGCAACCACCTTCGCCATCAAACCCGCCGGCGCTTTTTCGTAAAGATTCCCCCGCTGCAGCGCCGAGCGCAAAGATTCCTGCGCGTCCAAAGCCGCCACACATTCCGGACACTCCTCCAGATGCCGCTCGAATTCCGCCGCGCGCACTGCGTCCAATTCCCCGTCGAGATACCCGTGAATCGTCGTGCTCGGAAAATTACAACTCACGGGGCGCCTCCTCGCGGGACGAACCGGTCAGCGCCACCTGCAATTGGGCCCGCGCCCGCGAAAGTGCCGACATCACCGTCCCAATCGGCATGGAAGTAATCGCCGCAATCTCCTTGTAGGAACATCCTTCCAGTTCGCGCAAAACCACGACTTCGCGGAATCGCGGCGGCAGTGATTCCAGCGCCTGACTCAGTCGCTCGCGATTATTCCCCGCGATGGCCAGCGCTTCGGGCGTGATGCTGTTCGGCATATGCAGCTCTTCGTTGAACTCCGCCACCGGCTCCGGCGGCCGGTTTTTTTCCATCCAGCTGAAACAAGTGTTCCGCACGATTTGCAAAAGCCAGGCTCGCGCGTCGGTCCCGTGAAAACCGCCAAAGAATCGATACGCGCGCAGCATCGCCTCCTGCGTCACGTCCTCGGCGTCGGTCCGGTTGCGCAGCAGCCAACGCGCCAGGTTGAACGCGGAATCCAGATGCGGCAATACCAGCAGATTGAACCGCTCGGTCTCCCGCGCGTCCGGCACTCCCTCTCTATTCGCTTGAGTAGATGGCTCCAACGTGTATAACCGCCCGTCCCGGCATTTTATTCCCTTTCACCCGCCCGCATCCCAAAAATAAAAATCGCCACTAACTGGAATAAATCCGGACCTGCCCCGGTTTGGAAGGGTGCAGACGCCGCGAGACGCGGCCCAACTGAGGGAGGAATTATGGAACGCAAGAAATTAGACCGCATTTTGCACGACCACAACCACGACGGCATCGACCGCCGCGGCTTTCTAGAATGTATGGCCTGGGCTGGCACCGGAGCCTTCTGCGTCATGCAGGGCGGCGTCCTGAAATCGTTCAGCATGAGCCGCCTGGGCGCGTGGGACGCCAAAAAAATGTCCGGCGAACTCAGCTTCGTCCAGATCAGCGACAGCCACATGGGTTTCAACAAGCCCGCCAATCCCGACGTTTCCGGCACCTTGCAAGCCGCTGTCGATAAAATCAACGCCCTCGGCCGCGCTCCCGAATTCATGCTCCACACCGGAGACATCAGCCACCTTTCCAGGCCGGAACAATTCGACAACGTCGATCAAATTCTGAAAGGCGCAAAACCGAAAGACGTATTTTTCGTCCCCGGCGAACACGACGTGCTCGACGATGACGGCGCCAGCTACCGCGCGCGCTACGCAAAAAACACCAAAGGCGACGGCTGGTACAGCTTCGATAAAAAAGGCGTCCACTTCATGGGCCTGGTCAACGTCATGAATCTGAAAGCCGGCGGTCTAGGCACGCTCGGCGCCGAACAGCTCGAATGGGTGGAAGATGACGTCAAGCACTTGAGCCACAGCACGCCCATCGTCGTTTTCGCCCACATTCCGCTGTGGTCCGTCTATCCCGAATGGGGTTGGGGCACGCAGGATAGCGCCCAGGCCCTCAGCTACCTGAAAAAGTTCGGCTCGGTCACCGTGCTGAATGGCCACATCCACCAGATCATGCAGAAAGTCGAAGGCAACGTGACCTTTCACACCGCGATGTCCACTGCGTTTCCTCAGCCCGCGCCGGGCAAAGCCGATTCGCCGGGCCCCATGAAAGTTCCGGCCGATCAATTGCGCAGTGTTCTGGGTGTCACCGACGTAAATTCCGTGCACGGTCAGCATGCGCTGGCCGTCGTGGATTCCACTCTGGCGTAGTCACCGCGATCGAAGGGATCGCTGCAAAAAAAAATAATCAAAAAGGAGAACGGCCATGCAAGTACAGAGAAGTGTGCGCATTTTTGGTTTGGCGGCGGCGATGGTTCTGCTGCTCGCAGGAGCGGCAGCAAGGGTGGCGAAAAGCGCCCCGGCGGAAACGCCGGCACCCGCGTCAACTACGGAAGTGAAGATCGATAATTTCAGTTTCAGTCCCGCGACCCTCACCGTCGCTCCCGGAACTACCATCACCTGGACCAATCGCGACGATATTCCGCACACGGTGGTGAATTCCGATGATCCTCGGGCGTTCAAATCCAAAGTCTTGGATACCGACGAGAAATTCTCGTACACCTTCACCAAAGCCGGAACTTTCGCCTACTTCTGTTCCATGCACCCGAAAATGACCGGCACCGTCGTGGTCAAGTGAGCGCGCCATGACCGTAAATCCATTCGACCCGCGAACGGTTTTGCTCGCCAAGCACGCGCAGCACGTCGTGCTGATTCATTTCCCCATCGCGCTTTTTCTCTGCGGGGTGGGTTTCGATGCGGCGGCGCAGTGGACCAAGCGTCGCGGATTGGCGGACGCGGCCTACTACAATTTCCTGGTGGCCGCGATTTCCACCATCCCGGTACTCATCACCGGAATTCTCGCCTGGCAATTCGCGCTGGAGGGCCAAAAGCTGAAAGGCATCCTTCTCCAGCACATGCTGCTGGGCTTAACTTCAACCGCATTCATCTGGACCACTTGGTGGATGCACTTCCGCGCGCGACGCACTGGCAGCGAATTGCCCGCGTCTCGCTTTGCTGTGGAGCTGCTCGGTGTCCTGGTCATCACCGCGACCGGACACCTGGGCGGATTCTTGAGTGGCGTTAACGGTCCGGGTTAGGGTGCCGTGTTCCACTTGCCGTAGCATTCGTCCAGCTTACGCAGAGTGGAACCTGGATCCTTTTTGTGCCGCAGAAAATCGTGAACGATCAACGACGCTGCGGTTTGAAACTCCACAAAACCCGGGAAGCGTGGACGGACGTAGGCCTGCTCCAGCGTCGGCAGGGTGGATTCGAAGAAACCATTCGAGAGCGCGTTGACTTCCGGGTCCACCCACGCCGTCTTGTTCCCCGGCTGCCCACCCGAATGAACGTAAAGCGTGCGCTGGCATTCAGAGCCGGCCACCCAAGCCGCGTATTCAGCCGCAGCAGAAATTTCCTGGCAACGGTGCGAAATCGCCAGACCGGCGCCGCCGAGTAGCGCGCCAACTGGACCGCGCGATGACGGAATGTTGGTGAACAGCACCGTCGAAGGCCGGTAGCCAGGACGCGCATAATTCGAATATCCAAATCCAAACGGACAATATGCAATCTCGTTCGTGGAACTCATCTTTTCCCACACCGCGATCGGATTCCAATCGAGTGCTTCGGGCGATGACGCTTCGGCCAGTTGCTGCAATCGATGCAGCACCGATTCTCCGGTGGCCGTGCTGACAATTTTATCGTGCGCCGCCGTGAATGCCGGCTCGCCCGAATTCGCGCACAGCGTAAAAAATGTGCACAGTGAATCCACCGCCAGCAACGGAGTCGTGACAAAGCCCCGCCGGATTTTCGCCAGCTGCAAAACTTCACCCCACGTTCTCGGCAGCTTCGCGTTCGCCGACTTCAGCAAATCCGGGCGATAGCCCGCGACTTGCGCCGCAGCGTCAATCCCTACAGCGTACTGGTGCCCTTCGTAAAAATAGCTTTGGTGCGAAGCGCCGACGCTTTCGCCGCGCAGTGTGGTCAGGACTTCCGGCGCAATATGCTGATCGAGCGGCAGCAGGTAGCCGTGTTTGGCCACCGTGCCCATGAACGGATGATCGAGAACAATCAGATCGTATTCCTCGGCGATGCGGCGAATCGGATCGTCGGCGAAACCCTGCAGCGAACGCGCCTGCCACTCAATGCGAATATTCGGACGCGTTTCCGCAAATCGCGCCGCCGTCGCCAACATCGGCGCGAAACCACGGTCGTGATTCCAGGTCATTCCTCGCAGAGTTACCACCCAAAATCTCCTTCGTTCCGCATCCAGTTGCTGGATCGATTTTCAATTCGCAGCTAAACGACTTTCGCTTCTTTGAATTTCGCAATTTCCGTCGCGCTGAAACCCAATTCCGCCAGAATTTCTTCCTTGTGCTCGCCCAGCATCGGCGGCCTGCGGATCTCGCTCTCCGTGCGGCTGAATTCGATCGGCGGACCCACCGTGCGGAATTTCCCCGCCACCGGGTGATCGAATTCGACCAGGATTTCGTTGTGGACCACCTGCGGATCGCGCTCGACCTGCGGAAACGTATTCACCGGAGCGGCCCAAATATCCGCTTCCATAAAAATATCCATCAGCTCCGCGGTCGTCTTTCGCACAAAGCCCTTTTCCAATTTTTGCTTCACTTCATCCCGGTTCGCCGTCACGTTACGCGAATCATTCCCTTCAAAACCTTCAATACCGACCAAAGACGCGATCTTCCCCACCGGCATCATCGCAATCGAAATATATCCATCCTTAGTCTTGTAAACGCCCATCGGCGCGCCGACATAAGGATGTCCCACTCCCGCGGCGCTGCGTTGCGGCTCGCGCAGAGTGTTCAAATAGAGCGTTAGCTCCTGGGTGGTGTGGTGCAGCATCGAGTTCAGCAAATTCACGTCGATTCGCTGCCCCTTGCCGGAATTCGTGCGCTCGTAAAGCGCCATCAACACGCCGATCACGATGTGCAAGCCCGCGGTCAGATCCGCCAGTCCAATGCCCACCGGAACCGGAGGATCCGCAGCAGTTCCATTCAGCATCAGCACGCCCGCGATCGACTGCGCCAGCAAATCCTGTCCCGGCCGATCCTCGTAAGGCCCATCCTGGCCCCAGCCCGAACTCGCGCAGTAAATCAATCCAGGCTGCACCGCCGAAAGCGCTTCGTACCCAAGCCCAAGCCGATCCATCACGCCCGGGCGAAAATTTTCGATCAGCACGTCCGAAGATTTAATAATCCGCCGCGCGATTTCCTTTCCTTCCGCCGCTTTCAAATCCAGCGTGATGCTGCGCTTCGCGCGATTGAAAGCCAGATAGGACAAGCTCTCGCCTTTGACGAACGTGTCGCCGATCGACCAGCCCCGCGACCACTCACCGGCGCGCGGCTCGATCTTCACAATGTCCGCGCCCATGTCTCCCAGCAATTGCGTCGCGCTGGGTCCTTGCACCAGTTGACTAAAATCGGCGACGCGCAATCCCTTCAGCGGTCCGCTCATGCGGGTTCATTCCTCCGTGGCTACAAAATTCTTCGAATCAAACCGGCGCGGCAGACGTCATGCCGCCATCGATCACCAGGCACTGCCCGGTGACCCACGCGCTCTCGTCGCTGGCCAGATACAACGCGCCATACGCCACATCTTTTGTGCTGCCCAACCGTCCCAGCGGATGCATCTTCACCCACGCCGCGCGCAGCGCCTGCGGATCAGCCGCGCGTTCCAGCACCTGCACGTTCAACGGCGTTTCGATCGTGCTCGGCGCAATGCAGTTCACTCGAATTCCGCTCGACGCATATTCCCGAGCCAGCTGACGCGTCAAACTGATCGCGCCGCCCTTGCTCGCCGCATAATGCGGATAACCCGCGAGGCCAATCAGGCCCTGAGTCGAAGCCATGTTCACGATCGAGCCGGATTTCCGCGCCAGCATATTCGGCAGCACGTACTTCGCAGTTAGAAACATGCTGGTCAGATTGACCCGAATAATATTTTCCCAGTCCTGGAGTTCCATCAGATGGCAGGGCGATTCGGAGGCGATACCAACCACATTGACCAGAATGTCGATTTTTCCGTACTCGCGCAGTCCCGCAGACACCGCGTCGCGCACATCGCTTTCCGACCCTACATCGGCGCGTTGAAAATAAACGCGGCTGCCATCCCCACGAATCTTTTCCGCGGTGGCCCTTCCGTCCCGTTCGTTAACGTCCACGCCGACAATCGCCGCCCCTTCCGCGGCAAACAGTTCCGCGATGCCCTGCCCAATGCCGCTGGAAATTCCGGAGATGAAGGCGACGCGTTCCGCAAGGCGCATAGTCACATTTCCTCAACCGCAGTTCCACACCATCTCAAGTTGCTTCCGGCGATTATTCTAGTTCCGCTGAGAATGGCCCGAGGCATCCCTGAAGGTGCCTAGAAACTTATCACAGTGACTAGCGCGCCTCGGAAATTTTTCGCCGTGCGAGCAATGAGGCTGAACGCAAAATGGAAGTCAGCTATGCTTCTAGGCTAACGGGTTCGAACCAGCGGAGGATGTGGGCCAGATGACCGGGGACATGACGAGGAACGTGACGGGCAACGTAACAAGGTTCGTGAGTTTGGGCGAATTGGCCGAGCAAGTACCGAGCGGCGCGAGCATCGGAGTCGGCGGGGTGCATCTGGCGCGCCTGCCGATCGCGCTGATTGAAACCGTCCTGAAACTGGGGCGCAAGGATTTCACCTTCGTCAGCTGGGGCGGAGGCCTGCCCCTCGAGCTTTTCCTGGAAGCAAACGCATTACGCAAACTGGTCTTTTGCTTTTCCAGCCTGGACATTCTGGGCCTCGCGCCGCGATTTCGCGCCGCGCTGGAGTCCGGCAGCGTTGAAGTCGAAGAATGGTCGGCGCTCGCGATGATTCAAGGCCTCCACGCCGCGTTCTACAACCTGCCAGAAATGCCGTTTCAGATTCCCTCCGGCTCCGACCTCATGAGCAAAGGCGATTTTTGGAAGCAGACCAAATCGCCGTTCACCGGCGAAATGGTCGGCCAGGCCCGGCGCCTCGACGTCGACGTGGCCCTGCTCCACGCTCAACGCGCCGATCGCGACGGCAACATCGAAATTCAGGGCGCACGCGGCCTCGATCTCAGCCTGTTAGGCGCAGCAAAAGAAAAGTTCTTCACGGTCGAAGAAATCGTCGAAGTCGGCAAACTCGGCGACGCGCCGAAATCCTACGTGCTGCCGCGCAGTTTCGTCACCGCTGTCGCGCACGTCCCAAAGGGTGCATACCCAACTTCCTGCCTGCCGTACTACACCACCGATTACCAGCGCCTGGTCGATTACGTGCGCGCCGAAGAACAGCAGCGAAAGAAGATCGTCGCGTCGCCGGAACCAAACAGCGCCAAGCAAGCGACGACCGCAGCGGCAGATCGTTTCGCACCGACGAAAGACCGAATGGAATTCCTCGAGCGCGCCGCAAAAGTTCCAGTTCGAGCGTTGACGCCGGATCGCCTGGCGCGTTACGGCCAGCACATCGAACCCACCACGCCATACACGACGGATGAACTCCTGGCCGTTCTGCTCGCGCATGAATACGACAATTCCAGCGTCTGTTCGGTCGGTTCCGTTTCCCCGCTGGCGATGGTTTCGTACCTCCTCGCCAAGCGTACCCACGCGCCCGGCCTGATGCTCATCTCGCTCAACGGCGGCTTCGTGGACGTGGAATCCCATCCGATGTCGCTCACCCTAGCCGAGCCGCTCGACTGGCAGACCGCGAAGGTCTTCTGGGGCGGAGATGAAACCTATCACTGGTATTACCAGACCGGCCGCATCACTCACGAAGTGATCACCGTGGCCCAAGTCGACATGCAGGGGCGCACCAACAACGCCTGGATCGAGAGCAAGGGCAAGCGTTTGCGGCTGCCAGGACAAGGCGGAATGGCAGATGTCACCAACATGCATAAGAACTTCACGCTATACCTGACGCGTCATTCGCCGGAACGGTTCGTCGAAGCTGTGCAGTTCTGCACCGCCTCACGCGGAATCCTGCGTGACGACGAGCGCCTGCGAGCCGGATACCAGCCCGGAAAAGTGCGGCTGATTTCGAACTTGGGAATCTTCGAGTTGGATATCGAACGGCGCAGATACAAACTAGTGGGCATGCATTCCGGCGTTACGCTGGAAGAAATTCGCCAGCAAACCGGCGGAGAGTTTTTGGTTGCGGATTCCTTGCCCCAAACCATTCCGCCGAGCGCGGAGGAATTGCGTTTGATTCGGCAGGAAATCGATCCGTTTGGAATTCGGCGATTGGAATTTGTGCCGAGTAAAGAGCGGCTGGAGACGATCGAAGGAATTCTGAACGGCGAACGCGCGCTGATTGAAAATATTTCGCAGCGCTGAGTTTAGCAGCGCGCAAAATCTATCGGATTAGTGGGCTGCGGTTTCGACGTAGCGCAGGGCTTCTTCGACGACTCTGGGTCCGTTCGATTCCACTTTGGCAAATTTAGCCTGGCTGTGCGGTGAAAAAGTGTCCGGGTTAAATCCACCATCCGGATACTGAAAGATCCAGACGTATTGCCGGTGGGCGTGATCGGCGTCCGATTCGGAAACCAGGGCGTTGTCCACGGGTGTCAGCGGCTGAAAATCGGAAAAGCCGCCGATGTTGTGAATCGATTGCGGCATGGTCGCGCTGAAAAAAGAAACATCGTGAGTGAAGATCATCACGAATTTCACCTGCGACGCGGCGGGCGCCGGGCAAACTCCGGGGAAAAGTTTCTTGCGGTTGAACGCGATCCATTTGAGCTGATCGGAATTCAGGCCGTAAGCCGAGAAGTAGCTCTGGCAGGCCGGATCCGAAGGTTGCGCCGCGAGTTTTTCGACTTCCGTGGGCGCTGCGTCGGAAATGGCGTTCGCGGCCGGCGCAGCGGCACGCGCTGGAGCTGAATCGGAATTCACCGAGGCGGCAACAATGGCCGGCGGCGCGGGCGCAGGGCGATTCATTTCCGCTAAGCTCGAAGAAGTCATCAGACTGGCGCGCACCGGAGCGTTGGCGGCGGCTGCGGCGACGGGCTGTGCATCCGCGGCGAAGACGGAATTCGCGGCGCGGACTTTCGCGATTTCCTGCGCCTGCGCCTGACGCGCGACGGCTCCCACGGTCGGAGCAGAATCCTTCTGAGTCGGAGCCGGGACTTGGCTGGCGGACACGGCGTTGGTCATTTCATCCGCGAACGCGCTTTCCTGAACGTAGCCCACCACACCACTGTGCGTCCGAATCTTGACGTAGCCATCCATGCGCGCCAGAACTTCGACCGGCTCGGCGCAATCGACTTTGGCCTGCACGTCGAAAGTCGTCAGCGATTCGTAGACCCAGATGCGGTCCTTATTTGAATTGCATTTCAGGCTGGACGGGCTGGCGGACGCGGGAATGGCGGAGACGAAAGCACCAGCAACAGCGGCGGCAAAAACCGCAATACGGAGAGTCCCTTTCATCGTGTCCCCCATAGACCACGGATGAAAAACTGCTTTTGGCGAGTGTAGACCTTTCGCGCAGGCGAACAACACTGGCCGCCCGTACAGATAAGGTACAGGTGCCTACCTGCTTGATACCACAGAACACCCGTCGCGGATACGTGTGGGATTTACGAGTTGTTGAAAAATGATACGCGGTAGGACTGATGGTACTGGGTGCCAGCGTTGTACCTAGCGGGGCGGGCGAGCCACAAAATTGTCGATTAGAAATCATGGTCGGCGTTTGTTTTGTAGGAGATGGAGGGTGTTTCTAATCGCGCGAGTTTTTCTGGAAAGTGTCGATTAGAAACGGGGCGAGTATCAACTGGGATGGATTGGGTAGAAATGTTACCGAAAAAACGCCGATTAGAATGCATGCCGGTCCTTTGTTTTGAGCGGGTTGCGGCGATTTCTAATCGCGGATCCGGTTATTAGAATTTTTGGGTGGTGTATCAACTGGGATCGGGGATGTTGCGGCGGAGGGATGGGTGAGTTGGGTTGATCGTTCGCGCTGGCTGGCACTGGTTCCCTCCTGGCCGAGTTTTGGCTCTCTGCATGGAATGACGATGCATGATAACACGCTGGTATAGGTGAGGTTCAAGTACACACAGCAGATTATTTTGTAATCGGCGAGTGATTTTCGGGCGCGGCGTCAGAGGAGTGTCGCGCCTACGGCGCTGGTCCGGTGGCTGGTCTGCGGCCGCTGCGGATTCGCGATGCGGTGAGGCGCGGATTTTGCGCGGGCGGAAATCGTGGCCTTTACTTCAAACGGTATTCGCCAGCGCCCAAGAATTCGAGCAGCCCCAAGTCGCGCAGAACTTGCAGTTGCTGCCGAATTTTATCGCGGACAAAATGATTCTCCGGATGTAGTGCGGCAAGCTGGTTCTCTTTTAAATAAACTTCACTCAACGAGAATTCGGGCTTGCCCAACGACCTTACGATGTTTAAGACCTCGAGCGTCCATCCGCGCTGTTTCGATTTAAGCTTTTCGAGAGGCCGAATCCTTTCGAATTGAGCCCGCACGTCCCTCGCGGCATTCGCTCGTCCGCCCACGATAATTGGAATTCTCGCGTCGGCAGGAATCGCACCGAGCAGAATGTTGCAACCGACCCAACCGGCCCGCCGTGCGGTTGGACTGAGCGGCTTTCGTTTTTCGATGGCTGATAAGGGGAAGGCGAAATGTGGGATGAGTATCAGATTCTTGACACTCCATCCGACCGCGTCGTACTCCAATGCGAAGAGATTGGGCGTCCGGTCTTCCAGAATCGCGCGAATCATCGCGCTGTAAGCGGCGTCAACGATGCGGCCGCTTAGGAACCTGGACTGCGCTTTGAGCTGGAACGGCGATTTGCAGTGACCGCAGGTGTAATCGACGCTCGGAGTATTCGCGGGCGAACTGAGTAACTTTGGAGATTGGCAATTGGGGCAAAAGAAATTCGCCAGGCCCCATGCTTCGGTCGCAACGCGGGTGCGTTGTGATTTGCTCGTATAACGATCCAGCCCCAACGTCGGCAGCGCGGTTTGCATCCGCGCATTAGATCATTTCCCCTGGGCCAGATAAATCTCCGTTTCCGTCTTGACCACCAGCAGGATTTCTAGTCCGGACTGCGTGCTTGCGGAGAACCTTCGTACGGCCTCCTCCATAGAATCGGCCACGACGGAGTAGACCACCTCACGTCGAAACGTTCCGATGAAATAGAAGCTCCGTTCTCTTCGTACCAGTTTTCCTGCGTTCAATGCGTCCATGGCCCGGGTCCCGCTACCCATTGATCGATCCATAGATCGACGGTTCGGATCAAGATCAATTTCAAAACCAATCGCCGTCATGAACACAAAAACCAGTTCGTCGCTGATCCGCGAAAGAGTCGTCGAAATGAATTGGTTATCTAATTCGATCCCCATCGTCGACCGCTGCGCGCGAATCGCAGCGACGGTCGTCGTTCCACTCCCCATAAACGGGTCTAAGACAACTTCACCTTCCTCCGAACTGGCGCGAATGATTCTATCGAGTAGCGTGGTCGGCTTTTGTGCGGGATGTTTTCCAAATCGCTTTTCTTCTCCCGAGGGCGGAAGCATCGGCCACACGCTCTTCATCTGCTTCCCACCATTCACTTCCTTCATCAGTTTGTAATTGAACGTGTGCTTGCTTTTTTTGTTCTTCGCCGCCCAGATAATCGTTTCGGTGGCGTGCGTGAAATAGCGGCAGGAAAGATTCGGAGGAGGATTGGGCTTGACCCAAGAAATATCGTTGAGCAGCTTGAACCCGAGTTGCTGCATGGCGAAACCGACCGAATGAATTACGTGGCTGGTGCCGCTCACCCAGATTGAACCGTTCGGCTTCAGGACCCGCTGGCACGCTGCCAGCCAGGCTCGATTGAATTCGTGATTGGCGTCGGCGCCGCGCGAACGGTCCCAGTCGCCCTTGTTGACGCTGACCATCTTACCGGCCTGGCAGGTGATTCCGTCATTCGAGAGAAAATAGGGCGGGTCCGCGAAAATCAAATCGACTACGCCTTCAGGAATGGCCGCCAGAATTTCCAGGCAATCTCCCTGAAAAATCTTGATGTGATGCACTGGGTCATGAAATACGGGCGCGGGAAGATTGGGGCGCAGGTCTTCCGCGATGGAAGCTGCCGATGTCTTTGCAATTTTGGACAATGGAACGGTACTCCGGTCGAAGGTTGGAACGATCCGGATCGTTGATCGGAAGGCTGCAACTGTCAAGCAAGGCGAGCCTTCAGCAGAGTAGTTGAGGACTGGGCAAGAAGGAGAGACCGGGCCAAAGGCGAAGAGCGATCCCAGGTCGGCGCAGAATGCGCGGCTCTGTCGGGATGACAGCTAAAGGCTAAAAGGCGAAAGGCAGAGGCTTGAGCAAAAGCCACGGCAGAATCTGAGGCAATTGAAGCAGGTCCCTCACCCGCTAGCGGGTTCGGGATGACAACTTAAAATCAGAGGCAAGTGGCCCACCTGAAGGTGGCCGCTACATGAGATTGGAGCAAACCGCGAGCGCTCTTGCGTCACGATTTGGGAGCGGAGGTATATGGCAGGGTGATGGTGATGGCGGTGCCTTGGCGCTCTTGGGAATTGATGCGAAGTTGGCCGGCGTAGGGGCGGAGGCGTTCGCGCATGCCGCGGAGGCCTACGCCGGTGGCGTGAGTGCGGATGGCGGCTAATTTTTCGGGAGAAAGGCCGTGGCCGGCGTCGCGGGCCTCGATTAAGAAGCCGGCTTGATCGTGAGTGATGCGGATGTGCGCGGTTTTGCTGCCGGAATGGCGGTGAATATTGCTGAGACATTCCTGGACCACGCGGAAGATGGTGAGTTCGAGTTCGCGGGGCAGGCGGTCGAATTCGTCGATGGCCAGATCGATCTGGATGGCGGAGCGCTGCTGCAGGCCTTCGACGTACCAGGAGAGGGCGGCGCGGAGACCGAGTTCATCGAGGAGTGGAGGATGCAGCAGGTAGGAAGTGGTGCGAATTTCCTGGTCCAGTTCGCGGGTGAGAGTGACGGCTTCCTGGACGAGAGCGCGAACGGCGGAGCCGGCGCCGTCAGTATTTGCTGGGCCGGTTTTTGCGCCGGTCTTCGCTTCGGTCTTCGCTTCGGTCTTCGCTTCCGTCTTCGCTTCGGTCTTTGCGGCGATCTGATTGAGGTTCATGGAAATGGCTGCGACGATTTGGCCGGCGCTATCGTGGAGGTCGCGGGCGAGACGACGGCGCTCCTCATCCTGGGCGGTCATGAGGCGGATGGAAAGTTCGCGAAGCTGCTCGGACTGAACCAGGACATCGTTGGTGCGGGCTTCGAGCTCGCGGGTGCGGGCGTGAACCTGAGCCTCGAGAGAATTGGCGAGTTCGCGGAGGCTTTCCTGGCTTTGGCGCAGCGCGGCTTCGGCGTTTTTGCGATCGGTGATTTCCCGAGTAGAGCCGGCGACCAGTTCCACTTTTCCTGCGCGGTCAAACACGGGACAGAAAATATATTCGTAAAAGCCGGCGACTCCCGTGGGACTGGTGTAGGGAGTCTCATCGATGACTTTGTCGCTGGTTTCGTAGACCTGCTCGATCTGGCGTTGCAAACGAGCGGCGAGATCGTCCGGATATTTGAGGTCATAAAAATTCTTGCCGACCGCTTCGTGGAGGGAGAGGCCCCAAAGTTTCAGTAGGGCGTTGTTGACGAAAGCGAAGCGGCCTTCGCGATCAAAAATGTAAGCGAAGTCGGAAATGGAGGAGAGGGTGATATCGAGAATGCGGGACTGCTGATCGAGGCGGAAGCGGAGATCGTCGGCGTTTCGTTTGGATTTTTGGAGTTCGAGGAGCGAGGTTTTGGCGCGAGGTTTCGTGCGGGGCTTGGAGCGCCGCGGGCGGGCGGATTTTTTGAGTTTTGGGGGTGATTTACCCATGGCAGGAGGCTGGCGGAGTATAGCAGAGGGGCCGAAGTGGCGGCGTACAGCTGATACCCGAGGAAGAGGCGGAGTCATGGTACTTTGGCGTGATTTTATTCCAGATGGTCGACCGAGGTAACGATGCCTTATCCAGCGAACCACAGTGTGATGGTGAGAACGGAGATTGTAGACAGCGCGCGGCGGCTGTTTAACCGGCATGGATTCGATGGCGTGTCGATCGATCAGATCATGTCTGGCGCGGGGCTGACGCGTGGGGGATTTTACAGCCACTTCAAGAGCAAGAGCGATTTGTACGCGGAGGTTCTCGGTTGCTTTTTTACCGATCCCAATTGGAAGAATCGTTGGGAGGGTGTGGTGATGGATTTTGCGGCAGAGGAGCCGGGGCCGCAGGTGGTGCGGGCTTATCTTTCGCGGCAGCATTTCGAGAACGTGGAGAATTCGTGTCCGATGGTGGCGCTGCCGACGGATGTTTCGCGCAGCGGGCGGGCGGCCAAGGCAGCGTTTGAGAATGTGTTTACGGCGATGGTGGCGTTGCTGGAGCGCAGCGTGAAGGGGCGGGTAGGTTCTGCGAGGGCGAGTTCTTCGCGGGCGGCGCAGGCGCGGGCGATTGCGGCATTGTGCGTGGGCGGGATGGTGGTGGCGCGGGCGATGGATGATCGCGCGGTGGCCGATGAGCTGCGGGACGCGTGCATGAGGGTGGCTTTGGAGTTGGGCGGATGGCCGGCGGCTCGAGGTGCGAAGCGTAATGGGAATGGAAATGGGCGAGGGGCGAAGAAGGCGGTGGCGAGGCGAGCTTCGGCCTAAACCGTTGCTAGGCAAAATATGTTCTTGAACATATTTTGCTTGGATGTTTCGATGCGCCAGTAACAAATTCCAGGAGGCTTCATGGAGCGCACGAAACAGGCGAGGAATTTTGGGCTGACGCAATCGCGGCGGATTTTCATGGTTGGCGTGGCGGGCATGGCAGCGGCGGCGGGCGGATTGATGCAGGGTGGTTCCCTGCTGGCGCAGCAGATGCAGAATGCTCCGGCGACGGCGGAGAACGCGCACAAGACGGCACTGCACCAGGAGATCAGCATTGATGCGACACCGGCGCGGATTTACGGGATTTTGCTGGATGCGAAAAAGTTTGCGGCAATGACCGGCTTGGCGGCAACGATCGATCCGGCGGCGGGCGGAAGTTTTTCGATGTTCGGCGGGCTGATCGTGGGGCGCAATGTGGAACTGGTGCCGGACAAAATGATCGTGCAGGCTTGGCGGCCGACGCATTGGGCGCCGGGCGTGTATTCGATGGTGAAATTCGAATTGCGGCCGCAGGGATCAGGGACGCTGGTGGTGCTGGATCATAGTGGGTTTCCTGAAGGCGACTACGATCATCTGTTGGCGGGTTGGGACGCGCATTACTGGGAGCCGATGAAAAAATTTGTCGCGCAGCCGGGGAGCTAAGCCAGGGCGTGGCGCGTTTCGTACGCTTCGAGACGGTGGCGAGGAAGGAGAAATGATCTTCGGGGCGCACGTCGTCATTTCGAGCAAGGATGCGGAGGCCGACCTGCCGGGCGGCGGGCAGGTGGGGATTTATCAGCCGAAGCATCCCCCTGGCACCTGGCATGCGGCTACGAGGCTGAGCGCGTATCCTCGCACATCGCGAAAACGAGCACGGCCGCGGCGGCAGGCAAGGACAAAAAGTGGTGCGCCCGGAGAGATTCGAACTCCCGACCCTCTGGTTCGAAGCCAGATGCTCTATCCAGCTGAGCTACGGGCGCGTGGTTAGAACGGCTTCAGTTTACGGCGCTGGCGGCGCTGTTCGCAATGTGCAATTCAGGCGCGTCAGCTTGGTTGCGAAGATAGTTTTGCTGGCCGTCGTGCTGATTTTCTTGGGTGTCTGACGGTCCTGAGCGGTTTGATTTCCCCGTTTTGATACAGCCGGCGCTCCCCGGGCCATCGAGTATATTTAAGGTTGGCTGGTTCAACCGAGAGACGTCGTCATGATCTCCCTCCCGTAAGATCCATTCTTTCTGTTAATTACGACCATTTTGGCATTTCGGAGTCTACGGGGCTGCTGCGATTTTGTGCGTTTTGGCATAAACGCACAAAATTACGGCGTTTTATTGTTAAAACGTGCAAGAAAAAGGTTGACTCGCTCAAACAGTGGGCCTACTATTCGCCAAAATCGAGGGGTGGGCCTACCAACACCAGGCGATTTCTCATTTTGCCAACAATATCCAGCGCGCATTTTGGGGCATTGCGGAGCTAGCTGACAGGTCACGGGGAGGACGATGTGAAGAAGAGCCTAGTAAAGTGTGGATTCTGGAACGCGGCGATGCGTCTGGCGGGTTTCGCCGTGGTGCTTGCGTTGTTTTGCCTGTTGGCTTCGGCGCCAGCATCGGCGCAGGTTTTTGACACCGGGACAGTGGCTGGCACGGTGACGGATCAGACCGGCGCGGTGGTGCCGCACGCGAAGGTCACCATCACTAACACCAATACCGGAATCGTGCACACGCTGGATACGGACGCCAACGGATTGTTCGTGGCGTCGGCATTGCCTTATGGCGTGTATGTGGTGGAGGTGAAGGCTTCGGGCTTCGAGGCGTCGAAGAGCAAACCGATCAATTTGACGGTGGGCGCATCGGTGAATGTGAATTTATCGCTGGCGGTTTCGGGGACGTCGGAGACGGTGACGGTGACCGGAACCTCGACGACGGTGGACACCAGTTCGCCGGTGACCGGGACGACGCTGAATTCGGCGCAAGTGGAAGGACTGCCGATCAACGGGCGGGACGTGAGCAGCTTTCTGGAAGTGGCACCAGGTTCGATCAATTCGACCGGATTTTTTCAGGGCAGCGTGGATGGACTGGAAAATATTTTTACGGGGTTGAACATCAAGCTGGACGGGCAGAACGCGTCGCGCGGAGACATCAGCGGTTTTCTGGACACCGAGGGGCAGGAGCAGGCGCGGGTGACGCGAGCGAGCCTGGACAGCATTCAAGAAATCCAATTCGCGAACAACGGTTACGGCGCGGAGAACGGATTTTCGCTGGGCCCGCAGATGAACATCATCACGAAATCGGGGACGGACAGCTTCCACGGGAGCCTGTTCGAATTTTTCCGGAATGACGCTCTGGACGCGAAGGATTATTTTGAAAACCCGGTGACGTTGCCTACGGCTCCGCTGCGACTGAATCAGTTTGGCGGAAATTTGGGCGGGCCGATCGTGAAGAACAAAGTGTTTTTTTTCGTGAACTACGAAGGGGTGCGGCAGCGAGTGACCAGCCTGAATTCGCTGTATGAAGTGCCCAGCGCCTACGTGCGATCGTTGTTCATTCCTTCGGTGTTGCCGATTCTGGGCCAACTGGGGCCGCTGCCGGCGGGTTGCAACGTGATTCCAGCGCCGGCTTCGTGCGCGGTACCGGGAACCGTAGATCCGGCGAACCCGGCGGGTGGCGCTCAGCTGGTTTACGATCCGGCCGCGTTGCCCACTACCTTGAGCGAGAACACCGGCTCGGTGCGAGTGGATTACGACATTACCCAGTCCGACCGGATCAACTTCCGCTACAACATTAACGATTCGCTGACTTCGCAGGAGTACGGATTGAGCGCGGGCCAGACTTCACCACAAAAGCTGCGCACCCAGCTGGGCAAAGCGGACTGGACCCACACGTTCAACCCTACCCTGGTGAATGAATTTTCGGTGGCCATCAACCGCTTTTATTCGGACACCAATTCGGACACGGGGGAGCCGCTGGTGGGATTTTCCGGCTTCTTCACCAATCTGGGGGCATTACCAGGGCCGAACACTTTCAATCAGATCACGCCATTCACGGTCTTCGAAGTGTTCGACACCGCGACCAAGACGTGGCGGAATCACACGCTGCAATTCGGGACGCAAATCCGGGCGAACCGGTTGAACGAATGGCTGCGTCCGCAACAGACCTTCTCATTTGGCAGCTTCAGCGACTTGGAGAACAACCGGCCGTTCGTGCTGTCCAAGATCGGGTTCCCGGGATTTGTGGGAATTCGCAATTCGAACTGGGACTTTTTCGTGCAGGACAATTGGAAGGTAACCCGAAAACTTACGGTGAATCTGGGGCTGCGTTACGAGTACAACACCGTATGGCGTGAAGAGCACAACCAGATTCAGAACTTCGACATCGCCACGCAGACGTTCGCTTCGCCGACGGATCCGCCGTACTCATCGAAGAAGAATGAATTCGCGCCGCGCATCGGGTTCGCCTGGGATCCGTTCGGCAAAGGCAAGACGGTGGTCAAGGGCTACGGCGGTATCTTCTATCTGCCGCAGCAGTTCGGCTTCGGGTTGGTGAGCAATATACCGGCGCTAGCGAGCTACAGCGTCAATGTGTTCCAAGCGCCGCTGATGTATCCGCAGGCGAATCCAGTGCTGCCGGCCGGGACGCAGAATGTGAGCGCGTATCCGACTAACCCGCGGGATCCGTATTCGACCAACTGGCTGCTGGGAATTCAGCAGGAAATTTTCCCGAGCACGGTGCTGGCGGTGAATTACGTCGGCAACAAGACCACGCACATGCAGGCGGGGATCAGCTTTGCGGCGTTGAACGCGAACCCGGCGAACGTAATTACTCAGGCGCGACAGTTCTCCGGTTTCGCCAACGAGAACATCGACGCGCCGGAGCTGTTCTCCAAGTACAACGCGCTGCAGGTGCAGTTGAAGCGGAATGCGAAGCGGCTGACGCTGGAAGCGAACTACACCTGGTCGCACGAAATCGACGACCTGGTAAACGTCTTCAGCGGATTTTCCAATCCGTTCAACGCGCAGGCGGACGTGGGCAGCGGCGACTGGGATGTGCGCCAAAACTTCACGGCCAGCGCGCTGTACAACCTGCCGGATCTAAAAAACCAGAACACGATTGTGCGTGAGGTATTCGGCGGTTGGCAGACGTCCACGATTCTGCAGGTGCGGTCGGGCTTGCCGGTGAACGTGTCGCTGGAGAGCGGATTCTTCGGAATTCCGATGCGCCCGCAAGCCACGGGAGCACCGATCCGGGTGAGCGGGTCAAACTATCCCAATTCGCCTTTCAACGTAGATGCGTTTCAGATCGATCCTAATTTCGACGGGTCGTGGGGAGTGGCGGATGACGCGGTGGGCCGCAACCTGCTGCGCGGGCCGGGATTCGCACAAGTGGATTGGTCGTTGATGAAGAATTTCCCGATTCGCGAACGGTTTGTGCTGCAATTCCGAGCCGACCTTTTCAATCTATTCAACCATCCGAACTTTGCGGGGCCCGATGGCGGCATCTGCACGGCGGTAACGCCGTTCGTTCCGGCGATGGGGGCGACTCCTGCCGTGCCGGCGACGTGCACCCAGAACCCCAACTTCGGAAGAATCGGCGAAACGATCGCATCCGCCAACGGGAGCCAGATCGGAACAGGAACGGCACGTCAGGCGCAGTTCTCGTTGCGGCTGACGTTCTAATTCACAAACTGTTACCAACAAACTTCCCCCCCGAGGAGAAGGGAGTATGCCGCAAGGAAGACGTCGATATTGCCCCGTGCTCTTCCTTGCGGCATTACTCGTCAGCGCCGTCCCCAGCTTTCGCGCGGCAGCGCTTGGCGACGGCACCGCTATACCGCAATCCAGCGCCGGCCTGAAATATCAACAAGGATGGGTTGGCGCCGACGACGCGTATTCCATTCCGATGGGCGATGGGCGGAGTCTTTGGTTGTTTGGCGATACGTTCATCGCGCCGACACCCGATACTCCGCGTGGACCCGCTTCCGCCTTCGTTCGAAATTCCATTGGGATTACCAATTGTGCGAACGGAAAGTGCTCGATGGAATATTTCTGGGGGCATAAAGACGGTAAACCGGATTCGATGTTTTCGATTCCGGGCGCGGACTGGCTGTGGGCGATGGACGGTTTCGTTCAGGACGGCACGCTGTATATCGCGATGATGCAGATGCACGTGGAAAACGGCGGCGGAGCGATAGGATTTGGCTTCAGCGGAATCTTGTTGGCGTCGATTCCGAATTACACGGCGCCGCCGGAACAGTGGAAAGTCAGTTACCAGCAATTGAACAAGGGTGGGGACGCGATCGTGGGCGTTTCGATCGTGGTGCGGCAAGGGCCCGCAGGAAATCCGGATCCAAAGGATCCGCACGGCGCTGATTACGCGTATTTTTTCACGCTGGCGCGCAGCGTGGGCGGGGCCGAGCAGCATCTGGGCCTGACGCGGATTGCGTCGAATCAATTGGGCAATGCAGCACG
The DNA here is from genome assembly GCA_963847695.1 of uncultured Acidobacteriota bacterium. Classification (GTDB taxonomy): domain Bacteria; phylum Acidobacteriota; class Terriglobia; order Acidiferrales; family UBA7541; genus Palsa-295. The sequence goes on along the minus strand of CAWKAX010000008.1, from coordinate 26,259 downwards.
GCCCGGAAGTTCCGCGTGGGAGTATTTGCGCGGCGATCAGAGCTGGGAGAAGTGGAATGATACCGAGACGGCGCTACCCAAAAACAGCGCGGTGCTACTGCGGCCGGGCGCGACCGAAATGACGGTGCGTTATCACGAGGCGACGAAACAGTGGCTGGCGGTGTACCCGATTGCGTTCCAGCGGGACGCGCAATATGCGCTCTCCGATTCGATCACGCGCGGCTGGAAATCTTCCAAGTCGCTGTACGAGTATCCGGAGATGAACGGTTCGAACGCGAACTACACGCCGCATGTGTTTTGCTACGCGGTCAAGGAACATGCGGAATTTGAGAAGGCGGGACAGCTGGTGTTTTCGTACGCGTGTAATTCTACGGAAGAAAAAGACGTGCTGCAGAATCCCTATTTGTATCACCCGATTGTGGTGACACAGCCGTTTCCGAAGTAAATCCGAAGCGAATAATTTTTGTGGCGCCGGGCTTACGGATTAGTGCGGACGAAGGCTTTGAGCGTGGCGCATTCAGTGCCGGCGGCGACGCCCGAGGGCCGGATGGTGTACTTCCCTACCGCGGCGGGCACGATGAACGTTTCGGCGTAGTGAACTACGAACGGATCGAACTTCCCTTCCGGACTTTCGACGGTGGCTTCTTGGCCCTGGACGAGATTGAGCACGTTGACACCGCCGTTGGTATCGTGCGGCACGCTGGCGGTGAACCAGTGACGGCGCGTCTCGATGAATTCGCGTTCATGCAGGCCAGTGCGTTCTTCGCGCCATCCGGGGCCGGAGGCCACGGGCGAGAAACGATTAACCAGATTGTTTTTCACCCATTCGGTGCGGCGATCCCACTGAATATTGGCAACGCCGTGTTCGAGATGAATCGGCCGCGGCTCGCCGTTGAGGCCCATGCGGCCCCAATCCCATAATTTGAAGGTGAAGATGTAAGGGGTCGCGCTGATTTCGAGGACCATGCTTTCAGCGCCGGAGCAATGGACGGTGCCGGCGGGAATCAGAAAATGATCGTGTCTTTTCGCGGGGAGACGATTGACGAAACGATCGGCGTCGAAAGGAATTTCGCCGGTCTGCGCTTCGCGGAGTTGAGCGGCCATCGCTTGCGGATCGGCGTCGTCACGCAGGCCGAGGTAGACGGTGGCTTCCGGCCCGGCATCGAGCATGTAGTAGCTTTCGTCCTGGGTGTAGTTCATGCCGAAAGCTTTCTGAATATATTCGGTGAGCGGATGGACTTGCAGCGAGAGATTGCCGCCGCCCATAGTGTCGAGAAAATCGAAGCGGATGGGAAATTCGGCGCCGAAGCGGCCGTGGACCGCGTCGCCGAGAAGTTCGCGGGGATGGGCGAAGACGAGATCGATGGAAGGAATCTCGACACGCTCCTTGCCGAAGCCGAGGAGCAGGCTGTTTTCTTCCGGGACGCAATCGAAACACCAGGCATGATTGGGCCGGTCTTTGGGCAGGTCGCAGACTTCTTCCATCCAGTGGCCACCCCAGGGGCCGGGATCGAAGAATGGGACGAGGCGAAACGGACGCTGGGCCGTTTGGGTTAGCGCGAGGCGCAGCGCGTCGCCAGTGATCAATTTGGGGCGGGCGGGATCGTTGGTATCGAGCAGGAAGTCGATGCGAGTCCAAAGCCGTTTCTTGAGGTGATCGGCGGCGCGCCAATCGACGAAGAAAGTGCGCTTGTATTTCAGCGCCGGCGATTCATTGAGATTGTCGGCGCCGAGATTTCCGATCTTGTTCTGGCGCTGACGCTGCTGGAGTTCCCAGCGGGCCATATCGGCGTAGACCAAGGCGTCCGGCTTTTCGGCGACGAGCGCGGCGCCAACACCAACGATGAGAGTGAGGCCAGCGGGACGAGCTTCGATCTGCGATTTGGCTTTTTGGAGTTTTTGGGCATCGAAAAAGTTTTCGATGGTGATTCCGTTCATGCGGCCGAAGACGGGATCGTCACTGAGATGCGGCGCGAGGAGGGAGTCAATCTGCTGCGGCGATTTGAAAAGAGAGCTGGAGTGCAAGGCGAGAGATGGCTTCAGCGCGCTCGAGAGTTCCTGGAAAATCTGAGACTCGTCGGCGCCGGGGTAACATTCGACGCAGAGTACCGCGCGCGGTTTTTCGGAGGCGGGGCGGAGTCGCGCGACGATTTCTGGCCAGCCGACGGCGCAACTGTTGGGAGCAGCGTCGACGGCAACGAACGGAGTTTTGTCGTAATTGGATTTGCGAGTCATGAATTGCGCACGGGCTTCTTACAGATGCCGACGAATCCCCCGAAGATAGCGCTCATGGACAAAATGTCGGCCAAAGCTGCGCGAAGCGCGCAGGTTGTGAGACCCATCCGACGGTGTCTGGGTTACGAGAAAATTGTTCATAGATGGGTACGCCGGCGAGCAGGCCGAGTTCGGGATAGTTTCTCGCGGATTTCTGGGTGAGCTGAGACTCGACGTATCGCGGATTGCGCTGCCAGTTGAGAGTTCCCCCCTCGGCAAGAATCGGATACCAGGCCAAACCGCCGCGCCCGCGCACTCCATCGTAGACGAAACCGTATTGGCGATCGCACCAGGCACCGAAGGACATGGAAGCGCCGGGATCGGCGTTAACTACGAAATGGGCCCAGCCGGGAGGGACGACCACGACGTCGCCGGGTCCGGCTTCGACGGCAAAACACCGGCCGGGATTTTCGGAAGTTTTTTCCTGTGCGTAGACGATGGCGCGGCCGTGCCAGAATTCGAAAAGCTCCGGAGCGGACCAGTTTGAGTGTGGCGAGATCGCATGCACGTGACCTTGACTGCGCACGGGTTCCTGTCCGAGGCGGCCTTGGGCGTAGACCACCACGCCGAAGAGCAGCATTTTTTCTTCGAGAGAGGCGCGATGTTCGCGACGGCCAACATCCATCGCAATATTGTAAACAGGGTCGGGGCCGTCGCAGTCAGGCTGGAGCAAACTTTTGCGGATGTCATCGAGGCGACGTGCTTCGGGCGTGGGACCGAAGACATCGGGGCCATACGAAATGGCGAGATCGTTTTCGGAAAAGCGAACGTCCAGGCCGGGGTCGAAGGAGAGACGCGCGGCGCGTTCGGTTTGCGGCTCAGCCACGCGAGTTAGCCTCATCGACCAGTGTTGGCTTGCCGTTGACGGCGAGCAGCCTGGCGCTAAAGCCGCGGGTGCGAATCGATTCGTAATCGTATCCGGCATCGCTGGGCCAGCAGGCCACGAAGCGCAGCGGTTTTGTGCCGGTGTTGGCGACGCGATGCGCGGTGCGGGGCGGAATGTGATGCAAGCTGCCCAGCGACATTTCTTCGATTCGGGTTTGGCGGTCGTCGCCCATCAAGATCAGGGCGCCGACGCCGTCGACGGTGGAATAAAATTCGGTGCGGTCGGATTTGGCGTGGGTGTGGCCGTGGGTCATGAAATATTCGCGCCCAACTTGACCGGGTTCGATGGTCGTGTTGCCCCAAAACAGGCCGCCATCGGTGGCTTCGGGGACGGGCGACCACCACTGGACGGTGTAGAGGAGCGTGTCTTGGAGGAGATTTTCGGCTGCGGCGCTATCCTGGAAAAGGTTTTTGAGCTCACCGATGGTCTTGCGGCTGCTTTGGACCTCGGGGCCCTGAAGAACACCCGTGGCCCAGTCCACTCGGTGCATACGGATCCCCTCTCTAGAAAATGGTTTAAATAGGCGAGGATCTTACGGCAGGAAGGGTCGAAAAATCAACAAAAGAATCATAATAATGTACGAATAGCCATAAAACGAACAGATATGAGGTATACAGGTGGCTGTGGGGGTTCGTTTCGCAAGGGTCCACGCGAGGCGTTGTGATATGTTTAGCCCGCATTTGGAGAGCAAGGAGCGATGACTCGACGCAAATCTGCCGGACTTTTATCGCCGCCCAGTGCCGCGGGGCCGCAGGAAGAAGAGAGTCTGGGCAAGCAGCAAACCCGCCTTCAAGATATCCTCCGCGATTTGCAAAAAGAAGGCACGGTTTCGGTGGACGTGTTGAGCGAACGGCTGGAAGTTTCGCTGGTGACCGTGCGCCGCGATCTGGATCTGCTGGAGCAGCAGGGGCTGCTGCGACGGACGCACGGCGGAGCGGTCTCGATCGAGCCGCTATTTTACGAGCCGTTCAAGAACGACCGGTCATTCCAGGCGCAGGTGGAAAAGCAGGCGCAGGAGAAGCGGCGCATCGGACGCGCGGCGGCGAGCTTGATTGAGCGTGGCGAGACGATTGCGTTAACGCCGGGGACGACGACCACGGAAGTAATTCGCGGGCTGCCGCTGAATCACGAAATTACCGTAGTGACCAACACGGTGAATGTGGCGATGGAGCTGTCTAAACGCAAAGACCTGAAAATTTTTGTGACGGGCGGACACCTGAAGGGCGATTGGTTTTCGCTGGTGGGGCCGACCGCGGTGCAGAGCCTTTCGCAACTGCTGATCACGACTGCGTTCATCGGCGCGGATGGTTTAGATTTGAAGTGGGGAGCGAGCTGCTACAGTTCCGACGAGGCGCATCTGAATTCGGTGATGGTGAAGCATGCGCGGCGGCGGGTGGCGGTGGTGGACCACAGCAAATTTGGAATGGTGACTGGGTGGCGGATCTGCCACACGACGGACCTGAACGTTCTGGTGACTGATACCGGGGCGCCGGCTTCGACGACGGAACCATTCGAGAAGGCTGGTTTGAAAGTGATGCGCGTCTGACGAGACGCGGCGGCTGCGTTTCCCTTAGTGCTGGGCGTCTGGCTTCAGATTCGGAACGTGCGCATCGAGGAAGGCCCAGATTCTTTCGTAGGCCCTCAGCTGTTCCGCGTCGGGATAAGAACCGTGCCCTCCTCCCTTGATGGTTACCAGCTCGTTCGGAACCGAAGCAGCATCTAGCGCCTGGTGCAAACGCGCGGACTGGGAGTAAGGCACGACCGGGTCTTCGTCGCCGTGAATCATGATGATTGGCGGATTGTTGGGCGAAACATAGGTGAGCGGCGAGGAGCGCTTGGCGACTTCGGCGCGATTGGCTTGGGTGCCGAGCCATTCCTCCGCGTAGGTTTTCTTGTTGGGCCCTTGCAGCAGGTCGTTGACGTCGGTGGGCCCGTACCAATCCACGATGGCGGCGACTTTCAAAATTTCGTCGCCGGGACATTCGATGTCGAGGCCGGCGTCGGGCGTCAACATGCCGGTGGTAAGTGAAAGATGGCCGCCGGCGGAATGGCCGGTGAGAATGATGCGGGTGGTATCGAGATTGTATTGTTTCGCGTTGCGAATGACCCAGCGGAGGGCGCAGCGGCAATCTTCTACCGCGGCGGGAGCGGGAGAAACGTAGGCCATGCGGTATTCCACGTTGACGATGTTCCAGCCACGCTGAAAATATGGAAAGAGCTGAGTGGTAGCGCCGGTGCGGTCGCCGAAGATCCAGCCGCCGCCGTGAATGTAAATGACCGTGGGGACGGGTTGCTTCGCCGAGTTGTTGCGCCAGAGATCGAGCTTGAGCTGATAATTGTTCTGGGTGCCGTAGACGACGTCGGGCATTACGGTGTATTGGTTGCCGGCGATTTCGCTCCAGTGAGTTTCGTTGGATTGCAGCGCGCGCGATGGTGCGGCGAAGGCGCAGAGCAGTAGAAGACAGAGCAGCGGTTTGCTGGCAAAGTTCGTTCTGATCAGGGGCACGAGCGATCTCCGATGTTGAAGATGTCAGGCGGCATGTTTAGGTCGAAAGGGGCGGAAACGGGTGAAGCTTACGCGATATGCGCTTATTGCGTCAATACGAACGTGATTCTGTCCGTTTCGGTATAATTCGTGCATACTGGCGCGCCAGCGGCGCCGATGGCGGGCTGAAGACCGCCGCTATGAAACCTTTCGTTGGGAGGCTTGATGAAGGCTTTGGTGGTGGATTTTGGCGGCAGCCATGCCGGGTGCGGGCTGGTGGAGGACCGGCGGCTGGTCGCGTCTGAAGAGATCGACCTTACGGGCGCGACGAAAATCGGCGTAGCGTTGCCGAAGGTCGAGGACTGTTTCCGGCGCCTGCTACAGGCGAATGGAATGACTTCCGCAGATTGCGACGGAATTGCGATGGGAATCCCCGGGGTGGTGGATGCGCGCCGCAGCCGGATGGTGAGTGCCCGTGCTAAATACGAGGACTCCTTCGGATTCGATCTGCCAGGTTGGGCGCGGGAACGATTTGGATTGAGGCTGCGCGCGGAAAACGATGCGCGGATAGCGCTGCTGGGTGAAAGTTACGCGGGCGCGGCGGCGGGTTGCGAAAACGTGATCATGATGACGCTGGGGACCGGCATCGGCGGCGTGGCGATGATCGAAGGCAAGCTGCTGCGCGGGAAACATTCACAGGCGGGATGCCTGGGCGGGCATTTTCCGGTGCTGTTCAATGGCCGCGCGTGCATGTGCGGAGCGATTGGTTGCGCGGAAGCGGAGGCTTCGAGCTGGGCGCTGCCGCTGGTGGCCGAGCATTGGCCGGGGATCGAATCAAGCAAACTAGCGAGTCTGCGGTCGAGCCTGAAATTTCCGCAGTTGTTCGAGGCGGCGGATGCTGGTGATGCTGTGGCGATCGCGATTCGCGAACGCTGCTTGAACGTGTGGAGCGTGGCGGCGATCGCGATGGTGCATGCTTTTGATCCGGAGATTCTAGTGATGGGCGGCGGGATCATGAAGCGGGCGGATGTGATCATCGACTACATGCAGAAATATCTGGATAAACATGCGTGGACGGATTGGGGCAAGGTGCAGGTGCGCGCGGCGAAGTTGGGGAACAACGCGGCGTTGCTTGGCGCGGTGCCGCTGCTGCAGGAAAAATTCGACTGAGGCTACTTAGTTCGGGCTAGCGGTAGATGGCGGTCCAGCGTGTTGCTTGTGGATCGACGGCAATACGGCTGGCGACGGATTTAAAACTCGCGCCTTCGATTGAAGCCAAGCGCTGCGACCCAAACGCTTCCGGTAATTCCACTGATTGGAGTTTTGACGGTTTACCCTGCAAGGCGAATTTCACCGTGGCGGATCCGTTCCCTGCCGGTTCAAGAGTGAGATCGACGCGGCCGAAGCGCGTTGGAGTTTGTTGCAGCGAATAGGCCTGATCCGTTTGCGAAATCCCTTCGAGCAAACGCAGACGCGCGCCATCTTCCAAAACCAGCATGTGCCGCAGGTAGCGAACGCATTCCGCGCTGGCCCAGTTGTGCGGCATGTCGCCCCAATCCTGGCCGACCAGTGCGTCTTGGAGCGGCTGCTCCTCCCGCCAGCAGTACAGAGACGACGCGTGATTCAGAAATCCGGCGAAAGTGCGCTGGGCCCAATCGCGCATTCCGGCCCAGAGATACACATGCGCGGCGAAGGAGGCGTTGTAATTCCAGACGCTTTGGTGCCAGAGCCATCCGGTTTCGGCGGGAATGTCTTCGCGGGTGCAAGACTGCAGCAAAGCAATCTGACCCTGAACGATGGGATCGTTGCGATCGAAAACTTCGCCGGGAAAAATGGCATGGGAGAGCGCCCATTGCGCACTCTGCGGACGCGGGCGAGCCCAGGGGTCGGGATCGCGATACATGGCATCGTCATGCGCGAGCATCGGCAAATAACGGAAGCCTCCGGGATGATCGACCATTTCCTGGCGCGCGGCGCTTTCGAAGGCGTGGCGCAGTTCGGCGTAAAAAGTTTCGGCGATCTGCAGCGACGGCATTTGCTGTTGCTGCGCGGCGCTGGCCACCGCTTTGAGTCCGGCGAGGGTCCACACCGTGTTGGTGAATTCAGAACGAACGCCGGCGATGCCTCCGTCGGCGAAACCTGGGGCCAGCAAACCGTATTTTCCATTGGCGCTATCGCCAGCGCGGGCTTTGTCTCGCACCGAGCGCAGAAACTCAATCGCCTGGCGGACGTTGGGCTCGAGTTCGTGGAAGTCCGACCAGTCTTGCTTTAGTTCGCATTGGCGGACCAGGGTGAACATGGCGATGGCGGTGTCTTTCCAGTGCTCGCCGGGAACGGCGGCAATCACCTGGCCGCTGGGCAGTTGCTTGGCCCACTCGGCGCGCAACCCCTGGTCGGCTTCTTGGTCATAGCCGAGATAGCGCGCAGCTTCGAGCAGGAAATTTCCATCAACGATCCACAATCCGCGATAGACGGTGGGACCGACTTGAAAAACGAGGCGGCCGTCTTTTTGCTCGCGGGCTTGCTGAATATTGCGGGCGCAGGCGGTGAGGAATTCGCCGTGCTTTTCCGGGTAATTCCAGCGAACGGATTCGAAAGGCTGCCAAGAACTCCACCAGCGGCGGGTTTCGTCGAGCAGCGCGTCGGGCGCTTCGAACGCGGAAGTGAGTTGATCGAGCGATTGGCCTTCCTGCGGAAAGCGAATCAGATAACGCAGCGGACGATTCTGGGCAACTTCGCCGTGAGCCAGGTAAACGGTGTAGCCCGCTTCCTCCCACCAGATCGGCGCGCCGAGTTCGTCGTCGATTTTTGCCGCGACAAAAAATGGAGCGTCTTCGCTCCTGGCATGGAGGAACTTGCCGGACACTTCGAATTTGAATTTGTGACAAGTCTGGACGTGAATTTTTCCCACGGCGGCGACCGGGGCGCTTTGGGGCGTCACGACCATGAGCACGTTGTCGACGCGACCTTCTTCTTTGCGGCGGGAAGCGAAGGCGATCAGCTCCAGCTGCGCAGTGGGCCGATCGATCAGGGTGTGAACAATGGGCGTCGAGGCGGATTCGAGCCACTGGCGCTCGATGCGGTCTTCTTGCATTCCAGCCAGCGAAAAAGTGCAGACGGTGGAGAAATCTTCCATGCCAACCATCAAGTCTTTCGAAAAGCCGTAACGCAAATCGCCGGCTTGTCCGACCAGGCTCTTTTTTGGATCGTCGGGAAAGCAAATGGCGGTTTGCCAGTGACGCGGCGAATAACGGAAATCAATTTTGAGCGGCCCGGTGTGTTCGTTGGCTGGCGAGGCCGGGTTAGCTTTTTGCGGAGACGCCGCGGATCGTGCGGGAATCTCAGGAGGCGCGAGCAACGAGGCGGTGGAGGTCGCGAGGATTCCCGACACAAAATCTCTGCGCGTAATCCTGCTCATTTCGGCCTCCCGGCGCGGTGCGATTGCTGGCTGCTGAGTTACGAACTTTGCCTGGGCGTCGATATGCCTTTGGCGGTGACGTCAAAGTTTCCGTCGCGATGGCGGACGCCACGCAGCTCGGCGTTTTCATCGAAGCCGGTTAGAACCGGGTTCGCGCGTGGCGCGCCTTGCAACGTGTGTTGCACGCCGAAGATGGAATCGATTACGAGATCGGTGAAAGCGCCGCCGGAAAGGCATGACCAATCTTCGATGTAGGGAGCATCTTCGGGAGCTTTGAAGGCGCCGCCGGAGAGCGGGGCGTGGACGTCTTCGGTGAAATGGGCCTGACCTAAGGGCCCCTGGTTTCCGGCTTTGGCGACTTCACGCAACCAAGCCACGGTGCGTTCGGTGTCTCCGACTTTGTACAGACCTTTGGCGCACATCGGCGGCCAAGCGGTATAGGCGCCGAGACAACTGTGATCGGGGCGAATGTTCCAGGTGGCGTCCGGGTCTCCGCTGGCGAGCGCGCGCATCCATTTTTTGCTGGCGAGCTGCTCCCAGAAAAAATGGGCCATCTCCTGTTTTTGTTTCGCGGACAAATCCTGCGGCATGTTGTCGAGGACAGCTAGAAAATCGTAGCAGTGGCGGACTTCGATGAAGGTGCCGTCCGGCTGGCCGCATTTCCACCAGCCTTGGCCGTCGACGTAAAGAAGGCGGTTGATCGCTTTGGCGAGATCGGCCGCTTCATGTTCCAACCTGGCCGCTGCTGATTCGTCGCCGCGCATCCGCCTGAGTTCCGCGACGAAACGCATGCTGGAAACGTTGCCGGCGTTCATCCCGGCAACCTGGTGGATGTAGGTGCTGACCACTTCCAACAGGTTTTCGATGGTTCCGTAATCGGCCAGTTCATTCGAGCCGGTTCGCAGTTTTTTCCAGTACAACGCGTGGTCCTCGAGATGATCCAGCACGGTTTTCGCACCGACCGTTTTATCCAGCCAGGCAAAATCTCCGGTGACGCGCAAGTAGTCTCGGGCGCAGCGAACGATGGCCATGTCGTTCACGGCGTACCACGGACCTACGGCTTCTCCGGTGATGTAATCGGTGGCGAGATGCTTGTGCATGTCCTGCTGAAACCAGACTTCGACCAGCGCGCGAAGCGGAACGGGATCCAGCAATGCGAGGCTCAGGCTGGTGAGAGATGTGTCCCAGGGAAAGCTGAGAGTCGGGAGCACGTGGCCGCTGAGGGTCAGCAGCGCCGGGCCGTAAGCGGAATCGGGCGAACGCCGGCGCGCGGTGAGAAGATTTTTGAAACCGTTTTGGTAGAGATTCCACAGAGCTTCGTTGTCGGTGTGAAGCTGAGGGAGGTATCCGGAGAATTCGGAATTTCCCGGGGTGAAAGCGGATTTTATGAGGCGTTCGAATTCCTGGGTGTTGGACGCGACCGCCGAATCAAAAGAATCCTGGGTGTGTTGGTAGAGGGCTTTGGCCTGCGAGGCATCCGGAGCCACGGCATTGACGTAGTGCAACACTTGCGTTTGACCGGGGCCGAGTTGCAGATCGAATTCGAGAACGCGAGTGGCGACCAGTCGATGCGGTTTCGGTGAGATACCCTGGGTCGATGAGGTGCCGGATTTTGTGGAAGTGAAAGTCAGCGCGCCGGCGGTTTCGTCCCAGGTGATCTGGTTGTCGCCCTCGCCGGGAAGATTGGTAAACCAGGCGGTGGTTTTTTTGGCGGTGGCGGCGCGCATATCGAATCCGATGCGCACGCGTTTGGCCGCGCCGCTGATGTTTTTCACTTCGATGGATTGCGCGACGGCGCGTTCACCGGTGGGAAGAAAAAGCTGCGAGCGAATGCTCAGGCCGTCGAACTTCTGTTCGCGCACCACGCGATGTGGATGCCAGGTGTAGGTGATGGCGTTCTCGGGCAGACCGGAAGTCGATGGCAGGCGGTCATTCACAAAAATGTCGCAGGTGACCAGAAATCCGGGCGACCAGGGCACGTCTGGAATTCCGCAGCAGGCGTAGGGCGGGAAGGCGATGGCGCTGATGGCGGTGACGGATTTGACGCACTGAACGTAGCCCAGGTCATTCATCGCGATCGGCAGGTTGAACAGGTCCAAGAAGGTGTGGGACATGGGGAGGCTGGCGAGGTCCGACAATTGGGGAATGCGTGAGAGCCGGGAATTTGCCAGCATGGTGCGCAGCGGGGTGCTGGCCAGAAGGGATGCGCCGGCCGCGCCCTTAATAAATGAACGACGATTGAATTCCACTGTGACCTCGCATGAGCGGCTCGGAACAGCCAGGAGGGCGGCTGCCGGCTACTATTTTGGACGAAACGGAACTGTATATGTTCTTTTTAGCTGAAATCAATCATTTTCTGCCGGCAACGCCCGGAGATTCCGGTGGAGATTCGAGCTTGTGAGCGGATGTTCCGCCAGGTCATCACCGGCGGTTCCAAGGGACCGTAAGATACTACGAATAAAAGGTTTGTCGCGTATTGACCAAAAAGGTGAAGGCGCGTCGATTCTTCGCGCAGGGAAAGAGCCCGCTTTCTATACTGGAAGTAATGCGTCTGGCCGCGTTCCGCGAAACGAGAAGCACAGAAACCTTCCGCAGAGCGTGGTGTTAGACCATGTAAGAGCCTGGCGCGTCCTTAGCCCATTGGACGCTTCAACGATTCTTAAAATTCAAGTTCAATCACCTGGACCAAGGGAGGAGTTTGCAATGCGCACGAAAAATTTTCTGCGAGTCATTATTCCGGCGGTATTGCTGACCGTCGGGGGGTTGGCGGGTTCGATGCCGGCCTCGGCACAAATTTCGGTAGGGATTTCAGTTCACGTGGGGCCGCCAGCGCTGCCGGTATATACGCAGCCGATCTGCCCGACGGAAGGATACATCTGGACTCCGGGATACTGGGGCTATAACGCGGAAGGCGGATATTACTGGGTGCCGGGTGTTTGGATTGCGCCACCGCGAGTGGGCCTGCTGTGGACTCCGGGATATTGGGGCTACGCGGGCGGACTGTATGGATTTCATGCGGGATATTGGGGACCGCACGTGGGTTTCTACGGCGGAGTTAATTATGGATTCGGATATGGCGGAGTGGGATTCGGCGGCGGCGAGTGGCGCGGCGGACATTTCGCGTACAACACGGCGGTGACCAACGTGAACACCACGGTGATTCACAACACCTACGTGAACAAGACGGTGGTGAACAATACCACGGTGAACCGGACCAGCTTTAACGGCGGGCCGGGAGGCACGACGGCGGCGGCGACCGCACAGGAACGAGCGGCGGAACACGAGGAGCACGTGCAGCCGACTTCGGAGCAGGTAAATCACGCGCATATGGCGAGCGCCGACAAGTCGAATTTTGCTTCGGTGAACCACGGCAAGCCGGCGACGCCCGCGTACAGCAAAGTTGGAGTACGCGCGGAGAATCAGCAGGACCGGGTCGCCAACGGCGTGCGTTCAGGGCAGATGACCGCGGGAGAAACGAAGAATGTGGAAAACCGCGAGGCCAACATCAACCACGAAGTGAAGGACGATCGTGAAGCGAACGGCGGCAAGTTGACTCCGGACGAGAAGGCGCATGTGAACCAGCAGCAGAACAATGTGAGCAAGTCGATCTACGACGATAAGCACAACGCGGCGACGCAGCCTGGAACGAAAAGTGAAGTCGGGCAGCGGCAGAACAATCAGCAGCAGCGCATCGCCAACGGAGTGCAGAGTGGGCAGATGACCGCCGGCGAAGCGGCGAAATCGGAAAAGAACGAGCAGAAAACCAATCAGGAGATTCACGCTGACCGGCAGGCCAACGGCGGGAAGTTGACGCCGTCGGAGAAGAAACAAGTGAACAAGCAGCAAAATAAAAACAGCAAGCAGATTCACAACGAGAAGCACAACGATAAGACTCAGCACGCGAAGTAGGCGCGGGGTTTTGCTGAACTAATCGTTCGGAAAAGGAGCCGGGAGGCGAAGTGGCCTCCCGGTTTTTTTTGGGTTGAGGAATTAGAAACGCGCGCCGGGCGGCGCAAGTCGCGACCATGATTCGGCGCGCCAGGCGCGAAATTGGGGGCAAAGAGCGCATCGTTTGGCTTGACCGCAGGCGCGCGCGCCGCCTATCATTGTAAGACTGCAGAGTTGCTTCACAGCTCCGCGGGCCTGTAGCTCAGGTGGCTAGAGCGCACCCCTGATAAGGGTGAGGTCGGTGGTTCAAGTCCACCCAGGCCCACCATTTTCCGTAATTCCCCGAATCACTTCTTGGTCATTTCCAGATGCGAGATGAATGACGTCTGGCGAAGATTCCGCTACGCCAGTTCGGAAGCTTTCTCTGGTTCGGTCGTCGGCAGGGCTTCCTGTCCCGCCGATTTATTTCCGCGCAAACATATCCACGAGATTCCCATGCCTAGCAGGACCACCGCTAAAAAAATATATGGAAGATATCGCCAGGGTGCGTCGGGAAGAGGAAAAACGCTGAGGGCGAGGACCACGGTCAGGATGAGCAGAGCGGCGCCGGCGATTAGCGCGTCGAACGAATGTAGAAGATTTTTTCGCTTCAGGTAAAACGGCAACGCGAGGCAGACCAAAAAGTAGGAGGCGATGAACCCGTAGGAAGTGAGCTGGGTAACGAAATTCACTACGTCCGCGAGGGAGACGCGCAGGGCGAGCAGGACGGCCGGAAGAGCGATGCCGATGGCGGCGAGCAGGATGATTCCGCGATACGGAGTGGCATTGCGCGGATGAGCCACACCAAAGCGCGGCAGGAATTGATGGCGACGGGCCATGGAGTACAAAACGCGAGCACCGGCGTTCAGCGAGCCCAAGGTGCAGGCGAAATAGCTGAGCGCGATGCCGATGGAACTGACATAACCCAGCGAGGCGAGATGCATCGAACGGGCGATGGTGTCGAAGGGCGCATTCAACGTATCGAAAACCATTCCATTCTTGCGGGCTAGCGCGACCAGGCAGTAAATCACGATCAGGTACAAAACGCCGACGGGAATCAGACAGCTGAGAATCACTTTGGGGATGGTGCGTTTAGGCTGGGAAGATTCCGAGCCGAGAGTGGTGACGCTTTCGAATCCGGCGAGAGTCATGAAGCCGAAGACCAGGGCGTACTGAAAACCGGGAAGGCGGGCGCCTTCAAGATGGAGTTGGGGCGGATCGATCCAGGCCGACGTTCGAAACATGGCGAATCCGACAATGAGGACTATGACGCCGAGCGACACCAGTTCGAGGGCGAACATGAGTTTGGTGGAGAGTTTGATGTCGCGATAAGCGATTAACGCGGCGGCAAGAATGAAGGCGGAAGAGATGAGGCCTCCGCGAAGAAGCGATGTGGGGGCGCCGGTGATCTGGGTGTAGAAGAGGTCGGCGTAGAACGCGGAGGAAGGCGCAGTGCTGGCGGCGCCGAAGCCCATGGCGGCGACATAGCTCCAGCCGGCGATGATGCCGCCCCAGCGTCCGAGGCCGGCATCGGCAAAAGTGGCCAAGGCGCCGGCGGAAGCGAGATGCTGCGAGAAACGATACACGCAAAAGAGAATGAGGGAAAACGCAAGGAGGGTGATGGAAAATGTGATCCAGGTGGTGTTTCCGGCGCGGGCGATGAGCAGCGGCAGAATGATGCCAATGGTGCCGGTGGGGGCCATGACGCCGAGGGTCTGGGCGGTGTCTTCGAGAAAGGAAAGATAGTTGTGACGGAGGCCTCCGGCAGGAGGAGCCGGCGGCGCGGGGGCAAGCGAATTTCTAGATTCAGTCACCACGAAAACGATAGCAGTTTGGGCGTGGCGCGCGCAATTGCAGAGGCGTTAGGTAATTGGGTAGGAATTTTTGCGGGGGCGGACAACGCTAGCAGCGGCCGCTGAGGATTAGGCAAATTCAGGCGGTGGGACGGTCAGGCACCGGGGCGGTGGCTAAGAAATCGTGAGTGAAGCGCTGCGCGTAGGAATCGAGAAGTTCGACGATGCGTTCGTTCTTTGGCGAGCGCAGGACGAAACCGGCGTGATGCTTTTTGTTGATGCGGTAGACAATCTCCGGATCGTTGTAGGCGCTGGTGTCGGGACATTCCTGGCGAGCGAGTGAGAGAACTACCCCGGCATAGTCTTCGCGAACGGCGGGCAAGGAGTAGGAATGTTTGCCGGCGGCGACTTCGAGCAGGGCCCATTCGCGCCAGAGATTTATGCCGGTGGCGGCTTCGATGACGTCCGAGATGTAAGCGCCACCGACGCGAGCGGCGATCTCGAGAAAATAAAATTTGCCGTCTTCGCGGGCGCGGAGAAACTCGGTGTGGGTGACGCCGCGGACCAATCCCAGCGATTCGATGACATCACGATTCAGGCGATAGAGAGACTTTGCTTCGGTGGAATCACGCGGCAGCGTGCGCGTGGTGAAAACGCCGCCGTCATGCGAAGTGTTGAGTGGCGGAGTGCCGTAGGCGTGAGCTTCGGCGAAAACGATTTGGCGTTCATCGACGATG
The DNA here is from genome assembly GCA_963847695.1 of uncultured Acidobacteriota bacterium. Lineage (GTDB taxonomy): Bacteria > Acidobacteriota > Terriglobia > Acidiferrales > UBA7541 > Palsa-295. Next base: position 10,739 of record CAWKAX010000008.1, on the reverse strand, counting down.
CTATCGATGTGAAAGACGTCGCCGGGGACGAATTGTTCGAGCAGGTAATTCGATTGCGCGTCACCGAGCTGTTCGAGATAAGGCCACAATTCGGCCGATTCGTTGATTTTTTTCATACCGATGCCGGAGGCTTGGGAACGAGGCTTCAACAGCCAGGGCGGCTTGACGCGAGCCATGAAATCGTTGAGCGCCTGATGATTGAGGACGTGAATGAATTCAGGAACTGGCACGCCGGATTCGCGGGCTTTGCCGCGCATGGCGAGTTTGTCTCGAAAATAGCGAATGGTGGTGAGGCCCATACCGGGGATGCGCAGATGTTCGCGAAGGTAGGCGGCGTTTTCGAGATCGAATTCGTCGAGGGCGACGATGCGGTCGATGGGCTGCCAGCGAGCGAGATAGCTGACGGTATTGATGATGGCCTGCACCGGCAATTCTTCGGGCATGAAGAAAAATTCGTCGACGGCTTCGCGGGGCCAATCGCCATCGCGCAATTTTTCGACGGTGAGCAGCAGGACGCGGCAGCCCATTTTTTTGCAGGTGCGCAGGAATTCCTGGCCCTTCTCGTAGGACGTGATGCACAGGATGGTGGTGGGCCGGGCCGAGGACAAGACGCCTCCGAGAGACAGTTTTGTCACGAAACTGGCGTGGACGCAAGGTAAAGGCGAGCGGGCTGGCGACGCTAGGTGACCGGATCGCCCGCGGGAAAGAGAAACTGGAGGAAAGGGCCGACGCGCTTGGCCCAGGCTTCTTCGTTGTGCTGGGCGTCAGGGAAAAGCTCGAAATGCAAATCCTGATCGGCCTGCCAGCCGCGGGCGACCAGAGTATCGCGCAGAGCGGTAACGTTGTTGACGGTGCTGGCGCCTTCTTTGGTGCCGGAATCGAGCCAGATCCGCGGGCGCGCCGGCAGAGGCGCCTCAGAAGCGAAGCCCAGAATGGCGCGGTTGTTCCACCAAACCGAAGGAGAAAGGACCGCGAGCTTGCCGAAGATATTCGGGTATTTCAGGCCGAGGTAAATGGTCAGCAGGCCGCCGAGCGAAGATCCGCCGAGGCCGGTGCTGGCCGGAGTGGTCATCGCGCGATATTTGCTGTCGATGAAGGGTCTTAATTCTTCTACGATCATTCGGCCGTAGCGATCAGCGCGGCCGCCGCCGAGCTTTTTGTCGCGGGTGGGCGTGTATTCGTTGAGGCGTTTGTCAGTGTTGTAGATGCCGACGATGATGAGCGGCTGGATGGCGCCTTGGGAGATGAGGGCGTCGGCAGTTTCGCCGACGTGCCAGAACATGCCGGGGATGTAGGAAGTGGCCGGGTCGAAAAGATTTTGGCCGTCTTCGAGGTAGAGGACTGGGAATTTCAAGTCGGGGCGCTTTTCGTAGATTCCTGGAACGTAGACGATGAGGTCGCGCTTCTTAGCGACGAACTTGGATTTGAACTGTTCGTGTTTTTCTAGGTGGCCGGGGCCTGCTTCGGCGAGCTGGGCAATTAGGTCGGGAGAAAAAGACAAATCGAGTTTCCTTCGGGCGGCAACGAAATAAATTCTGCCCGTTAGGATAGCAGATGCGCCGGGTGCGGGAAAATGCGGCGGGCGGCGATTTTGGCGCGGTGAGCGTCGTCATTTATAATTTTAGGCGTGAATTATTCGAGGGATTTGGCAGTACTGGAACGAGCCGAAGACGAAGTGTTTGCGGAGCGGGCGCGGGGGAAACGCCGTATAATACGGCGCCCCGCAAGGGCCAGAGCGCGCAAGCCGCGAGCCCGACGGCGACCCGCCATCAGGAGCAACATGAGAACCGAATATCACCGCTGGTATTCGCACCGGCTGGGCCTGGATATGGGAATCGTGGTTTACGGCCACTGGGGCCCTCCGCTGATGGGCTTCCCGACCAGCGCCGGCGACGAATGGGAATTGGATCGCCAGGGCATGATCAGCGCGCTGGCGCCGCTGATCGACGCGGGGCGCGTGAAATTTTTCAGCGTGGATTCGGTGAACTGGGCGGGGCTGTACAACAAGGGCGCGCATCCTTTCCATCGCAGCTACATGCAGGCGCAGCTCGATGCCTATCTGCGGGAAGAAGTGGCGCCGTTCATCTGGGACAGCTGCCAATCGCCGGGAATCGGCATTTCGACCATGGGCGCTTCGTTCGGGGCGTATCACGCGGCGAATACTTTGTTCAAGCATCCGGATGTCTTTAAGCGGTGCTTCGCGCTTTCGGGAGTTTACGATATTCGCGGATTCATGAGCGGGATGTACGACGACAACACTTATTTCAATAACCCCGTCGATTATCTGTCCAATTTATCTGACCCGCATCAGTTGTGGCTTTTGTCGCAGTGCGATATTCACATCGCTACCGGGTCGGGGCCTTGGGAGAAAAGCGGGCCATCGTATCGGTTGTCGGAAGTTTTAGCGAGCCGCGGGATTCGACATTCGCTGGATGATTGGGGGCCGGAAGGCGGACACGATTGGCCCTACTGGCATCACCAGATGTGGGAGTACGTTAACCGGCTGTTCTGAAACTTTCCTTCTACGCTAATCCAAGACGATCGAGCATGTAGCGGCCATTGGCGATCACCTGATCCTGATCGATCCAGACGTTGCAGCGGCGGGCCAGCACGTCGACGTGTGTGCGCGAACTCCATGCAGCGTGGGTTTGGCTGCCGTAGGGATCGCCGAAGGCGAGATGGACGCCTGGGAATTTTTCGTCCTGCAGCAGGATGCCGATGAATTCGGAGAGGTGCATGTTGGTGCCGAAGGCGAGTTCGCCGACGCGGTCACTGTTTTCGTCGGTGTGGCAGTAATTCCAGAATTCGGCTTCGAGGTCTTTGCGGTCGCAGGAAACTTTGGTGAGGCGGCCGGCTTTGATTTCCAGTTTTAGCGGCGTCTTTTCCAGGTCGCCGTATTTTCCGCAGAAGTGATCTCCCGCGGTGCCGTCGCAAACAAACGTGCCATCGACCTTCGCGGGCGTGGTGAAAACTTCTCCAGCGGGCAGATTTGACCAATAACGCTTATTGATCAGGCCACTGGTTTTGACCCAGTCGAGCCTTGAATCGAAGGTGCACACCAGCGAAGTGCCGGCATCGGTCTTCACCGTGAGCGACTTTGCGTCGTGCATGCGTTGCAGTAATTTTTCGCTGAGTCGATCGACCATCATGTAATCCGCGCGCATGCCTTGTTTCATGATTTCCGGCGTCACACCGATCATGTGGGCGTAGCGGATGTGGCGGCGTTCGACGACGCCAACGATGTCTTTTCGCGCGCCGAGCTCGCCTTCCTGTGGCTGCATGCAGAGAATGCCGGCGTCGGCGCGATTCAGCGCGTCGATCAGCGGCTGGGGCGCTTTGGTGAGGGGGCGCTGCGCGAGATCTTCCAGACAGAACGGTTCGGTGATGGCGCCTCGATTCTGCAGCGCTTCGGCCAAGCTGGCAGCGACGGCTTCGCTGGCGCGATCGAAAATCAGCGCGACGCGTTCGCCGGATTGGACCGCGAGACAGGTTTCGATGGCGTTTTTCGCGCCAGCGCGAAGCTCAGGGTCTACAGGGCCAAAATTCATCGAGATATTGTAAATAGGGTGTGAATGTTTTGCCACTGGATTGACGCAGCGGAGACGTTGGGATCAAAGGCGTTTCCACGAACTATCTTTCGTCGGCGCATCGGAACGGTGATAGGAGTATCGGCCGTCAGCGCGCAATTCCAGCACCTTTCGAGATGGATCGAAGAGGGACCACTGGTGGCCGCGAGCATCGTAAGGAAATGTTTTCAACGTGGCCCCGAGATCGAATTTGAAAACGGTCTCAACAGTGCCGCGGGTCATCGAAGAAGTGAATTAGCTTCTGGCCGCTCAGGAAATCCGCTGCGCGACGGGAGCTTTTTTTCGTCCGGCTGTCTCCCAGACGCTTGCCGCTTCTTTAGAACCACCCAATCGCAATACATCAGCCACAAATGCCATTGGCCGTGAACAACCACTTGGCGCCGTGCCAAGCGATCACCGGACCCTCTTAGTCGAGCGTTTCGCAGCAACGATGCGGTTCGCGAATCTCGAGGTGCGGACGACCAAATTCGAGCGTAAGGAAGGAACCATGCCCCACCTTGACGTTCCAACAAGACTTGCCCAAAACGCTCTTAAATGATTTTTATGGGAAGGTGATTTGGCATCATTCAGGCGCGGGGTTCGACGACGAAACTGGGGACTTGGCCGCCACCGCTGGTTACGTTGGCCAGGCCCGTGGAGCTGAGGCGGGTGAGGCAGCCGGCCATTTTGCCGCGGAAGAGGTAGGGGGCGAAATCGACGAGCATGTCGCGCATTTCGATGCCGTTGGGAGTTTGCATGGGGAAAACTTCGCGGCGGATTTTGATGCGTTCCTGCACGACCCAGGCGCTGTCGGTCTCGGCCAGCGCTTTTTGCAGCGCGGCGTCCCATTCGCTTTCTGTATTTTCCCAGCCGAGTTGGACGCCGGTGCCGCCGTATTCGTCATTGGGCTTCAGCACGAAATTCTCGCGATGCTTGCGCACGTATTCGAGCAGGCCGAAGGATTCTCCATCGCGGGTGGTTTTGGCGTCGGCGAGCAGGCGGGTCCAGGGAATGTGCTGCTTGATCAGTTCCCTTTCGGCGGCGCTGAAGAGCGCGGAATTTTGCTCGTCAGTGAGCACGGCGAAGAACGCTTTCTTGTGCGGAATTTTGCAAGTGAGCGAATTGACCATGCAGACGGCGCCGGTTTCGTAGGCTTTCATCAGCGCGGCACATTCGGCGGGTCGGGCGATGAGGTCGTTGATCAGCACGCGGCGGTAGAGCAGATCGACTTTCTGACCCTGGGCGATGAGCTTGCCATTTTCAAAAACGAGGTCGCGCGGGTCGGACAGGACCGTGGGCACGCCTTCTTTCAGAAAACGCTTCTGCAGGATTTCAAATTCGGTCCAGGTGGGAACTTCGCGCCAATCGACGATGGCGATGACTGGCGGAGTGGCTTTGCCGCCCCATTCGCGATAGCTATCGATCAGCGCGCCGAGCAGCAACTTGATGAGCGGATATTTGCGGGCAGTATATTCGTGTTGGAAACGCTCCATGATCGGCAGCGTGCGAAAAACTTCGGCGAGCATTTCGGAATAGCCGGCACCGGCCGGCGATTCAGCATTGTATTCGGCGAATTGCAGTGAATCGGGAAGAAGAAATGCGTCGAGACGCGAAGAAGTGCTGGAGGTGGCGTAGCCGGGATTGATGCGGGCCAAGCGCTCTTCTTCGGGGCTGAGCGCCGATTGGGCAAGCAAGCGCGGATCGGCGAGCGATTGTTTGACGACGCGTTCGCCGAGGACGGCGATGGTTTCGGCGACTTCGCGAACGCGCTGCTCATCCGCGGCAGTGAGAAAAAACGGGCGCAGGAATGGGCAATGGACGCGATCGCCGAAGGTGAGGCGTTCGGCGCGCATGCGGGCGTTCAGCTCGTTGCTGAACGCGGGGGCGAGTTCCACCTCAGGGCGCAGGAGCTGGTTCCAGGCTTCGGCGGGCGGCAGAATATTCGCGGAATGGGGAGCGCGCGCGGGACCGCTCATGAAGTTTTGGGTCCGGTGCGCGGCTTGGCCGGCGCAGAAGAAAATCCGGCGGCAACGGAAGCTTGCGGCGCGGCCTTGGCAGCCAAGGGTGCTGGCTGGCCGACGAAGCCGGCAGGAGCGCCGATCTTGAGCATTTCTTCCCAGCGCGGCCAGGGATTCGACGGAGCGCCGTTCAGCGCGCGGTCAATGGCCAGCTTGGCCATGCGATCGACAACGTGGGTGAAATAAAATTCGGTGATGCGGTCACGTTCGAAGTCGGGCGCGGGATTCAGGAAATCGATGGCGTATGGAACACCATCCTGAATGGCGAATTCGATCGTATTCATTTCGTAGCCGAGCAGCTGATTGATGGTTTGAGCGTCGCGCACCACGCGGGCGCCGAGTTCATCGGAAAGATACTTGTGGTCGATGAGGTAGCGGCGTTGGTGAGGATCGTAAACCACCGGAAGAATATCGGTTTTGCCGAAGGTGAAGCAGCGGACGTATTGCTGGAAATCGATGCCCTGCTGCAGGGTCATGCAGTAAGGGCCGGTGCCGTCGTAGGCCTTCAAAAGTTCTTCGCGGTTGTTCACTTTGTAGACGTGCTTCCAGCCGCCGCCGGAATAGGGTTTCAGAAACGCGGGGCGCCCGACGTAATCGAGAATGCCGTCCCAATCGATGGGGTAATCGAGGTTGCGCAGCGACTCGGAATTGATGTCGACTTCCGGCGGATAGGATTTTTGCGGGAGCAGAACGGTTTTGGGAATGGCCAGGCCGAGCTTGGCAGCGACAGAGTAGTTGAAAAATTTGTCGTCGGCGGTCCACCAAAAAGGATTGTTGATGACGTAGGTGCCCTGCAGCACGGCGTGCTTGAGGTAGGCGCGGTAATACTCGACCTCATGCGAGATGCGGTCGATGATCACGCTGTACTGGGCGAGTTCGCCCATCTTGGTGCCGCCGAGTTTTACGAATTCGGCGGTGATGCCGTCTTTTTTGCCCAGTTCGTTTACTTTTTCGATGAAGGCCGGGGGGAAACTGTATTCGCGACCGCACATGATTCCGATTTTCATGACGAGTGTCGGCTCCTGAAATCTCTAGTCTTTCTCCAGCCTATGATTTGAACGGCGACGACGCGGCGGAAGTGGCCTGCAACGAAACGCCGGCGCGCGTTTCAGCGACGATATGGCGCACGACCTCTTTCAGGTCGCCGGTCTGCTTGTAGACGTTCATCTGGCGCTCGGCGCTGGTGCCTTCGCGAAAAATCTGGTGAATGGGTTCGAGGGCGGCTCGGCTGCCGAGGTCATCGAGGACGTCATCGACGAATTCGAGAAGTTCTTCGGCCAGGATGCCCATGGGAACTTCGATCTGTTTGCCAAAATCGATGAGCTTGCCCTCAATGCCCCAACGGGCGGCGCGCCATTTATTTTCTTCGATGAGCGCGCGGTGATACATGCGGAAGCCCATGTTGGAGGTGTAGAGCCGATGCAGCTTCACCACGATGGCTTGGGTGAGCGCGGCGATGGCCACGGCTTCTTCGACCCGGGTAACCACATCGAAAATGCGGAATTCCAGAGTGCCGAAGGTGGGATGAGGGCGAACGTCCCACCAGATTTTTTTGGCGTTATCGATGGAGTGCAGGCGGATCAAAAGCTCGACGTAGTCTTCGTACTGACTCCAGGAACTTAGATGGTCCGGAATTCCGGTGCGCGGAAAGCGTCGAAAAACGGTGGTGCGAAAAGATTTCAGGCCGGTGTCGCGGCCCATCCAGAAAGGAGAACTGGTGGAAAGCGCGAGGAGGTGCGGCAGAAAATAGCGGACCATGTTCATGAGGTCGATCATGGTGGTGCGGTCTGGAACGGCGACGTGAACGTGCATGCCAAAAATCAGCAGCGAGCGGGCCAACTGGCCCATTTCTTCGACGATGTTCTGGTAGCGTTCGCCGGGGGAAATGACTTGATCGATCCATTTGGAAAAAGGATGCGTGCCGGCGGCGGCGACTTGCATGCCGCGGCTTTCGGCGGCGCGAACCAGTTCACCGCGAGTGCGGCGCATGTCGGCGTCGAGTTCGGTAACGTTCTGGCAGATTTTCGTGCCGATTTCGATGATGGACTGATGCATCTCCGGCTTGACCTGCTCGCCGAGTTCGGCGGAGGCGGCCATCAGTTCGGTGACGTGCGAACGCAGCTCGCAGGAGGTGGGATCTACGATTTGAAATTCTTCTTCGACACCGATGGTGAACCGGTGATTCATGGCCAGGCCCCTTCCGGTCCGGGATGCGCGAGGACAGCGCGGGTATGATACCGCGAGTCCATGAGTACCACCAGATGCAGGTCTGGCGCTACGGTCGACGGAATTTATTCGACGCGGTCGGGCGGTTTCGCCTAGTGTTCGCGGGCGAAAATGCTAAGTGCGCGAGGAAGCGGACGCGCCTGGGTTCGGATGTTTTTGCGTGGCGTAGCCCAGAATCAGGCCGACGATGCCGCCGGGGGTCATGATAGCGAAGTAGTGGGCGTGCTGCAGGAAGGCCACGATAAAGGCGAAGAAGAGACCGACGGCGAGACCGAAAAGCATGCCGGAAAAGAGGCCGCGAAATTTCTGGGCGAAGATGCCGATGACGAGGCCCACGATTAGGCCTTTGATGACGGAGCCGATTACGATTTGCAGCAGCATGGGGCGAACTTCCGGCGTGAACCAGGCAGTGAGACCGTCGAAGATGCCCAGAATTCCACCCCAGACCATTCCGTAAGCGATCTTGTTCATGTGAGTCTCCCGTGGTGTGCGAGCCGCGAGACTTCTTGCGGCGATGCCTAGTTCCCTGCCACCCGTTTAGCTATTCGGTACGCCCATATCGACAAAGATTTTCCAGCCGCCATCCGACTGGCGCTTCCAAATGGTGACGTAGTGGCCGCCGATCTGTGTTTCGGTTTTTCCCGGTGGGGTAAAGGTGTAGGTGTATTTTCCAGTTTCGTAGACCAGATCATCGACGGCCCAAAGGTCCTGCGTTTCGACGCTGACCTTGATCGGGCCGGTGACCGACTTCATGAAGCCGGCGACGCTTTCGGCGATGGCCGGGCGACCGCGCACGACGACGCCCTTGGGGCTGAAACGCGAGCCGGATTCGTCGTAGATGCCGGCGAGAGCGCCGGCATCAGAGCGGGCGAAGGCGTCGATGTACTTGGCGTTGCCGGCGTCGATCGATTTGCGAATTTCAGGATCAGTGACAGAGGACTGAGCCGCGGGTTCTTGGGCGCGGGCGATGCCGGCGAAGGTGAAACAGAAAACGGCGATAAGAGCGAAGAGTCGAGTCATTCGATTCATGGATTTCTCCCGGAGGGCTGGCGATGCGTATTCTACTTTCTAGGCGAGCGCGATCAAATCGATTTCGACTTTGAAGTCGCGTGGCAGGCGGGCGACTTCGACGGTGGTGCGCGCCGGAGGATTGGCCGGAAAGTAGCGGGCGTAGACCTCGTTCATGGCGGTGAAATCGTTCATGTCTTTAAGAAAAACGCCGAGGCGCACGGCTTTGTCTAGCGATGAGCCGGCGGCTTCGACGATGGCTTTCAGATTTTGCATGATGCGTTCGGTCTGCTCGGCGGCGCCGCCTTCGAGTACCTTGCCGGTTGCGGGATCGAAAGCGGTTTGGCCGGAAACGAAGATGAAGCCATTGGCTTTGATGGCCTGGGAATAAGGACCGATGGCTTTGGGACCTTGGTCGGTGTGGATGATTTCGCGCACGATGCCTCCTCTGGAAAAAATGAAAATCTAATTTTGGTTTCCGGCTGGTTGAGCGTAACGCGCTCGAAACGCCGGCGGAATACCCGGATTGTAAATCCAGACGCGAAACGTCTCCGCGAGATTTGCTTTGGTGGTGAATTCGATGGCGGCGCGCACGTCGTTTACGGTGACGTCTTTGCCGCGGAGAATTTGGGTGGCCTGATTCAGTCCCTCGCGCACCGGCGTGGGGCCGTAGGCGTCCTCAAGAGCGACGAAGAGTAGCGCGGATTTGGCGGTGGCGAGGCGGCGCTGCTCTGGCGTATCGGCGGGCAGGGTGGCCACGGCGGCCTTTTCCGGTGCGTTCGCTTGCTGGCTGCGGGCTTGATCGTATTCGTTCAGCAGATCCGCGATGTCTTTGCGGCGCGCGTCAGAGCCGTCGACGGCTTCGTCGATCACGACGGCGGCATATGCGGGCAAACCTTGGCCGAGCGGTATCGCGGCGACTGGCGCGGGGTGCAGCGCGTCTCCAAACCAGGTGGCGGCGAGGCCACGCTCGACTGAATTGGTGAATTCACGATTCGTGGCGCCAAGAGATAGCGCGGCAGAATTCACCAGGACGCCTCCGGGAAATCCGGCGTAAGCGGGGGTGGATGGATCAGGCGCGCTATCACGCAGAGCGGAAGACTCGACGATGTACGGAGCCGAAGTGCGTTTGGAGAGCTGGCCGAAATTCTTTTGCAGGATGGTCCAGGCATTGCCGAAACGAACCGCGGCAGCGGAAGCGCTGACGGGTGATGTCTGCGTGGTCCAGAATATTGCATTATCCGATTTTGCTGAATTGGAAGCTGAGGGATAGCGACCGGCGACGACGTAGGGCGCGAGGTCGTCTTTTCCGAGGGCGAAGCGATAGGTGGTTTCCGCGTCGGCCTGCTTACCTTTTGCGGCGGACCCACGAGCGAGGACCGCGAAAGCACCGGGAACGCGTACCGAGTATTCCATTTTAAGTGGGCGGGTCGGAGCCGAGGAGAGGATGTGATTGGGCGGAAGGAAAATGGGGAGCCAGCCTTCGGTTCCTAGATAAAAGTTATCCGTCGCCAGCGCAAAATTCCGAGACGAGTCCGCGGAGGTCAGCGCGTAATCGACGACCAGATCTTTACTGCTTTTCTGCGGCCACGGCGATTCGAAGGACAACCGCAGCGCGCCGGGCGAGCCGGGCTGATATTCGGCGGGAAGGCTTTGCGGCGTGATGCCGCGGCCATCGAGTTCGACGCGAAGATCCGCGCGGCCGTAGATTTTTTCATCGGGGAGAACCAGGTCGATCGAGTTGAGCGCAGTGGTCCCGGAATTTTGGATGGTGTAGACGTTGTGAATCCGGACTTGCGGCGGCGCGCTGGAAACGAAAGTGACGTCGAAGGTCTGTTTCAGAATCTGGTAGTCCGGCGCGAGCGGCACGGTGCAGGAAGGCGCAAAAAAGAACGCGATCATGGCGGCGACGAGTAGCAAG
>CAWKAX010000007.1:0-110485 GCA_963847695.1 uncultured Acidobacteriota bacterium | reverse complement strand
ATTTTAGTTCGAGAATTTTTGGGCTAGGGGGAAACGACGGCCTACTGAGAAGGCTTTGCTGGTTAGTTTTAGGCCTGGAGGGGCTTGCTTGCGTTTGTATTCGTTGGTGTCGACTAGCAGGGCTACCTGGCGGACCAGGTCGAGAGGGAAATCGAAATGGTCGGCGATTTCTTCTGGGCTGCGCAAGTCTTCTACGTAGGCTTTCAGGATGCGGTCGAGGACGTTGTAATCGGGGAGCGTATCTTGGTCGCGCTGGTTGGGGCGAAGTTCGGCGGAGGGCGGCTTGGTGATGGTTTCCTGCGGGATCACTTCCCTTTTACGATTTATGAATTCGGCGAGCGCGTAGACCATGGATTTGGGCACGTCGGAAATTACGGCCAGACCGCCGGCCATGTCCCCGTAGAGCGTGCAGTAGCCTACCGCCATTTCGGATTTGTTGCCGGTGCTGAGGACCATGGAGCCAAGTTTATTGGAGAGCGCCATGAGCAGGTTGCCGCGGATGCGGGCCTGAATGTTTTCTTCGGTGGTGTCCTGGGGCTTGCCGGTGAAAACGGGCGCGAGCGTTTGGTTGTAAGAATTAAAGGTGTCGGTGATGGGCAGCGTGACGAAATCGATGCCGAGATTGTGGGCGAGCTGGCGCGCGTCGCGCAGGCTGCCTTCGGAGGAGTAGGGGCCGGGCATGCCGGCGCCGAGGACGTTTTCCTTGCCGAGGGCTTCGGTGGCGATGGCGGCGACCATGGCGGAATCGACGCCGCCGCTGAGGCCAACCACGACTTTCGTGAATCCACATTTGCGAACGTAATCGCGAGTGCCCATGACCAGGGCGCGGAAGGCGGCTTCGAGTTCGTCTTCGATGACCGGGCGAATGTCGCCTTGGCCGGTGACAGTGTCGAAGAAGATCAAATCTTCTTCGAAGGATTTGGCACGGGCGGCAACGCGGCCGTCGGGCATGAAGGCAACGCTGGAGCCGTCGAAGATCAGGCTGTCATTGCCGCCAACCTGGTTGACGTAGACCAGCGGGACGCGATATTCGCGGGCGATATTTTGCAGCATGTCGTGGCGCAGCGAGCGTTTGTCGATGGTGTAGGGCGAAGAAGAAATATTCAGGAGCAGGCTGCTGCCCTTTCCGACGATTTCGGAGATGGGGTCGCGCTCGTAGAGCTGTTGGGGCCAGAAACTTTTATCGTTCCAGGAGTCTTCGCAGATGGTGATGCCGAGCTGTTCGGATTGGAAAGGAAAGACGTGCTGGGTGTGGGCGGGCTGGAAGTAGCGCTGTTCGTCAAAGACATCGTAGGTGGGGAGCAGCATTTTTCTTTGTTCGAAAAGGATTTTGCCACCGGCGATGAGAGCGGCGGAGTTTGCTACCGGTTTGCCGGTGGTGTCCATGGCGTCGCCGACGAAGCCGACCAGCGAGGGTAGCGGGATTTTTTTCGCCAGGCGGACGAGTTCTTGTTGGTTGCGTTCGGCGAAGGACGGGCGTTCGACGAGATCTTGCGGCGGGTAGCCACAGATGCAAAGTTCGGAAAAGACGGCGAGATCGGCGCCGCCTTTTTTGGCTTCGGCGGCGAGTTCGAGGATGCGTTTCGAGTTGCCCTCAAAGTCTCCGATGGTGGGGTTGAATTGGGCTAGTGCGATTTTCATGGACGTGTGGCGGTTTGGCGTTTTTGGTTATTTGTGATTGTGTGAAGCGAATGCGAAAGCACGGCTTCAGGGGCTAAAGCCCCGCGATCTTCTCGATGTCGACGGCGGGGTTGAAACCCCGCCCTTCCGGCCCGAGCGTTACGACAAACAGCGGGCACAAAAAAACTCCCGGAGGATTTCTCGCTCCGGGAGCCGATAGGATTTGGTCGATACAGCACAGTCAGCCTTCGCCGGACCGGCGCATGAATGGCGCCGTCCGAACCTTCGGCGAAACTAGACGCTGAAGGAGCTGCCGCAGCCGCAGGTGCTCTTGACGTTCGGGTTGTTGAATTTGAAGCCCGAACCTTCGATGGTTTCGATGTAGTCGATCTGCACGCCGTCGAGATACATCTCGCTCATCTGGTCGACGAGAACCTTGAGGCCTTCGAATTCATAGACGTTGTCGCTGTTTTCGTTGACGGCGCTTTCAAATGCCATGTGGTAGCTAAAACCGGAGCAGCCACCGCCGACGACGGCGACGCGCAAGCCCGTCGGGGACGGGTTCTGCTGCGTCAGGATTTCCTTCACTTTGGTGATGGCAACCGGGGTCAATTGAACCATTCTGTAATTCCTCCGCAAAAAAGGGCCGGGTGTGCAGGCCTCGAACTCGTTGACAGTATATCAGATTCAGGGAAAGGCAAGATGGGTTCAGGAGAAAGCGTCGATAAGGTGCTTTGTGGTCAACGGGCTGCGGGCGGCGGGTTTTGCGGCGCGTGGTATAGTCCACGGCCATGAAAACTTCGCGAATTTTGAGCGCTTCGGCGGGGCGGTCTGGTGCTGATTTTTGTGGCTGGATGCGCAGCTGGGGCGGCGTTCGCGCAGCAGGCGCCGGATTTTCGGCTTCCGGAGGTGGCGCGGCCGACTCGATATCGGATCGATCTGACGATTCTGCCCGACCAGCCGACGTTTCGCGGGACTGCAATTATTAATGTGGAGTTGAAGACGAAGACCGAGACGATCTGGATGAACGCGAAGGATTTGACGATTTCGGAGATCAAGGTGACGGCCGGTGGGGCCACTTCCTCGGCGCATTGGCGGACTTCGGATGAGTTTTTGGAGGTGGATACCGCGGCGGCGGTGGGACCGGGGCCGGTTGAGCTTGCGATTCAATACACCGGAAAGCTGGATGAGAAAGGCAATGCGGGCGTGTATCGGAAGATGTCCGGCGGGGATTGGTACGTTTTCACGTCGTTCACGCCGATTGATGCGCGGCGGGCGTTTCCCTGTTTTGATGAGCCGGGATACAAAGCGCCGTGGGAAATGACGCTGCATGTGAAGCGGGATCAGGTGGCGGTGGCGAATGCTCCGACGATTTCTACGCGCGACGAAGCGGATGGCATGAAACGCGTGACGTTTGCGCCGACGCAACCGCTGGCTTCGGAAGTGGTGGCGTTCGCGGTGGGGCCGTTTGATGTGGTGGACGCGGGAGTAGCGGGACAGAACAAAGTGCCGGTGAGGATTATTACGCCGCGCGGGCGGGGATCTGAGGCCGGACCAGCGAGCCGCGCGACTCCTTTGATACTGGAACGGCTGGAGCAGTACACGGGAATTCCCTACCCTTGGGACAAGCTGGATCACCTGGCGCTGCTGGATTTGCCATTTGGAGCTACTGAAAATCCGGGGTTGATTACGTATCGATCGGATTTGTTGCTGGCGCGGCCGGAACGCGATACGCAGCGTCGGCAGCAGACCATGCGTTCGGTGATGACTCATGAACTGGCGCATCAGTGGTTTGGGAATCTGGTGACGCAGGCTTGGTGGAACGATGTTTGGTTGAGCGAAGGATTTGCGACTTGGCTGGAGACGAAGATTTCGGATCTGGAGCGGCCGGAGTTCGAGCGCGGAATGAACATCACCGAGATTCGCGACGACATGATCAATTCGGATTCGACGGAGGCGCGTCCGGTGCGGGTGGCGATTACTTCGCGGAAGGATGCGGATGACGTGTATGACCGCGTGGAGTATGTGAAGGCGGCGAGCGTTTTGGAAATGATCGAGGATTGGATTGGGGCCGAGGCGATGCAGCGTTCGCTGCGGCGGTATTTGGGCGAGCATAAATTCGGGAATGCGACTACCGATGATCTGGCTGGGGCGATTCAGCATGAGGCTGGGGTAGATGTCGCAGGCGTGCTGCATGATTTCCTGGATCGTCCGGGCGCGCCGACGGTGAGATTTGGAACGGGCTCTTTCGGCAAGGGCGGCCCGATGTTGACCATGGAGCAAGCGGGAAAGCCGTGGACGGTTCCGGTTTGCCTGCACATCGAGGATTTGCCGCGACGTTGCGAGGTGATGAGCGGCGCGCATGCGTATATTTCGCTGCCAGAAGCGCCGGGATTCATCTGGACGAACGCGTACGGCAGCGGATATTACCGTTCACTGTTGCCTCCGGCTTTGCTTGGAGACGTTGCGGAGAAAGGTTATTTCCAAATGCAGGACGCGGAACGGCTGGCCTTTGCGGGAGATGTGGAAGGACTGACGACCAGCGGCGAATTGCCGGCGGATGCCACGATGAAAGTCTTGCCCAGGCTGGCGCGGGATCCTGACGCCCGGGTGAAGGTGAAGGCGAACGCGACTGTGCTGAAGCTGGCGGCGGTAACGCCGGAGGCGGATCGAGCAGCTTATGCGGAATGGTTGAAGGCGAATTTGGGGATCACGGTGCTTCCGGCGGAGCAGGGCGCGAGTGTTGAGAAATTCTTCAAGGACAAGCCGTAGTTCCCTTTCGTTGGTGAGGTCCGGGCAAGAAGGAGATCCTTCGTCGCGGAAGGCGCTCCTCTGGATGACGGCTAAAAACGGTTTGGGTGATGGACCAAAGGGCTAGGAGAAGAGGATCGATTATCGGAACGGCGGAGATACCAAACGCAACGTCAAATGCTCCGCCTGAAGGTGGTCGCCACGTACTGCAAGCCCTAGTTCTACTGCCTCGAGCGTTGATTCGCAGAGCCCGCCAGACTCTTGACGTCCTCGACTAAAGCGGCCATGGATTTGTCGAAGCTCGTCCGGCTCGCTCCCACGACAGGTTCATCAAAGGCCCAGAGGATCGTGTGGGTCTTCGGGTCGAGGATGTTTGCTCGGAGGTTAAACCCGCAGGGACTGGTAAGGCAGTCGAAGCGAATCTCAATGACCAAGTCTGCGTCGCTGGGCGAGCTTACCAACTGGTAGCGATCCCAACCCCTCATGGCAGCGTAGAACTTGTTGTAGGCCAGATCATCGGCTATTGCCGGCAAATACGATGCGCCCGAAGCCTTGGAGATAAAAACCGTCTTCGCCGCGCGAATGGCGGGCGGAAACGGAGCTACGGGCGGCTCTTGTTGGGCTAGGGCGGGTTGGCTTAAAGCCGTAGCTAGCAGCAGGAGCAGAGCGAAAGCCGCGACGCGTTGTAGATTCATTTTGAGTTACCTCCGGAATAAAGTAGCGCTCCGCTACATGATGGGATGAGACGCGCCGGCGGCGGAGGCGGTTTCTATTCCGGAGTGGTTAGAACGATCTGGGAGTTCTTCTTTAGTTTCAGGTCGCCGGTGGTGGATTTGATGATGGAGTAGAGTTTGCCGGATTCGATGGTGAAGGCCAGGCTGACGCCGCGCATGCCGTGGACGCCAACGGTGCCGCCGGCCAGGTCGGGGATGTTCGACGCGTCTTTGTCGCCACCGTTTACGGAATTGAGGTTGGATTGGACCATGCCGCGGCCGTCCTGAATGGTTTCGGTTTGCGCGCCTTGGGGTGGGGCGAGGGCGCCGATGCTGGCGTTGAGGGGTCGGGTGGGCCCGCCAGCTGCGGAGATTTGGTCGAACAGGATGGTGACTGTTTCGGGGGCGGTCGAGGTGGAAGGCTCTATTTTGATTATTTTGCCGGAGACGGTAGAGCCTTTTTTCAGGATCGTATCGTGGCCCTTTTTCAGGTCGTGAGTGACTAGGGCTTGGACGGGATCGCCGGGTTTGGCTTTGGTGGTGTCCAGGTCGGCGGTGAGTTTGGCTACGAGGCCCTGCCCTGGGGTTGCGGTGAACGCGGCGGTTTGTGCCGGCGATGGAAGTGTGAAGGACAGGAGTGCGAGCAACACTAGCGATAGTTTGGGCATTTTCGGCGGCCTCTTTGAAGCTTGGAATCGCTTTGACGGAAAATGGTTGCGAGGGCGTGCGGACGACGATGTGCGGATGGCCCGGCAAGAAGAAGATCCTTCGTCGCGGAAGGCGCTCCTCTGGATGACGGCCAAAAACGGTTTGGGCGGTAGGACTTGGAGGCTAGGAGAAGCGGATCGCTCGGGCAGACGGTTACATCATTTCTGGAGGCTTTAGTTCTGGGTGGCGTTCGCAGATTGGTTCAATTATTTTCTCGAAAATTTCGACGAGGACATAGCCTGCCGCCCTCTTGAACGCTTTGTATTCTTCTGGCGACGTGCGGCCTTGGACGGCGATTATTGCGTCGTCCATCTGATCGTTGATGCTCAGAAAAGTTTTCAACGTAGCCTTTGCCGCTTCTTGATTTGCGAACATCGCAGCCTCTGGGTCGAGATTGTTTAAATCCTGACAATAGTAACGCCGAATTCTTCTTCGGCGGCGTGTACAAGTTTGCGTGATTCCCCTAAAATAATTGAACCCATGAAACATACTATTACATTGATACCCGGCGACGGGATTGGTTTGGAAGTTTCGGCGGCGGTGAAGAGGATTATTGCTGCGGCGGGCGTGGATATTAGCTGGGATGAGATTGCGGCGCGGGCGGAGATCGAGCGGCGGGGCCTCGATTTCATGCAGGCCGGCGTCTTGGAGTCGATTCGCAAGAATAAGGTGGCGTTGAAGGGACCGCTGACTACGGCTGTGGTAGGCGGGCCGCCCAGCATCAATGTGGCTTTGCGCAAGGCGCTTGATTTGTACGCGAATGTGCGGCCGGTGAAGAATCTGGAGGGCGTGCAGTCGCGATTTTTGGGTGTGGATTTAGTTTTGATCCGGGAGAACACCGAGGATTTGTACGCCGGCCTGGAACACACGGTGGTGCCGGGCGTGGTGGAGAGCCTGAAGATCATTACGGAGAAGGCTTCGACGCGGATTGCACGGTTCGCTTTTGAGTTTGCGCGGAAATATGGGCGCAAGAAGATTCACGCGGTGCACAAAGCGAACATCATGAAGCTGTCGGATGGATTGTTTTTGACCTGCTGCCGCAAGGTGGCGGAGGAATATAAGGATATCGAGTACAAGGAATTGATCATCGACAACGCCTGCATGCAGATGGTTTTGAATCCGCATCAGTTCGACATGTTGGTGCTGACGAATTTATATGGCGACATCATGAGCGATTTGGCGGCGGGGTTGGTGGGCGGATTGGGCGTGGTGCCCAGCGGGAATATCGGCGAGAGTGTGGCGGTGTTTGAGGCGGTACACGGCACGGCCCCGGATATTGCGGGGAAGGATATTGCGAATCCGACGGCGCTGCTGATGAGTTCGATTTTGATGTTGCGACATATCAATGAGGACGCGGCGGCGAAGCGGATTGAGGATTCATTGCATGCGGTTTATCGTGCGGGAAAAACTTTGACGCGAGATGTGGGCGGAAAGGCTTCGACCACGGAATTTACCGACGCGGTGATTGAGACCATGAAGGCGTGAACGCGTCGAGAGACGTGACGTGGCATGGTATCGGTGAGACCGTGGGTCGGGCTTCGCGCCGTTTAGGAGCGATGCTCGCTTAGTGACTCTCGGCAAACCTCGTAGTGGGTCGGCAAACCCCGCAGAGCTGGACCCGCATCCCATTTCTCAACCAAGAGTCGACCTAATCTCAGGTGGGCCGACTGGGGTGGTTCCGGGGAGAAATCGATGACAATTCAAAAAGTTTTGAGAAATTTCGCTGTGTGTTGCGCGATGGTGATGGCGCTTTGCGTTTGCGGTGGGGCGGCGTTTGGGCAGACAGCTGCGACGGCATATCCCAAGATGGCGCCGGTCGAGCAGTATCGGATGGAGAAAGGTGCGGAGGTGGCTTTGGCGCGAAGCGCGGCGCCGGTTTCGATCTCAGCGGATGCGGAAGTAATGATCATGGGCCCGCGTGGGTACGAGAGCGTTTCGAAGGGGACCAATGGATTTTTGTGCTTGGTGCTGCGGTCGTGGACCGGTGCGCCGGAAGATCCGAATTTTTGGAATCCGAAATCGCGCGGGCCGATTTGCTTCAATGCGGCGGCGGCGCGAACGTACTGGCCGATTATGGAGAAACGGACCGAGTTGGCGCTGGCGGGAGTTTCGAAAGACGACATGCTGGCGCAGGTCCAGGCTGGTTTTGACAAGAAGGAATTGCTGCCGATCGAGGCCGGGTCGATGAGTTACATGATGTCGCGGAATCAGTATTTAGGTGATGAGGGCAAGGCGTGGCATCCGCATCTGATGTTTTTTGTGCCGCAGACTTCGGACGGAGCGTGGGGAGCTTTGGATGCTTCGCCGGTTTTAGTGGGGCAGGATCCTGCGGATCATATGACGGTTTTTTTGGTGCCGTTGAGCAAATGGTCGGACGGCACTTCGGAAGGAACTGCGAAAGCGGTGCCGGCGCAGGACGCATCGCACAAGCATTAAGGAATATTTCGAGAGATTAGCGGATTCGGCGCGGTAAGAAACTTCGGGCTAGTTCCCTGCTTGTTTTTTGCGGCAATCGTGGCAGACACCGCCGACTTCGGTGCGCATGACGGTGATGTCGATCGCGCAGTCGGCGGAAATCTGTCGCTTCAATTCTTCGTATAGCTCGCCTTCGAACTCGCGCACTTTGCCGCATTTCATGCAGGCCACGTGGATGTGGTCGCGCGGGCCGTGGCTCTCGTAGAAGTGGCGGTCGCCGCGGAGATGCAGCAGATCGAGTTCGTCGATCAGGCCGTGGCGTTTCAGAAGATCGAGCGTGCGATAGACGGTTACGCGCGTGACGTTTTCGTCGATTTTCTGAGCGCGGTCGAGGATTTCGTTGGCGTCCAGGTGGCGGCGGGCGGTTTCCATGACCTGCAGGATGACGCGGCGTTGTTTGGTCAGGCGGATACCTTTGGCGCCGAGGGCCTGCTGCAGGTGGCCGGGAGTTTCGTGGTTGATGCGCTCGCCGGTGGAGACTCGATGGATGGGTGTGGCAGACATTTGGTTACAGCGACAGTATAGCAAAAGTGAAAAGGGGTGGGAGAGGCGGTTTGAGGTTTTGCGCAGCGCTGAGATCGAAGAGAGATCCTTCGTCGCGAAAGGCGCTCCTCTGGATGACGGCCAAGTACGGATATGCGTTGGACTCGAAGGCTAGGAGAAGCGGATGGTCTAAACCCGCACCCTTCGCAGAAACGGCGAAGAGTGCGGCACCCGGAAATTCTACGGCAACGGCAAACGGATTAGTGGCTTTGGACCAGTTTGAAGATATCGCTGTAGATTACGAAGGCGGAGAGGCCCAGGAGGAAGACCAGGCCTACCTGAACGAAGCGTTCCTTTACCGCGAGGCTTAGGTCGCGACGGAGAATGCCTTCGATGGCCAGGAGCAGGACGTGGCCGCCATCGAGAATGGGAATGGGGAGCAGGTTGAGCAGGCCGAGGTTGAGGCTGATTACGGCCATGAAGAAAATGAGATCGAGCGGACCGCGTTTGGCGGCGCGTCCCGAGGCGCGGGCGATGCCGACCACGCTCTGCAGTTCGCGAATTTTTACTTTGCCAGTGAAAAGGCCGCCGAGGACGGTGCCAATTTGTTTCACGCCAATTGCGGTTTGCAAGACGGCGAGTTTGGCCGAGACCAGAAAACCTTGGCGCTCGAAGTCTTCTTTGATTTTAGGTGATACGCCCACTTGCCAGACGGTGTTGCCGTCGCCGCCCATGGCTTGCACCGGGGAAATTTCGATCGGAACCGTCTGACCGCCGCGCTGAACTACGAAATGGATCGGCTTGCCATCGGAATGGCGGACGCGATCGACCAGCTGGCCCCAGGTGACGATGGGCGTGCCGTCCATCGAGATAATTTTGTCGCCGTCGTGAAGTCCGGCGCGGTCCGCGGGCGTGCCGATGCCGACTTCGTCGGTGACGGGAGACAGCAGCGGATAGCCGAGCAGGGATTCAACGGTGGCCGGCAGCGTCGGCATGGTTCCCTGCAAAGTTTGCTCGGAGCCGTTGCGCAGAATGGTCACGGCGACCGGAGTTCCGGGCTGCAGGTCTTTCAGCTGGGTGTAGACCTTTTCCCAGGTTGGCGTCTTCTTGCCATCGATGGCGACGATCTGATCGCCGGCGGCGATTCCGTTGGCGGCCGCCGAATTCTCCGCACTGTAATTCTGCTGGATCGCTGCCACCTGAGCAGGAGTGCGCAGATAATCATCCGAGGGGGTGCCAACGATCCAGAAAATTCCCCAGAAGATGAGCAAGGTGAGAAGCAAGTTCATGGCCGGGCCGGCGCAAGCGATGAGCACGCGGACCCAGCGGGGCTTGGAAAGAAATTCGTAGTCGGCGCCGGTACGTTCTTCAATGGGATTGTCGCCGGCCATGCGGACATAGCCGCCGAATGGCAGTGCGCTGAGGCGGTAGTCGGTGTCGCCGCGTTTTACGCCGAAGAGGCGCGGGCCGAAACCGAAAGAGAAAACGTCGACGCGGACGCCAGCGAGTTTCGCGGCCATGAAGTGTCCCCATTCATGGACGAAGATCATGATGCCGAGAACCAGGGTGACGGATAAGATTGCGTACAGCGCGCTAGAAAAATTGGCCATAATCCCCTGCTGTTATTTAATTCCTGCCAGTTTATGTCCTTATTTCGAAAAGCGGGCGACTTCGATGCGGGCCAGGCGCCGGGCTTCGCTGTCCGCATGCAATATATCTTCGATGCTGCCGGCCGAAGCGCGGGGCATCCGTTCTAAAACTTTTTCGATTACTGCCGCGATGCCCAGGAACGAGAGCCGCTTTTCGAGAAAGGCGGCGACGGCGACTTCATCGGCGGCGTTTAAGGCACAAGGTAAAAGCCCGCCCTGGCGCAGCGCTTCTTTCGCGAGCGTAAGGCACGGGAATTTTTTCGCCGGCACTTCTTCGAAATCGAGTTGCTTCAGTGCGGACCAGTCCAGGGCATGAGTATTGGACGGAACGCGCTCTGGATAGGTTAGCGCATATTGGATGGGCATGCGCATATCGGTTGGTCCGAGTTGTGCCAAAACTGAACCATCCACAAATTCGACCATGGAGTGAATGGTGGACTGCGGATGGATGACCACGTGAATTTTTTCGAGGCCGACGCCGAAGAGCCAGCGAGCTTCGATGACTTCGAAGCCCTTGTTCATCATGGTGGCGGAATCGATGGTGATGCGCTGGCCCATTTTCCAGTTGGGATGGGCGAGGGCTTGCTTGGGCGTGATCTTCGCAAATTTGTTTAGCGCGAGCTTGCGGAATGGGCCGCCGGAAGCGGTGAGGACCAGGCGGCGGACTTCGCTCGCTTCCCCGCCCCGCAGGCACTGGTGGATGGCATTGTGTTCGCTATCGACGGGAAGCAGGGCGACGCCGGATTTTTGTACGGCGGCCATGACGACTTCGCCGGCGGCGACCAGGACTTCTTTATTGGCGAGCGCGATGTGCTTGCCGAGTTGGATGGCTTTGTAGGTGGCGGGCAGGCCGACGACACCGACGGCGGCGGAGACGACGATTTCGGCGTCGGGATGAGTGGCGACGCGGTCGAGACCTTCGGGGCCGAATAAAACTTCGGGGATCGGGCCGGCGTTACGCGATTGCGATTTCAGAGCGGCGCAGAGTTCTTTGGCTCCGGCTTCGGTGCCGACGGCGACGACGGATGGCTGGAATTTCGCGGCTTGCTCGGCGGCGAGTTGGACATTGGAGCCGGCGGCTAAGGCGACGACTTGGAATTTTCCGGGATGGGCGTCGACGACGTCGAGAGTTTGGCGGCCGATGGATCCGGTGGAACCCAGGATGGAGATGCGCTTCATCTGATTCTATTTTATAGGCGTTCTGGGGATTATGCGAATGGAGACGTGGGTTGGGTTTCCGAGCGTCCTGGAGAATTTGCCGCGTAATGCCCAGCGCGCTTGCTGAGGTTTCCTTCGCGAGTGTTTGCGGACTCTCAGCGAGAAAAGCACATCCCTCGCTACGCTCGGGATGACACCCTCGCCGGCAGACGACGCAAGAGATCCGGCTTCGAAAAAAAAAGAATATACCGAAGGTAACGCGCCGAGCATCAGAGGGGTGAAATCAGGTATGAGTTTGTGCGGAGGAAGGTCTTTCGAACTTCGCGCGCTTTGTGATATTTGCACCTTTGGAGGTTTTTGATTATGGCGTCCGCGTCTAGTCCCGCTCTCTGCCCCGCTAAGGCCGCTGAGCCGGCGCACGTTGCACCGCAACCAGCGGCCGAGCCGGCCTGGCGGCGGTATTTGGTTCCGTTGGTGGTGGTGCTATTGATCGCGGTGTTGGTGTTCACGCTGACCTGGAATTGGAATGCCTGGGAAGGCGGGCGCGCGGAGCAAGTGACCGACGACGCCTACGTGCGGGGAGATTTGACGCCGTTGAGCACCAAGGTCGCAGGCATTGTGAAGGAAGTGAAAGTCTCGGACTACCAGCAGGTGCACAAGGGCGATCCGATCGCGCAGCTTCAGGATGACGACTACAGCGCGGTGGTAGCGCAGGCGACGGCGGCGATTGAGGCGGCCAAGGCGGCGATCGAGAACAATCACCGGCAGCGGGAGCTGCAGGACACGAAGATCGAGCGAGCGCAGGCCGGCATCGACCAAGCCAACGCAGAAATTGTGGCGGCGCAGGCCGGGATTGCCGCGGCGCAGGCGGACGTGACGCGGACCAAGGCAGAACGTGCGCGGCAGGAATCGCTGCTGCAGGTGAATTCATCGACGCAGCAGACGGTGGAAAAAGCGGTGGCGGATCAGGAAAGGTTCGCGGCGCAACTGGCCAGCCGCGAGGCGGACCTGGTGCAGGCCAAAACTTTGCTGCGCAGCAACGAACTGGCGGTGGAGGCGGAGCGCAAGGGTAAGGCGGTTTTGGAATCGCAGGATGTGCAGCTGGTGGCCGACCTGCATGCCAAAGAAGCGGCGTTGACCGCGGCGCAAGTTAATTTCGGCTACACCAAGATTGATTCGCCGGGCGATGGCACGGTGGGCGAGCGCCAGGTGCGGCCGGGGCAACTGGTTTCTCCCGGGACGCAGGTGATTTTGTTCGTGAGCAAAAACAAGTGGGTGCTGGCGAATTATCGCGAGACGCAGCTGACCCACATGAAAATCGGCGACCCGGCGGATATTCGCGTCGACGAATACCCGGACAAGGTGCTGAAAGGAAAAGTGGTCGAGATTGCGCCGGCCAGCGGTTCGCAGGTGGCGTTGCTGCCTCCGGACAACGCGACCGGGAATTTCACCAAGGTGGTGCAAAGAATTCCGGTGAAGATCGCGTTCGACGATGAAAACGCGGCGGCGGCTTTGCGTCCGGGGCTTTCGGTGACGGCAACCGTGCGGACCAAGGAATAGGCGGACGATGGCCGCTTCAAGTGCTTCTACGGCGCCAGGCAGTTCGGCAGCAGTTCCCCACGCGCCACCCACGGCAGCGCAAATTGCGCACGCGCTGATGGCTTCCGCTCCCGGCGGACCTTTCAAAAAGCCCGCTGATCGGAATCGCGGGCGTGATTATGGGCGCGGGAATCGTCACGCTGGCGGGGCGGATGATTACGCTGGGCTTGGCCGATCTGAAGGGCCACGTCGGCATCAGCTACGACGATGGCTCGTGGATCGGCAGCGCTTTCAACATTGCGCTGATGTTTATCGGGCCGTTTACGGTTTACCTCGGCGGATTGCTGGGGCCGCGGCGGGTATTGCTGGGGGCGGCGACGGCGTTCACGTTGATCTGCGCCTTCCTGCCTTTGATTCACAACTACAGTTTGCTGATTACGGCGTTGGTTTTGGCGGGGCTGACTT
Source organism: uncultured Acidobacteriota bacterium (assembly GCA_963847695.1). Classification (GTDB taxonomy): domain Bacteria; phylum Acidobacteriota; class Terriglobia; order Acidiferrales; family UBA7541; genus Palsa-295. The sequence goes on along the minus strand of CAWKAX010000007.1, from coordinate 96,924 downwards.
CCGGGACGTTTTACCCGCTGACGCTGACCTTTGCGCTGCGGAATATTCCTCCGAAGTTTCTGCCGTTCACTCTGGCGTTCTACGCAAGCTCGGTGGATGGAGCGGTGAACATCGCGCCCTCGATGTATGGATTTTTTCGGGATCATCTTTCCTGGCACTGGATGTTTTGGGTTACGGCGCTGCTTACGCCGGTGATGATTTTGTGTATTTACCTGGGGATTCCGGCGCCAGCACCGAAAACTGGCGAGAAAAAATCAGGAAGTGTTCCGAGTTTCCGCGGCTTTCTGTACGCGAGCGCCGGGTTCGCGATGCTTTTTGCGGCGCTGGATCAGGGGCAGCGGCTGGATTGGTGGCGGTCGGGACTTTTCGTGGCGCTGTTTGTTGGCGGGTCGATATTTTTGGCGGGTTCGCTGGTGCGGCGGCTGATGCAGCCGAATCCGCTGGTGGATTTACCGTACCTGCGGCAATGGAACACGCAGATTTTGTGCGTGGCGCTGATCCTGTTCCGATTCTGTTTGCTCTCCACCGTGATTTTGGTGCCGCAGGTATTGGCGATTCATGGCTTCGAGGCGGATCAGATTGGGCCGGCGCTGATCTGGACCGCGACGCCGCAGATTTTGATCGCGTTCATCGCGGCGATACTGCTGCTGGGCGGGCTCGATTCCCGGCTGCTGATGGCGTTTGGATTTACGGCCATTGCGTTCGCCTGCGTATTGAATGCGACGCTTTCGAGCGCCTGGTCGGCGCAGAATTTCTACCGCACAGAATTGCTGATGGGCGTGGGCCAGTCCTTCGCGTTTATTGGTTTGGTGGCGACGATTATTTTGCAGGCGATTGCGTCGGGAGGATTGTCCAGCCCGCAGCGGGCGCTGACCTTTTCGGCGTTCTTCCACGTGGTGCGTTTGTTTGGCGGAGAAATTGGGGCGACGTTCATGGGCCACTTCATCGCCACCCGCGAGAAACTGCATTCGAATTTGCTGGGGCTGCATGTGCAGGGCGGAAATTGGATTACCGATTCAAGCGTGAGCCAGTTGACGGCCGGGCTGTATTCGAAGTCGGCGGGATTGGCTGCGGCGACGGGCCGCGCAGCGGGATTGGTCGGGGCGAGGGTGCGTTTGCAAGCTTATACGCTGACATTTATTGATGGATTTCATCTGGTGGCTTGGGCCTGCGTCGCGGCGCTGGTGCTGGCGTTTTTGCTGCGGCGGGCGCCGCTGACCTATCGCGATTTCGACGTGAGCTGATTGCGACGGCGGCGTGGTCGTGGACTCACCTACGAGCCGGGGTCGCTCTTTATTTTCGGGAGGCGAAATTATGAGTTGGCGGATTCGATTGGTCATGGCTGGCGCGGCGTTGGTTTGCGGCTGCTCTGCGGCGATGGCGCAGGACGCAGCCGCCGGCGCGGATACCGGCCGCTGCGGCGACGCGGCACATTACCATTCAGGAGGCGGTCCAACTGGCGCTGCAGCACAACCACGTGATTAAGATTGCCGGATACAAAGTGGAAGAGAGCCTGCATGCGAAGGAAAAGGCGCGCAGCGGCTATTTTCCGCAGATTAAGAATGAGACCAACGTGCTGAAGGTGACCGACACGCAATTCATTCAGATTGCGGCGGGCGAATTGGGGACGATCAACGGCAGCCCGAATCCGGCGCATTCGACCACGATCAATCAGGGCGGAAAACTTTCGTGACCAGCGGGACGGGCTTGGTGCAGCCGATCACGCCGCTATTTACCAAGGTGAAGCCGGCGAATGACGTGGCGCGGGCGAATCTGGACGCGATCGCGGGCGAGCGCGCAGGAAACCACGAATGAGATCGCGCTGAAGGTTCATGAAATTTATTACAAGCTGCTGATCGCGCAATCGCACCACGGCGCGGTAGAGGCGCGGATCGCGGCGGCGCAGGAATTACAGAACCAACGCGGTGCGGAAGTGAAGTACGGCAGCACGCTACAGCAGGATTTGATCGAGAGTACGGCGCGGACTTTGCAGGCCAAGCAGGAATTACTGAGCACCGAGCTGGAGCTTTCGGATCTGACGCTGCAGATGAATGACGCGATCGGGCTGCCGTTGAATACACGGCTGGATCTGGATCCGAATGTGCCGCAGGTGCCGGCGAGCTGCGAGCCGGAGGCGTGCATCAAAACGGCGCTGGAGTCGCATCCGGAAATCCTGGCGGCGCGGGACGAAGTGCGCAAAGCGGTGGCGGCGCATCAGCTGAGCAAGGCGGATTACATTCCGGATTTGTCGGCCTTTGCGCGGTACACCTATGCGAATGACGTGCCGTTTCTGGCGCGGAACTTCGGGACGTTTGGAATTTCGTTTACCTACGACATTTTTGACGGCGGGCGGCGGCGCGCGGAGTTGCGCGAAAGCGATTCGGCCTTGAACGAGGCTAAGGAAAATCTGGCGCGGGTGACGGAAGAAGTCGAGGTACGGGTGCAAACGGCGGAGAACAAGTTGGAACGCACGCGAGAAATGATGACAGTTTCGGAGCAGCTGCTGGCGTTGCGCAGCGAATCGCGACGGACTTCGGCGCAGGAACTGGCGCAAGGGTCGGCGCTGAAATCGCAGGCGGATGCGGCGGTGGCTCAGGAAATGGACGCGCGGACCATGCTGCTGCAGTCGCAACTGGATTATTTGGGCGCGCACGACGAGATGGTGCAGGCCATGGGGCAACGGCCGGAATAGATGCGAGTCGACCGCGTCTTGCTTTCGGTGAAATATTTTGAGGGTGCAACGCGGGGAGTCTAAACCCGCACCCTTTGCTGGAAGGAAAGGCGCAAAGAGTGCGGCACCCGTAAGGGCAACGGCGCCTGCAACTGCCGAGGCGATCAGGCCACCGGCGGTGTGGCGCTTTCTTTCATCGCGGCATGAAGGCTGACAGCTCGCTCGAGGGCGTCGGCCACGCTTCTTGAAATATTTTCCCCGCCGACATGCTGTTCGAATTCAGCCTGCTGCATTAAGCGCGCGGGTTGCTCCCGGGCGCCGCACAAAATCAGTCCCCGGCCGGAGGTGTGCACCGCATCGGCAAGTTTTTCGAGCGCCTGCAAGCCGGTGGCGTCGATGGCGGTCATATTGCGCAGGCGCAGGATAACGATCGGCGGCAGCGCCGGGATGCGGGTGAGAATTTCGTCGATTTTATCGGTGGCGCCGAAAAGAAACGGGCCGTGGATGCGGAAGATGGCGACGTAGTCCGGGATTACCCGGCCCTGCAAGATGTGGGCGTAGCCTTCCTGCAGGTACTCGTCGGTGACGGCGGAGACGGTGGTGGTTTCGGTGACTTTGCGTGATGAAGACGAGGGCGGCGAGGATCATGCCGGCTTCGACGGCGACGGTGAGGTCGGCGAAAACGGTGAGGGTGAAGGTGACCAGCCAGGTGCCGATTTCGAGGGGCGAAAGTTTCAGGAGCTGCGGAATTTCTTTCCACTCGCCCATGTTGTAAGAGACCACCAGAAGAATGGCGGCGAGGACGGCCAGCGGGATAAACCGCGCGAGCGGGGCGGCGAAGAGGATGATGGCGAGCAGGGTGAGAGCGTGAATCATTCCGGCTACTGGGGTTTTCGCGCCGGAACGAATGTTGGTGGCGGTGCGGGCGATGGCTCCGGTGGCGGGCAAGCCGCCGAAGAGCGGCGAGACAATATTGGCGACGCCCTGGGCCACGAGTTCGACGTTGGGATTGTGCTTGGTGTGGCTCATGCGGTCGGAAACCACGGCGGACATCAAGGATTCGATGGCGCCGAGCATGGCGACCGTTATGGCCGGCGAGATGAGCGGGCGCATCAGGTCCAAATGAAAGCGCGGAATATTCAGATGCGGCAAGCCCGAAGGAATTCCGCCGAAGCGGGTGCCTATCGTCTGCACCGGAAGCTTGAAAATCACTACGATGGCGGTGGCGAGGAAGAGCGCGACGATGTACCCGGGAGCTTTTTTCACGTAGCGCATGCAAACGACGATGACCGCCAGCGAAAACAAGCGAGAGGGCGGTGGTGGCCAGCGAGAGCGTGCGGAAATTGCGAGCGAGAGTTTCGATGCGGGCCAGGAATTCGCCGGGGACTTTTTCGATCTGCAGGCCGAAGAAATCTTTGATTTGAGTACTGGCGATGATGACGGCGATGCCGTTGGTGAAGCCGACGACCACCGGACGGGGGATGAATTTCACGGCGCTGCCGAGGCCGGTGATGCCGAGAATGACGAGTATGACTCCAGCCATGAGGGTGCAGAGGTACAGGCCATCGAGGCCGTATTTTGTGACGATGCCGTACACGACGACTACGAACGCTCCGGTGGGGCCGCCGATTTGGGTGGAGGATCCGCCGAGAAGTGAAATCAGGAAGCCGGCGATGATCGCGGTGTAGAGGCCGGCCTGGGGCGTTACGCCGGAGGCGATGGCGAAAGCCATGGCCAGCGGGAGGGCGACGAAACCGACGGTGATTCCGGCGATCAGATCGCCGAAGAATTTCTGGCGATTGTAATCCCGCAGGCACTGCACGGATTTCGGAAGCCAGTCGTGGATGGTCATTTAGCGGGACTCGGCGAGGGCGAGTCGCGGTACAGCTTGAGTATAAGGCGGAGGTGGGTACGGGAAATTCTGCTGTACCGGCGGCGAGCAAAAGATGCACCCCCGCATGTGGCAGCTAGACTATTCGAGAGCGCACGACGAGATGGTCCAGAGCCATGGGCCAGAAGACGGAGCAGGAATTAGATCGTCGAGACTAATCGTCGCGCTATGGCAAGTTCTGGGTGATGCTGAGCCGGCGTGACTGGCGGCCGTTACGTCGCGACGATTTCGAAGGACGAAGGTGACAGGTACGGCGGCAAGGACCGGCATTTTGTGTTAGGAAATCTTGTATCGTTTGTGGATTGAAGATGGCGCCGGGCTTTAGTTTCGATTTCAGTTGCGCTTCCATTTCTGGTGCTAACCCGAGCGTTTCTGTGCTGGCTACTCGGAATTGTTTTTGCTGGTCCATTTCCATGACCAACGAGACGCGCTGTCGAGCGGCGTCGACGTCGGTCAGCGGTGTCGCAACCATGTCAATATATCCGTGAACGGCGTACAGACGCTTTAACGCGTCGAGGCCTTCCGGATTTTGCCGGCGTCGAGAAGGTCGCCTTCCTTCAGCGGAATTTCTTTGCGTAACTTTTCCGCCGGGAATACCAGGGGCTCGTCGGAATCGCCGGTTTGAAACTGAATGTCGCCCAGCCGAAATTGTTTGCCCTCATTAATGTGCACGATCATGCGCACGTGCGTCGTGTAGCCCTCTTCGCGCACGAACACCTGCTTCGCGCTGGCTTCCGCTTTGAAATAGCCCCGGTCTTGCCACGGGCCTAGGAGCTCCTGTAGCCAGCTGGATTCGAAATTGGAGTCGTGAGGGAAATCGCGATGGGTTAGAGCCGAGACCGCTGTTTGCCGGGCTGCGGCCGGAAGGTTCGTGGGGCCGTCGAATTCAACCTGGTCGACGATGATCCGAGCCGCGGGCTCGTTGAGCATCTGGAATTCCTGGGCGACGGTGGTGAATGGTGGGCAGGTTTCTTGGTTTTGCGGAAGTTGGGCGTGAAGCAGAGCGGCGCAGAGCGTTCCACAGAAGATCGCGGTGAGGACGTAACGCCAGATGCTCGGTCGGCGCATGCTGTGAACTATAGGCTGTCGTATCGCTTGATGCAATAAATCCGGGTTTACGTTTTAAGGTCCGAGAGTTTGGTGTCTTCGGGGGTGTCGGTCGCGCTTTCGAAGCCGAGGCGGTAGCCGTCGGGGTCGGTGACGGTGGTGACCCACATGTTGTTGCCGACTTGGGGCTCCGAGGCGGCGAGGCCGCGGGAGATGAATTCGCGGTAGAGGGCGATGGCGTCGCGGCATTGAAATTCGAGGGAGACGGCGAGGCCAAGTTTTCCGGGAGGGATGATGACCTGACCGTCTTCTCTTTCGAAGGTTTGAAGCATTAGGGAGGCGCCGCCGAGTTCGAGCATGCACCAGCGGATTTTGTTATCGACGAGCCATTTATTTTTCAGAGTGAAGCCGAGGCCGTCGAGGTAGAAGCGGAGAGAGCGATCCATGTCGGCGATGCGGAAGAACGGAATGACTTGTTGCACGTTGGTGGTGGTTTGAGGCTGAGGAGTGGCGGTCATGGCGGCTCCTTAGGTTAGTTCCCTGCTCTTCGTTCGAGGCGCAGTCGCGAGGCTTCTAGCGTTTTACTGCTTGTTGCCTGCGGCTTGCAACCACTGATACAAAATCCAGACAACTGGGCGCGGCGAGGATTAGGCTGTCGATGCGATCGAGCATGCCGCCGTGGCCGGGGAGGATGGCACCGGAATCTTTTACCGAGGCGCCGCGTTTGTAGGCAGATTCGATGAGGTCGCCGGCCTGGCCTGCGATATTGGCGGCGACGGCGATACGGCGACGCAGCGTCAACCTGCGTCCAGTCGATTTGAATTCCAGCGGGCGAAGGCGATGGCGACGAGGACGGAGGCGACGACGTTGCGCGACGGCACCTTCCCAGGTTTTCTTGGGGCTGAGGGCTGGCGCCATTTTCACGCGGCCCATAAATTTGCCGACGAAGTAGGCGAGCATGTCGCCGGCCCAGACCAGGACCAGGGTGAAGAGGACGAGTTTCTTGCCCGACGGATTCGAGTTCGTTGACGCGCAGGATGTAGCTGAACGGCAGCGCGACGAAAAGCATCGCGGCGGAGCTGATGGCGATGGCGGGCAGGACTTCGAGCAGCGGGCGGCGAGTGAAGAGGCCGATGGCGACGCAGCCGAAAATGAAAATCAGGAAGGCGGCGTCGAGCGAGAGGACGCCGGTGGCGGCGTTGCGGATGACCGAGAGGCCTTCGCTGAAGGTGTGAGTTTCGACCAGGCCCTGGGAATATTGGGCGTAAAAAATCAAGCGCGGCGCCGAAGTAAGTCCATTTCTTGAAGGCGCGGAGGCCGATTTTGTCGCCGATGGCGAAAAATTCGAAGAGGGCCAGGATGGCGACGGCGGCGGCGAGGGCCGCAAGCAGCGCGGGCGGACCATACCAGACCAGGGCCACGACGATGGGGATGAGCACGGCGGCCGTCGCGATGCGCAGCAGCATTCGGCGTTAGCCTCGGGCGCGCTTGGGCGCGGCGGGTTCGGGGATGGCGCCGACATCGGCGTCGGTTTCGGGTTCGCCTGACCGGCGACGGTTTCGCGCCGAGGCCGCCGTAGCGGCGTTCGCGTTTTTGATAATCGAGCAGAGCTTCGAGAAAACGCTCACGGGAAAAATCGGGCCACAGGGTTTCGGTGACGTACATTTCGGCGTAAGCAATCTGCCACAGCAGAAAATTGCTGACGCGCATTTCCCCGCTGGTGCGGATCAGCAGGTCGGGGTCGGGCAGGCCAGCCGTATACAAATGATCGGAAATTTGCTGCTCGTCGATTTCCGCGTGAGCTGGATTCGCGCGGGCGGTTCTTGCAGGAGCGCATTAAAAGCGTCGACAATTTCAGCGCGCGCGCCGTAATTGAGGGCGACGACGAGTTTCATTCCGGTGTTGGCGGAGGTGAGCTTCATGCCGTCTTCAATATCGCGGCGGACGGCGTCGGGCAACTGGCCGGAGCGGCCGATGACCTGCAGCTTGATGTTGTTCTTATGGATGACCGGCAGCTCGCGGGAAAGATATTCGCGGAGCAGGCGCATGAGGAAATCGACTTCGGCCTGGGGGCGGCGCCAATTTTCGAGCGAGAAGGCGTAAAGCGTGAGGCACGGAAGCTTGAGGCGCGCGCTCGATTCGATAATTTCACGGGCGGCTTTGACTCCGGCGCGGTGGCCGGCGATGCGCGGCAGGTGGCGCTTCTGCGCCCAGCGCCCGTTGCCGTCCATGATCACCGCGACGTGCTGCGGCAGGCTCTTCAGATCGAGTTTGGCGAGCAGGCCAGCTTCGGCGGGATTGAGATCGCTAAGGAGTTCGGTGGCTTTCACTGAAATAGGCTCAAGGACGAACGCGAAGAAAAACTAGCACAGGCATTCATAGCACGCAAGGATGGACGGCGATGGATAGCGAGCCAGTTTCCGGCAACGGCGTTGGTCGGGCGCTTGAAACTTAGGCGCCGGAGGATCTTGGAAAAATCATCCGCCTGCGATTGCGCCGATAATGAGCAGTGGTTCGGTTCCCGCCACCACCGCGTCGGGCAATGGCGCGTCAGGCGATTCGTGGGAAAGGTCCTCGCCGCAGGCGAAGAAGCGGAGGAAGGGCCGACGCGCCTGCGAGGCGTGGTCACGGATGGTGCCGCTCAACGCCGGGTACCGGCTTTCGAGTGCGTCGACCACGGAGCGCTGGGTGACCGGGGCTTGCAGATCGAGTTCGACTTCGCCGCTGATGCGCGCAAGACCGCGCAGATGCGCCGGGAGAACGACGCGAATCATGGGAGCGTCTGGACCTCAACCGACAGCACGGCGGGCAGATCACGCACAATCGGCGACCAGGTGTCTCCGGAATTATTCGAGGCGTACACTTGCCCGCCGCTGGTGCCGAAATAAATGCCGCACTCATCGAGTGAGTCCACGGCCATGGCATCGCGGAGAACGTTGACGTAGCAGTTGGCTTGCGGCAAACCGTTGGTGAGCGCCTCCCAGTCGTTTCCGCCATTGCGACTGCGGTAGACGCGCAGCTTGCCCTCCGGCACGAAGTGTTCTCCGTCGCTCTTGATGGGCACGACGTAAATGGTTTCCGGTTCGTGGGCGTGAACGTCGATCACGAAGCCGAAGTCGCTGGGAAGATTTCCGCTGATTTCATGCCAGGAGTCCCCGGCATTTTCACTGCGCATCACGTCCCAATGTTTCTGCATGAAGAGCACGTCAGGGCGGTTGGGGTGCATGGCGATATGGTGAACGCAGTGGCCGATCTCGGCGTTGGGGTCGGGAATATAGGGGGAGACCAGGCCGCGGTTGATCGGCCGCCAGGTGGCGCCGCCATCGTCGGTGCGGAACGCGCCGGCCGCCGAGATTGCCACGAACATCCGCTTCGCGTTCTTCGGATCCAAAATAATCGTATGCAGACACAGGCCGCCAGCGCCTGGTTGCCACATGGGCCCGGTGCCGTGGCCACGAAGTCCGGCGACTTCCTGCCAGGTGTGCGCGCCATCGGTGCTGCGAAATAGGGCGGCGTCTTCTACTCCGGCATAGACTTCGTCCGCATCGGTGAGCGACGGTTCGAGATGCCAGACGCGCTTGAACTCCCAAGGATGCTGGGTGCCGTCGTACCACTGATGAGTGGTAAGCGGCTTGCCCGTCGTTGCGGAAACATCGTAAGCGAATTTATTGCTCTTGCCGGCGGGCGGTGCATCCGGCGCGGGCATCTGTTCCCCGCCGGGAGTCTCCCAAGTCTTTCCGCCGTCGTTGGAGCGCTGGATGATTTGTCCGAACCAGCCGCTCGATTGCGATGCATACAGTCGATTCGGATTAACGGTCGAGCCTTTCAGGTGGTAGATCTCCCAGCCGGCGAAATGTGGGCCGCTGACGTCCCAGTTTTCGCGCTTGCCGTCCGAAGTCAGCACAAACGCGCCTTTCCGCGTGCCGACCAGAACTCTTACCTCGCTCATCTTTACCTCCCGCTCGATATTTCAGGAGATGCGTTCATCGGCTATCGAGTTGTAGCGGCAGCATCTTGCCACATCTACCGTATGCCGCGGAGCCTCCAGTATTTATGTCCCTACAGCAAGTCGTTACGCTTCTTCAATGAGCAACGAAGACGTATCCACTACGGTTGCCCTCGCCGAGTTCACGCGCTTCAAATCGCATTGATTCACTTCCTCGAGAAAATATCCGAGAACTAGTTGTAGTGGCGGCGCTATGGTGAGTGTAAGAAGGAGCCGACGAGGCCGGTGCTGGCTGGTTCGGTGATGGCGGCGTAGACCAGGATGATGGTGAGGATGATCATGATGATGCTGGCGCTCCAGGCTACCAGGTTGAATCCCCAGCTGTTGGTGTGCTCGCCCATCAGTTCGCGGCGGTTGATGAGCAGCAGAATGAAAATGAGGACGACCGGGAGCCAGACGCCGTTGGCGACTTGAGAGAGGACGAGAATTTTGAACAGCGGCGCTTTGGGCAGCAGGATGATGCCGCCACCGACCACGATGAGTCCGGTGTAGAGCGAGTAGAAGGCGGGAGCTTCTTTGACCTTGCGGTCGAGGCCGGCTTCGAAGCCGAGGCCTTCGCAAATGACGTGCGCGGTCGAGAGCGGAAGGATCGACGCGGCGAAAAGCGAAGCGTTCAGCAGGCCAAACGCGAAAAGGTAGGCGGCCCATTTTCCGGCAAGCGGCGCGAGCGCGGCGGCGGCCTGAGCGGCGTCGGTGATATTGGTCATGCCATTTTTGTGCAGGGTGGCGGCGCAGCAGACGATGATGAAAAAGACGATGGCCATGCAGGAGATGCTGCCAACCAGCACGTCCAGGCGGGCATGCTTCAATTGCTTGGAGCCGACGCGCTTTTCGACGAAACCGGCCTGCAGATAGAAAAATTGCCAAGGCGCGATGGTGGTGCCGACCAGCGCGGTGAGCATCAAAAGATATTCGGTATTGAAGTGCAGCGAAGGCAGCACCGTTTCTTTGGCGGCGAGCAGCCAATCCGGTTTGGCTAAAACCGCGGAGACCACGTAGGTCAGATAAAATCCGCAGGCGACCAGAAAGATCTTCTCGACCTGGCTGTAACTTCCCTTCACTACCAGAAACCAGACGGCGATGGCCGCGACCGGAACCGAAATAAATTTGCTAACGCCGAAAATTTGCATGGAGGCAGCGACGCCCGCAAATTCCGCGACGGTATTGCCCAGGTCGACGGCCAGAGCCGCGATCATCACAAAAAAAGTGGAGCGGAAGCCGAATTCTTCGCGGATCAGGTCGGAGAGCCCTTTGCCGGTGACCACGCCCATGCGCGCGCACATTTCTTCGGAGACGTAGAGCGCGATGGTCATGGGAATCAGCGACCAGAGCAGGGTGTAGCCGAATTGGGCTCCGGCGGTGGTGTAGGTGGTGATGCCGCCGGCGTCGTTATCGACGTTGGAGGTGATCAGGCCGGGGCCGACCACGGCGAGGAACAGCGCCAGACGACGGCGGGTCATGCGCGTGCGGCGCAGGAAATTCTGGCCGCGCGTCTTCCAGACGGCGAGCGCTCCCGAGTTGGCGTTGGTGTCGGACATTTGCTTCTCTGTTCAGCCGCCGGCTGCGGCGCTTAATTCCCTTCCAAATTTAAATCTTGGCGTGCATGCGGCTGACCACGTCATCGACGGTGATGGCGCCGATGGGATGCTTGTCGCTGCTGATTACGGTCAGGCTTCGCAGATTGTACTTGTCGAACAGGTCAAAGACTTCCCGATCGCGTGCGTCGGTGGTGACGGAAAGCAGCGGCTCGAAGGCCAGTTCGGCCATGCGCTGGTCGGATTCGGAAAGCAGCAGGCGCGCAACCGGGACGGTCCCAGCCATCGCCGCGTCCTTATTAATGAGCACCACGCTATCGATCTGATCGGGCGAGAGTTCGTGAAAGCGGATGTAATCCACAACTTCGCCGCGGGTGGCGTCTTCGCTGACCACCACAATTTCCGTGTTCATCATGCCGCCGGCGGTATCCGGGCCAAATTTGAGCAGCTGTTCGACCTCGTGAGCCTCCTTGTGTTCCATTTCCCCGAGAACTTCTTTGGAGGTTTCGGAATCGAGGTTGGCCATCAGGTCAGCGGCCGCATCGGGGCTCATTTCCTCGATGATGTGCGCGGCCTGCTCGGGGTCGAGTTTTTCGACGACCTGCGTTTGCAGGCGTTTGTCGAGTTCGGAGATGACTTCCGCGGCGGTTTCTTCGTCGAGCGAGCCGATCAGGCCCTGGCGCTCGTCGGGGGAAAGCTCTTCCATGATTTCGGCGATGTCCGCGGGATGCAGGGCGGCGAGTTTTTGGCTGGAGAGGCGCAACTTTACGCGGCGCAGCGGATCGGGTTCGATCAGGTTGACGAATTCCCAGAGAATTTTGCGTGCGGGGAGTTTGCTTTGCAGGCGGCGAATGGCCATAGGCGGGACGACGCCCTGCAGCAGGCGGCGGACGGCTCCAGGCAGGCCGACGTCGACCTGAGTGATGCGCAGTTCGGTGTTGCCGTTGGTGCGCTGATCGGCGAGATCGATATCGTTCACGCGGACGACTTTGCGGCCGTTGGTATCGATGATTTGCTGGTCGAGGAGGTCTTTGCCGACAGCGAGCCAGGCTTCGTTAGGTTGATATAGCTCGAGGGCGGCTTCGTCGGTAGTGAGGGCGATGCGGCCAGGAACGACGCTGGCGATCTGATCGTAACGCGCGACCAGCGGGCGGTATTGGCCACGGGCGATCAGCATGCGCGCGACCCGGTTGGGCTGGTCGGCAGGTTCGACGAAAATTTCTTTAATGCGGCCGACGTAGTTGCCCAGCGAATCGAACGTCCGGGCGCCGATGACTTCGGTTGCGTGCAGCATAATTCACTCCTGACACTGCAGCGCTTGAAAGAGGTCCGATTCGGATGTCGCTAAACAGTTCGCTGCGCGGGCAAAAAAAAATGCCCGCGACCGGAAGCAGAGCCGGCCTCGGGCGCAAAGACGCGCGCAAATTACCTTAGGCCAGGCCTCGCCTCCCCGTTCCCGCCAGGTGCGCGGGTCCAGCGAACCGATACACCCCGGACGATTCCCTTGCCCTGCCGGAGATTCCCGGCACTTCTAGGGTGAGGGGTACTGCCCGGTTCCGAATTGGACGAAAGCTCCATATGAAGCGCTTGTGTCCCAATTGACTAGTAAATGGTGACGTAAAGATTGTCAAGCGAAGAGTGAATGGTTCAGCTCGATTTTCGCGAGGGGAACAACATATTTTTCGGAGTGACGCCGCGGCGGCGGCAATCGGCTGCGTAAAGATCCCAGTAGGTGGCGCGGAGGTAGTCTTTCGGCGAGAAGCCGAGGGCTTTCGCGGCTCGGTCGATCGATGCGGGAGGGCCTTCGAGTTCGAGGATAACGCCGACGGGAGTTTCGTCGAGATCGAGATGGAGAGGGCCGCGGGCGAAGGTGGTGCGGAATTTTTCGTAACGGAAGGATGGGCAGAGGCCCGCGGCCTTCAGGCTTTCGATGAATCTGGCTGGATGGGGGAGGAGTCGTTCGCTTTCGGCGCGTTCTTTGTATTTGGAGGGCTTTTTGGATTTGCTTGTTCGCGAGGCGGACGGAGGGGCTTTGGCGGTTAGGACGGCTCGGTGGCGGCCGGGCGGTTGATTGGGTGCTGGGGCGGGGGTTTCTTGGCGCACTCGCAGTAGGCGGCCACTGCGGCGGAAGGCGGAGTCTGGAGTATCGAAGAGGGTGTTTTGTTCCAGGACGCGACCGTGGCATTTGGGCGCGAAGCGGCGGAGTTTGGCGAGGATGTCTGCGAGATTCGAGACGCGGAGCTTAATTTCGATCTCGGTAGGAATTTTCCTAATTTTGCGCACGCACCAGTATAAGGCAGGGATTCGGTGGCCAGTACCCAAGGCACACCCACTAAGGGTGGGGTGCAGACAGGCTGCGAGCCTATCCCACTGCAGCCAATCGATCACGAGGTGCCTCTGTTGCCAAACCTGCGGGCGCGACAGCATAATCAAAACGCCGCTGACAACTTGGTGCAGAACACCCGTCAAGAATGACGAGTGGTCTGTTCGCGTTGCGCGCGTGCGACCTGTACATGAGCCAACCCACAACTCCACTGATGATGCAGTACCACGCGGTGAAGAAACAGTACCCGGGGGCGCTGCTGCTGTTCCGGTTAGGAGACTTCTACGAACTCTTCTACGACGACGCGGTGACCGCCGCGAAAATCCTGCAGATCACGCTGACTTCGCGAAACAAGGAGAAGGATCAGGCGGTGCCGATGTGCGGAGTTCCCTACCACGCCGCGGAAAACTATATTACGCGCCTGATTCGCGCCGGACACAAGGTGGCGATCTGCGAGCAGATGGAAACGCCCGGGCCGGGGAAGAAAATCGTGCGGCGCGAAGTGATTCGGGTGCTGACGCCGGGGACGGCGAGCGGTTCCGGATTGGTTGAGACGAAAGAGAATAATTATTTGGCGGCGGTGGCGCGCTCGGGGTCTCGCAATGGTGCGGGCGCTGCCGATGCGAGTGTGGGCCTGGCGTACGTGGATTTGTCGACCGGCGAATTCCGAGCGACGGAGTTTCATGGCGAGAAGGCAGACGCGAAGCTGCGAGACGAACTGGGAATTCTCCGGCCGCGGGAAATTCTGTTGGCGCGTCCGGTGACGCTGTTTCCGGTGGCGGCTTCGTCGGAACTGGAGAATCTGAGCGCGGTGGAAACGCGGCTGGATGATTGGGTCTTCGAAGCGGCCTATGCGACGCGCATGCTCGAAGAACACTTCCGGGTAGCGGCGCTGGATGGATTTGGTTTGGATGGGCACGCGGTGGCGACTTCTGCCGCCGGAGCGCTGGTTCATTATTTGCGGGAGACTTCGGCGATTGGGGCGCGTTCGGCGGAAGATGCGGCGGCGGTGCCGTCGTTGCGTCCGGCAGGAGCGGGCCTCGAGCATATCGACCGGATCATTTTTTACGAGCAGCAGAATGGTTTGATTTTGGACGCGGTGACGACGAGAAATCTGGAGCTGGTGGAACCATCCAGCGGCGACGACGCCTCGGCAACTTTGTTGCGGGCGATCGACGAGACGGCTACGGGAATGGGAGCGCGGCTGCTGCGGAGCTGGATCGTGCGTCCGGAGATTTCGGCGGTGGAGATTCAGGAGCGTCTGGATGCGGTGGCGGTTCTGCGAGGGCGGACGCCGCAGCGGGAGGAATTGCATAAGACCCTCTCGGGGATTCTGGATCTGGAGCGGCTGACCAGCCGGGTGACGATTGGGGCGGCGACTCCGCGGGATTTGCTGGCGCTGCGTGGATCGCTGGAGAAGGTGCCGGTGCTGCGGGCGCTGCTGGCCCAGATGGCTGGTGACGATGGATTGCCAGTTCGGGCGGGCGTGGCGGAATCGAGCGCACGACTAGCAGCTTTGCGCGAGCAACTTGATGAAATGCAGGACGTGTGCGGGACGATCGCCCGAGGAATCGCCGACGAGCCTCCGGCGGTGGCGGGCGAGCCGGGAGTGATTCGCTCCGGGTACAACGCGGAGCTCGACGAACTGCACACGATCATGAAGCACGGGCGCCAGCTTATCGCGGCCATGGAAGAGCGCGAGCGCAAACGCACCGGGATCGGGTCGCTGAAGATCCGCTACAACAATATTTTCGGGTTTTACATTGAGATTACGAATGCGAACGCCCATCTGGCTCCGGCGGAATATGAACGCAAGCAGACTCTGGTTAACGCGGAACGGTTTACTTCGCCGGAGCTAAAAGAGCACGAGAAAAAAGTGCTCTCGGCGGAAGAGCGGGTGCGGGAAATCGAACGTCGGCTGTACAGCGAGATTCGCGAAGGCATTGCGCGAGAGGCGGGGCGGCTGCGAAATACGGCGGCAGCGATCGCGCAACTGGACGTGCTGGTGAATTTTGCCCGGATCGCGGCGGCACGGAATTATTCGCGTCCGGAATTCACGGAAAAGACGCTGGGGAAAAAAGGCAAACGCGGGATGCTGATGATCGCCGGCGGGCGGCATCCGGTGATCGAGAAGCTGCTGGAGGAGCGCGGCGAGCGTTTCGTCCCCAACGATTTGTATCTGGATGATGAGGGGCAATTCCTGCTGGTGATTACCGGGCCGAACATGGGCGGCAAATCGACGTACTTGCGGCAGGCGGCGTTGATCGCGGTGATGGCCCAGATGGGATCGTTCGTGCCGGCGGTGCAGGCGAAATTGCCGTTGCTCGACCGGATTTTCACGCGCATCGGAGCTTCGGACAATCTGGCGCGGGGGCGTTCGACATTTTTGGTGGAGATGAGCGAGGTCGCCGCGATTTTGAATACGGCGACGGCGGCTAGCCTGGTGCTGCTGGATGAAGTGGGGCGCGGGACGTCGACCTTCGATGGTCTATCGATCGCGTGGGCGGTGGTGGAATCGCTGCACGGCGGGGCCAGGCCGCGGACGCTTTTTGCGACGCATTATCACGAACTGACCGAGCTGGAGCAGCTTTTGCCGGGAGTGAAGAACGTTCACGTCGCAGTGCAGGAAGCGGGCAGCGAGATTGTTTTTCTGCGTCGAGTGGAGCCCGGGAGCGCGAACAAGAGTTACGGGATTGAGGTGGCGCGGCTGGCGGGGCTGCCGGCCGAAGTGATTGCGCGGGCGCGGGAAATTCTGCGGCGGCACGAGCAGAGCGAGGAGAAGCTCTCGCATGAGTTGTCACCGGGTGCGGCCGGCGGTCCGGCTGGGACCTCAGGCGCGCATGGTGGCGCGGCGGCGGGTTCCCTGCCGGCGCAGCAGACTTCGTTTACGGCGATCGATGAATCGGTGGTGGAGGCGATCCGCCGGGCGCAATTGGATACGTTGACGCCGCTCGAGGCCTTGAATTTATTGGCTGCGCTGCAGAAGCAGCTTGCGTAAGCGACTCGCGGGCTGAGACCGAAGATGGCGGCGCGGGAACAGGCGCCGAATTCGCGGTTGTCAATCAGGCTGGGCAGCTTCTAGACTCGAATCATTCATGCGCGTCATGGGAATGATGTCGGGCACGTCGGCAGACGGGATTGACGTTGCGCTGGCCGAGATTTCGGGCGCGCCTCCGCGGCTCACCGCAAAACTTTCCGGGCATTACCATCAGGCCTTCCCTCGATTGGTGCGCGAAGCCATCCTGCGCCTCGCGAATGGGGCCGCGACCACCACCGCGGAAATCAGCCAACTTAATTTTCTGCTGGGTGAGGAGTTTGCGCGGGCGGCTATCGCCGCGTGTGCGGCTTGGCGACTGCCGATACGCCAGGTCGCGCTGATCGGGTCGCACGGGCAGACGATTTTTCACCAGAGTTTGCCATCGAAGTTTCTCTCGACGCGCCGCATCGCTTCCACTTGGCAGATTGGCGAGCCCAGCATAATCGCGGAGCGCACCGGAGTGACGACGATCGCGGATTTTCGTCCGGCGGATATGGCCGCGGGCGGGCACGGCGCGCCGCTGGTGCCGTTCGTCGATTATCTGCTGTATCGCAGCGAGAAAATGGCCCGGGTGGCGCTCAATATCGGCGGCATCGCGAACGTGACGGTGATTCCGGCGGGCTCGCGTCCGCAAGATGTATTTGCCTTCGACACCGGGCCGGGAAACATGATCATCGACGCGCTGGTCGAGCATTACACGCGCGGACGCAAACGATACGACCGTGGCGCGCGGATGGCGGCGCGGGGACGCGTGGTGCGTCCAATGCTGGAGAAAATGCTGCGCGAGCCATACCTGCGGCGGCGGCCACCGAAGACTGCTGGACGTGAGCAGTTTGGAACGACGTACGCTGCGCAGCTGGTCAGCGCGGCCAAGAAATTACGCGCACGGCCGGAAGACGTGGTGCGTACCGCAACGATTTTCACCGCGCTATCGATCGTCGACGCGTTCCGTAGTTTCATTTTCCCGAAGGCGGGCGTCGAGGAATTAATCGTCGCCGGGGGCGGCACCAAGAATCCTTTAATCATGGCGCAACTGGAAGCAGCCCTGCCCGGGATCCGAGTGATCGAATCGAGCCGGTTCGGCGTGGTACCGGAAGCTAAAGAAGCCTTCGCCTTCGCGATTCTGGCCTACGAGGCGTTTCACGGGCGGACGAATAATTTGCCGACGGCGACGGGCGCGCGACACGCGACGGTGATGGGAAAGCGGGTGCATGGACGTGCGCGCTAAGCGGGGCGTTTGGGCCGCGCTGGTGCTGGCATGCTTTAGCAGTTTCTGCGGTGGATGCAGTTCCCTGCCTGATCCGGCCGGCCCCGGCACGGTAAATTTCCTGATCGAAGCTTCCCCGACCAACCTCGACCCGCGCATCGGCGCCGATGCCTATTCCGCCCACATCGATGGGCTGATTTTTTCCAGCCTCGTAGCGCACGACGCGCAGATGAAGATCATTCCGGACTTGGCATCGAGCTGGGATACGCCTGATCCAATGACCTACGTATTCCATCTGCGGCCCGGCGTGAAATTTCACGATGGGCAGGCCCTGACCTCCGCGGACGTGAAGTTCACCTTCGAATCGATCCTCTCGGGCGCGGTGAAGACGCCGAAGGCAGGCGGACTCAAGATGGTCAGCTCGATCGAAGCCCCGGACGACACTACGGTGATTTTTCACCTACACGAGCCGTACGCGTCGTTCCTATGGAGCCTGACGCGCCCGGCGGTGGGCATCGTGCCCCGAGAGTCGGGCACCGGCTTCGCCCAACATCCGGTGGGCAGCGGGCCGTTCAAATTCGTCAGCATGGCCACCGATGAGGAAATTATTCTGGCGCGGAACGAGGACTATTTCGGCGGCGCGCCGAAGATCGAAAAGCTGAGAATCCGCATCGTCCCGGACGTAACGGTCCGCGCGCTGGAGCTGCGCAAAGGCTCCGCCGACGCGACGATCAATTCGCTGACTCCGGACATGGTGGTGACGCTGGGGAAGGAGCGCGGCCTGGCGGCCGACCAGCAGCCGGGCACTACGCTGGCGTATATCGCGTTCAACTTTACCGACCCGACACTGGCCAAGCGCGAAGTGCGGCAGGCGCTAGCCTACGCGACCGACCGCAAAACCATCATCCAGTATTTGCTGCGCGGGCAGGCCCGGCAGGCGGCCAGCGTGCTGCCGCCAAACAGCTGGGCTTACGACGGCGACGTGGCGCAATACGATTTTGACCGGGCGCGGGCGGAGCAGATGCTGGAAGCCGCCGGCTATCATCGAGGCGCCGACGGGATGCGTTTGCATCTCACGCTAAAAACTTCGACGGATGAATCAACGCGGCTGATGAGCG
Source organism: uncultured Acidobacteriota bacterium (assembly GCA_963847695.1). Lineage (GTDB taxonomy): Bacteria > Acidobacteriota > Terriglobia > Acidiferrales > UBA7541 > Palsa-295. The sequence continues at coordinate 78,089 of CAWKAX010000007.1, read as the reverse complement.
AAGCGATCGCCGATCAGTGGAAGCGCGTAGGCGTGGCGCTGGAGCTGCGGCCGCTGGAATTTGCGACGTTCTACACCGATATTACGCGCGGGAGCTTTCAGATGTACGCGCTGCGCTGGGTCGGCGCGAACAACGATCCGGATATTTTCGAATATGTTTTCAGTTCGAAGAAGATGCCGCCGAACGGGGCCAACCGCGGGCATTACGTAAACGCCGAGTTGGATTCCCTGCTGCAGGCCGCGCACGTAGAGATGGATCAGGAAAAGCGCAAAACGATCTTGGCGCAAGTGCAAAAGATCGTGGCGGAGGACGAGCCTTACATCAATTTGTGGTACGTCGATAACGTGGTCGTTCACCGCGACCGGCTGAGCGGGATCGTGATTCCTCCGGGCGGAGATTACGATTTTCTGGCGACGGCCGTGGTGAAGTGAGGGAAGGCATGCGCGAGCGGCGTCAAAGGCGGACGCGATGCGCGCTACGGCAAGGAAGGCTGCGCGCCGATTCTGGCAGTCGGAGCTAAAGCTCCAACCCCCTAAAAGGCCGGCCTACCTTTGTTGGGTGCTTAGATGCGCGATTCCGCTGCCCGTGGGACTGACGTGGCGCTTTAATTGTGCAGGGTTTTGTAGATTTCTTCGTCGGGGATGGCGCCTTCGCGGACCACGCGCCATTCGTTGCCATCCAGACGCACGATTGTGGACGCGACCACGCCGCGCGTATCGCCGGCGTCGAGAATCAGCGGCAAGCGATTGCCCAGTTGCTCCACGATCTGCCCCGCATTCGAGCAGGACGGATACCCAGACAAATTAGCGCTGGTGCCGGTGATCGGACCGCCGGCGGCGGAGATCAGCTGAGTGACGACATTGGAATTCGCCCAGCGCAGCGCGACGCGTCCGGTGTTCCCGGTAACTTTCAGTGGCAGGCGATGGGTGGCTTCGACCACCAGCGTAAGCGGCCCCGGCCAGAATTTATTGGCGAGTTCCAGAAAGCTATCCGGAACTTCGCGCACCAGAGTGAGCGCCTGTTCCTGCGAATTCACCAGGATGGGCAGGGCTTTCGTTTCCGGTCGGCCCTTGGCGCGGAATACGCCTTCGATGGCGGAAAGATTGAAGGGATCGACAGAGAGACCGTAGAAAGTGTCCGTCGGGATGCCGACGACTTCGCCGCGTTTGATGAAGCCGGCGGCATATTCGATGATGTGCGATTCGGGTGAATCGGCGGAAATTTTCAGGATTTCGACAGGCAAAGTTTGACCACTCTCGGCGGGTTGCGCCCCAATTGCGGTAAAAAAATTAGCACAGGGTTCGTGGCATTAGCAAGGATTGCTGAACGAGCGAATTCGCGCGTGGGATAGCCCCTCAAACTGTCTGCACCCCGCTCTCAGTGGGGTGCGCTTTCTCCGGCGTACCTCCGACCAGCACTTCGCGTACCGGGCGGACCGCGTCTCGACGCGACGGCGAGCGTTTGTTAGGCTGAGGACATGGCGGAGCATCGCATGGCGCAAGATGCGGCGGACGTGATCACCAGCCGCGACAACCGGTGGGTGAAGATGTTTCGCGCCGGGCTGCGCGGATCAGGGCCGAGCGAAAAGGAAGCAATCGCGGTGGAAGGGCCCAAGCTGATTGAAGACGCGCTGCGTCACGGCTTGGAGGCCGAAGCGGTGATGGTGAGCGAATCAGCCGAGCGGCACATGGAGCCGATTCTGCGGGCGGCCAGCGTTAGTGAAGCCGGAATCGCGCGCTCGCGAGTATTTCGGACGACGGATAAAATCTTCGATAGCATTAGCGGGACGGAAGCGCCGCAAGGCGTGGCCGCATTGTTCCGCCAGCCGAAGTGGGACTTTGAAGATTTACTGGGTGGAGCTGAGGCCGGCGCGGAACAATTCGCCGAGCGCGGCGCGAAGAGGTTGCCATTGATTGTGGTGCTGGCCGGCGTGCAAGACCCCGGAAATGTGGGAACGGTTTTGCGTTCGGCCGAGGCGTTCGGCGCAACAGGCGCAGTGGCCGCGAGAGGAACCGCGGATCCGTGGTCGCCGAAGGCGGTGAGAGCGTCAGCCGGATCAGCGTTGCGCTTGCCGCTGCTCCGCGGAATGGCTTTACCTGTTTTGCTGGCTCAGCTAAAAGTTTCGCAGGTGGCAGTAATCGCAGCAGCCTCTGCGAGTTCAAGCGACGGCGCATCGGCTCGCGGCGAGGCACCGGCGGATTTCAGTAAGCCTTGCGCAATTTTTATCGGCAGCGAAGGCGCCGGATTGCCTCATGAAGTGGAGAGCGCAGCGGATGCGCGGATGGCGATCTCGATGGTGAATTCCGTGGAGTCACTGAATGCGGGCGTGGCGGCATCTATATTGCTGTACGAAGCAGCGCGCCAGAGACTGAATAGCAGCAAGGACTGAACGGCGGCAGCGAATCGCTGTTCGGCAAAGAGTGAATCGCACAAAACACAACCGATGAGCTTGTTTCAACAATTGCAACCCGAAGAAGAATCGCTGGCGGGGCGTCCGCTGGCTGATCGGATGCGTCCGCAGACGCTGGACGAATTCATCGGGCAGGAAGAACTGCTGGGACCGGGAAAACCGCTGCGGGTGCAAATCGAGCGCGACGATCTGACTTCCCTGCTGCTCTGGGGGCCTCCGGGGTGCGGGAAGACTACGCTGGCGCGGATCATCGCGCGGACCACCAAGTCGGAATTTCTACCATTCAGCGCGGTAATGTCGGGGATCAAGGAAATCAAAGAAGTGATGGCCAAGGCGGAGGCCACCCGGCGATATGGGAAGCGGACGATTGTGTTTGTGGATGAAGTGCACCGGTTCAACCGGGCGCAGCAGGATGCTTTTCTGCCGCACGTCGAGGCCGGAAATATTTTGCTGATCGGGGCCACCACCGAAAATCCGTCGTTCGAAGTGATCGCGCCGCTGCTTTCGCGGATGAAAGTTTATGTGATGAAGGCGCACACGAAAGAACAGATCGTGATGCTGCTGGAGCGGGCTCTGGTGGATAGCACGCGCGGGCTGGGCGCGGAAAAAGTTTCGGTGAGCGTGGAAATTCTGGAGCGAATCGCGGTGCTGGCAAATGGCGACGCGCGTTCGGCGTATAACACGCTGGAAGCGTTGGCGATGGGAACGGCGCCGAGCGCTGACGGGCGTCGGATGGTGACGCAGGAGCGACTCGAAGATGTGCTGCAGCGCAAGCTGCTGCCGTACGACAAATCCGGCGAGGAGCACTTCAATTTAATTTCGGCGCTCCACAAATCGGTGCGGAATTCGGATCCTGATGCATCGTTGTACTGGATCGCGCGGATGCTGGAATCGGGCGAAGACCCGCTGTACATCGCGCGGCGCTTGGTCCGGATGGCCAGCGAAGACATCGGTTTGGCCGAGCCGCAGGCGGTGCAGGTGACCATCGCGGCCATGCAGGCGTTCGAGCTGCTGGGGCCGCCCGAGGGAAATTTGGCGCTGGCGCAGGCGGCGGTGTATCTGGCGCTGGCTCCCAAATCGAACGCGGTGTACAAGGCGTATGGCGAAGTAAGCGAGGATTTGCAAACTACGATGGCGGAGCCGGTGCCGCTCCACATCCGTAACGCGGCGACGGGATTAATGAAAAATATGGGATACGGAAAGGGCTATCAGTACGCGCACGACAGCCAAGAGAAAGTTACGGACATGACCTGCCTTCCCGAAAGTCTGGCGGGGCGCATATACTACCGGCCGACGGATCAGGGATTTGAAGCGCGGATTCAGAAGCGGCTGGAAGAAATCCGGCGGATCCAGAAACGTCCGGCGAGTTAGGCGCGAGCGGAATTTAATTAGGTGCAGTTGAACAAGGACAGTTCATTGAAGCTCATGCACACATCGGGAAAGGCGGTAAGCGGCGGCGGTGCGCGAAAGGCGTCGAGGGCGGTCATGGCGGCTGCGCTGGTCGGCGGCTTCGGGCTATTGGCGACGGTTCTGCCCGTCTTGTTGGCGCAGGGGCCGGAAAAGCCGCTGGCGGTGATTGAGGCGGACGTGCAGGCGTTTGCCATCGCGCCGGACAATCAGATTGCCTACGCCACGCAGCGAGTGAAGCGCTACAAGAAGCTGGTGGTGGAGCACGACGACTTTTGGGTGGCGACCATCGACGGCAAGAAAAAGAAAATCATCGATGGAGATAAATTCACGCCGGAGCCCTTTGATAATCCGGAAGGGCCTTTGAACGCGGACACGAGTGCCGGCCCGAACATTCCAGGGTCGAGTTCTTCTTCGAGCAGCAGCTCCTCGTCGAGCAGCTCGAGCAGCAGTTCTTCCAGTAGCGACGATACGGATCCGGACGACAAGAAAGGCAAAGGGAAAAAAGATAAGAAAGACAAGAAGGACAAGCCGCCCCCGCCGCCGCAGCACAGCTATCAAGTCGACACCATCACCTGGTCGCCGGACAGCAAGCGCATTGTGGTGAAGATGGACACTTCGAACATGGCGCAGCCGCAAGGTTCGATCGTGCAGCAACTCGACGAGCAACAGACCGTGCGGCCCAATACGATTTTGTATTTGATGGATTCCGATGGCCGGGACATTCCGATCGCGGGATCGAAGCTGCCGACGATTCACGACGCCTTCAACGCGGCCTGGCTGGCCGACGGCATGACCCTGGTTTATATGAGCCGGACGAGCGGCGGATTCGCGCAGATGATGACCATGAAGCCGGCGGAAGGAAAGCCGAAGGTGCTCTTCGACGGGCATCTTTTCACTGCGGTGTCGTGGGACACCAAGCGGAACCAGGCGTTCGCGCTGGAAGAAAACACGCGCACGGTTTCGCCGCCGAAAATCGTGCAGCTGGATCTGGTGAGCGGAGCGCGCAAAGAAATCGCGGCGGTGGACGAGTACGCCGGCTTCCTTTCGATTTCGCCTTCAGCGAAGAAGATCGCCTATTTCAAAGACGGCGACACGATGGAAGTGCGGGATTTGGCGAACCCGAACAAAGTGACCCAGGTACGAGTGGCGATTGGGGAATTTCACTGGTCGCACGACGAGCAGCGGGTGCTACTGAAGCGAGGCGAGCCTTCGAAATCAGCGGATTTGGTGTGGGTAGGCCTATACAACAACGCGTTCGATCCGTTTTTTCACGGGCTAGAATTCCACGAATTTGAAATCGCCCCGGACGGCCAGACCATCGCCGTGACCGAACCAGGACGACGCGATTTGACGATTTACAAGGCGCAGTAAGCGATTCGGATCGCGCAGCAGACGCTACTGATGGCGGAAGCGCCGGGCGTGTTCCTTCAACATGCAGTGATCCATCACCACAACCAATCCCGCCTTGCGCGCCGCCTCCGCGGCTTCATCATGAATCACGCCTTCCTGCATCCATACGGCCCGGGCGCCGATGCGAATCGCCGCGTCCACAATTTCCGGAACAAATTCGGAGCGGCGGAAAATATCGACGATGTCGATTTTTTCAGGGACGTTTTCCAGGCGAGCGTAGGATTTCTCGCCGAGCACTTCGCTTTCCTGCGGATTGACCGGAATGATGCGGTAGCCAGCTTTCTGAAGATATTCGGCGACGCCGTAGCTGGGGCGAAATTTGCGGTTAGAGAGGCCTACGACCGCGATGGTCTTGCTGGATTTTAGAATTTCGGTGATGGGATCGCCTATTCCGGACGGATGGCCTGATGGGGTTTCTGGCACCGAGTAACCTGCTTCTTGAAATTGGATTTACGACGTGCCGATTCGCTTCGGCAAATAAAGCGCCGTTAGCCGCGGCCTTTCGGACGCGAGCCGCCGGACCTTGGCTTCGAGCGACCGCCGGATGGCGGGCGCTTACCGCCCGCAAATTTACCGCCTGCCGGTTTTGCTCCGCGCGGCTTCCCTGTTCCGGGTTTGCCCGAGCCGAATGACTTGGGACGAGCCGTTTTGTTCACGCGACCGAAAGCACCCGGTTCGGAACTGGATTTGCTTTTGAATGGTTTGCGGAATTTGCTCGATGACGCGCCCTCTTTCTTGAATGGGCGATCCGATTTCGGCTTGCCGAAGGATTTCTTTTCGAATTTTGGCTTGCCCTTGGACCGGTCGAATTTCGGCTTATCGAACCGCGGTTTGTCGAACTTTGGTTTTTCAAAGTTCGGCTGACTGGCCGAGATGGGATCGAACATCGGCTTCGATGGCGGCGCTGGCGCGGATTTCGCGGGGCGCTCGAATTCATCAGCTGCGGGCTTGTGGAACACGCGCTCGTTGGGGCCCCATTTGGCGCTGCCTTCGGTGCGCGACGGAAAGGAGCGCGGCGGACGCGGCGGCGCATCAGGAGAACCCTGCTGCGGCGTGCCGGCTCGGCCGCCCATAAATTCGCGGCGGCCGTGATTGACCCCGCCGGGTTTTCCCTTGGCGTAGGTGCCCAAATCATTCTGGCGGAACGGCGGTTTGCCGCCGCCCGGCGCGTTCGAATACGGCTGCTTCGAGAATGGTTTCGAAAACGGTTTGGAGTACGGGCGACTTCCCTGCTGGCCGCCGGAACGGAAATTCGGACCGTTGCTCGGACGATTACCGAAACCAGCGTTAGGCCGATCATTTGGACGGTCACTCGGACGATTCGGCGGACCGTTATTCGGGCGAAATGGCGGACGGCCCTGCGGCTTGGAACCGAAATTCGGGCGCGACTGACCGGAAGACTGCCCCGAGGACTGGCTTCCGGAAAAACTCTTTTGGCCGAACTGCGGGCGGTCCGCGTTCGGTTTGCCGAACGGGCGCTGGTTATTGGGGCGGAAAGAACTGCTGCGGGCGCCGGCGGCGAAATTGGTTTGGGCCTGGCGCGGCGGAGGCGGCACGGTCCAGCGATTTCCATCCGGCTCTGAAGGCGGCGGCTGGTTTTGCGCGGGCCGCTGCTCGCCGGGTTTCGGCTTCGGTTGATACGGGCGCTTCTTGATGAACGGCCGGCGCTCGGTCGTAAATTGCGCGGGCGACTTGTTGACGCCCTTCTCGCCGAGCTTTTCCTGAATGGGTCCCGCAGAAGCGGTTACGGCTTGCACCGCGTTCGCCGGATCGAGCATCTTGCGCAAGGTGGCGACTTCAGCGTCCGACAGCGGGCGGTACGCGCCGGGCGTGAGCGATTCGAGCGCGATGTTGCCAATTTTCACGCGCTTAATTTTTTCGACGGGATGGCCGGTCTGGAACAAACGGTTGCGCAGCTCATCGCGACGCGCTTCGGACAGCGTCACTTCATACCACGGCGATTCTTTGCCCTTGATGCGAATGATGTGCGCGCCAGTGAGACGCGAGAGCACTTCCACTTCTTCGAAGGTCAGCAGCGTCTTGAGTTTGAGATTGTAAGTCTGCGGCAAGTAGTGGGCCTTGAGCATCTGGTTGGCAAGCTCGCCATCGTTGGTGAGGAAGACCAGACCCATCGAGTGATATTCGAGGCGGCCGACGGGAAATACGCGCAGCGAGACGCCGTGCAGCAAATCGCGCAGGCAGCGGCGGCCTTCGGGATCGCTCATGGTAGAGACGACTTCGGGCGGTTTGTTGAGAATTAGATAAGCGCGTTCGGTCTCGGGCTGCAGCAGCTTGCCCTGCACCTTAATGTGATCTTTGGTTTCGTCAGCTTTCGAGCCGAGTTCGGTGATGGTGTTGCCGTTGACGGTCACGAGGCCAGAGGCGATGAGTTCTTCGGCATGGCGGCGCGACGCGATTCCGGCGCGCGCGATAATTTTTTGCAGGCGTTCGAGCATGTCGGTCGGTATTCCTGTTCTGAGCGGTAAGAGTGCCCGTATAGCTTAACGGAAAAAGGCTACGCGAGCGAACCCGAAAGACGATATTCCGGACGGAACATCGGGATCGCAGGCGAACGCCTTACGAATTACGACGAAACATCTTTCCGCGAACCAGTCGCGGTAGCGGCGCGCGACTTATCCGGTGCTTCGGCAGTTCCCTGCTCGTCGGTAAAAACTTCGGCGACGATTTGCGCCGGATTCGCGACGCGCTCCGATTCGGCTTCTTGTTCGCCGGAAATATCTTCGATGGTGTCCTTCAGGGTTTCGCCGTCAGCGTCGGCGCTGCGATCGAGCGTGCGGTCGGACATTTCGCCTTCCTGCTCGGCGTTACCTTCGAGCTCGATCAGCGCTTCTTCGTCGGTGACGATGTTGGAAGCTGCTACGGCGTTCGCTTCGCCGTCTGCGGCTTGGACATCTTCCGGTTGCACCTCAGCGATTCCTTCATCAGCGCCGAGCGCCGCCTGCGCCAGGGCTTCGAATTCCTTCAGGCTCGGAAGCTCATCAAGATCGGAGAGGCCGAAGCGCATCATGAACTGTTTGGACGTGCGATACAGAATCGGGCGGCCGATGACTTCCTTGCGGCCGGCGGTGGTAATCAGTTTTTTCTCGAGCAGAGTTTTGATTACGCCGCCGACATGCACGCCGCGGATTTCGTTGATCTCCGGGACGGTGGCGGGCTGCTTGTAGGCGATAACCGCCAGAGTTTCGAGCGCCGGCATGGTGAGGCGCAGCGGCGGCTGCAGGCTCTTGATGAATTTGCGGACGACGTCGTGGTGCTGAGCTTTGGTGTAGAACTTCCAGCCGCCGGCGACTTTGCGGACTTCGATGCCGCGCCCGTCGGATTGATACGTCGCAGTGAGCTGTTCGAGAGCTTCGCGGGCCTGCGCTTTTTCGAGACCGAGAGCTTTGGCGATCTGATCGACGGTGGCCGGCTCATCGGCGGCGTAGATGATGGCTTCGAGCGCGGCTTGACTCTGCTGATTGCGCGTAGTCGCTTCCGCCGCAGCGTCGGCAGCTGCATTCTGGTCTGGCGATCCAGCCGCTGCGGGCGTGTCGGCAGCTAACCGCAAGTCGTCTTGATTCATCTCCGGATTCAGCGGCGTTTCCTCGGTGGTCACAGATATTGCTCCTCAATTTTGGCCATGGCGTCGGGTCCGGCGAAAACAGCTTCGAACATTTTGTGTTTGCGCAGGCGGATGTCTTCGAAGAGCGCGGACTGAATTAGTTCGACCGCCTGCATGCGCACCATTTCGAGCACCGCGAGCAGGGCGACGATCATGGCGTTCTTGGATTCACACTGGTCGAAGAACTCGCTGAGCGAGACCGGCTCGTCGGTGCCGATGAGGCGCAGGCGCAGGCGGTCCATCATCTGGGCGATGGAAACGGATTCGTGCTGCAGCTCGAACTTGGGTATGGATTTTTTGCGTTCGAGAATCTGCTGAAAAGTCTTGACCAGGTCGACCAGCGAGACGACCAGCTCTCCCTGGGTTTCGTCGGTGCCGTAGAGCGATTTATCCGGGTGGGACCAGACGTGATCTTCGACCTGCTGCTTCTGATATAGAAGCTGGGCGGCGTTCTTGAATTTTTCGTGTTCGAGCAGGCGATGTACCAGATCGTCGCGGGGATCCTGGGATTCTTCCCCGGCCAGAAGTGGATCGACTGGCAACAGCATTTTGGATTTGATGTGAATCAGGGTCGCGGCCATGTAAATGAAGTCGGCGGAGACGTCGATGTCGAATTTTTCGATCTGGTGCAGGTAATCGAGATATTGCTCGGTGATTTTGGCGATGGGAATGTTGTGAATGTCCATTTCCTGCTTGCGGATGAGGTCGAGCAGCAGGTCGAGAGGACCTTCATAGGCGGGAAGATTGATGCGATAGGGTGAGGCCATTCTAGACTAGGTCTCCTCTTCTATCTGGCGCGCGCGGCAGCAGGTCATTTGCGCGCTTCGTCGGACTGGAAGATGGCGTTGCGCACGCGCTTCATGGTGGTTTCGGCGACTTCGCGAGCTTTGGCCCGAGCCGGTATCGAGAATATCCCATACCTGCTGCGGTTTGGCTTCAAATTCTTTGCGTTTGGCTTGGACCGGCTCGATCCATTTTATGAGGTTGTCGGCCATTTGCTTTTTGCAATCGACGCAGCCGATGGCGGCGGAGCGGCATTCGGTGTCAATTTTCGCGCACGTTTCAGGCGGCGAAAATAATTTGTGCCAGGCAAAGACTGGGCAGATTTCCGGGCGACCGGGGTCGGTGCGGCGGACGCGCTGCGGGTCGGTCATCATGTTGCGGGTCTTGGCGCGGATTTCGTCGGGAGGATCGCTGAGCCAGATGGCATTGCCGTAGGATTTGGCCATGCGGCGGCCGTCGAGGCCGGGGAGGCGGGGAGTTTCGGTGGGGAGATAAGCGGGCTCGCTAAGAACCGGCTCGATTCGAAATACAGTTCCCATCGTCCATCGGCAATCGATCAAGAAAGTTTCTGCCACGACGCCGCTCTCTGACGGATCTGCCGTTTAATCGTCTGTCTCGATTGCGGTCCCATGAGTTCTAACAGCGAGGTGTCGTCGTAGCACTCAGTGCCTGGTAGCATTGATAGTAAGGTGTCGAACTCAGATATCACATCTCTTGCCGATTGTCTTGAGCACGTTGAAGAACGCACTTTTGATCTCTAAATCCAGAAGTTGAGTTGAAACGACGCACGACTTCGCGCGTCAGTTCAACGTGCGGGCGCTTGATCTTCGCCGACTGGCACGAGCAGGTCTTGGTTCGGCGCGCCGTAAAGACGATGTCGGCGGATTGCAGGAGCGGGTATCCCAAGAAAGCCGTAGGTGCCGAGGTCGCGGCCTTTCAGATTTTCGATTTGCTCTTTGTAGGTGGGGACGCGCTCGAGCCAACTGAGCGGAGTGATCATGGAGAGCAGGACGTGCAGCTCGGCATGTTGCAGGACGCTCGACTGAATGAAAAGCGTGGATTTATTCGGGTCGAGGCCGACGGAGAGCCAGTCGATGGCGACTTGCAGGGTGTTTTCGGCGATGGAGCTGGTGTCTTCGTAGTGCGTGGTGAGCGCGTGCCAATCGGCGACGAAGAAGAAGCAATCGTATTCGTTCTGGAGCTTGACCCAGTTGGAGAGCGCGCCGAAGTAATGGCCGAGATGGAGGCGGCCGGTGGGGCGCATGCCGCTCAGAACTCGTTTCTTGATGGACACGCTTTGAGTAGTCTCCAGAGCTTAAATCTCAGACGGTCCTCAGGGGTTAAAACCCCTGAAGGCTGTTTGGTGTTTTATGTCGGAGCTAAAGCTCCGACCCCCTAAAAACCTTTCACCGGTCGCAAACGTTTCAGCCGCGCAATAAATCCCGCGCGATTACGGTGCGCTGGATTTCGCTGGTGCCCTCGTAGATGGTCAGGACGCGGGCGTCGCGATAGTAGCGCTCAACGTCGGTCTCGCGGCTGTAGCCGCTGCTGCCGTGAATCTGAACGGCTTTGTAAGCAACGCGATTGGCCATTTCGCTGGCGTAGAGTTTGGCTTTGGAAGCTTGGGCGCCGGATTTCGCGGCAGGCGCGCCGGAATCGCGCATCCAGGCGGCGTAATGAGTCAGGGCGCGGGCGGCTTCGATTTCGGTTTGCATGTCGGCGAGCATCCACTGGATGGCCTGAAATTCGGAAATGGATTGGCCGAAGGCTTTGCGTTGTTTGGCGTATTTCGCGGCGGTTTCGAGCGCTCCTTGCGCGAGGCCGACGGATTGGGAGGCGATGCCGACGCGGCCGCCATCGAGCGATTCGAAAGCCATACGCAGGCCCTGGCCTTCTTCGCCGAGGCGATTCTCGACCGGCACGCGGCAATCCTGCAGCGAAATTTCTGCGGAGCGCGAAAGGCGCAGTCCCATTTTGTCTTCGTAGCGGCTGATGCGGAAGCCGGGAAAATCGGGCTGAACCAGAAAGGCGGTGACGCCGCGCGAGCCGGCGTTGGGATCAGTTTTGGCGAAGACGACGTAGACGCCGGAAACGCCGCCATTGGTGACCCAAGCCTTGGTGCCGTTGAGCAAATAGTGGTCGCCATCGCGCGTAGCGCGGGTCTGAATGCCGCCGGCGTCCGAACCAGCCTGCGGTTCAGTGAGGCAGAAGGCTCCGAGCATTTCGCCCTTGGCCAGGCGCGCGAGATATTTCTTTTTCTGGGCGTCGGTGCCGGCTTTCAGGATGGGCATGCAGACCACGGAATTGGTGACGCTGAGCGCGACGGCGGTGGAAGCGTCGACGCGGGCGACTTCTTCGAGCATCAGCGAGTAGCTTACGGTGTCAGTTCCGGCGCCGCCCCATTCTTCGGGGACCAACATGCCGCAGCAGCCGAGTTCGCCAAGCTTACGGATTTCTTCGGCAGGAAATTTTTCGTTACGCTCGTATTCGCGCAGGATGGGGCGCATTTCCGTCTCCATGAACTGGCGGACGGTATCGCGGATCAGAATTTGGTCGCTGCTAAGTGAGAAATCCATGGAGAAATTTGCAACTGCGATGCTAGCACATGGATTGCGCAATGTGAAAAGGCGTGCCCCGCCTTTTCTAGCTGGAAGGCGGCTCGCGTTGGATTAACACGATGCGTTTTACGCTGTTGCGGTTGAGCTGTTGAATCGCTCCTCCGACGCTGAGGACGACTTCCGTGGCCGAAACCGACTCAACGTCGCCACTCAGAACCGAGCCGTCGCGCAGTTCTACCGTATCGTGCGTGGCATTTCCCAGTTCGAAGCTGATGCTGCCGCCGGAGACCGCTTCGGGAGCCAGTTCCAGCGGAAAATTGCCGGTGCTGTAGCCGTCTTTGCTGAACGTCAGAACATGCTTGCCTGCGGGAACTTGAATTATTTTCGGTGTCGCTCCGGCGGCCACACCGTCGACTCTGAAGTCCGCGCCTTGGGGTACGGAGTTCACCGTCATCGAGATCAATTTTGGCGGAAGCTTGAGATAAGCCTGCAAATCTGCTGGCAGTGATTTGGGGACCAGCTCTAGCGAAACAATCGGGCCGGAGGCATTGATGTAGGTTTGAAACTTCACTTCACTGCCAGGACCAACGTCAGTAATGCCGAGCGACGCATCGGCGATCCGGATTTTATTTTTGTCGTACAGGTACAGAGTGAATTCAGCGGAGGAGATGGTCTTGGTCCACAGGTTTTCGGCGGTAACCTCGGTTTCGTAATTGTGGTGCTTGTCCGCGACGCCAACTTCTTTGAATTTGCCGAAGCTGAAGCGGACGACCGGCGCTCCGGTCGTGGGCCAGACTAACACCTGTACCGGAGCTTCTTTGGCATTCGCTGGAGCAAAACAAAGGAAACTCAAGAGACAAAGAACCATAGCTCGCAGGGACATGAAATCCTCCGGCGGGAATGTTAGGCTAATTAGCCGTTTTAGACGAGGCCAGATTATCGATTGGGATACGTGTGCCTAACGTACCGGGAGGATTGAAAACCCCTTCGTCGCCGAAGGCGCTCCTCTGGATGACGACCAAGTGCGGTTTGGGCGAAAGGACTGGTCGGCTAGAGAAGCGGGTCGATCTGGCGCGATGGTGATTAAAGGCTGGCGGTCTAAAGACCGCCGCTACGTAAACCGCCGGACTTTGGGCTCGCTACTTGTCGTCGGAAGGGGGCTTGAGGCGCTCGTTGACTTCGACTTTTTTGGTGCCGGGCTTGATGTGGACCTTGTGTTGTTTGGCGACCATGCCGGAGCCGGTGAAGGAGAGAGTGTAATTGCCGGGAGCGAGATTTTCGAAATGGTATTGGCCGGTGCCGTCGGTGGAGGCGCTGGTCGTTTCCTTACTGCCTTCGTTGAGCAGCGCGACGGTGGCGCCACCGAGGGGCGAGCCATGCGCGTCGGTGACATTGCCCCAGATGGAGGCGTTTGGGCCGGAGGGCGTTGGATGCGCGGTGGTGGATTGCGGGCCGGTTTGAGTCTTGGCTTGGGCGTGCGCTGACGCGCCCGCGAAGAACGCGGTCATGGCGATGGCGCCCAGAGCGACGAGCACGAGATGGCGAATGGTTCGGTGCATGATGCTCCTAGGACGCATTTCCCTGCTTTAGAGTTTCAGCAATTCGCGCAGGCGTTTGGTCTGGGCGCGGGAGACCGGAATTTCGCTGGCGCGCTTGTCGTTCATTTTGAGCATGTAGCTGGATTTGAACCAGGGCACGACTTCCTTGATGTGGTCGATGTTGACCAGGTAGGAGCGATGGGCGCGCCAGAATTTTTCGGAGTCGACGGCGGAAGCGAGTTCTTCGATGGTGCGGTAGTTGGATACGCCTTCGGAATCGCGGGTGAAGATGGTGATGGTGCCGTCCTGGATGGAGGCGTAGATCAGATCGGCGGCATCGATCAGGAACATGCGCTGCTGCGATTTGAGCAAGAGCTTGGCGGCTTGGGGCGATTTCGCGGCGGCAGGCGGAGGCGCGGCGAGTTGGCCCATCAGGATTTCCAGGCGCTCGACCGGCGAGGTTTGGGCTTCGACCATTTTTTTCGCGCGCTGGATCGCTTTGGCGATGCGCGCTTTGTCAAAGGGCTTGAGGACGTAGTCGACGGCGTTCACGTCGAAAGCCTGGATAGCGTAATTGTCGTAGGCGGTGGCGAAGACGATTTGCGGCAGGCGCTGTTTGCGTTCGAAAAGTTTTTTGATTACGCCGAAGCCGTCGAGGCCGGGCATTTGGACGTCGAGGAAGACGAGGTCCGGATTGTGTTCCTTGATTAGCGTCAGAGCTTCGAGGCCGTTTTTGCCCTGGGCGATCAGGTTAATTTCGGGAAAACCTTTCAGGAGGAAGGCGAGTTCGTCCCGGGCGGGGCGTTCGTCGTCGACGATGACGGTGTTCATGGACATGGGCTGGTCTGCGAATCAGTATATGCGGCGGCGCGAGTAGCGGCAACTTTAGGTGCGGGCCTTGGCGGGATTTCTGAGGCGGTGAGATAGAATTGCGTTATTGGTTGGCATTCATTTTTCGGACGAGGGATCGAGTGGCTAAGAAAAACGTGGGGCGGGTGATTTCCAGCAAGATCGTCTTTAAGACGAATATTTTTGCGGTGCGTCACGAGAAGGTGGCGGAGCCGAGCGGGCTGAAAGTGTTTCGGGACGTGGTGGTGCACCCGGGGTCGGTGGTGGTGCTGCCGGTGTTTCCGGATGGCAGGATTTTGATGATCCGGCAGTACCGTCATGCGGCCAAACAATATTTGTGGGAGTTAGTCGCCGGACGAAAAGATCCTGGCGAGACTTTCCGGCATGGGGCGCACCGAGAATTGAAAGAAGAGACTGGGTATCGCGCCCGGAAGATGACCCAGTTGGCGGATTTGTACCCCAGCCCGGGATTTATCTCAGAGAACATGGTGATTTTTCTGGCGGAAGGGCTGAGTGAGGGCCAGGCGGAGCCGGAAGCGGACGAGAAAATTACTTCGCGAGTGCTGAGCGTGGCGGAAGCGATGAAGTGGATGAAGAGCGGGAAGATCCGGGACATGAAATCGGTGGCGGGAATTTTGTATTACGCCAAGATATTTTCGAAGAAGTAGTGATAACTCCTACCCTGTCCGTTGGTCCCAATGGCGGATACGCGTCATTGGGAGCGTCGCCCCATTACCAGGTTGAGCGGTTGCTAGACTGGCAGTAGAGGTGGGATGTGGCGGACAACGTCTTGTTTAAGAGGCTATATCAGTTTTTGACGTGGTCTAGTTTTGCGGTGCTGCTGATCGCGATCGTGTTGGTTTTGCGCAAATCGCCGGCGCCGGAAGTGGCGGCTGATCCAGCGGCGGCGCAGCGGGCAGAGCAGAAATTCGAAGCGGCCGATCGGGCCAAGGCGGCGGGACAGCCGAGTCAGGTGGCACTCGACCGCACGGAATTGAATTCGTATTTGGCGCAGAGTCTAGGGTTGGCGGGCGCGCCGGCTGGTGCGGGCGCTCCAATTGCGGCGGCTCCGGGTGGCGCGGGAAATTCTGCCGCAGCTGCTCCTGGCGGCGCGCCGGGGACGGATCCTTCGGCGGTGCTGGCTAGCAACGAGCAACCGACCATCGATCAGGTGCAGTCCTCGGTGAAGGACGTGAAGGTCGATATGGATGGCGATGTGGTGAAGGCGTTTGTGGTTTTTGATTTTCATGGAAAGGATATGACTTTGGAATTGGACGGGCATTTGAGCGGGGAGAATGGGTATATGAAGTTCGATCCGATTGGCGGGAAGCTGGGATCGTTGCCGCTGCCGCAGTCGGTGCTGAATGAGGCGGTGGATAAGCTGATGAATTCGCCGGAGAATCGGGAGAAGCTGAAGTTGCCGGATGATATTAGTGGGATTCAGATTGTGAACGGGCAGGCGGTGATTCAGTACAAGTAGGATTTGTCTTTGTGCGTTGGAGCGACGGCTTCAGGGGCTGAAGCCCGTTTCTTGACGGGCGTTTTTCGGCGGGGTTGAAACCCCGCCCTTCCCACTAGCGCATCATTTTATCCAGGATCATCCAAACCAACAGGATGGGGATGTGAGCTACGGTGGCGTGCATTAGCCATTTGGCGCGGGTGTTGGTACGCGCGCGATTGGCCCAGCAGGCGACTTGCAACATCATGATGCCGAGGATGAAGGCGCCGAAGAGGTAAGCGATGCCGTTCATGCCGACGATAGCCGGGAGTAGCGTGACGGGAATGAGCAGCGCGGAGCTGACCAGAATTAGGCGGTAGGTGCGGTCGCCGGAAGGATCGACGACCGGAAGCATCAGGATGCCGGCGCGGCCGTAGTCTTCGCGGTACATCCAGGCGATGGCCATGAAGTGCGGAAACTGCCAGACGAAAAGAATGGCGAAGAGCACCCAAGCTCCGCCGGAGAGATTGCCGCGGGCGGCGGCCCAGCCGATCAGCGGAGGTAACGCTCCGGGGATGGCTCCGACGGCGGTGGCTAGCGTGGTGCGGGTTTTCAGCGGCGTGTAGGCCGCGAGATAACTAGACGCTGGTGGCTAGCGCGATGGCGGCGGCCAGCGCGTTGATGGCCAGGGCGAGCCAGAGAGTGCCGGCGACGATGGTGACCACGCCGAAGATGAGAACTTCAGTGGGGCGCAGGATGCCGGCGGGCAGCGGGCGGGCTGCGGTACGGCGCATGACCGAATCCATTTCGCGTTCGATGTATTGATTGAGGGCGGCGGTCCCGCCGGCGACCAGCAGAGTGCCGCAGAGAGTCTGCAGCAGACGAATCCATTCCATGGGTCCGGTCGAGCCCAAATAAAAACCAGCGACGGTGGTGATGACCACGAGGAAAGTGACGTCGGGCTTGGTGAGGACGACGTAAGCCCAGGGTCGGTCGTATGCGGGTAGGGCTGCAGCGCGTTCAGTTGCCATGCTCACCGGCCCGGGAAATAGGGTGCGAAAACGGCGAAGATGAAAGATTTCTCATGCTTTGGAGCCTTGGGTTCGCGAAGCTTGCGCGTCCACCGCGACCGCGACTGTAGCATTGTCGCGAATGAGGCGGAAACAGGAAAGTGTGAGCACAACGCTGGCCGCGAGGGTTAAGGCGCCGACCAAGACGTGGGTGACGGTAGTGACGATGTAGGCGGTGGATGGTTGGGCGTCGTGAATGGCTCTGGCGACGGCAAAGTAGGCACCGACACCGAGGAGAATCTGCAGGCCGACCAGCGATTGCAGAATGATTCCCCAGCGGCGGAGGTCGCGGACTTGGCCGAAACGTTTGCGGACGGCGCGTCCGGTGACGATAACCAGTGCGAAGACGACGACTGCTCCGATCATATGCGGCAGGATGCCGAAGGCGGCGTGGCGGAAGGCGGCGCCGAGGATTAGCTGTACGAATATTGCCGCGGTGGTGATTGATGCAAGAGTGCGGAGGGGCGGCGAGGCTGGGTCGTCGAGTTGCGTCAGGTTGCTTTGCCACCACTGGCTGGTGAAGAGCGTGATGCTGACGATGGTGACGAAGAAAAGCTGGGCAAGAGTGGCGTGCGCGGTGGAGACGGGTGGCGGCAGCAGCAATTTTACGGTGAGCGCGCCGAGGAGGCCCTGGGCGATAACTAGGGCTAGCGCGGTCCAACCGAGATTGCGGACCCAGCGGCGGGGTTCGCTGCGGGCTAGCATAACGGCGAGAACGATGGTGAGGATGCCGACGGCGGTGGCGATCATGCGATGGCCGTGTTCGTAGAAGATGCCGCCAACCATGGGCGGCAGAAGCGAGCCGTAGGAAAGAGGCCAATCGGGTACGGCCAGGCCGGCGTCATTGCTGGTAACCAGGGCACCGGCGATCAGGAGGAGGACGATGCAGCCGGCCAAGAAAAAGGCGAAGCGATGAACGCTTTGCGGGACTTGCGCGGTCTTTTGAGCGGCTACTGACGACATGGCCGGACGTTCCTTCGTCGTTCCGGGCGCTGGTGCTCGCGCACGAAAATCCGACGATTCAGATGTTTCGAAGCGCTACTAAAATATCACACGGCGAATCGAAATTCATGCGGCTCTGCCGTGAATCGCGAGGCTAGTTCCCTGCTCCGCTGGCGGCAAATTTGAAGTCGACGGCCTTCGATTCTTTCGCGCCGACCGTTATTGTCGTTTCGCGCGTTCCGTAGAGCTCCTGCCAAGCTTGGATGCTGTAGGTTCCGGGAGGGAGACTTTTTATTTCGAAGGAGCCGTCGGCGGCGGTGACGGCGAAATAGGGATGACGGAAGGCGAAGACGTAGCTTTTCATCCAGGGATGCACGTTGCAGCGCAGCGGGATGGCGAGTTCGGGAATGGCGAAGGCAACGTCGATGGGCGCGGAGCCGGGAGTTTCGGAGCGATTGAACTTGGGATTTTGCTCGGGCATGGCCAGAAGGTTGTGGGTGGTCTGGTCGGCGTTGGAGATTTCGAGGGTTTGGCCGGCGCGGACGGCGATTACGTGTGGGTCGTACATGCAGCCGCGTTGGGTGAGGACGCCGGGAGCGGCGGGCGGCGGGGCGACGATGTATTCGGCGGGAAAATCTTTGACGAAGACGACCACGTTGGCGAGGTTGCCGGAAGAATCGGTGACGACTTGCGGCGAGACGACGGGAACGCCGGAAGTTTTCCCGCAGTTCGGTTCGGCGCTCATGTCGATGATGCGGGCGGCGGGCGCTGGGCCGTCGAGCGTGACTTTGCCGTAGATTGTGGCGGTGGTGGCTTGGTCGATTGGTTTTGTGGGGGCCGGCGTCGACGCGGAGTTCTGCGACGACTTGTTACTGCAGCCGGAGACCAGAAGTGCGGCGGCGAAAAGTGGGATAGCAAACGGCTGGAGCGAGGCTCGGTTACATGGCAAGAGAGGCGACTCCACTGCGAACGCCTACGGCGCGCAGGACCAGATCGGCGAGGGCGCGGATTAGGAGAGGCGAATCGTTGAGCCCGGGCATGAGGTAAAAATCGGTGACGCCGAGATGTTTGGCTTCTTCGCGGGCTTCGATATTAATTTCGTGCAGGGTTTCGATGTGGTCGGTGAGAAAGGCGACGGGAATCACGAGCATGCGTTTGACGCCGCTGTGCGCCAGGCGCTCAATGGTGCCGGTGAGCGAGGGCTGCAGCCATTTTTGCGGGCCGACTTTGCTTTGGTAGCAGAGGACGTGAGGATTGGACCAGGCGCCGAGTTGGCGGACGAGTTGGACGGTTTGCTCGATGTGTTTTGGGTAGGGGTCACCCTGCTCGACGAGAGTGACGGGCAGGCCGTGGGCGCTGAAGACCAGCTGGACGTTGTCCGGGTCCGGAATTTCCTGCAACACGCTGTTGATGCGTTCGACGATGGCGGCGATGTAGTCCGGATGGTCGTAAAAATGTTCGATGAATTTCACCGGCGGCCGCGCACCGGGGCGCGATTTGAGTTTGGCGTTGTACTGGCGTTCCCATTCGCGGAGGCTGCTGCGGGTGGTGGCGAAAGAATAATGCGGGTAGAGCGGGAGCAGCACGAGTTCGTCGTAAGGCTCGCTTTCGAGCGC
This sequence comes from uncultured Acidobacteriota bacterium, assembly GCA_963847695.1. Classification (GTDB taxonomy): domain Bacteria; phylum Acidobacteriota; class Terriglobia; order Acidiferrales; family UBA7541; genus Palsa-295. The sequence goes on along the minus strand of CAWKAX010000007.1, from coordinate 58,443 downwards.
AGAGACGGCTTCGGCGGTGTCGGGATGCCAGTAGCGCATGGCCACGATGGTGCGGGCGTTGAGATGCGGCTTGAGAGTTTCCTGCAGCGCGCGGGCTTGCTGTTCGGTGAGGCGGCGGATGGGCGAGCCTCCACCGATCTCAGCGTAATGTTGGCCGACGACTTTCGAGCGGGTGGTGGAGATGAGCTTGGCGATGGCTTTGCGGGCCAGGAAAGCGCCGGGAAAATTGATGATGTCTGGATCGCAGAATAAATTGTAGAGGAAGGGCTCGACGGCGGCCTGGCTATCGGGACCTCCTAATTGAAACATGACGATGGCGACTCTTCCGGGACTTCGATCCGCACTTCTATCAGCACTTCTATCAGCACTTCCCATACTTCACCTCGTTCCACTTCTAGGTTCTATGAATGCGTTTAGCGGCCGTTGAGTTGCTGCTTCAAGCTTTCGATTTCCTGGCGCACTTGCGAGATGCGGCGCGCGACGGAAACTTCGTAGACGAAGAACGCGGCCCAGACAACCATCCAGGCAGTGAAAAGAAATTCGAAGTTCTTCATCAGCTCACCTTTTGCGCGGCGGAGCCGGTAGCAGACGGCCGCAGCGGTATTTTGCGATTCGATTTTAAAGCGCAGCTCGTCAACTTCATTGCGGAGCAGCTCGAGACGGTAGCGGTCGATGTAGGCCAGGACCATGACAAAGAATACGGCGACCACGCAGAGCAGCAAAACTTTGCCCATCACCGGGTCGAGGCCGGAATTATTGCCGCCGGCGATTACAGGCTGTGGATGCTGGGTACGCCACAGACGATTCGAAAGGTAGACCAGCGGCACATCGAGAAACGCGAAAATTCCGAAAATAGCGGACAGCGTGGCTTTCTTTTCGGGATCTTCGAGCAGGCCGCGCAGCAGGAGATAGGAGACGTAGAGGATCCAGAGAATGAAAGTGGTGGTGAGGCGGGCGTCCCAGGTCCACCAGATGCCCCAGACCGGGCGGGCCCAGAGCGGTCCGGTGACGAGGCCGATGGTGCAGCAGAGTACGCCAACTTCGACGCCGGAGACGGCGAGCGCGTCAAATTTGCGCTGGCGGGTGGCGAGGTAGGCGACGTTGGCGTAGAAGACGACGCAGAGGGCGGAGAACATGGCGATCCAGCTGGGCAGGTGGAAATAGAAGATGCGCTGGACTTCGTGCATGGTTTTTTCGTCGGGCGCGATGAATAGCGCGGCGAAGCCGGCGGCGAAGATCAGCGCGGCGACCAGGATGGTGAGTAGGATGCGCAACTTCATGAAGCTTAGTTCCCTCTTCTTGTGGTGTGCTGCACTGCTTCAATCCTGCAGCAGAAAATCGCTGAGCAGCCAGGATGCGGTAATAAACACAATATCAAATCCAGCGAGAAACGCGACCCAGGTGCGGTCGAGCGCGGGTTGTTCCTGAAAAAGTGACGCGGTCGATTCGACTGACGCAATCAGCAGGGGCGTAAGAATCGGCAGGAGCAGCAGCGGGAGGAGTAGTTCGCGCATGCGGGCTTGGGCGGAGACCGCGGCGAAAACGGTGCCGGTGACGGTGAGGCCGATAGTGCCGAGGATTAGAACGAGGATGAGGCGGGTGACGATGCCGGCGAGGGAGAGGTTGTAGAGCACGGCGAAGATGGGGACCAGGACGAGTTCGGCTGTGGACATGAAGATGAAATTCGCGAACATTTTTCCGAGGACGATGGCGAAGGGCGAGATGGGCGCGAGGCGCAGGGCGTCGAGAGTGTCGTTGGATTGCTCGCGGGAGAAGGACGGGTTGAGCATCAGCGAGCCGGCGAAGAGAAAGGCGATCCAGAGCAGGCCGGGGCCGTAGCGTCGGGATTCGGTGGCGGTAGGATCGAAGGCGAAGCTGAAAAGGACGACGACGACCAGGGCGAAAATTATGGTGGCGGAGAGAAGTTCGCGGGAGCGGAATTCCAGGCGGAGTTCTTTGGCGAGCAGGATGCGGGCGGCGCGGAGCGTCGACATTTTAATTTTCTGCTCGCAGTTGCGCGAGGAGCGGGCGCGGATCGCCGGTGGCGCCTGAATCCTGTTGGATGGCGCCTGCGGCTAGCGTGATGGCGCGGGTGGCGAGGTCCAGGGATTCATTGCGGGCGTGGGTGCTCATTACGATGGTGCAGCCGTGGTTTTTTAGATTTTGGAGTTTGGCGCTGAACCAGTCTAGACCTTGGCGGTCCAGGCCTGCGGCGGGTTCATCGAGGAGCAGGATCGAAGGCGCATGGAGGAGCGCTCGAGCGATGGCCAGGCGTTGGCGCATGCCGCGGGAGAAGGTGCGGACTTTGCCGGTGGCGCGGGATTCCAAGCCGCAGTCTTTCAGGGCGGCAGCGACGCGGGCTGCTGGCTCGGTGAGGCTGTACAAATTGGCGAAGAGGGTGAGATTTTCTGCGGCGGTTAGATCGTCGTAGAGCAGGGTGCTGTGGGCTACCAGGCCGATGGCGCTTTTTGGATTTTGGGTGGCGGCGTTTTCATGAGCTGTCGACGAAAACCTAATTTGGCCGCGGGTGGGATTCATCAGGAGGGCGGCTAGGCGGAGGAGGGTGGTTTTTCCCGCGCCGTTGTGGCCTAGCAGGGCTACGAATTCGCCAGGGTTGATATCGAGCGAGAGACTGCGGAGGGCGGCCAGGGCGCCGAATCTTTTTTCTACGTTTTGGAATGAAATTCCTAGCGGGGGCGCGAGCGGCGACTTGGTTGCGCTGCTCATGGACGAGTGCAATGCGGTGTCGCCTAGCCCTGGACCAGGCCGCGGATGGTTTGTTCGAGGCGGGTGCGCTCGCGGGCGTAATCTTCGGAGGAGATGGTTCCGGCTTGGTGGCGAAGTTCGAGGCGGAAGATGGAGTCCTTTAGCTCGTCGAGGCTGCCACGAATTTCGCGGTCTACTTGGGCGACGCTGGAGGTATCGGACGCGGCGGAACTGGATACGGCGGCCGCGACGACGGCAGCAGATTTCGATCGGGCTGCGCGAGGCGAGACGGCTGATTGGCTCAGCGTTGGCACGATTTCCGGTGCGGGCGCTGGAGCGGATCGCGAGGTCATCCAGAGAAAAACGAAACCCAAAACAAAAATTCCAGCAAAACCGGCGGTCAGAATCCACTTGAGGCTATCGAGGCGCGCGGGGATGGCGGTGGCGGTGACCGACGCGACGGCGGATCCCTGATCGCCTGCGTCGGCGGCGCGGGAATTCACCGACGGATTTTGCGAATTGTCGGCGCCTTCGCCGGCCGCATCGCCTGAATTCTGCGGCAGCGGTGCGGTGCCGGACACCGTGATGTCGATGGGCTTGTTGGCCGCGACGTTATCGAGAGTGTAGACGTTGAAGCCCTGATTCTGCCCGGCGGGCGAAATTCCCGCCCCGGCTATTTGCATCGAAGGGGGTGCGGCGATGATCAGGCGTTCGGTGGCGTAGGGCGAGACGTTGCGCAGCATCAGGTGATTGCCGGGATACGGAAGGCGATAGGCCAGGCGCACGCCGCTTTCTCCGGGACGGAACGGGAAAGCGATGGCCATTTTGTCTTTGCCTTTGTCGATGGTGCCCTGCACTACCGGCATATTGGAAGCGCCCCAGGCGGAGGCTTGGCCGAATTCGGCGCCGGATGGGAGGTTGAAATCGAACGAGCCATCTTCTTTGTAGAAGGCGACGGGAGGCTGGGTTTTGTTAGTAATCAGATATTCTTCGCCGACCATTAGTTCGCTGCCGTTGGCCTGCAGAATCAGGGCGTGATTGGCGACGTTGAAGGCGGTGGGCGCGGTGGTGGGTTCGTAGACTTCGACGTCGGCGGTGGTTTTCCCGGGAGTAATGGGCTCGTGATAATTCACTCCGCGATAGACGACGCGGATGAGCATTGGTCCGGTCCCGAGCTGCGGGTTGTCGAAGTGATAGTGGCCTTCGGCGTCGGTTTTAGTTTTGGCTACGGGCTGCATGCCGCCCTGGAGTTGGATGAGGATAACGTCAGCGCCGGCGGCGACTTTGTTGGTGGTGCCGTTGCGGACTATGCCATCAACGGTTCCGGCGCGGAGGGCGAGCGGAGACGCGGCTACGAGCGCCGCAAGAACCAGAAACATGGCCGCGAGACGATCCGATGTGCGGCGTGAGAGGCGAATGGGGACGTAGCGGCGAATCATGAGCGCCCCTTTTCGTTGGCGGCTTGAATGGTGGCCGGAGTGGGCGTGCCGCCGGTGAGGCGGTCCATATCGGCGAGGACGCGGGCGGCTTCCAGCTCTAGGACCTGCTTGGTTTCTTCGTAGTCGGCCTCGGAAAATTTTCCGGCGCGATATTCGAATCGGAGATCGCGGAGGTTGTCGTAGATGGCGTCGCGGCGTTCGAGCAATTGATCGAGCTGGGTGCGATGCGGCGCAAGGTCGGAAGCGTGGAGGCGGACGCGGAAGATGAAGATCATCGTCGCGACGGCGAGGGCGAGGCAGGCGGCGAAAATGTCGACGTTACTCAAGGTCGCCCCTGCCTGCTTCGTTGCGGGCGCGGGCCAGGAATTCGGCATCGACGGAAGGGCCGCCCGCGGGGGCGAGCTGCGCTTTTTTGCGCCAGTTGCGGACGACGAACCAGACTGCGATCAACGCGAGGATCGGAAGTAGGACCGGCATGACCCAGGCGAGAAGATCGAAACCTTTTTTGGGCGGTTCAACCAGGACGGTGGGCCCGTATTGAGTGACGTAGGCGGCCATGATGTCGTCGTCGGATTGATTTTTGGCGACACGGTCGTCGAGATCTTTTTGCATGCCGCGGGCGGTTTCGCAGGGGCCGGAGAAGGAGCCGCCGGGATGGCTGCACTGGCCGGCGGAATCTTCACAGCCGCCGCACATGCATTTCATGCCGTTGGCTAGTTTTTTGGCGTGCGGATTTTGCTGGGCGAGCGCCGTGGGCATCGCTGAGACGCTGCCGAGCAGGAGCACGCCGGCGAAGACGGCGAGAGTGATTCGCGATTTTAAGAAATTGCGACTGCGGAGGTTTTTTCCGCGCGTGACGAGCGGGCTAGTCATGGCTATCCGCTCGTTGGGCCACGGCGCCAATTGCGTTGGTGGTGGCGGAGATGGCGTCGCTCCAGGAATTTTCGGTGACGGGACGCAGGACCAAGACGGCTTTGCGATTCGGAACTAGCGCGAGCAGCGTGCCGAGCACCAGAACGATGCCGCCAAACCAAATCCATTTCACCAGCGGAAGAATGTAGGCGTGGATAACCGGCTTACCGCCTTCGGGGCTGCGTCCGGCGAAAACTACATAAAGGTCGTGGGCCGGGGAAGATTGCACGGCGACCATGGTTTCGGTGACCTGGCTGGCGAGGAAGAAGCGGCGCTCGGGATACAGCATCATTAGCGACCTGCCGCCCTTGAAGACTTCGAGAGTAGCGCGCTCGGATTCGTAATTGCTGTTATTCACCGCGTCAAAATTCTGGCAGAGGATGGTGTAGGAACCGATCTGCAGGGTGTCGCCGATGTTCATTTCTTTCTGCACGTCTTTGTTGAAGGGCGTGCCGGCGATGCCGATGAAAATCAGGACCATGCCGAGATGGACGACGTAGCCGCCGTAGCGGCGGGTATTGCGCATGGTCAGTTCGCCGACGGCGGAAAAGAAATTGGAATTATCGCGGGCGGAGATGACACGCGCGCCACGGAAAAATTCGGAGGCGATGGTCAGAGTGACGAAGACACCGAGGATCATGCACATCAGCGAATAGAAATCGTGGAAGCCGTAGAAATAGGCGGCGATTCCGGCGACGAGGCCACCGGCGAGGGGCCAGGCGAAGTTGCGGCGGAGCGCGTCGAAGGAAGTTTTGCGCCAGGCCAAGAGCGGCCCGACTCCGGTGAGGAGGAGTAAGAAGAGCGCGATGGGGATATTCACTTTGTTGAAGAACGGCGGGCCTACGCTGATTTTGCTGCCTTGGACCCATTCGGAGAGGACCGGGAAAAGCGTGCCCCAGAGAATCGCGAAGCATGCTGCGAGCAGGACGAGATTGTTAAAGAGGAAGCTGGATTCGCGAGAGACGAGAGAATCGAGTTGATTGTCGCTGCGGAGGTAGTCGCGATTTTTCCAGTAGGCGGCGCAGCAGACGACGAAGACGATGATTAGAAAGCCGACGAACCAGCTGCCGATGGAGGATTGGGCGAAGGCGTGGATGGAGCTGACGACGCCGGAGCGGGTGAGCAGCGTCCCCAGGATGCAAAGCATGAAGGTGACGAAAACCAGCCAGACGTTCCAGACCCTCATCATGCCGCGCTTTTCCTGCATCATCACCGAATGAAGAAAGGCGGTGCCGGTAATCCACGGCAGCAACGAAGCGTTTTCTACTGGATCCCAGGCCCAGTAGCCGCCCCAGCCTAGAACTGCGTAGGCCCAGTGTGCGCCGAGCAAAATTCCGATGCTTTGAAAACACCAGGCGATCATGGTCCAGCGGCGGGTGATGTGAATCCATTTCTCGCCGGGATAGCGGCCGAGAAGCGCGGCCAGCGCGAAAGCGAACGGCACGGTGAATCCGGTGTAGCCGAGGTACAGCATCGGCGGGTGAATCACCATTTCGGGATATTGCAGCAGTGCGTTCAGGCCGCGGCCGTCGGAGAGCTGGGCGAGGTGCATCACGCCGCTGTTATTGGCAGTGCCGAGCATTTGAAACGGGCTGGCCACGAAATTATTCAGGGTGAGGAAGAAAATCTGGACGCCGGCGAAAACGACGCCGACGTAAGGCATCAGCTCCGGATGCTTTTTGCGATTGAGGAAAAGCACCAGGAACGCGTAGAGCGACAGCAGGAAGGACCAGAGGATCAGCGATCCTTCCTGGCCGGCCCAGAGGGCTGCGAATTTGTAGTAGAGGGGCAGCGCGCGATTGCTATGTTCGGCGACGTAGGCGGAAGAAAAATCGTTGGCGAAGAAAAAATATTCGAGGCAGGCGGCAGCGACGAGAACCAAGCCGAAGACGGCCATGCCCGCGTTGCGGGCACTTTTGGTGATGAGCGCGCGGCGAGTGACGATGCCTACGATTCCGGCGACGAAAGCGTAGACGGCGGCGAGAAACGCCAGGAGTAGCGAGACGGATCCTAGAATATCCACGGAGCCTCCGCGGAGAGAATGCTTGGCGCGGAATTCGCGCGCACGGCGATTGAGACGAAATTTATTTTTCTAGCAGCTGAGACTGGCAACGTGTCAGTACCCTGAGGGCCGGGCGTTGGCTCCGGTGGAGGTTTGGCCCGGCTGCGCGGCGGGAGCGGACACCGGAGCGCCGTTGGGCGTGGCTTCGTATTTGGAAGCGCATTTCGCTTGAACCTGCTCGGCGACGAAACGATTGTCGGGCATCATTTTGCCTTCGACCAGGGCCTGGGCGCCGTCTTTGAAAGTATCGGGCAATGGATCGCGGCCGACGTAACTGACCGGGAGATCTTTGCCCTGCTCGGTGAGAACAAAATCGACCCGGCCGGTGAGGTGATCGATGGAGCCGGCGCGAACGTTACCGGACACGCGCATGCGCTGATGCATGGCGGAACCTTGAAGCGTCGAAAGCTCGGTGATGGTGTGGTAGTAGGTCTTGCTTTGGGTGAAGCCGACGTAAGCGAGAGCCAGCAGGGTGACGATGATGATTCCCGAGCCAATTAGGAATTTAGACCGCGCTGGCATGGACGTGCTCCCAAGGCAAAATCAGCGAACAAGCGGAGTCTAACACAACGGCGAAGCAGGCTGGAATGCTAATCGTGGCGCGAAGCCGATTGGTTTGAGTGACTTCCGCGTTCGGCGGCGCTGAGCAATCTGGAGGTTTCAGCGCAGATGGCGGCCCAGGCGTTTTCCACATGGCGAAGTTCGGTGCGGGTTTGGCCGATGCAGAAGCGGAGCGTGAATTTTCCGTTAAGTTTTGTATGGGAAATGTAAAGGTGGCCGCTGGCGTTGAGGCGGCGGAGTAGTTCGGCGTTCAGGGCGTCCGCTTCCCCGTCGGGGGCTTTCGCGCGAAGGCAAATTAAGTTGAGCGGAGCGGGAGCAAGGATTTCGAAACGATCGTCGTCGCGAACCCAGGCGAGGAATTTTTGCGCGAGTTCGACGTGATGACGGACGAGAGCTTGCAGTCCTTCGACGCCGTAATGCTGGATGACGAACCAGAGTTTCAGGGCGCGGAAGCGGCGGCCTAGCGGCACGTGCCAATCGCGATAATCGAAGACCGCGCCGGTTTCGGTGGCTTGATTGCGGAGATATTCGGGCGTGACGCTGAGCGAGTGGGTGAGAGTTTCGCGGTCGGCGACGTAGAAGCAGGTGCAATCGAAATTGGTGAACATCCATTTGTGGGCGTCGAAGCAGTAGCTGTCGGCGAACTCGAGGCCGTTGTGTATGTAGCGGAATTCGCGGCAGAGGGCGGCGGTGCCGGCCATGGCGGCGTCGACGTGCAGCCAGAGATTGTGTTTTTTGCAGATTTCGCCGATGGCTGTGAGCGGATCGAAAGCGAGCGACGAGGTGGTGCCCACCGTGGCGCAGACGAAAAACGGGATACGGCCGGCGCGCAGGTCTTCCTGGATAGCTTTTTCGAGGAGCTCCGGGCGCATGGCGAACTGATCGTCGACGGGGATGAGGCGCAGATTAGCGCGGCCGATGCCGGCGACTTTGATGTCTTTTTCGATGGAGGAGTGGGCCTGGGTGGAGGTGTAGGCGACGAGGTTCTGGCGCACGCCGATTTCGTTACTTTGAAATTTGGTGGCGCGTTCGCGGGCGGCGAGGATGGCGCAGAGCGAAGCGCTGGAGGCGGAATCTTGAATCACGCCGCCACCGGCGGAATTCGAGAGGAAGCGTTCGGGCAGCGCGAGCATTTTCGCCAGCCAGTCGAGGACGTGAGTTTCAAGTTCGGTGCAGGCCGGGCTGGTAGCCCAGAGCATGCCTTGGACGCCGAGGCCGGACGAGACGAGGTCGCCTAGGACTGAGGGCTCGGAGGCGTTGGCTGGAAAGTAGGCGAAGAAATTTGGCGATTGCCAATGGGTGATGCCGGGCATGATTTTCGAATTTAGTTCGGCGACGATAGCGTCGAAGGTGATCCCCTGCTGCGGAGGATTGGGCGGAAGGCCGGCGCGGATTTCGCCGGGCTGCACTTGGGCTAGGACTGGAAATTTTTCGATTTGGGCATAGTAGTCGGCGAGCCAGTCGATGAGTTGCTTGCCGCTGGCGCGGAATTCTTCGGGCGTCATGTGTGGGGAGTCTTTCACGGATTTGTTTGCGACTAGGCGGTGTTCGAGACAGCCTTGGTGAGTTTGTCCTTGATCGCGTTGGCGAATCGATCTGCGCCGGGGTTTTCGGACGGGTCGAAGGGCTCGCCGCCGTCAAGGATCAGGCGCTCGGCCATTCCGGCAGCGGCGAGAAGCGGGATGATGCTTTGCAATCCGCTGAAAATAGGCGCGACGAATTTCGGCTTATACGAAAACTGAATGCGCTTCAGGAGCGATGGCGCGCAACGGACGAGTGCTGCTTCCCTTTCGGCCTCGGTATCGGCAGGACATTCGACGACGTGGGTAAAGAACAATCCGCGGCGCTGAAATTCGGCGAGAGCTTCGGGTTCGGTGGCGAAGCGCGACGGATTTTCTCCGGTGCATTGCAGCAAGGCTTCGAAAAAGGCGCGAGCTCCGGCGGAACGTTCGGTTCCCTTTTCGGCGGCGCGGTAGAAATAATCTTCGGCTCGCGCGGGCGGAGCTACGCCCAGCAGCAGGACTTGAATGTGAATGGGCCGGAAGCGGGTGGCCATTTCCAGGCGTTCGATGCGGGCGCGGATGTGCGCGTCGTCGACTTGGGCGCCACAGCCGTCACAAACGGGCATGCTTTTCTCCTGAGGATGCGAGGCGAAAGCATGACATGCGCGGCGGAGGAGTTGCAAGCGAGGTTGCGCGGGCGGCGGATGCACGGCGCGCATTTCTTGGGTAGCAGGGTGGCGGGTGCTGAAGGCCGGGCAAGAAGGAGATCCTTCGTCGCGTTGCCCCATGGATGAGGGCCAAACGCGGTTTAGGCTGTGAGGTGAAGGTCATCGTTACCGCCAAAGAGTTGCGCTTGGGATGGAACGATGATCGAGGATGGGAATGGAACGTCGCGACGCGATTAGTCGTTCTGAGTGTCTTCGATGGTGGTGGCGGAGGCGGAGATTTGGCCTGGGGGCGTGGATTGTTCGGTGGCTGGAGGCGGCGGGAGCTGCGCGATTTGGGTGAGAGGCTCGGGCTCGGAGGCGGGAGTGCGGGGACGCGCGCTCGCGGCTTGGCCGAGTTTGGTGCGGAGGCAGCCGACCAGTTCGGGCGCCATTTCGGTGACGTTCATGCCTTCGGAAACTAGAAATTTGCAACTGAGGATGGGGCGCGACTGATCGTCGTCAGCGAGTTGACAGCTGACTTTGCAGTACTGACATTCCTGGTTCCAGCAGAAGCGGCCATACGGCACCGTTTCCGGGCTGATGAATTGGAAGGCGCGCAGCAAAGAATTGCGCTCCGGGACGAGGAAGGTTTTGCCGAGGATGGTGATCTCGACCAGCTTCTCGTACGGGCGGAATACATCGGCCATCAAAGGATTGTTGGAATCAGACATCGTGCCTGGAACCCCTGCCATGCAAATTAGAGCAATGAGGGGCGGGCGGCAATCGAAGAAGGAGATGACGTGCCTAATCTTCCAATGGGGAAAGGATTACGAACATCTCGCAGGTGTTGGTCCGCGCGCACGCGATAGCTTTTAGCTGGCGCGTTCTGCTGATGGGACGAGAACGACGAGCGTGTAGGCTCCGAGGGCGATGCCTAGCGGGCCATTGATCAGGCCGAAGAAGGCGGCGACGAGACCCATGCTGCGAGCGGCGGATCCGCGGGACATGAGCGACAGGCCGGCGATGATGGAGACGACTCCGGCGACGATGCCAAGAATGATGACGAAGACCAGGAAGAAGTGGAAGTAATCCATCAGCACCAACGGATTCGGGACCCGGTTGAGCAGCGCGCCCCACATGAGCGTCAGCGTGGGGCTGTACATGAAGACGCCGAGCGCCATGACCAGGCGCAGCAGACCGTAAAGCACCCATCCGATTCCGAGATTCCGCATCATTCCCCTCCCTGCGCGAGTGGTCCGTTCAGAGGTGCGCAAGATAACAACCAGGAGAGGCTTTCACCACACAGGCGTTACCCGATGTTCGTAAACCATTCACTGTAGGCGGTGAGACCGGGCTGGGTGCGTCGCGCGATGAACTTTGGTGGGTTTCCGCGGCTTTAGGCGAAGAACTGGCCCATGCGGCGGAATTTTTGGTAGCGCTGGTCGACGAGCTGGCGCGGCGAGAGCTGCGAGAGTTCGGCGAGGGCGCTGGCGATAACGGGATCGAGGGATTTGGCGGTGGCTTCGGGATTGTTGTGGGCGCCGCCTTCGGGTTCGGGGACGATTTCGTCGATGAGTTTCATTTCGAGCAGGTTGGTTGCGGTGATTTTCAGGGCTTCGGCGGCGACTTCGGCTTTGGTGGAATCGCGCCACATGATGGTGGCGCAGCCTTCGGGCGAGATGACGGAGTAGACGGAATTTTCGAGCATGTAAATGCGATCGCCGATGGCGATGGCGAGAGCGCCGCCGGAGCCGCCTTCGCCGGTGATGGTGACGATAACCGGGACCGGCAGGCGGGCCATTTCGCGCAGGTTGTGGGCGATGGCTTCGGCCTGACCGCGCTCTTCGGCGTCGACGCCGGGGTAAGCGCCGGGCGTATCGATGAAAACGATGATGGGGCGGCCGAATTTCGCGGCGAGCTGCATGGCACGGAGAGCTTTGCGATAGCCCTCCGGTTTGGCCTGGCCGAAATTGCGGGCCATGCGCTGTTTCAGGTCGCGGCCTTTCTGATTTCCGACGATCATGACCGGGCGGCCGTGAAATTTGGCCATGCCGGTGATTAACGCGGGATCGTCGGAGAAGTTGCGGTCGCCGTGGATCTCGGAGAAATCGGTGAAGAGTAGACGGATGTAATCGTCGGTGTAAGGGCGCAGCGGGTGGCGGGCGAGGAGCAGGCGCTGCCAGGCGCCGAGATGGGTATAGAAATCGCGCTTCAGCTCGTCGACTTCCCTGCGGATGCGGGAAATTTCCTCGGACTGCTCGCCGGTGGGCGCGGTGAGCCGGGTGAGCTCGGCGACGTCGCGCTCGAGCGCGTCGATGGCGCGCTGTTTCTGTTTTTCGATGGTCGCGGCAGGGTTGGGGGTTTTGGGCGCAGCCGCAGCGGGCTTGGCGCCCGCATGCGCCGCGGCTTTCGGTTTGGATGCGACGGTGGTGTCGGCTGCGGACGCCGCGTGATGCTGGTGCAGGTGCGCGTCGATCTTAGCGGCGGCCTCGCGTTTGGCGCGGCGGGCTTCCTTCAAGACCTTGAATTTCTTCAAGCGCTCGCGGCGCTCTTTGCGGGTGCGGATTTTGCGAGCTTCGGCCTTGGTGAGGGGCTTGGGCGGGCTCTTGTCGCCACCGGTATCTTTGGTGCTCACTCGCTGATTCCTTTTCTGCTGCGCAGCATTAAACCACCGCCACGGAATCGCTGCCGCAAATTTCGCGGACGCGTTCGAGCATCTCGCGGTCGGCTTGTACCGCGCGTCCGGAATCGAGGGTGGCTTCGGAACCGTCATTCTGAATCAGGTCGAAGGAAACTTTGCAGCGACCGGGGCGGCTGCCGAAAAGTTTTTCGAGGCGGTCGAGGGCGCCGGAATCGACGGTGCTGAGATCGACGCGCACGCGGAGTTGCGTCGGAACCTTGTCGGCGACGGATTCAAGCAAGCGCGCGTCGGCGACGATCAGGCGGGTGCCAACGTCTTCGATGGCCACGCGGCCCTTGACCAGCAGCGGCGTATTGGTTTTGAGCACGTGCTCGAGTTTTCCAAAAGCCTCGGGAAAGGCCAGAGCTTCGACGACGCCGGTGCGATCCTGCAAAGTGAAAATTCCCCAGCGGGCTCCGCGACGGGAACGCATGGGACGCAAACTCACGATGATGCCGGCGACGACGATATCTTCACCATTGCGCCGGGTTTCCATGCTGGAAAGCTCGATCGCGTTCAGATCCTTCAGGCGGCCGGCGTATTTATCGAGCGGGTGGCCGGAAATATAAAAACCGAGGACGGAATATTCGCCGGCGAGCTGCTGCTCTTCGGTCCAATCTTCGGCGGGTGGAAGTTCGGTCTGTTGCCAGTGGGCATCGGAGCCTGATGACGCGGCGCCCGGGCTGACGAGGAACAGGCCGCCCTGGCCGACGGCCTTGGCCTGGCTTTTTTTCTGGCCGCGGGAGATGCCCTGATCGATGGCGGCATAAATGCGGCCGCGCGAGCCACCGAGGCAATCGAGCGCGCCGGCCTTGGTGAGGCTTTCGAGGACGCGTTTGTTGATGAATTTTGTTTCGATGGCTTCGCAGAAACCGAAGAAGCCGTGGAAGTCGCCGTGTTCCGCGTGAATCGCGTTGATGGCTTTGGCAGTGTTCTCGCCGACGTTCTTGATCGCGGCGAGGCCGAAGCGAATGTCGTCGCCGATGGGAGTGAAATACAAACCGCTTTCATGAACGTCGGGAGGCAGAACGCGAATGCCCATGCCGCGGGCTTCGTTGATGTATTTCACGACTTTTTCGGTGTTGCCCGCTTCGGCGCTGAGCATGGCGGCCATGAATTCGACGGGATAGTGAACTTTGAGATAAGCGGTCTGGTAGGCGAGCAGCGCGTAGGCGCACGAATGGGATTTGTTGAAACCGTAGCCGGCGAATTCGGCCATGAGGTCGAATATTTTTTCGGCTTTCTTGGCGTTTACTTTGCGGGCGATGCATCCGGTGAGGAATTTTTCGCGCTGGGCGGCCATTTCTTCGTGTTTCTTTTTGCCCATGGCGCGGCGCAGCAGGTCGGCGTCACCCAACGAGAAGCCGGCGAGGCGGTTGGCGATCTGCATGACTTGTTCTTGATAGAGGATGACGCCCCAGGTTTCGGAGAGGATGGCTTCGAGATCCGGCAGGTCGTAGGTAACTTTTTTCTTGCCGTGTTTGCGGGCGATGAAGTCATCGATCATGCCGCCCTGAATGGGGCCGGGGCGGTAGAGTGCGTTGAGCGCAGTGAGATCTTCGAGGCGGGTGGGCTGATAGCGCTTCAAAATGTCGCGCATGCCGTGGGATTCAAACTGGAAGATGCCGCTGGTTTCGCCGCGAGCGAAGAGGGCGTAGGTTTTTTCGTCGTCGAAGGTGAGCTTGTCGAGATAGATGTCGACGCCACGATTGTCTTTAATCATGCGCACGGCATCATCGAGAACGGTGAGCGTGGTCAGGCCGAGGAAATCCATTTTGAGCAGGCCGATCCGCTCGAGCGCGTTCATATCGTACTGGGTGGTAATTTCTTCCTTGTTGGACTTGTAGAGTGGAACGATTTCGGTGAGCGGCTGCGGCGAGATGACCACACCGGCGGCGTGGGTGGAGGCGTGGCGGGCCAGCCCTTCGAGGCGCATGGCGACGTCGATGAGGGCTTTGTACGGGCCTTCTTTACAGGCGGCTTCGAGCTGCGGCGATTGCTTGAGAGCTTCTTCCAGCGAAATATTCAGCGTGAGCGGAATCATCTTGGCCAGGCGGTCGACGTCGCCGTAAGGCATGTCGAGGGCGCGGCCGGCATCTTTGAGGACGGCTTTAGCGGCCATGGTTCCGAAGGTGATGATCTGGGCAACGCTTTCGCCGCCGTATTTCTGGCGGACGTACTCGATGATCTCGCCGCGGCGACGCATGCAGAAGTCGATATCGATGTCAGGCATGGAGATGCGTTCGGGATTGAGGAAGCGCTCGAAGAGCAGCTCGTACTGCATGGGATCGACGTCGGTAATTTTTAGTGCGTAGCTGACCAGGCTGCCGGCGGCCGAACCGCGGCCGGGGCCGACCGGAACGCCTTGGGCACGGGCGTAGTGAATGAAATCCCAAACGATCAGGAAGTAGCCGGCGAAGCGCATCTTCTTGATCATTTCGATTTCGGCGGTGAGGCGGGTTTCGTAGTCGTTGAGCGGATGGCGCAGGCGATTTTCTTTGGCGAGCTGTTCGAGAACCTGGGCGCGTTCGGTGAAACCGATGCGGACTACTTTTTCGAAGTAAGAATCGGTGGTGTGGCCTTCGGGAACTTTGAATTCGGGGAACGGATTGCCGACGCGCTGGATTTTCACGTTGCAACGATCAGCGATGGACAAAGTGCGGGTGACGGCATCGGGCAATTCGCGGAAGACCTGAGCCATTTCTTCGCCGGTCTTGAAATAAAACTGGTCGGTGGCGAACTTCATGCGCTGGGCGTCGCTCATGGTCTTGCCGGTCTGAATGCACATCAGAACTTCCTGGGCGTGTGAATCGGACTGGGTCAGGTAATGGCAGTCGTTGGTGGCGACCAGCGGGATGCCGCTTTCTTTGGAGAGGCGGACCAGATCGCGATTGACGCGAATGTCCTGTTCGAGGCCCTGGTCTTGCACTTCGAGAAAGAAATTCTGCTTGCCGAAAATGTCGCGCAAGCGATGCGCGTTGGCTTTGGCCTGATCGTATTTTTCGGAGAGGATGGCGTCGGCAACTTCTCCGCGAAGGCAGGCGGAGAGGGCGATCAGGCCTTCGCTGTGTTTGGCGAGGAGTTCGTGATCGACACGCGGCTTGTAGTAGAAGCCGTCGAGATAGCCGGTGGAAACCAGCTTGATCAAATTCTTGTAGCCAATCTCGTTTTCGCAGAGCAGGACCAGGTGGTTGGAGCGTTCGGCGCCGGTGCCGCGGTTCTTGTGATTGTCGGGCGCGACGTACATTTCGCAGCCGATGATGGGCTTGACGCCGTGGGTGGTGGCCTGGTGATAGAAGCTGGCTGCAGCAAAGAGATTGCCGTGGTCAGTGACGGCGACCGCGGGCATGCCGCGGCGGGCGGCCTCGGAAGTGAGTTCACCGATTTCGCAGGCTCCATCGAGGAGCGAATAATCGGTGTGCAGGTGCAAGTGAACGAAGTTCGGCGCGGCCATTCTTCTTTATTTTAAACCAGCTCCAAAAGTTTTCGTACTTGTTCGCCTTCTCGAAGCAAAATTAAACCCAGAATTATTTCTTGGATTTTTTCGCCGGCTTGGAGGCCTTCCCTGCTTTCTTGGTTGCGGCCTTGCTGTCATGTTCGGCTTTGTCGTGTTTGGCCTGGGCGCGCGCACCGATGGCGGCAGCCGCAGACTGGGTCGGTTTCGCTGTTGGGGCAGCTACGGCGGCTGACGCTTTGCCGGCAGGGGGCTTTCCTGCAGCTGCGGGCGGTTGCGGCTTGCCTTTGGTTGCTGCGCCCTTGGCCTCGGGTACGGCGGCTTCTTTTTCGCCCTTCTTCTCTTTTTTAACTTTTTCCGGTTTCTTGGGCTCGTCCTTGATGCCGGCGAGGTTCTTCAGAATCTTAGTGCGGTCTTCGGGCGTTTTGCCTTTGCCGCGCAGTTGCAATTCGAAGAACTGATCGACGATCTTGTCGAATTTCGGGCCGCGTTCGACGCCGAGGGCTTCGAGTTCTCCGGCGGGCGTGGCCATGCGCAGCGGGCGCCATTTCTGCAGGTAATTCCGAATCTTGGAAAGCGCGCGCGGGTTGGGCATCTCGACTTCGATGAAGGCCAGAACTTCGGCCGGCAGCGAAGCGAGATAGTAGAAGGCGTCCTTGGCGGCGTTGGTCTTGGCGCTCTTCAGAACCTTGACGACTTTCTGCGTTTCCGGAACGAGTTTGTCCAACGCGTCGATTTCCGCGGCGCGATATTCGCCGCTGCGCAGGGCGGAGGTGGCTTCGCGATCCTTGAGGCGGCCGAGAGTGTAGTAAGTGACCGCGAGATGCAGGCGCGGGCGCAGGCCGTGGCCGTAGAGATTGGAACGCACTTTGGCTAGCTTGTTGAGCCGGTCGTAATCGGGCTTACGTTTTTGCAGCGCGGGATGAATCAGCTCCAGCATTTCGTGCGATTCCCACTGCTTCAGCGTGGCAGACGGATTGTCGTCACGGGCCATGGAGCGGAGTTCGTGGCCGACGTCGCCGGATTCGATGCGCTCGATGAGGCCGCGCTCCATGGCGAGGTCGAACCATTCCTGGGTGCGCGGCTCCATTTTGAAATTCATGCGGGCGGCGTAGCGCAAGGTGCGCATCAGGCGAATCGGCTGGTTGGTGAAGGCGTGAATGGAGAGCACGCGAATTTCCTGCTTCTCCAGATCGGCCAGGCCGTTCATGGGATCGAGGAGCAGGCCGCGCGACTGAGTGTTCAGCGAGATGGCGATGGCGTTGATGCCGATGTCGCGGCGCTTCAGGTCTTCCATGATGCTGGAGAAGCGGTATTCAGGTTTCACGCCGGGCCGCTCGTAGTGGTCTTCCCGCGCGGCGGAGATGGAGCCGTCGACGTCGCCAGCGAAGATGACTTCGTGGTGGCGAAGTTTTTCGCTTTCCCAAATCAGCGTCGCGCCGCCCTTTTCGAGTTCGCGGACCATCTTGGAAGGATTGCCCTCGACGGTGAAATCGAGGTCACGGATGGGCATGCCGGAAATCAAATCGCGAACGGCGCCGCCGGTGAGATAGACGTTCAAGTCCTGGGCGCGGGCCAGTTCCTGCACCCGTTCCATGACGGCGCGCTGTTCCGGGGAAAGTCTGCTTTCCAGCAAGTACATGTAATCGGGCATGCTTTTTCCGCCTTTCAAATTCCCGGGCCGTGCGTTCAGGCGCGCGGGTGATGTGCTTTGTAAACCTGTTTAAGACGTTCTTCGACGACGTGCGTGTAAATCTGGGTGGTAGCGATATCCGAGTGGCCCAGCATGATCTGCACCGAGCGCAGATCGGCGCCGCGATCAAGCAGATGCGTGGCAAAACTGTGCCGCAGCATGTGCGGCGTGAGTGCTTTCCGCAAGCCAGCCTTTCTTCCGTAGGCCCCGAGAATTTTCCAGAAAGCGATGCGGTTGATGGGCGCGCCGGTGCGCACCGGGAATAGATATGACGAGATACGGTCGCCGAGAATTAGCGGGCGCGATTCAGCGATGTAGCGCTGGAGGGCCTGCAGGGCTTGCTTGCCAACGGGAACGAGGCGTTCTTTGTCCCCCTTGCCGATGCAGCGCAGGCAACCGAGGTCCATTTGGATGTCTTGCGACTTCAGGCCGCACAATTCGGAGACGCGCAGGCCCGTGGAATAGAGCAGCTCGATCATGGCTTTGTCGCGCAGGCCGAGCGCGGTATTGACATCCGGCTGCGAGAGCAAGCGATCGACTTCGGCGAGGCTGAGAAATTCCGGCAGGCTCTGGCGAAATTTCGGAGACTGGATATTCGCGGCGGGATCTTCGCTAATGACGCCTTCGGCAAAACAGAAGCGGAAGAAATGGCGAATGGTGACCAGATGGCGCGCCACGGAACGGCTGTCGAGCTTGCTAAGGTAGAGCGAGCGTAGAAAATCGACGACATGGGAGCGCTCGATATTTTCGGTACGGATTTTGCGCTTGCCGATAAAATCAGCGAACTTCGCCATGTCCCGCTGGTAGGCGAAGATGGTGTTATCAGCCAGGCCTTTTTCGACCCGCAGGTAATTCAAGAACGAGCGTATGTGCGCTTCCAAATTCTGATGCCTCGCAAATTCCGGATGCTTAGTCGACTCCCAAGGTGACCGCTTCGGGCTCGGCCCGTTGCAGCAGTAAAAATAGTTCAGGCAGCTCCTCGCATTTCAAAAGCTTGGCCAAAGCGAAATAGACGCCCACGCAAATCGCGATCATCGCGGCCAGCATTGCGGCCCGCAAGCCAAAATGCTCGATGGTTTCGAAGTGCGCGTAGCGCAGTGCCACCAAGCAGGCTCCGGCCATGGCCGCGGCGCAGACGGCCATCTTGGCCAGTGAGCTGAAGATGGCGGTGGCTCCCATCTCGCCGTAGCGGCCGCGAAAAACCACAAAGAGGGCGCCGAAATTGAAATACGCGGCTATTGAGCTGGCGAGCGCCGGACTCGCGTTCCAAAGGTAGCGGCCGAAGGCAAAGAGCAGGACCACGTTCAGCGTGACGTGCAAGGCCATGGCGTAGAGGCCGACCTTGGTGGGGGTGATGGTGTCGTGGGTCGAGTAGTACATCGGAGTGATGAGCTTGATGGCGGCGAACGCTGGAAGGCCCAGCGAATAGAACAGCAGGGCGTGAGAGGTGAGCGCCGTCGAGCGCACGCCGAATTCCCCGTGCTGGAAGAGCACTTGAGTGATGGGCACGCGCAGTAGGATCAGACCCAGCGCGGCTGGAATGGTAATGAAGGAGACAATGCGCAGGGCGAAGCTGAAAGTCTGCTTCATTTCCCGATGCTTGCCGGCAGCGGCCTGGTGCGACATGGCGGGCAGAATCACAGTGGAGAGCGCCATGGCGTAGACTCCGAGAACCAGCTCCATGACGCGGTCCGAAACGTAGAGCGAGGTGATGCTGCCGGTGGGCATGCGCGAGGAGGTGGCAAAGATGGTGTCGATGAAAAAGTTGAGCTGAAAGATTCCGGTGCCGAAGAAAATCGGGGCCATGAGTTTTCCGGTCTTGCGCACACCGGGGTCTTGGAAGTTGATGTCCGGCAGAAAATTCATGCCCAGACTGCGGATCGCGGGAACCTGCAACGCGAGAGCGGCAAAGGAACCGACCAAAATGCCGACCGCCAGCGCGACGGCGGGAGTGCGATAGGCCTCGGGGGCCCATTTCATGATCGGCTTGTAGAAAAGCGAGAACGAGAAAATTATGACCACTACGTTGAATAGAACTCCGGTGAAGGCCGGCAGGGCGAATTGCTGAAAGCTGTGCAGGATGGAGGAGGCCAGAGCGGAAAGGCCCATGAACAACACACAGGGGAAAATGATCCGGTTGAGATAGACCGCCATTTCCCAGTGGACGTGGTTGACGCCCATCAGCGTGAAGATTCCGATGACTTGTTTTGAAAATACGCACCCCAGAGTGGCTACGACGGCCAGAACCACGGCCATATCCCAAAACATGCGCTGGGCGAAGGCCCAAGTTTCGCCTTTCGCTTTATTGCGCAGATATCCGGTAAAAACCGGGATAAACGAGGCCCCCAGCGCCCCTTCGCTGGTCATGCGGCGAATCATATTGGGGATGCGGAAGGCCAAAATGAACGAATCGGCCACCGGGGTAGTGCCCAGCAAAAGGGCCACCCGCTGATCGCGTAAGTATCCGCAAATACGACTGATAACAGTGATTAGGGCTATGACAGAGGCAGATTTTAGGAGCTTGCCTTTTTCGGTCAATCGGCGTGAACTCCGATGCTAACCCTTTAAGCACCAATGACTTGACAAAATCTGGGGTCAGAATAACATAACTCCGGCGGTTATAGCAAGATTCTCAGCCGAAAATGGCAAATTCGACCAAAGATCGCGCGCCGGCGTCCACCCACAAGAAAGTGGTGGTGATGCTGTTTGACCGGACCCCGATCAAGGGCTACGTGAACCCGAGCGAGTTGGGGCGGGACGGTAGCATCGATTTGCTGACTCCGGATGGGGCGCATCGCCCCGTTTCACTGCCCGCCGTGAAGTGCGTGTATTTCGTGCGCGAATTTCAGGAGACATTTCAGCCGGAGCGGAAGGTGTTTTTGAGCCGTCCGAAGCTGGACGGGTTATGGGTCAGGCTGCGGTTTCGCGATGAAGACATCATGGAAGGATTGATCGGCAATGACCTGCTCGATTTGCTCGATTCGGGAGTGCAGATTACCCCTCCTGATCTGCACGGGAACAATTTGCGGATTTACATTCCGCGGGGCTCGCTGGAAGAAGTGAAGGTGCTGGGGGTGGTGGGCGCGGCCCGGCGCACGCCTGCGGAAGGCCGCGGCGTTCCTGCTTCGCAATCCAAACTGTTTACTGAATAAATTGGTTCGCTTGTTTGCGCAGGTCCGTTTTGCGTTTGCTTGCCGCGCGCGATTGGGCATTGGTGTGGGCCTATCCGGTGGCGCTGCGCGTGATGTACATTGGCGGTGAAGCTAAGACGAGGTGAACGATGCGACTTGGGGAAATTGCGAAGCGGCTGGGCTGCGAGGTGGAAGGCGACGCCCAGATCGAGATTCGCGGCGTGGCCGGGATTGAGGAGGCGCAGCCGGGCGAGCTAACTTTTCTGGTCAATCGCAAGTACCGGCCGGACCTGGAGACGACGAAGGCTTCCGCGATTATTGTTTCGAAGGATGAGTCCCCTGCTCCGATTCCGATGTTGCGGTCGGCGAATCCCTATCTTGATTTTGCGCGGGCGATTGAGATTTTTCATCCGGCGCCGGAATTCACGATGGAGATCCATCCTACGGCGGTAATCGCTTCTACCGCGAAGATCGCTCCGGGGGCGCACATTGGACCTTATTGCGTGGTGGAGGATGAGGCGGAAATCGGGCGCAACGCGGTGCTGCACAGCTTTGTGACGGTGTATCGCGGGGCGAAGATTGGAGACGACTTTTTTGCGCACTCGCATGTGACGGTTCGGGAAGGCTGCCGGATTGGGAATCGGGTTTTGCTGCAGAACGGAGTGACTATCGGGAGCGATGGATACGGATTTGCGCGAAACGCGGCCGGCGGGTGGCACAAAATGCGGCAGTCGGGGATTACGGTGATTGAAGATGACGTGGAGATCCAGGCGCACAGTGTGATCGACCGGGCTACGGTGGGTGAGACGCGCATTGGGCGCGGAACGAAAATCGATAATCTGGTGCAAGTGGGCCATGCCTGCAAAGTCGGAGAGGACACGATGCTCTGCGGGCAGGTGGGATTGGCAGGGACGACCAAGGTGGGAGATCACTGCATTTTGGCCGGGCAGGTGGGGACTGCGGGACATCTGACGATTGGAGATCGTAGCGTTTTGACGGCGCAGTCGGGAGTGCCGTCGGATGTGCCGGCGGATGCGGTGTATTCGGGTTATCCGGCGATGGAGACTTTGGCCTGGAGAAAGTCGGTGGCGGTATTTAACCGGTTGCCGGAGATTCAGAAACAGTTGCGAGACTTGCGCGACGCGGTGGACAAACTGGGCGCAAGATAATTTTGCTCGATTAGGATTTTGCGCCGGTGCCGCCCGTGGGCGTGGCGGCGACGGGCTTCTGATCTTCAGGCAATCCGGCGGCGACAAGGTCTTGGACGCGCTGGCGCAACTCTTCGCGTTGTTCGGTTTTGTAATTAGTCGCGTCTACGGCTGGACCAAACTTCACTACCACTTCCCCGGGAAATATGCGCCAGTCCCCTTTGCGCATTAAATTTTGGGTCCCCGCCAGCGAAACTGGGACGACTGACACTCCTGCGCGAATGGCCATCACGAATGTGCCTCGCTTGAAAGGGAGCAGATGGCCGTCGCGGCTGCGGGTGCCTTCGGGATAGACGCAGAACGAGAGACCTTCCTTCAAATATTTAATGGCGATGTCGACGCTTTCGGCGGCGGCTTCGCTATCGCCGCGGTCCACCGGGACGAGTTTCGCGAGACGGATGGCTTTGGCGAGGACTGGAATGCGGAAGACTTCTTTTTTGGCCAGCAGCGCGATGCGCCGGGGAATCTGCGGAGTGAGTGCGACGGGATCGAGGTTCGAAGCGTGATTCGAGGCGAAGATGCAGACGCCCGAGGGAATATTTTCGAGGCCTTCCACGCGCACGTGAATGCCGGCGATGCGCAGGCCGATGCGGAGGCCGTAGTCGACAAACACGTGGTACATGAAATTGGCGTCGCTGGTGAGGATGGTCCAGAGTACGAGAAACGGTAGCACCAGCAGCATCGCCAGGGTGAAATAGAGCAGGACGATAACGGTGCGGATCATCGCTAGGCGCCTTCGGTATGCACGTGCTTCAGTTGGTTTCTCCGCGGAGCCATCCTTCGCGAATCCGTTTTTGTTTTTCGGTGGGATGGGAGGACTCGACGATCGAATATTTTTTCATTTCGATGGAGCCGAGAATGAAGGCGACGTCGGATACTTTGCCGTCACGCTGAATTTGCAGCGTTACGCGCGCGCCGGGATTTTGTTGGGTGAGCCAGGCCGGGAGATAGCGCGGCGGCGGCTGATTATTGAGCATGAGGATAATGTCGCCGGGTTTTAGGCCAGCGGCTTCGGCGGGGCTGCCCGGAACGATTTGAGAGATAGCGACGGCGCCATTTGAGGCGCGGCCGACGGTCCAGAAACCGAGGTCGGCGCTTTTGTGCAGTTCGAGTTTCAGTTCGAGTCCGGCGGGAGCGAGCAGCGGGCCGTAAGGGATTTCGTCGGTGCCGGAGACGTAGCGGGCGAAGAAGTCTTCGAACTTCACTCCGGCGATTTTTTCGGCGGTGTCGCGAATGCTGGCGCTGTCGTCGTAGTAGCGTCCGGCTTTAGCGTACTGGTCGTTCATGGCGCGCATCACGTCGTCGAGTGATTTTTTGTTGTCGGTGGCCTCGCGAATGGCCAGGTCGAGCAGGAAGCCGTCGATTTCGCCTTTGTTGTAATACGAAATGCTGCGGTCGGCTTGGCGATACTCGTCATATTTTTCGAGCCAGGTGTCGAGGCTGGATTCTTCGACGCTTTGCCAGAGGCGCGCGGGGCGGGAGTCGAGTTCGTTAATCTGCGAGGAGAATTCGGCGTAGAACTGGTCTTTGGTGAAGAGGCCGCTGCGTTCGAGAGTGTAGGAGCCGTAAGTGCTGGTGACGCCTTCGGCGAACCACAGGGCGCGGGTGTACATCTCGCGAGTGAAATCGACCGGCTCGAGAGTTTGCGGGCGAATGCGTTTCACGTTCCAGGCGTGGAAAAATTCGTGCGCGGCAGTGACTCCGGCGGAGTCGGCGTTGACCGCGGAAATCGCGGTGCAGTTGGCATGTTCCATGCCGCCGCCACCGGCTTCGGGATAGGATCCGAAGTGGAAAAAGAAAGTGTACGCCGGGAACGGAGCGCCACCCATCAGCTTGGTTTCGTATTCGGTGATGTGCTTCAGATAATTTTCCAGGCGATCGCGGCGGTAGTCCTTGCCGTCGACGACTACGCGGTAATGCGTAGCGCCCTGGTCGAAGCCGAATTCTTCGAAGGTGCCGATCTCTGCGGGCGCGTCGACGAGCTTGTCGTAGCTTTCAGCTTGAAAAGCGTTTGCGTCGGGGACGGCGGCGAGTTGCGCGGCTACGTGCCAGCCCGCGGGAATATCGTCGAGTTGGACGACGGTGGCTTCGCCCCGACGATCCGGGAGATACATGAGTACTTCGGCGAAATTCAGAAAGGCGTGGTGCAGGTTGAGCTGCGAATTGAACGGGCCGGGATCGTCCCACTCGATCGAATAGGTGACGACTGCTGGTTTTGCGCCGGGAGAAAGCGCGCCATCCCAGGGGTAGGCAATCTGCCAAGTCTGTTTGTCGAGTTTGTGAACCGCGATGCGTTCGGCGCTGGGATCAGCGGACATTCTGGCTTCTACGTCGCGCACGCGGTAGGAAAAATCGCGGACTTGGTAGACGGCGTTCCAGGCCGGCATGGCCACCACAATTCCCTGAGGGGCCGGCGGGATTTCCATTTGGACGTGGAAGATGTGGGCTTCGGGGTTTTTCAGCGAAATGTGGTACTTGATGGTCGCGGATGCGGGACGCGGCGAGACGATAACCGCCAGAAATAAAATTGCAAAACAAATTGCCCGGAATTTCATCGACCCGCCTGTTCTCTTGATTTGAATTTCTCGAGCAACAGGCCGCTGAGGCCGTCGAAGCTACCGTTGGACATGATCATGACCATATCGCCGCGGCGGGCGTTGGACGCCAGGTAATCGGCCAGTTCGGGCGTGGAATCGAAAGCCTTGGCCGGCTTGCCCAGTTTGGTGGTGGCTTCGGCGATCGATTGTGGCGACATCCGTTCGGATTCGCCTAGGAGTTGC
Source organism: uncultured Acidobacteriota bacterium (assembly GCA_963847695.1). Taxonomy (GTDB): domain Bacteria; phylum Acidobacteriota; class Terriglobia; order Acidiferrales; family UBA7541; genus Palsa-295. The sequence continues at coordinate 33,668 of CAWKAX010000007.1, read as the reverse complement.
GCGCGGCTGACCGGGCCGATGAGTACGGCGTCGGCGATGGCCAAAGCCTCGGGCAGGACCTGCTCGAAGATTTTGCGACGCATGGTGTTGGAGCGCGGTTCCACGGCGGCCCAGATTTTGCGTTGGGGCCAGCGGGTGCGGGTGGCTTCGAGCGTCATACGGATCGCGGTAGGGTGATGGGCGAAGTCTTCGACGACCAGCACTCCCGATTCCTCACCTTTGATTTCCATGCGCTTGCGCACGCTGGTGAAAGTGGCGAGCGCTTGCTCGATGGCTTCGCATTCGATGCCGCGTCCGTAGGCGATGGCGATGGCGGCGAGCGCGTCCAATACGTTGTGGCGGCCAGCGACGGGCGTGCGCACACGGGTGACTTCTTTGCCGCGATAGGCCACGCGAAATTCGGTGGCGTCGTCCTGCCAGTGAATGTCTCCAGCGCACCAGTCGCAATCGGGCGTGAAGCCGAAGGTTTCGACCGGGCAGAAAGCTTTGGCGGTGACTTCTTTTAGCTCGGCGCTTTCGCCGAGCATCAGAATTTTGCCGCGGCGCGGGACGAGATTGACCAGGCGGCGGAACTGCAGCGAGATGGAGGCGAGGTCGGGATAAATATCGGCGTGGTCGTATTCGAGCGAAGTGAGGATTAATTCGTCGGGATGGTAGTGCAGGAATTTTGGGCCGCGATCGAAAAAGGCGGTTTCGTATTCGTCGCCTTCGATGATGAACTCTTCCCCGCCGCCGAGGCCGTAGCTGCGGTCGCCGAAATTGGGAGCGACGCCGCCGATGAGGAAGTCGGGGCGGCGGCCGGCGACGTGAAAAATCCAGGCCAGCATGGCGGTGGTGGTGGTTTTGCCGTGGGTTCCGGCAACGACGATCGAAGTGTGGCGCGGAATAAAATATTCCTCGAGCAGTTGGGGCATGGAGCAGTACGGAATTTTTTCGTCGAGGATGTATTCGATTTCGGGATTGCCGCGGGCGATGATGTTGCCGACCACGCAGAGGTCCGGCGTGGGTTTCAAGATTTTCTTCGCGGAAGCCGTTGTTGTAGGGAATTTTCAGCGAATCGAGAAGAGTCGAGGCCGGCGGGTAGACGTTCAGGTCCGAGCCGGTGACGTGGAAGCCGCGCTCCTTCAACATGCCGGCTACCGGGGCCATGGCGGCTCCGGCGATGCCGAGCAGGTGAATATGGTCCGAACTTTTTATGGGCCGGGTAGCGATGACGGTCTCCCTGAAAAATTAGTTCGCGAAAAAAAGATTCGTTAGTTCAGAGCTTGCACGCCGGCTCCAGAATTTCGAGTTGCGGCGCGTCGTCGGCGCGCAGGCGAGCACGTGTTCCTAGCGGCAGAGTGAGCATGGCGCGGGCGGTGTGGCCGATGGCCGCGCCCCAGACTACCGGGAAACCCAGCGGACCGAGAACGCGGCGAACGACGTCGCAAACGGTTTCGGAGCCGGCCGGTCCGTCACATTCCGGAAAATCACCCAGCACGATAGCGGAGACGCCGCGAAATTTTCCGGCTTGCTTCAGGTGCATCAGGGCGCGATCGACCTGCCAGGGTTTCATGCCGCGATCTTCAAGGACGAGAATCGCGCCGTGAGTGTCGAGTTCCCAGGGCGTACCCAGCGCGGTTTCGACCAGCGTCAAGCAGCCACCGAGGAGCGTGCCGTCGGCGGTGCCGGGGACGATGGTTTCGGCGACTTCCAGGGGAATGGCCCAACCGGATTTTGTTTCGGTGATGGCGCGCATCAGGCTGGGTCGGTCGTAGCCGTGCTCGGCGCCGGCGCCTTTGTCGATTCCGGCGGCGACCATGGGGCCGTAGAGAGTGACCCAGCGAAATTTCTGCCACAGAAAAATTTGAAGTGAGGTGAGGTCGCTGAAGCCGAGCAGAATTTTGGGCGCGGCGAGGGCGACGCTGAGACCTTCTAGCAGGTAGTTCGAACCGTATCCGCCGCGGGAACAAAAAATGGCGCGGGTGGTGGTTTCGGTGAGGGCCTCTTTCAATGCGGAAGACCGTTCGGCGGCGCTACCGGCAAAAAAATCTCCGCGGGCCAGCACGCGTTGCTCGTCGCTGACCGGGCGGAAGCCGAGGTTGCCGATTTCCGCTGCGCCGGCGTGCAGGCGCGCCTCATCGACCGGGCTGGCGAGAGACAAAATGCGAACGGGGTCCGCCGCTTGCAGTGGAGGAGGTTTTAGCGATTGCGGCATGGGGCGCAAATGAGAATAAGGAATTTTGCAGGGTGAGTCCAGCCGCGAGGCGGACGGTGTTTACATCCGAGCAGGAGCCGCGGAGCATCGAGCCGCGCAGCCCGGAGCAATTAGAACAAAGAGACCGAGATGCAAACGTCGCCGACGCCGCTGGCGGGCTGCGCTGCGGCCGTGGTAGGCGCGTAGAACGCGGCGAAGCGGCCTTCGGAGCTGATCGGCGAGGCGGTGTATTGATCGACGCTGACCGAGCGAATGGCGTTCGAGGCGGACGAAACGGCTACCGCCGTTTTTGCGGTGGCACTTGAGGAGGCGGCGACGGCGTAAGCGCGCGCGGAACATGGCAGCGCCGCGCCGAAGCAGGTATCGCGGACCAGCAGCGCGCCTTCGGTGGATGACGCGTTGGGCGACGCAAATGCGGAGTGGCCTTCGACGAAGGAGATGTAGCGACCGGAAGCGCTGATCGAAGGCGAGAAGACTTGGTTCTTGTCCGCTGCGGCGGACGATACCGCATTCAAAGCCGTGGTCGAAGGCACGCAGCCATCGGGCGCGGTGGCGCCGAGGCAGGTGTCGCGCAGGAAGGATTTGCTCAAGACCGCGGAGTCGGCGGAGTTGGAGGCCGGTTGCGCCGGCTGCGATTCGAAAACGACGAATCGGGCGTCGGAGTTAACCGAGGGCGTGATGTTGACGCCGGGCAGCGCGGAACCATCGGCGGCGTACGAAAGGCGGTGCGCGGAGGGAGTGCAGCCCGCCGAAGCGTCGATTCCCTGGCAGGTATCAGCCAAGACAATCGCGGCGGAGGTAAGCACGCTCGAAGTGCTGGATGCGCCGGACCAGGCTTCGTAGGCAACGTAACGGCCGTCGGCGGAGATTGCCGGGCGTCCGCTCTGAATGCTGGACAGGCGATCTTGGTCATCCAGCGCGACCGAGATGGTGTGCGGCATGCAGGATTTGGTGGCGGTGGGGCCGGCGCAGGTATCGCGTACATAAACCTGCGGGTGCGCCAGAATATTGTCGGTAGAAATGTTGGTGGCGGAAGAAACGAACGCGGCAAAGCGGCCATCGCCGCTGAGCGAAGGGCTGGCGCTGGGGCCGTTGGTGACTTCGCCGTTCAAGCTGGCGGAAAGCAATTCGGTGCGCGGGGTGCAGCCGGAGGGCACGTTCGCGCCGGCGCACAAATCGCGAACGTAGACGTTCCAGAAGCCGGAGGAAACCTGCGCTCCGCCGGAAACCAGATTGGTGGCTCGTGAGAGGAAGGCGACAAAGCGGCCATCGCCACTGAGCGAAACCTGACGGCCAGTTTTGCCGTTAGCGGCGCTGCCATCGACGGCCACGTCTACCGCGCGGGTGCCTGGCGTGCAAGCCGCAGCAACTCCGGCGCAGGTATCGCGCACGTAGACGTTGCCGGAGGCGACGTTAGCGACCAGATTTTTCGCTTCGGAATAAAAGGCAACGTAGCGGCCATCCGAACTGATCGCGGGCGATTCGCTGGGGCCATCGGCAGGCCCACCTACGGCGCTGACGGAAACGACCTGCGGAAATTTCGCGTTGTTAGCGGCAGCAGCCGTGACCACGTACGGAAACTCCGCGGAAGCTCCACCGACGCCCTGGGGATTTACGACTACCACCGAATCAGTTCCGGCGTTGGCGATATCCGCGGCAAGAATCTGCGCGCTGAGGGAAGTAGTGCTGGAAAAGCTGGTGGAGCGCGGGCTGCCGTTCCATTCGACGACGGTATCTTGCGTGAAGTTGGTTCCAGTAACGGCCAGGGTGAAGGCCGGGCCGCCGGCGACGGAGGTCGAGGGGGAAAGCGCAGTGATCGTGGGCGGCGCAGGAGTGACCACGAAATTGATGGCGGTGGAGGTTGCTCCGCCGGAAACGGTGATGGGGAAACTGCCGGCCTTGACCAGATCGCTTGCGGGGATTTGGGCGACGAGCGAGCTGCTGCTGACAAAGGTGGTCGGCCGCGGACTGCCGTTCCACTGCAGCATCGAACTTGAGGTGAAGTTGGCGCCAAAAACGTTCAGGTTGAAGGCCGGGCCATTCTGCACGGCGGTGGATGGCGCGATGGAACAAATCAAAGGCGTGCTGCCCTTGGAGACCGCAAAAGAAACGCTGGGCGAATAAATAAAGCCACCGACGCCGTTGGGCGAGTAGACGCCGATGGAGTCGCAGCCGACGTTCGCGATGTCGGTCGCCTCGATAGTGGCGGTGAGCTGGGAGGCGTTGGTGAATGTGGTCGAGCGCGGGCTGCCGTTGAAGGTGACCATCGAGCCCAAGGCTTGCGCGCACAACGGCGGGTTGCTGGGCATCCCGGCAGGAAGGCACGCCGGCGGCGCGGGATTGGCGGGCGCGACAAAAGTCGCACCATTTCCGTTCACGGTTAAAGTGAAGGCGGCGCCGCCGGGACTGGCGGAGCCAGGACTGATGCTGGAAATCAGCGGAGTAACCGAGCTGACCGGATTAATGATGAAAGTGGCCGAATTCTGGCTGAGGCCGCCACCCGGGGCGGGATTCGATGCAGTGATGGTGGCGATTCCCGGTACAGCAACGTCCGACGCCAAAATCGACATGGCTACCTGATTGGTGGTGGTATTGACCAGGCCGGTGCGCGGCGAACCATTCCAATACACGGTGGTGGTGCCGGCCGAATTGCTGTTGATGAACCCAGTTCCGGAGACGAATAGAGTGAAGGCCTGACTGCTGGCGGTGATGCTGGAGGGCGCGAGATTGGTAATGATCGGAGTTGCATTGGGCTGAGTCGTCCCGGATCCGCCGCATCCCGATACCGCCGCTGCAAGGATGGCGAGCATCCCGAACATGGTCCACCGCAAGTGCATCAAGCGATTCCTCCGCTGAATTTGGTACGAATCACCGCTGAAGTTCACCCGAAGAGCGCGTCACTCGGGCATCGATTCAAAAAGGCGCAAAATAATTCGATGAGATGCGATCCGCTGAAAGAGGCATGTCGAAGCGATGCAAACCGCGCCGTAAACCCCGACAGAATTGATAGCATCCCCACGCATAGGCGTCAACTCGGATTCGGAAAAGGCGTGTTTGGTTGGCCCAAACGAAAGGCGGAATCGCGAGTGAGTAACGCAAGGGGCGATAACCCATTTGCGCGGCTAACTGTGCATCGGGCGGATTTCTACTTTGGCGTTCAACTGAGCGAATTTGGTGAGTAACTCGCGCTCCTGGGGCGTGGTGACTTCGGCTTCGAAATCCACGACGGAGCACTCCGCAGTTTTGTGAGTTTGCCAGCGGCGCGCGTCGATTTTGGCCTCTTCGACGATGCGGTGAGCCGGAACCAGTATATCGGTGTGCGGCGGGCAGGTAAGTTGGAAGGTCATCACGCGGGATTGCAATCCGAAGCGGTCTTCGAGGAAGCCGATGCCGATCAGCGCGGCCAGGACCATGGCGGTAGCGAAGATGGCCGTGTGAATCATGTCCGCGCCGACGGCCATGCCGATGCTGGCCATGACGAAGATGGTGGCGGCGCTGGTGATGCCCATGACCGCGCCGCGTTCGCGGATGACTACGCCGGCTCCGATGAAGCCGATGCCGGGAATGATCTGGGCGGCGATGCGAGTGTGGTCGCCGGTGACTTCGCCGGCCATTTCGTAGGAGATGATGGTGAAAAGGGCGGCGCCAAAACAGATCATCATGTTGGTGCGGATGCCGGCGGGCTTGCGGCGCAACTGGCGCTCGAGGCCAACCAAGCCGCCGAGAAAAGCGGCGAGCAAAAGACGCAGCAAAATGTGAGCGTTCAAATCGTGCGGCATCGCACCCCCGTGCGAGCAACGAGTGCGATTCTAGCCGAAGGTTTGGCTTCGTGGGGCAGAAAATTACCCGCCGTGCATGTCTTTCTTCAGGCTGACGGTCTCTCCGTCGCCGCTTTTAAGTCCGCGGAAGACGAAGGTGGAGATTACGGTCATCGCGCCGAGTACCCAGAAGGCATGGTGAATTCCCCGGATGAATGTGGCCGGATTGGAAGTGGCGTGATCCGGAACGAAAAAGGCGGTGACCAGTGAAGCCGAGGCCACGCCGAAGCTGATGGACATCTGCTGCATGGTGCTGGCGATGGTACTGGCGGCGCTGGCCTGCTCGTCGTTGATTTCGGCGTAGACCAGCGTGTTCATGCTGGTGTATTGCAGCGAGGTGAAAAATCCGTAGGAGAAAACTTCCATAACGATCAGCCAGACCGGCGTTCCCTTCCCGATGGTGGCGAAAAGCAGAATCATCAGGCCGATGATGATGGTGTTGGAGACCAGCACGGCGCGATAGCCGAAACGCGCGAGGATTTTCGGCATGGTGAGCTTGAGGCTCATGGCGGCAATGGCCTGCGGCATCATCAGCAGGCCGGATTGAATGGGCGAGAATCCCAGGCCGACCTGGTAGAGCAGCGGAAATAAAAACGGGATGCCGCCGATGCCCAGGCGGGTGATGAAGCTGCCGGCCACGGTGGCTCGAAAAGTGCGCAGGCGAAAGAGCGAGAGGCGCAACAACGGGTACGCGGCGCGAGAGGCGTGAAGGCCGTAGGCCACGAGCAGCACGATCGAAAGCGCCAGCAAGCCGAGAACTAGGTGGGGGCCCAGAGTGTGCTCGCCGAAAACTTCCAGCACGTAGGAGAGCAGCGCGATTCCCGAGCCGAAAAGAAATAGGCCGGTGAAATCGAGTGGGTGGGTATTTTCTTCGCGGTAATCGGGCAGATGCTTGTAAACCAGGTAGAGGCCGGTCAAGCCGATGGGCAGGTTGACGAAGAAAATCAGGCGCCAGTGAAAATATCCGACGATCAGGCCGCCGGCGATGGGGCCGAGCATCGGGCCGATCAGGCCGGGGATGGCGACGAAGCTCATGGCGCGAATCAATTCCGATTTGGCGAAGGTGCGCACCATGGTCAGGCGGCCGACCGGGACCATCATGGCCCCGCCGATTCCCTGCAAGATGCGGTCGGCGACTAATACGTGAATGTTGCTGGAGATGCCACAGAGGAAAGATCCCAGCGTAAAAATGCCAATGGCCGAGGCGAACACTCGTCGAGTGCCGAAACGATCAGCCATCCAGCCGCTGATGGGAATGAAAACCGCGAGGCTGAGGGTGTAGCTGGCCAGCACGGATTTCATGTTCAGAGGCGCGACGTGCAGGGCGGCGGCGATGGTCGGGACGGCGGTATTCAGAATCGTGGTGTCGAGCGATTCCATGAAGAAAGCCACGGCGATCAGCCAGGGCAGCAGGCGTTTGCTGGTTTCGGTGAGGCGTGATTCGGGAGACGACGGCGGGAGACTGGCGACACCGCCGGCGGTAGCATTGGGCGGATTAGGATCGTTCGAAGCCGTTGGCGTTTTTCTCCGCGATCCGACGCGTCGTTTCGCTGAATTGTTCGATCTGTAGTGCAGTGACTTGATTAGTGTTTCTGTAGAACGATCAGTTCCATGGTCGAAGGCTCGAGCGCGTTTGACAGATCCAGGCTGTTGCCGCTCGAGACGTGCTCATCGACCAGGTCGAGATTCTGATTGGAGCTGACCCGGTAACGCCGGACCAGGAACGAGGTTTGTAGGCCCCACGGCAGATTATCGACGTGCAAGCTGTAGCCTTTGTTATCGCGATAGACCACGTCCTTACGCGGCGGCAGCATTTTCGTTTTGGAAAAATCGGGCATGGGGGGCGCAGTTTTCGCCAGGGCTGGAGGCAATACGGGAAAAAGCGGTTTGAACCCGTCTGGATTGGCAAAATTGCTGATGAGAATTTGTACGGTACTGGAATCTTCTGAGCGTCCAGCGAGGACCGCAAAGCCGTACGTGTCATCACCCTTGACCCGCAATCTGCGCGGCGTATTTTGCATGCGGCCCATGGCCTGAAAGGCGTGGGCGGTTTTGTAATACGCGCCGTTGGCGTCGAACATTCCCATCCAAGCGCCGTCGCCGCGGTAGAAATGGGCTATATCGACTGACGAATCCTGCAGGTAAGTCAGCACGGCACCGATGTAGGCCGCGTTGTAAGCGCCCTGCAGCACGGCTTTCGAAGCTTCGGTGAAATCGGCGGTGAGATTCCACTCGGACAGAATGCTTTCGGCCTTTGGAAATTCGTAGTCATTCAGGATCGTGCGAATTTCGGTGGCGATGCGCACGGCGTCGTAAGGATCGGCCACTGAAGGCGAATAGGTGTGCCAGGAATAAAAATCCAGTGGGACTTTGTGCTTGTTGCAGTAATCGAGGAAGCCTTCGCGGTACGGGCCGCCGTCGTAGGCAAACGCTTTGGCCGGGCCGCCGACTTTCAGGCGAGGATCGACGGCCTTCAGTCCGCGCGCCGTTTTTTCGTAGAGCTGATAGAACTGCTGCGGGGTGCCGGACCAAAACAACTCCGGCTCATTCCAGAATTCCCAGTAGCGAATGTGGTAGTGGAAGCCGTCGTCCCAGTTCTGGTTGTAGTGCATGGCGATGTGCTGGACGACCGCGGCAAATTTGTCGAAATCGGGCGGCGGATTGGTGTTGGCTCCGAAGCTGCGGCCGATGCGGTAATAGACTTCGGCGCCGCTATCGTGGATGGCGGAGATCACCAGGTCGGTGGGTTTGAAATTGTAGCTGGCCGGAAGATTGGGGTCAGCGCTCCAGTCCGGGAAAATGGTGCTGGCGTTGCCGTTTTTCACCAAGCCGGCGCGCTGCGCCGCGTCTGGAACCAGCCAGGTGAGGAAGGCGCCATTCTCATCGAATTTCGAATCGATCTCGGTGGGGCCCATGACGTCGTGGGTGCGGACCTGCGAGATGTTCAGGTCTTTGTACTGGCGAAGAAGAACCGGCAGACCGGCCATCACCGGATACGGCGGGCCGTTTAGTCCTTGAAACGAGCGAATGGTGCCGGTGACCTTCCCGGCGTCGACCTTCACCGCGCGGAAACCGGTTTTGGAGTTGTCCTGGGCCGATAGCGCCGTCGCGCCGATCAGCGCCAGGCACAATGCGTACCGAGCGAACATCTTCATCTAGGCTGTCTCCCGTCTGAATTCGGCCGCATGCTCTGACCGTTGACGCGCATTTCGCGCTGCGCGCCAAACTGGAATTATCTCTGAAGTTGGCGGGGATTTGCACCTGCGTTCTGCGGTTTTGAAAATGCTCTTAGAGCTGGAACGAAGTGAGCCGCGAGAACAGGCGCGCCCGGGCGGAAATTTCGCTGCGGGTCAGGCGCGTGAGGCGTTCGACGCCGAATTTTTCCACGCAGAAGCTGCCCATCACCGAACCGTAGACCATGGCGCGGCGCAGGGTTTGCTCGGTGACGGTTTTTTGGCTGGCGAGGTAGCCCATGAAGCCGCCGGCGAAGCTATCGCCCGCGCCGGTGGGATCATTCACCGTTTCGAGCGGGAAAGCCGGGACGGAGAACAGGAATTTATCGTGGACCATCAGCGCGCCGTGTTCGCCGCGCTTGATGACCAGAGTTTTCGGTCCCATCTTGAAAATCATTTTCGCGGCGCGAGTCAGGTTGTGCTCGCCGGTGAGCTGGCGGGTTTCGTCGTCATTGATCATGAGAATCTGAATGTGTTTCAGAGTTTCCTTCAGCTCCGCTGGAGTGCGTTCGATCCAGTAGTTCATGGTGTCGAGGCCGACAGCCTTGGGTTTGCCTTTGACTTGCGTGAGGACCGAGCGCTGCAGAGTGGGATCGATGTTGCCGAGGAAAATGTAGGGCGAGTCGGTGTAGGACTTGGGCAGCGTGGGGCGAAAATTGGCGAAGACGTTGAGGTCGGTGACCAGGGTGGTGCGCTCGTTCATGTTCTGGTTGTAACGGCCGGCCCAGTAGAAAGTTTTGCCCGCGGCCTTTTCCACGCCGGTGAGATCGATGTTGCGATGCTTGAGCAGCGCCATTTCTTTGGCGGTGAAATCTTCGCCAACAATGCCGACCACCCGGACCGGCGTGAATTGCGCGGCGGCGAGCGCGATGTAACTGGCCGCGCCACCCAACATGCGGTCGCGCTTGCCGTGGGGCGTTTCGATTCCGTCAAATGCGAGCGAACCTACGACGAGTAAGGACATGAAGTCTCCTAGTATAAGTGCCGGCTGGGCCGGATATTGAAACGCGACCTGCGTACCGCTAAGAAATATACTTCCCGATAATCGGGGCCAGACGCTTTTTGGCCGCGGCGGGAATCATTTTGCGGTCGGTGAGAATGGCATGAGCCAGCGCCGAACCGCACTTACAGGAACGCTCGGCCGGCAGCGCGCGGACGACTTGATGCAGGACGCGCTGCACGTTGGAGGCGTTGCTGGTCAGATTCTGGATAATTTCGGCGACGGTCACCGAATCGTGTTGCGGATGCCAACAATCGTAATCGGTGATCATGGCGATGGTCGCGTAGCACAGCTCGGCTTCCCGGGCGAGTTTGGCTTCGGTGAGGTTGGTCATGCCGATGACGTCGAACTGGCCCTGGCGGTAGTTGTTCGATTCGGCCAAGGTGGAAAACTGGGGGCCCTCCATGCAGACATAAGTGCCGCCCCGATGGGCTTTGACGCCGGCTCGGTCGCAGGCTTCGGCGACGTGCGCGGAAAGGTGGGTGCAAGTGGGCTTGTCGAAGCCCACGTGGGCCACGATTCCCTTCTCGCCGACAAAAAATGAGGCGATGCGTCCGCGGGTGCGGTCGAAAAATTGGTCGGCGATCAGAAAATCCATGGGCGGCAGATTGTCGCGCAAGGAGCCGACCGCGCTGACGGACAGAATGCGCTCGACGCCGAGCATTTTCATGGCGCAGATGTTGGCGCGGTAGTTGATGTCGCTGGGTGAGTAGAGGTGGCCGCGACCGTGGCGCGCGAGGAATGCGACGCGCTGGCCTTCGAGCGTGCCGATGACGAAGGCATCGGAGGGATCGCCGAAGGGAGTTTTGACGCGAACTTCGCGGGTGTCGGTGAGGCCGTCCATGTGATACAGGCCGCTGCCGCCGATAATGCCGATTTTTACCCTTTCAGTTTTGTTCTTGGCGCCGCGCTGCGCAGCTTGCTTCTTTTTTGCCTTGGCCATTCTTAGTCCACCTTTACGGGTTCGGCGATGAGCTTGCCGTCCCGGTCGCGCAGATACGCGGCGGGATTTTGGGGGTCATGCCCGAAAATTGCGATCCAGCCTTCTTTTACTGCTTCCGGAATCCACTTCTTTTTATTTTCCAAAGTGGTCATGGGATACAAGTCGTAGCCCATAATCCACGGCAGGCTGAGATGCGCTTCGGTGGGCACCAGGTCGGCAAAGAAGAATGCTGTCTTGCCGCCGCCGCTGAGCTTCACGCATTGCATATTCTCGGTGTGGCCGGGGACGCGGATGAGTTCGACTCCGGGCGCGATGGCGCGATCGCCTTCGAGTTGCGAAAGTTTTCCGGCGGCGTGGATGGGCAAGTAATTTTCCGGAATGTAACTGGCCTGATCGCGTTCGTTGGGGCGCTTGGCGTGTTCGTATTCGCCGCGCTGGACTACGTAGCGCGCGTTGGGATACATGGCGACGACTTTATCGCCGGCGATTTTTGTGTTGCCGCCGCAGTGATCAAAATGCAGGTGCGTGTTGATGACGATATCGACTTCGCTGGGGTCCAGACCGTAATCGCGCAGGCGGTTATTGAGGAACGGACCATCGAGGCCGTAGATACCGCGAAATTTCTGGGACATTTTCGCGCCCGCGCCGGTTTCGACCACTATATTTTTTCCACCGGCTTTGACCAGCAGGCAATTCAGGGCCAGCTCAATGCGATTGAGGGCGTCGGCCGGAGCTTTTTTCTCCCAGAGCGCTTTGGGGACCACGCCGAACATGGCGCCGCCATCGAGATAGACTTTGCCATCGACCAGAATGTGGAATTCCAGCTCCCCAAGTTTCAACGTTTTGCTCCCAGGCCCGCTTTCTCCAAGATTTGATTCACCGCCGCGTAAGGATCCATCTGGCGCGCGGCAACAAGCTGCGCGACTCGATTGAGTTCCGCTTCGCCGAGATGGTCGCCCACCACGCGTTCCATCAGGCGCGATTCGAGTAATTGCAAAATCCATTCTTTCCAGTGGCCAATTTCGCGGGCCTGTTTTTCGGAGGCGGATTCGAAATGCTTGCGGAATTTTTCGATCTCGGCGGCGAGAACGTCCAGGCCGCGATCTTCGCTGGCAATGGTTCGGACGACCGGCGGGCGCCAGCCTTCGCGCTCCGGGACCAACTGCAGAATGCCCTTGAGCTGCTGTTCGAAACGGTCGGCGCCTTCGCGGTCGCATTTATTCAGGACGAAGATGTCGCCGATTTCCATCAAGCCTGCTTTCAGGTTCTGGACGTCGTCGCCCATGCCGGGCATCAGCACCACGATGGTGCAATCGGCCAGGCGCACGATTTCGATTTCGCCCTGGCCTACGCCCACCGTTTCGATCAGCACGACGTCCTTACCGGCCGCGTCGAGCAGCAGCGCGGTGTCGCGCGTGGACTGCGACAGGCCGCCGAGGAATCCGCGAGTGGCCATGGAGCGAATGAACACTCCGCTATCCGATGCGTGGCCCTGCATGCGGATGCGATCTCCGAGAATCGAACCGCCGGTAAACGGGCTGGAGGGATCGACGGCGATGATACCTACGCCCTTCTTCGCGGCGCGGTAATGCGCGGCCAGACGGTCGACAAGCGTGCTCTTCCCGGTTCCAGGTGCGCCGGTGATCCCGACGCGATAGGCCTTTCCGGTGTGGGGAAAAAGCGCCCGCAGGATCTCTTCGGCCTCGGGAGCGCGATTTTCGATGGCCGAAACCGCACGCGAGATGGCGCGAACGTCCCCGGCGCGCACCTGCTCGGCCCAATTGTCGACAACGGTGGTCATTTCAGATTGGTTCTGCGCTTCCCTGTGGGTGCCCGGATGAATCGGGCGGCGGCCGAACCGGACACAAAGGATAGAGGAAAATGCGCGGAGAAACGAGCGCTTCTTTCAGTCCGGCGGCGGCCCGCTGGGACTATTTCTGCCCGAGAATCTGGCGGGCGATGACCATGCGCTGGATCTCGCTGGTCCCTTCGCCAATGGTGCAGAGCTTCACGTCGCGATAAAACTTTTCAGCCGGATAATCCTTGATGAAGCCGTAGCCGCCGTGGACTTGCACGGCTTCATTCGCCACGCGCACGGCGACTTCGCCGGCATAGAGCTTGGCCATGCTGGATTCCTGGGTGATACGCGCGTCGTAGTTTCCGGCGGCAATATTGCGATCGTTGAGCCAGGCCGCCTGATAGGTCAGCAGGCGAGCGGCTTCGATTTCGGTGGCCATGTCCGCGAGCTTGAATTGGATGGCTTGAAATTCAGCGATGGCTTTGCCGAATTGTTTGCGCTGCTTCGCGTATTTTACCGAACATTCGTAGGCGCCCTGCGCCATGCCGAGGCCCAGCGACGCGATAGAAATGCGGCCGCCATCGAGAATCTGCAGGCTGTTGACGAAGCCTTCGCCCTCTTTGCCCAGCAGGTTCGCGGCGGGGATTTTGCAGTCGGTGAAAATGACTTCGCTGGTGTCGCTAGCACGCAGGCCCAGCTTATTTTCTTTTTTACCGGGCTTGAAACCGGGAGTGCCCTTTTCAATGATGAACGCCGAGATGCCGTGGCTCTTCTTGGAAGCATCGGTAACGGCCATGGCCACGCAGTAATCGGCGTAGTGGCCGTTGGTGGTGAAGGTTTTCGCGCCATTGAGGACCCAGCTGTCGCCCACTTTTTTGGCAGTGGTGCGGGTGCCGCCTGCGTCGGAACCTGCTTCGGGTTCAGTCAGCGACCAGCAACCGAGTTTTTTGCCCTGGGCCAGCGGCGTGACGTACTTTTTCTTCTGCTCCTCGGTTCCGAATTTGTAGATGTGGTTGGTGCACAGCGAATTGTGGGCGGCCACGATGATGCCGATGGAGCCGTCGACGCGCGAGAGTTCTTCGATGATGATGGCGTATTCGGCGTAGCCCATGCCGGCGCCACCGTATTTTTCGGGGAAGATCACGCCGAGGAAGCCCATTTCGGCCAGCTTGGGGATTAATTCCGTCGGGAATTTCGAGGCCTCGTCCCATTCCATGACATGCGGCAGGACTTCACCTTCGGCGAATTCGCGCACGGTGCGTCGCAGCTGTTTCTGCTCGTCGGTCAGGCCAAAATCCACGGATCCTCGCTTATAAGAAATGGATATACCAGACTTCGGTATTTATTTATACCACAGCGATGCACAGTTCTGGCGCGGGCTGCAGCGTTGTGTGACGAAAGGGTCGAGGCTTACTTTTTGGCCGGAAGATATTTCGCCGGAATCGGAAAATCGTGATCTTCTTCCTGCCAGAAGATGGTAACGATCCACCAGCGATTGTCCTGGTAGAGCAACTGGAAGCTATTGATGCCGCGAGCGAAGGGCGGGCCGTTCTTGGCGTGCAACGATTCATAAGTGCTGAACACCTGCATGATGTTTCCGTAGCGGTCGGAATGCGCCGCCGCTTCCCTTTCGTAGAAATCACCCTGCTTGAAGTAGGGATCGGCGTCCGTGATGAACTCTTCGACTGAGAGGACCGTCGTCGTATATTTCCCGTCCTTGTCCGGCGAGGACTGGACCAGCCGCGCGCCGGGGAGGAAGAGCGAGCGCAGGCGATCCCAATCGCGCCGCTGCGTGGACGGGCCGGAAATAGCGTCGTACGCGGCGGCGAGGATGGCCTTCGGCGATGCCACGTCCGCGGGCTTGGCGGCGGGCTGCGGGCTGGCGCTGTTTGGGGCTGACGACTGCAACTGCGGCGTCGCTTGCTGCGCGAAAGCAAAACCAACTGGAGCGAGAACGGTGAGAATCGTGGTCGCGAGAATTCTTCGAGCTGTAGACATTTTTGTCCCCCTGGGCTTCAGGTCTCAGCCAGAGCGCATTACGGCAGAGTGTAGGCGATCAGGTCATCGGCCTGCTTCTCTTCGTTGATTTTGGCGTGGCCGCCGGCGGCGATGACTACAAATTGCTTCCCGCCCGGCCGGACTTGGTAGGTCATAGGGGTGGCGCCGCCTGCGGTCGGTAGCTGGGCCTTCCAAACCTCCTCGCCGGTTTCGACGTTGAAGGCGCGAAACTCGGGATCGATCAGCGTACCGGCGATAAAGACCAAACCTCCGGCGGTGACGATCGGGCCGCCGAGGCTTGGCGCGCCTTTAGGAACGATGGATTTGCTCGGCGCCAAACTTCCCAGCGGAACTTGCCACTGAATTTTGCCGGTGTTCATATCGACGGCGGCCAGAGTTCCCCAGGGTGGCGCGATGCACGGGAGCCTATGCGCCTTGGCGAAAATGAAGGTGCGCACCATGCCGTAGGGCGTGCCGTATTGGTCGGCGTATTCGCCGTGTTCGAGGTTGGCGTCAGATTCTTCGTCGAACTTGTCGCGCGGAACCATGCGCACATACGCGGGAAGATTATTCGTGTTGACTAGCAGCCAGCCTCGAGTCGGGTCGTAGGCCGAGCCGCTCCAGTTCAGCCCGCCGACGTTGCCGGGAATGATGAATGAACCTTTCAGGCTGGGCGGAGTGAAAATTCCTTCGTTGCGCAAGCGAGCGATGTAGTCGTGGCAGTAGGCGCGATCTTCGTCGGTGATGCCCCAGGCGTCGTCGGCGGAAATTTTTACCGGATCGAGCGGCGCAGGCGCGACGGGAAACGGTTGGGTGGGAGACGTCACTTCGCCGGGGACATCGCTTTGCGGGACCCGACGTTCTTCAACCGGAAAAACGGGAACGCCAGTATCGCGATTCAAGACGTACAACATGCCGGTCTTATTTCCCTGAATGACCACCGCGACATCTTTTCCGTCGTGCTTCACGGTCGCGAGCACTGGCGGCGAAGCGGTGTCGTAATCCCAGAGATCGTGATGGACCAGCTGGAAGCCCCAGACCATTTCTCCGGATTTCGCGCGCAGAGCCACGATCGAATTGGCCCATTTGTTATCGCCGAGACGCAGACCGCCGTAATAATCCGGGCTGGCGCTGCCGGTGGGAACGAAAACCAAGTGGCGTTCGGGATCGACGGCGAGGCCAGTCCAGGCGTTCCCCGCCCCGGTGCGCCAGATTTTTGTGGCGCGCTGCGGGGCGTTGTCGACGGGGCTTTGCGGGTCGGAGGATTTCGAATCGTCGTTGGGAGGCAGCGGCTCCCAGCTCCACTCTAATTTTCCGGTGCGGACGTTGTAGGCGCGGACCACGCCGTCGGGCATGTCCGCGCGCGAATTGTCGTCGATAGCCGAGCCGACGATTACGATGTCGTCGATCACCGCCGGCGCGGAGGTCATGTGATAGCGGCCGGGGCGATAACGTGGCACGTCGCGCAGGCTGACTTGGCCGCGATTTCCAAAATCGGCGCAAGGAGTTCCGCTGGCGGCGTCCAGCGCGACGAGGCGCGCGTCGAGCGTGGCTTCGAAAATCCGGCGGCGGCATGGCGCGCCTTTCACGCGTTTGGGATCGAGCCAAGTGGCCACGCCGCGATTGATCAGGCCGTCGCCGTAGTCGCCGACGGTATCGACCATGGGATCGAAGGTCCAACGCTCTCTGCCGGTTTCGGGATCGAGCGCGATGACGCGGTTGAAAGGAGTGGTGAAGAAAAGTGTGCCGTCGACCAGGATCGGAGTGGTTTCGAATCCACTGCGCTTGGCGAAGCCTTTGCCGTCGGAAATGTCACCTGGGTGATAGGTCCAGGCGACAGTGAGATTTTTCACGTTGCCGACGTTGATCTGCTTTAGCGGGGAGTAGCGCATGCCGCCGGCATCGTGGCCGACGTAAGCCCAGTCAGACCCTTCGGAGGCGCTGGCCGCAGCGGCGCTCGCTGGCTTTTTCGTTTGGGCTGCAGCGCCGTGCGCCGACGCGAGCGCCACGGCGACGATGCTCGCCACCGCGAGAAGACGCGTACTCGTTTTCATTGCAGACTCTCCGCGGTTCCGTGATGACGACGAATTACCAATCGAGCTTGGCGCCGTCCTTGGCGTTCTGTTCATCGAGCCATTTTTTCAGCGGTGCGAAGTAATCGATGATGGCGGTCGCATCCATTTTTCTTTCGCCGGTCATTTCGTAGAGCGCGTCCGGCCACGGCTTGCTTTGGCCCATTTCGAGCATTCTGTTCAGGCGCGCGCCGGCATCCTTATTGTTATAAATCGAGCAGCGATTCAGCGGGCCTTTGTAGCCGGCCTGACGGCACAGCGCGCGATGAAATTGAAATTGCAGAATGTCCGCGAGGAAATAGCGGGCGTAGGGGACGTTGGCGGCGACGTGATATTTGGCTCCGGGATCGAAATCGGCCTCGGTGCGGGCGACGGGCGGCGCAATCCCCTGGTATTGCTTGCGCAGCTCCCACCAGCGCTGGTTGTATTCGGCGGGCGTGATTTTTCCGGAGAAAACTTCCCAGCGCCATTTGTCGATCATCAGGCCAAATGGCAGGAAGGCGACCTTCTCGAGGGCCTTGTGCATCAGCAGGCCGAGGTCGGAAGATTCTGGCGGAACATTTTCGAGCAGGCCGATTTGTTTCAGGTAATCCGGCGTGACCGAGAGCGCGATGGTGTCGCCGATGGCTTCGTGAAAACCGTCATTGGCGCTATTGCGGAAGAGCGGCGGCTGCGTCTTGTAGGCGCGCTGATAAAAATTGTGGCCAAGTTCGTGGTGAATGGTGGAGAAATCTTCGGCAGAAGCTTCGATGCACATCTTGATGCGGAGATCGTCGACGTAATCGACGTCCCAAGCACTGGCGTGGCAGACCACGTCGCGGTCCTGGGGTTTGACGAACATCGAGCGTTCGTAGAACGTCGCGGGCAGCGGGGCGAATCCCAGCGAAGTGAAAAAATGTTCGCCGTAATGGACCATGCCGATCGCGTCAGTTTTCTTGCCTTTAAGAATTTGAGTGAGGTCGTATCCCGGGTCGGCATTCGGCGGCGCGACTAGCGGATAAATGTTGGCCCAATCCTGGGCCCAGAGATTGCCGAGCAGGTGCGCCGGGATTTCGCCATCCGCGGGAATTACTCCCGGGCCGTATTTTTTGAGCAGCTGATTGCGCACGTAGGCGTGCAGAGAAACGTACAGCGGCCGGACTTGCTCCCACAGACGATCGAGTTCGGCGGCGAATTCGTCGGGCTTCATGTCGTAATTTGAGCGCCACATCGCGCCGACGTCGGCGAAACCCAGTTCGCGGGCGCCGTCATTGGCCAGCACGACCATTTTCGAATAGCGCGATTTCATCGGCGGGGCGATGGCGTGCCAGCCGATCCAGGCGCGCTGGAGTTCGGCCGGGTCGCGGCTGGTGGCCATCGTGTGCTCGATGTCGCTGAGCGACTGGCATTTCCCCGTCGGGCCGTCGGGGCACCACTTTCCTCTCCCGTAGTCGCTGCCCAGCGACGCGTTGATTTGCGAGAGTTCCTCGGCTTCTTTGGGGTTTTGCGGGGCGGGAATGTCGACGGAGAGTTTGATCAGCTTTAACTTTCGCGCGAGGTCTTCGGGAAGCTGCATGCCATCGTAACGGCGGCTTTGTGCGGCGAGTTCGGATACGGCGGCCTTGATCGTCTGGTCGGCTTCGGCGGCGATCTGCTCGGTGTCGTAGGTAATGAATGTTTCGTGCACCCATTCGGCGCGCTGGCCTTTGATCCAGAGGTCGAGCAGGCGATTTTCCGCGTCGGTTGTGAATTTGCGGGCTTCCTCGACGGTGGGAGGAGCTTGCTGCGCTGCGGGAGACGTTTCGGTGGCTGCGAGTTTCTGGGTATGAGCTGTCATCAATCCGCCTGCAATGAGAAGTGTGGGAATGCCTGCCTTGCAACACCACGAAGCCAATCGAGAATTGCGCACGTAGTTCACCTCGCACTTAGGGCGCGGATGCGTTTTCCGGCGGCGCGAGTATACATTTGTGGCCAGAAATCTTCACGAGCCAATCGCGGGCTCGTTGCGTGTTTTGTCGTGCAGCTTCCTGTGGTGGTTTCTCTACGATACCTTCGCTGAGGCACGGGTCGCCGAGCCGACGACAGCGGCGACGGCCGCAAGGCCCTTCTCGATTCCGGCGCGGTTGACATCGCAATGGGTCACCATGCGTACGATGTACTTGTCGGTGGAGGAGCACAGCACGCCGTGATGTTCGATGCCGGCGCAAATTTCGTCGGCGGTTTTGCCGGTGGCTTGCACGTCGAAATTTACGATGTTGGTGGCGACCTTGCGAGGGTCGATGACGAGATGTGGCAGCGCCGCCAGCCCCTTGGCCAGCACCTGCGCGTTTTCGTGGTCCTCATGCAGGCGCTTGGGCGATTCCTCGAGCGCGATCAATCCGGCCGCAGCGAGCGGGCCGACCTGGCGCATTCCGCCACCCAGCAATTTTCTGCCGATGCGCGCCTGCGCGATGAAAGCTTCGTCGCCAAGCAGCATCGAACCTACCGGAGCGCCCAAACCTTTCGAGAGGCAAAACATCACCGAGTCAAATTTGCGAGTCATGTGAGCGACGGATTCGTCGAGAACTACTGCCGCGTTGAAAACGCGTGCGCCATCGAGATGAACGCGCAGACCCGCGGCATGAGCTTTGTCGCAAATGGCTTCGACCGTGGCGGTGGGATAGACGGTGCCGCCACGGATGTTGCTGGTATTTTCGAGCGTGACCAGCGCCGTCTGCGAATCGTAGTAGATTTTCTCGCGGATCGCGGCTTCGATCAGTTCCCAGCTGAGAATTCCGTCGGCGGCCGGAACGGCGCGCGGCATGGCGCCGGCGATGGCGGACATTGAAGCCAGCTCGTAGAGATTGACGTGCGCTTTCAACTCGCAGATGACTTCGTTGGTCGGCCGGGTCCAATTCATGATCGCCAGCAGGTTGCCCATACAGCCGGTGGGGACGAATAGCGCGGCTTCGCGTTCGAAAATTTCTGCGGCGCGTTCTTGCAGTCGATTAACGGTGGGGTCTTCGCCGTAGACGTCATCGCCGACTTCGGCAGCGGCCATCGCTGCGCGCATCGCGGGCGTGGGACGGGTGACGGTGTCGCTGCGCAGATCAACGACTGCTTGCCGGGATGGGTCACCGTTGGTCGTCATGATTGTCCTTGGGCGTCATTGTTATTTTTTAGCTTAGCAATTCGACCAGCACGCCATTCGAAACGGAAAGGCGGTCGGAAGCGAGCCGCAGGCGCGTTCCGGTGGTCTCGACCAAACCCTGCTCGCGTAGCGTGCGAACGCGCTCGGAGAGGTCGACGTGATACGACGCTTCGATCGCAGCGAGGTCGACACCATCCAACTGGCGCAGGCCAAGAAAGAGTTCTTCTTCCAGGGCCGCACCGGGCGTGACGTCCTGTTGTTGCTCGCGGGTCGAAATTCCCTGCTCGATATTTGCGGCGTAGCGCGCTGAATCGTGCAGGTTAGCCCAGCGTTTTGCGCCATCGAAGGAATGCGCGCCAGCGCCGAAGCCTAGGTATGGTTCGCGGCGCCAGTATTTCAAATTGTGGCGGGAACGGAAACCGGGGAGGGCCCAGTTGGAAATTTCGTAGTGTTCATAGCCGGCAGCGCGTAGCGCAACGCGGGCGTGCTCGTAGAAATCGGCGATGGCGTCGTCGTCGGGGATGGCGGCGGCGCTGTAGCGCCCGCCCCCGGCGAGCGATTCTTTGCCCAGGTGGCTGCCCTCGTCGATTTCCAACATATATATAGATACGTGCTCGGGGCAGATTTCCGCGAGACGGGCGACGGATTCCTCCCACGAGGCCGGCGTTTGGTGCGCGAGGCCCGCAATCAGGTCCATGCTGATGTTGAGGAAGCCGGCGGAGCGTAGGATTTCTGCCGCAGCGAATATATCGGCGCGGCGGTGCATGCGGCCGGCCGCTTTCAGTTCGGTGTCGTTGAAGGATTGCGCGCCAAGGCTGATGCGATTGAAACCCGCATGGAGCCACGCGGCGGACTTCTCTGCGGTGATCGTCTCCGGGTCGGCTTCGAGGGTAATCTCCAGCGCGGCGGCGGCATCGGCAGGTTGGGCGAATCCAAATTCCCCGCGGAGCGCGTCCAAGATGCTGCGTAGCGCGCCCGGTTCCAGCAGGCTCGGTGTTCCGCCGCCGAAATAAACGGTGTCGATGACCTGGGGTTTCTGCCCGCCGGCGCGTAGCGCCGCCGCCGTCTCTGAAATCTCCCGGCACACGGCGGCCGCGTAGGGCGCGTACCGCGACGGCGCGACGACTCCCGTATGGAAATTGCAGTAGGTGCATTTGGTCTGGCAGAACGGCACCTGAATGTAGGCACCGAGTGCCGCAGACTTCGAATCCATATCGAGATTGTACCGCAAGGCGACGTTTGTCCGGGATTTCCGGGCACCTCCGGAGCAGGCCGCGACCCGGATGAGTCCGGGGCGCGATTTAGCGCATCTGAAGAACTGTAAATGGCATCTATTTCAATATGCGGGCGGCTCCGCATCCCGCCGCTCGCTCTATCCGTCTTAGCGCTGACGAATTCCGCATGACGCATTACACTTGGTTCGGCGAACATTCCCCGGAGGAAAAATAGAAATGACCGAAGCTGCGCAACAGCCCGCGAAAGATAGTCAGAAACCCAAGACCTTCACCGCCAAAGCCTTTGCCGCGCAGAGCGATTCCTCGCCGCTCGGCCCGCACACCATCGCGCGCCGCGAGCCGGGCCCGCAGGACGTACAAATCGAAGTTCTCTTCTGCGGCGTGTGCCATTCCGACCTGCACACCGCGCGTAACGAATGGAAATCGGTGATGCCGACCATCTATCCGTGCGTTCCGGGTCACGAAATCGTTGGCCGCGTAACGAAAATCGGTAGCGGCGTGAAAAAGTTCAAGGTTGGGGACATTGCCGCGGTCGGCTGCATGGTGGATTCGGACCGCACCTGTCCGGCGTGTAAAGCGGGCGAAGAGCAATACTGCACCGGCCCGGCGACCTTTACCTACAACGGCCCGGACAAATTTCTGGGCGGCGTGACCTACGGCGGGTACTCCGACGGCGTGACCGTCGACGAAGCTTTTGTGCTCAAGGTGCCGGCGAAGCTGGATCCCGCGGGCGCAGCTCCGCTGCTCTGTGCCGGTATCACCACGTATTCGCCCTTCCGCCACTGGAAGGTAGGTAAGGGCCAGAAAGTTGGAGTGGTTGGACTGGGCGGCCTGGGCCACATGGGCGTGAAGTTTGCGCACGCTTTCGGCGCGCACACCGTGCTGTTCACTACTTCGCCGAACAAAGTTGCCGACGCAAAGCGCTTGGGCGCCGACGAAGTGGTAATTTCGAAGAACGCCGACGAAATGGCCAAGCACATCGGCACCTTCGACTTCATTCTCGATTGCGTTTCCGCCGAGCACGACCTGAACGCTTATCTCCAGCTGCTGAAAATGGACGGCCACATGGTCTTGGTGGGCGCGCCTCCTGATCCGCAACCGGTACAGGGCTTCAACCTGATCATGGGACGCAAAAGCCTGGCGGGTTCCGGCATTGGCGGGATTCGCGAAACCCAGGAGATGCTGGATTTCTGCGCGGAGAAAGGTATCACCTCGGACATCGAAATCATCCCGATGCAGCAAATCAATACGGCTTACGACCGCTTGCTCAAGGGTGATGTGAAGTACCGCTTCGTGATCGATATGGCCTCGATCAAGTAAGTTCGGGCAAATCAAATCTGTTCCACGCGATCAACGCTCGGCGATTTGGGTGCGGCTGAAAGGCGGCCGCCCAAATCGCCGAGAACTTTTTTGGGTAGGAATTTCCCCCGCCGACGTCGTTGTCCCAGCCGCGCTTCGTAGTTTGCGGCACGCTTCCCCCATACAGTAAACTCAAAGGCTCGTTTTCATACAGGGAGAGCTTCCATGTTGGTGGTGATGCAGGCGCAGGCGACCGACGAACAGGTGAAGGCGGTCTGCCAACGGATCGAAGAACTCGGTTACAAGGCGCATCCGATGCCCGGCGCGGGACGCACGGCCATCGGCATCACTGGAAATTCCGGCACCGCCGATCTGGTTTCGCTCGAATTTTATGCCGGCGTAGCGGAATGCATCCCGGTCACAAAACCGTATAAGCTGGTCAGCCGCGATGTAAAACCGGAAACGACCGTAGTGCGCATTCCCACGCCGCTCGGCGAAGTCGCTTTCGGCGGCACGGAAATTGGCATGGTCGCTGGGCCCTGCGCAATCGAAACGCGCGAGCAGGCTTTCACCGTGGCCCAACAAATTAAGGCCACTGGAACGCGCCTGTTTCGCGGCGGCGCTTACAAGCCGCGAACTTCTCCTTATAGTTTTCAGGGCCACGGCGAAGCTGGGCTGAAAATCATGGCGGAAATTCGCCAGGAATTCGGATTGGGGATTATTACCGAAGCCATCGATCACGAATCGCTTGATCTGGTGGAAAAATACGCGGACGTAATCCAGCTGGGCACGCGCAACATGCAGAATTTTTCTTTGCTGAAGCGCGCCGGACAAGCCAAAAAGCCGGTGCTGCTGAAGCGAGGAATGTCCGCCACGCTGGAAGAATTTCTGATGGCCGCGGAATACATCATGTCCGAGGGCAATTACAACGTGATCTTGTGCGAGCGCGGCATCCGCACTTTTTCTGACTTCACCCGCAACACGCTGGATCTGAGCGTGATTCCGGCGGTGCAGCGGCGCAGCCATTTGCCGATTGTGGTGGATCCTTCGCATGGCACCGGGCGCCGCAATAAAGTGCTGCCGCTTTCGCGCGCGGCGGTGGCGGTGGGCGCGGATGGTTTGCTGGTGGAAGTGCATCACGATCCGGACCACGCGCTGTCCGATGGCCCGCAGTCGATTCTTCCTGCTGATTTTGTGCAGCTGACCGCGGAATGCCGCGCGATCGCGGCCGTGCTGGGACGCACGATTAATTGAAAACTTCGAGCACGCGACGGTTTGGTCTTCGAGCGTGAAACTACGGTTCAACTACCGGCTGGCTTTTCTGATCGTGCTGCTGGGCGCCTTTGCGGTGCGCGAAGTGGCCCTGGAGCTGCGTCCCTCCTTCCTTCGTCCTGGGTTGCACATGTTCGCCTATGTGGGCAACACCGCGGACGGGACCGTCTCGGCCATCGACCTGATTCAACTGGCGGCGGTGGCCACCATTCCAGTTGGCCCCGGGCCCAGCGGCTTGCGGCCGCATCCCACGCGCGCGGAAATTTGGGGAGTGAGTTCCAGGGGCGGGTATGTCTGGGTCCTCGACTGCAAATCGAATCGAGTTGCGGCGCAAATCCCTGTGGGCAGCGAACCGTATGCCCTGGATTTTTCGCCCGATGGCCGGCTGGTGTATGTCGCAGCTTCCGGCTCGAACACGGTCTTAGCCATCGACACGCTTTCGCGGCGAGTAGTAGCGCACGGACGCGCCGGAAGGCGACCCTGGATCGCGCGGGTTTCTCCCGACGGGAAAATTGTGGTGGTTTCGAATCGCGATGACGGCACGGTTTCGATTCTGGATGCCTCGAATCTAATGCCGCTGGGTGTGGTCGGCACCATTCCCGATCCGGAGCAAATTGTCATTTTGCCCGATGGCTCGAAGGCGTTCGTCACTTCCGGCACGACCAATCAAATTTCGGTCGTGGACCTGAAGCGGAAAGTTCTGCTGACGAATCTTGCGCTGGGCGGGCCGCCGAGCGATTTGATTCTAAAACCGGATGGCGGCGAGCTGTACATCCCTTCGCGTGACACCCATGGATTGCTGATTGTGAATACCGGAACGAATGAAGTTAGCGATTTTCTGCTGCTGGGCATGTCGCCGGTGGCGGCGACGTTTGAACCGGCTACCGAAACGCTTTACGTTTCGGATTTCGACGCAGACCATGTGGTGCCGGTCGCGGTGGCGACGCGGCAGATCGGCCGGCCGATTCAGGCTGGAGATGGGCCGTCCACCCTGCGGCTGACGCCGGGCTCTGAAATTCTTTTGGTGATTGACGCGAACTCCGACGATCTGGCCGTGATTCGGACCAAGGTCTTGCAGACGGGGCAGGCGAGTTTGACGCCACCGCGGCCGCCGACGGGATTGATTCCCCTGGGCGGACAGCCGCGCGATCTGGCCACGAAAGTCTTCTAGTTCCGCGCAAATTGTCTTCGTTGGCCTGAGCTGGCACGTCCTCCCTGCTTTATTGCACGTTGAGAGTTAGCCCAAGCGTGCGGGTCACGCCGCCTGAAGCCGTAGTTCCAGTAATCGTTATCGGATAAGTGCCGGCAGGCGTGCCGCCCGGCGGAGTGACCGAACCCGTGCTGCTGCCGAAGCAGGAGGCGAGCATTAGCGAAAGCCCGACGAGCAAAATCAGCGACTGAACGAAACGCAGCGGTTGGGCAAAGGCTCGCGTGATGATTCCCTTCTTGCGGTCAGAGCGCGCTGCGAACCAGCAACCGACGAGAAGTAGCAGCGGCAGGAGGCAGACCAAAATCGTCCGAGTCGGAACGCGAACGGGATTTGCGGGCCGTACGGTCGCAGTGCTCAAGGCGTTCGCCGTGGTGGTAACACTCACTTGCACCGTAACCGGCGCGTTTCCGGTAAACGCGACGCTGGTCGGGCTGACGCTGCAAGTTCCCTGCGGAATCGTCGCACTGCAAGTCAGCATGATCGTTCCGGTATATCCCGAGGCTTGGGCGTCGACGGTAAATTGAGCGGTACCGCCAGCTGTTATGGTGGAGGTGAGCGCTCCCGGCGGAACCAGGCAATAGTCGGTCACCATTCCCGATACATTCACGCCTTGCGGGCTGGCTGGATCGTTGTCGAAGATTTTCAGGACGCTGCTTTGGTTGCCGGCGGTTGAACCGCAGTTGGCACTTGCGGACGCGACCGGGGGCGTGAACGTCACTCCAATGGTGCAGGAAGCGCCCGCCGCGACTCCGGATTTGCAATTGTTGGCCAGCGTGAAATCTCCTGACGGGGAAAGCGTGGCGTTGCTGACGCTCAGGATCGCCGCGCCCGAGCCGGAATTGGTGACCGTCACGTTCTGCGCGGTGCTGGCCGTACCAGCGAGTTGGCTGGCGAAACTCAAGCCGCCGGTGGGCGCAACGGCCGCGGTGGCTTGCACCGCCGTGCCGGAAAGCGGAATGGTTTGGGGATTTTGCGGTGCGTTATCGGAGATTTGCACCACGGCCGAGCGAGTGCCGGCCTGCTTGGGAGTGAAGGTCGACGAAATGGTGCAGGTCTGTCCCGCTCCAAGCGGCATTTGCGAACAATTGTCCGTCTCCGAAAAATCCTCAGGGTCGTTGCCGACCATGGCGATCGTCATGCTCAGCGGCGAAGTGCCGGTGTTTTTTATGCTGGCCGTCGCCGGGGCGCTGGCGATGCCGACCGACTCGGGTGCGAAAGTAAAACTCGTCGGCGAGATCGAAATTCCGGCAGAGCCGCCAGCCCCGCTGAGCGCTACGCCTTGCGGACTGCCCTGCGCGTTGTCTGCGACCGTGAGCGCCGCAGTGACCGCGCCCGCTGCCGTGGGAATAAAATCGACCGAGAGCGTGCAGCTAGCTCCGGCGACGAGCTGGGCGGTGGGCAGGGTGCAGGCGTTCGCGCCCTTGGCCAGATAACCGAAGCTGGTCGAACTCGCACCGGTGATGGTGAAGCTGGAAACATTCAGGTCGCTGCTGCCGTTGTTGGTGAATGTAACGAGCTGAGCGGCGCTGGTGACCCCGACCTGCTGCGAGCCGAAATTGAGCGAAGTCGGAAAAATTGCCAGGACCGGTGCGGCTCCGGTGCCCACTCCTGTGATGAGGACCGTCTGTTGCGCACCGGTCACGCCGCCGGAGTTGTCCACGAATACGACCTCCGCGCTCAGCGTACCGGTGGTGGTCGGGGCGAAAGCAATCGGGACTACGCAGCTTTGACCGGCATTCAAGATGCTTGTAGAGCAGGTGTCGCCGGCGATGGCTGGAATGAACTGCGAAGCATCCGGGCCGGAGAGGGATTCGGTGAACGTAAGCGGCTGATTACCTGAATTGGTCAGAGTGATGTCCGTCAGGGTCTTGGTGCCAATGGGCTCGGTGCCAAAATTCAGGCTGCCCGGTGAAACCATGGCAAAGGGACCGGAGCCCGAACCCACGACGGCCAAGCTCTGCGAAGTTGCCGGCGTATTGTCGGTGACGGTGACGTAGGCCTGTTCAGGTCCTACGATCGAGGCCACGAATCCGACCTCGAACGAGCACTTTTGTCCGGGATCGATCGCTCCCTGGGTGCACGCCGTCGGGGAGCCCCGGACCCTTGTGTTAGTCTGGTCCAGGAAGGTCCGGAGGTGCGCACTGAGGATTCGGTGGAGCCGGTCGAGTCCTCCACGGCGGCGACAGTAGACCCGAGCAGGGCCAGCGGGCATGCACATGGCGGGCCGCTCTCGCACCCGCGTGCCAGACCCGCGCGGGCCCCTGTCACCGACGGACCGCCAAGCCACATCAGCGGCGGCCGGCGGCCCCGCCGTCCGGATTCCTTAACGAGTTTCGAGAATCCGGACGGCAAGTAAGTCAGCTCAGAAGAAAGTCAGGGTCTCTGCCGCCCGCGGCCATGCAGGTGGGCCGCAGCGTCACCCGCCACAGCCGCCTCCATGGAGCCGCCTTGTCCTGACGCCCGCACCGCCCCCATCAGCGCCTGCCCCGCCAACAGCGTCCGCACCTTGTCGTGGGATCCACACCCACGCAGCGCCCCCACGCGCCCCACCGCCTTTTTCATGGCGCCGGGCTCCCCATGCGAACATCGCGTACACCGTCGCCAGCCCCAATAGCCCCTGCGGCATGTTCGACGCCTGCTGCCCCGCCACGTACAGCGACAACGGCCGATGCCGCACCGCACAGCCACCCCGTCCAGGAGGATCCCCACGCCCTCGTTGACCAAGTACTCGGTCAGCTCGTCCAGGATGAACCACCGGTGCGGGTCGATGTCCCCCAGCACCCGCTCAGCGCGTTCATCATCGCCACCTCGATCGGCAGGATCATGTCCCCGACTCTACCGGTTCTCCCAGATCACGAACACCGGGTACGGCTTCCCACAGGTTGTGCCACAGGTGCTCGTCCGCGCTGGTCGGGCCCTTCCAGCAGCCCCAGTCTTCATTAGAAACTTCCGCGCCCGGTAGTCGATCCCCGCCCTCTCGACGTCCCGCGCAGCCCGGCCAGCTTCAGATCCGGGTACCGTAAGCGCGATCTGCGCCTCGAACCACGCCTGCGCCTGCGACCGCCTCCGGCCCCCGGCGGTGCCCCCGCCGGCACGATCACGCTGGTCCCAAAGCCCGCCAGCTCGTCCGGGCGGAACCGCACCTCCCGGACCACCAGGCCCTTCACGATCAGCTCCGGATACAGCGCCTCGGTAGTGCTTCTTCATCCCGGGCAAGCACAGCAGCACCCCGCGGCGGAACGCGACGTTGCTGGTGTCGGCGAAGTAGTAGCTGCCGCCTGCAGGTACTGGTGATGCGCGGGTCGTCGGTGGAATAAGCCGGACAGCAGCCCGTGGTGGCGTCTGGCCCAGCTCCAGTCGCGCTGAACAGCACCACGCGGCTGGGCTCGGAGCCGGTGCGGCTCAGCCCCAGGATGCTCATCACCGAGCCCTCGGCGATCAGCGCCGCCAGGTGGCTCTTGCCAAAGCCCTGGTTGCCCAGCGCGATCACGATCTGCGGGCGTGAACAGGGACAGCGCCAGCTGCCGCCAGTCATCGGTCAGCCCCAGCTTCAGCAGCCGGGGTACCGGACGCTGTGGTCGCCCAAGAGCACGATGCGCTGCTCGGACCGATCGACCAGCTCGATGCGCTGCGCTACCAGTGGGCCTGCTGCTGCGCCTCCTCCTCCAGACCCAGCAGCGCGTCGGGTCCCAGCAGTCGGTCAGCTGGAAGAAGTGAAGCCAAAGTCGTACAGGCTGCCGTAGAGCTGGTGCCCCAGCAGGTAGCCCAGCTCGCCCGCCTGTTCGCCCCGACTCCAGCAGGCGGGTCATGGACCGGTTGGCGTAGTCCAGCACCCCCAGCAGCCGCCACAGCAGCCGCTCCAGGGCGCTGGGAGCGGGGTCGTTGAGCGGGTCCACCACGTCAAACAGGACGTAGGCCATCGGCGGGCGGCGGTTCTGGTCCAGGGCGATGGGCGCAAAAGCCTGCTGGGGCAGCAGGCTGTCGGGGCCGCCGCCGCCGGGGACGGCGCGGCAGCACCAGCGGCAGCCAGTCGCTGGCGGTGGTGCCCGGATGCTCGGCCCGCAGCGCGGCGAGCTGCTCCTGGGCCTGGTCGCGGACCGGGGCGATCAGGTCAAAGACCTCCTTGCGGCGGTCCCAAAACAGGTCCAGGCCCCGCATGACCTCCAGGGACAGCCGCCTGGCCACTGCGTCGTCCTGCTCGTCCTCGACCATGTCGCAGACCTGGCCGGCCAGGGCCTGGACCTTGTCCATGGCGACGATGATCTGACCGGCCAGGCGCTCGGTGTCGCTGGGCGGGTCGTCGGACAGGGGGTGGGGGACCTCCAGCAGCACCTGCGAGGGGGAGTGCATCTGGGGACGGGGGGCCGGGACCGCGCCCTGCGCCGCCGCGGACGGTGCCTGCGAGGTCTGGGGTGCTGGTGCGCCGTCCTTGTCGCGCCGGAGCCGGCGGCGCTCGGTCCGCAGGATGCGCTTCAAGATGGTGGCTTGCTCCCGGCGGTGCAGGGCCGCCTCTTGCAGGGTCTTTTGGATGTCAACCTGGGCCTCTTCATCGGTGCTGCAGGTCCGGGACCGCTTCACCGCCCGTTGGATATCCTCGATTTGCTGCCTGGAGCCGTGCCTGAGCAGGGTCTGTGCTGCGCCCGCGGGGCCTGGCAGATGGCGTACAGCGCGTCGTAGCCCAGCGATACGGTCCGCACCTGGGACGGCTCCAAGGTCTCGCCCATTTGCCGCATCTCCTGGGCCGCGACGGGGTCCAGGTTGAAGTTCTCCTGGCACCAGGCCTGATAGATCTGGTCGGCCTGGTCCGGGCCCCGCTTGCGGCGCAGCAGCAGGTGGGCCTCTGCGAACTGGTGGGCGATCTGGACTGCCGCCAGTGCTCTGGCGTCCGCCCTGGCACTCCTTGATCTTGCGCTCGATGGTCGCCAGGGAGCGCTGGGGGGTGGATGGTTTGGTGCTGTCAGATTCGCTGATAAGTGGACTCACGCCCTGGGTATAGGCACCCAGAAGGCCCCATCAATCTGCAGCAGGTATTCTCGTCAGCGATCGTTCACCGCAGCGATTCGCGATCGATACCCGCGGCGCTTGGCGATGGGCCTCCATCGATCGGCACCGGCCTCCAGTAATTCTTGAGGAACACTCTGACCGCACGCGACAAAAAGAAGCTGGCGCACTGCAGCTTATCCAACTGCTCGGTCCAGCCGTTGGGCTTCCCCCATAGCAGGAAGCCCACCGCGAACAGATCTGCCTCGCTGTGGGACCCGCACAGCTCTCCTATCACCAGATCAAACGTGCCGCGATCGACCCCGGCCTCCTCCAGCCGGCACCGATCCCACCAACCCCACATCTGCTCCTCGAACAGGGGATCCTTGACCCTCTGAGCTATCCGCCCCATCTGCGCGGCCACCTTACGCTGCTCGTCCTGGGGCAGCGCGGCCACGATCGCCTGCGCTACGGGCCGGTACCCGTACTCGCCGGCGTCCTGGTAGTCGGCCACGTAGTCGGCCATCCTGGCGTCTTCTTCGTCTTCCAGGGCTTCGCCTTCTGGGTCGCCTTCGTCGTCTTCATCGTCCGCGAACCACTTCAACTCGTCCTCATCCAACTCAATCTCCTCATTTTCATCCCACAGCTTCCCCCCCTGCGCGCCCTGCTCTGCCTGCTCCGAGTCCGCGCGCGCGGACGAATCCGCCGCCTGGGGCGCGGCCTGCTCTGCCTGCGCCGAGTCCGCGCGCGCGGACGAATCCGCCTGGGGCCCACCCTGCTCTGCCTGCGCCGAGTCCGCGCGCGCGGACGAATCCGCCGCCTGGGGCGCACCCTGCTCTGCCTGCGCCGAGTCCGCGCGCGCGGACGAATCCGCCGCCTGGGGCCCACCCTGCTCTGCCTGCGCCGAGTCCGCGCGCGCGGACGAATCCGCCGCCGGCCCACCCTGCTCTGCCTGCGCCGAGTCCGCGCGCGCGGACGAATCCGGGCCACCTGACCCCTGCGGCTCCCACGCCTCCAGCCGCTCCCGCAGCTCCTCGACCTGCTCCTTGAGCTGCCTGATGTGCTCCTGCTGCCGCTCCTGGGACACTCGCTTCAGCAGCGTCACCAGCCTGCCCGTCCCCTGCCCGAACTCGACGATCGCCTCCTGGCACTCCGCCTCGGCCTGCTGCTCCGCCGGCAGCCGCGCCTCCGCCTCGCACAGCTTCAGCACCTGCGCCACCTCGCCCCCGTCCTCCAGCATCTGCTGGGCCTTGACCGCCGTCTCCCGGATTTGCTTGATGCCGGCAGCGTCTCTGTGCCGGATCCCCTGCCCCAGCTCCAGCAGCTTGCGCCGCACCTGGGTCGAGTCCTCATCCTGCTGCATCGGCCCCTGGGTGATCGCCTCCAGGCAGCGGGCGTTGATCCGCAGCCCCGCCACCTTGTCCACCTCGAAGCCGGCCAGCTTCTGGTACATCCGGGTCTGGCTGGAGATCCGGTCCGGGTCCTTGGTGCTGTGCAAGCCCTGGACCCAGGAGTCGAAGTCCAGATCCAGCTCGCGGTGCCGCCCGCTCTGCTGGATGTACTCCAGCACCTTGCCCTGGATCACGGCGTCCGCTGGGTCGCGCCTGCGGAACAGAAACCCCCGGCACAGGCCGTCGATCACCTCGATCGGCATCGCGTCGAGCCGGTCCAGATCCAGATGGGCGAAGTACTGCGGGGTGCCCTGGGACTGCGCGCTGGCACCTTCGCGCTGGTTGCGTCCCCCGGTGGGGCCCTGGGAGGGGGGATCGATGCTGGTGTCGATCATCATAGATCCCAGGTATAGCAGCCCGCTTTCAGCACACAAGCCCCTTGTGGGCAGAAATCGGCGGAAATGCGCGGGGGAGCAAGGCAGAGCGGGCCAGCGTGGCTCAAGACCAGGGAGCGCTGCTGCGCCTGGACACGGCTGGCCCGGAGGCGGCCCCTTCAGGTCAGGACTAGGCTTGGGACTGGCCGCGCTTGAGCCGGGCCTTGGACTTGCCCGCCGGGACCGGCGCCGGGGGCTGCTGGGTTACCGGAATCCCCACGGTCCCGGTCCCCTGGCCGCCGCCAGGAGCAGTGCCTCCCCCAGCAGGCGTCCCGGTCCCCTGGACCGTCCCGGTCCCGGTCCCCTGGCCCTCCTGCTGCGCGCCTGCCCGCGCGTCCGCCGCCACCCTGGCGTTGTTGCGCCGGCCCTCCAGCATCTTCTGGACCCGCTCATCGAACAGCCGCTGCAGCGCCTGCATGTAGCCGCTGACCCGGGTGTTGGTCGCGAACAGCGACTCGGCCCGCTTGTACACCACCTGGACCGTCTGGAACAGCCCCTGCTCCAGGTGCGTCTCCAAGGTCTGCAGCCCGTTGACGATCTGCTCCAGCGGGACCCGGATCTTGCGCACCTGTGCCAGCGTGCCCGAGGTCGCTGACAGCTTGGCCACGTCGATGCCCTCCATCGCCAGGGGAGCGTCCTCGGTCAGCGCCGGCGCCATCTCGATCAGGTTGCCCACGGCAGGTAGCAGAAGATCCTGGTAGTAGGCTGGGTGCGACAGCCGCTCCATCGAGTCGGTCACGCCCAGCCGCATGTGCAGCACCTGCCGGAAGGTCCCCAGCGGCGCGGGCAAGTCCGCGAGCGGACTGCCCAGCAGGATCGGCTTGATCTTGCCCCAGGTCGTATCTAGCAACCCATCGAGCCTGGTCAACAGGTAGCCGGTCGCGCCGGTGCGACCGATGACGCCGTTGGGGCCCACGGTGACGTTGGTGGGCATCTGAGCGTTGTCGGTGAGCATCACGACCTCGCTCAGGTCGTCCCCCGTCTTTAGCTTGTGGGCGGCAGGCGCGCCGGGTCCACCAGGGTTGGGCTTCTGCATCAGGTCTCCTCCTCTCCATGCGTGCGCCCGCTGCTGATTCAGCGGGCGTGCCGTCTACTGACGACAGTGCCCGCCGGGCCCTGGTCCCTGTAAAAGCTGATGTCGTGACGATCGCCGCATATGCCGATGG
Organism: uncultured Acidobacteriota bacterium; assembly: GCA_963847695.1. GTDB lineage: Bacteria > Acidobacteriota > Terriglobia > Acidiferrales > UBA7541 > Palsa-295. The sequence goes on along the minus strand of CAWKAX010000007.1, from coordinate 513 downwards.
ACCTCTGGATGAGCAAGAGACGCTCTCGCCGATGCGAGAAGCCGCCCTACAAAGGCTACTTACGAAATCTGAAGAGAGCCGTCAAGCCCGATCGATAACCGCGGCGCTGCGCGCATCGCGATCGGAAAGGATCATGCGGGGCGCCTCGCCGGAACGCCGGGCGGAGCCGCCACGACCGGCAGGGGGATCCTGCTGGCGCTGCTGGGGTGGATCTTTCCGCGGCGGTGCGCGGCGGTTCGCGGTCCGGGTCACGGGGATGTCGATGGCTCGCGGCGCCCCGGGAAAGGACACCATTCGCGACGGCAACGCGGCGTAGGGCAGCTAGGGCTCGGCCAGGACGTCTTCGGTGGAGCCGGCGGTGGGCGCTGCACGGGGTGTCGTACCACGACGAGGTGCGGACGCTGTTGGCGGGGCAGGCGCTGATGGGGCGGTGGGCGTCGGACCGGGCGTTCGTGAAGCGGCTGTGGCGGGTGACGCTGCGGCCACCTGCGTGGCCGCGGGCGGCGAGACCCT
>CAWKAX010000006.1:0-308178 GCA_963847695.1 uncultured Acidobacteriota bacterium | reverse complement strand
TGAACCCGCGGTGCAAAGAAGGAACGCCCACGTTAGGATTACGCCACTCCGCGCGCAGCGTATTGCCAACCGCGGCTACTCGGCAGTACGACAGGCCTCAGAAATTCCATTCAGGATGTTCTCCGTCCCGTGTATTATCCACACTGTGATACGTCGACTCTATATCCACAACTTTCGTTGCCTAGAAAACTTTGAACTTTCAATCGCAGATCAGAACTCCGTCCTATTGATCGGGCGTAACGGCACAGGAAAGACCACTATTGGGCTTGCGTTGGGCATTCTGCAAAAGATAGCACGCGGAACCAATCGAGTTGCTGATCTAATTCGGCCAGCGGATCTCAGTCGAGGGCGTCGCGAGGTTCCGACGCGCTTTGAGGTCGAGGTTGAGTTGTCTTCAAAGTTATACAAATATTCGCTCGCACTTGAGTTTCCGGAAGGTTTCAAAGAACTACGCGTCTTTGAGGAGAACTTTTCTGTAAATGGAAAGTCGATCTATAGCAGGCAACTCTCTCAGGTTCATCTTGCAAAAATAGGACAGGAGACAGAAGCCACTTTTCGAATCGATTGGCATCTCGTAGCTCTCCCGATCGTCCAACACCAATTGGCGAATGATCCCCTATTCCTTTTTAAAGAGTGGCTCAGCCGTTTACTCATTATTAGACCGATTCCAAGCCTGATTAACGGCGACTCAGATCAAGAAACCCTTCTGCCCGATGTGAATGTCGTCAATTTCGGAGCGTGGTTTTCGGGCTTGCTCGCTTATGCGCCGTCGGCCTACGCAAAGATCGACGAATATCTCAAACAGGTCATGCCAGACCTAAAGGACATTAAAAATCCGGCGATTGGAAAGGACTCCCGAAGTCTGCTCGTGCAGTTTTCTAGCTCGCAGGGAAGCGTCAGTATTCCGTTCGCCGAACTATCCGACGGCGAAAAGTGCTTCATGATCTGTGCGTTAGTTTTAGCTGCCAATGATGCTTACGGGCCAGTCGTCTGTTTTTGGGATGAGCCGGATAATTACCTGGCTCTATCCGAAGTGGGGCACTTCGTTTTAGCACTTCGGCGGGGATTTCAGGCCGGAGGACAATTCATCGCAACCTCACACAACGCTGAGACGATTCGCCGCTTCTCCGAAGAAAACACGCTCGTACTTCATCGTGAAAGTCACCTAGAGCCAACTACCGTACGTTCCCTTAGTGACCTCCAAGTAGGAGGCGATCTCGTAAACGCCCTAATCCGTGGAGATGTCGCACCGTGATGGTGAATCGGCATCGGCCACATGTTCTGGTTTTACCAGAGGATGATGCAAATCGCCAAATCGCTAACGGATTTCTATTGGACCCTCTGCTCCGGCCGCGAAATATCCACGTACTTGAGGAAGTTGGGGGCTGGTTGGAAGTGATAGATCGTTTCAATTTAGACCACACAGCGGATATGGAGAAATATCCCGACCGGTACATGGTCTTACTTATTGATTTTGATGACAAACCTGAACGGTTGCAGGCTATCATGCAACGAATTCCCGACACTGTGTCGGCGAGAGTGTTCGTGCTTGGATCTCTTGGCGATCCCGAAGAGTTGAGAAAAAAACTTGGATCCTATGAGACGATCGGGCGCGCGCTGGCCAAAGACTGTAGGGAAGGAACGTACCAGACTTGGCGCCATGAACTTCTTAAGCACAACCAACCGGAACTCGATCGCCTAACTTCGCCGCTCCGACCAATCTTGTTTGAAAGTTTCAAATGAGTTTAACTTAGCATCCCATCTGGCCCTGCCTCAGCAAAAACCTTTTTATTTCCCCATCGAAGTCTTCGGCAACTTCACAGAACTGAAGATAGTGTTTCCACTTTAACCTCGCCGCGTGGTCCATCCTTCCTGCCTTCTGCGAAGGATGTGCCATTAGAGCCAGCACTTGAGGCGGAACGCCCGAAAGTAACCACTAAACCCTCTGTAGCCTCTCTTTTACATGCTCCGTTGCCGTCTACCGAGATCGATCTACCAGCCCCAGCGATTCCCATGCCACCCGTAATACCGAATCTGCACCGGAGGCGGCACATACCCCGCCCCGTAGTAATAATCGTACCCGTATCCATCACCCGCGAATTGCCCGTAACCATGCTGGTCCACGCAACACGGCGGATCGTACCCAAACGGAATCTTCGTCGGTGCGTTGCCGAGCGGAAAATTCGTATAGTCTTCCGCCAGTCACCGCGCGAAACGCCACGCGCCCGCGCACCGTGGATACTGGCGTCGCCTTGGTCAGCGTAAACGTCAGCACCGATTGCGGCGGGGTGTCGAGTCCTGCCGCTACCGGCGAAGTCTCGATGCGCACCAGCCCGCCGTCAACCAGAATCAGTTGGCTCAATCGCAGCTGGATTGCTTTCTTCTCACCGTTCGCGGCGTCGCCCACGATATATTGCCCGGCCCGCGCCACCACCCAGCCATCCACTACCACCGGCGCCACCAGCACCGCGATGAAGTGCCCACCGTAGCCGTCGTTCAACGCCGAAAGGAAATCGGTCGTGCGCAAATGCACGGCGGTTCCTTCATTCAGCGTCAGCGTGTCCGGAACCGTCGCCGATCCTGGCGCAGCCGTCGTGGCCTGCGCGGTGCTCGGAGCCATCGCGTCCGGAGCCGCCATCTGCTGCGCCGAAACCGAATACGTCATACCTCCCAAAATCACTGCGAAACCAGCCACGTACGCCAAAACGAAATCGATTTTGCCAAGCTGCTCATAAGTCCTCCCCTACTGTGCCGCCGCCTCAAAAACCTACGGAGCAGCACCATTTCTACCTTTCAAGTATGAGCGCCCGGCCGCGCAACACAATTCAAAACCCGGGCAAAACCAAACCCGTGTGCATCACGCGAAATCTTCGCCAAATTTATTTCCTGGGAGTTAAATCGGAACGCAGAAACTGCGGAGGGCTAGCTCGAACGCAACAAATATCTCTGGATCTTTCCGGTCGAAGTCTTCGGCAACTCCGCCACAAATCGAAAATCGTGCGGACACTTGAACCCGGGCATACGCGTCCGCAGCCAGCCATGGATCTCGCTGTCGAGCCCGCCGCCCGGGCGCACCACGCTAGGCCGCAGCACAATGTAAGCCACCGGCTTCACCAGCCCGACCGCGTCCACCTGCCCCACCACCGCGCATTCCGAAACCGCGGGATGCCCCATCAACGCGTTCTCCACTTCGCCGGGAGACACCCACATGCCCGCGACCTTCATCATGTCGTCCGAGCGGCCGCAATAATGAAAATTCCCGTCGGCGTCGCGCGTGAATTTATCGCCGGTAATCACCCAGCCGTCGCGTTTGGCCCGCGCGGTCATTTCCGGCAGTTGCCAATATTCGGTGAAGGCGCTGTCGCCCTTCACCCACAAATTGCCCACGTCGCCGACGCCGGCCGCTGCGCCTGCGTCGTCCAGAATTTTCACTTCGTAGCCCGGAACTTCGCCGCCGCAACTCCCGGCCTGGGCCTTCCCCGGACGCGCGGAAAGAAATACGTGCAGCATTTCGGTCGATCCAATCCCATCCAGAATCTCAATCCCGAAACGCGACTTAAACTTCTCGAAAACTTCCGGCGGCAGCATCTCTCCCGCCGAAACCGCCAGGCGCACCGACGAAAAATCCACATTCAGCCCGCGCTCAGATTCCCGCAACAGCGTCGCATAAAATGTCGGCACCGAAAAAAACACGGTCGGCTTGTAGCGGTTGATGGTGTCCGCGATTTCCGTAGCGTTGGGCCGCTCCGGATTCAAAATGGTCGAAGCCCCGAAGAACAACGGGAAATACATCCCGTTCCCCAGGCCGTAGGCGAAATACAATTTCGAAACCGAGTACAGCCGGTCGTCCTCGCGCAATCCCAGCACGCCCTCGGCGAAGTTCCGCGAAGTCGCCAGCATGTCGCCATGCCGATGCACCGCCGCCTTGGCCGCGCCCGCGCTGCCCGACGTATACAGAAAAAACGCCACGTCGCCCGCGCGCGTCGGATGGGTCTGCACATCTCCCGCCTGCGAAGGCAGCCAATCGTCCAGCGCCACAATCTTTTTCGCGACGCGCTCTGGCCGCGGCGTATCCGGCTTGGGGTCCACAATCACCAGCAGATCCAGCGCCTTGGTCGGCACCTCCGCCGCGAATTCTCCGACGGTCGCCGAATGCACGATGGCCATGCGCGCGCCGCAGTTGGCCACGTAGTGCCGGTAGTCGCTAGCCCGCGCGTGCGGATTCACCGGCACGGCAATCGCCCCAATTTTCGCCGCCCCAAAAAACGCCGCCACAAACTCCGGCGAATCCGGCAGCACCAGCAAAACTCGCTGCCCCGGCTGGCACCCAGCCAACCGCAAAGCCTGCGCGGTGCGGTTCACATAGGCCTGCAACTCCGCGTAGGTATATTTGCGCCCCACGCCAAGAATCGCCACCTTGTCCGGCGACGCGAGCGCTGGCCTTCCCACAAACTCATCCGCAATATTGAACTGCTTCAAAGGATCGATCACCGCCGCCATGCCGCGATTCTACTCCAGAACCAATCCTCAGCGTAGCCAACTCACCCGGAGCCAGCCGCCGCACAAAATAAAAAAGGGCGCCCAAAGGCGCCCTCAAAATCCAATTTCCATTTTCCGATTTCCAATTTCCGCCGTTACTGGGTTGCCGACTTCTCTCCCAGCCTGCGCATTCTCTCCTGCAATTTCTTCCGCAGCGGCGCCGGAGCATTCGGATTGAAGGCTACCAGATACCACAACGGCTGGGTGCGGTCCTTGCTCAACCGTGAAAGAGTAGACGCATCGCTATTCGGATGCCGCGCAATATTTTCCCGAATCGCGGAATACGGATGATGCGACAACCGTCCTAAGGTCTTGGCCGTAACTTTCGGATGCTCGCTGATCAACCGCAGTAAATAGAAATCTTCCTTCGGCGCCTGCTTCGAAAGCGAATCCAAAGTCTCCGGCTTCACTTCCGCGCTCAAGACCACGCCGACTTTTTCATCCCATCCCGGATTGATCCGGTTCAATTCCTGGGTCCGCGAATGAATCAGCTGCTCGATCACCCGCCGTTCCTGCTCCAGACGCGCCGCCGGCAACGCGCTGCGTTCCACCGAATCCAGCACCCGCAGCAAATGCTGCCGCTCGCCGAAGACGATTTGCGAGGTCCGCACCGCCTTGCCCTTCGCCGCATTACGCACCAAATCAGACCTTCTCATTTTGCCTTCACCCCGCGTATCTCAGCGCCGTCAAAGTTCCCCCAGGAACGGCCCTGGATCGATTTTTTCGATTGCGAATCTGTGGCCTAAAAATTTCGGGCAGCCTCAAAGCGCCGCCATAAATAATTCCAAAAATGCTCGCGCTGGCAGAAATATCGAAAGCCCCGCCGGAGATGGGTCAGGGCGCGGCTCGGGCGTACCCACAACCTTGCGCACACCAGCCGCAACGCGCAAGATTATCCAACCGCCACCGCAGAGAGTAAAGAAAAGTCGGACGCGTCTGTTCCTAGGAACGCAATAGATGGTCCTAGGACTAGGTCGCCCGCCGCATCTTCTCTCCTACTCTTTCGACGCTCTTTCGCTGCCGCTCGACGCGCGAATTCCAAGCCGAGTTGCGCAGCCCGCAACAACGCGCTACCTTCGACCTGCATTCATTTTTTCCGGGAGCCTGCTCGATGTCAGCCTTCGATCAACACAAAACCGAACTCGACCACTTCACGACCATGATGGGCCCCTACCGCGGCACGCTCGCGGTCACGCTCGACCTGCTCACCAACGCGCTCGTCCTGGTTGGCCAGCACGGTGTCTACTGCCACACCAACCGCGACCCCAACGTCCCGGTCATGGACATCCGCATCATCCAAGCCGAAATCGGCAAAGCCAAAGAACTGATCCAAAGCGTAATGGAAAAAATCCGCGCCGAGCGCGACGCGAAGCCCTAAGCCGCACAATTCCACGCGACGCTACGATCAGTGCTACTCGCAGGCGAAAGCACACCCCACTGAGAGTGGGGTGCAGACAGGCTGAGAGCCTATCCCACGCTACAGCGTCAAATAAACCAGGGTGGTAAAGAAATCCCCGGTGACGTTTCCCTTGCCCCACTCCGCATCCAGATCCGCCGTCGGTTTCGCCGCCACAACTTCCTCAACTTTTTTCCCGGCCGCTTTCTGGGTCTGCACCCGGTCGCGCACCGTAACCATCATGTCGTGATACCGAGTCAGCTGCGCCCTGTCCCCTTGCGGCCCGTGTCCCGGAATAATAATCGTCTCGGCGTCCGCATGTTTCAGGCACTCCGCCGAACCCGCAATCATTCCGTTGATATTTCCGCCCGAACTCGGATCGATGAATGGATAAATCCCGTTGAACCACACATCGCCGCAATGCAGCACATTTCCCTTTTCATACGCCACGTAAATGTCGCTATCCGTATGCGCGGGCTGAATGTGCGCCAAGTTGAGCTGCTCGCCGCCGAAGTGCAACCCGAACTGATCGTTGAAGGTCTGGCGCGGCCACGCCGTTGGCGGCATCGCATCGAAATGCATCTGAAACATCGCAATTTCCTGCGGCGTCGAGAGCCGCTTCAAAGTATTTTCATGCGCGATGATGGTCGCGCCGGTCTCGCGCAGTCCGGCGTTGCCGTCGGTATGATCGAAATGCCAATGGGTGTTGATGATCACTTTCAGCGGCTGCGCGTCAATGGCCCCGAGCGCCGCGATAATTTTTGGCACCGACCCGGCAAAACTGGTATCCACCAAAACTTTTCCTTCGGATCCGGTCAGCGCGATCATGTTGCCGCCCGGCCCGGTCAGCAGGTAAATATTTTCGCGCAGCCGAGTCGTCTTAATCGGCACCGTCGCCGCCTGCGCCCGCATCTGCGCCACCCGGTCATTGCTCACGGGTGCCGCGACGGGTGATTGTTGCTGCGCGGCCTGCTGCTGCGAAGATGCCGCCTGTTGCGAGTGTTGCGTCCACAGCCCGATCGCCGCGCCGGCTCGTGGCGCAACTAAACCCGCAAACGCCGCCCCGCCCGCCAGCCCCGACCCCAGCTTCAAGATTTCCCGCCGCGTCCGGCCTGCTCCTGCAATCCTCGAATTCATTCGTTTCCCCCAGGTAGCTCGCCTCAAAAAATACCATGAATCTGCACGGCCTCATCGCCGGCTTTCTCGGTGGCTGCGGAGCGTTGGGCTGGTGCGTGACGGAGGCTGGCGGTCCGAAGTCCGCCGCTACAGAACCGGATTCCGTGGCGGCGCTTCGCGCTTGGGCCGGTTTGTGATGGGGCGTTGAGTCGGAAAAGCGGCGGCGGAGCCGCCGCACTCCATAGTGGGCTCGATCGTGTCGGCGCGGCGGACGCTGCGCAATTCGGCAACGCGCGGGCTACGCGCGCTTCGCGCTGAGTTATTTATGCTGCGGTTGCTTGGGCCGCTTGTTGTTCTTGGCCGGTTAGGTACAGGGCTTTCGGGAAACGCAGGTGGACCAGCAGGGCGAAGAGCAGCAGGACGCCGAAGGCGATGACGCTGCCTTCGGGGCCGGCGCCGCCTCCGGTGATCCATTTGGGACCTTCGCTCGTCGTGTTGAGGAAGTGGCCCTGGCCCATCAAGCCGCTATCGGCGGTGCCGTAGAAAAAAGTTTGGGCCCAATCCCACGCGGCGTGAAAGCCGACCGCCAGCCACAACGTGCCGGTACGGCGAATGATCAGGCAGAAAATCATGCCGACTACCACGACCTGCAAAATGCCAAACGCGTTTTCATTCGGATTGCCCAGGTGCGCGGCGCCGAAAAGCGCGGAGAGAATCAGCGCGCCCTGCCAGAAGGTCATGCGGCGGGTGTAGAGCCAGAGCAGGTAGCCGCGGAAAATAAATTCCTCGCTGATAGCCACGCCCCAGAACGCGATGGCCCAACCGATCGCGTATTTCACGATGTCGCCGCCGGCGAGAGCGACGGAATTAATTTCGAAATGGCCGGTGAGGCGGATGCCCAGCACCACTGCGGAAAGCATGGCGAAGCCCCAGACGCATCCCTCCCAAAAACGCGCGCCGAAAGCGGATTGCGGCGGCACGCCGTAATCGGCGAGCGACTTCTTGTCCATGCGCGCCGCGAGCCAGGTGCCGATGATGACGGCGAAGGCGCTGATCAGCTTTATCGGAATTTCGCCGGTGAGGGTGAGGACCGCGGTGTTGGGTTCGAGTTTTTTGTGCAGCAGGATGATGAAAATGGTGGGAACAACAAACGAGACGGCGACCCAGGTGAGGATGGTTTTGGTGCTGCTCGGCCGCGGGATGGGAGTAGGGCCGGCGGTGATTACCACCGGCGGTGGCACGGCCGGCGGTGGCGGCTGATTCGGATTTTCGGCGCCGTTGGTCAGAAAAGCCTCCTGAGGAGTGCGGATGCGCGCGAGCGCGTTCCACCATTGAACCAGAAAATTGCGAATTTGAAAAAGGTGGCGGCGGACTTTTTTTGCTCGACCGAGAACCGGCTTACTCCGGTTCTGGGCTGGGCAAGCAGGAGATCCTTCGTCGCGAAAGACACTCCTCAGGATGACGGCCAAAAACGGTTCGAGCGCTTGGACGAGACGGCTAGGCGAAGCGGATGGTTGGGCGGCGCGGCGAGATGGCGGAAGGCAAAGGCAAGCGACCGAACGCCAAGCGTGCCTCGGCTGAAAGAATCAGGTGGATGTGGCCGCTTTGTCGGGCGGCTCGAGCGTGGTCAGGTCGATGGGTTCGAAATTGGGTTCAGGGACGCCGACGATGACCAGCGCTTCTTTACAGGTTTTCACCACGTGCAGATCCGGTCGGGTGGCTTCGCCGTGCGATTCGAACATGCGAGCCATGCCGAAAACGTCGGGCGAGGGAGCGACGATCACCCGTTGCAGCGCTTCGGCCGGGGCGATGGGACGCGAAACGGCCAGATCGCGAATGGTCTGCGGCGCAACATCGAAAGTGGTAACTTCGCTCAGGTCGGTGATCCCGGCGCGCGGTTTCTTGGCGGAAATGCAGCGCACGCCCTGGCGAAAATATTCTCGAAATTCTTCGGAGGTCACCACTCCGTAGAGACGCCCTTGCAGGAGCGCGTTGGCGCTATCGAACTCGAAGAGGTACGGCATGGATGTTCCGCCCTGAACATCAACTGTTAAGGCGATAGTCCCACCAACGATTGCGGATTGCAATCGCGGCGTTTTGATGCCGTGTGCGCCGCTTACTGCGCGCGGCGGGTGGTTTCGAAGAGGAACCAGGCGCGGCGTTCGGCTTCGTCGATCCATTGTTCCAGCAGGCTGGTGGTGGCGACGTCGTGGTGTTCGCTGGTCAGCTCGTGAGCTTCGCGCAGGCGGGCAATCAGATCGGAATTGTCGCCCTTGAGTTCGGCCAGCATGTCTTCGGGCGTGACGTATTCGGCGTCGTTATCCAGCACGCGCTGGTGGCTCTTGATCTGACCGATGGATTTCAGCGTGCCGCCGCCGATTTTGCGCACCCGTTCGGCAATGTCGTCGGTGGTGGCGAAGATCTGGTCGGCCTGTTCATCGAGCAGCAAATGGTAATCGCGGAAATGCGGGCCGCTCATGTGCCAGTGAAAGTTTTTGGTTTTGATGTAGATCGCGAAAAAATCGGCGAGCAGCGCGTTGAGCGAACCGGAAATGTCGCGAACGGCGGCGGAAGACAGGCCACTCGGCGTATTGATGGCCGCGGTCTGGCGGCTCTTGACGTCACTTCCCTGCTTTACCTTTTCCATGATGTCCCCCCTGGAGCTGAGATTTTCAAATTTGGGCCTTTCGTGGATTGGATTCACGCGCGAGCCAATTCGATGCGCTGTTTTTTGAAGGGTCCGGGCCGGGCGCGTTTCGGGCAGAGCATAACGCCGAGCGACTCTTTCGCGCAATCGCAGGTACCGGCCACCAGACGTTGTCGCCTTTCGCGAAACGCGCGGACGCGAGTCTGCGTCCGAACATTGGAAATGTTTGCGGGTTCAGCGATACTCGAGCGCCGCCGGGGCCGCGTCTCGAACATATATTTTCTGCCAGCGCCCACGTCCTGCGAGGCGGCGAAGGCACGAGGTGAGTAGATGTTGCATTGCGTGAACTGCCGCACAGTTCTGCCGGAAGATGCGACGCTGTGCTCGAACTGCGGGTACCCGGTGAATCAGGCCGAAGACCTGACCGCGGAGCAAGCGGCGGCGATCGAGCGCAAGAAATATTCAGCGGTACCGGCAGTGGGTTACGGACACCACCTGAAGATGTGGTTTCCGGTGGTGCTGGCGATTCTGGCTACCGCTGCGTTGTACCTCGGCCTGCGTTCGAAAAGCGATCCCTCCGGCATCGAAATCGTGAAGCGGCATTTTGTTTTCTATGACGATTACTCGCACGGCGCGTGGCAGCACACGCCGTGCCAAGCGGCGGACCATTCGAGTTGCGTCGAGGTGACCTACACCGTGCCGGTGCAGGCCTGCGGGCCGGTGACGTTTTCCTGGCGGGTGTTCCCGTCCGAGGACGATTTGGAATATCAAGGCGCGATGCCGCGGGTGAATGAAGTGCGTTACGCGTTTTATTCGTTCCTGGTGAAGGAAACCGGCGTGCTGATTCCGGCGCAGGCCTACGGCAAGCCGGTGCCAGAGACTTGCCAGTATCGATAGATGTGCACCCACGCGCGGACAAGCCCCGTCGGTTTGCGTTTCGCTCAAATCACAACGCCAAGCATGATCGGTCGGGCACACACTCCGTTAATGCACACCACGCGCGGTTCTCGCGGAGTGCGGTGGCGCCCGCCAAAGGCGGGGACCACCGCCGGCAACACACGCACGACTCCGGCACGGAGCAGGCTCGAACATGAGCAACGCATGCCACAGCAACATTCGTTCGATTGTAGTTGGGGCATGCCGCTGCCTATAAGCTGCATCGTTCGAGACTACATATTGCTGAAAGGAAACTCGTTCGGCGGGCGGTGGTCCGTCCTGAGAAGCGGACGTGCCACCGCACTCCGCGAGAACCGTTTCAGCCTTCGACGTCGCCGGGATTCACTTCGAAGTCGTCAGGCGTGCGTAAGCGCGTGATGGGAAACGTTAACACTGTTTTGCGGAAGGCGCGGTTTGCGCGTTGCTCGAACCAACCCGCTGAACACCAGCGGTAATTCACCGCATTGCGCACAATGCCGTGGCGCACGGCGTTTTCATGGACGTAGTGGAGCCGGGCAAAGTATGCCCTTTGATGCCGGATCAACTTGTCCCAATATTGGAACCAGACTCTTCGCGCACTCACGTCGTCCAAACGATTGACTCCACGCGCGGTCAGAGTGTGCAACTCTTTCACCAGCGATCCGATGCTCGCTGAGCGCGACGCCGTACCAATGAAGTGGTAGTGGTTCGGAAAAATGCACCACGCTTCCAGCTTCACTCCATACTTTTCGCATACGTCGAAAAGTCGCGCCTGAAGCAGACCGAGCTTTTCTGCCGAGTTGAAAATGGGAATTTTCTTGTAGGTCGCAGCGGTGACCATGTAAACGCCCGCCGCGTCGACGCGATGCGCAGGAGCGTGCGGCCATTCCCCCATTTCGCCAAAGCTTACTACTCATCCGTTAGGTCCACAACCCGTTAAGTCACCAATCGCACGGTTCTCGCGGAGTGCGGTGGCGCCCGCCAAAGGCGGGGACCACCGCCGGCCACCCGCGCGCGGTCCGGCACCGTGTAGGCTCGGAAAAAACAAAAGTATCCACGGCATCGGTCGTTTGTTTGTTGCGAGACGTCGCAACCAACCGATGTGCACTTGCTGTCGCCCTGCTGCTTGGGAGGCCGCGTTGTTCGAGGCGACTTGTTGCTGGGAGGAAATTCCAGCGGCGGGCGGTGGTCCGTCCTGAGAAGCGGACGTGCCACCGCACTCCGCGAGAACCGTTTCAGCCTTCGATGTCGCTGGAGATCACTTCGAAATTATCGGGTGTGCGCGAACGGGGGCTGGGTTACTTTTTCGGTTTGGTGGCGCGGACTTCGAGGTATTCGGCGTCGACGTGGGATTCGCCTTCGGGGCCGTGGTTATGCTCGATCCAGAGCTTTTCCATTTCGGCGGTCATTCGTTCCTGGCCCGCGGCATCGAGGCGCGAGAAGGCGACTTGCGTGGGACCGAAATATTCGCGGAAGAAAGCGACGACGCGCGCGGCGGGATAGGGATATTTGAAATGCTGCATGCGGCGGAAAGTTTCGACGCTGCTGCATCCGGCGGCGGCAAAACGTTGGCGCGCCACTTCTTCCGTGCCCCACAGCACCGGCTTGGGCAAATCCACAGGAGGTGGCGCCAGGCGTCCGGTGATCGCAAAACTTTTCCCGACGAAACCTTCCGGCGTCCAATTGGCCATGGCGATTAGGCCACTGGGCCGCACCACCCGAACGAGTTCGGCAGCGACGACTTCGGGGCGCGGCGCGAACATCGCGCCGTACATCGAGACCACCACGTCGAACGAATTATCGGCGAAGGGCAATTGCTCGGCATCGCCGTAGCGAAAATCGACGCGCAGCTCCGCGGCGTCGGCGCGTTGGCGCGCCTGCTCCAGCAAATTCTCAGCGATGTCGACGCCGGTGATGCGGGCACCGGTGCGCGCGGCGGGAATGGCCAGGTTGCCGGTGCCACAGGCGACATCCAAAACTTCCAGGCCGGCGCGAATCGGCAGGCGGGCAATAAAGTTCGCGCCTTCTTCGGCAGAAAAGCGGGCGATCTGGCCGAAGTCGCCGGCGGTCCAGGCGTTCTGCATGCCCTGCTTCACTTTGGCGAGATGTTCGGGATCGAGCGGTGCGCCTGTCATGAGCGCGGATTTTACCACAGCATCGCGGCCTGTTCTGACGCTCGACCTGCGGGCCGGCCGGTGTAGAATCGGCCCGGGCGCGAAGCCCAAGGAAATTTCGCGACGCGGGAGGATTCGGCGTGCTGACGGGATTCGAAGATTTGCTGGTGATTCTGGCGTGCACGATCGGCTCGACGCTGTTCCTGTGGGTGCTGAAACGTTTCTGGCCCCTCACCCAACGGCGCGAGCACAACGACATCATCGGCTGGCAGGTCAGCGTATTGGGGACCACCTACGCGGTGATTATCGGATTCATGTTGTACGCGGTGTGGACCACTTACCAAATGGCGGAACTCAACGCCGACGGCGAAGCGAATTGCCTGGTCAGCGTGTTTCGCTTGGCGGGCGGCATGCCGACCGGCGAAGGGGCCCAAGTGCGCGCCTTGGCGCGGCAGTATGCCGACAATGCAATCGATCAGGAATGGCCGGCCATGGAACGCGCCGAAAAAGAAGCCGGCACCAGCCAGGAGATTACCCGGAAATTGTGGACGGTGGTGATGAGCGCTAAGCCGGGATCGTTCGCCGAACAGACCAGCGTGCAACTGGCGCTGACCGAAATTTCCAGCATGTCCGAACACCGGCGGGTCCGTTTTCTGCAGAGCACGTCGAAGCTGCCGGGAGTTTTGTGGCTGGTGCTGATTGTCGGCGGCGGAATTACCACCATGTCCGCATGTTTATTCGGGACTGAAAATTTCCGGCTCCATTGCGTACAGGTGATTTCGTTGACGCTGCTGCTGTCGCTGGCGCTGGTAGCGATCGCCGACATCGATCGCCCGTTTCAAGGCGCGGTGCACGTCTCACCCGATGGTTTCGTCCGCGCGCGCGCGACGTTTCAGGAATTCCCGGTGGATCAGAGGTAGTTTCGATTTTGTCTTTGACGTTGCGGGTGCCCCATCCTTCGCGCTTTTCGCGAAGGGTGGGGGTTTTGGGCCACCCGGAAAAATCAAAAACAAAAGGCGGGTCAGGTTTTGGGCCTGCGCTTCGCGCTTGGATACGCGTGAGGCCGAGTGATGTTTCGGAAAAGCGGTGGCAGAGCCACCGCACTCCAAAATGGGCTGGGCGCTAATTACGCTGCGGACGCTCCGCGATGCGTCGTTGGCGTGGGCGACGCGCTTCGCCGGCGCAGTTGCCGCGTGGCGCGCGGCAGTCCCGGTTTGCGTGTAACATTGCGTTTGCTGCGAAAACATTCATTCTGATTGTTCTGGGGGATTTATGTCCGAACCAAGTCGTGAGGAATTGCTGGCGAAGATTGCGGAATTGGAGAAGAAGGCCGCGGGCGGGTCCAAGCGCAGCGGCGCGCTGGAATTTCGCGTGGGAGAAAAAGGCGGCGTCAGCGTCTATGGCCTGGGGCGCTTTCCGGTCACTTTATATTACGAGCAGTGGATTCGATTGCTCGACGTGATGACCGACCTGCGCGAATTTCTGGAAGAGAACAAGCATCGCCTGAAGTTGAAAACCAAGGAAGAGTAAGCCCGCGGGCCGCTGCAGCGAACGCAGGCTCCGCGCACAGATGTAGCTCGCGCGAAATATTCTTCGCGCTGTTTGCCAAATTTCCTGGCGAAAATTTTTAGGTGGTGGGTTTGCCGGCCGCGGCGTTCTTGATGGCGCCGACGATGGCCGTCACGATCGCGCCGACGACGGCGGAGCCGCCCAAATTGCCCGCCATGCCGGTGCCAGCCAGCGCGCCGACGTGGCTCATGATGGCGCCGCCCGCCGCGCCACCCAAAACTCCTACGATCGAATTGCCGACCGGCCCAAGGCTGAATTGTTTCAGCAATGCGCCGGCGATATTCCCGCCTACGCCGCCGCTAATCAAACTGAGAATCATGGGAAGCAGAGTGCTGGTGTCCATCTCGATCCTTCACTGCTGGGATTTGGAAGGGGCCTGACCGCTTGTGGCGGAGGCTATGCCAGACCTGCGGGAATGTAAAGGAATCAAAATGGGCGGAGGCCCGCGCGGCGCGGGGGCGCGGGGATCCGAAATTTAGGGAACGTTGTGGACCAAGTGCGCGACGCCCGGGCGTTCGCGGTTTTGCGCCGCGTTTAATCCTGCTTCACGTAAACGGAATCCCAGACGATGCTCCAGGTTTTCTGCCCGTCCTTCGATTGCTCCGCCATTTGGCGGACCTTACCCGCTTCCAGCACGTACCAGGTCCAGCGGAAGACCGGCGTTTGCGCCGGATCGCTGATCAACACCATTTTCCCGCCAGTAAGATCCCCGGCCATGGCCGGGAACGCGCCGGCGTTTCCGGAATTATCGAGATAGAGCTGGTGCCATTTTTTATCGCGCACGTCGTAATAATTAAAACTGGTTCCGGTCTCGCCGCCGGTCGATGAGGTCCAGTGTTCGATCAGCAGGCAGCCATCCTGTTCGGACGTGACACGATTGTGGCCGACCACCTCCCCGATAGCGCCGGTCACTCCGTCCTTGCCGGGCTGGTGCACTTCCCAATCGCCAATCCAGAAATCGAATTTGCGATACTCGGGCGCCTTGCATGCTCCGGCCGGCGAGGAAGCGTTCCCCGCGCGAGCGGCGCCGGCGAAAAGCAGAACGATTGCGAAGATCGAGGCGCGGATGTATCGGCGCTTCATGGATGCCTCCTTATTGAGTTTTTCTTGTGCGGCAATGGATGTCTTGGCGCGATAGACGCGCGGAAAATGCGGGCGTAAGCAGGTTATTTTTCGAGCGCGGGCGAATCGGTTGCCGACAAATAGGGTGTTCGATTGCGGACAGCGCGCTCGCCGGCGACTTCAAGCAAGTCCCAATGACATCGAAGGCTGACACGGTTCTCGCGGAGTGCGGTGGCCCGTCCGCCTTTCAGGACGGACCGCCGCCGGCCGCAAAAGACTGCTTCGAGCAACGCGTAGCCTCGAATGACGCGGTCTCATACCAGCGCCGCGCAACAGTCCGTGTCCGTGAAGCAATAAAATGCATAAGTGCTGCCGTTCGAGCCTACCGCTGAGCGATTCCATAGTCGCTTGGCCGGCGGTGGTCCGTCCTGTGAAGCGGACGTGCCACCGCACTCCGCGAGAACCGCGCGTGGGTTGCCCTAACGCCGTGCGGACTTAGCCGATCGCAAGGAATCGGACCGTATGAAAATCGGAATGGCGTTGAGAAAAGCTGGGGTTAGGAATCGAGGCGCGCGAACAGCGAGGACGCCATCGACAAGAAAATCAGCAGCAGCGCGGCGTCGAGGAAGCTTTTGAAATCGACGGAATTGCCGCGGGTCACGATGCGCACGCTTTCGAAACCGAGGGCGTTGGCCAGTCGCGTGATCACCGCGAGCGAAGCACAAATCAGGCCCAGCCAGTAGGTAACACGCGCAATCAGCTTGACGACCATGGTGACCTCCGCGATGAGGGCATGAAAGTACATCGGGTGCTGGGTAGAGTCAACGGCGTCGTGCGGTTTTGGCCGGCTCGTATTAGCGCAGGTGTTATCTCAGTCATCGAAAATTGCGATTGGACCGGCGCCACGTTTGCCGATACGTTTCTATATGGACAACGTACCCGCCTTGCACGCCAGCCCGGAAGTCGACCTGCTGCACGCCATCGGCAGCCGCATGGCCGCCGCCGACCCTTTCCACGAAGTTCTCTCGCAAGTAGTGGACTGCGCCGTTTCGCTGGTGAAATGCGATTCGTGCTTTATTTTCGTGCTCGAGGGGCAGGATTTGATCCTGCGCGCCTCCAAAAACCCTCACGCGGAACAAATTGATAAGCTGAAGCTGCGAGTCGGCCAGGGCATCACCGGCTGGGTGGCCGAAAATCGCGCAGTGGTGGCGATCGCGCAGCACGCGGCGAAGGATCCGCGGTTTCAATTTTTCAACGAGTTGCCCGAAGACAAGTATCAGGCGTTTTTGTCGGTGCCGCTTTTATGCCGCGGGCGTTTGGTGGGCGTGATTAACCTGCAGCACGTGCAGCCCCACGTTTATAAGCAGCGCGACATTCGGTTGATCACCACCGTGGGATTTCTGGTCGGCGCGGAAATCGAAATGGCGCGGCTGGAAACGGAAAACACCGCGCTCTCCGATCGGCTCGAGACCCGCAAGCTGGTCGAACGCGCCAAAGGCATCCTGCAGCGCGACCTGGGATTCGATGAGGAACGCGCGTATCTCGCGCTGCAGCAGCAAAGCCGCCAGACCCGCAAATCGATGAAGCAGATCGCCGAAGCAGTGATTATGACCGAAGAGATGAAGCGCTCGACCCGCGCCGATGGCGTAAGTGGCCTGAGCGAGAAAGTTTCCGCGTAGTTCCCTGCTGAAAGTTCGCTCGCCCTGCGTAATAAAAAAGGGAGCCGTGAAAAATCACGGCTCCCTTTTTTGCGTTACTGCTCGAAACTACTTGGTGCCTACGCTCGCCGAATATTTCGTTTCGGCGGCTTTGGCTGCGGCAGCTTCTAACGCCGGAGCGCGGTAATGCAGGACCAGGCCGGCGTCATTGACATGCAGCTCGGTGATTACCTGCACCTTGCCATAGGCCGTGATGGTAATCGCGTTCGGCGCTGTGGCTGAGGTGCCGGTTTCGCTGTCGGCGGAAATGAACGCGGCTTCGTTGCCTTTCACCGCGCGCAGCAGAATTACCGGCATGGCGCTGCGGGTGGCCAGCGTGTAGGTGTATTCGCCGGCGGGCAGCACGGCCGAACCCCAGTGCGTTTCGGATGTCAGCGTGAAACGGCCATGAACTTCTTCGGCGTGGGCCGCGATCGGAACCACGGTCGAGCTGAGCAAACTCAAAAGCAAAACCTGAACCTGCGCGAAGCGACGGATCATTTTCATAACATCTCCTTTTTTTTCGAGTTGCGGCACACGCCACCCAACGCGCACAGCGATTTACGTGGGTTTGGGCGTCGCAGACGACGGAGTCCGCACTGCTGATAAGTGGGACAACAGGGGTTAGGAGGGAACCTCTGGGTTCTTCACTTCATCCGCTGCTACGTCGCAGTAGATGACTGGTGCAGTGTCGCAGGAGTGACGAATGGCGTCCAATTCAAAGTATCTATGTTGGGAATAGATGGAGTCGCGTTTCAGTGTGGCGCGTGGGATTTGAGGTGTGGTGGACGTGCGTTCCACTACGCTTGGTGTGAGGGTGGAACGTTCGACGCAGCGGCTTCTGCTCTTGCGGGTGGCCCATCCTTCCCGATTTTCAGCAAAGAGTGGGGATTTAGACTCGTGTTAGGTCTCTCGTGTTCGGACCTGCGAAAAATTTTCCTGCGTCTTCAGAAAGGCCCCACCCTTGGCAACTGCGGCCAAGGATAGGCCACCCTGAAATTCGCATTCGAAAGCGCGGCGCTTTTATTTGCGGCGTTGCGCTTGCTCGCTGTCGAGCGCGCGTTCGCCGGCGGGCGTGGTGATTACGGTGTCGGGCAGGCGAATCGCGGCGTAGGCTCCGGCGGCCAGCACCGCGCCGATCAGTGGCGCGATAATGAAGAGCCACAATTGCTCGAGCGCCCAGCCTTGGACGAAGAGCGCGGGTCCGATGCTGCGCGCGGGATTTACCGACGTATTGGTGATGGGAATTCCGACGAGATGGATCAGCGTCAGCACCAAGCCAATCGCCAGGCCGGCGAATCCAACGGGCGCTTTCACGTCCGTCGCGCCGAGCACGGTGACCACCAGAAACATGGTTAGGATTACTTCGGCGATAAATGCGGCGACCACTCCGTAGTGCCCAGGAGAATGTTCCAAGCCGTAGCCATTCGCGCCGAGGCCCGCGCCGTGCAGGTCGTAGCCGCCGCTGGCGCCGCTGGCGATCAGCAGGATTAATGCCGACGCGACAATCGCGCCGAAAAGTTGGGCGACCACATACATCACCGCATCGCGCGAATTGATACGCTTGGCCAGCAGTACGCCAAGCGTTACCGCCGGATTGACGTGGCAACCGGAAATGGGGCCGATGGTGTAGACCATGGCCAGCAACGACAAGCCGAACGCAAATGAGACGCCGAGATAACCAACATGGCTGCCAGCCAGCACCGCCGTACCGACTCCGCCGAAGACCAGCACGAAGGTTCCGAGAAATTCCGCCAGGTATTTTCGCAAGAGCGTGTGCCTCCCCTCTGAGAATGCGGGGAGTATACCTCAGACGATGAAAAGGTGAACGTTTGAGTGCGCGCGCGGGAAGCGGCGGAGATCTTCGTCCCCAAGCGGGCGATGCAGCGATGTCGGCTGAGCGATTACGCCGCTTTGACCAGCGCTTCGGAATGGGCCAGCAGTTCGATCATGTCGGATTTGGAAACCACGCGGCTGATGCCGGCGGCGTCGAGGTCCGATTTAATCAGCGCATGCGCGTGCAGGGTGAAAAGAATTTTAGGCACGTGCGGCATCAGCGCGGTGAGCTGGCGCGCAGCTTCCAGGCCGTTCATCACCGGCATGGAAAGATCGAGAATGATCAAATCGGGTTTGACGGCGATCGCTTTTTCCACCGCTTCCCTGCCGTTCACGGCCTCACAACAAATTTCCAAATATTCGTGATCTTCGAACAGGCGGCAGAGCGCCTTGCGCAGGTGCGCGTTGTCGTCGGCGATGAGGACTCGTTTGGTCTTCTGGCCCATGTTTGAAATCAAAAACTAGAAACTGGGGCTGCGCCGCTCGCACGCGGCCAGGTCTGGTGTGTCGTTCCGTCTCACTGAGAGTGCGGCCCAGCGAGCGCGCATTCAATACCATGAATCGAGTACGCATAAATTTTCACTTTGGTGCGCGGGGTGCGGAACAAAAACGAAACATGCGGGCGTGCGCGGAAATCCAGCGTGCGCGATCCCGGCGTACTACTGTGGTCGCGTGGGCGGCGGCTGTTTATTTCTCGAACAGCTTGTTCGCCTCGGCCCAGGGCATGGCGCCGTCGAACATGGCGCGGTACGTTCCGGAATCGTGCAGTTCGCGCGCGGCGCGCTGGGTCAGGCCCATCACCGCGCGGGTGATTCCGGCGCCGATACTGACGCGGGCGATTCCGAGCTGCTGCAAACGCGAAATGGCCGGCGAAGGCGGCTGGGCCAGCGCATTGAGCGGAAATTTTAATTCGGCCACCAGGCGGCGGAGCGTTTCTTCGTCGGTCACGCCGGGAACGAAAACGCAATCCGCGCCGGCGGCGATGTAGGCCTGCAGGCGTTTGCATGGCTTCGGCGAAACGCGTGGAAGGCTCGCCGATTTCGGCGAGGTACTGATCAGTGCGCGCGTTGATCACCAGGCGCACGCCGAGCTTGTCGCTAACGCGGCGGATTGTTTTGATTTTCTCGACCTGCTCGGTGATGGAAAATAATTTCTTACCGTCGGCGTGGTCGAAGTCTTCCAGGTTCAGGCCTACTGCGCCTGCCTCGATAGCGCTCTCCGCGGTTTTCGCCGCGTCGCCGTATCCGGCTTCAAGGTCCGCGGTTACTGGAACTTGTACGCTGTGCGCGATTCTCTTCACCACGCCCAGCATTTCCTCGCGCGGAATCAGCTGGCCATCGGGATAACCCAGCGAGAATGCGACTCCGGCGCTGGTGGTGGCGATGGCCGGAAAGCCGGCGTCTTCGAAGATGCGCGCGCTGGCCGCGTCCCAGGCGTTAGGCAGCACCAGAATTTTCGGTCCGTGGTGCAGCTGGCGCAATTTTTCGGCTTTGGCCGCCTGGTCGTTCATGGCTTTTTCCTCCGCGTAACGCGTGCTATTCGTTTTCTTGACGCACAAAAGTATACCGCCGTGGTCCAAGTGTTGGCCGTGATGCGCCGCGGGATGCGGGCCCGCGGCGCGATCCAATTTGGATTTGGCTTCCCTGCCGCGGCGTCCGCCTTTTGTTTTTCCGCCGCGACTGGCGTTACACTAATTGCAAGCTCCCCCTAGCCGAGTTGATACTTCCCTGATTCATACATCACGCGCCGACATCCGGCGCTATTTGGAGACATTTTCCGATGCAACCATCGTTACGGTATCCCATGCCGGAACTGCGGCGGCGGATTGTGGAGCACGCGCTGTTTCGCGGCGCGGAATTGAATTTTGGCAACGGCGCGTATTTGCGCACGGCGCGAAACATTCTTTTCACTTTGCTGGAAACGGACACCAAGCCGCGAGATCTGACGGCGGCAGCGCTGGGCATCGGAAGAGAAAAAGCTGCAGCGCAGATTCTGGCGCGTGAACCGGGTGTGGCCGCCGGAATGCGGGAATACGTCTGGCTCTTCAGCAAGCAGGGGCTGAAGGTGGTGCCGAAAAAAGAAGACGGGGACATTATCAATACTGGCGACGCGCTGGTGCGCATCGAAGGCCCGCAGAATAAAATTCTGGCCGCCGAGCGCGTGGGTTTGAACCTGCTGCAGCGCATGTGCGGCATCGCCACCATCACCAAACGGCTGCAGGAAAGCGCCTGGCAACGCTGCCCCGCGACGCGAATCGTGGGCACGCGCAAAACTCCGTGGGGCCTGCTCGATAAGCGCGCGCTGCATGTGGGCGGCGGCGGAACGCACCGGCTGAATCTGGCCGACGGCATCCTGATTAAAAATAATCATCTGGCGCTGTTTCATCGCAACGAGGAGCGCGCGGCTCCGGCGGCGATTGCGCGGGCGTGGAAAGTGCAGGCTCGTGCGCGTTTCATCGAGATCGAAGTGCGTTCTGAAGACGGCGCCATCGCCGCCGCGCGCGAATTCAACCGGCTGAAGAAAATCGGCGGGTCGCGGGTGCACGATTATCCCGTGCCTGATTTTGCTCGACAATCAAATGCCGGACGACGCGCGGCAAATTATCGTCACGCTGCGCAAAGCGAAGCTGTGGGACGCGATTCTGATCGAAGCCAGCGGCGGAATTACCGAGCGCAATTCAGATATGTACGCGGACATGGAAGTCGACGCGATCAGCATGGGCAGCCTGACCCACTCGACCCGCGCGCTGGATCTGAGCCAGCGCCCGGCGTAGATGGTGATTAGGACTCGCGCGGATTGACCGAGACCCGTTCACTAACGTACAATTAACTCGCTGAATCGTACGCTACTTTTGGTTGGAGACCACCATGCCGAATAACCCGATGAACGTGAAAACCATAAGCGCGACGCAGCTGCGCGATAACCTGCGCGGCCACCTGAAATCCGCCAAACGGAACCGGGTTGTCTTAGTGGAGAACCGCCGCCAGGGCGCGAAGTACGTCGTAGACAAGGACTTCCTCGACGCACTGGTCACGGAGCGCGAGTCTGTTCTGGCGACGCTGGAGATTCTGGCCGACCGCAAGCTGGCAGATCGGCTGATGAGCCTCTCCAAGACCATCGATAAGGACGTGAAAGCTGGCCGCCTGCTGACCACTGCAGACGTTTTTGGGGAATGAAGAGACGGCGACAGAATCGGCAACCCCCCGACCCGCGAATTCATGAGGCCGAGGCTTTCCCGCCAGCTCCGTTCGAAATGAGATATACCCGCGACGCAGCTGCGGAAATTCGTGCGCTCGACGGCAGCATCCGCAAACAACTACGCAAGGCCATCGACAAAAAACTCAGCGTTCATCCCCACGAATACGGAACGCCGCTGCGCGGCTCACTGGCCGGATACTGGAAACACGAGTTTGCCAGCCATCGGGTGATTTACAGGATTTTTGCCGACCAGAAGATCGTAGTGATTTGCGCGGTGGGAATTCGCAAAGCGGGCGATGCGCAGGACGTTTACCGTCAATTACAAGCGATCGCCGAGACCGGGCGCCTCGCGGGTCAAATGGCCGAGGTATTCAGCGCGCTGCTCCTTCAGAAAAAATAATTTCGTGCGGTTTTATTGCGTGCAGGTCAGGCGGTCCATGGTGACCCAGTCGGCTTGGGGTTTGTGGGTGTCGTAGGAAATTACGAAGGACTTGGCGGATTTGCGTTCGAGCACGAAGCGCTGATTGATTTGGGCTTCGGCGCCGGTGGCTGAGGGCAGCATATCGCCGACCCAAATGAGCGTTTCGCCGTCGATGGCTTTCGATTCGAAGAGGCGGACGCCGCCGTAATTGTCGTAGATGAAATTGGAAAAGTGCTTCTCGCCTTTGTTGTAGCCCCAGAATTCCACGGCGTGAAATTTCCCCGGGGCTTTGTCGTCCCAGCGAAACATCAACCAATTGCCTTCGAGATCGGAAGTGACCTCGACATAGGCGGCGGTTGGCTTTTTCGAGGCGATGAACTCCCCGTCGCAGTCCCAGTGGCCCACGAAAAAGGAAAGAGGTTGCAGCTCGCCTTTCAATGCGGAGGGCGGTGTGGCCTGCGACGATCCGGTCGCTGGCGCAGGCGTCGGTGCGGCGGACACGGGCGCGCCGCCGGATGTTCCGGTGGCCGGCTGCGACGACTGCGCGCACGCGCGCGGCGCCGCGACGGTGAACGAGGCGGCGAGAACGGTGGCAATGGCTGCTGCGCGACGAACGATCCTCATGGTGCCACCTCCCCAAACACCAAATGGCCGCAGGCGACCAAGCCTCCGCGCTCCAAAGCGCGGCGCGAGCCTTCGGCATTCGTATCGCAGCGCGCGGTGGGAATTTTCCCGGCCTCGCGCGCGACGCGGCAAATTTCCTGCACGATATAGCCGCCGTAGCCTTTGCGCCGCGCGGCGTCGGCGACGGCCATGAAAATATCGGCGTAAGGCGGATTGTAGTGGGTCAGGTATCCGGCGGTAGCGACGATCTCGCCGGAAATTTCCAGCACCCATTCGGTCAGCACTTCCTGCGCTTGCGCGAACTTCCGCGCTTCTTCTTCGGTGATGTGGCGGAAGGCGGCGTTCGCGGGCGCCTCGATGTGCGTCGCGCGCGGCTGCGGCGCCGCGCCTCCGGCGGCGACTACCGCGTTATCGGCGAAGAGAACTTTTTCCGCCGCGATATTTTTGGTGGTGTCGAAAAGCATGCGGGTCATAAACGGGATATTCGTCTGCGCGCGCACATGCGTGGCGCGAGTGACGGCCAGCAGGTGGCGAAACATTTCCAGCGCGTCAATACGGGCCGCGGGCGCGACGTAGTATTCGATGATCTGGCGAGGGTAGTAGCGATTGGCGAGCGCGCCGTAAGCGGCGGGCTTGCCATCGATGGTGACGACGTAAGAATCGGCGTGCCCGCGCGGCAAAAACGAATCGTAGATGATCTGGCAGTTGGCTTCGGCGCGATAGGCTTCGCGCATCGCGGAGATTTCTTCAGCCGGCACGCGTCGCGCTTCGATTTTCATGCGAAGACTTTACCGCAGATGGGCGGGGTTGAGGATGAGGAACGTCGTGGAATCTAAACCCGCACCCTTTGCGAGAAACACCTGCGCAAAGAGTGCGGCACCCGGGAGTACAAAAGCAAAAACAAAAGCCCCACCCTTCGCTGACTGCGCGAAGGATGGGGCACCCGAAAATTCAACAGCAACGACGAAAAACTAGACGGTGGTGATGTTGCCGTTCATGCCGTTGGGGTAGAAACCGCCGCCGGTGGCGCCGGAGGTGGAATTGCCGTAGACGATGGCCAGAACTTCACTGGTGGTACGGGTGCGGGCCAGCGCCTGGTAGTTCACCGGGAAATATTGGGTGCCGTTGGGCGGCGGCAGAATGTCGCGGCCGTCGACCTTGAAAAGGAACGCGTCGTTGTTCGCGGCGCAAATTAATCGCAGCGTTCCGGCGTGATAAGCCTCGGTCAAAGCGATCTGCGCGGCGACTCCCAGATAATCCTTGCTGGAAATCAACGGTGCCGCTCCGCCGTAAGCCGAAGTGCCGACGTCTTCAAACGCCCGAGCCAGCGCGATGCAATGCATGAAGCCCTGATAGCCGGTGCCGAGCGCGTCCAGATTAATCGCCGGCTTGGCGATGGCGTCCGCGCCGAGCGCGCCGCGCAGCAAGTGCACGTGCTGCTGTTCGTCGTAAGTAATTTCAGCCATCACCGCGGCCAGCTGCTTGGTCACTTCCACGCCGCCCGACGAGCTGTCGAAGCCCACTTTATTTCCTCCAGTGGTGGGGCCGGCGTTTCCGGTGCCGTTCAGATTGAAACCGCTCTGCGCCAGCGTCTTGCCGGTGGTGACCACGGTATAAAATTCGGCTTCGAGATATTCCAGGTTCAACGCGAAGTTCAAAATGTCCACGTCGGTAATGGCTCCGGCGGCCACGGCCCGAGCGGTGAGGCCGGTGCGGTTGATGCCGGGAATCGAATCCAGAATTCCCAGCTTGCCTCCCACGACGGCGGCGCCGGCGATTCCGGCAGTGGCCAGGCCGATGCTCTTCACAAATCCGCGGCGGTCGACGGGCGACTGCAGCTTGTCCGTAATTTTGTCTCGAGTTTCCATGGGATCTCCTTTTCACTTCCGGTGCGATTTTTAATTTTTGCGGGAACCAGATAAAAGATGCGCCCAGGTTGTGCGGCGGTGCCGGGCAGCAGGGTTAGGTATCTAGAAAAAGTCTGAGTGCCAGCGAGCGGTCCCAGGACTGGGGCAGGTCCGTTCACAGCGGGTACGCTGGAAAGCTGCGATTGGATTGTACGGATGGAATTATTTTCGTGAATCGAGTGGAGACACGAAGTCTGCGCTGGAAGATACAGGGTTCGATGGAGTCACGGACGGGACACGCGGTGCGGGTTTAAGGCCGGGCAAGAAGGAGATCCTTCGTCGCTTCGCTCCTCTGGATGACGACCAAAAAAGGTTTGGGTGATTGGACGAAACGGCTAGGAGAACAGGATCGGTTTGAGGCGGCGCCAAAGAACGGCTGGCGGTCTGAAGACTGCCGCTACGAAACCGGGATCGTTGGCGACGGAATCGATTCGATCCGCTTCTCCTAGTCGTGCTGTGAGGCACTCACCCGGTTTTGGCCGTCATCCTGAGGAGCGCCTTTCGCGACGAAGGATCTCCTTCTTGCCCAGTCTCACACCGAAGCAATTCAATCTAGGATGCCCGCGCGCCGGATCGGCGTGGGCGGCGCACTTCGCGCCGTCATGGCGTTCGCTGATGGGAAATTCCTGTGTTTCACACCAAATGTCCCGATTTGTCCTTTCCTGACTCTTGTTCGCTGTTCCTTATATAGCGCAAGATGCGCGGGCGGGTGGGCTGCGCGGAGCCCTGCCCGGAGATGTTCCCTTGGCGCGGCGCCGACGGGCGGTCGCGACTTGGCAGCTCAGCTACACGGTATCGCGGGAGGTTCTGGAAATATGAAATTCTGGAACGGCGTAGCGGCGAGTTTGAGCTTGGCGGCGATGGCGGGTTTGGGGCTGGTGACGGGGGCGTCGCCTGTTCCGAACCGGGCCGATCGCGTCGGGGGCGCGGCTTCGGCCGCGCCTGTTCTTTCTGAGGCGGGAGATAATTCCGCGAGCGCTGTGGATCCGCCCTCCAACGCTTCCCCTGCCGCGGGCGCGACAAAAGTTGCGACCATCACCGACCCGATCCTCAACATGCAGGCCTATTCGCTGACGATTCCCTCCGACTGGAATTTCGATGGCGCGGTGATCCAAGGTTCCAGTTGCATCGGACTTCCCTTCGCGGTGTTTCGCGCGACGAGTCCCGATGGACTCACCGGAATCAAATCGCTGCCGCGCCTCGATTGGGCCTGGTCCGAAAATCCCACCTACAACGCCAGCGGCAAAGGCGATTGCCTGCCTTACAAACGCGAAATGTCCGCCGCGGAAGTGATGAAGTACATGATCGGGGTGCTGCAGGTGGAATTCGTGCGCGACGAGCCGACGCCGAACCTGCCGACGTTCCGCAGCAAGATGGAATCGAAGAACACGCCAACCCTCTACTGGCACGTGGACCAGGCCGCCGCGACGGTCCACTACCACGTGAACAAAATCGTGATCGAAGACCGCATCAACGTAACCGTGGTCTGCATGACCAGCGTGCTGGCGCTGATTGGCAGGCAACATTCCTGCGACGCGTTCGTGACCCGCTCCTACGCGCCGGAAGGAAAATGGTCGGACGACACGTTTCTGCCCATCAGCAAATCTTTGGTGATCGACCAGCAGTGGAACCAGAAATTCACCGCGATCATGGTGGATAACATCCAACAATCCGGCCGCGCGATTCTGCAATACGGCGAGAACCAGCAGCGCATTCGCACCGCGCAGAACAACGCGTTCCAGCAGGCCCAGGCCATGCGCCAGAAGCAGCATGAGGATTTCGACGCCTCCCTGCAGCGCGGCACCGATATGTCCATGGCTCGCGCGAATCAGGCGATGAACGCGCGCAGCCGCGCGGCGGACGACTGGTGCGACTATTCGCTCGATCAACAGAAGCGAATGGATCCCAACACTGGACTCATCACCAAGGATTCGTCCGCCTACAACTACACCTGGGTCAACGAGCAGGGCGAGCGGGTGCAGACCAACAACATCAACGCAAATCCCAACGGCAATGGAACCGGCAATTGGACGCTGCAGGAAAACGTCCGCTGAAGTGGTGTGACCCGCGGCAAACGAAAACCGCGAAACGAAATGAGCGAGGCTTGATGAATTCCATGAGTTCGAAATGTATTCGAGCAATTGCGGCGGGCAGTCTCGCCTTGGTTCTCTTGGCGGCGCCGGTGATGCCAACGTATGCGGCGCCCGTGAGCGGCACCAGAACCGTCTCGGTGACCGATCCCATTTTCAACATGCGCGCGTATTCCTACACCGTGCCGGACAAGTGGCTCTTCGACGGCGCCGCGATTCCTGGCACGTCCTGCAGCGGCGGAATTGTTCCGGTATTTCGCGCCATTCGCCCCGATGGTCTGGTTGGGATCAAGGCCTTGCCGCGCATGGATTGGGCGTGGTCCAACAATCCCACCCTGGCCAAGAAGGACGAAGCGGCCGATTGTCTGGCGAACAAGAAAGTGCTCAGCGCGCAGGAATTCTTGCAGTACATGATCGGCGTGCTGAAGGTGCAATTCGTGAAGATGGAGCCGGTGCCGTGGCTGGAGCAGCGCAAACGCGAAACCGCGGCGCAGAACCGCCCAGGATCGCAATCGACCGTGGACATCGCCATCGCCACGGTGAATTACAAAGTGAATAAACTGACGATCGAAGAGCAAATTCAGGTGAACGTCTACTGCCACAGCAATTCGCTGGGCGCCAATGGCCAGTATCAGAATTCCTGCAACGCCGGCGTGCTGCGCCGCTGGGCGCCGCAAGGACAACTCGAGGCGAATCAGGATACGTTCAAAGCCATCCTGCAATCGTTCAGCATCGATCAGGAATGGCAGGCGCGCTACGACCAGATGATGGTGCAGGAAATCAAAGACCGCGCGGCGCGGGATGGGGCCATGCTCAAAGGACAGATGGACGCTGCCAATCGCCAGATGGCGGCGCAATACAATCAATTCAATCAATCGCAGCAGATGCGCCAGAAACAGCACGATGATTTTCTGGCGGTGATGCAGCGCGGCACGGATATGTCCATGAATCGCACCGGCGAAGCGATGAACGCGCGCAGCCGCGCCGCGGACGACTGGTGCGATTATTCGCTCGACCAGCAGAAGCGCCTGGACCCCAACACCGGACTGATCACCAAGGATTCGTCAGCCTACAACTACACCTGGGTGAACGAAACCGGCGACCGGGTGCAGACCAACAACATCAACGCCAATCCCAACGGCAACGGAACCGGCAACTGGACGCTGCAGGAGAACGTGCGTTAGATGGAAAATCCGGGCGAGCCGTTGGTTATTCGTAATAGCCGCGCGTTCACCGCGCTGGTGCGATTCGTAGGCTTCTTCATGTTGGCGGCTGCGCTGCTCTTTCCCTTCGCCGCTGCCTGGAAGATATTTCACGAGCAGGAATCCGCCATGCAGCGCACCAAAGAAGCAGTGGTGATTGTGCTGGGCTGTTCGGTGGTGGGGATTCTTGGCCTGGCTCTCTGGGCCCAGGGCGACAGCATGAAATTTTATGAGGCGCGTCTGGAACCCGCAGGCGTGCGCTTTCAACTGGGCTTCGCCAAAGCGCCGAAGGTGACGGTGATTCCCTACGCCTCGATCACCGCGGTGAATTACAAAATGCCGATGAATACCGCCTACGCGTCGGTGGTGACCGGTGACGGGACTACGCTGAAATGGTCGTCCTATGAATTTTTCCGCACCAAGAAACTGGCGTTGGCGATCGCGGCGCGCGCCGGACAAGAATTACAACAAATGCCGTAAGGAGTTTTCTCGCAACTTTTTCGCCGATAACAAATGACCAATCCTCCGATCGAGCCGCGCACTTTTCGCAACAATTTCCTGGTCGTGCTGTTCCTTTATCTCTTCGCGCTTTTTGCTGAATTTCTGGCGGTGTGCATGGTGTTTGAAACCATCGACCTGATCGCGGTGCAGCACGGCGCGCCTTTCATGCGCTGGCTGGCCGGCTTGCAGTGGGCCGGCGGCGCCTTCGGATTTGTCTACATGGGTTGGGCGCTGTGGGGCGTGGCCAACGTGGCGAGATTCGTCTACGTGAAATTCGATGGAACCGGAATGCACTGGCGGCTGGGACATCCCAAACATCCGGAAGAGGTTTCGATCGCCTGGGATCAAGTGTCGGAAATTCGCAAACAGATCGTCGGCGGCACATTGATCATCGACGTGATCGCCAAGGACGGCAGCTGGGCCAGCTATTCGCCGTACAGTTTTTTTCGCTACATGAAGCTGGCGCGGCTGATTTCAGCCTGCGCGGCCGTGCCCATCACCTCCCTGCCCGCGCGAAAGATCCCGGCGAAAACCGCGAAGGCCACGCCGGCGCAAAGCTAATCAGCACAACGCTCGCGAAATTTTCGTCGTAGCCGCAACGCGCGCTGCCCGCCGGTACACCGCTACGAACGTCGACAATCGCGCCGCAGCGCAAAACATTTTGGAGTGCGGCGCTGACCATTCGCAAAGCTCCGCGGCGCTTTTGTGACGCGGGCTTCGCGCTTGGCGTCGACGACGGGGAGTAGTTTCGGTGAGTCGCGAGCTGCGCTACTTGCTGAATTCGATGCGGTTGCGGCCGAGGCGTTTGGCTTCGAACATGGCGGCGTCGGCGCGGCGCATCAGTTCGGCGAAATCCATGCCGTCTTCTTTGCGGAATTGGGCGGCGCCGAAGCTGGCGGTGACGTTGGTCGCTTCGCCGCGGAATTCAAAACGCGTGCCGGCCAGCTGCGTGCGGATTTTATCGATCACCGTGCGCGCGCTTTCCGGGGTGTTGTGGGTCAGCACGAAGAGAAATTCCTCGCCGCCGATGCGCGCGCAAATGTCGCTGCGACGCGAATACTGGCGCAGCAAATCCGCGAAATGCTTCAAAACCTGGTCGCCGGCGTGATGGCCGAAGCGATCGTTGACCGCCTTGAAATTATCGAGATCCGCGAAGACCACCCAAAAACTGAATTTGTGGCGAGCCGCGGCGCTCAGCTGATGCCCGGCCCATTCTTCCACCGCGCGGCGGTTGGGCAGGCCGGTGAGCGAATCGGTGAGGGCCAGCTCCTCCAGCATGCGATTTTTTTCGGCGAGTTCCTGGTGCAGGCCGACGATGCGCCGGCCGATGCCCAGGCGCGCCAGTAGTTCTTCGTCGTCGAATGGTTTGGTCAGGTAGTCGTCGGCGCCGGAAGCCAGGCCGGCGATGCGGGTTTCGCGGTCGGTATGGCCGGTGACCACCACCACGTAGGTGTAAGAATTTTTCTTCGCGGCGCGGATGTGCCGGCAGATTTCTCCCCCGTTCATGTCCGGCAGCGTCCAATCCAGAATGACGATCTGCGGGTCATGCGCGGCGAACAAATCTATGGTTTCCTGGCCGTTTTTGGCGAAGACCAGCCGGTAGGGCTGCTCCGCCAGCGACTGCTCGATTAATTTTCGGAAAACGCTCGAATCATCCGCGACCAGGACGGTTAACGCGGCTGCATTCACACCCATTGCATCAAGTGTAAAGGCAGCCGGGAATGGGGATAGGCGCAGTTTTACGGTGATTGCTTAAACCAGCATCGTAGCGTCGCGCAACACCGTAGGACAGGCCGTCAGCCTGTCTGCACCGCACCTTTAGTGCGGTGTGCCTTCACTCCAAAATGTCCTCGGTCGTGCTTGAGCTGCGGACGCTTCGCGGGACCTTCGCGTCCGGGCAGCGCGCTTCGCGCCTCTAGCTGGATTTGGATTGGACTAGCGTTTTACGGGCGTTGGAGTTTTGTTCGCTGCTGGCGCTGCTGGCGCTGCTGCCGGAGCTTTCGCGTTGGCGTTCTTGGTGTTGGCGTTCTTCGCGGCTTCGGTCGCGCGCACGGCTTCTTCTGCCGCCGCAGATTCGGGGGTGTCAGTGCTGTTGGGATCATAGTGGCTGCCCCAAATTTCCGGGCAGGACTCTGCGAATTCGATGCCGAGTTTGTGCAGGCCATTGGGCGCGACGTCGCCGGACCACACCACGCGGCCGAGCACCACCACGCCATTATCCGGATTGCGGAATTTCAGCGTGCTGCCCTGCGGCCATTTCACCGAAGACAGAATCAGCGCTCCGTTCAGGTTGATCACCGCGGTCGAGGCCGGAATCACTTCGCCATTGGCGAAAATTTCTAAAGGCACGGTGGCAAGGACACGACGGCTACGTCTCATTTCGTTCATGCGGAAATCCTCGGCTGGTACCCTGATATTACCAATTGCATACGTCGCGCCGAGTAAATTATCCCCACAAATTTCGTAATTCGCATCGGTACCAAGGGCTCAGTCGGCGAACTGTACTTTTGCTGTTCCCGCGTACCATTGACCGTTTTTCCCGCGGATTTTAGCGTGGTGGCTCCGCAATTCTCCGCGATTTTTCGCGCACCTGGGAGCGCTGCATGCATCGTGTTATTAGCCGAGTCTCGTTTCGTCGCGCGGCGCTGTATTTTGTGGCGCTGTTGATGTGGGTGGGTCTGCCGACGCGCCACGTCCATGCGCAGAGCACGACTCCGGTGCTGACCGTCGACGCCGCCGGCAATCCGCATCCGATCAATCCCGATATTTACGGCATGGCGAACTATGGTCTGGACGCGAACTACGCCAAAGAAATTCAGATTCCGAATATTCGTTGGGGCGGCGACGGCACTACTCGTTACAACTGGATGGTCGATTCGAGCAACGCCGGCTTCGACTGGTATTTCATGGGCGGCAGCGGCTCGGCGACGGTCACTCCCAGCGGCTCGGCCGATTTGATGGTGACGACTTACAAAGCGGCTTCGAACGCGCACACCTTGATGACCATTCCGATTATTCCGTGGGTGAATAAATCCGCGGCGTGGAATTGCAGTTTCCCGGTTTCGGTGTACGGCGCGCAGCAATCGACCAATCCTTACGTGCATCCCAATGGCGACAATTGCGGCAACAGCATCGCGTCCGACGGCACGCAATTGATGGACACAAATATTTACGCCAATCACATCGACAACACCGTCGCGCTGCAACAGGGCTGGGTGCAGCATCTGGTGGCGACGTTTGGCACCGCCGCGAATGGCGGAGTTCCCTACTACCAGCTGGACAACGAGCCCGGCGGCTGGAGCAACACGCATCGCGACGTGGAACCGGTGCAGCCGGATTACGACACCATTATTTCGCTGGGCCAGGAATACGCGGCGATGGTTCATGCCACTGATCCTTCGGCGAAAGTTTTTGGCCCGGTGGATTTCACTTTGGGCGGCTGGATTGGGACGCCTGCGAAACAGAATAATTTGTACGCCGGGCAATATTATTTGCAGCAGATGGCCGCTTATGACGCCGCGCACAACCAGCGCATCCTGGACTATTTCGACGAACATTATTATGGCGGCGGCTCGACGGATGCGTTGGAGCTGGCCGACACGCGGTCGCTGTGGGATTCGACCTACAATTCCGGCACCTGGGTCGAACAATATTATTTCGATGGGCCGATGAATTTGCTGCCGCGTTTTCGCAACTGGATCGCGACGTATTATCCCGGGACCAAGCTCTCGATTTCGGAATACAGCTTCGCCATGGGCACGAATCCTTTGGTGGACATGCTGACCGAAACGGATGTGCTGGGAATTTACGGCGTGCAGGGTTTGGATTTCGCGAATATGTGGAACGTGCCGAAGCCGACGGATCCGTTGGCGTACAGTTTTCGAATTTTCCGGAATTATGACGGCGCGGGCGGGCAGTTTGGCGATACCGCGGTGAATTCGGTCAGCACGGATCAGGGGCAGCTTTCGGTGTATGGCGCGCTGCGGTCTGGCGATGGGGCTTTGACTGTGGTGGCGGTGAACAAAACCACCAGCGCGATTCAGACTTCTTTGGCGCTGGCGAATTTCAGCGCGACTTCGACGGCTGCGGTCTACACCTATTCGAATGCGAATTTGGCGGCGATTGTGGCTGGCTCGCCGGTCACGGTGGCGTCTAATTCGGTCTCGTACAATTTTCCGGCGTATTCGGTGACGGTGTTTGTGTTTACTCCGGCTACCGGCGCGGTTACGCCCGCCGCCAGCGCCACCTCTTTGTCCGCTTCGGCCACGCAGATTACTGCGGGCCAGTCGGTCACATTTACGGCGACGGTGGCACCGGCGCAGGCCGGCGGCGGGACGCCGACCGGCCTGGTGAATTTCAGCGACGGCGCTACGCAGATCGGCAGCGGGACGTTAGCTTCCGGCGTCGCTACTTTTTCTACTTCGACGCTGGCGGCTGGCTCACATTCGATCACTGCGGCCTACGTCGGCGATACGAATTTCACGGCTTCGACTTCGACGGCGGTCAGCGTGACGGTTTCGGCGGCTGCGCCGGGGAAAACCGCGACGACTACTTCGGTCTCGCCTTCGGCGACGCAACTTACCACCGGGCAAACTTTGACGCTGACGATTCACGTGGCGCCGAATTCCGGCAGCGGCACGCCGACCGGAACTTTGACGCTTTTCGATGGGGCCACGCAGCTTTCGTCGCCCACGCTGGTTGCTGGCGCGGCTTCGTACAGCAGCAGTTCGCTCGCGGCGGGCAGCCACAGCTTCACCGTGAATTACAGCGGCGACGCGAATTTCTCGGCGTCGACTTCGGCGGCGGTGGTGGTGACGGTTTCGGCCCCGGCAAAAATCGCGACGACCACTTCCCTTTCTGCTTCGGCAATGCAGATTACTGCGGGGCAAAACGTCACGTTCAGCGCGACGGTTGCTCCGGCTTCGGGTTCCACCGCGCCGACCGGCACGGTGAATTTCTACGACAACGCATCGCTCGCCGGCAGCGCAACGCTCGCGGCCGGCATGGCGCAATTTTCAACGACGAGCCTTTCGAATGGCGCGCATTCTTTCACCGCGGGATATGCGGGCGACGCGAATAATTCCGCGTCGAATTCGGCGGCGGTGAATGTCTCCGTGGGTGCGGCGCCGGCGGCGGATTACACGCTGGGCATGAGCGGTTCGGCGCTGAGCGTCAGCGCCGGTGGCTCTGGAAGTTTGAACGTAACGGTAACGCCGGAAAATGGATTCAAGCAGGCGGTAACGTTCAGCTGCGCAGGTTTGCCTTCGGGCGCGACGTGCATGTTCAGCCCGGCCAGCGTGACGCCGTCCGGCGGCGCAACGTCAGCGATGCTGACGGTGCAGCTGCCCGCAGCGGCGGGCGCGATCGCCGCGCAGGCGAATCCTGCGGGCGGCGTGTCAAGCAGCGCAGGCCCTCGGCGCTGGCGGCAGCAGCGGCGATGCGCGACCGCGCAAGCGCGCGGCGATCTCGCATACCAACGCCGCGAATCGCGGCGCTGTCCACCTTCGCGCTAGCCTTCCTCGGCATGTTCGGAATTTTCGCCCTAGCGCAAAAACAAAATCAACCGCGGCGCGCGTTCGCGCGCGGCGCGAATGTCGCTCGATCGCTGCTCGCCTCGGCGGCGATCGCCGCCGTGCTGGTCACCGCCAGCTGCGCCGGCTACATCACCGAAAAAACTTCGCCGCCACCGGCCTCGACCAACTACACGGTCACGGTGACGGCAACTTCCGGCTCGTTGAGCCACTCGAGCCAATTCACGCTGACCGTCACGCAATAATTGCTCCTCAATCCGTAGCCCACTTCAGCCATCGAAAGAAACATACGATGGCTATTTCACGCTGTCTGTTCGTTCACCCAAGATATGCGCTGTGCTGATTTCCACCGTGGCCGGAGCGTGAAAGCCGCACGTTGAGTCGGAGCCCCATCCCTTCGCTGGCGGGTCAGTATGCCTGAACTGAAATGTAATCTGGACATAGCGATCGCCACCACCTGCGCAGAATTTCCAATTCTCTCACCAACTCGGAAGGACGGAAATCCAAAAGACTGCCCATATGTATGCCGGTGAACTGGCCCTCTCCGGCGTCATTTCAGTGCCCAACGGCCAAATCTCAGCGATGGTACCGTCGTTGTGAAACTTCACGATGACCAGCACGGTTCCCTCACGACGCGTCATTCGTGCGAGATTTCCGTACGTCGGCGCCTCGAACTCACACAAGCACATTTGCGTTTGCAGCCCGCCGTCGCCCGCAAGCGGGTGAGCGAACGCGAAAGCTGCCAACGCCATGGCGAAGACAATTTTTATTTTCACAGTCGCCTCGGTAGTATCCGCAGTTGCCCGTTGAAGCCCGCTTAGCGCGGATACTAGCACACGGCGCACATACGAAAATCGGAGTCGCGCACGCCGAAGGCCGTGATATGTTGTGCGCGTCGAGGGCAAGTCGAGGCAGCCTGAAGCATTTCAAGGCACGTCGAGTTCCGCGTCTGGTCCCCGCGCAAATTTCCAAATCAACTGAGGAGCAACACCATGAAAAATCTCCGTCTCGTAGCATTGCTGTGCGCGATTTTCCTGGCGGCGCCGGCTTTTGCCCAAACCATTAAAGTGAACTGGAAGCAGGGCGCGAATTTCTCCGGCTACAAAACCTACGCCTGGAAAATTACGCCGCAGGAGCAGAAATCGATTTACGTGAACTGGGTACAGGCGGACGTGAACGCGCAGCTCGCGGCCAAAGGTTTCACGCTCGCGGCGGCCGGCGCGAAGCCGGACATCTATGTGGCCTATCACCTGACCACCCAGGAATTGATGGACGCGACCACCACCACGGACGGCGACGGTTTCGGCGGCTGGGGCTGGGGCGGCGGCGGTTTCTGGGGCGGATGGGGAGGCTGGGGCGGTTGGGGCGTCGGCGGAGGATTTCCGGACGTGGCCACCACCACCGAAGAGCCGCGCACCATGGGCATCATGACCGTCGATTTGTATGACGTGAGCCAGAAGCAGTTGGTCTGGCGCGGGCAAGCGACGGTCGACAGCGTTGCCAATTCGCAGAGCGGCGACGAGAAGCAGGTGAAGAATTCCGTGGTGAAGATGTTCAAGAAATATCCGCCGAGCAAATAATTTATTTCGATGGCCCGGCACGCTCCGTTCATTCCGAAGTTTTTCGCGCGGACGCTCACGCAATAATCTTTTCGTCGTGAGAGAATTGGAGTGTGCCGGGTACCGAAACAAATTCCGCCGCGATCTCCGCCGCTTCCCCCTCCGCTTCCACGCCCGGCGACGATTCCACCGCGCCGCAATCTGAAATTTCCAGCACGCTGCGCATCATCGCCACCGCAATTCTCAGTTTTGCCTGCTACCTGACCATCGGCATGCAGCTCGCGGTGGTGCCGAGCTTCGTCCACTTGACGCTGCATTACGGCGCGGTGGTCGCCGGACTCGCGGTCAGCGTGCAGTACGTCGCGACGCTGGCCAGTCGTCCCTTCGCCGGACACACCAGCGACACCAAAGGCGCGAAACGCGCGACGGCTTCGGGCCTGTGTTCGATCATCGCCAGCAGCGCGCTTTTCATCGCCGCCGTTTATCTAAGCCACGAAGCTGTAGCCAGCCTGATCGCGTTGTGTGTCAGCCGGCTGATTCTCGGCTTCGGCGAAAGCTGGGTCGCTACTGGCGGTGCGCTCTGGGGCATCGCGCGCATGGGCGATGGCTACGAAGCGAAAGTAATTTCCTGGAACGGCGTGGGGTCCTACGGCGGCATGGCGGTGGGCGCGCCGCTGGGCGTGCTGCTCGAAAGCCATTACGGCCTGGAAGTGATGGGCGTAACCAGCGTCTGCATCAGCATCGCCGCGGTTCTGTGGGCCATCGCGCTGCCGCGGGTCGCGACGTATCGCAAGCCGCCGCTGGCGTTTGCGAAAGTCTTGAAAAAAGTCAGCGCCGATGGGCTGGGACTCGCGCTCGGCGGCATCGGCTTCGGCACCATCGCCGCGTTCATCACTTTGTATTACGCCAGCCGCGGTTGGGCGAACGCCAGCCTCTCGCTGACGCTCTTCGGCGCCGCCTTCGTCGCCGCGCGATTGCTTTTTGCCTGGACCATTAATCGCTGGGGCGGCTATCCGGTGGCGATCGTTTCGCTGGTCATCGAAGTGGCGGGCTTGCTGGTGCTGTGGCTCGCGCCGGTGCCGGTAGCGGCGAAAATCGGCGCGGCGGTTTCCGGGTTCGGATTCTCGCTGGTGTTTCCGGCGCTGGGCGTGGAAGCGGTGAGAAAAACGCCGGTGGAAAGCCGCGGCTCGGCGCTGGCGATTTACACCGCGTTCATCGATTTATCCATGGGCATCGCCGGGCCCATCGCCGGAGCGATTGCCAGCGCCGCCGGCTTCCCGCGCATTTTTCTTTTCGCCGCGGCGGCTTCGGCGGTAGGAATTCTTCTGGTGTTGAAACTTCAGTCGTCGTCTTCCGCCCGGTACAGCACTGCCGCGTGACCGTCGTTCCGCCGTGACGCGGGCACCGCGCCTCCGGCCAACCGTCTTGCGTTTACGCCGCACAGCGTCCGCATTCGAACATCTCGATTGCAGATTCGATCGCCCATTCATCGCGAATCTCATCGCCAGAAACTTTCTGCCGCTATTGCCTCGTAGTAAGACTCGTGGCCGCAAACTTGCACTCGTAAAGGCGCTGGCCGGTTCGGGGCGATCGGCAAATCGGCGCGGGGCACGCCGCAGGCAACCTAACTCAAGGCACGACATTCTGATACGAAATCGGGGGGTGTATATGTCGCTCAAACCATTTGCAAATCTGCTGGCCGCTATCCGAATCGCCATATTGATCACGTCCGTTCTTTGGTTGGGCGCGCCGCTATTCGCGCAAAGCACCACCGCGACCGGCAGCATTCAAGGCACGCTGACCGATCCCACTGGCGCGGTGGTGCCGGGCTCCACCATCTCCATCATCAATAAGGATACCGGCCAAACACTCAAGGTGCCGACGTCCTCGGCCGGAACGTACAACTCTGGCGCGCTGGTGCCGGGCGAATACACGGTGCGCGCCGAAGTGAAAGGTTTCAAGACGGTCGAAGAGACCGGAGTGATTGTAAAAGTTGGCGTGGTCATTGGCGTCAACCTGGCGCTGCAAGTGGGCGGCTCCAACACCGTGGTGCAAGTGGAAGCACAGGCGGTGACGGTGAATACCGAGCAGGCCAGCGTGCAGGGCGTGCTGACCTCGGAGCAAATTGAAAATCTGCCGGTGAACGGCCGCAACTTTTTGGACCTGGCGCAGCTCGAGCCGGGCGTGCAGATTCAAGACGGCGCGGATTTCGACCCGACCAAAGTTGGATTCTCCTCGATTTCGGTGGGCGGCCGCTTTGGACGCACCGCGCGCATTGAAGTCGACGGCGTGGACGTCAGCGACGAGACCGTCGGCACCACCACTGAAAATATTCCGGCCAGCGCGATCGAAGAATTCCAGATCAGCCAGTCCACGCTGGACCTCTCGAATGAATTGACTTCCTCGGGCGCGGTCAACGTGACCACCCGCTCCGGAACCAACCAGCTATCACGGCGAAGGATTTCGGAATTTTCCGCGACAGCGTTTTTGGCGCCGCGCTCCCCGGGCCGCCCGCTCCTTACCAACGCAATCAGGACGGCGGAAATTTTGGCGGACCCGTGTTGAAGGACAAGATTTTCTTTTTCCTGGACGCCGAGCATACCAATCAAAATCTGCTGGCGCCGGTAGTTCCGGCCGCGCCGTTTGACGCTTACACCGGCAGCTTCAACAGCCCCTACCGCGAAACGGATTACGTGGGCCGGCTCGATTTCAACCTCTGGAAAAACGTGCGCATGTTTTACCGCTTCAGCTATTTCGACAGCAAAGCGGTGGCCACCGGCGGCACCGTCGGCTACCAGCCATTTCAGGACAAGAACTACACCAAGCAGCACGTGGCCGGCGCGGATTTTTCCACCGGCAACGGATTCACCCACAGCATCCGTTTCGAATATTTGAAATTCACCAACAACCTGGGCGATTCGGTGCTGGGCACTGGACTGCCCTTCGCCGATCTGCCGGTCAGCCTGAATTTCTTCACCCAGGCGTTTTTCACCGGGCCAAATTTCCTGGCGCCGCAGCAGACCTATCAAACCGACCGGCAAATTAAATATGACGGCAGCAAACTGCTGGGCGCGCACATTCTGCGCTACGGCGTTTCGTTCAACCGGCTGCGCGGCGGCGGTTTCGCGGGCTTCAGCGCCATCACCGCGAACGTGCTGCCCATCGGCAGCGATTCGGAAGTGGCCGCGGCCGCCAATGGCCCGTTCACTTGCCCGAACGGAATCAGCGGCAGCTCCTGCCCGTTGAATTATCCGGTGGACAACGTGACGCTGGGCAACGGACTCGGCTGCGGCACCGAAATTCCCGCGTTCAAAGAAAGCTGCGGCGGCACTCCTCCGGACAACCGGCTGGGCCTTTACGTCGGCGACAGTTGGAAGGTGAAGCCGAATTTCAATTTGACCGTGGGCGTGCGCTACTCGCGCGATACCGGACGCACCGACAGCGATCTGCCGGGCATTTCGATTCTGAATACCCTGCTGCCGGGCAGCGGCCTGGGAGATAAAGTGCGCCAGCCGAATCAGAACTTCGGTCCGCAGCTCGGATTCGCCTGGGATCCCTGGAAGAATTCGAAAACCGTCATTCGCGCGGGCATCGGCGTCTTTTACGAAAACGCGATTTGGAATAACGTGGAATTCGACCGGCCGGAGCGCCTCGCGACTGGCGCGTTCCTGGCCAATCCCACGCCGTGCATCAACGGCGCGGGCGCTGGAGTTCCCGACCCCGCGAACCCCTCAGGCATGCCCATATTTTTGGGCGGCAACCAAAATTCAGCGAACTTCATTTGCGGATCGCTGATCGGCGCGACCATCGCGGATACTCCCGGCGCGGATACTTGCAACGGGGTTTCCACCTCGCAGTGCATCGCGAATTTCCAGACCAGCTATCAGCAGTCCACCGCCGCGGTGGGCGCGAGCGCGCCGAACCCTTCGTATCTGCCCAACCTGATTTCCAGCGGCTCGGCGATTCCGCTGGGAGCGCTGGCGCCGAATTATCGAACGCCGTATTCGGTGCAAATGAATATAGGCATACAACGCGAGCTGCGGCCGGGCATGGTGCTGAGCGTCGATTATCTGCGCAACGTGAACCTGCACTACCTGATCGGCCTCGACGCCAACCACAGCGGCGACGTGAATCCGAAATATTTCAACCTCGGTGCGGCGCAGCAGGCGGTGGCGGCGACCAACTCGCAATTTGGTTGCGGCAATTCTTTTTCGGCGGCGGCGACCACTTGCGCGATCAATTCTCCGATCATCGACAATTTCACCGGGCTTCCCGGCGCTTCGATCGCCAGTTACGCGAATAACGGCCTCGATTCCGCCGCGGATCTGGGCGTGGGAAATTGCAACACGGCCATCGGCGTCAGTTGCGCGTTCCAGGGCGTCAATCCGGCGCTCGGTCCGGCCACGTTCCTCTACCCCATCGGGCGTTCGGTGTACAA
The DNA here is from genome assembly GCA_963847695.1 of uncultured Acidobacteriota bacterium. Taxonomy (GTDB): domain Bacteria; phylum Acidobacteriota; class Terriglobia; order Acidiferrales; family UBA7541; genus Palsa-295. The sequence continues at coordinate 267,816 of CAWKAX010000006.1, read as the reverse complement.
CGCGCTGGACGTGAAGCTGGTGGAAAACGTAAAGAATCCGGTGAAAGGCGTGAAGTATTTGAATTATCAATTCGCCTACGCGCTCTCGCGCTTCACCAATTGCGGCGCGGCGCTCAGCACTTCGGTGGGCACCTCACCCGCGGCGGCAGACCAGGATTACATCAACCCGACCGTGGACAACAATGCCCCGTGCGGATTCAGCGGACCTTCGGCGCTGGATCGCACGCACCAATTTTCGTTTGGCGGCTATGCGGAATTGCCCGGCCACTTCCGGCTCGGCACCATTTTCCACTTCGATAGCCCGTTGGCCAGCGCGCTGGCCGTGCCCACCACCGGCATCGGTCCTGGAGAAATTTTCCGCACCGATTTCACCGGAGACGGCACTTCGGGCGATCCCCTACCCGGAACCAAGCAGGGCGAATTCATGCGCGGCATTTCGCCGAGCGGTTTGACCAACGTGATCAACAACTACAACAACGTCACCGCCGATCAGCTCACTCCAGCAGGACAGTTGCTGGTTTCGCAGGGATTGTTCACCGCCGCGCAACTCGGCGCCGGCAATTCGCTGTGCGTGAATAACCCTGGTGGCGTTTCCGCGGGAGCGGCGTGCGCCGTGGCGCCTTCGATTGCGACGCCGCCAGGCGGCGAAGTGGGGCTGACCTGGCTCAAGACGTTTGACCTGAGCTTGACCTGGGTGGGCACCGTGCACGTCAAGGAGCGCAATCTTTCGATCGAGCCCAGCGCCAGCGTGTTCAACTTGTTCAACTTCTCGAACTTCAACATTCCGGGGAATGTGCTGAGCGGAATTTTGACCGGTTCACCGGGTTCGGTGAACGGCACCACCTACGCCGACGCGAATTCCGTGCGCGTCGGAGTAGGCACCGGCGTGTTCTCGCTGGGCGCGCCGCGCACCGTGGAGTTTGGGCTGAAGCTAACCTTCTAGCAGCAGCCCAAGAAGAGTGGACCGTGCGCCTCCAACGCACGGTCCTCACTCCTCTGCATGCAGAGAAACGACGGCGCGAAGCGCGCCGCCCGCCCGAGCGCGAAGCGCCGTTATCGCAGGCTGGCTTTTGGTTTGTGGGTCACGGCTTTAGCCGTGACATTACGCGCGGAGTAGGAATAGGGCTTTAGCCCCTGAAGTTCCGTCAGACGTTGGACGGTAAGACCATCACCCTAAGGTTTTACGTCGGGGAATTTTTCGATGTGCATTTCGCCTTTGCGGCCGAAATAGATCACTTGGCGGCCGGTGAGGTAGGCCCAGTAGGCGATGACGCCCGCTGCGGCGGCCTGCTTCATAAATTCTGGGTAGCGGATGGTGTCGCTCTGCGCGCCGCGAATGGCGGCGACGATGCCGGCCTGCGAAAACTCCTCCGCGATCGGCAAATGCGGGAGCGTCATTTTCGCGGTGTGGGTCTGGCCATCGCGCAGGTAGAAAGTTTCCTGCATCGCCGCGGCGTCGCAGAAATAGGATTCGACGCCGGCTTCCGCGAGGCGCCGCACCACTTCCGGGAAAATCAGCTGGCCCGCCTGGGTTTCGGCCATCACCGCGTGCATCGCTGGAATGTTCATGGCACCCTCAAACGCGGACGGTACCGTGTATTCACGGGCCACGCAACTCTTACGTCATCTCCTGTTCGCCGGGTGTTCTTCCTGGATTAATATGGGCAAGGCAGTGTGCCGATAAGCCTTAGTGTAGCTGGGACGCGACGGGGAGCACCGGAATGGATACCGAAGAACGCGCCAAACTAACCACCAACCAAAAAGCGCTGAAGATCAATCTGGATCACATGTTCTACGGCACCTTCGCTGAAATTGGCGCCGGGCAGGAAGTGGCGCGCTGGTTTTTCAAAGTGGGCGCGGCCGCCGGCACCATTTCGAAATCCATCTCCGCGTACGACATGGCGGTCAGCGACGCGATTTACGGCCACAGCAAGCGTTACGTTTCGCGCGAACGCCTGCAAGGCATGCTGGACCACGAGCACGCGCTGAACCTGGAACGATTGCAATCCACGCGGCGCGACAGCACCGCGTTTTTTGCTTTCGCCAATACGGTAGCGGCTCGCAATTATCAGGGCACCAACGAATGTCACGGCTGGATGGGCGTGAAATATCAGGCGCATCCGCGCGACAACGACAGCCAGATCATCATGCACGTGCGCATGTTGGACCCGGCCAGCGAATTGCAAGCCGATACGCTCGGCATCGTCGGCGTGAATCTGCTTTACGGCGCGTTTTTCCTGCATCACAAGCCGGAAGAGCTGCTCGAATCGTTGCTCGATAACCTGACCACCAAGCGCATCGAAATCGACATGATCGAATTTTCGGGAATCGAATATCGCTACGTCGATAACCGGGTGATGAGTTTGAAGCTGGTGCAGCTGGGCCTCAGCGGCGCGGCCATGTTCGGCCCTGCGGGAGAAGTGCTGCAACCCTCCGAAGTGCTGCGCAAGCGGCCAATTCTAGTCGAGCGCGGCAGCTTTCGTCCGGTGACGAAAGTGAACATCGACATGATCAACTGCGCCAAGGAACGATTTTCCGCGGAGCCGGAGGTTAATGGCGATCAAGTCGTCGAGTTGATGGAAATCACCATGAAGAACCTGCTGGCCGCGGGAAAAATCGACCTCACCGATTTTCTGGCGCGCGCGGATTTGCTGGCCGCGGTGGGAAAAATCGTGCTGATTTCGGATTATTTCGAATATTACCGGCTGGCGGCGTATCTCGCGCGATACACCAGCGCGCCGATTGCTTTGACCATGGGCGTGATGAGCCTGGAAGATTTATTCAAGGAAGAATATTACGCGGGGCTGGAAGGCGGAATTTTGGAAGCCTTCGGCCGGCTCTTCACCCGCGATTTGCGCATCTACGTGTATCCGATGCAGGATGCGGCCACCGGCCAGCTGACTACGGTGCAGAATCTGCAGATGCATGTCGATCTGCAGCATTTGTACTGCTATCTGGTCGACCGCAACCGCCTGCGCCAGCTCGACAACTTCGACAAAAGCTTCCTGCACATTTTTTCGCGCGACGTGCTGCGGCGCATCAAAGATTGCGATCCAGCCTGGGAAGGCATGGTCCCAGCGGAAATCGCCGAGGTCATCAAGCAACGCAAATACTTCGGCTACCGCGAAGCCGAAGTTTCCGACGCGCCGGTTCAACGATAAGCGCAGCGTGCCGTAATCCAGTAATTCCAAGTACCTCTAGATTGCAAGCCACTGCCCAGCAAGCGGGCAAAACGCAGTCAGCGATCTTTTACGCGCGCCAGACCGCCGTCATTCTTAGGAGCGTTCTGGCAACCAAGAATCTCATCCATGCTGCCGCGCCAGAATCACGACGACCAAGGTGCAGTCGACGTTATGGCCGGCGCAGAACAGTACTGGATGAGATTCTTCGCTGCGCTCAGAATGACGGCGAGGTGCACGCTGCGCTCGTCGGTCGAGGACACGCTAGATGACGAAGAATTCTGAGATCTTAATCGGAAACAAAGGGTCGGACTACGTATCCTTGAAGATCATTTCTGGCCCTGATCGTGAAGATTGGTCTCGAGCTGACATCGAGGTTCATTGCGACGGACTTTCAGGCAAGATCCGAGGGGAATTCTGGAAAAGTGAACTCGCGGACTTCGGCAGAGACGTCCGGGAACTTTTTGCCGATCTTAGTGGAGAAGCCATTCTCAAACCCATCGAGCCCAACATCGAATTGACGCTGAAGGGCGACGGTAAAGGACACATCAACGTCACGGGCATCGCTCAGAATCATTTCGAACGACGCACCAGGCTTCACTTCGAATTCAATATTGATCAGACCTACCTGAGGTCGATCGCGGAGGCCATCGACGTGGCTGGCCGTCGATGAACGCCACTTCCCTGTTTCGCCGTTCGCGTTTTACTTCGCCGATCCAACGTCGGTGTTCTTGGTAACCGGTATGGTAGAAATATCCCGGAGCGGCTTCTGCGCTTCCAGCTTCTTGCCTTTGCTAAGTTTCGCTTTCTTGGTGCTCATCCTTTCCTCCTCACCAGCGTCGTTCCAAATTTGCGGCCATCCCGATTCACTCGCCGCATAAACGCATACGATGCGGGCCCGCTGAAAATGGTTTGAGGTTATAATCCGCTGCATCGCATGGCACTCAATCCCGGAACAACTTTAGGCCCCTACCAAATCCAGTCGCACCTCGGCGCTGGCGGCATGGGCGAAGTGTACAAAGCGCGCGACGTGAAACTGGATCGTTCGGTCGCGATCAAAGTGCTGCCTGACGCGCTGGCCCAGGATCCGGAACGCCTGGCGCGTTTCGAACGCGAAGCCAAAGTCCTCGCTTCCCTGAACCATCCCAACATCGCGCAAATTTACGGCATCGAAGAGTCAAACGCCGGGGGCACCGGCAGCACGGCCGGCGTCCGCGCGCTGATCATGGAATTGGTCCCCGGCGCGCCGATCAAAGGCCCGCTGCCGCTGGAAACCGCGCTGAATTACGCGCAGCAAATCGCTTCCGCCCTCGAAGCCGCGCACGAAAAAGGCATCGTCCACCGCGATCTGAAGCCCGCGAACATTTTGGTCAGCAGCGACGACGTGGTAAAAGTTTTGGATTTCGGCCTGGCCTCGGTTTCCAATCCCGCGCAGCTCGAAGTCGACCCCAGTAATTCCCCAACCATGAGCGTCTCGCCCACCCGCGCCGGAATGATCATGGGCACCGCCGCCTACATGAGCCCGGAGCAGGCCCGCGGCAAAGTGGTCGACAAGCGCACCGACATTTGGGCCTTCGGCGCGGTTCTGTACGAAATTATCGTGGGCCAGCCGCTCTTCAGCGGCGAAACCGTCTCCGATATTTTTGTCGAAGTGCTCAGCAAGGAGCCGGACCTGAGCGTGCTGCCGGAGCCGGCGCGGTTCATCGTCGAGCGCTGCCTGCGCAAGGACGCGCGCAAACGCTGGCAAAGTATCGGCGACGTGCGCATCGCGCTGGAAGAAGGCGCGCACGGGCCATTCGCATCGAGCGCGGCGTCGATTTCCGGTTCCGGCGCGCAGCAGGCCGCCGCGCTGGCCGCAGCGCCCGCGAAAAATAACTGGCTACCCTGGGCGCTCGCCGCGTTCCTCTTTTTCGCCGCCGCCGCAGCTTCCATCGCCGCCTGGCGCGCCTCGCACTCCGCCGCCGAAGCGGAAGCCGATCTTCCCGTGATGCGTTTCGAAAGCGATCTGGGCCCGGATTTCGGCCGCCTCTACGCTTCCACCTTCGCGGCAATTTCTCCCGACGGCCGCCGCCTGGTTTACACCGTGCGTGGCCCCAACGGCGAACAAGTGCTGGCCATGCGCACCATGGATCAATCCAAGGCCGTGCCGCTGGCCGGCACCGAAGGCGGACGCGAACCTTTTTTCTCTCCCGATGGCCAATGGTTGGGATTTTACGCCGACACCAAGTTGAAGAAAATTTCGGTGAACGGCGGCGCGCCAGCGGTGCTGGCCGAAGCGCGCAACGCGCGCGGCGCCAGTTGGGGCGAAAACGGAATCATCGTGGCTTCGCTGATCAATACCAACGGCCTCTACCGCGTGGCCGCCGATGGATCTTCCCCGCCGGTGGAATTGACCAAGCTGGCTCACGGCGAATCGACGCACCGCTGGCCGCAGGTGCTCCCCGGCGGCAGAGTCGCGGTTTTCACCGTCAGCGATAATCTGAGCGATTACGAAAACGCGTCGGTCGAGGCCGTCGACCTAAAAAGCGGAGAGCGCAAACTGCTGCGCTCCGGCGCGTATTACGGACGCATCACGCCCAACGGCCAACTGCTCTACGTGCATGGCGGCGCGCTTTTTGCCGAAGCGATTTCCGGCGCCACCGGCGACGTTCGCGATCTGAAATCTTTGGCGCCCCAGGGCAATCCGGTCGCGGTGCTGGACGATGTGGCCAGCCTGTCGAGTTCCGGCACCGGCCAATTCGATTTTTCCAATAACGGCGTTTTTTTGTACGCTAGCGGAAAAGCCGCGCCGGATATGTGGTCGATGATCGGGTGGGACGGGCCCACCGGCAAGCTGGCTTTCGGCGCCGGCTCCAGCAAAACGCAGTCGCAGATTTTCAAGAACCAGCCGTATTTCACGCCGCGCTTTTCTCCGGATGGAAAACGCCTGGCGCTGGGCATCGAATCGCGCGGGCTCGACGTTTACGTTTACGATTTTGCAACCGACGTGCTCACCCGGCTGACCTTTGGCGGCCAATTGGCTTACAACCCGGTGTGGGCGCCCGATGGAAAGCATCTCGTCTATCAGCAAGTTTCGGGTGATACCCAGTCGCTCGAATGGATTCGCAGCGATGGCGCCGGCGGCGCGCAAAAATTAATCGAAGCCAAAGCGCAGATGACCCCGCGCTCTTTTTCGCCGGACGGAAAATATCTGGCCTATCACACCGGGACCCAGACCAATTCCGACATTTATCTTCTGCCGCTGGATCTGAGCGACCCAGACCGTCCCAAACCCGGCCAGCCGCAATTGTTCGTAGGCACCCCGGCCAACGAGATCGAGCCGGCGATTTCTCCCGACGGCCGTTGGATCGCGTACGCTTCCGACGAAACCGGCACCTATCAAGTGTATGTGCGTCCGTTTCGCGCTGATGCCGGCGGGAAATGGCAGGTCTCCTCTGATGGCGGCACCAGCCCCGGCTGGTCGCGCGACGGCAAAAGTTTATATTTCGCGAGCCTCGATCAACTCATCATGCTTTCGACCTACAACGTGAGCGGCCAATCGTTTGTGGCCAGCAAGCCGCGCCTCTGGTCCGATCGCCGGATGCTCCAGCCCACCGGCGATCCCAGCTTTGACATTTCGCCCGACGGCAAAACGATTGTCGCGCTGGTGCACACCCCGCTGCCCCTCGGCCAAGAAGAGAACGTGAAAGCCACCTTCCTGCTGAATTTTTTCCAAGAGCTGCGCCGGCGCACCAGCTCGAACCACTGATCTAGAATCGCGCTCGCATCCACAGAACTTCCCCACCCTTTCAAAATACGAAAGGATGGGTCACCTTGAAATTCAAAAACAAATTCGCAATCAAATTCAAAACCCGCTTTTGCCGGTGGCCCATCCTTCGCCTCTTTTGCGAAGGATGGGACCTTTGACCTTGAATTTGTTTTTGACTCTACGGGTGCCCATCCTTCTTGCTTTTGCAAAGGTGGGAGCTTTTGACTTTGCTTTTGAATTTCTTCAACCCTTAAGGCTGCAGCGAAGAAGTGTACGCGGCGAGGGCGATCATGTCGTCGAGCGTTAGGTTAGCGACGGCGGGCTGCATCAGTTGCGCGCCGCTTCCGGCGCGCGCTCCATGCTGAATATCCCAAAGTTGCCGCACGATGTAGCTGGGCGAGCGGCCGGCGATCGACGGCACATTATTTTTTCCGCGCAGGCCGGGTCCGTGGCACGCGGCGCAGGGCAAGGTCACGCCGTCGCCGCCGGTGGTGGCCAGCGACTTCCCTTTCGCGATCGACCCCGGCGGCACGTAGGCGACGAATCCCGACGTATCGTCGCGCAGCTCGGTGCGCTCCAGGTCCTCCGGCATTTCGATGATGCGACTGCCGATCGGTTCGCGCGCGACCGGGCCCGAGTTCGTCGAATCGGAAGCCACCAGCATCCATCCGGCGACGTGCGTCTTCGGCACCGTCGCCGTTTCAACCACGCGAATCCAGAGCTGCGGCTTCAGTTGTGAAAAATAATCCGCAGCCGCCGCGATTTCCGCGTCGGTGGCCTGCGTTTCGTGGGAAATCATCAGCGCGACCGGCAAATCGTCCGGCGCGGAACTTTTCCGCAGGCCGCTTTTGAAATCCGCCATTTGCTGCACGATATACGCGGCCGGCAATCCGGCCACGCTGGAATTTTCCGGACGCCCCAGTCCATTTGGCAGATGGCAGTAGCCGCAGGCGTAAATCTCCGGCTTACGCCCGCGCGCCACAATTTCCGGCATCTTCGGATGCGCTTCGGGATGCCAGTCCGGCGCCGCGAAAAGATCGGCAATCTGCGCGAGGGTGAAAGTTGCGGTGCTACCGGGGACGTGCTGCGGAGCTCGTCGACGTTTCCGCTCGCGTCCTACCGCGGGCGGAATCTTTCTGCGGCGGATTGATCGCGAAAGCCCAATACGGCGGCGGCCCCGGCACGCCCGCAGCCGCGGGTGCGTCTTGCTGCAAGCACATTATTTTTGCCGCGGCGAAACCGCCGCAGCAGCCAGAGCAAACACCAGCGCCAACGCCATCACGAACATGAAGAGAATGTAACGCAGCCTCAAACGCGAAAACTCCTAAGCCGAAAATCGAATCGCGCAGGAGTATAGCCCGAGAATGAGCATCCCCGACGACTTCGAAGCGAATCCCAGCAACATCCAAGGCCGACAAGGTTTTCGCGGAGTGCGGTGGCACGTCCGCCTCTCAGGACGTACCATCGCCGGCCGCAAAAGTTTCCTCCCAGCAACACGTAGCCTCGAACAAGCCTGTTTCGAGTAGCCACAGTCCACAGCAACCGCGTGTCTGGGCGCAAGAAACAAAAGTACGAGCACCGCCGCAAACGCTTGCTCTGTTCGAGCCGACGCACGCGATGCCCTGGGGTGAGTGGCCGGCGGTGGTCCCCGCCTTCAGCGGGTGCCACCGCACTCCGCGAGAACCGCGCGCGCGGTGCCGCAACGCGGCTTGGACTTAACCGGTCGTAATCCGGGGTTGCGCTGGCCCCCCGACTTGTCAAATCCGCATTTTGCGAAGTGTGACAGCTTTGGACTTTCGGCAGTTAGGCTAGCTACTTACGCCTTGGCAAAGACTTCTTTGGCCAAGGCGACGGCGCTCATCGCGCTGGGCCAGCCGGCGTAGAAAGCGAGGTGCGTGATCGCTTCGATCAATTCGTCATTGGTCACGCCGTTTTTCAGCGCGAAATCGAGATGAAAGCGCAGCTGGTCGGGGCGGTTCATCGCCACCAGAGCCGACACCGTGGCCAGGCTGCGGTCGCGGGGTGAAAGCTGCGGGCGTTCCCAAATATCGCCGAAGAGCAAGCCGTCGGAAAGCTCGGCCAGCTTCGGCGCGAAGTCGCCAATCATCTTTTTTGCTGCGTCGGGATCTCGTTTCATACTTTTCCTTGGCTCAACAATTAGAAATGCTCCCAAGTCGCCGACCAGTGTTCGTCGGGACGCGTGGATTTGATAATCAATTTCCCATCGTTCGTAAATTCAAACGCGCGTGGCAGCGACTTCCCCACCAAACCGCGGGTCACCGAACCCTGCACGTGATGCGTCACGGTGTGCGCGGCTTCGTCCACATCGTAGCTGCCGAAGGACGCTTCGTAACCTTCCTTCACGTACTCGTTGGTCACGCCCGCATCCGATTCCGGCAACATGAGCTGCACGGACATGTGCCCATCGGCCGTGTAAATCAACAGGCCTTGTCGGTCGGTGTAATGATGTAGCTTCCCGTCCGCGCCGGGTTGGTCCAAAGCGATCAGCCGCCACGCGCCAATCAGTTTTTGCCGCGACGAAGCCGCCGGAGCAACCACGGCAAACACCAGCACCAACACCATCGCGAATACAGCGAGAATGTAACGCAGCATCAAACGCATAACTCCTCAGCTCGAAAATCGAATCGCGCAGCGAGTATAGCCCGAGAATGAGCACCCCCGACCACTTCGAGGTGAATCCCAGCAGACATCGCAAGGCCGACAAGGTTTTCGCGGAGTGCGGTGGCACGTCCGCCTCTCAGGACGTACCACCGCCGGCCGCAAACGTTTCCTCCCAGCAACACGTAGCCTCGAACGAGCCTGTTTCGAGTAGCGCTAAGCAAAGCAGCCGCGTTGTTCGGGCGCAAGAAACAAAAGTACGAGCACCGCCGCAAACGCTTGCTCGGTTCGAGCCTACGCACGCGCTGCCGGGTTGGTGAGTGGCCGGCGGTGGTCCGTCAAAGGCGGACGTGCCACCGCACTCCGCGAGAACCGCGTACGCGGTGCCGCAACGGAATATGGACTCAACCGATCGTACGACGCGTTTGCGAGCTACAGCCCGGTCATCTTTTCGAGGGCTTCGGGGTAACGCGCGCCTTCCACTTTGATTTTCGAGGACGCATCGTTAATTTCGCGCAGGTCTTCGGCGGTCAACTGCACCTCCGCCGCGCCGTCGTTTTCATCGAGCCGCGAAAGTTTGGTGGTGCCGGGAATGGGAACCATCCACGGCTTCTGCGCCAGCACCCAGGCCAACGCGATCTGCGCGACCGTGGCTTTTTTGCGGGCCGCGACCTTCGCCAGCAAATCGACCAGCGCCTGATTCGCCGCCAACGCCTCAGAAGTAAACCGCGGCAAACGGCTGCGGAAATCGGTGCTCTCGAATTTGGTGCTCTGATCCATCGCGCCGGTTAGAAAGCCTTTGCCCAGTGGGCTGTACGGCACAAATCCGATGCCGAGTTCTTCGAGCGCTTCGAGCACGCCGTTGGTTTCCGGCCCACGGGTCCACAGCGAATATTCGCTCTGCACCGCGGCCACCGGCTGCACCGCGTGCGCGCGACGAATCGTCTTCGCCGAAGCTTCGGACATGCCGAAGTTTTTCACTTTGCCCTGCTGAATCAATTCCTTCACCGCGCCGGCCGTTTCTTCGATGGGCACTTCGGGGTCCACGCGATGCTGGTAAAACAAATCGATGGTTTCGATGCGCAGGCGCTTCAGAGATTCCTCAGCGACTCGCTTGATGTTGGCCGGTTTACTGTTGGTCGGAAACGCGCCCGGCTTGGCGCCAGGCTGAATCTCGAAACCGAATTTGGTGGCGATTACCACTTTGCCTTTGTATGGTTCCAGCGCTTCACCGACCAGTTCTTCGTTGAGATAAGGGCCGTACACTTCCGCGGTATCAAAAAAAGTCACGCCGCGGTCGACCGCGGTGTGCAGCAACGAAATCATTTCCTTTTTATCTTTGGGCGGGCCGTAAGAAAAGCTCATGCCCATGCAGCCCAGTCCGATGGCCGATACTTCCAGATGTTTTCCCAGCTTGCGCTTTTGCATTGCGCCTCCTCGCACTCCGTTATTTCCACTCCGAGAGTAAATCGAAAGCGCTTTGGAGCAGGTAGCCCGATTCTTCCGACTTATTGCCTATTCCTCTTGCAGCATGAAAAAGTCTTGGAGACCGTGGGCTGCGCGGCTATGCTGTTTCCATCGGCACGGAAGCCGCAACCATGAAAAAGACCAGCAAACATGGCACTACAGCGAATACCTTAAGCTGCGCCGGCCCGCGCCCTGCGCGCTGAGCTGGCCCGCAAGATTGCCTCTTTCATCGGCACCGAAGAGAAACTCATCACCGAAGTTCCGGGCCTCACGCTCACCCAGCGTACCCGGCCGATGCCTCCCGGAGTCGGCGCTTACGAACCCAGCCTTGCGGTGGTGCCCCAGGGGCGTAAACGCGTCTCGCTGGGCGACACCAATTTTATTTTCGATGAATCGCGCTTTTTGCTCACCTCGCTCGACCTGCCGATCGTCGGCCAGGTGATCGAAGCCAGCGAGCAGAAGCCGTTCTTCTGTTTTCTGTTCAAGCTGGAAATGCCGGTGGTGCGCGAACTGCTGAGCCGCGAAGAACTTCAAGCCACCGAACCACAGCGCCGATACTTTGGCGATGGCCACCGGAGAAGTTACCGCCGAACTGCTCGGCGCGTGCCTGCGTTTGGTTTCATTGCTGGACAATCCCGCGGACATTCCGTTTCTCAGCGGCCTGATTCAACGTGAAATTATTTACCGGATTTTGCAGGCGCCGGCCGGCGCGCGGTTGCGCAGCATCGCCACGCTGGGCGATCAAAGCCAGCGCACGGCGAAAGCGGTGGCCTGGATCAAGGCGAATTACGCGAAGCCGCTGCGCGTGGAAGATCTGGCGGACCTGGCCGGCATGGGAGTTTCGACGCTGCATCATCATTTTCGCGCGCTCACCGCCATGAGCCCGTTGCAATATCACAAACAGCTCCGCCTGCAAGCCGCGCGCGGCCGCATGCTGCTGGACGGCATCGACGCCGCCAGCGCCGCCTTCGAAGTAGGCTACGAAAGCCCCACCCAATTCAACCGCGAATACAGCCGCTTCTTCGGCAAGCCGCCGATGCGCGACATCCGCACCCTGCGTTCAGCGAGTCCGGCGGCGTAACAACTATTTCCACGCTCCGCGCCAGGTTTTCTTTTCGGGGAGATCGATCTCGAGGCTTTGATCGCGCATCCACTCACGGCGGGCGTTGCGGCGGGACCAATATTCCAGGACGCGCAAGTTGTAGCAGCCGGTCGAGGGTCCATCGCGGCAGCAGCCGGGATTCGGCGGATCGCTCATCAGCAAGTCGCCGCGGCGAATCGCCTCCGCTACCGGAAGCCCTGCGCGCTCGTTCGCTTCGAAATGCAGCGTGGAACACGCCAGCTTATAAATCGTCAGGCAGCCGAAGCAGGCAATCTCGATCAGCGCCGCTTCGTCCGAATAAATATCGGCGATATACTGCGGCGCAAAATCCACGTAGCGCGGGACGCGGTTCTCGTCCCACCACCGCGGCGGCTCCGCAATTTTCCCCAGAATGTCGCTGTATTCGGTGAACACGCTCTAAGCCTACCGCATTTGCCGTCGAATTTGCGGGTGCCCCATCCTTCGCGCTTTCCGCGAGGCGTGGGGATTTTCTGCCAATACTCGCGGTGCCTGGTCCGTTGCCGCCGCGCCGCGTTGACGGAACTCCGCCCACACCATAAAATCACCCGCAACATGCCGGACGCGCCTTCCCTGATTGGCCAGACTATTTCGCATTACCGCATCGTCGAAAAACTTGGCGGTGGCGGCATGGGCGTGGTCTACAAAGCGCAGGACACGCGCCTCGACCGTTTCGTCGCGCTGAAATTTCTGCCACAGGATCTGGCGCAGGACCCGCAGGCTCTCGAACGCTTTCGTCGCGAAGCTAAAGCCGTCGCCGCGCTGAACCATCCCAACATCTGCACCATTCATGACATCGGCGACGGCGCCGACTCCAGTTCCGGCGCAGGTTCCGGCACAGGTTCCGGCGCGGGCACCGCGTTCATCGCCATGGAATGTCTCGACGGGCAAACGTTGAAGCACGCCATCGCCGGCCGCCCGATGGAAATCGAAACGCTGCTCACCCTGGCCATCGATACCGCCGACGCGCTCGACGCCGCGCACGCCAAAGGCATCGTGCATCGCGACATCAAGCCCGCGAATATTTTTGTCACCACCCGCGGCCACGCCAAGATTCTGGATTTCGGCCTGGCCAAAGTCAGTGCGGCAAAGAGCGGCAGCGGCGAAGCCAGTATCGATGGATCACAACTCACCCAGGCCGCCACGCCCGCCGAACACGAAAGCCAGCTCACCAGCCCGGGCAGCACTATCGGCACCGTGGCCTACATGTCGCCCGAGCAGGTTCGCGCCAAAGAACTCGACACGCGCACCGATTTATTTTCGTTCGGCGTGGTGCTCTACGAAATGGCCACCGGCCAGCTGCCCTTTCGCGGCGAAAGCAACGGCGTAATTTTCGAGGCCATTCTGAATCGAGCTCCGGCGCCGATGTCGCGCGTGAATCCCGAAGTGGCGCCAAAGCTCGAAGCCATCGTGCATAAGGCGCTGGAGAAGGATCGCAACCTGCGCTACCAGCACGCGGCGGAAATGCGTTCGGATTTGCAGCGGCTGAAGCGCGATCTCGATTCCGGCCACTCTGGCTCCGCGCCGTCGGCTTACGCAACGCCCGCCGCGCAGTCTGCGGCATCCGGCGCACCCAGTGTTTCTGCCGGCTACGCTTCCTCCTCTGCTCAAACCGCTGCGCCCGCCGCGGCGACGAACTCCGCGCGCAAATTTGGTGCGATCGCCGCGATCGTACTGCTGATCGCGCTCGGCGCAGCAGGCGCCTGGTATTGGCACACGAAATCCGGCGCCGCCCCGATTGATTCCATCGCGGTGATGCCCTTCGCCAATTCCGGTGGCGCCGCCGACGCCGACTTCCTCAGCGACGGCATCACTGAATCCCTGATCGCCAGCCTGGCCCACGTTCCGGACCTGAAAGTAAAATCGCGCAACTCCGTCTTCCGCTACAAAGGCAAAGACCTCGACGCCGCGCAAATCGGCAAGGAACTCGCCGTCGATGCGCTGCTCACCGGCCGCGTCACCCAGCATGGCGACGACATTCAAGTGAGCGCCGAGCTGACCAACGTGAAGGACAACACCGAAATTTGGGGCAATCACTACCAGGGCCAAGCCGCGCAGATTGTTTCGCTGCAGCAGCAGATCGCCGGAGACATCGCCGAGCGGCTGCGTTCCAAATTAAGCGGCGCGGAAAAGCAGCAGGTCGCCAAGCAAGGCACGCAAAATCCCGAAGCCTACGAACTTTACGTGCGCGGCCGCTATTCCTGGAACAAGCGCACCATTGCGGACCTCAACAGCGCGATTTCCTATTTCAAGCAGGCCATCGAAAAAGATCCGGGCTACGCGCTGGCTTACTCCGGGCTGGCCGACACCTATGCCGTGCTTCCTTATCACACCGGCGATCCCAACGAATTGATGCCGCAGGCCAAAGCGGCCGCGCAAAAAGCGCTGGAACTCGATCCCACGCTGGCGCGGCCACACGCGGTACTGGGCCTGGTGAAGACTACCTACGAGTGGGATTTTGCCGGCGGCGAAGCGGAATTTCGCAAGGCCATCGCGATCGATCCCGAGGATGCTACGTCGCATCAGTGGCTCGGGCAATTGCAGGGCTGGATCGGCGCTCGCCCGCAGGAATCCATCGACGAGATCAGCCGCGCCCATCAGTTGGATCCGCTTTCGCCGGAAATTGCCTTCGCGGTGGCCGAGGCCTACGTCGAAGATCACCAGGACGAAAAAGGCGAAGCGATGGATCAGAAACTGATCGCCGACAACCCCGCTTTTTCCGTCGGCCATCTGGGATTGGCCTGGCTCTATTTGGGCCAGGGGAAATACGATAAGTACCTTCAGGAATTTCAAACCTACGCCCGGCTGGACGGAAATAAAGAACATCAAGAGTGGGCGGCGGCGATGGATAGCGGCTATCGCGCGGGAGGCTGGCCGGAGGCCGCGCGCAAAGGCATCGAAGTGCTGCGCGCGCAACGAGAGGCCAAGGTCAATTATGCGGCGCCGTACAATATCGCGCAGCTCTACGGCGCCCTGGGCGATAAAGACAACGCGTTCGAGTGGCTGAATACGGCGCGCGAAGAGCACAACCTCTGGCTGATTCGTCTGCGCACCGGCCGCGAATTCAACAGCCTGCACTCCGACCCGCGCTACGCCGAGCTAGTGAACAAGATCGGCCTGCCGAAATAATTGATTTGGCGGTGACAACAATTGCCGCCGCCTCGCCGGCCGCGTGGTGCTGACGGCGATTGCCACCTCACCGCCGCCCCGCCTTTGGCCGTCATCCTGAGGAGCAAGCGACGAAGGATCTCCTTCTTGCCTAGGCCCCGATTGAGTGCGGCTAACATGCCCACCCTTCCACCACCGGGATGGATGGACCGCCCGCAAAGTCTAAAAACAAAAATCCCGCGAGCGCCGTTTTTTCTCCGGCACTCGCGGGATTTGTCTTATGCCCAACGCACGCCAACTATTTCCAGGTCGCTTCGGCCCGCGCCAATTCATCGCGATGGCCGGTCGAATCCAGCATGGTGGCAGAACGCCGGACCGATCAGCGGATTGTTCTTGCCCAGGCCGGTGATCGCGGCATTCACTTTGTCCAGGCCCGCAGCGTCCTGCGTCACGTAAAAAATGTAAAACATGCCGGGCGCTTCGGTGTGGATCGCCTGCGTATCGATGTCGTATTCCTTGATCGCGCCATCAGCCAGCAGCTTTTCAAACATCGGCACGAAGACCGTTTTGCTCATGGTCTCGAGCGCGTCGTTCGGAGCATCGGCCTTCAGCTTGTAGATCGCGCCGTGGGTGTAGCAGCCTTTGCACGCGCCGGGCGTCCAGTTGTAATAGCGGCTGACCAGCACAGTGTCGTCATGCTTGGTCGCGGTGGAGAGCACCGGCGCCACCGGGCTGCCGCCTTTGTAAAGTTCTTCGAGCACGCTGAGCAATCCGGCCATGGACATCGAGGACCACCACTGATCGTGCGTCGAGCCGTCGACGGTGTGGACCATCGTTGTATCGTTGCCGTAGGCCACGACCGCGCCGCTGGCGAACGCCTTGGTCATCATGTCGTCATCGGCAGCGGTGCTCTTCTTCATCTCCGCCCATTGCGCGCGCGGAATGCTCCAGCTGCTGACGTAGGTGTACATCGGCGGTTTTTCTTTTACTTCGGTGGTGGATTGGGCCCGAACGGCGGCGGCGAATCCCAAAGACAACGAGAGCAAAGTGAACGCGAGCGCGAATTTTCTCAGCACGATTCGATTCTCCTTTTTGTTTTGGTGGTGGTGGGTTGTCTTGGTTTTACAGCTTGGAGTGCCGCGCTCCAGCAGTAGCGCCGAATCGCGAGCCCTCAGGAGCCTTCGTTGCCGCGACTATATGCCCAACGCCGCCAGAGTCAAGCAATTCCCTCGCGTCGCCCGGACGATGATCGCGTCACGCAAAAAACGTGTACGGCAGCCACTACGCGGCGCAAGGAGCTGGTTTTCGTGTGCGCCCGAAAAATGAATGGACGAAAATCGAAATCGAGTCCAGAGTTACAGCTTCGCGCCGTAACCAGAACGCTACACCTGTACTCGGCGGACACTACAGAACGCAGCGGCATTCTGTTGAAATAGTCGGCGAAGGAACGAATCGGGTTCGGCCTCAACGTCCCTTGCACTGCCGGGCCAATCTCGCCTTGGAGAAATGTGAACCGCCTCTCTCTCTACGTTGCGATTGCCGTGACCGCCGTCGCGCTTGGCGTATTTCACTACCAGGTCAAACCGAAACCTGACGTCAAGGCTTTGCAGGCCTCCGCGGCCGCTATGCGCAACCAGGAACTGTGGCGCGGCCAGATTGCTCCGGATTTCGCCATGACCCTGACCGACGGCCAACGTTTTCGTTTGGCTGACGACGTGGGCCACAAAATCATCGTCCTCAATTTTTTCGCAACCTGGTGTGAACCTTGCCGCGAAGAGACGCCCGAGCTGATCCGCTACTTTGCGAAGGAGAAGGATCGGAACTTCGTGCTCATCGGCATTGACGCCTCTGAGAAGCCTGACCTGGTCACTCCTTTTCTGCAAGAGATGCAAATCGATTTCCCCGTGGGAATCGACGAAGGGTCGATCCAAAAACAATATGGCGTCCGCGGGTTTCCGACCACGGTGCTCATCGGCGTGGACGGCCGGGTGCAGCTGTATGAGACCGGCGCCATCGCCAATGCCGAAGTGGCCTTCGATCCGCTGCTGATCGAAAACCGGCGCCAACTTAATTCGGGAAAAGTAATTTCTGCTTCAGACTACGCCCGCGAATCAGCGGCCCGCCCGTCGCTGCCCTCGGCCCCGTATGAAGACATGCCGGTACCGGTGGCCAGCAAGCTCGATGCCCGTGGCGAACGAATCGCCGCAGCCATGGACTGCCCTTGCGGCTGCGACAAAAAAGTTCAGCCCTGCACCTGCGCGACGTCGCGGCGGATCAAGAAGGCCTTGGCCGAGGAAGACTTCAAGAATCAGACCGATGCGGTCATCGTGAAATCCTTGAATCAACGTTTTTGCCAGGGGCCGATGTGATCATCGCCGAGAACGTTCACGTCGAATTCCGCCGCCGGCTGTGGGGCGGCAAGCTGCGCGCGCTGAATGGACTGAACCTGGAAGTCCGCGACGGCGATTTTTTCGCGCTGGTCGGGCAAAACGGCGCAGGAAAATCCACCGCCATGTATTGCCTGCTGGGCCTGATGAAACCGACTTCGGGACGGGTCGAGGTCATGGGCCACGCCCCCGAACTCGGTTCGCCCTTCAATGAGAACGTCGCCTATCTGCCGGAAGAGCCGCACTATCACCTCTACTTGACGGTCGGCGAAGCCACTCGCTACTACAGTTCCCTCTATGGACGGCGAATTCCGGACCGGGTGGTGAACGATGCTCTCGATCGCCTCGGCTTGGGACCGTTCAAGGACCTGCGCCTGGCCAAGTGTTCGAAAGGCATGAAACAAAAAGTGGGGATCGCGCAGTGTCTGATTCACGAAACCCGCCTGCTGTTTCTCGATGAGCCGACTCGCGGCCTGGACCCGCTGATGGTCCGCGAATTCCGCGAAGCCCTGCGCGAAATTCATCGCCGCGGCGCAACCATCGTGATGAATTCGCACGTTCTCTCCGAGATCGAAATGCTGGCCAATCGCGTGGCCATTGTCGACCGCGGAAAAGTTGTGGTGCAGGACGACCTCAACAATTTGCTGGCACTGGAGAACGAAGTCTACGCTATCGCCTTCGAAGCCAACGGCGACCTGCCCGATTACATCCAGTCCGTCGAACGCACCGGAAATCTGGTGAAAGCCAGCTTGCCCAAGGAGCGGCTGTACGATTTTATGGATTACACTCGCGCCGCCGGCCTGAACGTCCAAGAATGCTCGCTGCGCAAACGATCGCTCGAGGAATCTTTTTTCCGGATCATCCAGGGCGAAGGACATTCGGCATGAGCCTGCTGGCGCCCAGCGCGACCAGGCCCGGCCAAATTCCCGGCGAATCTCTGCCGCCGGCCGCGTACGGCGAAATGCTGCGCGCCAACCTGCGCGCGGATTTCGCATTTTTCCGCAGAAGCCGCCTGCTCCTCGCTTTCGGCCTGGTCTTCCTGCTGCTCATCGCCTTAATTATGATGCCGACCTTTTTCAGCAACTCCGGTGTCGGACGCTTCAATGTCTTGCGCGAAATCTTCGACACCATGACTTTTTTCGTTCAAGTCCTCTCCGGAGGCTTGGGGCTTTTGGTGGTGTCCTCGCACCTGCGCAACCGCAGCCTCAAGATGGTTTTCACCAAACCGTGCCCGCCGGGCTTGTGGCTGGCCTCGGCGTTTCTTTCCTCGGCGCTGGTCTCGCTGGCGCTCACCGCCGGGGTGCTGCTGGCTTCCATCGGATTCTCGCTGTGGTGGCACCTGCCGGTGCGCCTGGGGCTGCTGTACTTATCGCTGCATTCGTTCGTCACCTCCTTGATCGTCATCGCCTACCTGCTGTTGCTGGGCACGCTGATGCATCCCGCGGTGGCCGTGACGCTGATTATCATCTTCAACAACCGCACCTTCTTTTCCGCGCAGGAATGGGCCCAGACCGTGATTCGCGCCGGCAACTCTCACCTGGGCATTCGGGTCCTCGAGAAAATCTTCCACGTGGTGTATTTCATCCTGCCGATCTACGTGCCGTTCGACGACAAGACCCAAGTGGTAGCGACTTCGTATCGCGCCGGACCCGCCGCCTGGAAATATCTGCTGTACTCCTCCGGATATGCCCTGCTCTTCTGGGCCTTCTGTTACTTCGCCGCTCTGCTGGCCCTCAAAAAGAGACGCCACATTTAGCCGCAGGGCTTCATTCCAGCTTCTCCGCTGCTCCAAATAAGATATAGTTTTCTACTTAATCTTCTGGATGGCGGGCGCATGGAAGTAAAAGATCCCACACCCGAACGCCTCGCCGCGTTTTCCGACGGCGTGATCGCGGTGATCATTACCATCATGGTGCTGGAATTGAAGCCGCCGCACGACGCGACGCTCGCGTCCCTGCGCGAATTGTGGCCCACATTTCTGGCCTACTTGATCAGCTATCTTTTCGTCGGCGTGGTCTGGGTCAACCATCACCACCTGTTTCGCTACGTCGAACACGTCTGCGCTACGGTCATCTGGGCCAATCTGGCTTTTCTGTTTTTT
This sequence comes from uncultured Acidobacteriota bacterium, assembly GCA_963847695.1. Taxonomy (GTDB): domain Bacteria; phylum Acidobacteriota; class Terriglobia; order Acidiferrales; family UBA7541; genus Palsa-295. The sequence continues at coordinate 248,087 of CAWKAX010000006.1, read as the reverse complement.
GTTTCGCTGATTCCCTTTTTCACCGCCTACCTGGCGGAAAACCGGCTCGATTCTTTCACCACTGCGCTGTACGCGTTCGACTGCGTGCTGATCGCTTTGTCTTTTATGCTGCTGCAAGGCACCATCGTGCGGGAATTTGGAGACGATCAGAAATTGCAGGCCTTGGCCCGGGGCTCGAAGCGCCGCAACCGCCTCGCAGTGCTCGTTTATTTCCTGGCCATTCCGGCGGCGTACCTGCAGCCGTATCTTGCCATCGCCATGATTTTCGGCATGACCTTGATTTACCTCGTTCCGGAAAAAGCGGAAAGCTTTGCCAAAGGAAAATATGAAACTCACCATGATCAAGACCATTCAGACGCGTCTCTATTTCTGCCGTAGCCGCGGCGGCGCATTGGCCATCCGCCGCTCCACCCTTGCGCGCGCAAGCGACGCAAGCTGCGCCACTCAGCCTCAACACCGCCCACCGGCGCCGGCGCTGCTGGACGTGCAGTGGAATCCCGGCGCCGCGGATTGCGCGCACGATACGCAGCCGGCCATCCAGGTGCATCGCTACGACGCGCAGACCTACATCCTGCGCCAGAATCTCTGCCTCAGCGCCGAAGGCAATTTTCTTTTCCTGCTGCTCGGCAACGACCAAGCGCTGCTGATCGATACCGGCGCCATCACCGACGCCGCGAAAATGCCGGTGGCCAAAACCGTGCTCGACCTGCTGCCCGCGCGCGGCGCTGGAAAACTTCCGCTGCTGGTCGTGCACACCCACGGCCACACCGACCATACCGATGGCGACGCACAATTCGCCGGCATCGCCGGCGTCGAAGTCGTGCCGCCCGACCTCGACGGCGTGAAAAAATATTTCAACTTCACTAACTGGCCCGACGGCCTGGCGCACATTGACCTCGGCGGCCGCATCGTCGACGTGCTTCCCTCGCCCGGCCATCAACGCGCTCACCTGGTTTTTTACGACCGCAACACCACCCTGCTGATTACCGGAGATTTTCTGCTGCAAGGCCGCCTGCTGATTCAAGACGCCGCCGTCGATAAAGCCAGCGCCGAGCGGGTCATCACTTTCGTGCAGGACAAGCCGGTCGCCTACATCCTCGGCACCCACATCGAAAAAAACGTCGATGGCGAAATCTACACGCCGGGCGCGACCTTTCACCCGCGCGAACACGTCCTGCAATTATCCAAAGCCGATCTGCTGGCGCTGCCCGCCGCGATCGATCATTACAACGGCTTCTACACCCAGTACGGGCAATTCCTGATGATGAATCAGAACCGCATGCTGGCGGCGATGGCGGCGGTTTTGTTGCTGGCGATTGGCCTGGTCATCTGGGGCCTTTGGCGTTTCTTCAAATCGCGCAGAAGAAAGAAGCTCGCCGCAACGTTTCGCGCTTGAGACTTAGGCCGCGCTGAAAGCGCGGCTGCCGTTTAGGGGGTCGGAGCTTTAGCTCCGACATCGACCGGAGCAAAGACAGGGGCTTTACCCCTGAGGACAGCCTTTCAAGCTTTGCGTCCAACTGGAATCTTCCGCTGGCAGAGCTACACTCCCGCCCCCTAAAAAGTAGTCGCCGCGGCGACCTGACCACAGCCAAGTCGCCACGGCGTGGATGTTCATGGCCTCTTAGGCCCGCTGGGCCTTCCCCGCCACCTTTTCGCGGTAAAAACGTTTCATGTTTTCCGCGATGTATTCCAGGCAATCCTCCACCGCGAAGTGCCCGGCTTCCAGGCGATGCATCTCGGCGTTCGGCAAATCCTGCAGGTAAGCTTCGCCTCCTGCCGGAGTGAAGAAAATATCGCCCTGGCCCCAAAAGATGATGGTCTTTGGCTGGCGCTCTTTCAGAAACGCCTGCCACTTGGGATACAGCGTCACGTTGTTCCGGTAATCGTAAAAGAGATCGAGCTGCACGCGGCGAGCGTGCGGCGCCTGCAGCGTGGTGTAAAAATCCGAATTCCAGTTGTCCGGGCTCAGCAGCTCCGGAAATTTTGACCCTTGCTGATACACCGCCTGGGTGGTGCCCATCTCGAGCAGGCCCGCGACCGCCGCTTCATTTTCCGGCGTGCGCTGGTGCCACAGCGCGTCGCGCAAGCCGCCCCACGCGGCCGTAAAGCCCACTTCGTACGCGTTGGTGTTTTGAATCGCTCAGCCACTCCAGCTTTTCCGGCCTGGCGGTGATGATTCGAAATACCACCGGGCCGCCGTAGTCCTGCGCGAACAATCCGAAACGGTCGAAGCCTTTGCGTTCCAGAAAATGTGCGGTCCACCTCCGCCAGATGGTCGAAAGTGTACGGAAATTTGGCCGGATCCGGATGGTCGCTATTGCCGAAGCCGGGGTAGTCCAGCGCGCAATCGCATGGAAACGATCGGCTAGCGCGGGAATCAGGTTGCGATATTGGTGCGAGGACGACGGAAATCCGTGCAGCAGCACCAGCTTCGGACTGGCCGGATCGCCGGCCTCGCGGTAAGCGATGTTCAAACCGTCGATGGAAATGGTCTGGTAGGTCACCGATTTCGCGGAAATCGACGGGGAATAATCGAGCTTCATGACTTTTTTCCTTTGTGCCTGAATTTCGCAGCAGCCGCTCGCCTGCGCGGGTTGTTCTGCGATTCGGGTCATTGGAGTCTCCAACGAGCTAGAAGTGGCAACGTTTTTTCCGCATTAAGCTATCGCTAGAAGTGATAGGATGCCGGGATGGAACTCGGCGGCTTTTGCGTTACTTTCGAGCTGTTGCGGAGCACAACAGTTTCACCCGCGCCTCGCGCGAGCTGCACGTCTCGCAGTCCGGCATCAGCGGGCAAGTCCGCGACCTGGAACAAGAAATCGGCGTGACCCTGCTGCGCCGCAATCAACGGGACGTCTCGCTTACCGCCGAAGGCGCGCTCTTCCTGCGCGAAGCTCGCGAAATTCTGGCGCAGGCCGATCGCGCCGTCGAAATCGTCACCCGCGCGGCGCAAGGACAACTGGGCCGCTTGACCATTGGTCTGTGCGGCCCGGCCACCGCCCCTTTCCTGCCGCGGCTGATTCGCGAATTTCGCAAACGCCAGCCCGGAGTCACGCTGGCGCTAAAAGATATCGATCCCGCGCGGCAGCCGGCCGCGCTGGCTGCCGGCGAAATCGACCTCCGGCTTCAGCCGCAGCGTTCCGCCGAAATTTCAACGTGCTCTGGCCAGCCAGCTGCTGTTCACCGAGCCGCTGGTCGCGGTGCTGCCTCGCGGCCACGCGCTGGCCGGCGAAGGCGCTCTGCGCCTGGCCCAACTGGCCCAGGAACATTTCGTGCTGTATTCGCGCGCGGCGGCGCCCGAATTATTCGACGCTATCGTCGCGCTGTGCCGGAAAGCGAAATTCGCGCCGCACATTACCGATACCCCGGGGGTCTGGCAATCGGTGCTGACCCTGATCGAAGCGGGCGAGGGCGTAGCCATCGTGCCGTCGTGCGTGCAGCAGTTGCGGGCTACCGGGATTAGCTTCCACCCGCTGCGCGACCGCGGCTGCCATTCGGATGTGGTGTTGGCCTGGCGCCGCGATGAGCCGAATCCGATTCGCGAAGGTTTTCTGGATTTGATCCGCAGAAATTTGCCGGAGATCGAGCGCCAGATGCTGCGCGGCTCGGAGTGATGTGTTCGCAGCAGCCGAAACGTTCCCGCGGCGATGCTGTTTAGGGCGTCGGAGCTTTAGCTCCGACATTACCCGGCTCTGGTAGCCGGGGCTTTAACCCCTGAGGACAGCCTCGCTGGCCTAACGTCCGACTGGAATCTTCCGCTGGCAGAGCCAGAAGCTCCGACCCCCTAAAAAGGCAACGGCAAAACCAGTAACGTGGCTCATTGCGGTTCTTCGACGCCTACAAGCCGCTCCACGCGCTGGTCGCCGAGCGAGACGGCCAACTCGCCGGCCTCGCGCATTATTTGTTTCATCGCAGCACGATTGCGCCGCTCTCGAATTGTTACCTGCAGGATTTGTTCACGGCGGAGGATGCGCGCGGCCAGGGAGTGGGCCGCGCGTTGATGGAGGAAGTCTACCGTCGCGCGGAGCGCGCCGGCGCGAGCCGCGTGTACTGGCAAACGCAGGAAGGTAACGCCACAGCGCGGCAGCTCTACGATCGTATCGGCGAAAAATCGGAATTCATTGTGTACCGGAAAAGCTTCTGAAAAACGTGGGGCTTGAACCTCACTTCATCGCACGCTTCCGCAGATGCTAAAAAGCGTCTCCGTCCAGAACTTTTGGAGTGCGGCGGCTCTGCCGCTTTTGTTTCCGCAAAGCGCATCAATCAACGAGTTGTGAAGGATTTCTTGCAGCCATCGACAAGGTACCGGGGCGTATCCCCGTCTGTCTCGTCGCCGTATGTCTCGTATCGCAGTTTCCAGATGGAACAGCCCAACTTTTCCAGCACATCCGGGTACGGATTCTTTTCCCCCTCTTCAGCGGGAGAAAAGTTCAGCACTTGAATTTTCTGCGTGTCGCCTTCGTGCGGGACCGCGATGTTCCATTCCATCCAAGAATCGAGGACCTGGTGCACCAACTCGTATCGCTTCTGGACGTTCAGCAGTTCTCGGTTCTCCAAGACGTCTTTTAGTTTGGAGAATTCATCCGGGGTCAGGGACTTCTTCTTGATCACGTCAGGCTCGCGGTTGTATCGCAGCGCATGGCATTCGACGGTACCGTCTGAAAGTACACGCAGGTATACAGATGGAATTTGGCGTCCCATTGTGAAGTGCTTGTTAATGACTTCGAGAATTATTGGGGTCGAAGGTTTGGATTCGGTAGCGTGTTGCGGAAGAAAAATTGAAGTCGAAAGCAGAATGCATGCGCCCATGACTGAGACCGCGGAAAAACCGGGTGATTCTCTCATCGGGCGAACCTTCTCCGTTCAATACTCTCTTCGCAACAAGAACTCGACTCAACAATATTTGTTTCTTCTTACGGCAGCACCGTCAGCGTCAAGCTGACGCTGGACGTCGCGCCGTTCGGCGCTGTGGCGGTCACTACCAGCGGATAATTTCCTGGCGGCGTGGCTTGGCCGCCTGGAGATTTCGGCAGGCTGGCGCAGGCCGACATTACCACCAGCGCCATCACCACCAAACCTGCCGAAGCGAAGGCCCACGCGCGCTGCGCCCTAATCTTTCCGCGCGGCGCCGCAAATATCAGCGAGAGACTCGCCAGCAGCGCGCCGAATCCGCTAATCAACGCCGCACCCAGCGGCCCCGGTCAGCGAAGGCGTTTGCGACGGAATTTTCCATGGGCCCGGCGCGCCCGCGGTGCAGAACGTATTCACCACGATCGCGACGTTTGTTCCCTTCCCGGTCAGCGTGATGCTGCCCGGCACCAGCGCGCAGGTGATGTCCGGCGATGGGCTGGTGCATCCCAGCGTCACCGTGCCGGTGGTTCCCGGCGTCGAGGTCAGCAGCAAACCAAAAACCGCGCCGCCTCCCGGCGTGGTGCTCACCGTGGTCGGAGCTCCCGGCGCGACGGTGATCGTCACCGGCGAATTTCCGCTGTTGAATGTCGCGGTCACCGTTGCGCGGCGGTCAGCGTCACCGAACATCCCGCGGTGCCGGAGCAGCCCGCGCCGCTCCAGCCCGCAAAAGTAGATCCGTCCGCCGGGTTCGCCGTCAGCGCGACCACCGCGCCGCTGGCAAAACTCGCCGAGCACGTCGTCGGGCACTCGATTCCCGCCGGCGCGCTCGTCACCGTGCCGGTTCCTGATCCCGCTTCGGTCACGGTCAAAGTGAAATTCGTCGTCGACTTGGTGAACGTCGCCGTCACCGTGGTCGCCGCGGTCACCGTGACTACGCAACTCCCGGTGCCTTCGCACGGCGCGCTCCATCCGGTAAATGTGGATCCCGTCGCCGGCGTCGCGGTCAAAGTGACCGCCGTGCCGCTGGCGAAATTCGCGCTACAGGTCGACGGGCAGGTGATTCCCTCGGGCGCGCTGCTCACGCTGCCGGTTCCCGTCCCCGCTTCGGCCACGGTCAATGCGAAATTCGTCGTGGTCTGCGTGAACGTCGCGGTCACGGTGGTCGCGGCCGTAACCGTGACCACGCAAGTTCCGGTGCCTTCGCACGGCGCGCTCCAACCGGTAAAGGTTGAGCCGCCCGCCGGCGCCGCCGTCAGCGTCACCTGCGTGCCGCTGGCAAATGTTGCCGCAGATGTCGCGCCACAATTAATTCTGGCCGGTGCGCTGGTCAATGTACCGGTGCCCGTTCCTGCTTTCGTCACCGTCAAAGTAAAATTAGTTCTGGTCGCCGTAAACGTCGCGGTCACCGACGTTGCTGCCGTTACAGTGACCACGCATGTGCCAGTACCCGAGCAAGGTGCGCTCCAACCGGTAAATGTGGAGCCGGTTGCCGGCGTGACAGTCAAAGTCACTTGCGTGCCACTCGCAAATGGCGCCGAACAAGTCGCGCCGCAATTAATTCCCGCCGGCGCGCTGGTCACCGTACCGGTTCCCGTTCCCGCTTTCGTCACCGTCAACGTGAAATTGTTCGTCGCCGTGAACGTCGCGGTCACACTCGTGGCGGCCGTGACCGTGACCACGCATGTTCCAGTTCCCGAACACGGTGCGCCCCAACCGGTAAATGTCGATCCGGTCGCCGGCGCGGCAGTCAAAGTCACTTGCGTGCCACTCGCAAATGGCGACGAACAAGTCGCGCCGCAATTAATTCCGGCCGGCGCGCTGGTCACCGTACCGGTTCCGGTTCCGGCTTTCGCTACCGTCAAAGTGAAATTAGTTGTGGTCGCCGTAAATGTCGCGGTCACCGAAGTCGCGGCGGTTAAAGTCACGACGCATGTTCCAGTTCCCGAACATGGTGCGCCCCAACCGGTAAACGTGGAGCCGGTCGCCGGCGCCGCGGTCAACGTCACCTGCGTGCCACTCGCAAATGGTGCCGAACAAGTCGCGCCGCAATTAATTCCCGCCGGAGCGCTGGTCACCGTTCCAGTTCCGGTGCCCGCCTTCGCCACGGTCAAAGTGAAATTCGTCACTGCGAATGTTGCGGTCACACTGGTAGCTGCGGTGACCGTCACCACGCAAGTTCCGGTCCCCGAACATGGCGCGCCCCAACCTGAAAAAGTTGATCCGGTCGCCGGCGCCGCGGTCAAAGTCACCTGTGTGCCGCTCGCAAATGGGGCCGAACACGTCGCGCCGCAATTAATTCCCGCCGGAGCGCTCGTCACCGTTCCAGTTCCAGTCCCCGCCTTGACCACCGTCAAAGTGAAATTAGGCGTGGCCGTAAATGTGGCAGTCACCGAAGTCGCCGCGGTCAAAGTCACCACGCAAGTTCCGGTTCCCGAGCATGGCGCGCCCCAACCTGAAAAAGTTGATCCGGTCGCCGGCGTCGCCGTCAAAGTCACTTGCGTGCCACTCGCGAAATTCGCCGAGCACGTCGCGCCGCAATTTATTCCCGCGGGCGCGCTGGTCACCGTACCGGTTCCCGTTCCCGCCTTGACCACGGTCAAAGCGAAATTCGTAGTGCTAAGCGCAAAGTTGGCGGTGACGCTGATCGCTTGGGAAGCAACCAGCACGCAAGTTCCAGCTCCCGAACACGGCGCGTCCCAACCCGTAAAAGTCGAGCCCGTCGCCGCCACGGCCGTCAGAGTCACCTGTGTGCCGCTGTCAAAATTCGCGGTACACGTCGCGCCGCAATTAATTCCCGCCGGTGCGCTGGTTACCGTTCCGGTTCCGGTCCCGGCCTTGGTCACCGTGATCGGAAAAGTATCGATGGCAAAAGTCGCGGTTACGGTTTGCGCGCCGTTCATCGTCACCGTACAGGTCGGCGGATTGGTTTGCGGGTTGGTGGGCACGCAGTTGGTGCTGATCGTAGAAAATGTGGAGTCGGCTCCGGCCGTAATGGTCAGCAGCACTTGGGTTCCCGGCGCGTATTGCGCCGAACAAGTAGCCGGACACAGGATTCCCGGTGGCTGGCTGGAGAGATGACCGTCGCCAACGATCACCGCCGTCAGCGTGACGTTCGTCGTCGGCGCGTTCTGGCACTCGGCGGTGCCCAGGGTGGGGCCAACCGAGCCGCTGAGTATGTTCTCCACGGTGCAGGCCGAAGCGACGTACCCCACCACGCCTCCGCTGGTGGGAACGGTGAGCTTCCCATTCGACGCCACCGTGTAATTTTGGGTCCCCGGCAAACCGGCTCCCAGCACTCCCTGGTTGCTGCCATCGGTGAGGGTGGTGTAACTGGTGTCGCCAAAAGTGATCACCGTGACTGAATTCGAATTCATGGATGTCGGTGGATTGTACGAACCGCCAAAAAAGTTTCCGGAGCCGCTCACCGTCGCGTTGCTGAAATTATTACCGCCCGGATCGACTGGGCCGACCGAAGAGGCCGTGTCGGTTCCGGCGGCGAATCCCTGATTCGGTCCGGAGAGATACAGAATGATCGGATTGAACGGACCATTGGGAAAAGTCAGCACCGCGCGGCCGTTGGGAGTGATGGCCACGCTGCCATTGGCGCTGCCGGTGGTTTGCGGCGTGCCGCCGCCGGTATTTTGTTGCACGTACTCGAAGGAGAAAGTTCCATCGCCGGGCGTTGAAAGCGAGCCGATCGCGGCGATTGATATTCCATTCGGCTGTTTGCCCTGAATGGAGATCACGCTGTTGCCGCTGAGCGAAGCCAGGCTGAAATTTCCCGGCGTCGTCTGCAATTGCGCCAGGCCGCTATAAATCACGCTCCCGGTGGCATCGATGCTGAGGTAGATAAATCGGGTGCCATCGATAATGTAGGCCACATCGGAGAGTGGTCCGTTTTCGCCCGCGATCGTCGGGGTCAGCGTCAACCGGCCGTTGGAAACCGTTTCGTTGCTCAGCGCGTATGTTCCGGTAATGGCGGCGCTGGTGGTCAGGTTCCCGGCGTTATTGATGTCTACCTGGCTGCCGTTTACGAAATTTCCCTGGCCGTCGAAAATCGCCAGGCCCACGGCCGACTGCGGATTTCCGTTCTGCGGCACGCCGGCCACCACCAGCGAACCCACTTCGGTGAAGGCGTAGCTTCCGTTCAGGGCGTTGAGCGCAAAAGTGGAAGGGTCCTGCTTGAACATCACACCTGAGCCGGTGTGCCCGGTGGTGCCGTCCACGTCGTCGAAGCGAATCAGCCGCGCCTTGGTGGCTACGCCGTTGGCAATATTTCCCGCCGAGAACGCCACCAGCACCGTGGCGCCGCCCGCGGTAGTCAACTCCATGGTTCCGCGGTTGTCCGCGCCCAGCCAGTATTTCCCAGTGACTGCCTGGGTGGGCTGCACTCCGCCGGCTCCCAGCGCGTCTTCAAATCCTCCGCTGATGTTTCCCTGGCCATCCGCGTTGAAACTGGCCGCCACCATCTCCATGCTGTTGCCGTTGTCTTTGAATCCCTGGTAGAGAAAGGCGTAGGTGCCCTTCAGTTCGGCGTCGTTGGTGGTGTCGGCAGCGCCGATGGTCAGCGAGTAGTCGATCGAAGTGCTCTGCGGCGGCACCGAAGAATCCGTGACCTGCAGCGTGAAATTGAAGGTCCCCGGCGTGCCGGTGGGCACTCCGCCGATGGTGGCGAAGATGTTGTTCGGCGGAACCCCCAAAGAGATGCCGGGGGGCAGCGCGCCGGCGGTCACCGTAAAACTCACCGCCCCCGACGCGCCCTCTGCAGCAATCACTTGGCCGTAGGTCGCGCCGACGTTGCCGTTCGGCAGCGTGCTCGGGCTGAGCACGATCTGGGCTTGCGCCGCGTTCGCGAAGAGCAGCAGAAAAATGGCGGGGATGGCGCGCAGGCAATATTGTGCGAGGCGCTGGAAGGGGCTGGTCACGAAAATCTCCTCAACTCTGGGCGTAGACGCCTGTTGCTGGTACGAACCTAAATTGCGAAAGAAGGATGTATCAGGGCCGAATTACGCAGACTGGTTGCGCGAATTTTCCAACGCGCCAAGCGGAGCGTCAAGCAATTAGTTTTCGACGAGCAGAGTAGCGTGGAGCATGTTCGCCGGTGGGTCTGGTTGTGGCCCAGGCGCCACGCTGATCGCGACGACGCGGGGCCGCCCGCTTCGCGCCCACGAAGCAACCATGGAATCTCAGCGGAAAACCAGCGCCGGAGGCGCGGCATAGAGTAGCCCGGCCCGGAAGGGCCGGGAAAGCCAAAGAGCCGCCGAGCGCCGAAGGTGCGGCACGCGGTTGCACGCCCACTCCACTCATCCACCAACACGCAATCGAAACCCCCACCTCTTCCAAAACCAGGAAGATGGGCCACCCGCAAAAACCAAAACTCCCCGCAACAACTCGCTCCGCGGAATCTACCGCACCACTTCGTACTCGGTTTTCACCAAACCGCCCGCATACGTTTGCGTCGCCACATGCTTCAACTTCACGTCATGCGGCAGCGAACCAAACAACGGAATTCCCCGCCCAATCAGCACCGGCACCCGCGAAATCGTCATGCGATCCACCAACCCCTCGCGCAAAAAACGCTGCACCGTAATCCCGCCATCGAGGTAAATATGTTTCGCCCCGCTGGCCGCGAGTTTCGCCAGAATCTCCGCCGGACGCCCGGCCATCTGCTCCGCCTTCCCCTTCGCCGTGGAAAAATCGATCGGGCTGCTGCTTAATACCACCACGCGCTTCTTCTCGTACGGCCACTCCGGAAACGCCTCAACAATTTCGTAAGTGTTGCGGCCAATCACCAGCGTATCCACAGTCGCCATGAATTCGGTGTAACCATGCGGCTCGGCCCCGCCCTCATCCAGAAAATCAAACGAGCCATCGGCCCGCGCCAAAAATCCATCCACGCTAACGCCGCAAAAAACCGAAACCAGGGGCATGGTGAACAACTCCTTCCGCGCCGCCGCGAAAAACCCGCAAAGGCGGAATCTACCACGATTCCCGAATATGGGTGATAACGCGATACCCGTGCGAATCGTTTTTGAATGCGCGGGCGGCCCATCCTTCGCCGCCTCCCGAAGGGTGGGGGTGAGGCTCGGCACCGACGCACCAAACGATCATCCTTACCCCCGGTCAATGAGACGATCGCGGCCACGCTCAAATACTCCGCAACAACCCATTTTCCATTTTCTATTTCCCAACTTCCGTTTTCCGCCCCGCCCGTTGCTCTTTGCACAAAGTACACAATGATGAAACACACCCGCTCGCTGGTACGTCGTAACTGTGCCGGGCTGCACGTTGTCAGCCACGGCAATCATTCTTCTCGAATCCACAACGATACGCACCACGGAGCCGCTCTCATGAACGCAAAACTTTCACGCCATAGCATTCAGAAACTCGGCCAGGTCGTAATCCTCGCCGCCGCACTTCTCGCCCTCAGCGGCTGCACCGCCGTAAAAGTCAAACTCGGCCTGCGCGTCCGCCTGGACAAACTTCCCGTCTCCTCCATGCAGGTCACCATGCCCAACGGCCCGGCCATCGCTCCGGGTGAAAAATCGCCGCTGATCGCGCGCTTCACCCAGCCCAACGGAAAAATTCTGGTCACCGAAGGCGCGGGCAAAGGAAAAGTTTTGTGGCAGGACATCACCCTCACCCCCACGGTGGTCACCGCCGATAAAAAAGGCAACATCATCCTGGCCCACGATCCGCGCAAGAGCGACGGCAAGACCGGCCACGTGGCCATCGCCGTGCCCAGCCATCCGGATCTCCACGCCGAATTCGATGTGCCCATCACCTACGACTACAATTTCATCGCGAATTTTAACGGCGCGGCGGGCAGCGACGGCTTCAATGGCACCGACGGCATGGCCGGCTCCTCCGGCAGTAACGGTTCGACCGACCCGAATAATCCTTCGGCCGGCGGTGACGGCGGCAACGGAACCGATGGCGGAAATGGCGGCGACGGCGGAAACGGCGGAAACGGGCCGGCGGTGCAGGTGCGTGTCACGCTGCGCCCCGGCGCGCATCCGCTGTTGCAGGCCAGTGTTGCGGCCCAGGGAAAAACGCGTTTGTACCTCATCGATCCGCAGGGCGGCGCATTGAACGTGCACGATAATGGCGGCGCGGGAGGAAGCGGCGGACGCGGTGGCCGCGGCGGCGCGGGAGGCAGCGGCGGCTCCGGCACGCCCAGCGGCAACAGCGGAATGTCCGGCTCGGATGGCCGCTCCGGTTCCGACGGCTCGCCCGGCGTCGGCGGTAGCATCACCGTGACCTACGATCCCTCGGTGCAGCCGTACCTTTCGATCATCCACTTGTCGAACGTCGGCGGCCCCAAACCCACCTTCATCGAAGCGCCAGTCGCTCCGCTGTGGTAGCAGCTGACAATGACTAAAATGAGTGCGCGCGGAGCGGCGTTGCCCGCGCCAAAACCGATCGCGTAGCGCCTTCGGCAGGCGCGCCGCCCAGACCATTGTGGAGTGCGGCGGCTTGCCGCCGCTTTTGAGATTGCCAGGCTGCTTCGAAACGATCGAGCGCGAAGCGCATGCGCAGACGGTCCCGCAACGTTGTTGCTTTCTTGCCACGACCTACAAAGCGAAGGTGTAGGTTGTGGTGGCGCTTCGCGCTCGATCGTTTTCCCTTCGTGCTGGCGTGTCAAAAGCGGTGGCAAGCCACCGCACTCCAAAATGTTTCGCGCCGGCGTTTTGATTCGCGCGGACATCGAGATGAACGCGGTGCGGGCGGCGCGCTTCGCGTCTTGGCGGCGACGGCGAGGAAGGTGCCAAGCGCCAAATAGTATGCGCGCATGAAAAAAAGGCCCGGGAGAATTTCCCCGGGCCTTTTTTATTCTGAGCCTTCGCGAAACGTAAAACTATTTGCAGACGTGCTTGTCTTCAACTCCGGTCAGCACATTGGCCGCCGCGGTCAGCGTGCGGTTGTAGCACTGGCCGAAGGAGTCCCTATAGATGTACGTCTGGCTGCTGCTCTGGTCCGAATTTTGGCCCAGCTCGTAGCCATTCGGCGTCAGCACGAACAGCGCCGAATCGGTGGGCTTCACTTCGTTGGTGGTGGTGCTCTTGAACACCGGGAAGCCCAGGAACGAATCGGTCTCGTCGCGTTCGAATTTCTGATCGATGCTGGTGACTTCGGTGATGTTGCCGTTGTCCAGAACTTCTTCGTCCAGATTCACCGTGATCGGATACGAAAAAGTCGTTTCCTTAGTGGTGAAGAGCGGACCTTCAGAAGTGGTCACCTTGGTGTGCGTGGTCGAAGTGTTCACGTTGTTCTGAATGTAGCCGGTGGCGCTGCTGGTGATGTCGGCGACGCTGCTGAACTTCGAAGTTTGCTCGACTTTGGTGGTCACCCGGCCGTGCGAAGTATTCACGTAGCCGCTGATCATGAAATTTTCGGAATTGGTCACGGTGTCGACGCCGCTGCCGAGTCCATTCGCATCGAGCGAAACGGTATCGGTCACCGCTGGATCCGGCGTGGTCTGCGTATCTTCGGTCACGCCACCGGTAATTTCCTTCGAGCGCGGATCCTGGTACACCAGCAATTGCGCGGTCACCGTGAAATAGCTGTAGGCGTTAAACACGCTGACGCCCACGGTGTGCGGCTGGCCGTCGTCCAGCGTGCCGGCGAACGGAGTCAGGTCCACGCGATATGGCAGCAGGTTCAGCGTCTGCACGCCCGGAATCGGCACCCACAGCCCGGGATCGAGCCCACCGGTGTAAATCCACGGATACACCGGAGCCGCACCGGCCGGTTTGCCGTCCACCGTAATTTCCACTTCGCGGAACGCGGTGTTGCCGCAATCGAAAAGCGTGGCGGCGATGTCATTCGAAACGCAGAAGAACCACTGCTCTTCGGCGTTCTGCGATTGCGCGATCACGTCGAGATACGCCGCTTCCACATTTTTCGGCAGCGTAAAACTCTGGGTCACTTCGGTGGTCGACGAATTGATCTGGAACGAAGGATTGCCGCCCTGCTCGACCGGCAGCACCTGATCGGCGGTGCGCGGCGCGGGATTGAAGAAATTCGCTTCGTAAAATTCCAGCTTGAACGTGCCGAAGATGATCGAATTCAGCCCATCGGCGCCGACGATATTTCCCAGGCTGGCGTATCCGGTCTGCGCGGTCGTAAACAGCGCGCTGTAATCGGTCAGGTCGCGTTCCACGTGCCAGGTATCGGTCTCAGACGCCAACGGCTCCGCCGTGGTTCCGAAATAAATGTTCACGCCGCCGAAGAAAAGCTGCCCGGTACGGTCGAATTGCACGCCCGGCTGGATCGAAAAATCGGCGGTCAGAATCACTTTAGCCCACGGCCCACGGCATTCGCCCGGCGGCGTGAACGAAAAATCCTTATTGTTGAAATCGTCGAAGGCCTGAGCGGTGAGCAAAGTCACTTCGCAGTGCCGCGTATTCGGCCGAGGCACGGAGGGATCGGCCGTCGCCACCAGCGAAGAACCCACGACCGGCTTGGTCGCCTGCGCCAGCGATGCCGGAGCAAATGCGCAGCCCAAGCCCACCAGCGCCAGAACCGCAAAAATTCTAAATCGCGTAATGCAGTTTGAAAAATTCATGACACGCCCCCAGGAAATAAATGGTGGCGAGCATACCACGCGTGGTAATTCCGCAAAATAAATGTCTAGCCTGGCAATAAAGGACGGGGAGCGAACGAAAATCGAATCAAATTGGGCAGCCCTGTCCCAGCTCAATACGCCGGCGGCATTCCAACTTTCTTAACAATCGCGCGATACCGTTCGTCGCCGTGCAACGCATCGAATTGCGGGTAGGTTTGCAACCACAATAATGCCGGCGCCCGTTGCTGCATTCCTTCCTCCAGCAGCGCCAGTGCTTCTTCGCGATGACCCAATGGCATGTGCAGCAGCGCTATTTCCACCGGCGACACGTACGAAGTTCGCGCCTTCTGCTCCAGAACATGCAACTGCCATCTGAACACCGCGTCGAAGCCACCCCGCTGAAACGCGCCGCGCACGGCCGCCGCCGATTGCGGGTCACCGTTCATATCGTACAGTCTGGCCAGGGCCGGAGCCCACTCCAGGCCTTGCCGCGAGCATTGCAGAGCCATCACCAGGGCACCCTGGCTTCCGGCGTCATTGGGATTCGCCAAAAGCTTCTGGCGTGCTTCGATCGCGGCTTCATCGTACCGCCGGGCCATTATGTAGATGTAGCCCAGTGCCCAGGGCCGGGCGAAAGGATCCGCTTCGTCGGCCTCTTTTTGCGCCGCAATCGCTTCCTCGAATCGGTTCTGCGTCGCGAATGCCACCGCGCGAAGGTACCGGGGCTCCGCAAATTTTGGGTCGAGCGCAATCGCTCGGTCCAATTCCCGCAGCGCGGCGTCCCAGTTCCAATCGTGGAAGAGGTAAGACCCGCCCATCGCGTTGTGCGCTTCGGCCAGCGTATCGTCAAGCTCGACCGCCTTTTTTGCGGCTGCTTCCTCCGGACCAAACACCTCCCGCGGGTCCTTGGTGCCGGAGACGGCGCTCGCGCCGTAATACATCGATAATCCGGCCCAAGCCAGAGCGTAATCGGGCTGGAGTTGCGTGGCTTTCTGGAAGTACTTCCCGGCTTCGTCGTACTTGCTCGCGTACCAGAAATACATTCCGCGCAGCACGGCGTCGTGCGCTTCCGGATTCACGTAACGCGCGGCGGCTGGATGGACCACCACGGCGGCGTTTAAGCTTTTCGCGATGGTTTTTGCCGCGTCGGAAGGAAGCGTTACCAGGTCGTTCGCGTTGCGGTCGTAGCTCTCCGCCCACACGTGCGAATCGCTCGGCGCCTGAATCAGCTGGATGGTCACGTGCACTTTGTCGCCGGTGCGCTCGATCGAGCCTTCCAGGATTCCATCGACGCCCAATTCGCGCGCGATTTCCGGTAGCGGCCGGTGGACACCCTTGTACTGCATCACTGAAGTTCGCGAGACCACCCGCAGGTTCGAATTTTTCGCCAGCATGGTGGTCAGCTCGTCGGTCATGCCCGCGGCCAGATAATCCTGGCCCGGATCGCCGGAAAGATTGTCGAGCGGGATCACGGCGATGGAGCGTATCGGCGCGACCAGCGCCGCGCGATGACGCCGCGCCCAAGTGAGGCCCAGCGCCAGCGCCGCGAGCAGCACGACCGCAGAGCCCAAAGCTAACTGCCAACGAAAGTTTCGCGCCGCAGGGGCGTGCGCCGGAGCTGGCGCGAGAATCGCCGCAGGCCCAGAAACCTCCGCCGCGACTGCCGGCGGGTGCGCCGCTACTTCCGGTAGCGCAACCTCGGAATGTCCATTCGTCGTTAGCGGCTGAATGAACCGGTACCCAACCCGCGGAAGCGTCTCCACATAAATCGGCGAATCCGACGAATCGCCTAAAGCCTCGCGCAGCTTGACCATTGCCTTGTTCAACCCGCGCTCGAAATCCACATACACGTCCGCAGGCCACAAACGCTGCCGCAAATCCTCGCGCGAGACCACCTGCCCGGGATGCTCCAGCAAAATCATCAGCAGTTCAAAGGGTTGTTGCTGCAACTTGACCCGCGAGCCTTTCTTGCGCAGTTCACGCGCCGCCACGTCCACTTCAAAGACGCCGAAGCGCGGATTGCCGTTCGCGGATTGAGATGAAGAGGTACCTGCCATGAGGGTAATCCTGATTCGGGCGGAGTATACCACGGCGGGTCTCGGCCCGGCTCGCTGCGGGAAACGGAGTACACGTCACGCTAGTCCGCTGCGGCGGCGGGACTTAGCAGGGAACAAATCGACCGCCCACCGGGGCATTGCCTTCCCTGCTCCGCGCGGCGCACATTGCGCTCGTTTCGGAAACAAATTCGAAAATCCGCGCCGCGATCGAACGCTGCCCCGGCCTTCGCCGCCCCGGAAAAACCAGTAAGGAGAAACTTCGATGGATCGAACGTTGAGCAAATTTCTAAAGGCCCTGCATTCCGCCCGCCTCGTCGCGGCTTCTGTGCTGTTGGCGCTGGTCAGCTTCTCCTTTGGCGCTACCGGAGCGAACGCCGGCTGCGCCGTCCCGCTGACCAACGCCAAACTCCCCGCCGCCGCGCCAGCCGCCGTAAATCCGCCGTTCGTCGCGCCTAAGACGGCATCCCAGGTAAATGACGACTGGCAGGATTTCGATCCGCATCCGATCGTCGGCCTGTGGCATTTGATCTACACCGCGGACTCCGTTACTGGCGCCCCCGGCATTTTCCCGCCGACTCCGCCGACGTTCCAGTTCCTCGAGTCCTACAAAACCTGGCACCGCGACCGCACCGAATTCGAGCAGGCGTTTCTCCCGCCCGCCGGCGGCAACATCTGCTTCGGCGTCTGGAAGAAAGTTGGCGAACGTACCGTGCAGCTGCACCACATCGGCCTGATGTTTAATACCGATGGCAGCGTGAAAGCCGTTTTCACCACCGACGAAACCAACACGGTTTCGTACGACGGCAAGACCTACAGCGGCAATTTCACCTTCCGCCTCTTCCCGCCGACCGATGTCTACGGCACCGGCCCGGCCATCGTCACCGTGACCGGCACCACGGCTGGAACGCGCATCACGGTGGATTGATCAAGCGGTCGTGATGCGGTGCTCGCTACACCCGCCGCGCCCGACCACGCCGTAAACACGGCAACCCGCCGTATTCTGAGGAGCGCCTTTCGCGACGAAGAATCTCATCCATTCCCCAGCGCCGCGATCACGACGACGAAGCCGTGCTCGACGTATGGCCAGTGCGGACCACTCCTGGATGAGATTCTTCGCTCGTCAGAATGACGCCGCGCAACCGAGGCGCGCCGCAAAAATCTCCAACCCCGGAGAGCGGGAGGGCGCATGTCGAATATGCGACCCCTCCCGCGCACCCCGCTCTAAGCACCAGCAATTTCCGCTCCGCCCAGAACTTTTGGAGTGCGGCGGCTCTGCCGCCGCCTTTCCCACGCCGCCCACGCCACCGACGCGATCCAGCGCGCAGCGCCGCAACAAAAGTCAGCGCCACCCTCAAACCAGCCCGGCAAGGGCGGCACAATCTAGCCCAGCCCGTAAGGGCTGGGAAATCTAACTCAAAAAACCTCCGAGCGCCGTAGGTGCGACACACGACGTAAATGATCCGCCGCGCCGTTCGCCATGGAAGGCACGCCCCACTGAAAGTGGGGCGCAGACAGGCTGAGAGCCTATCCCAATGGAGATGTTCCGCAGTTGACATCCCGCCGCGTTCGTCACAAACTTTCGCCCATGCGACCAACCCGTTTCGCCATTTTCTATTTTCTATTTTCCCTTTTCTGCGGCTTCTTTTGTTCCGGCGCCGCGCTGGCGCAATCCCCCGCCGCCGGAGTTCCCACCTTCCTCATCACGCCCGACCACAGCCAGATCAAATTCTCGGTGAAAGCCTCGGTCTCCATCGCCGGAAAATTTGACGCCTGGGACGGGACCCTCACCTTCCAATCGCCCGACGTGACCACCGGCGTCCTCGACATAAAAATCTCAGCCGACAGCGTCGACACCGGCAGTGGCATGAAAAACGGCAAGCTCAAGGGCAAGGATTTCTTCGACGCCCAAAACAATCCCACGATTACTTTTCACTCCACCAAATTCGTAGCTACCAGCTACAACACCATCGAAGTCGACGGCGATTTCACCATCCGCGGCGCCACCCAAACCGAAAAGTTGACGCTGGTCGTTTCCCACCGCGAAGGCCACCTGAGCGAAATCGAAGGCAAAATGGTTTTCAACCGCAAAGACTACGGCATGAACAAAGGCATCCCCTTCGTGAAAATCGGCGACCACGTCGACGTCACCTTCAACCTGAAAGTCAAACACACCGGCGGCCCGCAAATCGAGCTACCCGCCAAGACCGTGGCGCAACTGCGGTAAAAATTCACTCGCAGCTTCCCCGAAGCGACGCGAAGCGCGCCGCCCACACCCCGATCATCCCGATGCCCGCGAGATCGAGCGCCGGCGCGAAACATTTTGGAGTGCGGTGGCTTGCCACCGCTTTTGACCCGCCAGCACGAGCAATGTTGCGTCCAGCGCGAAGCGCCGCCGCGATTCTCGATCGCTGCGATGGTGCGTGGTGCCCGCGCTTCGCGCTAGCGGACTTTCGTAATATGTATCATTTCGGCCCAGCCCACAGCCGCCCAAGCCCGCGGCCCACACCACGCTACCCAATCCACCGTATGGTTTCTCCCGCGCGAAACACGTACCCTCGCTTGGTTGCGTTATAATCCACATCCAAAATGAGCCACGATCTCAGCACTTACCTGCACGACCATCTGGCCGGCTCGACGCTGGCGCTCGAGCTGCTCGAACACCTGCGCACGCTGCACAGCACCGATTTCGTCGGCGCCTTCGCCACCGAACTGCTGCTCGATATCGAAACCGACCGCACTTCGCTGCAGCAAATCGCGGTGCGCATCGGCCAGCCGTCCAATGCGGTGAAGGAAGCCGCCGCCTGGCTCGGCGAAAAAGTCAGCCGCCTGAAGCTGAGCGACGCCGGCACCATCGGCTTCGGCACGTTTGAAACGCTGGAATTTCTGCAACTCGGCATCGAAGGCAAAGCCGCGCTGTGGCGCGCGCTCGAAGCTGCCGCGACCAGCGACATTCGTTTGCAGGCCACCGACTTCGCTTACCTCATCAATCGCGCCGAAGACCAAGTCGCGCGTGTAGAAAAGCAGCGCCTCGATTTGGCCCGCACCGTGTTTGAAGAGCCCGCAGAAAACAAATCATAGCGGCAGATGTACGGCTGGGCGTGGCATCCATCGAAGAGCGATGGTTCGTCGCTCCGCTCCTCAGCATGACGGCCAACTGCGGGACTTCGCGCCCGGGTCGCTGTCGAACCTCTGCTTAGCCCACCGGCCAGGGCAGCCCTCCTCCTAAGATTTTCCTAATCCCGAACAACTTTTAAAGCCCCTTGGGAACGCTGGTGAGGCCCCGAACGTGCACGCGTTTTAGGAGTCGGGTGTGTAATCTAAATGACCATTCAGCAACGGAAACCGAAAGGGACCAAGCCGGTCGACAGTGTGCGGACCAACCGGCGGCGCATCGAACGGCGCGAGTGGCAATTGTGGATCGTCGCAATCTTGGTTTCGCTCATTCTGCTGTCCGGCTTGATGGCCTTTATTCTGCCCAGTCTGGGACTGCAGGAAGACGCCGTGTCCTTTCGGCATCTTCCGCCGGTGGTGCAGGGTTTAGTCGCGTTGGTGCTGATCTTTGACATCTACACCATCTTCCAGCAGTTGCAAATTCACCGGATGCGCGCGCGGCTGGCCGAGCGCGAGGAATTGTCTCGGCTGATCAGCGAGAACGCCGCGGACATGATCGCCGTGGTGGACATGGACGGGCGGCGCATCTTCAATAGCGACGCGTATCACAAAATTCTGGGGTACTCCGCCGAAGAACTGAAGAATTCTTCGTCCATGGATCAGATTCATCCCGAGGATCGGGCGCGAGTGAAAGAAGCCGCAGCCGAGGCCCGCCGGACCGGAATTGGGAAGAATTTGGAGTACCGAATTCGGCATAAGAACGGAACCTGGCGGGTGCTGGAGTCGACCTCCAGCGTCATCGGCAACGCCCACGGAGTCCCCGAAAAACTAGTCATCGTCAACCGGGACATAACGGAAAGAAAGCTGGCGTCGGAAGCTCTGCGTCTTTCGGAGATCAGTTTTCGATCGGTGATCGAAAATGCGCCCTATGGAATTTACCGGGCGGAGGCTTCCGGGAAGCTGCTCCTGGTCAATCCCGCGCTGCAGCGGATGTTGGGTTACGAATCGCGCGATGAACTCTTGGGCGTCAATCTGGCGACCGATGTCTATAGCGATCCACGGGACCACCAAAAACTAAACGCCCTGTTCACCCGCCAGAAGGAATTCGCCGACGTCGAAGCGGAGTGGAAACGCAAGGACGGTACGCCCATCAAGGCGCGTTGCACCGGATGGCTGGTCGGGAATGCCGAAACCAAAACGGGATATTTTGAAGTGTTCGCGGAAGATGTGACCGAGAAGTGGCTGTTGGAGCGCCAACTCCGCATGGCCCAGAAGATGGAGGCGATCGGCAGGTTGTCCGGGGGCATCGCCCATGACTTCAATAATTTGCTGGGCGTGATCATCGGATACAGCCAGGTGCTGAAGCGGGAGCTGCCCGCCGGTAGTTCCCTACTGGAACACGCCGAAGAAATCGAGAAAGCCGGTCAGCGCGCCGCTACGCTGACCCGCCAACTCCTGGCTTTCAGCCGGCAACAAGTTCTGGCGCCGGCGGTCCTGGATCTGAACTCCCTGGTGGCCGAAATGGAAAAGCTGCTGCCTCGCCTCATCGGTGAAAACATCGAGATCGTGGTCGCGCCGGCCCCCGGGATCGGGCGAGTGAAGGCCGATCAGGGCCAGATCGAGCAGGTGATCATGAACCTCGCGGTCAACGCGCGAGACGCCATGCCCCAGGGCGGCAAGGTGGTGATCGCTACGGCCAATGCCAGTCTGGATGAGCACTACACCCGACATCATGCCGGCTCGAAGGTTGGAGATTACGTGATGTTATCGGTCACCGACACCGGCAGCGGAATCGATTCCGAGACTCTGGCCCACATTTTCGAACCTTTTTTCACCACCAAAGAACAAGGCAAGGGTACCGGCCTGGGACTGGCCACGGTTTACGGCGTGGTCAAGCAAAGCGGCGGATATGTTTGGGTGGAGACCGCCCTCGGCAAAGGAACTTCTTTCGAGATTTACCTGCCCAGAATTGAGGAGCCGGTCAGCCCGATCGAATCCATCGCGCCTACCGTGGAAACATTTCACGGAGCCGAAACGGTGCTCCTGGTCGAAGACGCCAATCCTCTGAGAAAACTCACGCGCATGATTCTGAAGCAGCACGGTTACCGCGTCCTGGAGGCCGCCAACGGCGCCGATGCCCTGGAGCTCATCCGGCAAAAGCCCGAGGTGATCAATCTGCTGCTGACCGACGTGATCATGCCCGGCCTCAACGGCCGCGCTCTCGCCGAACGCCTCAGCGCTCTGCAACCGGGATTGAAAGTCTTGTACATGTCGGGATACACCGAGGACTCGATCGTGAATCACGGGGTGGTCGGAAATGGCACGCAGTTGCTGTCCAAACCCTTTAGCGAAGAAAGTTTGATCCGAAAAGTCCGCGAAGTTTTGGATGCGGAGCGAGCTCCGTTGCCCGCCGCCAGAACACCTTTGACTCTTGCGGGCGCCTAAAATTCGGGAGTGTGCCATGAGTGCTTGGTCCATAGCATGAAACGACTCTTGATCGTGGATGACGACGAAGCCACCCGGCGCCTGTTCCGGCTGAATCTATCGGACAATTACGAGATCATCGACACCGCCGATCCGGATCAGGCCCTCGCGCTGGCCATGGAACACAAGCCGGACGCCATTTTGATGGACCTGCGCATGCCCAAGCATTCCGGTCTCGATTTGTGCCGCGCGTTTGGCTCCATCAGCTTGACCCAGCCGATTCCCATTTATGTGGTCAGCGGCGAAACTGGCGCCGGCATCAAGCAGTCCTGCACCGACATGGGCGCTGCCGGCTACTTCGAGAAGCCCGTGGATTTCGACGCGCTGCGAACCACTTTGGGAAAAGTGAGAAGCCAAACCCAGGTTCCACGAAACGAGATCCGGCTTCAATTGCGAGTGCAGATTAAACTTCGCGGGAAAGATAATCTCGGAAAAGAGTTTAACGAAACCACCTTCACTGAAAACGCCAGCGTCAGCGCCTTTCTCTGCGCCTGCACCGCGAATTTGACCAACGATTCGATCGTAGACGTGGATATCATCAGCGGGATTGACCGGTATGTCGGTCGAGCGCGCATGGTTCGCTCCGAGCAGCGGCCCAAAGCTTCGACCCTTTACGCCTTCCGATTCGTGGAAAAGAAGGGAGAGTGGATCCTGAAATAGCTGGCACTCGTACGATTAAAACTCTTTCAGAATTCGCTCGCGGCCAGCTCCACTTCGTGTTACTTCACTCCGCGCAAAAACTCTTTTAACGCGCCCGCAACTCCATCCAGAGTAGCTTTTTTCGCGACGAAGGATCTCCTTCTGGCCCGGTCGTCCACCAAAGAGAGATCCCTCGTCGCACCAGGCACCGGCCCTCTGTTGGCATAACCACGAAACGCTAAACTGCAAACTCCGCCGAAATACCAAGTCCGAAACCGCAGTAACCTGCATCCAATCACCGGAATCCCAGCTAACCTAATTCATCGCCCTACTCGAGGAGAGTGAATGACGGCATCACCTTCAGAAAAGCACGCGCACAATCTCGGCGGCACTTTCACTTTTCCCCACACCAAACTCACCGTGAATCGCCTGGGCTACGGCGCCATGAAACTTTGCGGCCCGGGAGTCTTCGGTCCGCCCGCCGATAAAAACGAAGCGATTTCCGTCCTGCGCGAAGCCGTTGCCTCCGGCGTGAATCACATCGACACTTCCGATTTTTACGGCCCGCACGTGGTCAATCAGATCATCAAAGAAGCGCTGCATCCGTATCCCGCCGGCTTGGTCATCGTCAGCAAACTTGGCGCGGTTCGCGGCGCGGACAAATCCTGGAAGCCGGCCCACTCCCGCCAGGCGCTCACCGACGGCCTGCACGATAACCTGCGCAACCTCGGCCTCGAACGCATCGACATCGTCAACCTGCGCGTCGGACCGCCGCTCGGCCCGCAAGAGGGCCCGATCGAAGAGCCGCTCACCGTGCTGGCCGATTTGCAGCGCCAGGGAAAAATTCTGCACATCGGCCTCAGCAATGTGACGCCGAAACAATTTGCCGATGCCGCGAAAATCGCGAAGATCGTCTGCGTACAGAATTTGTACAACGTGGCCTATCGCGGTGACGACAAATTCATCGACCATCTCAGCGCCGCAGGCGTGCCCTACGTTCCCTTCTTCCCGCTGGGCGGTTTCACGCCGCTGCAAGCCTCCGAACTCAACGCCGCCGCAGCCGAAGTGAACAGCACGCCGATGCAAGTCGCGCTAGCCTGGCTGCTCCACCGCGCGCCCAACATGCTGCTGATCCCCGGCACTTCGTCGGTAGCGCACCTGCGCGAAAATCTGAAAGCCGCGCAGCTGAAGCTCCCCGCCAAAGTCCTGGCCGAGCTGGACGAAATTCACAAATCCGCCCCGCCCCTAACCATGCCCGCCCACTAGTGCCTTTACGGGTGCCCCATCCTTCGCCGCTTTTGCGAAGGGTGGGGGTTTAGATTCAACACGCGCCCAGACGAGATCCGTGCAGTAATACCGCCGTAGCAAAATCTTGTTGTGACATGAGATACGTTGCGTTAGCCTACATCCGTGTTCGATCCCGTAAATACCGCGAATCCGGTGTGGCCGCAGTCGAACCTCGAAAAGGCGATCGCCTACATTTTCATTGTTTTAACTTTCTGCAGTTTTTTCTTGTGGCTCGTCACTGACTTCAACCGGCATGCCCAGGTGGCGATGATGACTGGGCAAGTCGGCCTGTTCGCCGTGCAATTCCGTGCCTGGCTCCGCAGCAAACGCAACTCAAAACAACTCGACGCAAAATCCTGACCAAGCGCGAAGTTCCCGCTTCTCCTAGCCGTTCATCCAACGACCCCAACCGCTTTTGGCCGTCATCCAGAGGAGCGAAGCGACGAAGGATCTCCTTCTTGCCCGGCCTCACGCCGAAGCAGCACCGCCGTTCCAGCTTCAAACCCCTCGCAAAAACCCTCGCACCGCTTCCACTACTCCCGCCAAATTATCCATATGCACCACATGCCCGCCTTGCACCACGCGCAATTCCGTCCCCGGACGCCTTCGCGCCATCTCCTCCAAATGTTCCGGCTTGGTCACGCGACTCTCGCCGCCGCGAATCACCAGCGCGGGACACGTACTCGCCAGCCAATCGTCCCAGTGATCGCCGTTCAGGTTCAGCTGCGACGCCACCATCTCCGCCGGCTCGAACGCGAGCCGCCAGCCGCCCGGCACTTCGCGCACCGAATCCGCGACATACGGCATAAACCGCGCGCCCACTCGCTCCTCCAGCGCCGCGCGCGTGGGGAAAATTCCAGCCCAGGCCAAAGCGAAACTGGTGTCGTCGTTGATCACCGCTCCGATGTCCTCGATGATCAACGCGCGCACCAACTCCGGAAATTTCGCCGCAAATTGATACGCGTTCACTCCGCCCAGCGAATTTCCCAGCAAAACCGCGCGCCGAATTCCCAGATTCGCGTAAAGCGCCGCGAGGTCGCCCAAATAATCGTCGCGCGTATAGGTCTTCGCATGATCCGAATCCCCGTGCCCGCGCTGGTCCAGCGCGATCACCCGCCACTCCGGCGCCAGCGCCGCAGCCAGCGGCGCAAACGTCGCCCCCTCCATCCAGTGCGAATGCAGAGCGATCAGCGGCTCCCCGGCCCCGCCCGCATCCAAATAAGATAACTTCAACCCGCCATGCAAAAAATATTCCCGCCGCATATTCGAAGACTCGCTCATTGCAAGTAATGATACCCGCCACCGCGAAAACGTTGCATGATCCGCTTCTCCTAGCCGTTCGGTCCACACGCCCAACCGCACTTGGCCGTCATCCTGAGGAGCGAAGCGACGAAGGATCTCCTTCTTGCCCGGGCCGTCAACGCGCTCGGCGGTTTCCAATCCGCTTGACACTCACTCCGCGCTGATACAACGTTCCATGCTCAACCCTTCAGAAGGAGATTTTCCGCATGAAATCCAGTGCCGTGCTCCGAATCCTCGGCATTATTTTCCTCACCTGCTGCCTCGCCCTTCCTTCGCTGCCTCAAACCGCGCGCCCCACCCCCTCCGCCGTCCTCTTCAACAACGTCCGCATCTTCAACGGCACCGCACAACTCTCCGCACCCACGAACGTCCTAGTCGTCGGCGGCAAAATCGCGAAAATCTCCGCCACCCCAATCCCCGCGCCCGACAGCACCACCCTCACCACCATCGACGGCGCCGGCCGCACGCTAATGCCCGGCCTGATCGACGCGCACGTACACATGATGTTCAACAGCATGTCCGCCATGGCTATGCTGGTCAGCGACATCGGTTTTGTGAATTTGGTTTCCGGGCAGGCCGCCGCAGGCATGCTACAGCGCGGTTACACCAGCGTGCGCGATCTCGGCGGCCCGTCGTTCGGCCTAAAGAAAGCGATCGACACCGGAATTATTCCCGGCCCGCGCATCTGGCCCTCCGGCGCGATGATTTCGCAGAGCGGCGGCCACGGCGATTTTCGTTTTCCCACTGATCTGCCCGCAGCGCCCGACAGCTTCAGCTACTCCGAACGCATCGGCGCAGCTGCCATCGCCGACGATCCCGCCACCGTACGCAAACGCGCGCGCGAACAGCTCGCGTTAGGCGCCAGCCAAATTAAATTGATGGCCGGCGGAGGAATTTCCTCCGCCTTTGATCCGCTCGACGTCACCCAATACACCGTGGAAGAAATTCGCGCCGCGGTCGAAGCCGCCGAAAATTGGGGCACCTACGTCACCGTTCACGCCTACACCCCGCGCGCGGTCCGCCAGGCCATCGAAGCCGGAGTGAAATGCATCGAGCACGGCCAACTGCTCGACGAGCCGACCGTGAAGCTGATGGCCGAAAAAAATATTTGGTGGAGTTTGCAGCCCTTCACCGACGATAGCCCGTCGCCCTACACCGAAGGCTCGCCAAATCGCGTAAAGCAACTCACCATGTACGCCGGCACCGACAACGCCTACAAGCTAGCCAAAAAATACAACGTCAAAACCGCGTGGGGCACCGACATTCTCTTCGACACCAATAATCTCGCGCTGCAAAACAAGCAGCTCACCAAAATGACGCGCTGGTACACGCCCGCCGAAGTCCTAAAAATGGCCACCGCCGATAACGCCGAGCTGCTCGCACTCTCCGGCCCTCGCAACCCCTACCCCGGAAAAATCGGCGTAGTCGCCGAAGGCGCGCTAGCCGACGTGTTGCTGGTCGACGGCGACCCCGTCGCCAATATTCAGTTGCTCGAAGATCCCGCAAAGAATTTAGTGGTCATCGTGAAGGACGGAAAAATCTACAAAAACATCCTAGACCACTAACGAAGCCAGCCGCAGGTTTTCCGGGTGGCTGCGCGATGTAAGCACGAGCGCAAAACATTTTAGAGTGCGGTGGCTCTGCCACCGCTTTTGACACGTCGTCCACGCCGCCCAAATGATCGAGCGCGAAGCGCGGCGTAAAGCACACCCCACTGAGAGTGGGGTGCAGACAGGCTGAGAGCCTATCCCACTCGTCGTAGCGCGGCCCACGTTGCCCTTAGCGATCCAGCGCGAAGCGCCGCCGGAATCCTCGCGTCACTAAAAACCTGTCGTCATTCTGAGGAGCGCCTTTCGCGACGAAGAATCTCATCCATGCTTCCGCGCCCAGGCCCGCACGACGAAGCCGCCTTCGACGTAACGGCCGCTGCAGCACATGACTGGATGAGATTCTTCGCTACGCTCAGAATGACGCCGGTGTAGGTGTCGCGCTTCGCGTTCCCGTTCTGCTATTATCGCTGTGAATGACGCCCCAGGCCGCCCCAAAGCCGAAATCCAAGCCCACCATTCGCTTCACCGCGAAATTTGCTGCGCCCACGCCCGGGCCAAATCCGACGCGGGATCCTGATTCTGCCGCCGAAAGCCGCCGCCGCGCTGGGCACCCGGGGCAACGTCATGGTCGAAGGCGCGATCAACGCTTTCCCTTTTCGCGCTGCGGTCGAAGTGAACGTGAAAGGAATTCACTCCCTCGCGGTGAATAAATCCATGCGCCACGCCGCCGGCGCCGACGCGCTCGAAACCGTCACCGTGGAAATTACCCGCGCCGGCGACGAGCCGGAAATGCGCGTGCCCGACGATCTGCGTCAGGCGCTGGCCGCCGCCGGCCCGCAGTCGCGAGCCGGCTGGGAAGACATCACGCCCCTCGCCCGCCGCGACTGGATTTTCTCCATCACTTCCGCCAAGCAACCGGAAACGCGCGCCCGCCGCATCGCCAAAGCCGTCGACATGCTCTCCACCGGCAAACGCCGCCTCTGCTGCTTCCCCGGCGTGAAATGGATCATGCGCGACCACGAAAAAACCTGCGGCATGTGGCAACCGCTGCCGAGTTCCAAATCCTAGCAATAGAGGGATCGTTCCGTTTCACGCGGCTGCCTGCATCCACGTCCGTAGGACAGGCTGTCAGCCTGTCCTACACCTATTCGCCCGTTTTTGGCCTACCCGAAAATCCGCTGGCTTCGCGCAGCGCGTCGGCGTCCATCAGCTTGCCGCCCATCATGACCGTGCGCGTGTTGCGCAGGTCGCCGATGCGTCGGGAAGGATCGCCCTCCACCAGCACCAGATCAGCATTCTTGCCGACGGCGATCGAGCCAACGTTCGCATCCACGCCAAGAAGATGCGCCGGCGCCAGCGTTGCCGCGGCCAACGCCTCCGATGGCGTGAATCCCGCGGCCACATACAATTCCAGTTCGCGGACCAGTTCGAGCCCCGTTCCGTCCGTTCCGGCGACGATGGCAACTCCGGCGGTGTGCATCGCAGCGACCAGCGCGGAGAGTTTCGCAAAACTCGCGCGATAATCCGCCCGAGTCAAATCCTTGGGCACCGCGAATCCTCCTTGCCGGAAACCTCGTTCGGTCGTCGGAGGCAACGTGCCAACGAACGGCGCATAGGCCGGCGAGAGATCGCCATTCTCTGGCACAAAAAGCGATTCGGCGACAACCAAAGTCGGATCGGACGCGATTTTTTTCGCGGCCATGGTGGTCACCAGATTTTTTATCGGCGGCGCGTTCAGGTCCACGTCCTTGGCATAACGCCCGGTGCCTTCAAAACGATTGATCCCGTTCGAAGTGTTGACGATCGAATCCGGCATCGCCTCCATCATCACAAAATAAATGTGCGTGATTTCATCGTAGCCCGCGGCAATCGCCTGCGAAGGACGCATCCCCGCCGGCACATGCCCGTGAACGTGTAGACCCAGCTTGTGCGCTTCGGCCGCGGCCGGCGCCACCCACGCCGGATTGTAGGTGCCATAAAATTTAATTCCGGTGAAGCCGTCGGCTTTCGCCTTGTCCACCGCGGCGATCGCTTCCGCTTCGGAAGTCACCACCGTGCCGAGCTGCGCGGTATTCGGCCCTTTGCCATCCATCAACACCGACGGATACACCTTCGGCGAAAGCAATTCGCCTTGGGCCCGTCGCGCGGCCCGCGCAATCGTCAGCTGATTGTCGTTTCCCGGATCGCGAATCGATGTGATTCCCAGCGACAACAGAAATGGGCCGGCAGAATCGTCGGGGAAATGCTGATGCGAATCCCACAGCCCCGGCACCAAGGTTTTTCCGGCGCCATCGAAAATTTGCGCGCCAGCCGGTGCGGATGTGCTCCTGGATGGCCCGGCGGCAACGATTACGCCTTTGTCCACCACTACCGTCTGGTCCTCCGCGAAATGCGTGCCATCGAGAAACGCGCGCACATGCGTAAACGCGACCGGACCGTCGGGAGTTTTCAGCAGCTTCTGCACCATCGCCGGGCTGCGCTTGGCGAGCGCCTCGTCCTGCGCCCTATCCATCGCGAGGAATTCGCTTTCATAGCCAACCGGCAGAATTCCCAGCCCACCAACAAATCCGAAAAATTTCCCGTCGGCGGTGGTCCATACCGGCGTCGGCGAAGGCGACAGGCCAGTGATGGCCCACAACGCGACGGTTTTTTTCGCCGGGCCCTGCCCTACCGGCATTTCCGTCAACTTCTCCGCCCGCGCGCGGCCACCCGGCAAAAGCGCCAGTGATTTGTCCGCCGAAGCCAGCAAGGTTTCAATCAGCAGCGCGGTCCCACCGGAGGCGGTGCCGCCCTGCGCCACATAAAACGCCGTCGCGGCGTATTTGCTCTCCCCCGCGTCGACCGGACTTTTCCAGGTCGCGTTGCCGCCGGAAATCTTGAAAGTCTCCGCCGCGTCGCCATTCGGCGTCACGCCGCGCACCACCAGCGCCGACGGCATCCCGTCCGCGCCGATCTGCGCCTGCTGATCGACTTCCCAAACCTGCCCGCGCAGCAAAATGCTCTCGCGCGACATGCGGCTGCCGTCCGCGGCCGTCCACACGAACGATTTGCCGTTGGTGCCCGAAGTCGACAGCACGGTGAACGCCTGCGCATCCGCAGGCGGCTTCGCCAGTTGATCCTGCGGCACCTGCGCGCGCAAAAGCGCAGGAAAAAGCACCACGGTGGCCAGCGCCATCAGCAGAATTGCAGCGGATTTAGAAGCTACAGCGGCAAACTTGGAAGCTACGAATATTCGTCTCGGCACGGCAGGCACACTCCTAGGAAATGCAAAGTGACGGATTGGACGTAAACAAACGGAACAAGTGAGCGACGTTCAGCAAAGGACTGGCGTGCAGACAGGCTGAAAACCTATCCCACGGCAATCTCGCGCCGCCCAGAACTTTTGGAGTGCGGTGGCTCTGCCACCGCTTTTGAGGAGCCGCCCGCGCCACCCAAACCATCCAGCGCGAAGCGCATGCGAGCGAAGATCATCGCTCCGCTTCTCCTAGCCGTTTGGTCCATTCACCAAACCGTTTTTGGCCGTCATCCAGAGGAGCGCTTTTCGCGACGAAGAATCTCCTTCTTGCCCAGGCTTCGCGACGAAGTTCTTTTCTTCGACTTCACCCGCGGTTCTGATTTCGCCACGACGGGCACCAGCGTCACGCGCTCGCCTACTGCCCCTTCACGTGCGCCAGCGGGACCTGCGAAAACAATTGCAGATCCACAATCATATTCAGCCGGCGGTCCAACTGAAAAAAAGTCGCCGCCTTCCGTCCCGGCAGCACCTGGCTGACCAGCGGCACGTACTGCAAACGCAGCGTCTGCGCCCGGCCGTCCGTCTCCAGCCAGCTGCGCACGTAAATCAATGCGTCCTGGTCGGACATGGTGGCCCACGTTTCGGCGTACTGCTTCAGCAGCGCGTATTTCTGATTGTTCACTGCGGTCAGGTCTTTCACGTAATGGTTGTAGACCGGCCAAAACTTCTGGCCTTCGTCTTCGGAGAGCGCCATGTTCTCGCCAATCACCTGCATTTTCATCGCGCGCAAATCTTTGCGCAACAAGGTAATGTCGTCGTCCGAGACCGTGGGAGTGATGACGCCCTGCTGAATGGTCACGTTCTGCTGCGCCGGCGAAGCCTTCGCCGGACTCTGCTGCTGGCCGCGCGCCAAGCCGCCGCCGCCGAGCGCCGTCGCCACCAACATCCCCGCCACAAACGCCGTAGCTAGTCCCGCCGGCCCCGCAAATTTCCGCATCATCGAAGTTCTCCTTGACCCTGCCCGCCAGCCACCCGACCGGCGCGCACAGAAACTCTGCAGGCATGGTAATACACTTGCCTCGCCAGCGGATTACAACCAGCTGAACATTCCTTACCCCAGATGGATGCGCGCCGCCGCCCCTGTGATTTGCGGAAAGATTTGCGGTAAGCTCCACTCCGCGCGAGCGGCTACACACGCTGCGCCAGGAGCTGCCGATGAAATCGCGGCCAACCGGAATCACCGTTCTTGCCGTTCTCGGTTTTATCAGCGCGGCGTTTTATCTGGCCATGACTGTCATCGCGCTGATCAAACCAGATGCGGTGGCGAGTCTGCTGCTGAGCATGAGCGGCGGCAACGGAATTGGCCTGACACCTGCGCAGAGCCTGTTCGGAATCTTAGCCGCCTACTTTCTAATCAGCGGGCTGATCACCGCGGCGCTCTCCTGGGGCCTGTGGACGCTGAAAAACTGGGCGCGCATCGTATGTATCGTGCTCATCGGCATCTCGATCTTCGGTGGCGCCTTCGGTATCGCCTTCGCCTTTATGCACTCGTCGGTGGTGGGAACCGTCTTCGGCATCGCGCGACTCATCGTCGCCATCCTTATTATCATTTACCTGAATTCCCCGCGCGTCCGCAGCGCCTTTCAACCAGCGGCGTAAACGCTCCGCCGAAAACTTTTGGAGTGCGGTGGCTCTGCCACCGCTTTTGAGCAGCCGCCCGTACCTCCAACCATCCAGCGCGAAGTGCTACGACAAATTTTCACGCCCCCAAAAACCCGCCGTCATTCTGCGGAGCGCCTCCCGCGACGAAGAATCTCATCCCTGCTCCCGCACCCGGACCACCACGACCACGCCTCGCCCGACACGGCGGACGACCGCAATCCAGGCCGGATATGCTAATCTTCGCGGTCAATGATCAGGCTCTGCACCGCGGTTCTGGCGCTGATGATCGCTGCGGACGCACCGCTGAGCATCGAATTGGAAGTAACCCACAAAGCTCCGCTGGCCGGTCAGCTGGAAGACCTGGTTACTTTTGGACTCCTCAAGGAGATGACCTGCGACTCGCAAGGCCATATTTTTTCGCCGAGTAACCGCAAGTACGGAGATGCGATCAGCGCAATCGTTCGCTTCACCCACGACGGAACCTCGTACCAAACATTTTCAATCGATGAATTAAAACATCTGGAGGACGGCACCATAACCGATTTCGCGTTGGAGCGGGACGGAGAGATCTATGTCCTGGCCCGTCAGGTGCTCAAATATTCGCCTGATACCGTTCCTCTGGAGTTCGGCGAAAACTTTATTGTGCTTTACGACGCAGGCGGCCGCGTCCGGTCTCAAGTGCTGCTGCAGATGGACACTACCGATTTCTCGCCTACCGGCCTGGCCGTCCTTAAGAATCATCAATATCTCGTGGTCGGCAAGCGGACCGCGAATGGCAACACCTTCATTATCGTGCAGACCTTTCGACTGGACGGCTCCCGCATCGCGAAAATCGAGCTGAGCCACGAAGGGACCAAGACCTCCAACACCGGACTGGCACGCGGCACTCGCGTTTTCAACCCGACCGCGATAAAGGCCAACGGCTTCGTTTACGTGCTGCGCGGGACTACCAACGAACCGGTCTATGTTTTGTCTGAGGCCGGACTGCCGCTAAGAACAATAACGCTGCAGCCAGCAGGCTTGGAGTTTGCTTCGCCAAAAATTGCTGGAAACGATCTAATCGTCCAAGCGCTTACTCCGGTGCCTGCTGAGCCGGACAGTGGCATCCACATTCGCAGCGGTCCGGAGCGCGAGAGTTTTCCCGTCTTCAGCCTAGAAACCGGCGAAATCAGTGTCGAGTATTTTTGGCATCAGGAGTATCTCGGGCTAGCGTGCTACGCGCCCGGATCTCTTACTTTTATCGGGCAAGACTCTGCGACGCACATGTCTTCATGGGCCATTTTCGAAGCGAAACCGGCCAGCACGTCCCAGCGTAAGCGCACCGCCGCGCATGTGACCTCGCCTTTCCGGTTAGGAAACTTGCCGGGACTGGGCTAATTGCGAAAGAAACTCTCCACGGGGTTCAGCAGCTCGCTCGCGCTGGTGCTCGGTTGCGTCGGCCTTCTGTTCCCGGCGACGTTTTCCGCGCAAAGCAACGATACCGCCGGGAGCAAGACACCAACCAATTGCGACAAGAGCGGCGACCGCAGGTACGTGACACAACGCGCATCTTTGCATACCTGCTCCCGGCACATTCGCGAGTATATTCGCAATTCCCCGTTGTAGAATCCCGACGAGTGGCACTCCCCCCTAATCCCGAAGCCAACAGCCGAGTTCCGTTGCATGAGCTCGTACCCGTGGAACAAATGGCAGGCGAAGACGAAGAGGACACCGCCCTCCTTCGCGAAATGCTCGAACGTGCCACCAAATACATTAGTGGATTTTCGTGGTGCGAGTCGGTCGTCGCGACGTATTTTGCCGGCGGCGTCGGAAAAATCTTCGCCATTTTTCTATTTGAAATAACGACCCGACGCGTTGATGTGGACCGCTGGGAATGGATTTTCGTGGGAGATGTCCCGTCGGCCTATCTGCCGCTACAGGACGCGCCAACAAAACTGCGAGCCTTCGAGGAGTACATCGCAGGTATCAAGAGGTGGGTCGAATTCGCATACCAAGGAAAAGAGCCTGGGCCGGAAGATGGCTGTCCGCCGGTCAACGTCCCGGCAACCCCGGAATGGGCCGAAGCCTTGGGTGGCAGGGTTCAGTTCCTGAACGATTTGTTTAAGCCGCACCTCGAAGAACCAAGGGGCAAACCGAACTGAACTGGAGATGGCGTCCCTTCAGGAAACCAGCAGCCGCTTGCGCATCGCGAACGCCACGCCGGCGATTCCGATCAGCGCCAAGCCAAATGTGCCCGGCTCGGGCGCCGGATTGGTGACCGAAGCAATCATCACGTTGCCGGAAAGGCCGGTGATGGTGCCGCTGGCGCCGCCGAAAGATAGCAGCTCACCGCTTCCCGCAGGATCGCAGCCTTCGTCGGTGAAGATGCACCATTCGAATCCATCCAGCGCGTTCTGAAAAATCACACTCGACGGCTGCGTGTTATCAAAATTGAAATAGAGGCCGGCGGCGGTAGCGGTGAATCCAGGACCCGTCTGGTTGACTTCGGGAAACTGGCCCTTCTCGATGCCGGTTCCTCCACCTTTTGTCGTGCCGTTTCCTGCGTTTGTGACACCGAACGTAAACGATTCAAGGTCGATTGGAGTCAATGATCCCATATTGCCGTCAGTCGTAATCGATCCCGAGATGACTTCTCCATCTATACTCTGGGCCAGCAGGTAGTAAGTCGTCGAGTCAGCCCGCAAAACGCCAGGGATTCCGAGAGCCAGGAACAGCAGCGCGATAATGAAATAGTAGGGTTTCATCTGCAGGTAATCCTCCGGGCAGTCGGGCAGCCCACGTTCATCGGCCGAACGTACTCCCAGGAAAGCGAGGCTGTCAAATTAATTAAGTAGTACTATCGGTACCGTTTGTAATTTCCGTGACCGACGCCCTCGCACAGGATCTCTACGAGAAAAGCCACCGATCAGGCGCCAGCGTTTAATCCCCTAAACAGGAGCCAGAAACTCAACACCAGCTCGAAGATAACCATAGGCGTGTCGAACCACGAGAGGCTCACGATTTTGGGGAAGCCGGGGAAAATATAAAAAACGAAAGTGCAGGCGGCGCACCAGGCGCTGGAAATCAGGCCAAACGCGGCAAGGGCACTGGGAATATATTTCGACTTCAACCACAAATAGCTGCCAGCGGTACCGGCCAATCCCCAAAACAACAAGCCAACGTAGTACCCGTCGTAACCGCTGAGATACAACTTCGCCAAGGCCGGCAGTTGTTCCGGCCCAAAGGCGCGCGAGTAATCCGCGTCACTCAAGAGCCGCAGAGCAGTAAAGAGATTAAGCGTCACCAGGATCCAGGTGAGAACGTGAATCAGCCTGCCGAATGCAGCGAGCAAAGCAACGTACTCACTGACCGGCTTGAGGATGACGTAAAGCGCTGTCAGCAGCACGACATCTGCGACGCAGTAAGCCATGTTGCCAGCCAGGCCGATACGAAAGAGTGTTTCGTGCGTCAGAATATTTCGCGCGGTTTCCGCCGGATTGCCGCGGATGATCAGGCTGGCGAATACGCCGTAATTGACCGCGACCACGATGGCGAACGAGACCGGAAAAGCAACTCCCGCGATCTTCGCAGCCGTGCGTTGTGGCTTGTCGATAGGGTTGATCTTCATTTCAAGCACTCCCGATCATTCGATCAAGAATGTCGATACCCCAGCACAAATTTGCGTAGCTCCTGATAGACGCGGTATCGGAAGTCCACCAATCAACCCCATATGAATTGCCAGTAACGTACTCGACATTGCGTTCTCCGGTGTTTTGCACGTGATCTTTGGATTTTTTCCAGTTTGCGGGCGCGCCGCCGTCGCGGACATCGCCTAGACAAAAGCGCAAAGTAGCACAATGCGTTTCACGGCCGGAATTTAACAAACGAAGCGATCAGACGCAACCTGGTGGATGCTTATCAATTAATCTCGACGGCGGTGCCGAAGTCAGTCTCCAGCAATTTCTTTAGGATCATCGAGAACCCGGGAATCACTTCGCCATACATCCGCCGCTTGGGCTTGGGGCCGCCGAATAAACCGACGATTCCGTCACACTCCCCGTGGGCTATTCTGAGTCGGACTGAATCCTCCCGAAGCAGCGCATCGACAAGTTTGTGGCGCAGCTCAGCGGAGTTGAGGTCGGGAAACGGTACGCCCAGGATGGCAACGAACAGTGCAGCAGACATGTGCGAAACATTCGCACGATGCTGGACACAGATCTCCAGAATTTTGGCGATGGCCTCTGGAATTTTCTGGGCATTCGAGTCCTCGGCGAACACCACGACGTACTGAAAGTGTTGCGTTTCGGGTGGCTGACTTTCGGAAGGCGTCTCGCGCAAGATCTTTTCGAGGACTTCGGGAGATATGTACTTGCCGAACACTTTCCGGGCCTGTCGTCGCGCGAGCATCTTTCGGATTCCCATCCTGGCTCCTGCGTTAAGACTTTACCGTGAAAAAACCACGCCGTGGGGCGCGCCGGAGCCTTTCCAGCCGTGGGGCCAATCGCGATTGGCGAAATCGAATCCGGGTTTGCCGTTGGCGTCGTGAAACGCGGTGTCGACGCTGACTGCTCCGGTGGCTTCGTCGAGTTTCAGCAGGTACAGACGATTCTCGTTGCCGGTGACCACCAGGCGATGCGTCTTGGCGTCCCAGCCGGTCCAGTGCGAAAAATATTTGTCGCTCAGCTCGAGCCGCGAGACTTCCTTCGGGTTCGCGCCATCGGAAATATCCAGGACGATCACGCCGTGGATTACCGGCACGCTTTGCACCAGAAAATGTCCGACGATGGTCGGCACGCCGCAGAACGAACCGGGAAAAGTCCAGACCAGTTTTGACTTCGGCGCGTCAGTCGCCATATCGGTGATGCGTTCGATGCCGCAGCCCAGCGTCTGCACGTAGACCGCGCCATCGGCGCCGAGCCGCGGCTCCTCCGGACTGATTTGCCCGTACTGGTTCGCGCCCACGTCGAGAAATTCGGTCTTCAGAAATTTCAAGTCGGACAAGCGCCACACCTGATAGGTCACGCCGGCAAAAATATATTCGTCGTGCATCGACGAATTGGTGGAAACGATGCGGTCGATATCCGGCATCACCACCAAACTGTACGGCGTGAGCAGCGCGTCCGGAAACGCGGGGTCCGCCGAACTCGCCGAGCGCACCACTTTCCCCGCGTCGTCAATTTCCACGATGCCGCCGCTCTGCCCCATTTGATTTTCGTCGCTACCCGGATGCTTATGCTGGAACGCCGCCAGCACGTGCCCATTCGGCAGCCGCAAAAAAGAATGCGGATGCATGTAGCCATCCATGTCGGTGAACGACGTGACCACCTTCGGATGCAGCGCGTCGCGCACGTCAAAAATAAATGTGCGCCCAGCGACGTGATCGTTGGCAAACAGCATTCCGCTGGCCGGCATCACGTATTCGGTGTGATGCACCTGCATGGTCTGCTGATCGGTCGCGACCGACGTGATCAATTTACCGTAAGTCGGCGAGAGCGGATCCGCATCGATCACCGCCAGAAAATCCATCCCCTGCTTCGCCGCGTCACCCGTCCAAGCAAATAAATAATGCGTCGCCACGGTCGTCGCCGGGAAAGTCTTGGCAAAATCCTGCGGCCGCGCCGGAATCGCCGCTACGCCGAGCATCAGGATTAAACCTGCAAGAACTGCAACAGTACGCGTCACGAAAACCTCCGCTGGGGTAAAGGTTGCGAGCGACTCGCCCGCGAGCATAGCAAAGCTTTACTGCGCAGGCGTGCGCGAATCGTAAAGCAGCACCACATCGCCGGCGTAAGAGTGGCGCAAAACCGCCAGCCGCTTGCCGTCGCGCGACCAGCGAAAATCCGAAATGAATTTCGATTTAAAGTCGCTCAGCGTGTAACCCTTCGAACCGTTCAGCGGCTGAATCCAGATATTGTCCACGCCTTTTTCCTCCAGCAGCAGCGCCAACGCCTTGCCGTCCGGCGTAAAGTGAAACGCATTGTGTGGAATCGGCGGAAAGGAGTGCGTGGCGACGGTGGCCAGCGGCTCGGCATCAACGTAACGGACGGACGGCGCTCCCGTGGTCCCGAGGGAATACAATCCTATTTTGGTTTTGTAAGTTCGCGTGGCGGGATCCGCCTGGCTGAAATAAGCGGCGATGGTCTGTCCATCGGCGGATAGCGCCGCGCCCTGCAGCAAGGCGCCGGGAAGAGAGACCGAAGCCACCACTTCCGGAGGCGCTCCGGATGTCGGGTACCTCATCAGATTGTCGCTGCGCCAGGCGTCGTACGCATAAATCCATTTGCCGTCCTGCGAGCAACCAAACAGAGTGGTATCTCCCGTAGACGCCACGGCCTTGGGGTCGGAGCCATCAGCGTTGGCCCGCCAGAGTTTCACGCCTTTCGTGCCGCCATGCAGATACCACAGCATGTAAATGGATTTGCCGCCGTCGCACGAGGCCACTTCCCGGATCCAGCCATTGGAATCGCTCAGCAGGGTAGTCGGGTCGCCGCCGTCCGCAGCGAATCGCAGCAGACGGACACCCTCGGAAATCAGCAAATGGCCGTCGAAACTCCAATCCATCCCGGCCAAAATTTGCTGCGGCGGAATCCCGGTGATCGCCGTGGCAGTCCCCTTGCCCGACGAATCCAAAACGTCGGCCTCCATAAAAGACTGATCCTGCAAAGTCGCCAGCGTCTTGCCATCGGCGGTCACGCTGACCGTGTCATGGTCCACCACATCGTTGGTCAACACCCGAAATTTTCCGTCCGGATAAGAAATCACCCCTATGCGGGAATTCGTCGTGAACGGCTGGCCGCCCAGCGCGGCAAATACCACGAAAATATTTTGTCCGCTGGGATCCCAGGAAAGGCGCAGAAGCACCTTGTCGTCGAAGCTCTGAAAGGGTTTCGATTTTCCCGAAGCGAAATCGAACATGATGATTTCACTGCCAAAATCCTCGCGCGCCGATTTGCCCTGTACGATCGCGATTCTCTGGTCATCCGGCGACCATCCGATGTGATCCGGGTCGCTGGTCCCTTGGACCACCAGCAGTACCTTCTCGTCGCTGCCGTCGGCATTAGCTTGCAGCAATCTCCACTTGCCCACCTCCGGGTCGTTGGCCCGGACGTAGGCGATCAGCTTGCCGGAGTGGGAAAACGTCGCGTTGCAGTCCACGTCCTTGGCCACAATCGCCGGCGTCCCGCCCAGCAACGGCGACCGGTACAAATCAAAGCTTCCCGAGGATGCTGTCGAAAGCTGCCGGTAGTAGATGTAGCTCCCATCCGGAGAAAATGCCAAATCCGAAAAACTGCGGCCTGACGATCCCACGATCTGAGTGACGCTGCCGGTGGGCAGATTTCTCAGCCAGAGGCTTTGTTCCCCTTCTTGCGCGACCACCGTCAGTATGAATTTACCGTCCGGCGAAATTGCGGTGTTCTGCAAGTCTCCGCTGTCGGTCACTTTGGTCATGGAGAATTTTTCGAAAGGGGGCGGAGCGACCGGATGAGTGAGCTTATAGATCCCCCAAGTTGCCCCCGCAGCGAGAGCGAGGACGATCATGGCGACGAGAAGCGTTCCCACTTTGTGTTCGCGTGCCGCGGCCACCACCCGGCTCGAACCGGAAGTTTCGGCCGCCACACCAGCGGCAGCCGTTCCGTGGGCGCTCGTTGCCGATACCTTCATCGATGGCGCCGAACCACTACCCGCACGACTATCCGATGGAGACGCGGACTCCGCGGAAGACCCGCCGCCAGCGGACCAGCTTCGTCCCGATTCCAAATCCCGCTTGAACCTCTGTAAATCCGTTCGCAGCTCGGACGCGTGCTGGTAACGCAGCGTCCGGTCCTTCTCCAGCAATTTGTTGATGATCTCTTCCAGCCGCACCGGCAAGCCCGGATTCAGACGCACCGGGGCCAGCGGCGTCTTGTTCAAAATGGAATCGAAGATCGCCGCGGTGCTCTCTCCGCGGAATGGCACTTGCCTGGTCGCCATTTCATACAGCACCGCACCAAATGAAAATAGGTCCGTGCGCGTGTCCAATTCCTTGCCCAGCGCCTGCTCCGGCGACATGTAGGCGATGGTGCCCAGCGTGGTCCCCGGGCTGGTGAGGTGTTCGTCCAGCGTGCCGAGCGTCACTTGCGAACCGCCCGGCGCTCCGAGGTTCGCGTAATCCGTGGTCAGCTTGGCCAATCCAAAATCCAGAATTTTGGCGTGGCCTTTGCGGGTCACAAACAGGTTGGCCGGCTTGATATCGCGATGCACGATGCCTTGCGCGTGCGCCGTGTCCAGCGCATCTGCAATTTCGATGGATAGCGAGAGTAGCGCGTCGAGTTCGAGCGGCCGGTCGAGCAGCACGTGCTTCAGCGTGGTGCCGTCCAGAAATTCCATGACCAGAAACGGCCAGCCGTCATGGCTGGAAATTTCGTGAATGGTGCAAATGTTCGGATGGTTCAAGGCGGACGCGGCGCGCGCCTCGCGCCGGAATCGCTCCAGCGCCTGCGCATCTTGGGCCACGCCTTCGGGGAGAACTTTGATCGCCACGAACCGGCCGAGTTCCAGGTCCTCGGCCTTGTAGACCACGCCCATGCCGCCGCCCCCCAGCTTTTCGACGACGCGATAGTGCGAGATGGTCTGACCGATTACCGAGTCCGGCATTTGGCGCTCATGTTAGGTTGGGGCGCAAGGCAAGTCAACGAGCGGCGCGCGCCAATTTGCGCACCCGCGTCTTTTCGCCACGCGCTCCGGAGCAGGACATTGTGGTGCGCGGGGCCGAGAGAAATAGCGATCTGCGGTTTATTTCTACGGCTCGGCGGGCCGCCGGTCTGGCGGCGTCTCGGTCCGCTTGCTTCGCGTCGAACGAACCCAGCCGATCAGGCCAGCTACGAAGAAAAAAAGTCCCAAGCCAAGGTAGGCAAAGTACGAGTGCCACCCGCCTCCTTCTCCGGAAGCAAAATACTCGTAGTTGTGGTGCAGAATCTGATAAAGGGAAAAACGCGCGAGCTGCTCGCCCGCGAGCACATCAAACTCACCCCAAACGGCGGCAAGGAACCGTGGGCAAGGTCGATGATGCGCGAGTGTTTGGTTAGTCCAGCCTGAACTACCGCTCGCCGGGAGTGCTAACTAAGCAGGTATATGGCTAAGGCAGAAAGTATATAATCCGGGGCTTATGACCAAGGTCCCGGGGAAACGAGCAGAGTGGCTGCTCCTCATCGTCGTGAACCTTACGGTTCCCGCGGTTCTCACCTGGAAAGTTCATACTGGCGACGCAAGCCGCAGCGTGGCCTACATCAGCGGTGCGGTTTCCATTGTTTTTCTGAATGCATTCCTGCTTGCAGCGATAAATCGTCGCAATAAGGCAAACGGCGCCGCTGTTCCACGCAATTTGACGACAGCGGCGATTGGTTTGGCGCTACTTTCCGCAGCGCTGACGGCGTTCGGTGTTCATTCAACACCCGAAAGCAACGAATACACCCAACTTGCGTTTTCCAATACTCCATTAGCGGACATTCACCCCAGGCAGAAAGCGCTAGTTGTCGAATTGCTGCGACGCAGGCTCGCCAATAGTTTGGCCTACGAAAAACAGGCCGCTGAGGCCAAGCCGATTTCTCCTCCGGTCTACTCACCTGAGTCGTTTGCTAACGTGAATGTCATCCGCTCAACGCTGGAGCAGTACAGCAAGCTCAACGCGATAGACGTCGCATATCGTCAACAGCAAGAGCAATCTCTAAGCGATTTCCGGGACCAAATGATGAAAGAAGATCCTGCCTACTTGAAATCCTTCGAAGCGGGCGATCAGGAGCGCGCCACGGAGGAAGGAAACCTCTACCAGCTTTCGCAGGAGCGCGCAGCCGCCACAATCGCGCTGTACAGTTATGCAGCGGCGCACACTAAGGACATCAACGTTAAAGACGGACAGCTGAAGTTCGCAAGCGCCGATGTACAAACGGAGTTTTCTCGGCAACTCGAAAAGGCCAAGGACTTGGACACGCGAGCGTACGCAGCCTTCCAAAGCGCTGCCGCCGAGCGACGTAAAGGGCTAAAGGAACAGGGGATCCTGCCTAATTCGTGATCCGCCGCGCTAATTCCCCGCTGCCGCTGCTGCACCCGGCTGAAATCCGGCTACGCCGAATTGCCATAGCGCGAAGCTGAAAATGTCTCCATACAATTCGTCGCGCTGCGTTTTGGTCGAGCCAATTCCGTGCCCGGCGTCGTAATCCACCCGCAGCAGCACCGGTTTGCCGCTGGAAGTCGCTGCCTGCAGCCGCGCCGCCATCTTGCCCGGCTCCCAGGAAGCGACCCGTGGATCGTTCCAGCCGGTGGTAACCATCACCGCCGGATACGGCGTGCCATCCTTAATATGATGATAGGCGCTCATCTCATACAGCGCTTTGAACCCCTCCGCTTCGGTCACCGTTCCGGTCTCCGGTATGTTCGGCGGGCCGTTGGGGCTGAATTCGGAACGCACCATGTCGGAATCCGGCACCAGATCGAACGCGGCCGCAAACAAATCGGGACGCTCCGTGATCGATCGTCCCACGAGAATTCCTCCTGCGCTGCCGCCCAGAATCGCCAGCTTCGAAGCCGCAGTATATTTCCGATCGATCAAATATTGCGCGCAGGCAATCGCGTCTTTCCAGGTATTCGGCTTGGTTAATTTTTTCCCCGCCAGATGCCACTCTTCTCCGTATTCGCCGCCGCCGCGGACGTGCGCTGTGGCGATAATTCCGCCGCGCTCGTACCAGGCCACGAATATCGGGTCGAAATACGGATCGGAAGTGATGCCGTAGGCGCCGTAGCCTTCGAGAATCGTCGGGGCCGATCCATCCAGCTTGGTTCCCTTCTTGAAAACGATGGAGAGCGGCACCATGGTGCCGTCCCAACTTTTCGCCTTCACTTCCAGGGATTGCAAATCCGTCGGCGCATCATACGGGCCCAGCGGCTGCAGTTTGGTGTCCATTGTTTTTCCGTTCGCCGGATCGTAGGCGTAGATGGATTGCGCCTTGGTCCACGAATCGATGGTCAACAGCACTCCCGGCACGCGCTGATCGGCCGCGGCAATCGAGATAATTCCTTCCGCCGGCAAGGTAACTTGTTGCGGCGCTGGTTGCGCGGAGCCGCTGGCGTACGGCACCCGCAACAGCCGGCCCAATCCGCCGTCGAGTTGCTGCACGTAGACCGCGTCCGCTGCGGCCGAGAGGCCCTTGATCACCGCCTGGCTTTCCGGGACCACCACCGTCGCGTGCGCCACCTCCGGATTCGAAAGCGTGGTGTGCAGCACCTGGAATCGCGGCGCGTTTTTATGCGAGAGCAAATACACATCGTCGCCCTTGTAGTCGAGCGAAGTGACCTCGTCGTCCACGTCGCACAATTTTTTCCAGGGAATATTTCCGCTGGCCAGGCTGGCCACCGGCGCCACATACAACGTTGCTTCGATCGCCACGCCGTGCAACACAAACCCGATCGCGTACTTCGAGTCCGGCACGGCCTGCACAAACGGCAGATCGGTCGGAGCGAATTTTGCTCCCGGCGCGCCGTCGCCGAAAATCAGCCGGTCTTTTTCTGGATCGGTGCCGACCACGTGCAAATACACGCGGCTCAGTAATTCCTTATCGTTCGGCCCCGAACTGGGTCCGAGTTTTTGCAGACGGTTATAGGTAAAAGAATGTCCATCGGGCAGCCAGCTGGGCCCGCCGAACTGCGCGCGGTCGATGGTCTCGCCGGATTCTTTCCCGGTCTGCACCTCGAAGATGTGAATCGTAGCGTCTTCCGATCCCGCCAGCGACAAGCCCGCCACCACCCATCGCCCATCCTGCGAAACCGCGTAGTAGCTGATCACCGCGTGCGCACCGGAGCCGCCGGCAAATTTCGCCGGGTCCACTAAAAGTTTTTCCGCGCCGCTCAATCCCGCGCGCGTATACAGCTTCCCCACTTCTTCGGAAGCCAGCCGCTTCATGTAGAAA
Organism: uncultured Acidobacteriota bacterium; assembly: GCA_963847695.1. Taxonomy (GTDB): domain Bacteria; phylum Acidobacteriota; class Terriglobia; order Acidiferrales; family UBA7541; genus Palsa-295. The sequence continues at coordinate 204,423 of CAWKAX010000006.1, read as the reverse complement.
TACGTGTCGCCCGGCATTCGTCGAATATCGGACACCGCCGCGGGCGTGCTGTCGGTCAGCTCTTTGAGCCGCGCCTGCATCGCCTCGCGCCCCGGTATGGCGCCCAGTTGCTGCCGCGTATAATCATTCTCCGCCTTGAACCACGCCGCCACTTCCGCATCTTTCAGATTTTCAAAGTAGCGATAAGGATCGTCGACCTTCACTCCGAAATATTCGTCGGTAACCACCCGCACCGGCGCCACCGGCGGCTTGGCCGCCGACCGAGCACTTTGAGCCTGCGCCGCAGGCGCGGCGCTTTGCCCGTTCGCCGCGCCCGGCGCGAGGAGCAGCGTGCAAAAAGCGATCGGCGCGAAAAGTAAAGATGCAAAGCCCCGGAGCGTCGGCTGCGTGAATTGTCGTGCGCACATTTCCTTTGCCTCCATGAATGAATGACTTGGCGATACGTTACGAGGCCTCAGTCGCCCGCGAGCATATCAAATTCCCACCGCGAACAACCAAGCCTAACCAGGACGCCAAGCGCGCCGCCCGCACCGCGCAGGCCCGCGGGGCATCCGCAACTCTCGCCGCGCCCAGCCCACGGTAGAGTGCGGCGGCCCTGCCGCCGCTTTTGAGGGCCAGACACGCCGCTGCGACGGCCGGACAGACTCCGTCACCATCAGGTTAGAAGGGTGGAGATTTGCAGATCGAGGCTAAGACCGTGACCTTACGAAGCGAGCCGACGGAAACGTAGCTGGCAGGTGGCTGTAACGAAAAAAAACTACTGAATATCTTTAGGTTGGAATCCGAGCGCGAACACCACGGACTTGGCAATTTCTACGATTACGCTTTCTCCCTGCGTTCGCGTTCCCGGTCTTCGCCGCAGATATTCTTTTCGAACCGCAGTTATTTGTTCGGGCTGAATTTCACTGTTGGCGGGCAATCCGGTTTGTCCGGACGAGAGTCGGATGTGGTTGGGGTAAGTAGTGATGGTGGTTGAAAACGGCACCACCAAAACGGTCATCGCCTTCGGATGTCTGTTCCGAACATTCGTTGATACGATCAGAACCGGGCGCGGACCTTTTCCCGGAGGATCACTCGGAAAATCCACGTCCCATATTTCCCCGCGAAGAGGCTGCGGCCATTCAGCCATTACTCTTCAACTTGGACGACGCTCGCCGCGCCCACACGTCCCCATTCTGCTTGCTCATCCATATCGCCAGCGGTTAGCCCGTCGTAATATTCTTTCGTCGCGGCTTCGAGTTTTTGCATCTCCACTCTCGCCTGCAGCTCGCGAATCAGGCTTTCCAGGTAGGCGCTTAAAGACGGGGCTTGGGTCTCCGCGCAACGCGTCTCCAGGTATTCGACGACATCCGGCGACAGCGAAAACGTCCGCTTCTCTTTATTCCCAGCTCCGGACCTGGACAACCTCCGAGCCTTCCGTATGGCGCTCTTCATACCAGAATCATACTTTTCTTCATACCGCCTGTCAACCGGCCCGCCTATTCGTAACGCAGCGATACCAGCGGGTCGACGCGCGTAGCACGTCGCGCCGGCAGGTAATTCGCAAGCAGCGCCACCGCGAATAGCGCGCCGCAAGCCGCAGCCAGTGTGGCTGGATCGAACGGCTTCACTTCGAACAACATGCTGGTCAGCAGACGCGTAGCCACCAACGCCGCGCCGAGTCCCAACACCAGCCCGATGGCCACCAGCCGCATGCCGCGCCCCAGCACCATTTGCAACACCTCCACCGGCCGCGCTCCCAGCGCCATGCGAATGCCGATTTCGCGGGTGCGCTCCGCCACGCTGTACGCCATCACGCCGTAAATCCCGGCCATCGAAAGCGCCATCGCCAGCAGCGCGAAAATTCCAATCAGCAAAGCGCGAAAGCGCGGAGCCGCCACCGACTCCGACAACTCGGCCTGCATCGTGCTGAATTTCGACGGCACGTCCGGAGAGACGCCGCGCATCGTGCCTCGCAACGACTCCTGCACCGCGCCGGTTTCGAGCGGCGTCCGCGCCACCACGATCAGCGATGTCGATGGCAGCGGATGCTGTTCGTAGGCCATGAAAATTTCTGGCCACGGCGCCGCCGACGGCCCGAACTGCCGCGTGTTCCCCACCACCCCCACGATGCGCATCCCCGTCAACGAATCCATCCCGCAAAAAATCAGGTGGCCGATCGGGTTCTGGTTTGGAAACGCCTGCTTGGCCAGCGCCTGGTTGATCACCGCGACAAACGGCGCGTCGTAGCTGTCGCCATCCGCAAAATCACGGCCGCTTTGCAGCGGAATTCCCACCGTGCTGAAATAATTCGGCGAGACGATCGAGAACACCGCCTGCGGACCGCTGACGCTCAGCGTCTCCATCGGCGGCAGCGTATCGATCCAGTAGGTGCCGTCGGAGCTGGCGTCGTGCGGCAAGCCGCGCGTGGCCGCCACCGAAGCGATCCCCGGAATCGCCGCAGCCTGCGCCAGAAATGTTTTGTACATCTGCGTCGCGTGCCGCGCGCCTTCCAGGCCCGCCGCCGGAATGTCCGTATTCATCACCACTACTTTTTCCGGACGAAAACCCATCGGCACATCGAGCAGCGCCTGCAAACTGCGAATCAGCAATCCCGCGCCGGCCAGCAGCACCACCGAGAGAGCAACTTCAGAAATCACCAGCGCGCCTTGCAAACGCCCCGCGCCGCGGCTCGTGCCTCCGCGCGCGCCCGATTGGGTCAGCGCTTCATTCAAATCCGTGCGCGAAGCCTGAAACGCCGGCGCGATCCCGAACAGCACGACCGAAATCAACGCAACTCCGCAGGTAAACGCCAGCACCGGCAGGTCGATCCCGGCTTCGCCGAGCCGCGGAATATCCTGCGGCGCCAGACGCATCAAGAACCGCGAAGCAAAAAACGCAATCGCCAGTCCCGCCGCGCCGCCGGCCAGCGCGATCAGCCCGCTTTCGGTGAGCAATTGGCGAATGATTCGCCCGCGGCTCGCGCCCATCGCCGAACGAATCGCAATTTCGCGGGCGCGCCCGGTAGCCTTGGCCAGCAACAAATTCGCAATGTTGGCGCACGCGATCAACAACACGACGCAAACCGCGGCGAGCAAAAGTTCCAGCGTCAGCCGAATGTCCGAAACCATGTCGTCGCGCAGCAAAGTCACCGCCGCACTTTTATCCTGATTGCTGCCCGGGTACATCTGCTCGAGCCGCGCGGCGATCGTCGTCATTTCCGCCTGCGCCGCGTTCCGTGTGACGCCGTCCCTCAGCCGCGCGACCACCCGATAGTTATGCCCGGAGCGCGAAGTCGTTTCCGGCACCGCCGTATTCGACGGAATCCACAGATCGGTTTTCTCCGGGTAGCGAAATCCCGGCGGCGCGATGCCCACGATATTCAAGCTGCGCCCGAAAATCTGAATGCTCTGTCCTAGCGCCGCCGGATCACTGCCCATCCGCTCGTGCCAGTACGAATTGGAAATAATCACGCCGCCGTTTTTCTGCTCGTCCGCGGTAAAAAAGTGCCCGCGCGCCGGCTCCAGCAGAAACACGCGAAAGAAATCCGGCGTCACCATCGCGCAGTGCGCGTATTGTCCGCCGCTACTCAACGAAACGCTGCAATCTTCATCCTCGTAATCCGCCATCGACTCAAAACTCGTGGCCTGATCGCGCCAGTCGTGAAAATCTGGCGCCGAAACCGGCCCGTGGTTCCCACTTTTCTTCCACCGCGAAGCAATCTTCACCATGCGATCCGGCGACTGATACTCCAGCGGCCGCAGCAAAACCGCATTCACCACGCTAAACATCGCCGTATTCGCCCCAATCCCAATCGCCAGCGTCAGAATCGCAATCGCCGTGAATCCCGGATTCTTCGCCAGCATCCGCGCGCCATACCGCAAATCCTGCCAGAAATTGCTCATAGTTCGCCCTCGCTACCCAACATACGCAAGAACCCGCGCAGATGTTCCGGTGGAAGATGGTCAGATTTTCAGTGACGCTCGCCAGTTTGTTTCTAGCCTGCCCCGGTTCTCGCGGAGTGCGGTGACACGTCCGCCTTTCAGGACGGACCACCGCCGGCCGCAGAAGATCACTCCGGCAACACGCAGGCTCGAACGACTCGGCTTCGAAGTAGAGATGCGCCGCCGCAGATGCATGCCGGTGCTGTGACACAACAAATCCAACTTTTGCCGCTCACGTACGTTTGCTTTTGTTCGAGCCTGCGTGAGAGCGACTCCGTCGTCCGGTGGCCGGCGGAGGTCCCCGCCTTCGGCGGGTGCCTCCGCACTCCGCGAGAACCGCGCGAGCGGTGCCCTAACGGAGTGGGTCTCAACCCATCACACTCTGGCCGCTGCTGGGATCGCCAGCTCGTTGTTTCGATGGCCGTGGCGGAGTAGGATTCGGGGAGCTACACGTCCGAGTCGACGCGAATTCCGTTAGGAGGTGTCCTTTGCGATCTCACATTTTGCGGATTTTGCCCTTGGTGTTGGTGCTGCTGTGCCTGGCGGCGATTCCCTGCCGGGCGCAGGACAAGGTGACCATTCTCTATGACGCGTTCGGCGACTCCAAGCTGCAGCTCACCAAGGACTGGGGATTTTCCGCTTTGGTCGAGCACGACGGAAAGCGGATTTTGTTCGACACTGGAAATGACGCGGGGATTTTCGAACAAAACGTGAAGGCGCTGGGCGTCGACCTGACCAAGCTGGATTTCGTGGTAATGTCGCACCGCCATTTCGATCACATCAGCGGCTTGAAATATGTGTTGAGCGTAAACCCGAACGTGACGGTGTACGTGCCCGCGGATGGAGCGAATGGATTCGGCGGAGCTCCGCTGCCCAAAGCGTACTTCCGCGCCGATGAAAGTTTGCCGGCCAAGATGCGCTACTGCGACGGGAAGGTGCCCGAGCATGCTAGCGCCGGCAAGCTCTATGACACCGGAAACTTTGTGCTGGTCAGTCAAACCACCGAAGTCGCGCCGGGCATCTTCCTGGTGCGGACCGTTTCGCAGAATCCCGGAACCCTGGAGATGCCGGAGCTGACGCTGGCGATCAAACGGCCGAATGGCTTGCTGCTGGTCGATGGCTGCTCGCACGCCGGGATTGAACCAATTCTGGCGGCAGCCAGCGCCGTGGATCCCAGGACCGAAGTCTTCTTCGGCGGATTGCATCTGGTGACCACGCCTCTGCCGGAGATTGATACGTTGGTGCAGAATCTTCAGACAAAATGGAAGGTGCAAAAAATCGCGCCGGGCCACTGCACCGGAGAACCCGCGTTTGCGCGATTGCAAAAAGCCTACGGCGAGAATTACTTGTACGCCGGCCTGGGCACCACCACCGAATTGAAGTGACCCATCCCTAGCCGCGGGGCCATCTCAACGCCGAGATTTCGAGTGCCCGATTAGCGCCGTTATCGGGCCAATGTACGAGGGAGGAGACAGGGCTCTTGTGCTGCCGCCTTGCTCACCACCTTGCTCGTCGATGACTTGCCTTGCTTCGCCGCCTTCGCCTGCCCCGCCTTGGTTTTCGAACGCGTTTGTTCGTAGATCTCGATCCACTTCTCGCTCGAAATCGCCGAGATCAATTTCCCAATCCCTGCCAGCGGCAAATCGTCCGGCGTCTCGAAATGAACGCAGCATCCCCCCATGTCCAGCTTCTTCCCCGCCGCCTTAAACGCGGCCTGCAACTCCTTGCGCTGACTCGAACTCACGTACGCGCCCATCAGGTAGAGCGAGCAGTAATTCTTCTGCGAGGACACACCGACGTACATCATCGGTTGCTGGCTTGGAGTATGGGGATACCGCGACAGCGGAATGGTCCAGCCAATCGTGCCCCAGACCATACACTCCTCGTAGCCGCGCGGAATGTGCCGGTTCACAAACGCGCGCACCGTCGCGATCGTCTTCGCCCGATCCGCGGGCAACCAAGCAATATATTGCTCCGGCGTCTTGACCTTCGCTGCTGGTTTCATCGATTCGTCCTCCTCCCAAACGCAATGTATCACCGAACAAAGTAGGATAGGCTCTCAGCCTGTCTGCGCCTTTCGTTGCCGTTTAGGGGGTCGGAGCTTTAGCTCCGACATGATCTGCAATTGCCAAACCGGGCTCCAGCCCCTGAGACGCTTTTCAATTGAGTGCCCCGGTCTACCGCCGCAAAAAAAAGAATTAAGATCTCCGCAAATAGGACTATAAATCGCAGGGAGGTGACCATGCTCCGAGGTGGCGCGGTGGGAAAGACGGAGATCCGACCTCTCGGTGCAGACTTCGCGAGCGCCCTCCTCACGCCTTTTGGGTTGTCGCAGGGTTGGCGGGCTTCTTGATTCGTGCTTTACGGCTTTGCGCCTACTTACTATCTCCGACACTGGTTTAGAACCACCGCCTTTGCCCGGCTTGCTACAGCTGCATGGCGCATTGATGACTTCGTGGTTCGTTCTTTTCTTCGTTCAAGTCTCGTTGATAGTCGAGATCGCCTCACTGTCATCGCCGCCTCGGGATCGCGGGCGCTTTACCCTCGCGGGAATCATTCGTAGTCGTTGGGACTTATTACGGCGTTACGATTTCTACGTATTCAATTTGCATACTCCGCTTTCATTTGGTCCACCGGCTGCCGAATTTTTCGGCTTTCTGTTGTTTGATCTGTACGTCTTTGGCGGACCTCGTGGCGTTTCGGCAATTCTGCTACGAACGAATACCGCAGCGCATCGTCGCCTGATGCTTCTCGCGACTTTAAGCATGATTTCACCCGGCGTAGTTCGAATCCCATTCGAACAACTCGCTCCTGGACTCGCGTTTCTGGGAAGCGGAGGACCCGGCGGCCTGTTTGCTCTCGATCTCTTATTGCTTTATACCTGTATCGCCTACGACATTTGGCGAACGAAGAAAATACATCCCGCGTTCATCGTGGGTGGCGCCTTCATCGTTTTCGGAGATTCGAGCGCGCTTGGCTGGCTCGTTCATACCACTGCGTGGCAACACTTCGCCGCTTCGCTCGTGAGCTAAGCTCCTCGCGTTGACAGCCCCGCGCGCCGCCAGATAACATCCCACGCACATGGACGATTCCCAGCCGCTCGTCGACCGCGTCGTCTCCCATTACCGCATCGTCGAAAAATTGGGCGGCGGAGGCATGGGCGTCGTTTACAAAGCGCAGGACACGCGGCTCGACCGTTTCGTCGCGCTGAAATTTTTGCCCGAAGATCTGGCCCGCGACCCGCAAGCCCTCGAACGTTTTCGCCGCGAAGCCAAAGCCGCCTCCGCGCTGAACCATCCCAACATCTGCACCATTTACGACATCGGCGAAGACGGCGGCCACACCTACATCGCCATGGAATGTCTCGACGGAAAAACGCTGAAACATTCCATCGGCGGACGCCCGCTCGAAATCGAAACGCTGCTCGACCTCAGCATCGAAATTGCCGACGCGCTCGACGCCGCGCACGCCAAAGGCATCGTCCATCGCGACATCAAGCCCGCGAATATTTTTGTCACCGACCGCAACCACGCCAAAATTCTCGATTTCGGCCTGGCCAAGCAGACGCGCCTCGCCTCGGTCCACAGCATGACCGGCGACGCGACCCAGGCGCAGCTCACCGGCGTGCGTCCCGAAGATCTCACCAGCCCCGGCGTCGCCGTCGGCACCGTGGCCTACATGTCGCCCGAACAAGTGCGCGGCAAAGAACTCGACGCGCGCACCGATTTATTTTCTTTCGGCGTGGTGCTGTATGAAATGTCCACCGGCTCGGTTCCCTTCCGCGGCGAAACTTCCGGCGTCATCACCGACGCGATTCTGAATCGCGCGCCGGTGGCGCCGGTGCGGCTGAATCCCGACCTGCCGGCGAAGCTCGAAGACATCATTAATAAGGCGCTGGAGAAGGACCGCGACCTGCGCTACCAATCCGCCAGCGAAATGCGCGCGGATCTGAAACGCCTGCGCCGCGACATCGATTCGAATCGCATCTCCGCCACTGGCTACGAGCAGCCGGGGCAAGATTCCGGCCGCGTCAGCACCGCGTCGTCTGCGGCTGGCGGTGCAACCGGCGCGCCAGGAAGTTCCAGCGCGTCCGTTTCGACCGGCGCGATGAATTCCGCGTTGGCGTCGTCATCGGGCGCGAACAACGCCGCACAAATTTCTGGCTCTCTTCTACCGGGCAAGCGGCAGCAACCACGCCGCCTGCCGCGGGCTCAAAACTCTGGCTCGCCGCCATCGCCACCATCATTCTTCTCGCCGCCGCGGGACTCGCCGCTTACCATTTCCTCGGCGGATCGCACGCGCCCGCCGGCCCCGGAAAAATCACCCAGATCAGCCACTGGGATAAACCCATTCGCCACCCGCGCATTTCTCCCGACGGCCACACCATCGCCTTCAGCTCCCAAGTCAACGACATCGCCCAGATTTTCGTGATGCTCACTTCCGGCGGCGAACCGCTGCAACTGACCAACGACTCCGTCGACAAAATCGTCACCAGTTTTTCCACCGACGGCACCCAGATTTATTACACCCGCAATCTCGGCGCCGATGAAGGCTGGGCCATCCCCACGCTCGGCGGCACGCCCACTCGCATCGCCGCCGGCCATTGGATGGTTCCGAGCGTCGACGGCAATTCGATTTTTTATTTGAAGGGTAACAACAACGGGATTTACCGGGTCAACAAATCCGCGCTCAACGAGCAAAAAGTTTACTCGCTGGCCGCTGCGACCAAACGTCAATTGGGCGCCATCTTGCCCTACGCCGACGGCAATCACCTGCTGGTGCTGGCTGCCGACCCCATCACTTTGCTGCCGAATGTGTATGCCTACAAGGTCGACATCAGCAATGGCACGGAGGAAGACCTGGGGAATTTTCCCGCCGAAATCGTGGAAGTCGTTTGGGACCAGATGGGAAAATCCGTGCTCTTTTCCCGCACGCTGAATGGCCTGACCAATCTTTGGAGCTACGACCTGAAGGATAAAACGTTTACGCAGGTGAGCTTCGGCACCGGACCGGACACCTATCCCATCGTCGATCCCGCCGGTAAAGGCATTTATTTCGTGAACGGAAAATCGGCGGGAGTATTGAAAGCCTGGAACGCACATTCGAAACAAGTGGTCGAGATCGACGCCGAAAATGCCTCGCAGCCCGCCATCTCGCCCGACAACAAAAAAGTAGCCTACATTCTCGCGCCGGCGCGCGATCACACCGAAGTGTGGGTGGCCAATATCGATGGATCCGGAAAAACAAAACTTGCCTCCGGTGAAAGTATGGCCACCACGACCTGGTCGGCCGATAGCGCGCGTTTGTTCTTTGTGGATTCGGCTATCGGCAAGCCGGACAAAGCGTATGTGATAAACGCCGACGGCAGCGGCCTGCATGAAATTCCGCTGCAACCCGGTGTGTTATTCACCATTTTCCTCAGCCCCGACGAGAAAACGATTTACACCACCCAATTTGATTTGGGAACTTCGGTGCCGACCGTCTGGAAAATGAACGCCGATGGCTCGAACCCGGAAAAAGTAGTCACCGATTGCGGGCAGATGGAGGACGTTTCACCCGACCAGCAATTTTTGCTCGGCGTGATTTGGTCCGGCCAGCGCACCGGCATCTACCAATATTCGGTGGCCGATAAAAAATGCACCGAGCTGGTCCCCGGCGTCACCACCTTCAACGCCGCGTTCGCGCCCGATTACAAATCCATCCTCTACGCCAATCCCAGCCAGCGCGAAACCACGGTGGTGCGCGTACCGTGGTCCCATGGCAAACTGACCGGCCCGCCGCAAACCGCGCTGACCATGCCCTTCGCTTTCCCGCTATCCTCCGGCGGCAACGCCTACGATTTTTCCCACGACCTCAGCACCGTAGTCTTCGCCCTACCCAGCGCCCACGCCGACCTCTATCTGCTCAGCACCCAAAAGTAAGCCCAGCACATTTTCGCTCCGCTTCTCCTAGTCTAAATGTCCTATCGACCAACCGCCCCTGGCCGTCATCCAGAGGAGCGAAGCGACGAAGGATCTCCTTCTTGCCCAGTCCTCGACCGCCGAGAATTTTTGGAGTGCGGTGGCTCTGCCACCGCTTTTCCCAAGCCGCCCGCCCCACCCGCGTTCTCCAGCGCGAAGCGCCGCCACAATCCTCACCTCCACGCAAAACCCCGCCGTCATTCTGAGGAGCGCCTTTCGCGACGAAGAATCTCATCCATGTTCCCGCGCCCAGACCAAAACGACGAAGAAGCGCACGACGAACCAGTGCAGGACGAAGAGGCGCCCGACGCAGCGGCCTGGATGGAACACGACTGGATGAGATTCTTCGCTACGCTCAGAATGACGGCCGCGCAGGCGCTTCGCGCTAGAGGAATTTTTTAACGCGGGCCTCTTCGGAAAAGCGGCGGCAGTGCGTGTAAAATACGCCGCACTCCAAAATGTTTTGCGCCATCGCCAACCGGATTGCCGTTTGTCAGCGCCAGCGTAAACGCCAACGCCGCTTCGCTCCTTCGGAAAAGCGGCGGCAAGCCGCCGCACTCCAAAATGTTTTGCGCCATCGTCAACCGGATTGCCGTTTGTCAGCGCCACGTAAACGCCAACGCCGCTTCGCTCCTTGGCGATGGCGATTACTGCTTCGCGGCTCACTTGCGATCAGCAGGACTCTCCGCATTCGTGACTGTCAGCTTGAGCTGCACCGTCTGCTTGCCGTTCTCTTCGATTTCAACGCTCTTGCCCTGCGACTCGATCGGATTCAGAAACTCCGGATCCTCGATCTCGTCTGCGTCTTCCGAGTCGCTGAACGCAAACGCGCCATAAGTCCCAGGCGCGACGCCCCGAATCGTGAACCGGCCGTACTGATCGGTCACGCCGCGTTCATACATATCCGCCCATTCCCGCCGCGACGCATCGGGAAGCAGCACGACCGTCGCCCCGACCGCCGGCAACCCATCGTCCTTCACGACGGTCCCGTCCACCGTCCCGCCACGGCTGCTGTACACCAACTCCACCGGCTGGCTCACCGGTCCAGAAACCTGCAATCCTCTTTCCAGCAAGTCCACGCCATTCAGCCTCGCGGATTTCAGATAGCAATCCTTACATTCGGACTCCACTGAAATTGCGTATGAGCCATCATGTACATTTATCAGGTTGAAAGTGCCGTCTGGTTTCGGCCGGGCCATGCCCCCGAAACTCTGGCCCTTGGGCTTGCCCAACAGCCAAACTCTCAAGGTCGGTGGCAGCGCTGTCTTTCCGTCCATGGCGACTTGTCCGCGCAGTTCCGTCCCTAAACTCATCACGATTTTCACCGAATCTATGTCGGCATCAATAATTTCCACCCTTGCAATTCCCCGATCCGCCTCGGCGTCGAATTTTATCCCCATGACCTCGTAGATACCCGGCGCAAGTCCGGATAACTCGAACGACCTATCCTTGGGATCGATCCGGGCAAACGAACTACTGATCCGGTTCCCCAATCGTTCTACCGACCGCACTGCCACCGCGTAGTCTCCAGCATCACTGTTTCCGGAAAGGTCGGTGATTGTCCCGCGAATTCGATAGGTTCGGTTGCGGACGAGCGTTATATCCATTCCTGAAATCTCGTCGCCGGACTTGACGTCGATCTCGGAGGCGCGGTCCATGTTCTGAGTGCCGGGGTAGCACGTGGTGACGTAGCTGCTCGGCGACTGTGGCTTTGGACTAGCTGCACTAGCCTCCGCGCGCGCTACGGCCTCCGGCACGATTGGCGGGGCGGCGCAGATCAAATACTTTCCTGGCTGGAGGTTGAACACTCGGTATTCGCCAAGATCGTTCGTTTCAGCCTCGCCACCCAATTGCGGTTTCCACTTTCCTCGGTGCTTTTTGTTCTGCCCCACTTCCACGTTGATGCCAAATACTGGGTCGCCATCTTCATCAACCACTCGTCCGGTAATCACCGCGCATTTTTGCAATCGAAAAATTAAGTCTTCCAACTTCTGCCCGGCAGCTAAGGTGAGGATGGCGTCGTCGTGGCCCTCCTCTCCGTAGCTTTTGGTTACGTAGCCATCGTGGTTTACTTGCAATTCGTAGGCTCCGGGCGCCACGCTGTCAAAAACGAACTTGCCGTCCGCACCGGTCACCGCGTCCAGATCGTTTTCGCCCTTATGACCCTCCAGGAAGAGAACAACCCGAGCCTTGCGCAGCGGCTCGTCGGTTCCTTCGCGGACCACCGTTCCGGCCACGCGTGGCCAGTTGCTTTTTGTCATCGGCGGAGCCTGTCGGCGGAGTTTGGCGCGGGAAGCTGATGATCTTGCGCGCGCAATGGCAAAACACAAATCAAAACGAGGAGTGCAATCGCAGAAGGCGGCACGATCGCTGCTGAAGTTTTTCCGCATACCGGCCGAGCCACATCTTACTCCACGGCCAGCTAACGGCTCTACTATGCTTTCGACCCGTCTCCGTGCCCTCGTGCAGTTCTCTGTGTTCTCTGTGGTTAAATCTTTCGCGCGACTCTACGAACTCATCGCCACCGCCGGCCTCCCAGTCCAGCCGGCGCGCCCGTCGTCGGCCCGGGAAGCGCCTTCCGCTCCCGCTCGTGCTTCGCCTCACTCTTCGAGAAAATCTTGGCCGTGGCCAGCATCGCCGCGAACGTAATCGTCAGCAGTGCCGCCTGCCGCCACCCACTCAGCATCGACGCGTTGCCCATCAGCGTCAGCCCCGCAAAACAAAACAGCAGATGCACGCAGAAAACCTGCAACGACGATTGCCCCATCAGCACTAGCGGACGAAACGCCAGCCGCTTCCAAATGTCCTGCGAAGCCACCAGCAGCATGGCCACCGCCGCGAAATCCAGCAACCTCACCGGACCCAAATGCCACTTGTCGAACAAAAATTCCGAATGTCCCAATTCCATCCCGCGCGAAATCACCCAACGCATTCCAAAACAAATCGCCGCGATCGCGCTGGCCGGCAGCACCAGCTTCCGCGCCCACTCCTCGATCGGCAAAGTCCCTTCCGCCCAGCGTACGCCCAGCCAAACTCCCGCGAACCACAAAAGCTGCCAGGCCCATAAATCAAATGACCCCATTTCGTGAATCGGAATGTTGGTCGGAATGTAATGCATCATGAAATTGTGTTCGGCCTGGCGAAAACCAAATTGCGCCAGAAACCAGAACACGCTCGAAGCGATCAGGATCGGCTTCCAGCCAATCCGCCGCGCCAGCAGCAGCGCCACCGAAGTCAGCAGCAGAAAAATAATGTACATCGGCAGAATATCCAGCAGCGGCGGGCGGTAAATCAGCAGCAGCGCTTCCATCACCGACTGCTTCGGGCCCACCATGAAATAAAAATCGAGCAGGTTGTGCAGCCCGGGCCGGTTGCCGCTCATCGCGATCGGCACCGCCACCAGAAACGCAAAAGCCAGCAAAAACGCGTGGTAAAAATACAAACGAATGGTCCGGCCCCACAGCTTCTGGGTCATCGCGCGGTAGCCGTCATGCTCGGCCAGCCGAAAATAAATCCGCCCGGTAAAGAGCGCCGAAAGAAAAATAAATCCTTCCGCCGCTGACACAAACCCGAAAGGCTGGTTCACGTAATGGCTGGCGCCGGTGGGCAAATGCGTCAGCGCGATCCACACCAGCATCACCCCGCGCGCCGCGTCCAGTTCGAGTCTGCGTCCCATGCACCCTCACATTAAAGTGACGGCGCACCGGCCACACTCGTTACTTCCCTTTAGTTCCCTACAGGATTTACCGTATGCCGCGCGGTTTCCCGCGCACGCGCGGTCCAATCGCACGACGCCATGTTAAAATCGAAAATTGTCAGGAGGGATTCGTGAGGATTTTGCTTCGCGCCCTGGGCGCGCTCTTTCTGCTCTGCTTCATGCTCGCGGTCCCGGCCCAGGCCAAGAAATACGAAACCGGTTTTCTCGATCGCACCGTCACGGTCAAGGGCGTCATCTACAAATACCAGGTCTACGTTCCGGACACCTGGACGCCGCACGATAAATGGCCGGTGATTCTCTTCCTGCACGGCGCCGGCGAACGCGGCGACGACGGCTTGAACCAGACCGACGTCGGCATCGGCGTCGCCATCCGCAGCAATCGCAGCGTTTTTCCCGCGATCGTGGTCATGCCCCAGTGTGAAAAAAATATCTGGTGGATTCAATCCCCGATGGACGACGTAGCCATGGCCACGCTCGACGCCGCCAGCAAGGAATTTCGCGGCGACCCTCGTCGCACCTACTTGACTGGACTTTCCATGGGCGGCTACGGCTCCTGGTACCTCGCCGGAAAATATCCGCGCCGCTTCGCCGCCATGATCGTCATCGCCGGCGGAATTATTCCGCCCGCGTCCGCGCTAAAAAATACCCCGGGCCTGGCCGACGCGACGCCGCCCGACCAACCCGCCAGCTACACCGTAGCCGCCGCAAAAGTCGGCAAAGTTCCCGTCTGGATTTTCCACGGCGCCGATGACGACATCGTCCCGGTCACCGAATCCCAACGCATGGCCGCCGCCATGAAAGACCTCGGCGGCGAAGTCCACTACACCGAATTTCCCGGCGTCCGCCACCCCAGCTGGGACAAAGCCTACGACGAACCCAAACTTTTCCCCTGGCTCTTCTCCAAGTCCCTATCGACGCCAGGAAAATAATCTGTAGGACAGGCTGTCAGCCTGTCCGCACCGCACTTTCAGTGCGGTGTGCCGTTCCTCCGCGGGAACACCGCGCCCGCAAAAGTAGCACTTTCGTACCATCGACTCGCACTTTCGCCACCAGCACTATGAATCTCCCAGCCCGGTCGGAGGCGGCATGTCCGCAGCGAACCGAGTCTTACCAGTCTCAGCAAAACCGGTAGAACGCATCGACACATTGCGACCCGAAGAAAAACCCGAACTATTCGCCACCGCCTTCGGCCTCCTGACCCGCGCCGAAATTCGCGAGTGGGAAAAAATGCTAGGCCGCCGCCTCCTCCGCGTCCCCGACCACTCGCCCAACCATTAAAATCCACGCGCACCCAAGCGTATCCACGCCCAGCCCCTATTGAGTGCGGCGGCTCTGCCGCCGCTTTCCCGAAATTCAACGCCGCGCGAATTGATCCAAGCGCGAAGCGCATCCTCCAACTATTCATACCCGCACTCCAGATTTTCATCACCTCCTGACCGACCGCAATCGCCACGCTTGCACCATCTCAAGCAACCAATTCCTCCGCGCAGCAATCGACAATGTAGCGCTACAACGGGGTGGTCAGCACCAGCACCAATCAAGCCGCAAAAAAAACGCCGCCAAATTTCCGCGCACCCAAAAGGACGCACATGCTCAACCCTCGCGCCGTCGTCACGATCACGCTAGCCATCACCTTCGTCGCCACCGCAGCCGCGCCACCCGCCCGCGCCCAACGCATCACCGCCCCCGAAATGGACGCCACCCAAAAACCCGGCGATGATTTCTACCGCTACGCCAATGGCGGCTGGCTGAAATCCGTCACACTGCCCACCGGCGCATCGACCTTCGACAATCGCGCCATCATCAGCGAACGCAACACGCGCCAAGTCCGCGATCTGATCGTCAACGCCGCCGCAGCCCACGCCGCCGCAAACTCCAACCCCCAAAAAGTCGGCGATTATTTTTCCAGCTTCCTCGACGAAAACGCCATCGACGCCAAAGGCCTCACCCCCCTCTCCGCCGATCTCGCCGCGATCGACGCCATCCCAAATAAATCCGCGCTCTCCGCCTACCTCGGCGGCACGCTGAATATCGAAACCGACGGTCTCATCTCCAGCGCCGACCACGTTTTTGGCCTGTTCGTCAATCAAGGCTTCGCCGAATCCAAACGCAACTACCCGCACCTGGGACAAGCCGGCCTGGGCATGATCGAACGCGACAATTATCTCGACGCCTCGCCGCTGATGACCGATCAGCGCGCGAAATATCAGCAGCACATCGCCAACATCCTAAAACTCGCCGGCCTCGCCGCAGACCAAGCCACCGCTCAGAAAAAAGCCGCCGCCATCCTCGCGCTCGAAACTGGAATGGCCCGCGCCCAGGTTTCCGATGCCGACGCCGCGGACATCTTCAAACAAAATAATCCGTGGAAGCGCGCCGACTTCGCGGCAAAAGCTCCCGGCATGGATTGGGACGCCTACTTCCGCGGCGCCGGCATGCCGACCCAGCAGGATTTTCTCGTGTGGCAGCCCACCGCCACCACCGGGACCTCCGCGCTGGTAGCGAGCGAAAATCTCGAAACCTGGAAAGACTATCTACGATTCCACCTGGTCGAACATTACGCCCCAGTTCTGCCCCAAAATATTCGCGCCGAAGATTTCGCTTTTTACGGCGCAATTCTCAATGGCGCCACCGAACCTCCCGCGCGCGAGAAAGCCGCCATTGCCGCCACCAATGCCGCCCTGGGCCAAGCCGTCGGCCAAATGTATTGCGACAAATATTTTCCGCCGTCCTCCAAAGCCGCGGCGCAAGCCATGGGCGCGAATCTCATCGCCGCCTACCGCGTGCGCCTCGCGAATCTCACTTGGATGTCCGCCGCCACCCGCGAAAAAGCCATCGCCAAGCTGAACGCCTTCACGCTCGGCCTCGGCTACCCGGACAAATGGATCGATTACTCCACTTTCGAAGTGGTCCGCGGCGACGCTTACGGCAATCTCCGCCGCGCCGAAGCTTTCAATCGCGCGCGCAACATCGCCCAGCTCAGCGAGCCGTCCGATCCCGCCGAGTGGCGCATCGACCCGCAAACCGTTGGCGCCATCATCGTCTTCACGCCCAATTCCGAATTTTTCTCCGCCGCGATTCTGCAGCCGCCCTATTTCGATCCGCAGGGCGACGCCGCTTCGAATTACGGCTCGGCCGGCGCCGGCATGGCCCACGAAATCACCCACAGCTTCGACGAACTCGGAAATATTTATGACGCCGAAGGCCGCGTCGGCATGTGGTGGACGCCCGAGGACACCGCGAACTATCACGCCGCCACCGCCAAACTCGCCGCGCAGCTCAGCGCCTATTGCCCGCTCGCCGATGCTTGCGTCAACGGCCAGCAAGTCCTCGGCGAAAGTTCCGCGGACCTCGCCGGCCTGCGCGTCGCCTTCGACGCCTATCATTTGTCGCTGCGCGGAAAACCGGACAAGCTGATCGACGGCATGACCGGCGACCAGCGTTTCTTCCTGGCCTTCGCCGGACGCTGGCGCCGCGTCCAGACCGAAGCCGCGCTGCGCAAACAAATTAAAACCGACACGCACCCGCCCGGCGAATATCGCGCCGACGGCGTGCGCAACATGGACGGCTGGTACGCCGCCTTCCCCGTCGCCGCCGGTGATAAGCTCTATCTCCAAGCGGAAGACCGCGTAGGAATCTGGTGAGCAACGCCGTAGAACAATTGCGCGTAGCGTGCGGGAAAACCTGGTGAGCAACGGCGCCGGCACGGTGCGCGTAGCGTGCGTCGAATGGCCCGACGGTCTGACGCCTGCGCAGCCAGCGTGGAGTGAAATTAAGAAATCCGTGGATGCGGCGCGCCCGGACCTGCTGCTGACCAACGAGCTACCCTTCGGCCCGTGGATCGCCGCGAGCAACGCATTTTCGCGTGAATCCGCCGAGGCCAGCATCCGCGCCCACCAAGCAGGACTCGCCGCGCTGATCGCGCTGCAAGTCCCCGCCGTCATTTCCACGCGCCCCGTCTGGAACGGAAGCAAACTCGCCAACGAAGCCTTCGTGCTGGAAAACGGCAGGACCCGCGCGTTACATCGTAAACAATATTTCCCCGCCGAGCCGGGCTGGTTCGAAACAACTTGGTACGAAGGCGACACTTCAGGTTTTCAAATTGCGCAAATCGCAGGAATAAAAATCGGCGTCCTAATCTGCACCGAAGCCATGTTCAACGAACGCGCCCGCGCCTACGGCCGCCAAGGCGCCGCGCTACTCGTAATCCCTCGCGCCACCGGCCGCAACGCCGCCCCCTGGAAAATCGCAGCACAAATGGCCAGCCTGATCTCCGGCGCCTACGTCGCCAGCTCCAACCGCGTCAGCAAAGGTTTTGACGTCGGTTTTCCGGGTGCCCCATCCTTCGCGCACTCCGCGAAGGGTGGGGGTTTAGATCCAAACGCGCCCAGCGTTGTCCCCACCCAGCAACCGCACTTCGGCGGCGCAGCTTTCGCCTACGCTCCCGAAGCCAAACTCATCGCCACCACCAACGCCGCAACGCCACTCATAACGTTCGACGTCGACCCAAGAATCTCCGCCGCCACCCAACTCGAATACCCTTGCTACGTCCGCGAGTGAATCGCGGAAGAAACAAACGAGAGAAGCTGCGCTGTGAGCATCGCGGTGCGGACGCAATCGAAGAGAGATCCTTCTTCTTGCCCAGCCTCACACCGAGCTAGTGATGATGATTCGCGTCTTCCGCCGAAGCCTTAATTTCCCCGCTGGCCTGGGACAGCAATTCCTTCGCGCGTCCCGCATGCCCGCCCAAATTATAATTGTTATCCTTCTGCGCCTCGTCGACCTTGAGCCACGCCTGGCGGATGTCCTCTTGCGCGGCGCGCATGTTTCCGTGCTTTTCGCCCACGTCCACCGGCGGCGGCCCGCCCTGCGGACGCGCCATCACTCCCAAACTAAAAGCTCCGCACAGAGCTACGCCCGTCAGCACCATTCGTTTCATCATGTTTTTCTCCTCAGTGTGAACGCGGCCAGGGCCGCGTATTCCGACCGCGAATGATTCCGTTAATTCTGCGATTAATCCCAGACCGCGATAATAATTTTTCCGCTCTCGCCCAGCACCAGCGTCAAACGGTTCGGGTCGCTATCGAGTTTGCCGATGCCGTCATCCGCTTTGATCACGTGCGCGGTCTTCGGCAAAGTTTCCTCTTTCACAATCTGGTCGGCGGCGACGCCCGACGGCGGAGTATCGCCCTTGGCCACGAAATATTTCCCCACGCATTCGCTGCAATCGATCGGCGGTTCAGTCGATTCGATGTAGCCCGGAATCTGCTTCAGCACCACCCGATTGGTCGCGCCGTAAACGCGCACGGCGTGGAACGGGTGCCCTTCCTCCAACGTGAAAACCGCTTCGATCGTCGGATTCTTCGAAGGAGCCGCAGCTTCCGTCGGCGCCTGCGCGATGAACGCCAGGTCCAACACGCCGTCGTTGGGCGTGCCCTTGGTCATCGGCACCAGTTCGCCCGATTCCCAGCCGTCGCTGCTGGTGATGCCGCGCACCCGAACCACGTCCAGCGCCGGCTCATGCGTGCTGCGCATCACTTCCACGCTGGTGATCCACAGCACCGGCGCTTCGGTGGTCTCTTCTTCTTCCTTGAGCGCCGCTCGCCGACTGCTCGCCCGGCTCCGCCTCTTTCGAATTCGCAGCCGAGGACGACCCCGCCTTCGCCGCCTGCGATTTTTGCGACTGCGTAGTGCCTTTGGTCTGCCCCAACGCGGGCGCGACGGAGAAACCCAAAACAAAACTGAGCAACGCTACAGCTGTGATCGGCTTGATCATCGCGAACCTCGCTGAATTTGATGTAGTGCCACATCCGGACCTTCCGGCCTGAATTTCGGAACGTGCGCAGGAACGGGAGATTGTTCTGCAACTTGACCCGCGCTCTGCGCCCCGCGCTTCAGGCCGTTAAATTTTTCCACGCCCACCGGATCGGCATAACTTCCGCCTCCGGCCACCGCGCGATCCCGCCGCCCTTCGAACTGAAATTCCAGCCGGTCCAGCGCGTTCAAAATCAAATCGGTCGGCACAATCTGCACCAGCGTGCAGAACATCGTTCGCGTGCTGGCAAACGAGCCGTTCTCGGTCAGCTTATTTACCGGAGCGCCGCCGCCGCACACCGAAAAATATTCGCATTCTTTTTCGCAGGCCCGCACGCCCGCCGAAATGTCCCGCGCCATCGCCTGCATCGCCGGGCTGGCCAGCATGTCAGCCATCGAATCGGTCAGCACATTCCCGACCACGAAATTGTTGTACGCCGCGTTCTTGTATCCCAGCAGCTCCGGCGAAAAACTCGAAACATTCCCGTCGCAATCGATGTTCACCATCCCAAACGGCTCGACCTGCGCGTTATCCACGGTGGTGCCTTCCGGACGGAAAATCCGCTGAATCATTCCATCCATCTCGCGGATGAATTGAATCCTCCCGCTCTCGCGCGAAAGGGTCCAGAACCTATCCAGAAATTTCCGAAAGCTCGCCGCCGGATCGTTCCCGGTCAGCAAAGTCGAAACGTGCTGCCCTTCCGACTCCTCCACGTTAAAACACACATCGTCGATGCCTTCGGCGAGATAAAAATCCAGCATCTCCTCCGGCATTCGCATCGATTTTTCGCCCAGCACCGAAATCACGTGGAACGGAATATGTTCCCGCCGCAGCAAACGAATTCCAGCGATGGTCTTGTCGAAAGTTCCCTTGCCCGCGCGCGTCACCCGATTCGCGTCGTGGATTTCCCGCGGCCCGTCGACGCTGACGCCCACGTTCACTCGCCACTTGCGAATCAACGCGCACCATTCCTCGTCCAGCAACATTCCATTGGTCTGAATCGAATGGCGCAGTTCCACAAAATCCGGACGCAGCTTTTCAATCGCTTCAAATGCGGCTTGATAGTAGGAAGGCGGCACCACCAGCGGTTCGCCCGCGTGCCAAATTACGGTCAGTTGCGGGTTCACCCAGCCCGAAGCGAAAATGCGCTCGAACGCCGCCACCATCGTCTCCAGCGGCATCACCGTTTTTGCGTTGCGATCCGGCAGGTAACAATATTTGCAGTCGATATTGCAGAAAGGAGTGGGTTGCAGCACCACGATGCTGATCGTCGGCCAGAGTGAATCACTCACTCTAGCCGACGCGCAATCGTGCGCACCGTCGTGAAGACGGTCGTGTGCCCCTTCCTGCGGAAAGGATTCCACTGGATTTACCAGTTACGCCAGAAGTTGTGCCAGTTGTGCCACGGACCGCCGTTGCCCCAGCCGCCATTGCGCCAGCCGCCGTTGCCCCAACCACCGTTGCGCCAGCCGCCATTGCGCCAGCCGCCGCCGTTGCCCCAGCCAATATGGAAGTTCGGCCATTCGGCGGTCGCGGACTCGGCATTCGCCGGTGCGGCAGGTTGGTCAGCGTCAATCGCGGATACCGCCGCGCGAATTTCTCCCAGCCGCGCCGCCACTCCGGTGGTGCTGTCATGTAGAGCCAGGTCCGCCGCCGAGAATTTGGTAGGCGTAGCCGCCAAGGCCGAAGAAATTCCCAACACGCCGGCGGGAAGAAGCATCGCAAGTGCTTTCAAAGTGATTCGACGCACCGTCATTTGCATCTCCTGAACAAAAAACTTCGCGACTCGCGCGAAAAATACCACCGTGGGTAGTGCGGGTCAAGGCCAAAGTCATCCATGTTATTTCAATTGTGGTACCACTAACGCCCGTGCCCGCCGCTTCCCCTCCCGCCATTGCTTCTTTTAAGCATGGCTGATCCTTCGCCACCCGTGGGATAGGCTCTCAGCCTGTCTGCACCGCCCGTTTCGTGCGATGTGCCTTCGGCCTCAAACGAATCCGTCAACGCCGATTTTCCCATCCTCAGACGTCCCCGCGCCCTCATCCGTTTCTCGGTATCCTCTGTGTTAAATCTTTTCCATGATAAAAATACGTCCTCCGTGAATTTGCAAATAATGCTCGCGTCTCGCTTTCTCCGCCGCACCGCGCGCCGCGTGCTCGTTCTCCTCGCGCTCGCCGCGACATTCGCCGCGGCCCCGCCGCTCACGCCCAAACGAAACCGCCCACCCCCGCCTCCGGCGGACGCATCCACGGCACCGCCAAACAGGGCACCATCCCGCTCAGCGGCATCTACGTCACCGTCGTCGCCGCCGACTCCGGCAAAAAATTCAGCACCCTCACCGACGGCTCCGGCGCCTACTCCATTACCCTGCCCGACGACGGCCGCTATTCCATCCGCGCCGTCTTCCGCGCCAACACCGCGTCGCCGCAGGAAATTCGCATCGGCCCCGGGCGCCGCGACTTGCAGCTGAATTTTTCTTTCGAAGGCTCGGCAGTCGCCAATACGCTCGCTTCGATCTGGCCGCCGTTGATTCTCCCGCCGGTCGCCACCAACACGATCGCGCTAGCGCCCGCGCTGGCGAATCCCGGCGGAGCTTCCGGCGCGCGCTTCCCCCAATTCACCGGCGATCCCACTTTTTCTGGAGACACGTTCACCGTCTACGGCCAGCCCGCGGTGGTCACTCCCTATTTTCAAATGGCCGATCAGATGCGCCAGGATTTCGAAGACGGCCACCAACTGCAAGGCCCGCCGATGCGACCCTATTTCACCCTCGAAAATGAAACGTCCGCCGACGCGGGTTCCGCCAACAACGGCACGAGCGCCGACACAGCCGCCGGCGCAACCGGCGACGGGCGACGCCGATTCCTCGGCCAACAAATCCAAACCGCACGGCGAAATTTTCTGGACCGGCGGCAATTCCGCGTTGAACGCCCAGCCCTTCGTCATCGCCGGCCAGCCGGTGCCCAATCCCGCGTACAGCAGTAACGGTTACGGCGTCACCCTCGGTGCCCAGCCGTTTTTTCCCGGCCTCACCAAGCCCAGCCCCCGCGATTACATTCTTCTCAGCTACGCCGGCGGCCTGGCCTCCACGCTGGTCAATGATTACGGCACCGTCCCCACCGCGCTAGAGCGCGCCGGAAATTTTTCGCAGCTCGTCGATTCCAACGGCAACCGGATTCCCATCTACCCGCCGCGCAGCGCCACGCCCTTCCCCAACAACACCATCAATACCCCGCTCGATCCCGCCGCCGTAGCCCTGCTGAATTTTCTCCCCGCGCCGAATCTCGATGGCGCCACCGGCCTGAATTACCGCCTGCTCACCCCGCAGGGCACCCACGGCAACACGCTCGGCCTCAGCTATTCCCACAATTTCGGCGCTCTCTCCAGCGACCAATCTTCCCCGCAAAGTCTCAACATCAATTTTAATTTCGGCGACCTCACCACCGACGTCATCAATATTTTTCCGCAGCTCAGCGGCAAGCAACGCACCCAGAATTACGCGCTCAGCGTGGGCTACACCATCGTCAACGGCGAATGGGTCACCAACCTGAACGTCACCTCCGCCCGCAACAATATTCAGCAACGCAATCCGTATACCAACGGCGAAGACATCGCCTCCAAGCTCGGCCTCTTCGGCGACACCTCCACCACGCCGTTCACCCCGGTCAATACCAACCCCCAAAATTTCGGCCTGCCCAATCTGCTGTTCAATGGCTACACCGCCTTCAGCGAAACCCAGCCGGTTTCACAGCTTACCCAAACCTTCAGCGCCTCCGGCTACTCCGCCTGGACCCACGGCGCGCACATCGTCCGCTTCGGCGGCGACCTCGATCGCGTGGAATTTAATTTCTTCGGCGGCACCGACGCCACCGGCTCCTACATTTTCACTGGCGGCTACACCGCCATCGAAGGCGGCTCAACCTCCAATCCCGTCGCCGAAACCGGCAACGCCTTCGCCGATTTTCTGCTGGGCCTGCCGCAGCAAACCCGCCTCGAATCCCCGCTGCAAAAAGCCCACGTGCGCCAGACGGTCTGGGATGTTTTCGTGCGCGACGATTGGCGCATCTTTCCGAATCTCACGCTCGTCGCCGGCCTGCGCTACGATTATTTTTCGCCGTACCTCGAGGCCGACAATCGCCTCTCGACCCTCGACTACAATTCCGATTTTTCAGTGGTCGCGCCGGTCCTGCCCGGCCAGACCGGCTCCGTCAGCGGCACAAAATATCCGCGCAGCCTGATTCGCCCGGACCGCAATAATTTTTCGCCGCACCTCGGCCTGGCCTGGTCCATTTCAAAACACACCGTGCTGCGCGCCGCCTACGGCATCAATTACACCGTCGCGCAATACGGCAGCTTCATTCAGAATCTCGCCTACCAACCGCCCTTCGCCAACGTGCAGATCAATGGCAACCTTCCGCACGTTTTCACCGCCTTCACTTTGCAAAACGCTTTCGGCAATCAGACCGACTTCGGCAATTACGCCATCAATCCCAACTACCGCCTGCCCTACGTGCAGGTCTGGTATCTCGATATTCAACGCGAGCTGCCGCTGGGCATCGTGCTCGACGCCGGCTACACCGGCTCCAAAGGGACGAACCTCGACATCATCAGCGCGCCCGGCCCGCTGAATCTGACGCCCTTCGCCAACGCCTATTTTGATTTTGAGGATTCGACCGCGTTTTCGAAATACAACGCGCTCGTAGTGCGCGTCAACAAGCGCCTGAAAAATGGTTTGGCGCTGCAGGCGGTCTATACCTATTCACATTCCATCGATAACGCTTCGTCGACCAACGCCGGAGTTCCAGTCGTCGCGCAAAATCCCAACGACCTCGCCGCCGAAGAAAGCAATTCCGCCTTCGACCTGCGCCACCAACTCATCGGCGGCTTCGTCTACCAACTTCCCTTCGGCCCGGGAAAGACTTTTCTGCGTGAAAGAAACGCCGCGTCGCATTTCATCTCCGGCTGGTCGCTCTCCGCCTACTTCACTTTCGCCACCGGCTTCCCGCTGACGCCCTACATCTCCGCCAGCGAAGCCGAAGTCGAGCGCGGCACCCACGGCAGCGTCCGCCCCAATCGCGTCCCCGGAGTTTCACTCACCGAGGGCGGCGGCCACCTCGATCGCTGGTTCAACACCAACGCCTTCACCACCGTATTCGACACCAATCAGCTCTACGGCAACGCCTCGCGTTACTCCATCCCCGGCCCCGGCACCCAAAACATAAATCTCTCGCTGAGCAAAATTTTCGAACTGCGCGAAAGCCGCACCATCGAACTCCGCGCCACCGCCAACAACGCCTTCAACATCGTCCAATACTCCGCCGTCGACACCCAATACGGCTCCCCCGCCCTGGGCCAAGTCACCTCTACGCAATCCATGCGCCAACTTACCTTCCTCGCCCGCCTCCGTTTCTGATCTCCATCCGGTCCAACCGTAACCAATACATAAATTACCCGTACCCTTATCCCTGTCTCTCAATTAACTTACTTTTTCGGTACCGATGGCACGCGCACCGTCGGTTTTTCCGGTACGACCATCAAAGGCGCCGCCATTATCAACGGCGTCTGGACGATTTCCCCGGGTTGCACCAATGAAGGCGGCGGTGCCTTCAATTTCACCAACGTGGCCAAATCCGGTGCCCCCGCGCCCGCGAGCAACAGCGCGGCCGACGCAGCGGCACAATTTGTAGCCGCCCCGCCGAGTCTGCAGCTGATGAAGAATTTCCAGGCGCTGATGGCCGCACGCCACGCTAAGTCGTAGCACCGGAGCCACGCCGCCCAAAAAAAAGCGCGCGGTGCAGCAGCACCACGCGCCGATCTTACATTTCCCTTCTACGTCTTTACGCCGTCACGCCTTCGCGCTTCTCCGCCTTGATGAACTCCAGCAAATCCGCATTGATCACGTCGGCGTGCGTCGTCGGCATCCCGTGCGGAAATCCCGGATAGGTTTTCAGCGTGCCGTTCTTCACCAGCTTGATGGTATGCGCGCCGCTGGCTTCGAACGGGCAGATCTGATCGTCCAGCCCATGCATTACCAGCACCGGGACGTCGATGCTTTTCAGATCATCGAAGAAATCCGTCTCCGACAGCACGCGGACACATTCATAGTGCGCCTGCGCCGAGCCCATCATGCCTTGGCGCCACCAATTGTCCCGAATGCCCTGCACGACTTTCGCGCCGGGCCGGTTGAATCCGTAAAATGGCATGGTGATGTCCTGATAAAACTGCGAACGGTGATACGCGGCCCCGTCGCGCAGCTGATCGAACACCTCCAGCGGCAGCCCGTCCGGATTTTTCTCGCCCTTCAGCAGCAGCGGAGGAACCGAGCTGATCAGAACCGCCTTGGCCACGCGGCCCTTGCCAAATTTCGCCACGTAACGCGCCACTTCGCCGCCGCCGGTCGAATGGCCGATGTGCACCGCGTTCTTCAAATCGAGCGACTTGACGATTTCGAAAACGTCCGCCGCATAGGTATCCATGTCGTGCCCGTTCGCCGTTTGCGTCGAACGCCCATGCCCGCGCCGGTCATGCGCGATCACCCGATAACCGCGCAGCACGAAAAACATCATCTGCGAATCCCAATCGTCCGCCGAAAGCGGCCAGCCATGATGAAAAAACAAAGGCTGCCCCGCGCCCCAATCCTTGAAATAAATTTCCGTCCCGTCCTTAGCTTTCACAAATGGCATGTTCAGGTCTCCTGGAGAAATATGAGTTCACCACAACTACGCGAAGTTAGACTCCCCGCCCCGCAACAAAGGTGCATCCTAAATGTCTGGATTACCAGGCGAGGGCTGAAGCCAACGGTGCGGCGGAAGAACGCGCTTGCTTCGGTTCACGGCTGGGCAAGAAGGAGATCCTTCGTCGCCAACGGCGCTCCTCTGGATGACGGCCAAATGCGGACGCGAATTGGAGCGTCGGTTATCGTCACCATCATTCCGCCCGAGCGGCGGACGAAACAAAACAAACTGCAGAACGGCCCTAGATCGATCCGCTTCTCCTAGTCGTTCAGTCCAATCACCCAACCGCCGTTGGCCGTCATCCAGAGGAGCGAAGCGACGAAGGACCTCCTTCTTGCCCAGCCCTCAACCGAAGCAACTCCGCCCGCGCCCGTTACTTCCTTCACGACGCTGGTGCACTCTCCATCGGCAACCCCGCCGCCTCCCACGCCGCCAAGCCGCCCGCAATCTCGCCCACTTCTGCAAATCCCGCGCGCTGTAACAAACTTGCTGCAATCGACGAGCGATATCCGCCCGCGCAGTACACCAGCAGCGGCCGCCCGGCCGGAATCTCCGCCACCTTTTCCGCCAAATGATTCAGCGGCAAGCTCAAACTTCCCGCAATATGTTTCGACGCGCGTTCGCGCGGCGCGCGCACATCAATCAGCACAGCGCGCACCACCGGACGCGCCGACCCGTCCGCCCCCGTGGCCGCGCCACCAGCCATAACCTCCGCCGCAAACGGAGCGCTCATCCGCTCCGTCGTCACCGTCAATTCCGGACGCGCCCGCACGCTGTGCAATCCATCCTGCAAATACCCGACAATGTGATCGAACCCAATCCTCCCCAGCCGCGTGATCGACTCCCTCTCCCGCCCCGGGTCCGCCACGATCACAATCGGATGCTCGCGATCCAAAACCGTCCCGGCCCAGGTCGCATATTGCCCGCTCAGCCCCACGTTGATGCTGCCCTTCAGATGCGCCGCCGCGAAATCGCCCGGGTCGCGCGTATCCAGAATCTGCGCGCCGGCCATTTGCAACGCCAGCAGGTCATCGAGCGTCATCGCCGTCACCCGCTCGAGCGTCGCGTCCAGCGTCGGATGCTCTTCGCTGTTCAAAACCGCGTCGTAATTGAAATACGCGGGCGCTTCCGGCTGGTCCGCCGTCACCACTTCGATGAAAGCCTGCTTGGACATCGGCTGCAGCGCGTAATTCGAACGCCGCTGCTCGCCCAGCGTCGAAAATGTTTCCTTGCTCAACGCCTTGCCGCACAAAGATCCCGCGCCGTGCGCCGGATACACCAGGCTCGCGTCCGGCAGCGCCAGCAATTTTCCGTGCAGCGAATCAAACAGCATCCCGCCCAAATCCGTCGCCGACCAACCCAGCGCCGCGCGCAAATCCGGCCGCCCCACGTCGCCAATAAATAAAGTGTCGCCGGTCAATACCGCGAACGGCTCCGTCGCGCTCGCCTTCAAATCGAAAACCAAAATCGAAATCGATTCCGGCGTGTGCCCCGGGGTCTCCAGAATCTTTAAACGCACCCTGCCGAATTCGATCGCATCGCCATCATGCGCCGCCGTAAACGCGTAACCCGCCTTCGCCGCCGCCCCCAGGTAAATCTGCGCCCCCACGCGGTCGCGCAATTCCAAATGCCCCGCCACGAAATCCGCGTGCAGATGCGTCAGCAGCACCTGCCGAATCGTCAACCCATGCTCCGCAGCGAACGCGACGTACAACTCCACATCCCGCTGCGGATCGACAACCACGGCCGTGCCGGATTCCTCATCCCCGATCAAATACGAAGCATGCGCCAAACATCCCAAATAAAATTGTTTAAAGATCATTCAGTCCGAATCTCCCATTCACTGCCATGCATGGCGCAGAGTCCACGATCCGCTTCTCCTAGACTGCCAGTCCCACCGCCCAACCGTTTTTAGCCGTCATCCAGAGGAGCGCAGCGACGAAGGATCTCCTTCTTGCCCAGCCCTCAACCGAAGCAAGCCCGCTCCAGCCTCGCGCTACTTCTCCTTCTCCAACTCCACCACCATCACCTCAATCGCCTTGTCCCCCGCGTTCACATCCGCATGCTGCGTCCCCGGAGCATTCGCCGGCAGCCAATAGGCCTTCCCCGTTTCCCACACATGCTCTTCGCTGGCGCCGCCCTGCTCCACAATTTTCATGGTGCCGCCCGCCAGCGCGATAATCACCCGCGGATGGTCGTGCCGGTGCATCACCAGCGGCTGATTCGGCAGCACCACCGACTTCCACACCTTCACATCTTCATTCTCCAACTGCGGAATCCGCTGGGTCGTCGCCGCCACCTGCCCCGAATACAACACACCCGCCGCAAACGAAAGGCAAATCGCCGCCACACACCCAAGCATCCAAACCTTTTTCATCGATTTTCCTCCGGCGCCTCCGCGCGGCCTCCGCGCGCGCGAGTATACCAGCGCACTTATGATATTTTTAGAACAGGAAGGAGTTTCCCGGTGCTCAGCAGAAAAATTCAAGACGGCGTAGTTTTCGTCAGCCAATGCGTGAACCACATCTTCAAACCGCGCGAGTTGCTCTGCCCCATTTGCAACGGCGTCCTGCGCGAAGAAGTCGCCACCGGCGGCCGCACTTCCCTATTTTGCAGCACTTCAGGACCAACCTGCGTCAGCCCGGTAAAAACGTTCGAGTCCGAGCGCGAAATGTACCAATGGCGCGACAGCATCTGGGAAGTCATCGCCCGCGCCTGCCGCGAATAAGAGTAAACGGCGCCAGCCGAAGCGCCGTTACGCTTTTCTATTTTCCGCCTGGGCTAATTCGGATCCGACCGCACCGCATGCCAAGGCGCATGCTGCCCGTGAACCCCGTACATCCCCGACATCGTGTCGCCATCCACTTCCCCGCGAAAAGTCAGCACGTCCCGCGTCTTGGTACTGAACTCAATGTGATTCCCAGTCACGAATCCTTCAATCCCTCCAGACTGGTTCGGCCCCTTGAAATGTCCACCCAGCGTCCCACCGGTCTGCTGGATCTTCACCGATTTGGTCGAGCCGCCCGGCTGATCCACATTCGTCGCGTAAATCGTCCAGTAACCCGAAGCGTTCGCCGGCCCCGCGGGCTCCGCAGGCGGCTGCGGATCATTCGCATTCGCAAAATCCGCAGCCGCGCGCAATTCCGCATCAGCTTGCAGCAAAGCGTTCTTCGCGTTCGCCGCGTGCCCGCCCAAATGCGAGCTATTCGCCTGCTGCGCCTGATCGATCTTCTGATACGCCGCCACAATATATTCCTGGGCCGTCGCCAAATTTCCATGCCGGTGCGGATCGATATTCACCACCGGCCCCTGCGCATCCTGCGCCAGCAAAATCCCCGCCCCCGCCATCACCACCGCCAAAGCCGCCACGCCCACCCACTTTTTCGTCCGCATGCCCGCACCTCGCCATTTCAAAATAAATTTCCAAGCACCAATGCGCCGCATACTACACGATTTCCGCAGCCGTTAAACTTCCTTTTGAATGCGACGGCACGACGATAACAACAAACAGGAATCCAGCGCCCGCGCCTGCCCCGTTGCAAAACTAGTTCACACCGGTTCGGTCAGGTCGAGTGATTGGCGGGTTCGAGAGAATAAGGACGAAGTTTTTTCAGTTCTTGGGGTGGAGTCACACATCCGCTTGGCTGAAAATCCAATCCCGGAGTGAAGACAATTACTCGATACACCAGCGGGCGCTGGCGCGCGGTGTCGTAGTAAAAACTAAACGCGATTCCCCGTTTCTGATCGACCCAAAAGATGAGATTTTTCCATCCGGTCAGATTCCCCGCACTTTTTCGCAATTCGTAAGCTTCCATACCGGGATAATTCCGCCGCACGTCCTCCGGAAAGCTCCCTTCAGTGATCTTCTCGGGCGTCCGAAATCGCTTGGTTTCTGATTCGATCTGATAAACCTTCCCAGCTTTCAGGTAGATAAACATCCCGGTTTGTGTCAGGTCTTTGTCGTACCACTCAATCATCTGGAAATTTCCACAGTAGGGGTAGCTGACTCTCTGCGTGATCACTGGAAATTGAGTAAGCGTCTCGATCACCACATCGTAGTTCTCACCAATCTGGACAGGCCCGACCGCCTGCCCCGCAATAATTTCCGCCGGCATGCTGCCCCCGACCTTCGCGGCCTGCGACGAAATAAACGCGCAGATGAATAGAATCGTGAGGCTACGCATCATCGCTAGCGGCTGAAGGTGGGCAAATGCACGATGTCGGTCGGCGGGACCGGCTCGGTCGGGTTCCCTGCCTTGCGCCACGCCGCCAATCCGCCGGCGATCACAAACGCATTAAATCCCTGCGTGCGCAGCAGGTGCGCGACGCTCGCGCTGGTGACTTCGTTGTGGCAGGTGCAGTACAAATAAATATTGTGGTCACGCGGAAACTTTTTGCTCTCGGCGGATAAATTATTCGGCTCGATGCGAATCGCGCCGGGGATGCGGTACGAATCGGCGGCGTAGTAGCCGTGGCTGCGCACGTCACCCAGCAGAATGTTTCCTTTCGGCTTGGCGGCCAGCTTGGCCGCCAGGTCCTGCACCTGCACCCGCGGCACTACCCGGTCGCCGCGATGTTTCCAATACAACGACGCGCGATGCACGATGTAGCCCAGCACCGCAATAATAATGACCACTTCAACCGCGTGCCCCGCTTCGCGAAACCCGCTGACGATCTGGGCCACGAAGTCGCGAAAAACAAATCCCACCGTGCCGTAGGCCAGCGCGTACAGCATCGCGCCCAAAATATCCAGCCCCAGAAATTGCCAGTACGGCATCTTCATGCTGCCGGCCAGCGGCGCCGCCATCGAGCTGACGCCCGGAATAAATTTCGCCACCAGCAAAGTTTCGCGCCCGCGCTTGTAGAACGATTCCGCCGCTTTCATCACGCAAGTTTCGGGGTCCACCGAAACGCGGCACAGAAAACGCAAAATCGTCCAGCCCGTGTGCCGCCCCAGCAAATACAAAAGCGTATCCGCCGCCAGCATCGCCAGCACCGCAAACGTAATCACCAGAGGCGCGCTGAGCACGCCCGAAGCCGCCGCCGCGCCTCCGGCCACCAGCGCCACCGCCCCAGGCACCGGCACGCCGATCGCTTCGGCAAAAACCACTGCAGCCACCACCACGTAGCCGTGCTGCGCAATCAAATGAAGAAAGTCGTTCATCGTTTTCCAATATAAAGGTTAGCACGCCCCGCGCAAATCAAGACGCCAAGCGCGCGATGCCGTTACAGAGCGGGCGCGGCAGCAATCGAAGAGAGACCCTTCGCTGCGCTCTGGATGACGGCCAAATGCTGGTGAGCGTCAAACGGATACGGCTAGGAGAAACGGATCAACCGCGACGGCGCCGTGACTCCACCAAACCTCTTGCCCGGGCTCTTTGCCTTGCCCCGGCTTTTTGCCACAAACGATCCTCTTCTCCTAGCCGTCCAGTCCTTCCGCCCAAACCGTTTTTGGCCGTCATCCAGAGGAGCGTCTTTCGCGACGAAGGATCTCTCTTCGATTGCGGCACGAACATGGACTGTCCGACGCGACGCGAAACTATCCCCGCCGCAACCGGCCGATGCCGACCGCAATTTCGCCAAGCAAAAGAAAAAACGCGAGCAGCATCGCGAGGTGCTTGATAACGTTCGGCCAGCCCATGGTCGTCGGGTCCACGAACCAATACATATATTTTCCGGTGATGGCGCCGAACACCAACGAATACACGCAATACGCCGCCGGATAAACCAGCCACAAACCCGGCTGGCTCCAACGCAAACCGCGCTTCGGCACAAAAATCAGCCAGTACAAAACGTAAAGCACCGGCACCGCATCATGCAGCGCGCGGTCGGCGACCAGCTGCCAGCCCGTCGGATTCCAAATGCTGCGCAAGAGCATCGAATACGTCAGCCCGACGACAGAAATGTAAACCGCCACCGCCGTCATCGTTCCCGGGCTGGTCAAAAAACGCATCGGCCAGCTCGCGGTGTCGACCTTCGCCCCGCCTCCAGCGCCAGCTCCATCCGACACGCGCTCCGAGCGTAGCGCCGCCGCAGAGCAAACCTTCGCGACCGCGATGTTCGTCAGCACCGTGAAGTAACTCACGGTGTCGATCAACCCGCGCAGCACCGACTCGCCATTCGCCGCCCGCGTCCGCAGCACCAAAATAATCTGCAGCGCCACCGCGCCAGTGGCGAGCGCCGCCAGAAATATTTCACAAGCCCGCTGCGCGCTGCTTTTCGTTTCCATCGTGTTTTGGGGATTCGCCGCCGGCTACTTAGGTTTCATCGCCGCCAGAATGTCGTACACCGGCTTATTATCCGCGTAGACCTGCCACTTTTTGATCAAGCCGTTTTCCACCACCGCCAACCACGCCGCATTAATCCGCCACTTGCCGTTGTCCGGCAAATTCGCACCACCACCGGCGATCGTCCCGCCCGCCGCCCCAAACACCGCCACCAGCTTCCCGTCGCCGAGCACCTCTTCGTGCGCCACCCAATAATCCGGGACCAACGCAAAATATCCCTGCCACGCCTTCAGCAGATTCGCGCGCCCGGAAATCGCCTGCCCCAGCGAATCGACAAACTCCGCATCATCCGTCATCAGCTCGACTACCTTCTTCGCCTCGCGCTGATTAATCCGTTCCATGTACTGCAGCACAATTTCGATGGGCGTCATCACGCCTCTCCACCAACCAAAATGCAGCGCGGGAAGCGCGCTGCATTTCCTGCACGCTTCCCGCGGTTACGTTTTTAGTTTTTGCCGTTACCAACCCAAAAACTAAAAACTAATCTTCAAAATCTGCCCATTGTTTCCGACGAACCACCCGGCCCGCGGATTCGCGAATGCCACGGCCCAATTCCCGTCCACTCCCGGAATCGTGTACCAGGTTTGTCCTTCGTCAGGAGTCCACGCCGCGGGGCCCGAAGAAAAATCCGGCTGCAGCTCGGACGTCACCACCACCGTGCGTTCGAATTCCCAATCCTCGTTGCCGCCACCGCCGTATCCGCCGCCCCAATACCCGCCGCCGAACGAAGCATAACGCCCCTGATCGTCGTAATGCCGGCCGCGCGCGTACGCCAAACAAAAAATCGCGCCCGCTACCGGAGGCTTGGTGGTCAGCGTCCAGGTCTGGCCGCCGTCATCGGAAGTCGCTGCGTCAGCCAGAGTGTTGTCCGCCAAATCGCCGCCCGCCACAATGCCGTGCCGCCCATCGCGAAACGCCACAGTGGTCGCGCCGCCGCTCGCCGAAGTTTCGAGAGGCGTGTTGTACGCCTTCCAGGTTTGCCCGCCATCGCGCGTCGCAATCACCCGAGCCGCAATCGCCTGCGCCCCGGTGACGAACCACGCGTTGAATAACCCCTGCGTCGCTTCGCAAGTTCCGCTCGACGAAAACGAAGCCTCACCCGGCAACGCCGCCGGCGTGCGGCTCGAAATCGAATTCCAATTCCGCCCGCCATTGAACGTGCGCAGATCCGGAAACACGCCGTTCACCGAATCGCTGTGCGCCACGCCGCGCTCCGCATCCCAAAACGCAAAACAATCGTAAAACGCGCCGGGGTTGGCGTTGGTGAATTGCAGGCTCCAGTTCTTGCCGCCGTCGATGGTCTTGTAAATTTTGAAATCGTTGGTGTTGTCGCCGATCGAAAGCAAGTACGCGATCTTGTCGCTGACGCCCTGCACGTCGCGAAACTGCTCCGACTCGGTGCCCGGCACCACGCCCGCCGTCCAGGTTTTGCCGCCATTGGTCGTGACCACATACGTCCCGCCAGTTCCCGCGGCCCACACCACATTTTCGTCCACCGGACTCACCGCGATCAAAAGCTGCGTAGTCCCACTGTTTTGCGCCGTAATCTTCGGCTGCTTTACTTTTTCATTTCCACCGCCGCCGCCAGCGCCGTGCCAGCCGAAACACCAAGTGCCACAGCCAGCGCCGCAGCCAAAACAATAGTTCGTAGCGATACAACGAGGAAGCGTTTGTACATAAGGGGTCCTCCCGGGACGGGAAATCGGTCGGCTGAGGTGGCGAGTATAGGAGCGCAGATAAGCAGTGTCAAATTACGAATGGGATGGCGGACAGGGCCGCGAAAAAGGGACCACCCCGAGGCTTAGCTTCTTCATTTTGGCCGCTAATTTCAAAAGTAGGAATTCGGAGATGTGTCACCCAGGACCTAGACCCTAATTCTCTTTATAGAAACTTGGCTTCCACTTCTCTTTCATCAGTTCTTTGTGCAGTTCTGCCGTCTCTGTTTCAACAATCGCTCGTTCCCGCTTCATGCTGTTAAGGAGAAACGTAAACTCAGGGTCGTCCTGAGCGTGCTCCTCGAAGTATGTCAAGTCCCGCTGTGTCCCAACCGCAAAGATTTCTCTGGCGTGGCCCTTGCGGCGAACGAGAACGTATTGCCTCTCGGCGTATTTGGACTGCCACACGACGTCGTTATCAGATTTCAGGTCAACAGTATCTCCATTCAATGTCCACGTTCCCTTATCCGAAATCGTATCGGGAGGAATGTCCGTCACGATTGTGTAGATGTATGTTTTGTTAGGGAACAGAAAGAGACTGTCTCTGCCCATCGGCGGCGTCCGTTTATTCTGTTCCTCAGAAGGATTGTTGTACTGACCTGCAACCTGGGCCACCGTGAGATGATCCCCGACTGATACGACAGCGATTTTGGCTTGGAGCCGCTCCAACGGTGTTCGTACTACGTTCTGGGCGGGCATTTGCGGCAATAACCCCAGGGCGCTGACCAACGAAACGGCGATTCTGATGGAACGCATAGTTTCGCCATTTTATGCCGAGTTTCGAGTTTTGTGCTACCAACGCCTGATAAGTCGCGTAACCGGACACTGGGAATTAGGGGATCGGCACATGTCCGGTAACGGCGTTAATCAGGCACTTCTTGCGTCCGGGCAGTATCGCCTGCTAGATTCCAGTCGTGAGAGGCATCCTTGTCTTATTCGCGGCGGTTTTCGTGGCCTCCGCAATATCTTTGGCGGAGCTTCCCGAAAAATCAGGTGCAGAAGTGAAGGGTATCGTAACCGACACCAACGATAGCAGGGTTGCCGGAGCGACTGTGATTTTCAGCGCCGGGAGTCAGAGTTATCCCGTGGAAACGGGAGAAGATGGCGCGTACGCAATCCGACTCAAGCCCGGTACCTATACAGTTTCCATCACTCACATCGGATTCTGCCGGTCTCGCCGCGCCGGTTTTGTAGCCAAGAAGGGCTCCCAAATTAATTTCGACTTTCAATTGTGGGTGTGCGGGTCCGACGGTAACAATTTTGATTTCGTTGAGCTTGATTCAGTTACCCACACGCATCTCAAACCTCTCGTTTTCTTCGGTGAGTCTCACCCATTGGGAACTTCACAGGTGTTCGACGGCCCTGTCCTTAATCAGAAATACCCAGTTGTGCTCACGTACAACCTGCTTACCCTTCGTGCCGACAAACTAACATACGAACGAACCAAGCACATGCTGTGGGCCGAGGGTCACGTGGAGTGGCAAGATGGCACGAACGAAGGAAGCGGTAAGCACGTTCAAATCTGGCTCGACGGACCCGAACCAAGACTTATTCCTTTTACATGGCAAAAGTAATAGGGTCTCTTCTCTTGCAGTAGAGCGGGGCTAACTCCTGATATGTCGCGTTACCGGACACTGGGAATTGGAGGATCGGCACATCTCCGGTAACGGCGTTTATCGGGCACCAATCGTTTTCAAGCCTGAAAGCGGGTTACACGCAATCGGTATACATGCCGACTACGGTCGGCTCTCCCGTCACTGTGCCGGTCCGGTCGACCTTCACGCGAACTCCGATTAGAGCCGAATCCGTGCCACAGCCGAGCGGGGAACATCCAGAGGTGTACAGCGTCCCAATTGCTTCGGAATTATCGATGCTGAGCGGGATGCCATGTTCCGTGAAGAACCGAGAAATTTCCTCCTTCTTGGTTCCGATTTTGAGTTGTTCGCGGGCGTCTCGCTTGATGGATTCGACTCGTTGGGTGAAGGCTTCATCACGTTTAATGCAAGCGATGTGAGCCTGACGTCGCTGATGCTGTTTTAGTCCAATCCAACTCGCACCTGTGGCGACAACAATTGCGGCAACTGTGATGGACTTCGTTAGTGTATTCACTGACTCAGTATGTGGACCGACGCTATACTTATGCAAGCGGCGTGGAACGGGCGTTACGCCTACGAACGGGGGCGTCTGAGGTCAACTCCTGGTTAGTCGCGTTACCGGAAACTAGAAAATCCACTTCTCCGTCACCTCAAACCTCACTCAAGAGGCTCAAGAACCGACAGCCCCGTACTACGCACGCAGCCTGGCCGTCAGAGCGTTCCCATGCTCAGTGAGTACAAGACCAGCGCACCCATCGTCAAAACGGACGCGATTGCCATCACCGAATCGACTACTTTGGAACGTCGGCGGGAAGGATCCGTGGGAGTTGCCAAATCGACGAGGATCAAAATACAGATAATGCCAAACAATATCATCAGCCCCGTGGCCCCGTGAGACGCAGAGGAATCTCCGCTAACGGGCGTTCGAAATAACACTATCAGGCTGACCAACTGCACGACTACGCAGAGCCGCAAGATGTAACTTACGGCCGTGTTGAGTCGCGCGAGGTTCGACACATCGCGAACGTACCGCAAAGAAAGCCTTAGGTCCTGATTAGTCGCGTTACCGGACATCTCTAACAACGCCGGCTCTGTCAAATCGTTTTTAGAACGAACTTTTCCGCCCACTCCGAAGAGCGGCTGGTTTCTTCGGATTTCTTTGGCCCGGTGTCGATGACCACGGCTCGCTTGTAATCGGTCGGTCGGTTTTTCAGTCCGACCCATACATCTCTTCGATCCTTAACTTCAGACCATGATTATTATTTCAAACTCCCTCTTGCGAGAGAGCGGGATGCCCATTCAAGTGGACGGCGTCCGACTTCACGCCATGTCCGGTACCGAGCTGTCCCGCGTTCGAACCGAACTTCACCAGTTGTGCGTACTCCCAACCGTTCCGCCACATCCAGTACAACCGCACTCCGAGTCTGCGGGCCATGGCCACCTTGGCGATGTTCCGTTGTCGGCGCATCGCCAGGTGCATGTACCGTCGTCTCCAATCCGCATCGCAACGCGCTGCCGCCTGTGCTGCTTCCACCAGCAAGAAACGCAACAGCGCGCTGCCTTGCTTGGTGATGCGGCCCAAACGCTTATGACCCGCGCTGGAATCTTCCGCAGGAATCAGTCCGACATAGCTGCCGATCTGCTTGCCGCGAGCAAAGCGGTCCGGAGTTCCGATGATCAGCACAAAAGCCAGTGCCGTGATCGGTCCCACGCCAGGATGAGTCATCAGCCGCGCGGCTTCACCTCGTTTCCTGGCTTCTCGCTCGATGGCCCGGGTGAGCTCTTCGATCGTTGGGTTCATCCGGTCCAGTAGCTCCAGCAGGTCTTTGCGGCGTCGGGAGGCCCAGGTTGCCAACGGAAGTTTTTCCAGCTGAGCCCTACCTTGCTCGCTCCACAGCTTCTTCTTCCGCCGCTGCCCTTCGTTCATCGCCAGAGCCTGCAGCTGGTTCATAATCCTGGTCCGCATCCCGACCATGCGATGCCTGTGCCACAGCAGTTGCCGCAGATCACGGTTCTCCGGACTCGGAACCCATATCCGGGGAAAGTTATCTTCCAGTAGCAGCTTCAACAGAAGTCGGGCGTCGTTCGAATCGGTCTTCTGCTTGCGGACTCGTCTGGTCTTAATCTCCGCTGCGTCTCCGATCCACACCTCGATCCCCAACTCTGCCAACAACCGCTCGAACCAGCGTGAATATCCGGTGGCCTCCATCCCCACACGCACGCGGACCGCTCGGTGCTGCAGTTCCCGATAGAACTTCTCTGCTTCTCCGTCACTGTGATTCAGTTTACGTTCACCGCACTCTCCTGTTTCAGTGTCAGCAAACGCGATGTACTGATCGCTCGGGTGATAATCCACGCCTATAATCAGCATGTCCGGCTCCTTTCTCCCGAGCCTTTGGTCTCGACAAACCACAGTCTACTCGGGTCTCAGGAGCCGGCGTTGTTATGCAATCAAGTGGATTTGACCGGATTTCACATGTCCGGTAACCGCGTTAATCAGGCACAACT
Source organism: uncultured Acidobacteriota bacterium (assembly GCA_963847695.1). Taxonomy (GTDB): domain Bacteria; phylum Acidobacteriota; class Terriglobia; order Acidiferrales; family UBA7541; genus Palsa-295. The sequence goes on along the minus strand of CAWKAX010000006.1, from coordinate 166,168 downwards.
TCGGAGTTCGTAGATGGTGCAAGCTGAAAGACTAAAGAGTGCTGGAATGCAGGGCGAGATATTCTTTCAAAAAAGCGTCCTCTTCGGTGACATGGAACCTAACCTGAACAAACTGGCTCCCGCTCGCCCAGCAATATCGGAGTTCGCCAACGCCGTCCGGGTAACCCATCCGTGCGTCCGGGATCACTTTGTTTCCGAACTTTGTTACGGTCGTGACGCCCTTCGGATTCTGACCATTCAAAATTGTCATGATGCTTTCTTTTACCGCATAGAGCGCCCAATCCGAGTTCGCGTACAGCATCACGTTCACATCGGCGAATTGCATCTCGACGGGGTCGGCGGTCGCCGACCGCTTATACTCGGCGGAATAGCCGACGTAGTCAGAATGTCCTGGAAGGTTCCATTTATAATGGTTGCCGCACGGATACCCCGCGATGGGCTTCACCAGCAGCACCGACTCGACAGGTAGTTCCACAATCGGCGGCAGGTTGTGCGACGAGGGCCGTGCTGCAGCCAATTGCTGCTGCGCCGACTGCTGCGCGGCCAGCGCACGGTCTCCAGCTCGATCGCCCTGGACCTGCCGCGCAATGAACATGCCCAGCGTGACACGCGAGGCTTCTGTACCGCAGAAGCAATTAGACGCGACGCTTCCGACGCAGCCCATCTGGGTATTAAGCCGGGGACCAACTTACGAAATCCTTACGAGCTGCTTACGCCGTCCTTATGGCCGCGGGGTATTGTCCACACGCACCGCGGCTCCCGCCGCGAACCGTTCCACAACCGCAGAATCAACGGAGGTTCATCGAGATGGCTCGATACGCGAACTACAGGCTCTGCGTTGTGGCCACAGCGCTGTTGATCCTCGCCTCGCTTTTCACCAAGTCAGTGTCCGCTCAATCCGCGCCGCCGCAAGCCTCGGCACCTGGCTCCAGCGAAACCAGAGCGCCCTCTCCCGCTGACCTAAATCCCGATTCGACGTCTGCAACCGCTACAACTGCTGCAACCACTCCGCCGCCTTTGCCGGGAAATCTCTTCCAGCGTTTGTTCGGCGCCTACAAACAGGACTGGAACGGTACAACGCCGACCGGCCCCACACCTGCCCGCCGCGGTTTTCCGAGTCCGGTCACCGACCCTCCGTTTCCGTTTTCCGATTGGCCCTATGGCGGTTCGCCAACGATCGGTGAACCCTGGACCCAATCCGGCCCGCTGATGCAGGCGCTCTGGGATGGATCGCACGGTGATTGGTTCAAGCGTACCGGCATTCAGATCTACGGATGGCTCGACGCCGGTTTCAACGTCAGCACCTCGAATCGCGGCCGCTATGCCAACGCTCCCGCATCGTACGACGTGGTCCCCAACTCCGTTCAGCCCGATCAAGAAGTGATCTACTTCGAGCGCCAGCCCGACACCGTGCAAACCGATCATTTCGATTGGGGTTTCCGCTTCACCAATCTTTACGGCCTGGACTACCGCTACACCACCGCCAAAGGAATCTTCAGCAATCAGTTGCTCGGAAAAAATCTCGAGTACGGCTACGACCCGGTCATGTTCTACGCGGACCTTTACTGGGGGCAGGTGGCCCAGGGTCTGGACATTCGCGTCGGCCGTTACATTTCCTTGCCCGATATCGAAGCGCAACTCGCGCCGAACAATTACACCTACAGCCACTCGCTGCTCTACACCGTCGATTGCTACACCCAGACCGGCATCAACGCCACCGTAAAACTCAACGATCACTGGTTGCTGCAGGCCGGCGTCTCCGCCGGTTGCGAAACTCCGCCGTGGAATACCCGTGACGCCAAACCCACGCTCGACGCCGGCTTCCAATACACCTGGAACAATGGCAACGATACGATTTATCCGATGATCAACGCGCTCAACAACGGCAAGTACGCCTACAACAACCTGAACTCGTTCTACCTGACCTGGTTCCACAAGTTCAGTACGCATCCCTCCTGGCACACCGGCACCGAGGCCTGGTACATGTGGGAAAAAGATGTTCCCAATGTAAATAATCCCGCCGCCGCTCCGCTGCTCGAAACCGGCGCGAACGGTGCCATCTGCTCGGACGTGACCGTGCTCACCTGCTACGCGCCCGAATGGGCCTTCGTGAATTACCTGGAGAAGGAAATCGATGCAAAGAACTACATCTCGATACGCAATGAGTATCTGGACGACATGGTGGGCCAGCGCACCGGCACGAAATCGCGCTACTCCGAGCATTTGATCGGCTGGGGCCACTGGATTGGCACCACTATCCTGCTGCGCCCGGAAATCCGCTACGAACGCTCCTACGACGCACCGGCCTACGACCTGGGCCACAAAAAAAACCAGCTGACCGGCGCCGGCGACATGATCTTTTTCTTCTAGTTTTCGAAAACCAGCGCTAACCCGCGCTGGGATTTACGCGCGAAGTCACGATCGCAGCCATGTAGCAGACCAGCGCCAGGCTGACGCCGATCAGCGGCGACCGGAAGAAGTACAATTTGCAGAGCGCGGCACAGCCGAGCAGCATCACCAGCCCGACGCCCAGCAGGAACGTCGACTGAAAAGGCAGATCGGCGTGAGCCAGCGCGAGAAAACCAAAAACCAGGCCGAAGAGCAGCAGGCCCATGCTGTGCCTGGCGTTGAACCCGATCCACGCGCGCCACCTGGGCAGCCACCGCCATCCCGCGAACTTAGGTTCGGCACAACCTCTCCAGATCCCCTGGTGAATACATTTATAGTCAATTATGTGATAAATATGCCAACACATATTCCGTGGATTGTCGCTTGGCCGCGGCGATCCGCGTTTCAACGGGGCCCAATGACCAACAAGCCGCTGACTCAGTCCGCAGCATTCGTCGCACTTCTTCTGATTCTTTTTTTTCCCCACCCGGCGGCCGCGCAGTCTACAGGTGCGAAAGCGCGGATTACCGAAGCCATCGACGACGCCAGCCGCGTCGTTCTGCGAGGTAACACTCACCCACTGGCCAGCGCCGCATTCGACCAGGGCATAGTGCCATCCAGCCTGCCCATGAAACGAATGCTGCTGGTGCTGCGTCGCGATCCAGTGCAGGAGACAGCGCTGGAACAACTGCTCGATCAGCAGCAGGACAATTCCTCCGCAAATTACCATCACTGGCTGACGCCCCAGCAATTCGGAGCGCAGTTCGGCCCGGCGCCGCAAGACATTCAAAGCATCACCAGTTGGCTGCAATCTCACGGTTTTCAAGTAACGGGAGTATCGCCCGGCGGAATCGTCATCGAATTCTCCGGCACGGCGGGTCAGGTGCAGGAAACCTTTCACACCGAGATCCACAAATACCTGGTCAACGGAGCGGAGCGATACGCCAACTCGACGGATCCGGAATTGCCGGTGGCGCTTTCCGCCGCGGTCGCCGGCATCAGGTCGCTTTACAACTTTCCAGCGACGCCCATGAATCACCCGGCCGGCGTGTTTCGACGCGACTCTCAATCGGGAAAAATTGTACCGGCGGCTCCCTTGCCGATACCGCAGTACACACCCGGGAGCGGGTTCCGATGTGGAGTCTTGGGCAACGCCTCCTGCGAATCTCTGGGCCCCTTCGATCTCGCCACCATTTATAACGTCGCGCCCTTATTGAGTGGAACCACGCCCATCGACGGCACCGGCCAGACCATCGCGATCGTCGGCGAGACGGACATCAATCCCAACGACTGGTCGGGCTTTTGGAACATGTTCGGCGTGGCCCCGCCGAAGGGCACCCTGAATATCATCCATAATGGCGCTGATCCAGGCGTGCAGGGAGACGAGCCGGAAGCGGACATCGATACCCAGTGGTCCAGCGCCGTGGCCCGCGGCGCCACCATCGATTTTGTAGTGTCCCAAACCACCCAGACCACCCTGGGCGTCGATCTTTCCGCCGAATATATTGTCGACAACAATCTGGCCCCGGTGATGAGCGAAAGCTACGGCGTTTGCGAGTTGTTCATTGGAACCACCGGAAACGCTTTCTACAACGCCCTGTGGCAGCAGGCCGCGGCGCAAGGCATCACGGTTTTTATTTCATCCGGCGATCAGGGCTCCGCGGTCTGCGACCGGGATGCGGCCCAGGCGCAGTTTGGTCTGACCGTGAGTGGTTTTGCCTCGACGCCATACAACGTCGCGGTTGGCGGCACCGATTTCAACGACGTTACGACGAGCTCCACCTATTGGAATCCTGCCAACGCAACGAACGGCTCCAACGCCAAGGGCTACATCCCGGAAGTGACTTGGAACGACAGCTGCACCAACCCCGAGCTGTTCAATTTCCTGGGTGCAACCACCGCGGAACAAAGCTGCAACAATCCGGACATTCAAGAAGATGATTTGCCCGGCATCGTGGCCGGGAGCGGTGGCGCCAGCAATTGCACCGCCTCAACCAACAGTACCCAGGCTTCTTGTAGCGGGGGGTATGCCAAACCATCCTGGCAGAACGCTCCGGGAGTGCCCATCGACAACAAACGCGATCTGCCCGATGTTTCTCTTTTCGCCAGCAACGGCTTCAACGGCACCTTCTACATCGTCTGCCAGTCCGATGTGACCGGCCCTTGCAGTCTGAATGGCACTTCATTCCTGGGTTTCGGCGGCACTTCCGTGTCTTCGCCGGTGTTTGCCGGAATCATGGCGCTGATCAATCAGAAAACCGGCGAGCGCCAGGGCAACGCCAACTACGTCTTCTACAAAATGGCGGCGACGGCGTCCAATTCCTGCAGTTCCAATTCCGTGCCGGTTTCCGGCGCCAATACTTGCATTTTTTACGACACGCCCAGCGGCTCGACCATCGCCATGCCTTGCGTCACCAACAGTCCCAACTGCACTACCTCCATCGCGGGTGACGTCAATGGTGTCCTTTCCGGCTTCGCCACCACCGCTGGTTTCGATTTGGCCACCGGACTCGGCAGCGTGAACGTCGAGAATCTGGTGAATCAGTGGAACACCTACGCGGGCCAATTCAAGGCCACCAAATTTTCCACTTTTACGCTGGGGCCTCCGACCACCATTACCCATGGCCAGCCCGTCCCCCTATCGGCCTCGGTGGCGCCCCAGTCCGGCTCCGGAACTCCCACCGGCTCCGTGGTGCTCATCGCGACCGGAGGTTCGAGTCCGAGCAACGAACAAGCGGCGCCCCAACTATTTCCGCTGACCAACGGCGCCATCGCCGCAGGCGCCACCGAAACATTTCTGCCCGGCGGCACCAGCTATTCGGTCACCGCGCACTATTCCGGCGATTCCACCTTTGCCCCCAGCGATTCTTCCCCGTTGACCATCACTGTGAATCCGGAGCCCAGCAAGGTCCAGGTACAAATCACCACAACTGATTTGACCACCGGCCAAATTACCAACACCAACGCGACGTCCTTCGCCTACGGTACGGGGGACTATCTTCGCGCCATCGTTTCCAATTCCAGCGGCAGCTCGTGCGCCACCAACGGGATCGATAAATACGGTTGTCCCACCGGCAGTGTCGTGCTGAAAGATACCTTCAACGGAGCGACCAATCCCCTCGACGCCGGAACCTATGCGCTGAATACCGAAGGCTACGCCGACGACCAGGTAATTTCCTTGCACGGCGGGCAGCACAGCATCGTGGCCTCCTACAGCGGCGACAAAAGTTTTCTGGCCAGCAACACCGCCGCGCCCGACGTAGTTACCGTAACCCCGGCGCCGACCAATTCCGGAATGGAGGGGCAGTTTCTTGGGTCGGTTGCCATTGGATCGATGATCACCCTGCAAGTCCAAATGACCACTGTAAATTTCGGATACTTCGACGCGCCGCCTACTGGAACTTTCACCCTCTTCGACGGCGGTAAGCAAATCCCGGCCACGATTTCGACTGGCGCCGGTTTGATCTATCCTTTTCCGAACGCTCCCTTCACCTACCAGACGTATTTCGGCAATCTGCAAATCACCGCCGCCGCGCCGGTTGGCCCGCACAATTTCTCCGCATCCTACAGCGGCGATTCGAACTTCGGCCCCTCGACGGCCGCGCCCATGACCGTGAATTTGGCCTATGAGTCGTCTACTTCACTCAGCTCGTCAGCATCCACGATACTGACCGGCCAGAGCGTCACCTTCACCGCCAAAGTATCTACAACTCAAGCCGGAGCACCGCCTTTCGCCGGCGGCATGCAATTCCTCGTGGATGGCGGGTATATGGGCAGTCCCGTACCGGTTTCAAACGGCCAGGCGCAATTTACCACCTCAAGTATCTCGCTGGGCGTTCACACCGTAATGGCCTGGTATGTGGGCGATCTCAACTACGTTAGTTCCACTGCAAGTTTGACGGAAACCGTGATCACCTCATCCTTCACCGTCTCGGCAAATTCGACCACCGTTTCGGTCCCCTCTCCCGGCGCATCCGGTTCGGTCACCCTCACCTTTGCCGCGGTGAACGGATACACCGGCTCGATTCCTCTGGTATCTGGCGACTGCTTCGGACTGCCGGTCGAAACCACCTGCAGCTTTAGCTCACCCTCGGTGATGCTGAGCAGCGGCACGACCACCGCCACCGCGATGATCACCTTTCAAACCACCAAAGCATCGAACGTCGCCCCCATCGCCAAAAATCCCGCGGTGCGATTCGGTTCACCCAAGGTTGAGGGGATCGCGGCAATCTCGTCCGCGTTCGTTCTTGGTTTGCTCTGGATTTTCAGGCAGCCACTAGCCGGGCGTCGCCGCGAGGCAGCGCTCACCCTGGTGGCCATCGTGCTGCTCGTTGCGATTGGCTCGTGCGGCGGAGGCAGCAGCGGTGGTGGCGGAGGCGGCATCACCAACCCCGGCACCCCAATCGGCACCTACTCGGTCAACATCTTTTTCGGCGGCACCTCGGTCCAGCCACCTCCAACCATCACGCTAACCGTAATGGTGCAGTAATCAGCACCAGGGCGATCCCCCGATTGCGCCGCCACGAGTCGCAGGACAGGTGGTCAGCCTGTCTGCTTTTCGCTGTCATCCCGAACCCGCTTCGCGGGTGAGGGACCTGCTTCAACCGCCTTGGAATTTCCGCCGTTGCCGTCACCGGGTTTCGTGGGATAGGCTCTCAGCCTGTCTGCACCCCGCTCTCAGCGGGGTGTGCCTTCGGCCCCGACGTAATCCGCCAACGCCAACTCGATCGCAACCACGCCTCCGCCGTTATCCTTAAAATAAAATTTCCGGGTGCCCCACCCTTCCCGCGCTTTTCGCGAAGGGTGGGAGCCGTCGCCCTCGCCGTTGCCGTTGCCGTCGCCGTTGCTTATGTACCGGCCACCTTTAGGTGGGCCAGTTGCCGTTGCTGTTGCCGTTTAGGGGGTCGGAGCTTCAGCTCCGACATAAATCACCTCAGCCCTCAGGGGTTTCAACCCCTGAGGCCAATCCCCCGTTGCCGTTCCAGTTCGCCGTTGCCGTATGCCTCAGCTCGCCGTAAGGACATCAGGGGTTTTAACCCCTGAGGCCAATCCCCCGTTGCCGTTCCAGTCGCCGTTGCCGTTCTCGCCGTCTGCCGTTGCCGTCGCCGTTTAGGGGGTCGGAGCTTCAGCTCCGACATAACCCACCCCATTCATCAGGGGTTTTAACCCCTGAGGCCCATCCCCCGTCGCCTTCCAGCTTTTCGTTGTCATCCCGACAGAGCGCCTTCCGCGACGAGGGATCTCTCTTCGCTTGTGTCCTCCATTTTGCTTTCTGCTTTTCGTTGTCATCCCGAAGCGCAGCGAGGGACCTGCTTCAGCCGCTTCGGAATTTGCCTTTCCGGGTGCCGCACTCCTTGCGCTTTTCGCCAAGGGTACGGGTTTTGATCCCAACTCATCGTCCGCCGCATCCGCTTCTTCGCCGAACCCAAACCGGCGCCAAACCGTACTTGGCCGTCATCCAGAGGAGCGTCTTTCGCGACGAAGGATCTCTCTTCGATTGCATCCACGCCTCAATTGACGATAGCTTGAGGATGGAAACGCTAGATGCCCACCATCCAAAGAACCCCCACCGAAGTCGCCCAAATCATCGAAAACTTCCTAGACGGCAAAGGCCGCGCCCACGACTGGGACGATTTCATCACCTTCCAAATCGCCGACCCCCACCTCGACGCCATCCGCGCCCAATGCCTCGAACTAAATTCCACCCACCCCGCCAACCAAAGGGCCACTGGTGCAACCAAGCCGGCCGAGACCTCATGCGCGACCTAGCCGCCAAACTCCGCGCGCCCAAGTAGCCCCGCCTTTGTTTGCCAACGACGTTTTACGCGAGTGATTTCTCTAACGGTTGGCTTGCAGGTCGCTTAGTTTATTTTTGAATTGTGCCTTTGTCTGTGGCGATAGTTCGCTGAGTCTAAAGAGGCTCCTTACCGCTGAGGTCTGAAGAATCGTTGCCTTTTGAATTTCAGCAGGGTCTTTGGGGTAGGTTTCAAGGGCAGCCTTCTGGTCCTGTGCCGAAAGGTTGAGATTTTCCACACTCCAACACGGGCTAGCTTCGCCTCCGTTGAACATCCAATCCGCAAAGAAGTACTTCATAATTGAGTCCTTATCGAATGTACTGAACCTTAGGTCAACTGAATTTGGAAGCTGCTTCAGATTGAAATCGATCTGATCTTTGTCCCAGTTATTCGGAGGACCTTCAAGCTCTGTGTAAATCCCGGGTTTTCTGTTTTGAGTATCCGGCACGAACTGGCCGTAAATGTCCTTCGTCTGGACATATCCCGGATCATCGTCCCACCGGAATGCCGATTCACAAGGGCTAGCCGGACTTTGATGCTCGTGTTGAAAGCCAATGGCGTGGCCGAACTCATGGCGGACGGTGCCAAGCCAGTCGTCGGGGAGCGCGTCGGTGAACCCCTCAAAATTCATCGACGATTCGTTGGGCTTTTTAAGCGAGGGATCGATGCTATCGATTCCGACCATCGACCAGTATCCACCTGTCGCAAAGGCAACTCTGACTTGAGCCTGATAGGTTGAGTCAGCATTTGTCCACTCCCTGTAGACCCCATGTGACGAGTCGGCCCCGAAATCGAAATGAATTCCGGACGCGTTGCTCCAAGGCTGTATTGCCTGAACAATCTGCGCCCTGAGCGCCGGCGTTCCACCTTGAAATGCTACGGTTACTGTCGCATTCGGACTCCAAGTCTTCGAAATTGTAATTACTGACTGGGATTGTAAGGGCGCCCAACTTCGAGTCGCATGTTGAAGCCCGGCGTTGTGGCTTTGCAACGAAGCGATAACGGATTTTGGATAGCCTTCCTGAATCGAAAGTTTCTTGGCTGCTACCGGCTTGGGTGTCAGGTCTTTGTGTCCGCACGACGTTGCCGCCAAGAGAACGAATGATCCCACCATCAAAAGTCGGTTCTTCATGAGTCCCTCGCTGAGCATGTGCCTATTTTCTCGAACTCTTGGCGCTATCCATGTTGGTCTTTGAGGTTCCACCGCGCTGCAGCTTGCCTACGGTTATTTCTTTTTTAAGCCTAAGACGGTTAGGGCGTCACTGACCGAGAAACCAAGCATGACTTGCAGCTTAGCGTGCCACTCACCGTGTAAATCGTTAGCCAGCTCGGGCGGCGTTACCGGACTCCCACTAGTAAGACTAGTTTGAGTATCTTTTTCGACGCGTACTCCGACGAGAGGTTGAAATCGGAATCCCTTAATAGCCACAATGGTCCCAAACCCAACAAATGGCTTCTGCAAAGGTTGACTAGACAGCGGTATGCCAACTGACAGCATTGGCTTGGAGATTCCACTTTTCATCCGCAAGTCGGCGGGTCCAAAGTAAAGGTCGAAGAGAGCATATGGTTTGATGTCGTTCGTGTTCTTTACGACGAGGAGATTGTCTTGCGAGTTGTAGGTCAGTTTGTTGTAACTGGTCACGGGAAGCGCCACAGATACATCCCACCAATGAAGGCCTTCATCAATTACGGTGAGCCCAGCTCCGCTTAAACTTGAAGTATCTTTGGTTTTTGGATCGCTGCCCGACTGATCATCCGTCGTGGTTGGTTTGGAAACCCGCCGAGGTATTATCCTTCGGCTTTGTTGCAGCCTGAATCCCCCCCCCGTTGGCGCGAACTGAAACCAAAGCCAATCCGACGTGATCGGCCTGACCATGGATATTTCGCGGCGGTTGTGTCGGATCAATTTTTGTTAAATCGCCCGACTTCTCCGCTTTAGGCTTGGCCTTACATGTATGAGTCACGTCCCAACCATCGGACTTTTCAGCGTCGGCGCGAACACCCGCTTTCATGGTCGGGGTGAACACAATACTGGCTGGCATTTTGGCGAGCGACAAAATCAACTGTCCGCCCCAGACACCAACATTAGTTGGCTCCAGACTCGCGGGAGGAACAGATTGCTCTTGTAGCTTTGTATCCCCCGCTCCACCCTTGTTAGTGTTCTTGCTGGTGTTCGAGGTTGCGCCTTTGGCGTAATAGCTCTCGGCGAGCGAGATTAAATCGGCGACATCTTGTTTGTTTAATGGGGTGATCTGAGTCGATTTCAGGCCGTAACTTATATCGCAGCTATCATCAATGTTTAAGTGAATAGCCAGAAATCCTAGCCCCCCCCTTGCTAGCAAATGATCTGGTGGGCTTGTGATGGCGTCCTTGTCCGAGAACGCAATCAAGACGCCTTTGCCACGTCCACTACCGCGCTCGTATCGGTACCAGGTTCCGCTCCATTTTCCATTGTCCCAGCGAACGATGTGAATGAGCGCTTCGCTCATTGCAGTGCCATATTTTTGTTGAAGTCCGCTTTCAAAGGGTTGACCGCCCGTTCTTGCCAATGTGTCACAATATGCTTTCGCGTCCGCTGCCGATATATTCTTGTTTGACTTTTGAACTACGGTTTCGGCAAATAAACATTCGGCCGAAGCTATAGTGGGAGGGTAGGATCGGACTCCGTCCGCCGATAGGACCGGGTTCGTTGTATCCAGACTCGCTGCGACTGCCATGTCGTTCGTAAAGGGATTATTGATTGTTATTATGGGGTTCGTGGTCGTCGACGCAGAATGCGCGGCCCTTGGCTTGGTGCCGTCAGCATCAGCCAACTGAGATTTAAGTCCGAGCAGGATTGAAATAAATAAAACTGCCACGCATCTCTTCCGCATAAATTACCTCGCTCGAGCTTGACTCCAGTCACCAACTTTTGTCCGCGCACACTATCACCTCATAAGCTAAGTGTCTACATATAAAATTATATTTTATATTATGATACTTCTAAGGCATCACTGACTACTCTGGACAAAGGGCGTCCATGTCAACGCGAGCCGAGACTGTCACGAGTTTCCCGCCGACACGCGAACGGCACGACCACGGACGCAACTGATCGAGTGTTCAACATAGCTGCGAGCCAACGCTTCCGAAAGGTGTTTTGCGGGAGCCGCATCCTTCCGCTTCGGGTTCGGCCTGGCTAATCTTTTCCGAGTGCCGCATTCTGCGATTTTTGAAGTGTGCGGTTTTACCTCGATAATCACTATCATAAGTCCCTAACTCCAGACTGTCCGCGACGCGACCTAACCACGCGGTCAGATGCTCAACCATTGGACAGGACGCTGTGAGACTGTCCCTTGTTTGTTTTACACTCAGTACTTCTACGAATAGTAATCACTTCCCGCCTGTGTTAGCGTGAGTCGGGGCACTTTGACTTGCGCCCTAAATGCGCCACAAGGAGCGCCATGACTCACTCGGCCGACGCCGCGACGAGAACGCCGAACAACTTTTCTGCTTGGCCGAAGGCCGAATTCCATTTTCCATTTCGGGATTCCAAATTTTTAATAACGCAATCCGCGATTAGAAATCGCGCTATGTTCCACAAAACAATCATCACGGACCATTTCTAATCGGCTCTTTTTTTGCAATATTTTGCAGCAGTTTTCATTTTGGGATCGCGCGCGAAGGGCTGATTCCAAAAACGGGAGAAAATTTGGCAACGTCGGCGCAAACCGCGTCAATGGCTCTGGTGCCCTGCACCGGCGGCGATTTATTTGACACCGTCTGCTTGGGGCTTCTATGCTCTACCAGAATTGGTCTGACCCGCCGACCAAGGATCCCACTCTATGTCTGAACCGGTACCCATCGATCGCGATCGCGCGGCGGCGCTGGCCGCTGCCACCGTGTCCAAAACGCAGCCGCAGGATGTTTTTCGTCTGCTGGTCGAAGGCATTCGCGATTACGCCATTTTCGTGCTCGATCCCGAGGGGCGCGTGCTCACCTGGAATCCCGGCGCGCAGACCATGAAGGGCTACACCCGCGACGAAATCGTGGGGCAGCATTTTTCGAAATTTTATCCGGCGGAAGCGGTGGCCAGCGGCTGGCCGCAGCGCGAACTGGCCTTGGCCCAAAAAGAGGGCCGCTTCGCCGACGAAGGCTGGCGGGTGCGCAAGGACGGCACCACCTTCTGGGCTTCGGTGATTATTTCCACGCTGCGCGCGCCGGATGGTTCGCTGGCCGGCTTCGCCAAAGTGACCCAGGACCTGACCGAGCGCCGCAAGGTCGACGAGCACGTGCAAACTTTGAACCAGGAACTGCGCCAGCGTGTGAATGAGCTGGACGAATCGCGGCGAGTGATCGAGCTGCGCACGCTGGAGCTGCAAAAATTATCCGCGCGACTGCTGCACGTCCAGGATGAAGAGCGGCGGCGCATCGCGCGCGAGCTGCACGACGATCTGGGACAGCAACTGGTCGCGGTGAAAATGGAATTGAGCAAGGCCGCCGCCGGCGGAACTGCGCTCGGCGATGCCGGCGAATTGGTCGATAGCGCGGTGGCTTCGGTGCGCAACCTTTCTTATCTGCTGCATCCGCCGCTGCTGGACGAAGCCGGGCTGCGCGCGGCGCTGCACTGGTACGTCGACGGCATGGCCCAGCGCAGCAAAATTCAGATTACGCTGACCATCACGCCGCCGATTTTCAGCCGGCTCTCCAAGGACATCGAGACCACCATTTTCCGCGTGGTGCAGGAGTCGCTGACCAATATTTATAAATATTCCGGCACCGAGACGGCGCGGGTGGAGATCGACAAGCAACCGGATTCGGTGATGGTGCGGGTGCGCGATTACGGCCGCGGCATCGCGCAGAACGTTGGCGCCCATTTGCGGACGCCCACGATGGGCGTGGGCATCACCGGCATGCGCGAACGCGTCCGCCAATTTGGCGGCGAGCTGACCGTGACGCGCGCCGAACCCGGCACCCTGGTCGAAGCCCGCATCCCGCTGTTCTCCGCCAGCGCGTCGGCGTAAAATCCGGGCCAATGGAAGTGCAAGGCAAAAACTGCAAACCGATGCATCATGCGGGCCATGATGCTGACCTTGATCATTCTGCCCGCGCTGGTTTGGAATTTAATTTTGCCTTGCGCCGCGGTTGCGGCGTGCCTGGTGATTTGCGCCGCGGGCGTGCGGCGCTGGCGACGGCTGAGCGGCACGGCATACGCCAAGTGGCGGCGGGTGAGCGAACGCGTCGGACTCGCGTTGATGATGCTGCTAGCGGTGGGTTTGGGCGCGACGACGGCGTTCAATGCGGCGGCCAGCTACTATTTTTTCTGGCGGCATCCGGCGCCGGGAAAACTGTATGACGTCGGCGGATACCAGATGCATTTGTATTGCACCGGCGCCGGGTCTCCCAGCGTGGTGCTGGATGCCGGGTTGGGCAACGATTCCACGATCTGGGCCAACGTGCAGCCGGAGCTTTCGAAAATCACGCAGGTGTGTTCCTACGATCGCGCGGGGTTTGGTTGGAGCGAGGCGCGTCCCGAGACGCGGGATGCGCGGCATTTGTCTGACGAATTGCATGCGCTGCTGGAGGCGTGGCGGCGTGAAGGGGCCGATCATTTTGATGGGACATTCGATTTCGGGTTTGTATATTCGCGATTACGCGGCGCGCTATCCACAGAATTTGGTGGGACTGGTTTTTGTGGATGGCTCGACGCCGCTGCAGGATGCGCGCTTCCCTGCCGAGCTGCAGGCGGCGGAGAAAAAAGAATTCATGTTGCTCCGTGGGGCGGAGGCGCTTTCGGTTTTGGGCCTGGCGCGCGCCATGGGCGAGTGCGCTCCGGAACCGGGTATGGGAAAAGACGCGGGGAAAATGGTGGCGGAGGATGGGTGCCGGACGTCGACGCTGACGTCTTCGGGGCAGGAATTGGCAGCGGTGCCGGAATCTGGCGAAGAGACGATTCACACCGGGCCGTTTGGCGATTTGCCGATTTTAATTTTCTCGCAGGATCCGGAACATTCGCCGACCATTCCTGGTTTCTCGGCGGAGGTGGCCAAAGAACTGAACGCGACCTGGTATGGGATGCAGGAAGATTTGAAGAAGCTTTCGACGCGCAGCCGAAGGATCATCGCCAAAGGCAGCAGCCATTACGTGCAGATTGATCGGGTGAGTTTGCTGAATGGCGAGGTGATTGCGTTCATCAAGCAGATTCGCGGCGAAGCGCCGGAGCCGGTGGCGGAGTACGGGACGACCAAGGTGAAGTAGATGCGAGTGGGTGGGTATCGGCGGCCAACGTTTGCGCCGAAGGCACACCGCACTGAGGGTGGGGTGCAGACCGGCTGAGAGCCTATCCCGCTGACTGCCAGGCTTCAGCTGGCGGTGAAATTTAGGCGCGAGGCTATGACTGCGGCCACGTAGCAGATTAGCGCGGCGCTGACTCGCGACGAGCGGCGCGCGGAAGAAATAGAATTTCGAGAGCAGCACAAAACCAACCAGCGTGGCCAGGCCGACGGTCAGCAGAAACGGCGAGTGAAACAAGATTTCGGCGTGGGCCATCGCCAAATATCCAAAAATTACGCCGAAGAGAAGCAGGGCCATGCTGTGGGTGGCGTTGAAGCCGATGTAGGCGCGCCACATGGTGGTTTGTTTCGTAATGACCGGAGAGATTTGGCCCATGCTGATTTGCAGCGCGGGGTCGCGCGGGGTCAGCAAGTTGCCGGTGAAAGTGTAGAGCAGGTGCATGGCGCCCAGCACGAAGACGATGCCGGCGCTCGCCAGCATCAGAAGTTTCGCAGCCAAGTTGGTTCTCCTTCCGAATTTCGGTGGTTCATTCTACGGGATTGTTTGGCGGCATGGTTGACTGGAGTTGGCAGGTCACGGCTTTAGCCGTGACCTTGTGTGCGACCGAAGTGCGGGGCTCTAGCCCCTGAAGTTCCCTTGGCGTGACGATGGTGCGCGTGATTAGGAAATATCTGATTCGTTCGGCGGCGTGAGATTCACGTTGAGGCAACACCATACGACTGAAGGAGCTTCAGGGGCTGAAGCCCTGGCGATGGCGGTTGGTTTGGGTCACGGCTGAAGTTGTGACCTACAAAGCAAAACCTGCCTTTGGGTAGCGGCGGTCTTTAGACCGCCAGCGATCGTCGCCGCGACATAAATGGCGGGCGAAAGACCGCCGCTACCAAGGCCAACGCACTGGGATTATTTTTCTTCTTCGCGCTCCCAGAAGCGGCCGGTGGTGGCTGCGGCGATGAAGGCTTTCACGCCGCCTTTGCCGGTAAGCTCCATGATTCCCGGCTCTTCGGTGACTCCCACTTTTTTGGTTAGCGCGGGTATGCCGGCGAAACCGACGGCTTTGCAGTGGCGGCGGGCGTCGGTGAGGAACGCCTGGGCGTTGGGGTCGGCGGTGAGTTTTTTGTCACCATCGGGGCCGGCCAGAATGACCACGGCGTCGAACAGCACCGAAGGCGAAGCGCGCAGCGCCATATCGGCGGCGTGCAATTCTCCATCGGCATCGAGTTCGCCCTGGATTTTCGCGGCGATCAACGCGACTTTCGCGCCCTCAGCTTCGATCTGCGCGGCCAGATCGTGCTGCAACTTGGCGTCGAACCCGGCGCCGAGCAGGATGCCGACTTTGCGCCCTTCGAGCGTCGGCTCGGTTTTGCCGTAGAGCCGCAGCGCGGGACTGGGTTTGAGGTCCACCGGAGTTTTAGCTGGAGTGATTTTTTCGGCCTTCCCTTCCGCGCCGAGATTCTCCGCGACTTTTTCGCCGAGCGCGCGGTCGATGATGTGCAGGTGGCCCAACATGCGCAGGCGAATCGCCTCGGCCTCGACTTTGCCCAGCTCGAAGGTCAGCGCGTTGGCCAGATGCTTTTGTTCCGGCGGCGTGATCGATTTGTAAAAAAGCCGCGCCTGCGAGTAATGATCGTTGAACGATTCGGAGCGCACGCGGATGGTGGCGCCTTCGACGGACCGCGCGGAAGTGTGGAAGCCGCGCTCCATCGATTCGCGCGGGCCGTGGGGATCGAGCGAATTCGGTTCGTAGGCCACGCGGCCTTTCTGCAGGCTCATCTGATGAATTCCATCGCGCTGCAAATTGGCGAACGGGCATTTTGGTGCGTTCACCGGCAGCTGATGAAAATTCGGGCCGCCCAGGCGGCTCAGCTGGGTATCCAGATAGGAAAACAAACGCCCTTGCAGCAGCGGGTCCTCCGAAAAATCGAGGCCCGGGACGAGATGGCTGGGGCAGAAGGCGACCTGTTCGGTTTCCGCGAAAAAATTGTCGGGATTGCGGTCGAGCACCATCTTGCCGACCATCTGCAGCGGAACGAATTCTTCGGGGATTACTTTGGTGGCGTCGAGCACGTCGAATTCGAATTTGTCGGCGGTTTTCTGGTCAAAAATCTGCAGGCCCAGTTCCCACTCCGGAAAATCGCCGGAATCGATGGCTTCCCACAAATCTTTGCGATGAAAGTCCGCGTCCGCGCCATTGATTTTCACGGCTTCGTCCCACAGCACGGAGCTATTGCCGAGCTTCGGCCGCCAGTGCCATTTGACGAAGTGCGTTCCGCCTTCGTCGTTGACCAGGCGGAAAGTGTGGATACCGAAGCCCTCCATCATGCGCAGCGAACGCGGAATGGCGCGGTCGGACATGACCCACATGATCATGTGCATCGATTCCGGCATCAGCGAAATGAAATCCCAGAACGTATCGTGGGCCGAAGCGGCCTGCGGGAATCCGCGGTCGGGCTCGGGTTTCACGGAGTGAATCAGGTCGGGAAATTTGATGGCGTCCTGAATGAAAAAGACCGGGATGTTGTTGCCGACCAGATCGAAATTGCCTTCGGTGGTGTAGAACTTCACGGCAAAGCCGCGGACGTCGCGCGCAAGATCGCCGGAGCCGCGTTCGCCAGCCACGGTGGAAAAGCGGACGAACACCGGCGTGGTGACTTTCGGATCGTTCAGGAATGCGGCTTTCGTATATTTTTTCAGCGAGCCGTAGGATTGGAAATATCCGTGCGCGGCTGAGCCGCGGGCGTGGACGATGCGCTCGGGGATGCGTTCGTGATCGAAGTGCGTGATTTTTTCACGGAGGATGAAATCTTCGAGAAGAGTGGGCCCGCGCTGGCCGGCCTTCAGTGAATTTTGATTGTCGGAAATTGGCAGACCCTGATTGGTGGTGATCGGCGTCACCGATGCGGGGGCTTGCTGATGGGTCTCGCCGCCTTTGGTTTTCAGACTCGCGATGGAGAGCGATTTTCCGTTCGAGGCGCTGGGCGAGGCGTTCTTTTTCGGAGTTTTTTCGCGTTTCATGGATGATTCCCCTTTCTGGCCGATGATTTTGTATTTGTATGAATGATTAGGGCGTGATTCGGAGGCGACGCGACGTTTTCGCCGCGCATGCAGCCGCTGAATTGAACTTAGCATTCGCAGTGGTGCGGCCTAATACCCGCTTTGCTGTAGTTTGGCGGCGGCTTACTTGGATTGCGGGAGAAGTGGAAAGCGGAGAGAGATTCCAGGTCGGTGCCCGGCACACGCGTGGCGCGGCGGAAATCGAAGAGAGATCCTTCGTCGCAGAAGGCGCTCCTCCGAATGACGGCCGCGACGATTGGGGTACGCGGGCGGCGCGCTTCGTGTCTGCGCGCCGCCGATGTTGTTCCGGTGGCTACGCCGAGGCCTTCATTTCGCCTTCGTCGGCGCTGGGGCCGTAGAGGCCGGGGACTGGGACACCGAGCAGACGCAGATACACGGTGAGTTGGCCGCGGTGGTGGATCAGGTGATTCATGACCACGGTGCGCAGGACGGCGATGCGCGGCATGGTGAAAATTTCGTGGCCGCCGGCGAGCAGCTTCCAATTAGCCATCAGATCCTGGTCGCTGACTTTGGCTAGCGCGGCGCGGGCTTCGGCGGATTCCTTATCAAAAACTTTCAGGGCGTCAGCGCGGTTTTCTACCTTGGGTGGTTGCCAGCTTTGGCCGCCGACCGGGGCGTAGTCGAATTCGGTAGTGTTCAGGGTCATGGTGGTCCAGCCCGGAAGCGTGGCGATGTGCTGGGCGTACCAACCGACCGTGCCGGATTTTTCGGAGGGCTTCCAGGACCATTTTGCGTCGGGCAACAGGTCGAGGACTTTGCGGGTGTTCTGCATTTCAGCGTCAAATTCGGGCAGCAAGGATTGGCCGATGTTCATGGTAGGTCTCCTTCGGTAGGAAGTATTGGCGATGGCTGGCGCATCTTAGGCGAAGAAAAAGCGAAGTGTCAAGAGCTTTCTTTTCGCCGGATGCCCGGCATCACGGCTTGGTTAGTCGCGCGAGCTTAGCAAAGGTTTCGGCCAAAAACTAACTTGGGATGACTTGGGATGAAACGACCGGCGGGATTGATGATGCGCCGGCTTACCTTGGCGTGCGGCGGCTAGCCGCGGCACGCCAAAGTAGGCTGGTTCCGCGATTGTTTGTTGGTGCGGTTTACGGTTTACTGCACTTCTTTCCATTCTGGAGTGGGGTTGTAGTCTTTTATGGCGGCGGCTGTGGTGGTGGTATCGGCGCCCAGGTCGTGTTGGTAGATCACTGCGTCTTTGCCGACGATGAAAGTCTTGATGCCGGTGACTTTGTACTTTACCGGGGTGGCGATGAGGGCGTAGCCACCGGTCATTTTTCCATTCACCACATAGCTCTTCGCGCCGCCTGGGGCTTTGTCGCCCTGCCCACCCAGAATGCGGATGGAGTAACCGTCGAGAACTTGCGGCTCGCCCGCGCCGAGCGGAGAAATGGGGCTGACGGCGAAATCGTTCAGATTGCCCAGCGGGCTGGCGGGCTCGGTGGCGGTGGTGGTCCAGTACAAACCATTTTGCTTGCCGGAATCGCTGACGATGACCTGGGTGTAGGTGTGCGCCGGAATTCCGTCGTGCGCTTTCTGCGCGTAGAGTTCTTCGGCGGCGGCGAAAGCTTGCAGCGCATCGATGGTGAGCAGTTCGTTGCGGCCGATTTCGCGCGCGGTGATTTCTTCCTGGCCCGCAGCGGGATCGAATTCCCATTTGCCGGCGGCATCTTTCACCAGCGGAATGGGAAAAGCGTAATTGTCGGAGCCGATGTAAAGGATCTGGCTGCCGTTGGTCATCGCGACCCAGCGATTCATCTGGTCGTATTTTTTGGCGAAGCTGTCCAGCGCGGCTTGATCGACGGTGGCATCACCGCTTTTGAGAGCGGCGACGGATTTTGCGCCGAGGACGCGGTTTAGGGCGGCGTCATCTTTGGCGCGCACGGCGGATTGGAGTGCGCTCGCGGCGTCGGCGGGTTTGTCATAGCCGGCGGGTGCGGCGGTGTTTTCAGTTGCGGTGGGTTTGGTGGCGCTGCCGCAACCGATGGTGCTGCACGCTAAGGCCGCGACCAGCACGCCGCTGAAAAGATGGCTGGTCCACTTCCCTGCTCGTTCCGATTTCATGATGATTCTCCTTTCGATTTTTGCTGCGCACCGGGATCTTCACAGCGCGCAGACTTTGATTTTTTCCAGCGCAGGACGCTCAGCGACTAGCGCCGGCGGCCGCCACCACCGCCGCGGGGGGCGGAGAAATGTTGCTGCGGCGCGCGGTGTTGGACGGGTTGGCGCATGCTGGTGCGTCCGCGGCTGCTTTCGGCGCGGGCGTTGTAGCCGTTGCCGCCCCAGCGATTGTTGTTCTGATTGCGCCAATCGTTGGTCGAACGATTGTTGTCCCGATTGTTGTCGTTGAAACCCGTGGCGTGTTGGTCGGGTTGATGTTGCACACCGCCATTGCCGCCAATTAATCCGTGGTCACCATTGCGGCCGCCGTCGGGTTGATGCTGCACGCCGCCGTTGCCGCCAATTAATCCGTGGTCACCATTGCGGCCGCCATCCGGCTGGTGCTGCACGCCGCCGTTGCCGCCAATCAAACCGTGATCGCCGTTGCGCCCGCCGTTGGTTTGCTGGTGATCGACTCCGCCATTGCCGCCGATCAGGCCGTGATTGCCATTGCGACCGCCGTTCGGAACGTTGCGATTGGTCCAGGAGTGATAATTGTTGTAGTAGCCGCCGTGCCAGCTACGATTGCTGATGTAGGTGTTGTGGTTATAAATGATGGTGGTGTTGCCGCCGCCACCCCAACCTCCGCCCCAGTTCATGCCCCAACCGCCCCAGCCCCAGGGATGTCCGCAGCCCCAGCATCCGCCGCCCCAACCGATGCCGATGCCAATACCGATGCCGAAAGAAATGGATGCGCCGACGTAGTTGTAAGGAGGCGGCGTCCAGTAGGGGACGACGTAGGGCGAGCCGTAGACGACCGTCGGGTTGTAGACCGGGACGTACACCACTTGCGGATTGGCCGGTTGAATGACGATGGTTTGCGGCGCGGGTTGCGTCACTTGAACTTGCGGAGTGGATTTCAGATTGCCGGCGGCTTGCGCTTTCTGGCGCATCACCTGCACCGCTTGCATCACGTCCGATTGCTGATCGTGGAAGGCCTGGCCCAGGCTGGAAGTCCACGCCAGATTTTTGGCCAGGTTGTCGAGCACGTCGGGAAATTGGGTGAGCGCTTTGACGCTGGGATCCCAGGTTTGATTGTTGACGGCGTCGCCGAGCGCCGAGCCGGTGAGATTTTTATTTTGCGAAACCCAGTAATCGGCGATGGCCACCTGGTCCGGAAAAGTAGCGGCCGCGAGAATTTGGGCGACGAGGTTGTCGGGGTAGAGCGCGATGGGCGCGACCAGGGCGTCGAGTTGGTCGGCGCTGAGCGGCGCGGCGACCGGGGCGTTGGAGTTGGCGTCGGTGGGTTGGGAGTCGTCGTCGGAAGATTGCTGGGAATTGTCACCGCTTGGCGCGCCCGGCGAGTTCTGGTCTTGCGGCTGCGCGTTCGATTGCTGGTTCGGCTGGGAGTTTTGGTCCTGGAAGGCTTCGGCGGTGGAAAGCGGCACGCCGAGCAGCAACAGCGACGAGCAGGTCGCCAGCGCGAAAATTTTTCGAAGGGTGATGGCTATCATGTGAGGCTCCTAAACGAAAACTCAGCGCAGATTAAACCGAAGCAACGACAAATGCAAAGGCCTCCGCCGGAGAAAATTCAAGCTAGCGCGGGCGGTGGGAGGCACGGGACGTGACACGGAACGTGACAATGGGGCGTATCGGTGCTACTGTCAGCGCGTCTCCCTTTAGCATCCTGCCGCGCTTTCGCCCTCTACGGCTCCTTGCAAATTGTGACAGAGCGAAACGCTCAGCACAGTTCTGGCTTTGAAGTTTCCCAGCCCGAGGTGTCGAAATGCCTGACCTGCCTACCGCTGCAACTATTGCCGTTCCGTGGACTTCCTTCAGCGCGAAGGAGCGCAGCAAAAGCGATTCGGGGTTGCTCTCGTCCGCGTGGAGACGTTCGGTGCAAAACGTAATCGCCGAAACCGACGCGGAGCAGGTGCTCCCACTGCTGTACGCCGCCGAAGACGATCTGTGGAACCGCTGGGAAGACATGGCCGAGGTCCAAGCGCACGACGACGAACGAACGGCGATGAATTCCGCGGCAGTGAAGCTCTACGCCATAAAAATTCAGGTGCTGGGTTGGGCCGCGCTGTAGACATTTGCCGCGATTTTCTGGCAGGCGCCGGGCCAAGAGGTTCGCTTGATCGTAGGAATTCTGATTATCGTGCTGGTGATGGCGATTCTAGGCTCGCTGCCGCAGTGGTCGCACAGCCGCAGCTGGGGCTATGCGCCGATCGGCGGCTTTGGACTGGTGCTGCTGGTGGTTTTGCTTTTGGTTCTGCTCGGCAAGATTTAAGAAAATTTCGCAGGCACAAATCGGGGTGGGCGTGGCGAGTGCTTTGCGGGTGAGCGATGAGCATCGGACGAATTGGAAAATTACGCCGGTGCTGGTGCTGTTTCACGTAGGAGCGGTCGCGGCCCTGTTTTTCTTCAGTTGGCAGCGATTCCTGGTGGCGTTCTTCTTGTACTGGGTCACGGCCGGGCTGGGCCTGGGAATCTGTTATCACCGCCTGCTGGTGCATCGCTCCTTCGACGTTCCCAAATGGTTCGAATATTTTCTGACGATCTGCGGCGTGGCGGCTTTGGAAGGCGGGCCGCTGCTGTGGGTCGCGACGCACCGGCAGCATCATCAATTCGCGGACAAGGAAGGCGACCCGCATTCTCCGCGCGACGGAAAATGGTGGGCGCACGCCGGATGGGTTCTGACCGGCGACGCACTGCGTGCGGACGTGCCGACGCTGCAGCGTTACGTGCCGGATCTGGCCGAAGATAAAGTTCACGTCTGGCTGACCAAATATCATTTGTTGCCGACGGCGATTCTGGCGGCGGTGCTCTACGCCATCGGCGGATTTCGTCTGGTGCTGTGGGGAACTTTTCTGCGCACGGTGGTGGGGCTGCACGCGACCTGGATGGTCAATTCGATTTCGCACATCTGGGGCCAGCGCAATTTTGAGACGCGCGATCGATCGACCAACAATTGGTGGGTGGCGCTGATTACCTTTGGCGATGGCTGGCACAACAACCATCACGCGCATCCGGTTTCGGCGCGGCACGGCATGAAGTGGCACGAGATCGATTTCAACTGGTACACGATTTGCGCGTTCCGGGTGATGGGCCTGGCCTCGCGCATCCGTCATGCGCAGTTGCCGGTAGCGGCTCCTTCCCTTCCTCGATCGTAAAAGTCCTGCGTTGCGTGCGCTTCGGTGGCGGTTGCTCCCATGGATGGAATCGATGGTGGTCGGAGCCCGGGCGTAACCAGAACGCCACCGCTCGTCCGGACCCAGCGCAGGCGCGCAACTTTCCCGCCGCCTCGGCAATTCCAAACGCGGAGGGTCAGTTCTGGTACTGCCGTGCCGCGGAACTGCGCTAAATCTTCTTGACGCTGCTCTGGTTGTGCGGTTTGCTGCTCTACACAGATCCGGCTAGTCGGGCCATTCCTACGCAGTTTCGGGAGATTCCATGAAGCGCACGATGATCATGTTGATGATTTTTGTGTTGGTGTTTCTCTGCGGCGGCAGCGGCTTGCGCGCTGCTGCCTGGGCGCAGAGCGCGGACGCCGCGCCAACCTCGCGCGTTGCTGCGCCGATGGCGCAGCAGGAGCCGGTGCCGCACCTGGTGCAATTCAGCGGCATGCTGAAGGACGCGGCGGCGCGGCCGCTGGCCGGAGTCGCCAGCGTGACGTTTGCGATTTATGCCGAGCAGGATGGCGGCGCGGCGCTATGGAGTGAAACCCAGAACGTATTGGCGGATGGCGGCGGGCATTTTAGCGTGCTGCTCGGCGCGGCCAGTTCCGCCGGCGTGCCGGTGGAACTTTTCGGCACGGGACAATCGCGTTGGCTCGGAGTGACGGTCGCCCGGCAGCCGGAGATGGCGCGCGTGCTGCTGGCTAGCGTGCCGTATGCCTTGAAGGCGGGCGACGCCCAGACCCTCGGCGGGTTGCCGGCGTCAGCCTATGTGACCACGGAAATTTTGGCGGCGAAGATGCCGAGCTCCACCACGATTTTAGCGCCAGGCGGCACGACGATCGCTGCCACGGCGACGGGAACTTCAGCGCCGTCCATCGGCGCCGGCTCTGCGGCGATTTCGAATGCAACGCCGACGGGCGGCGGCACCACGAATTTCATTCCGCTTTGGACCTCCGCGACGACGCTGGGCAATTCCGTGCTGTTCCAAACCGGCGGCAACGTCGGCGTCGGGACCACGACTCCGGCGGAAACTTTAGACGTAAACGGCAATTCGATTTTTCGCGGATCGTTTCAATTGCCGCCGGGCCATCCGGCAACTTCGGCCAGCGGATTCGAATCGCACTCGTTCCAATTTCAGGCGTCGTCCTTCAACAGCACCACCGGAACATCGAACACCGAAGCTTTCGGCTTCCGCGCCGAGCCTTTGAACAACAACACGACCAATCCTTCGGCGAAGCTGGATTTGTTTTTTGGCCCCGGCGGCAGCGCGCCGTTCACCGACACCGGATTGTCTTTCGCGGCCAACGGCGTCGTGACTTTCGCGCCGGGACAAACATTTTCGGGCGCGACATTGAGTCTCCCGGACCCGACTACCGGCGCCACCGGCCTCATCAAGCTCGGCGGCATTCCGTTTCTCAGCACGACCGGAGCGTTCGACAACCTTTTTCTAGGCTACGAGTCGGGTTTCGGGGTCAACGGCTCCGGCAGTCCAGTGGGAGACACGGCTGTTGGGTCACTCACGCTCACGCAGATCACCAGCGGCTCGGACAACGTAGCCGTCGGGGAGCAGGCGCTCGCGCACACTCAAACTGGCAGCTTCAATACCGCGGTGGGACACAACGCCATGCTCGACAACATCAGTGGGTCGGGTAACGTGGCGATCGGCGCTTCTGCTTCGGGGGGCAACTCGACCGGATCGAACAACGTGGCCATCGGCGAGGAGGCACTCCTTGCCGTTCAGGCCGGAGGTTCAAACGTGTCGATCGGCGGCGTGTCGGGCGCCAGCACCACGGGAAGCTCCAACACTCTGGTCGGTGCGATGTCCGACATTCCGGCGGGAGTGTCCTTCGCCACGGCCATCGGCTACAACGCCATCGCTTCGCTCGACCACTCGCTCGTTTTGGGCGGCACCGGCGCGCAGGCGGTGAACGTAGGAATCGGAACCAGTTCTCCCCGTTCGCAGCTGGAAATTGACGGCACGTCTGGCTCAAGTTTTCAGAATCCCGGCCCGACGCTGACCATGACCGGCACCGGCGGCGGAGTTCTCTCGATCGATTTCAACCCCGGAGGATTCGGCTCGGGTGGGACCTACAACCCACAATTGCGCATGGGGGTCCTGGCGGACAATTCGAGTTCAGCCACGCTGGCCTTTTACGCCAATGTTCCGGGCGCCGGTTTGAACAATGGTTTGCAGCAGATTTTCGCGGTGGATTCCTCGGGAAATGCGCGCTTCACCGGAAGCGTGGCCAAGGCCGGCGGGTCGTTCAAGATCGATGATCCGATCGATCCCGGCGGGAAATATTTGTCGCATTCTTTCGTGGAATCGCCGGACATGATGAACATTTATAACGGCATCGTCACGCTGGACGCGCACGGTGCGGCGGTGGTCGAAATGCCGGAATGGTTTGAAGCGCTGAATCGCGATTTTCGCTATCAGCTCACCGCGATAGGCGCGCCGGGACCGAAGCTGTACGTGGCCGCGGAAATTTCCGGCAACCATTTCAAGATTGCCGGCGGAAAGAAAGGCCAACGCGTTTCGTGGCAGGTTACCGGTATTCGTCAGGATGCCTGGGCCAACGCGCATCGCATCCCTACCGAAGAAGTGAAGCCGGCGAACGAGCAAGGACATTATTTGCATCCGGAATTGTTTGGCGCGGGACCGGATAAGGCGGTAGGAGCGGCGACGGCGCAGGGGAATGCGAGGAACGCGACGAAGTCCGCGGGAGTTCCGGGGGCGCAGTAGAGCTCCGCGGGCGACTTTGAGACTGCCGCACCTTTCTCGTGCATCGAGGTGGGAGCTCTCTGCTGTAGGGATGCGACCTTGTTGTAACCCGAAAGTCAACGTAGCTTCGGCGTCACCTGCAGGCGGGTTCTGGTACTGCCCTGCCGCGAATTTTGACTTAAATCTTCTTGACGCTTCCCGCGTTCTGCGGTCTGCTGCTTTGCAACGCTGGGCCTCTTCGAGCCACTGCCAAACATTGGGAGATTCCATGAAACGCACGGCAATCCTGCTGACGATTTGTGTATTCGCATTTTTTTCCGGCGCCGCACAGGCGACGAAATTGGCGCAGAGCGCCGAGAGCACGGAGACCCACTCGTCTGCGACGCCGCGCGTTGCGACTCCGGCAAATGTCGCGGGCGAATCCGTGCCGCGGCTGGTGCAATTCAGCGGGACGCTGAAGGATGCGGTGGCGCGGCCGTTGGCCGGAGTGGCCAGCGTGACGTTTGCGATTTACGCCGAGCAAGATGGCGGGACGGCGCTTTGGAGTGAAACACAAAACGTGTTGGCCGATTCGAGCGGCCATTACAACGTGCTGCTCGGTTCCGCTACCGCGGCCGGCGTGCCGGTGGAACTTTTCGGCACCGGGCAATCGCGCTGGCTGGGAGTGGCGGTCGCGCGGCAGCCGGAGATGCCGCGCGTGCTGCTGGCGAGCGTGCCGTATGCACTGAAGGCTGGGGATGCAGAGACGCTCGGCGGTTTGCCGGCGTCGGCCTATGTGACGACGCAAAGTTTGGCGACGCGGACCGCAACGCCGGCCTCGACCACGATCCTCGCGCCCGGCGGCACTACGATTGCGGCGGCGGAAACTTCAGCGGGAGCTAGTTCGGCCGGAGTCGCGGCGCCGGCCGCGATTTCCAATGCCACGCCGACCGGCGGCGGCACCGCGGACTTCATTCCGCTGTGGTCCTCGGCAACCGTGCTGGGCAATTCGCTGATGTATCAAACCGGAGGAAAAATCGGCATAGGCACTACCACGCCCAGCGAAACTCTCGACGTCAACGGCAATAGCATCTTCCGCGGATCGTTTCAGTTGCCGCCGGGCCACGACGCCATCACTTCCTCCGGTTACGAATCCCACTCGTTCCAGTTTCAGGCGTCGTCCTACAACAGCAGTACCAAAGCCAGCACCACCCAATCCTTCGGCTTTCGCGCCGAGCCGCTGAACAACAACACGACTAACCCATCCGCGCAGCTCGATCTGTTTTTCATTCCCAACGGCGGCTCGACTTTCGTCAACACCGGCGTCTCCTGGAGCAGCACCGGAATCCAAACCTTCGCCCCCGGCCAAAACTTCAACGGCGCATCCGAAACGCTGACCCAAGGGCTGAATTTGCCCAACAGCACCGGCGGCAACTCCGTTTTAAGCGTGGGCAACCAGTCCTTCATCGCGAACTACGGTTCGAACAGCAATGCTTTCATCGGACCCTTTGCCGGCGGGGGATCAGAAACCAGCTCCGCCATCGACGACACCGCGGTCGGCCTTGACGCCATGCAAAGCTTAACCACCGGCGTAGCCAACACCGCCGTTGGTTCCTACAGCCTCATCAGCGTGACGACCGCGGACAACAACTCGGCCTTTGGTGTAAACGCATTATCTACAACGACCGGAGCGAACAACACTGGCATTGGGCTCTATGCCGGTCAGTCGAATTACGCCGGCGTAAGCAACACATTTCTCGGCGCCTCGTCCGACGCGCTCGCCAAAACTTTGACGTTCGCCACCGCCATCGGCGCGGAAGCGATGGTCGGCGCCAGCAACAGCATGGTTCTGGGCGGTACCGGCGTCGCGGCCGTGAACGTCGGCATCGGCACGCCAACTCCGCAATCCATGCTCGAATTGAGCTCGCCCGCCAGCACCGGTCCGCGCACGGCACCAGCGCCGCAAATCACTCTAACCAACACGGCCGGCGGCACGGAAGCAAACGTCTCGATCGACTTCAACACTTCCGCGCCAGAGTACGGAGCAGGCTACAACCCGGGCGCGCGCCTGGAAGTCGTGGACAATGGCGCGTTCTCCGACGGCTTCGCTTTCGAATCCAACAACGGCACCAAAGACAACGCTGGGCTGCTGGTTACCATGAGCATCGACGCCTCCGGCAATGTAAACACCGCCGGAAATCTCCATGTGGGCGGCATGCTGACCAAGGGTGGCGGCTCTTTCAAGATCGACGATCCCATCGATCCCGGCGGAAAATATTTGTCGCACTCGTTCGTCGAATCGCCGGACATGATGAATATCTACAACGGCAACGTGGTCACCAATGCGAAAGGCTACGCGGTGGTGACCATGCCGGCCTGGTTCGAAGCTCTCAACGGTGACTTCCGCTACCAGCTCACTCCCGTCGGACAATTTTCCCAAGCCATGATCGCGAGCGAGATCAAGGATCGCAAATTCACGATTCGCACCAGCAAGCCGCATGTGAAAGTTTCCTGGCAAGTCACCGGAATTCGTCAGGATGCCTGGGCCAATGCCCACCGCATCCCGAACGAAGAAGTCAAACCGGCGAACGAGCAGGGACACTATTTGTATCCGGAATTGTTTGGGGCCGGACCGGACAAGGCGGTCGGCGCATCGAGCGCGGCAGCGGTGAATGCGACCAACGCGACGAAGTCTGCAACGGTGCCGGGGGCCGAGTAGATTTGCTTTGCAGCTCACGGCTGGGGCCACAAAGCGCACCAAGTCTGCTGGCCCCGGCGCGAAGTGTTTCATCTTTGCAGCTCACGGCTTCAGCCGTGGCCTACAAAGAAAGAGGACGGGCAGTGCGAATCGCAAAGTGATTGTCCTGCTTTTCGCTCGAGACCCATACCTGGCCCGGCTGATCGAAAGCAAAACCCTAGCCCTTCACCTCGACCGTGCTCAGGCTACGGAACGCGCGGCGCCCAGGCGCGGAGTGGGTTAGCGCTTTGTGGGTCACGGCTTTAGCCGTGACAAAAATGACTTGTGTTGCCGACGGGCTTTAGCCCCTGAAGTTCCCTGTCCATGAAGATTCCAAGACGCGTGAAACAACCCGGCGTGTACTTCATCACAACCGACACCTGGGAACGGCGTACGTTTTTTCTTTCGCCGGAACCGGCGCGCATCGTAGTGGAGCAAATATTGCAGTGTCGGGATCGAGGACTCTACAAGCTTCACGCTTTTGTGTTGATGCCCGAACACTTGCATTTATTGATCACGCCAGGCGACCAAACGCCGCTGGAAAAGGCGGTGATGATGATTAAGGGCGGATCAAGTTTCCGAATCGGGAAGGAGCTGAACCCTAAATTTCCCGTCTGGCACAGTAGTTTTCATGATCGCTGGATTCGCGATGTGCAGGAGTATCGGATACGAAAGCAATACATCGACTTGAACCCGGTGAAGGCGGGCTTGGTGCACGCCCCTGAGGACTATCTGTTTGGATCTGTCGGCGGAAATTTCACGTTGGACCCGTCGCACTACGATTGAGGGAGCTTCAGGGGCTGAAGCCCCGCGCTCGGAAGGTTTTTTGTCACGGCTAAAGCCGTGACCCACAAAGCAAGAGCTCGCAATTAAACCTTGATGACGCCGCCGCGGGCGCTGTGATAGCGTCTTGCCAACGTTGGCTAGCCCGTTTCCCCAGCCCGGAAACGCCAGCAAGGAATTCACTCTTACTTATCAAGGATGCGTCTATGAGATTTCCACGGGTGTCTCTGTTGATGTTTTTGTTTTCAATTTTATTGGCCGCGGGTTCGGCGCGCGCGCAGCAGGTGCTGCTGAATGCCGACGCGCAAATCAGTAGCACGGCGCCTTCGACCAATTACGGCGCGGCGCAAACGCTGGGGGTGAACTCCACCACTTCCACGATCCTGCGCTACGACCTCACCGATATTTTGCCGACGGGCGTTACTTCGTCGCAGGTCTCCAAGGCGCGGCTGATTATTTTTCCCGACACAGTCGCGACCAAAGGCAACTTCAACGTCTTCGCGCTGACCAGCTCGTTCGCCGAAAACACGGTGACCTACGCCACCCGGCCCACCATCGGCGCGACGCCCGCGGTCACCTCCACAATTTCCGGCGCGTTTGAACCGATCCAGATCCAGCTCACTTCGACCGTGCAGGGCTGGCTGAAAGATCCCACCACCAATCACGGCCTGGAACTGGTGGCGATCGGCAGCACCAATTTCGCCATCGACAGCAAAGAAAATACCGGCACCAGCCATCCGGCAGTTTTGTTGATCGACCTGACCGGTCCCACTGGCCCCGCCGGTCCGCAAGGTTTACAAGGCGTGCAGGGCGCGCCGGGTCCGCAAGGCCCGACCGGGCCTCCAGGGCCGCAGGGAGTTCAAGGGGCTCCCGGAACAATTCCGCAGGTGCTGACCAATTTTTCCACGGTGCTGGGCACCAGCATCCCTCTTCTCCCAGCTGGTTTCAAAATTCCTCAGACCTGCAACATCGGCGACATCATCCTGTCGGTGAATCAGTACAAGGCGCCCGGGAATGCAATTCTGGCGGATGGATCGCTGCTTCCGATTCAAAATAACACCGCGCTGTTCACTCTGATTGGTAATAAGTTCGGTGGCGATGGCACGACCAACTTCGCGGTGCCGAATCTGACCAAGGCTGCGCCAAACGGAATGGCATATTCCATCTGCCTGAACGGGGTATTTCCGTCGGAGGACTAACTGGGCGGCTCAGATTTTGCGGGTGGCCCACCCTTCGCGTTTTTGGCGAAGGGTGGGATTTGGAGCTTGCGCCGGCGTGAGATCTAAACCCGCACCCTTTGCGTGAAGCAACAACGCAAAGAGTGCGGCACCCGGCCGAACTCCATTACAAAACGCGAGTGTTCCGTGGTAGAAGTCAGGAGTTGTGACCCTCAAAAACCTGGAGCGCCGAATTGATTAAACGCGAAGAAAGGGGTCCCGGACTTGTGAATCCGAACCGCCGTAATCACCCTAGGCGAAGCGTGATGCAGATGGCAATCGCGAGTGCGGTTTTGGCCGTGTCGATCCCCGTGATGGCGCTGAATAGCAAGAACGGTTGGAACGATGTTGCTGCCATCGTTATTCAACGGTCGACGCTAACCCTTCCCGGAGGCACACCTTTTCATCTGGAGGCAGAAATCGTTGAGTCGACAAACCCAGATTCGGGCTACCGCGCAAAGGTCGAAGAGGATTGGCTATCTTCCGAGAAATGGCGGAGGACCATCCAAAGTCCAGATTTCTCACAGACAAGAATCGTCAACGGCGACAAGATCTTTGAGAAGAACACGGGCGATTATTTTCCGTCTTGGCTCAACAACCTCGTCACGGCGATCGTCGACCCTTTGCCCGATTTCGCGATGCCGAACCCCGTTGATCCGCAGGCTGAAAAGTACATGGACTCACGAATTGCGAACATATGTGTCCCGATCGGACCACCCGGGGACAAATGGACGTTTTGCTTCGATCCCTCCCAGCGTTTGATAACGAGCGCGTTCAATCTCCACACTGGCTACGGTGCGGAGTTCAAAAACTACAGCAAGTTCGGAAAGAAAGAGATCGCAC
This sequence comes from uncultured Acidobacteriota bacterium, assembly GCA_963847695.1. Classification (GTDB taxonomy): domain Bacteria; phylum Acidobacteriota; class Terriglobia; order Acidiferrales; family UBA7541; genus Palsa-295. The sequence continues at coordinate 135,080 of CAWKAX010000006.1, read as the reverse complement.
GGCGAATTGTGACCAATCCGGAGCCAGGTACAACTATCGAAGCGCAGGTTACGACCTTAAGGGAATTACGTCAGCCTGGCGAGGCGATCTTCGCGATCGAAAAATCCACGCCCGAAAATGAAAGGATTGGCAGGCTGAGGGTCAGTGAGGAGACCTTTCGACAACTGTCGTCGACCAGCACGGTGATTCAATGGCCCGCAGTAAACGGAGGCTTGCTGAAGGGTGGTTGCGCGGTTTACGTTTCCGCTGATCGTTCCGGACGAATACGCGAAGTTTGGCCGGGTGGGTGCGACAACAATGAACTAATGACTCCGCTTCGTGAGATGGTAGAAAAATGGCAGCTGAAAAGCGCTACCGTAAAGGGCGTGCCTGTACAGGTCGAGGCCAGGCTCACGTTTCCGGTGACTACCACCCTTAAATCGAAGCCCGCGGCGGAATGATGTTTGTGTCGGTCATCGCGGCGGTGCGAGGTCTTAGCCACTGCAAGTGCCTGACAGTCGCGTTACCGGACATGTGGATTTGATTGGATTTTACTCGTCCGGTTACGGCGTTAATCAGGACTTAGGCAGCGTTTGAAGATATGTGACAAATACTGTTTTTCGGACCCACTTGGTGTCCGCTTCAAATGAACCTCTATTTGACGATGGGTATGTCTTGACGCTCTGGGGCAAAATCACCTGGCGGGTGGCCCATCCTTCGCGCTTTTGGCGAAGGGTGGGGGTTTAGAGTCTGCGGGAACGCGCAATCTAAACTCGCTCCCTCTGCGTGAAGCAACAGTGCAAAGATTGCGGCAACCGGCGCAGCAAGACAACCACAAGTCAAAGGCTCCCACTCTTCCAAATACGGGAAGGATGGGCCACCCTGAAAATCCAAAACGGGCGCTTCGCAACGCAGTTCCCCGCTGCAATTGACTGGCGGGAATTGCGCCACTACTATCATTCGCACATGCCGGACCCCTCATCGCTGATTGGGCAGACCATTTCGCATTACCGCATCGTCGAAAAACTTGGCGGGGGCGGAATGGGCGTGGTGTACAAGGCCGAAGACGCGCGGCTGCGGCGTTTTGTGGCGCTGAAATTTTTGCCGTCGGACGTGGCCCGCGACCCGCAGGCCCTGGCGCGTTTCGAACGCGAAGCGCAGGCTGCTTCGGCGCTGAATCATCCCAACATCTGCACCATTTACGACATTGGCGAGCAGGATGGCCAGGCGTTCATCGCCATGGAATTTCTCGACGGGATGACGCTGAAGCATCGCATCGACGGGCGTCCGGTGGATCTCGACGAGCTGCTGACGCTTTCGATCGAAATTGCCGACGCGCTGGACGCGGCGCATGCCGAAAAAATCGTCCACCGCGACATCAAGCCCGCGAATATTTTCGTCACCAAACGCGGCCACGCAAAAATTCTGGATTTTGGTTTGGCGAAAGTTACTTATGGCGATGGTGTCTCGTCCGCTTCGCGCATTGCCAGCGACGCGACGCAAGCGACGCGCGCGGCCGTGCCGGAACATCTGACCAGCCCGGGTTCGACCATGGGCACCGTGGCGTATATGTCTCCGGAGCAAGTGCGCGGAAAAGAACTCGACGGTCGCAGCGATCTTTTTTCTTTCGGCGCGGTGCTCTACGAAATGACGACGGGCGCGCTACCCTTCCGCGGTGAAACCAGCGGCGTAATTTTCAAATCGATTCTGGATGGCGTGGTGATCCCGGCGGTGCGGCTGAATCACGAAACGCCGGCGGAACTTGAACGCATCATTGACAAGGCGCTGGAGAAGGACCGCAATTTGCGGTACCAATCCGCGGCGGATATTCGCACGGATTTGGCGCGGCTGAAACGCGAGCAAGATTCCGGGCGCTCGGGGCGCGTGGCGACGGATTCGGGAGACGCCCCCGCGCACGTGTCTTCAGGATCGGCGCCGGGGCCGGCGGCGGGGCCCGAATCCAGCAGTGCTAGTGGCCCCAGATCGAGTGCAGCGAACGCGGCGATCAGCGCGTCCTCGAGCTCGAACGTCGCGGCGGGATCGAGCGCAGCGAACGTCGCGGCGGGCGGAAGTTCCGCGGGTGTGCAGACTTTCGAGCCTGCGGTCGCCGCTTCGAGAAAATTGTGGATGGGCATCGCGGCGCTGGTGCTGCTCGCGCTCGCCGCCGCTGGATTTTATTTTCTGCGCGGCCCGGGCCACGCGCCGTCGCAGCAAGTCACTTCGATCGCGGTGCTGCCCTTCGTCAACGCCACCTCCGACGCTAACAACGAATATCTTAGCGACGGGCTGACCGAAAGCCTGATCGGCACGCTCTCGCAATTGCCGGACGTGAAAGTAATGGCGCGCAGCACGGTTTTCAAATTCAAAGGTAAAGAAGACGACCCGCAGCAAATCGGCAAAGCACTGAACGTCAATCGCCTGCTAATGGGCCGCGTCACCCAGCACGGCGATTCGGTGGCCGTGCAGGCTGACCTGGTCAACGCCGAAGACGGCTCCGAGGTCTGGGGCTCGCACTACGAACGAAAAATGGCCGACGTGACCCAGGTGCAGAGTGACATCACTCGCGACGTCGCCAAAAAATTGCAGATTCATATGACCGGCGACGCGGAAACCAAAATGGGCAGCGCCGGCACCACCAATCCCGATGCCTACCGGTTGTATCTCGAAGCGCAATCGCAACTGTACGGGCGAACGCACGCGGGAATCTTGAAGAGCGTCGAACTTTTCCGCCAAGCGGTGGCGGCCGATCCGAATTATTCGCTGGCCTGGGCCGGGCTTTCGACCAGTTACCAGGTGGCCGCCGGTTACGGACAGTTAATTCCGCCGCGCGAAGCGCTTCCAATGGCCGAGGCGGCTTCCAAAAAAGCGGTGGAACTGGATGATTCGAGTTCCGAAGCACACGTGGCGCGCGGCAACACGCTATCGAGCGTCTGGAAGTGGAAAGAAGCTGGCGCCGAATTTCGCCGCGCCATCGAATTGAATCCGAACAGCGCCAACGCTCATTATTTCTATGCCTTCAATTATCTGACGCCCAATAATCAGCTCGAGCAGTCGCTGGCCGAATTTCGCCTGGCGTTGTCTTTGGATCCGCTGGCGTCGATTGTTCGCACCAATTACGCCCTGACGCTGATGGACGCGCACAAATATCCCGAAGCACGCGCGGAGTTCAATCAGATTCTCGAGCGGGAACCGGACTTCCAGCCGGCATATTTTTATTTGGGGCAAATGCTGGCTACCCAGGGCAACTGGTCCGAAGCGATTGCCGACCTCCTCCGCAGCGGGCCGGCGGCGCTGACTCCGCTACCCGGACATCCCTTCAGCCCCGATGCGCAGGGTTTTGTGAACCTGTTTGTCGCGGTCGGCAGAGATATCTTGCCGGCGAATACGGCAGGAGCGTACGCCCTGGCTGGCGATCGAGACCAAGCATTTCATTATTTGGACAGCGCATACGAGCAGCGCGACGACGAATTGTTAGCCGTGATTCGTTTTCCGGCCTTCGATTCGCTGAAAAGCGATCCGCGCTGGGCCGCGCTGCTGCACAAGATCGGACTGCCGCTGTAACCCACAATTGGGCGCGCCGTATTTTAGTTCTTCAGTTGTGATTTTTTTTAATTCTTCAGTTGTGATTTTCGGTTTTGTTTTCGGCGATGTTGCGCACGTGAATCATGTCGCTGCGGCCGTCGAGAGTTCCGGTGACCTGCACGTCCTTCCCAAGGAACTTTCCGGCTTCTTGCTGGTTATCCAGGTGATACCAGACGTCGGTCGAATCATCGCGCAGGATGAAACGGTCGCCGTTCTGCGACATGATCTTGCCGGTGAAGGTTTGTACGGCGGCATCATCCGTGCCGGCGGAGGTAGTGGTGGCGGGTGCGGGGGCGGCGTGGACGCGAGGAGTTACGCCGGGAGTAAACGCCATCGCGGCGCAAAATAAAACCGCTGTACCTAATCCTAAAATCGACTTTCGCGAATTTCCCGTTGGTTCGGTCATTTGAGCACCTCAGTTTTGATTGGCCGGGACAGCCGGGACTTGATGAGGCTACCGAACGTGTACGAGTTGGTCAGTACGGCGATTGCCTTAGTGCGAAAAGTTTCGGGCTGTAGGGCGCGCGGCGAAAATTGCGGCGTAAATCCTTATCTGCCGGATATTTCCGTCGGATGCCTTAGGGCGGCGGTGCGGATTCGGATTCGTCTGCCGCGGTTGCGACTGAAACCGTCGCGGCCGAAACTGACGCGAACGGAGTTGATGTTGACATAGTTCTTGCCGATGCTCCTGCGGCGGCGGCTTTGGCGACTGGCTTCTTGGCCGGCGTCGGCGCTGGTTTTGCGCGGTGACACGACGGGCACAGCCCCGGCACCGGAACTGGGCGCGAGAAAAAATCGCGGGTGTCGTAGCGCGCGGGAGCGGCTGGGCGCGGCTTGGGCGCGTGCGGGTCGGGGTGGACGCGCAGCGGAACGGTGATGATGTGCGTGCACTCGATGAATTTCAGCTCGAAGCTGGTCGGCGCCGAGCCGGCGTCGTCGTAGACATTCTCTGTGAATTCTTCAGGCATCACTTCCCTCCTGTGGCGCAAGAGTTCTTCGGTGCTGCGGTGGTCGTTGCACGATCGTGCAGGCTCGGCGACAGCTGCAATCGAAGAGAGGTCCTTCGTCGCAAAAGGCGCTCCTCAGGATGACGGCCAAAAGCCGAGCTGCGACTACGGTGCAACGACCGTCACCATCAATCGATCAGAGGCGAACGCCGCGGCTGAAATCCTCGCGGTCAGGCACACCCGTAGCGCGTTGGCCGTAAGCGCGTTTCATTGTTTCGATTACTGCGCTGCAGTCGTGTGTTTCGGTCGTTGCTACGTTTCAGTCGTTGCCTGCTGATAATTTGCGTTTCGGTGGTTGCGTCGTCTCCGACGTATTGATGGTGACAAGAGCCAAACCCAAATCGCGGCGCCGCCTTTGGCCGTCATCCTGAGGAGCGCCTTCTGCGACGAAGGATCTCTCTTCGATTGCCGCCATGCCCGGGCCGAAAACGATTCGCGCTAGAGCGAATCGTGGTGCGTGGGCGTTCGCGTGGTTACCGCGAAGGCGCCGACGGCGTTTTCGTTTTTAGGGGCGTGGCGATTGGAGCCGCGGGCGTCAATGTGCTGGAGCAGGAGTTCGGCCTTCCACACCGAATCGGCGAGGACGGCGCGCAGGGCCGGGACCGAATCCTGATCGAGAAACATGATGCGCGGGGCGGCGATGAAAGCAGCGCAAAGAGCGAGGGTGGATTTCTGCGAATCGTTCATGATGGGCGCAGCATAGCATCTTCGCTTTTTCTTCGCCACAAGAAAATTTATCAGAAGCAAGCGCAGCACGAGAAGCCATGCGCAGCTCCCCACCTCTCTACGATCCCCAGGGTAGTCCGCGCCTAGCTCCCAAGACTCCCTGCCTATAACTGTCCTGCGGCGAATCGCAGAATATTCCGAAATGATGTTGACACGTCTACGTAAATGAATAATATATGCAGCCCTAGTACCGTAACTACTATGAGTAATGCTCTTCGAGTGCTCGCCCTAGCCGCAATCCTCCTGTCGCCGTCGCACACGCACGCCGCCCCGGTGTGCTGGTTCGGGACCAAAACGTGTTTTTTGGCGTGCAGCAATCCACCGGGGCTGGCGGACGGGGAGCAAGCGGTGTCCCACCTACGGCCCGATGAATACGGAAAAATCAATTGGTTCGATCAGGCCAGCGCTGCGCTGACGACGCAGTTCTTTAAGTGCGCAGGAATACAGGGGTGGAAGCCGTACAGGTTTCGGGTGTACGCCATCGGCAGCATACAGAAGGCTGCCACTTCTTGGGATGGCTTGCGCACGGTAGACATAAAAAGTGAACGAGACGCTCTATCCAAAGATCCGGGTGATCAGCCACAAATTTGCGGTCGCCGTGAGCGCGCTAGGTTCGGGGCTGGAAATAAGAGCTACGCAATCCGGTACGCCTTTTACGGTTGAGGGCCTTTTGGTAGATGGCGGCGGCCTTTGCCAAAAAAACACGACGACACCGTGTATCGATAAACTGACCATTGGCGATACCAAAGTCACGGTCAAGACCGGCGTGACTATTTTATCGGATGAAGCGACTCTCGGTTTCAATCGCAAGCCGACCGGTGGGACAGCGATTGGAATCTGTACTGGCTCAATTCCGCCGGCGCCGGGCAGCAACGCACCAGCGACCCCTCTGCGATGCGGTGCCGGAATTTCGGTAGCCAAGAACACGACCGTAGAGATCCCGGTTCGTCCTTTGACTGAGTACGATCGGATCGACCTGCAGGATCTTAAAGCCAAACCGGCAGTCTCGATCGGACCGCTCCGCCCCGGACCGAAAATGGATGATCCATGCTCCAGCGAGGACGGCAAAACGCAGCCTTGTCTGAACCCGGTCAAAACGACGGACAAGGTCGTCACGGGATTTGGGCCGCCAAGCGTGTCAATCCAGATCGAACTCGACAAGGCAGTGAAGGGAACCGTGAAAACCGACGCCACCACGGGTGCGTTCACGTTCGATCTTTCATCGCTAACCAAGGGGCAAACGATTACCGCGCAAGTCACACCGGCGCCCGCCACGGGCGTCCAGCCGGCAACGGCGACGACCACGGTCAAGGATGCGCCGGCCGCGGATAGTACGTTCGCGCTTTACACGCTCGGCTTAGTCGGAGTGAACGTCGCGGGCGCCAGTAACACTGGTCCCAGTCAGCAATATTTCGTGTCGTTCGACACGCGGCTGCCGATCCCGTTTCTCGGACGCAGCTTCTGCGGCGAAACGGATGAGGTTTTCAAGATGGACTACAAATGCTGGCTTTGGTTCAATCCGCGAATTGCCAGCGCGCCAGCCCCGGCCAATTCCACATTGAAGAGTTTTTCTTCGGTGAACTCGTTGAGTTCGGGCCTCAGCGGAGAAACGCTGGGTCAAATTACGCAAACAGTTGAGGTTCACTCCGGCGCCGAATACTCCCTTTTCCACGGTCCGCGGGTGCCCACCAGCACCACGGTTGCGTTCAAGGGCGGACTTTCGGCGATTATTGGCGGTGGGATCGTGACGCCGATTAACCCCACCAGCAGTGCTTCGATTTTCGTGCTGAACAACAATTTGGGAAATCAGTTCACCGAAAATGCGCTGGGCGGCGGCACGCCGACGTTCGCCCAAACCTATCCGATTCTGGCTTCGGCCTTGTGCGGAACCGGAACCGGGCGTTACGGCTTCACTTCCAATCCGCCTTGCACTCCTTCGGCCAGCACCTATAGCAATGTAGCCTTCGTTTTGCCGAACCGCTCCCGTTTCTATCGCGACTACTTCGTCGGCCTACGGCTGCGCACCTATTTTTTTAGCGGCGATTGCACGCACAAAGTGGACAAGGCCGCCGAAGGTGTTCCCACCTCCTGCAAGGCCGCAAACATCTACCCGGGAACCTTTGATGTGCGCTTGGGTCAGGACGAAACCGTCACCGGTGGATACTTGCGACGCTTGGTGCTGACTTCGACCGCGAGCTACCCACTTCCCGGAACTTCTGGTGCCGTTCGAATCTTTGGTTCGACCTACATCAGCATGAATCGCAACAAGAACATGCCGGCTTTGGCGTTGCTAGCGGCGTCCTCGACGATTCCGATCACCGATCCGACGGTGGTGATCCAGCCGATCAAGCCGAGCGATCACGATTACTTCCGGTTGGGAGTCGGCGTCGACCTGGTGCCACTGATCAGCAAATGGATTAGCCCTCCAAAAACTACTACGGATACGGGGACTGCTGCAGCGGCTCCAGCTGCAGCCACTCCTTAGCAAACTTTTGCCCGGTCGCCAAGTCGGCGTACGGTGTCGGTTCTGAGCGAGCTGCCCCGCGGCGTCGATGGAAGCAGCGCAAAGGCGAGGGTGAAAACAAAGGAGCGCGGTGAGGGGGATGAGGGGATGACGTCCGCGCTCCCTGGGGGATTAACTTTTTCCGGAGATGTTTCGCCTGGCGGCTACGAACATCTCCGGTTGTCTGGCACGGTGAGCACGGCGCATTGGGCGTGGGAGACCACCTGATGAACCGTGGCACGCGCCAGGTGATGCGCCGCTCCGGGCAGGCCTTCGGCGGGGTGGACCCCCAACACGATCAGATCCGCACTCTGCTTTTCGGCCAGCTCCAGGATTTTCTCCGCCGCTTTGCCGTAATCGACCACGAACACCGGCTCACACCAGGGCTTGGCGCTCGCCGGGAACATCTGCTCCAACACTTTTTTGCACATCGCCGCGGATTCGCCGGACTTTTCCGGGGCGTCGGATTCGGGGACGGCGATCACATGCAGCAGCGTCAGCTGGGCGTCGTATTCCTCGGCCAGCGAAACGGCGTAGCGGCAGGCGGCCAGCGACGCCGGGCCAAAATCGGTGGCGAAGACCATCGAGCGCATGCGGCCCTGCCGGCGTTGCAGCGAGGTAACCTGCGGCCCGACGGTCAGCACCGGGCAACTGAGGTTGCGCACAATTTGCTCGGCCTGCGAGCCCAGCAAAAATTTGGCGACGCCGGTTCGGCCCCGCGTGCCGATCACCACCAGATCGACGTTCAGACGCCGGACCGCGTCCTCAATCGCGGCCCAGACAATTCCCTCTCCCTTGATGCTTTGGGCGTCGATGGAGGGATGGTCGCGGCGGACGGTCTCGGTCAAGCGTTGCAGGCGGGCGTCGCAGGCGGCTTCTTCGGCCTGCCAGGTGGCCACCGGCAGAGCGTAATTCACCGGCTCCTGTACGTGCATGGTATGCAGGGTGGCGCCGAAACTGACGGCCAGGCCGGTGGCGTAAGCCAGGGCCGAATCGGCCGAGGCGGAATAATCGGTGGCGAACAGGATATTTCGAAAATGGATTCGCGCGTTGCTCTCTGGAGATATTGGGGTTGTTGCGCCTAGCTTGGTTCGGGTGGCGGACATGTGGCACCTCTACCTGCGATCATAAATCCGGCGGCGGGCAAAAGCGGTGACCGGCGTCATGGAGGGTAGTGATGCAGGTCACACCGGCAGGCAAGCGGCGTATACTGACGAGACGGAAGCTCCCCCGAGGTAAACATGAAAACCCCTTATGGCCTGCGGGTGATCGAGGAATGCCTGAGCTGCCCGGTATCCCGGGACCGGGTGTTCTGCAACTTATCGCGGCAGGGCCTGGAATCTCTGGAGGCCATCTCCTCGCCGGCGACCCATGCCAAGGGCGCGATTTTATTCGTCGAAGGCCAAGCGCCGCACGGAGTATTCATTCTGTGCAACGGCCGGGTAAAACTATTCGGGACCGCGGCCAATGGAAAGTCGGTGATTTTCCGGATCGCCGAAGCCGGCGAAATCGTGGGATTGCCCAGCACGCTTTCGGAAAAAAATTATGAAGTGACCGCCGAAGCGCTGGAGCCGACCCAGGTGAATTTCATTCCGCGCGAGAAATTCCTGGCGTTTCTGCGCGAGCACGGCGATTCCGCCTTGCGGGTGGCGCAGATGCTGAGCGAGATTTATTACGCCACCTGCCAGGAGGTGCGCTACCTGGGACTTTCGGCCAGCGCGGCGGAAAAGCTGGCGCGGTTTCTGCTGGATCGTAAAGCCCAGAAAAACGACGCGGGAGCCGAGCGCGTGACTCTGACTTTGACCCATGAAGAAATCGGCAGCATGACCGGCATGACCCGCGAAACGGTCTCGCGGCTGCTGGCGAAATTCAAGCGCCAGCGCCTGATTGAAATTCACGGGTCCACCGTGGTGCTGGCCGACCGCCAAGGTTTGGAAAACATGGTGGAAGCGTAGCGCGAGATCCAGCGGGCTAAATCCTTCTTCAGGGGCTGAAGCCCCTCGTTTTCTTTCCGGTTTATGTCGGAGCTAAAGCTCCGACCTCCCGAAAACGCCAACGGCAACTGCGAAGACCACTTCCGCGTGTCCATCCTTCCCGATTCTGCGAAGGGTGGGGCCTTTGCTAGCCCCAGAAAAGGCACACCCCACTGAAAGTGGGGTGTAGAGGCTGACACCCTGTCCTACTGAGGAATTCAACGCGCGGTTGAAATATTCAACGTTGGGAGTGCGTTCTGGCGCAGCTGCGGACGGCGGGTCGGTTCGCGTCGCGCGCGCTAAGTGCCGCGGCGACAATCATCAAGGCGGTTTGGGCCTGGCAGCGCCAGACACCTGGTGACAATGGCTGGCGACGTGCATTTAGGACTGTGCCGGTTCGAAGCGGGATGCGAAACGGCAGAACTAAGCGGTTGAAATCTTATTCACGGAGGACATCATGAAAGCGACCAAGAAGGCGAAAGCGGCAAAGAAATCGGTAATGCACAAAGGAAAATCGCTGGAAGCGGTGAAGCCCTTGACCAAGATCGCGGCCGGACCGCACGACACCTCCTCGCCGAAAGAAACCGTCACCTTTGAATACGGCGGGCTTCAAGTGTCGTACAAGCAGCAGTAGCAATCCGCTCTTGGATTTTGCGCCGGGTGCGTGAGTTCTCCGCCCCGGCGTTTTTTTGCGCGCACGGAATTCAACCGCAAAAAACCAAGACACACTTCCCTGCTTAGTCTTTGGCCGGTTTGTTGGCGGCGCTGGGGACGCGGCTCTTCAGGAATTTGATTTGGCCGTCGTGGTTGGATTCGTGTTCGGCGACGTGAAACCATTTGGCGTAATTGTTGGCGGAAAAATCTTTGTCTTCCTGATGCACGGTGAGCAGCCACTTGTCGTCGACTTTGCGCAGGCCGGCTAGCGTGGCTTCGCGCGAAGCGTGCAGCGTATCGAGATAATAATCGAGTGGATGGCCTTTGATCGCCTGGCGCGCAGGCTCGCCCAGATTCATCGGGACGTCCCACTTTTTTTTCAGGTCCTCGGGAGGCGCATCCCACTTCACCCCGTCAAAGGTGACCGCCGCGTAGAAACTTTCCGTCGCAGCCAGATGCAGCAGCAGCGCGCCGATGGTGTTGGCTTTGGCGTCGAGCAGCCAATCGAGATCGGCCGTGGTCAGGCCCTGCACGTTGTGCACGACTTGCTCGCGGGTGAACGCCAGCATGGAAACCAGCGTGCCGACTTCCGGAGTGAACCCGGGCTGCGGGCCGATGATCCAGGAATTTTCAGCAGCGGCAGCGGATGGCGCGAGGGTCGAGACGGCGAGGCCGCTGGCGGCGGCCAACGCAGAAAAACCGGCGGCGAAGGCGACGCTCGATTTCAAAATGGCGCGGCGGTGCGGCAAACATTCCAATGGCAACATGATGTGGCCTCCGTGGTGCGCGTTATGCGGATGCGATTCGGGAGAACGGCGATGGGCGGAATGATAGCGCGGGCGGGCGCGAACTGGCGAGAAATTCGGAGCGGCGTCTTCGAACGCGCACGGCGGTGGCGGGCCGGGCAAGAAGGAGATCCTTCGTCGCGGAAGGCGCTCCTCTGGATGACGGCCAAAGGCGGATCGCGATGACGCGGCAGTGACCGTCACCATCAATCATTCCGTGCTGCGACGAGAATCGCGCGTCGAGCCAGCGAGCAGCGAAGCGGCGGAATACGCTGCGCAAAATCAGCTCACGGCAGGGGCCGCAGCGCGTACGCCGAACATTTTGGAGTGCGGTGGCTCTGCCACCGCTTTTGACACGTCAGCACGGCCGCGGAATGATCGAGCGCGAAGCGCTGGCTCGAATGCATGGTTTTGTGCACCTTAGGCTCCCTGGCGGGAAAGTTTGCGGATGCGCTTCGCGCTGGGTGCGTTTCTGGTGCGGGCGTCTTCGGAAAAGTGGCGGCAGAGCCGCCGCACTCCACAATGGGCTGGGTGCGGATACGGCCTGGGACGCTTCGCGATACGTCTTCGGAGTGGGCGGCACGCTTCGCGGGCGGAGACGGTTCGTTTGGTGCGATATTATGTAGGCAATTCTAATTCGCAGTTAACCAGAGGGCGACGAATGAGCAAGGTGCGGGTGGCGAGTTTTGGAATTTCGGTGGATGGATTTGGGGCGGGGCCGAAGCAGGAGTTGGACAATCCGATGGGCGTGGGCGGCATGGCGCTGCATCAGTGGGCTTTTGCCACGCCTACGTTTCGGAAGATGATGGGCCGCGAAGGCGGAGAGGCGGGCGTCGGCGAAGATTTCGCGCAGCGCGGATTTCGCAACGTCGGCGCCTGGATTCTCGGCCGCAACATGTTTGGTCCGGTGCGCGGTTCGTGGGGCGATGGAAGCTGGAAAGGCTGGTGGGGCGATGAGCCTCCGTACCACGTGCCGGTTTTCGTGCTGACCCATCACGCGCGCGAGCCGCTCGAGATGAAAGGCGGGACGACATTTTATTTTGTCACCGAAGGAATTCAGGCGGCGCTGGAACGGGCCCGCGCGGGGGCCGGCGGAAAAGATGTGCGCATCGGCGGAGGCGTCGCCACGATTCGCCAGTATTTGCAGGCCGGGCTGATCGATGAGATGCACTTGGCGGTTGCGCCGGCGGTGCTGGGCGAAGGTGAAGCGCTCTTCGCCGGAATCGATTTGGTGAAGCTGGGTTACAAATGCACGGAGCGTGCGCCGACGGATTTGGCGATGCACGTGGTGCTGACGCGGGGCGATCGCATTTAGTCTTTCTGGCGGCGCAGGCTGGGCAAGAAGGAGATCCTTCGTCGCAAACTGCGCTCCTCTGGATGACGGCGAAGTACGGATCGCGAATGGGTAGCAAACACCGTCACCGTCAATCCGCTGGTGCTACCGATCCGCAAAACATTCGAACCGGCATGCCCTGGCGACTCAGGAATTGCGCTTCTTCCCCTTCACGATTTTTTCTTTCGGCAGCAGGTTGATGATGCCGCGGCAATTCTTGGCGCCGCACTTGCACGGAGTGCGAACCGTGTTGGCTGGAAATCGGTAATCGATCAGCAGTTCTTCCCCGCTGCGGATTTTGCGTTTGCTGAAATACAAAATATGGCCGCGCAGGCGGCGGACGCGCAGATTCGGCGCGCAACTGTGATTGATGATCACCGCGCCGTTGCCGTCCACGTCGCCATCGATGCCCCATTCGCGATTGAAAATGAAAAGCGAGACGCGAGCAACTTTGCCGGGAACGTAGTTTTTTCTGAATTCGCGTGTGATCTGGCGCATGCTGACCCGCTTGCCTTGGTATTCGATCACCTGGCGATGCGCGGGAATCGGCTCCAGGGCGTAAACGCCCCAGCGATGCACCGGCGAGCGGCAAACCTCCAGGCGGAAGCGACTGGCGTCGGGCGCGAGATAAGGCGCGGGTTGCTTCGTGTGCTTCATTTCTCCGGCGGTAGAAATTGGGTGCGGAATTTCGGGGCGAGCGCAGTGGCTTTTTCGCGGAAGGCGGCGAACTGCGCGGCGTCCAGCGCGGGTGGAGGCGTGGTGCGCGTCTCGACTACGACGCCGAGCTGGCGGAAGAAATCTTCCTGCCCGGCGGGGGCGCAGATGCAGAACATGCGCACCGGATTCGCCGAAGAATTATGAAACTGGTGCGGCGCGTTGGCCGGAATGTGAATCGTTTCGCCGGCGCGGATTTTTTGTTTGGTGCCGCGAAACATCACGTCGAGTTCCCCTTCGAGCAGCGTAAAAGTTTCCTCGAAATCGTGGCGATGCGGCCCCGGCCCGCCGCCCTGCGGCACGTACATGTCGATCAGGCAGTAGCGGCCGGCGGTGTCGCGCCCGGAAAGCAAAATGGTGTAGGTGTCACCGACGATGCCAACGTGTTCGGCGCCGGCGGAGCTCGCGTGCGCGAGTTGCCGCGCAGGATCGTCGGCCGGCAGCGGCGTGACGTCTGGTTCCATGTGGATGGCCTCCTAACGGTTCAGGGAATTATGGATGCGCGGAAAGCATGGCACGGATGCGGGCGAAAAGAAATCGGAGGATGAGGCACGACTGCTCCACTGCGTTGACGGCCTCGCGACGATACTCGCCGGTTAACTCGACTCGTGCTCAATCCGGTTTTGTTGTGATATAAGTTTGCGCCATGAACATCCTTCTTCCGCCCGAGCTTGTTTCCAAACGTCGTTCCTGGACCGTCGTCATTCTGGTCTGCGTTGGTGTTGCCGTAGTCATCGCCGGGTGGGCTCTGGCCGTCCATTTCATCTCAACGGGCGGCTTCACGCGCGCGCAGGACAATATGTTCGGCGATCAACATCTCAAGACTTCGGTGGCCCTGATCGAACTACACAAAGTGAGGTACGGAAAATACCCCGACTCATTGTCCGACCTGAAATTCACCGGGGAATGGGACCAAATTGCTCTAAAAAGCGTCGCTTACTACCCGAACGCTGACCGGACGGCTTACTTCATCGAGGTCGAGCGGGGCTGGATCGGCAAGCCGGATTTGCAGATGCCGGCGGAATTCTGGCAAGGAACCGAATCCATGATCACACCGATGACGCAAACATCTCTGGCCGCGCCGTTCCGATGGTCTGACCCGCATACGTGGCCGTGGGTCGTCTGGGTGTGGCTGGCGTTTCTCGCGGCCGGTTGGCTGCGGCCGGCTTGGCAATGGATGCAGCGGCGGCGGGCGGAGAGTTGGCCGACCACCGCCGGGACCATCGAATCGGTTTCGCTGGGCGAAGCGAAACGAAATTTCTTTTCGCCGACGCCCGCGAGGAAAGCGGAGCCGTTTGTGGTGGAACTGGGATATTCATATTGGGCCATGGGGCAATCTGCAACTGGGATGTACCGGCGCGGATTCAGCAGCAATGAAGAGGCTTGGGAATTTCAGCAGGATCTGAAAGGAAAGCCGATCGCGATTCGCTACAATCCAAATAAGCCCGCCCAATCCGTTTTATCCGAGTCGTCCCTCGAGACGTTGCTGCAAACACGACCGCAGCGCGCGGTCAGTGAATATTTCGCGTCGGTCGGGAAACTTTCCCTTTCACCGCTGGCCAGAAACTTTCTATGGGTGTTTGTCATCCTGGCGGCCGGAGGGTTCGCCGTAAGCGTTTGGTTTCACTTGTCGGCTCTGGCCGGCCGATGGTCGCCTCCCGAAGAAATTCTTGCGATTCTAAACCCGGGAATTTTTGTGGTGTGCATACCGGCGATTCTAGTGGTGAGCTGGAAGGTCGATAGTTCCCGGCAGAAGGAATATTTGAAGATCGGATTGAAGGGAGCGCCCGATTGGATGCGCTACCTGGTGGACGGTTTTCTCGTTTATGCGGTCCTCTACCTTCCGTTTAGCTGGTTTCAAGCTCTGAACCATAGTGGCTCCGGCGCGTCGTCTTGGGGCGCGCGCGGAGCTTCGGCAAACTCGATGGCTTTCTATTTCACAGCTTTCGCCATTTTGTACACCGCGGTGATCACCGCGAATCCGGAGCGGCGCTGCGCCAACGGACATTTCGTTCCAGAACGCGCCAATTCCTGCACGATATGCGGCAAGCCGGTTGTTCCGTCGTGAAAGCGTAGCCGCTTGCTCGACTATTTACCCGCGGCTTTTATTTTGGTGCCGTAGTCGAGGCTGGTGTACCAGTCGCCGCGGCCTTGCGGGGTTAAATCCAGAAAATGCCAGATGGGCGCGAGCAGGTCGATGCCGCGCTCGTTGATCTCCGGGCTCATCCACGGATGCGCGGTATAGAAATGCTGGACGCGGCCGGCGGCGTCGCGGGTGAAAACGGAAATAGTGGAATCCTGGCCGCCCTCGCGATTCTCGCTGCCGAAATCGTATTTGAAAGTGCTGTGGGCGGCGCTGACCAGGCGCAATTTATCCCAGCCGCGAGTGCGGGCGAACGCGCGCAGCGTGCGAACGTCGGCGGCGGCGACCACCGCGAAATCGATTTTCTGGGCGAGGTGATGCGCGACGCCGTTCGCGCCATCGATCCACGCCGTACACATCGGGCAGGCCTTCGCGTTTTTCTTGCCGAACATGAAGTGGTAGATGACCAGTGCGCGGTCGGGCTGGGTGAAAAGTTCGCTGAGACGCACGGAGTGAACCGGGGCGTCGCCGGCGTGCAGGTCGCGCGGGCCTTCGTCGAATTCATATTCCTGCACCGCGGCGCCCGGCGGAAGATGGCGGCGCAGCTCAGCGACGCGTTCGCGCTGGCGCATCAATTCAATTTCCGCGAGGCGGAGGTCTTCGCGCTTGGCGAGGTAGTCGGCAGGCTCGTTGGTGAGGTTGGTCTGGCGGTAGGCGCCGTCGATCGTTTTGCGAACCATGATGGCTACCTCCTGCCGCGATTTTCTCCCCCGCTGACGAGGAGATGCAAGGACTCTCTCGCGATTACGGCATTTGCTGTAGGGCGTGCGCGGAATGTGGTGGAACGAGCTTCTGAAGTTTAGGGGTCGGAGCTTTAGCTCCGACAGCATTAGCTCCGACAATGACCACGACGATCATCAGGGGCTTTAACCCCTGAGGCAGGTCTTTTCTATTCCTACTCTTGTAGCGAATATGGGTGGGGCCGCCACTTCGATCGGGCCGACTTGCGACCTTGCCGCTAAAAAAAAGTCTTTCTTCAGGGGCTAAACCCCCAGGTTTCAGGCCAGCTGAATGTCGGAGCTGAAGCTCCGACCCCCTAAACTGCCCGTTCTCGCGCGCTTACGTTTTCGAGTTCGTGCGCGCTAACCGGCGATGGTAGAGGACCAGCGCGAGAATCAAGATGGGCACCACGAATTCGAAAATTAGGAATATGCCGGCGTTATATTCGGCGTGATTGCTGCGCAGGCGCATATCGCGGACGTGGCCGATGGCGTCGCCGAGCAGCCAAACCGCATTGGCGATCGCGGTGGCCAGCCAAAACCCGCTGCGAAAAAAAACGCACAGCACGCCGAGGACCCCGATGGTGAGATCAGCCATGCCCACTTCGTATTCATAGGGGCTGGTGACCCAGCCGATCCGCGCGGAAGCTTCGACCGGCAGGAAAACGTGATAGTACGCGGTGAACAATCCCATCACGCCAACATAAAAGAAGAACAGGTAGACGAGGTAGGTGCCCACGATGGCGGACGCGGAACTGCGCCGTTGGCGTGAAATGATGAGATGGATCGACGCCGTGCCTAGCGCCAGAACTGCGAAAAATACTTGGAGCATCCCGGGCCTCCGCACTCGACAACTTGCGCGGAATCATACTCCAAGTCGGCTTTGTTTTTTGACTTGTCGAGTGGCCGATCCTTCCCGTCGTTGGAAGAGTGGGCTACCCGACAAGTCAACGACGAACCCCACCCTTGGCGTGAAACAACGACGCAAAGAGTGGGGCCACCAGACAATCAAATACAACGGCGTTCGGATCTACGCAGCGACGAAGGCGTTCGCGTGATCGATGTCTTCGATCAAGCCGGGTTGCTTGGTTGGGCGCCAGCCCAGGCGTTGCTGGGTCAGCGCGCTCGATGCCACCAGGTCCACACCCGCGAAAAACGACATCCAGCCAAAATGCGCGGCGGCTTCTTCCGGATGTTTGGAGACTGCCGGAATTTTAAATCCGCGGCCGATGGCTTCGGCAATGTCGCGTGCGGTTACACCTTCTTCGGCCACGGCGTGGTAGCGCGCGCCGGCCGTTCCCTTCTCCAGAGCGAGCCGGTAGAGCGGGGCGATGTCGCGGCGGTGAATCGCCGCCCAGCGGTTGCGCCCTTCGCCGACGTACGCTGAAATCTTTTTCTCGCGCGCCAGCGAAATCAGCCAGGTGACCAGGCCGTGCTTGTCGCGGTCGTGAACTTGCGGGACGCGCATCACCATGGCGCGAACGCCGCGCGCCGCGAGCGCGAGCGCGGTCTGCTCCGAAACGCGCGGAGGCCGGTTCGGGCCTTCGGCTGGCGCTTCGTCCTCGGTGCGCGCCGCGATTCCGGCGGTGACCACCAACGGGCGATTCGAGCCGGCGAGGGCGTCGCCGATCGCTTCGATCGCGCGGCGGTCCTGTTCGCAGCCGGCCTGAAAACGGGCGAAGCCGTCGGTCCCGGTAGTCGTGGCCCAGGAATGATCGAAGCCGCAATGAATCACGCCATCGGACGCAGCGGCGGCGCTGCGCAAACTTTCCAGGTCGGCGAGATCGCCGCGCTGGACTTCGGCGCCGGCCGCGGCAAGAGATTTGGCGCCGGCGTCGGAGCGAGAGAGGCCGGTCACTTTGTGGCCGGAGCGAATCAGGTCTTCAACAATCATGGAACCGATAAAGCCAGTGGCACCGGTTACGAATACGCGCATATATTTTTCCTCCTGATGCTGGATGATGATGGTGTTGCGGTTGCCGCGAACGTAGCGGCCGGCGGCGCATCGCGATTGCGGTAGTTGACGCCTTGCGGCCGTTCTGGTAAAACGGAGATACTCTCCGCATCCAATGAGATTACCGGAGAGTGTCTCCGGTTGCAACTATTTTTGCTGTACCCTGACAATGACTCTCAAAACGACACCGAAACGTCCTAAACCCGCCGCGCGCAAGCCGCGCACCGACGCGCTGCGCAATCGCCAGCGCATCCTGCAGATTGCCAAGCAGGTTTTCACGCGGCAGGGGGCCAACGCGACCATGGACGACATCGCCACCCAGGCCGGCGTGGGGCCCGGAACTTTGTATCGCCACTTCCCCACCCGCGATGCGCTGCTCGAAGCGGTGTATCGCGCGGAAGTGGAGAAGCTGGCCGAGGCCGCGCGCGAATTCGCCGCGACCAAACCGCCACTCGAAGCGCTGCGGGCCTGGATGCTGCTGTTTATCGATTATTTTGAAGCCAAGCACATCATCGCGCCGGCGCTGAACACTTTGCCGGGGGGCCCGTCCAAACTGTATGAAGGTTCGCGCGGCGCAACCTTCGGAGCCATCGACCTGCTGGTCAAACGCGCCATCGAAAGTGGGGACCTGCGTCGTGACGTCCAGTCCCACGACATGATTCTGCCGCTCATCGGGGTCGGGCTGATCCCGTCGAACCCGGACTGGCTGCAAAGTGCGAAACGCCTCGTCGACATCCTGATCAACGGCTCCAGGCCTGTGAAGAAATAGAGCGAACGCCGCTGGGGCAACATCTGGGCGGCCGCGTTACACTTCTGCCATGCACCACGAGCAGGCACTTATCGCCGCGTTTGTGAAACGCAGCAAACGGGATCGTTATCGCGAGTTCCTCGCCGAGCCTCGCTTGCGACACAAGTTCACAGGCCAGCTCGCACACTTCAAGGATTTCGATCCCAAGTATCGGTTGCCTTTTCCCAGCAACAAACTGTCCGCCGACAACATCGCGATTGAATTAAAGAAGCGGCACGCTCCTGAAATCGCGCACGCCATTTCGGAAGACCGCGCGCTCGATCAGAAGGAAGTTCCGTTGGTCGAGACGCTCAATGACATTGTCGGGAACGGCATGGGAACGATTCTTTCCTGCCTTCCGGGAAGCCTCGCGTTCGTAGAGACTGAGGACGAACGCTTCATTCTTGAACGTCGCGACTTGCTGAAGAAATCTGAATACGTACGTTTCGCCGTTGATTACAAAGACGAGGACAGCCAGGGTGGGATGGGCATTTTTCAGGTCGCAACCCATGCTTTGGAACAGAACCGCGTCACGGGGGCCGACGCGGGTGACCTTGAGGAACTGCGTGCGTGGTTCAGCATCAATCTGGAGGCGCCCAAGTCGTTTGGGCGCGCCAAGCAACGCCTGGGAATCTGCTGGTTCAAAAGCGATTCCGCTGCGCACATCTCCCGCATTTGGGCGATGGTCCGAATCTTGGAACGCAACGGCATCCACGTGAAGAAAATTACGACCGATCGGCCTGGTTACGTCGTCTACGAAGACGAATTGCAACTGGTAGCAGAACCCTTCCGCAAAGGCACCCTGCCGAGAGGTTAAGCGACTGTAGGTCGGTTTAGTTCGCGTGTTTCTTCGTGAACGTAATGCTGCACATGATGCTGAGCGCGGTTGCTCCTACGAAGAACACAGCTAAGGCGGTGCCGCCGCCAGTCGACACTTTTCCGGCGCGGAACAGGATGTAGCCGACTGCGAGATTGAAGAGCGCCCAGAGGACGTTGACCAGCGGCGAGGACAAGCCTTTCCCGGGAGGCTTGGCGAATGGCGTGGGGAATTTGTCGCCGGAGATGCCGTGGACGAAGTGCGGGACGACATTAGCGAGAAACATTCCGGCGAAGAAACTTTCGAGGTAGGCGGACCAGGTCATTTTGTTTTTCCTTTGTTGCGCGGCGCCGCGATGCGGTGCGATAACAATTATTGAGCTACTTCTTGCGCGCCCGCACCGATGCTGATATTCGGCGCTGGCGGCCGGCCCATCTCGGAACCATTTTTCTTGTACGCTCGGCGCACGTCCGCGTTCACCTTGGGTAGTTCAAACCCGAACCACAGCGAGCCGGCGATGCAGCAGGCGCCGGTAATCATCACCGTATGCGGTGCGCCGATTTTGTGCGCGACGGCTCCGGCGAAAATGGCGCCGAAGGGCGACGCGCCGACGAAGGCCATGGTGTAGTAGCTCATCACCCGCGCGCGTTTGTCTTCGCTGACCAGCGACTGGATAATCGTGTTACTTGCGGCCGCGGTTTGCATCAGGCCGAAGCCGACGAAAACCATCAAAATCAGCGAGAGCCACAGCGTGTGCGAAAATCCGAAACAGATCAGCGCGACGCCGAGCGTGGCGGAGGCGATCTGCACCATGCGCGTCAATCCCACTACCGATTTGCGAATCGC
The DNA here is from genome assembly GCA_963847695.1 of uncultured Acidobacteriota bacterium. GTDB lineage: Bacteria > Acidobacteriota > Terriglobia > Acidiferrales > UBA7541 > Palsa-295. The sequence goes on along the minus strand of CAWKAX010000006.1, from coordinate 114,558 downwards.
CAGTGAAAACGCGGACGTAACTGCGCCGATACCGGTGGCGCCGCTGAGCCAGCCGAGCGTGTAGGCGCCGCCGCCGAGAATTTGCCCGGCGAAAAGCGGCAGCAGCACGGAATAGTTGTAGCCCATCAGCCCGATCAGCGAAAAAAGCAGCAGGATGGTGCGAATCGGACGGTGGCCGCGCACGTAATCCCAGCCTTCGCGCATTTGTTCCAGCATGGTGCTGGCTTTGCGCGGAATATTCATGGGCGCGATATGCATCGCGACCAGCGACGCGATCACCGCGAGGTAGCTGAGGCCGTCGGCGAGAAAGCACCAGCCTTCGCCGAACGCGCCGATGACGAGGCCCGCGATGGCCGGGCCGATCAGCCGCGCTCCATTGGCCATCGAAGAATTAATCGCGATGGCGTTGCTCAGATCCGCGCGGTCTTCGACCATTTGGATTAGGAACGACTGGCGCCCGGGCATGTCGAACGAATTGATCACGCCCTGCAACGCGGCCAGCGCGATGATTTCGGGCAGCGTGATCACGCGCGCGAGAGTGAGCACCGCGAGCGCCAGCGATTGCGCGGCTCCCGCCGCTTGCGTGCAGATCAGCAATTTACGGCGATCGATGCGTTCGACCCACACGCCGGCAAAGGGCGCGAGCAGAAACGCGGCGATGTATCCGGAAAAGCTGACCACGCCGAGCAACCACGCCGAATGCGTGAGCCGATAGACCAGCCAGCTGGTGGCCAGGCGCGTCATCCAGGTGCCGATCACCGAGACGCTTTGGCCGAAGAAAAATAATTTGAAGTTGCGATGGCGCAACGCGCGGTAGACATGCGCCAGCGAAAGCCGATGCGCTGCCGCGCTCACTGCGCCGCCGCTTTCCCCTGCTCGAGCGCTTTCAGCACGTTCGCGGCGGTTTCAACCTGGCCGAAGCGGGGAAAAACTTTTTCGACGCTGTGTCGATGGCCCTCTTCCGTGCGGTCGGTCATCGCGTCGGAAATGTAGACGACGTTGTAGCCCAAGTCGAACGCGGCGCGGCCGGTGGATTCAACGCCGGCGCTGGTGGAAATGCCGGCGAGGAAAATCTGGGTGACGTTGCGGCGGCGCAGTCCGGCATCGAGCGCGGTGCCTTGGAAGGCGCCGACGCTGCGTTTGGAGATGAGGATATCTTGCGGCTGCGCGCCCAGCTCGGGAGTGAGATCGGACCAACCTGCGGGAAACGCTGCAAGATTGGGACGCTGCGCATCGGTGCGGCCGGGAACCATGCCGACGACGTTAACCAGCACGACCGGCAAATTGTGCGCGCGGAAAGCGCGAGCGAGTTCGGCGGCGCGCGCGACAATTTCCGCGCCGGGGTGGGCGAGCGGCATGGCGACGATTCCCTTTTGCAGATCGATGACCACCAGGGCGGCGACCGGATCGAGTTCGGTGAGTGGCATATTATTTTCCCTCCGATGAAAGCTGGGCTGCTACTTCCCTGCTGATTGCTTGGCCGCTTTTTCGTTGCCGACCAGGCGGCTCAGAATTTCTCCGGCCTCGAAAACGGTTTCGCGCTCTCCGGGTTCGAGCTGGGCGATGGCCTCGGCCAGCCATTTGTGTTTCGCGGCGCGAACGCTGGCCCGGACTTCGGCGCCTTTGCGAGTCACTTCAATGTTGAGCTGTCGGCCGTCGGTCGGATGCGGCTTGCGCTGGACGAAACCCATCTCTTCGAGCGCGGCGACGGTCGAGCCCATCGATTGCGGCTTCATGCTTTCGGCGCGGGCCAGGTCGGCGATGGTCGCCGGGCCGTTTTTTACCAGGCGTCCCAGGACCGAGGACTCGGTGAGCGAGAGCTCGTGCGAAGCAGCCGCGGCGCGGATCGCTACGGATCAGCGCGCCGATGGTCTGGGTGAAGTCGAGGACGGCGGAATCGAGTGTGGGTTTCGGCATGGTCAAGACTGTAGCATATTAGAAGTCTCCCTTGCAAGTATACCTGTGCAGTTTGGCTGGTGGCCTGTAGCTCTGGCTTTTCAGGGTGGCCCATCCTTCGCCGCGTTTGCGAAGGGTGGGGCTTTTGGCTTGCTAACGCCTGAGGGGAGCTTCAGGGGCTGAAGCCCCCTCGTTCTGCCGCAGGTCACGGCTAAAGCCGTGACCCACAAGGCTCCCACCCTTGGCCAAAACCGCGAAGGATGGGCCACCCGGAAAGTCAAAAGAAACGGCGCGAGGTGTGGCATGATGCGCCGGAAAGGAGCTACCTCATGCACACGAATCTCGCAAAGAAATTGTTGGGCTGTACGTTCGCACTACTCGTCGCGGTTCCCGGTGTGGCGCTGGCGCAGGAAAAGCCGGCGGACATGCCGGCTTCGCAGGCGCCATCCGCCGCGCCGGCCAATCCGATTACCCAGAGTGAAAAGGGTCTTTACAGTTTTATCAGCGGCACGGTGATTGCCGCGGCGCAGAAAATGCCGGAAGAAAATTATTCGTTCAAGCCCACGCCGGAAGTGCGCAGCTTCGGCCAGATCGTCGGCCACGTGGCCGACGCGCAGTACATGTTCTGCTCGGCGGCCATCGGGGAAGCAAATCCATCGAAGGACATCGAGAAAACCAAAACGTCGAAAGCCGATTTGGTGGCGGCGATGAAAGATGCGCAGGCTTACTGCATGAAGACCTTCGCCGCGATGACCGACGCGAAAGGCGCCGAAATGATCAAGATGATGGGCTTCCCCATGGCCCGCATCGGAGTGCTGTCGTTGAACACCGCGCATGCCGATGAACATTACGGAAACCTGGTCACCTACATGCGGCTGAAGGGTTTGGTGCCGCCGACCAGCGAGAATCAGGGCCCGCCACCGGCTGCGAAGTAATTCGCGGCTCGGCGCATTGTGCTTTTGACTTCAGGGTGCCCCATCCTTCGCTGATTTTGCGAAGGGTGGGGCTTTTGTTTTTTCTCGCGTCCGCAGGACCGGCTTCGTCGTGGTGCTCTGGAGACGGGAGCATGGATGAGATTCTTCGTCGCGGAAGGTGGTGCGGCTCTATTATTCTTCGCGCAGGGCGCGGATTGGGTTAAGGGTGGCGGCGCGGCGAGCGGGGATTACCGCGGCGGCGAAGGCGGCGAAGGCTAGCGCCGCGGCGGTGAGGATCAGGATGCGCGGGTCGTAGGGCTTCACCCCGAAAAGTTGCGCGGACATGGCTCTCCCGGCGGCGATCGTCACTGGAATGCCGATCAGCAGGGCGATGCCCATTTGCAGCAGCGCGCCACGCAGGACCAGTTTCAAAATATTCATCTTCCCTGCTCCGAGCGCCATGCGGATGCCGATTTCGTTGGTGCGGCGCTCGACCGAATAGGCGGTGACGCCGTAGAGGCCGATGGACGCGAGAATCAGCGCGACGAATCCGAAAAGCGAAACGAGTTTCGCGATCATGGCCTGCTGATTGAAATTGTCGCCGACCTGCTTGCCGAAGGTGGTGAAATCCAGCACCGCCAGATCCTGATTCACGTCCGAAAGCGAATGGCGGACCTGCGTTTCCAGGCCAGAAACTTTACCGCGCGTCTGAATTTCGATGGCGTTCAGGTAGTGCGAACGATTTTCAAAGCTAATGAACCGGGGATCGTCATACACCGTGGCCTGGGTCGACGGCAGAAAGTACATGGGCCGGATTTTTTCCGAAGGATCGAGATACATGGTGTCTTCGGTGACGCCGACGATTTCGAAATTCCCGGCGTACTGCATGCTGATGTCGCCGAAATGTTTGCCGATGGCCGATTCGCCCTTGAAGAATTTCTTCTCGAACGTTTTATTCACCACCCCGACGTGTTGCGCCGAGGCCGAATCGGAATCCTGGAACGAGCGGCCTTCGACAATTTTGGTCCCGAGCGTTTCGAAATATCCCGGGCTGACGCGCACCCAGCTGGCACCATTCTGATTCGAATCGGGCGGCGGAGCGGGCTGGCCTTCGATAAAAACTGTTTCGCCCCAGTTGTCGCCTTCCATCGGGCTGTACATCGAAAAGCTGACTTGCGCGACGCCGGGAATCGCCGAAAGCGTGTCGTGCAACTGGCGGTAGAGCGCGTCGAGCTGCTCGGGTTTGTAGCCGGCCATCTGCGGATCGACGTGCGCGATGTAGCGATTGGTGGTGTCGAAGCCGAAGCTCTGGTTCTGCATGTTGCGCAGGCTTTGGGTCAGCAGGCCCGCGGCGGAAAGCAGCACCAGCGAAAGCGCGGCCTGGGCGATGACCAAGGATTTTTGGGCCCAGCCGGCGCGTCCGGTGTTGCCGCGTCCGGCGCCGCGCAAGGCATCGGCCGGCGCCGCTTTGGCGGTGATCCACGCCGGAGCCACACCGAACAAAATTCCGGTGAGCAGCGCGACCATGAAAGTAAAAGCCAGCACCGGCAAGGACGGCGAGGCGTGAATGGCGACGTAAGTATCCTGAAACGCGAGACGCAGAATCGCGCTGGTGCCCAGGTAGGCCAGCGCGACGCCGGCGATGCCGCCAATTACCGCCAGTACAATACTTTCGGTGAGCACCTGGCGGATCTGGCGCGTGGGCGGAGCGCCCAGTGCGGCGCGAATGGACGTTTGCAATTTACGAGTGGTGGCGCGAACCAGCATCAGGTTGGCCACGTTGGCGCAGGCGATGATCAGCACCAGCGCGGAAATCCACATCAGCAGGCGCAGGCCGGATTCATATTGATCGCGCAGCTGTTGAATGCCGCCGCCTCCGGGGGAGAGATGCAGCGTTTGCTTCGAGACCATGTCCAGTTCGCCGGGCTGTAATTTGGCGATGGGACTGCGCAGCCACTGCTGCAGCTCGACCTGCAAATGCGCTTCGATTTGTTTTTGGTCCGCGCCGGGCTGGATGCGGCCGATCAGGTCCAGCCAATCCTGCTGCGGAAAATCCATGATGGCGCCGGGGCCATCGAGCAGCGGCTCGTGCGCCAGCGGAATCCAGAAGGCGGCGGGATCCTGCAGCCGGTCGCCGAAAAAACGCGGCGGGGCGATGCCGACGATGGTGAAGGGCTGGCCGTTGAAAAGAAAGCTGCCGCCGACGATGGACTTGTCCGAGCCGAATTTATTTTGCCAGGCGCGGTAGCTGATCACAGCCACGGGCGCGGCGCTGCGGGCATCGTCCTGCATGGTGAACATGCGGCCGGCGTAGGGGGCGATGCCGAAGGTTTCGAAATAATTCCCGCTGACGAATTCGGTGCGCAGCGATTGCGCGGCATTGGCGGAGCCGGCGCGGCGGATGCCGGTCAATTGGCCGCCGGACTGCATGGCCGCCAGCTGCACGAAGCCCTGGGTGTTGTCGCGAAACGTTTTGTATTTATCGTAGGAGAAGAGCGACCAATCGTCCTGCAGGCCGCCGTTAACGCAGCAATTTTCTTTGTCGCCGATGCGGATCAGTTCGGAGGGCTTGGCCACCGGCAGCGAATTGAGCAGCACGGCGTGGACCAGGGTGAAAATGGCGGTGGTGGCACCGATGCCGAGCGCGAGAGTGAGGACCGCGGTAGCGGTGAAAATCGGCGCGCGGGCAAACTGGCGCAGCGCGTATTGAATGTCTTTCATCAGGGGACCAAGCCTCCGAGGAAGTATACGAGGGGACGTGGAAATTTGTTCACGGGGGGACCAGGTTCATTTTCGGGAGTTGTAGTTAAACTTCCGAGGTTTGAGGCGGAATTTCGGGGTGGCCCATCCTTCGCCGTGTTTGCGCTGGTTGTTACGGAGTGATGGCTTCGTCGAAAACGGGGCCTCTGCTGAACACACCATCCCACCCCTTGCTTAAAAGCAAGACGCAAAGGATGGGGCACCCGGAAATTCAACGGCGCGCTTCTCGCTTACGCCGTCGGCGCTTTCGCGAAACGCATCGCTACGGCGTTCATGCAGTAGCGCAGGCCCGTCGGCTGCGGGCCGTCGTCGAAGACATGGCCCAGGTGCGCGGCGCATCTGGTGCAGGAGACGGCGGTGCGGACCATCCCGAAACCGGTGTCGGAAATTTCGTCCACGTTTTCTTTGGCGATGGGCTGCCAGAAACTCGGCCAGCCGGTGCCGGATTCGAATTTGGTATCGGCGTTGTACAGCGCGGTGTCGCAGCAGATGCAACGAAAAACTCCGGGCTGATGATTGTTGGGATTTTCGTTGGTGTAGGGATGCTCGGTGCCGGCTTCGCGCGCGACCTCGAAAGATTCGGGTGTGAGCTGCTTCTGCCATTCTTGCAGCGTCTTGACGATCATCGGCACGGTGACGACGTCCTGGCGCACGCCGGCGTCGGTGAAATTGACGATTTTCACCATCTTCGGCGGGCCGGCCGGAACGGCATTCGCCGCAGCGGTGATGGCCGGATCATGCGTGTAAAAACGCGAGAAGACGAAACCCGCGATGGCGGCTGCGGCGGTTACGATAAACGCGCGGCGGCCGAGCGACGAGGTTTCCTCAGCGAAGGGCTTTTTGCTGTTCTTAGCGCTATCTGCATCGAATGAAAGCATTTGGACCTCGTTCAGGCGGCCTGACTGCCGATTCGGTCTGCCTATATATAAGGATACGCTGGAAAGGGGCCTACTGGTTTGATTCGCGGAGATGGCCAAGGTTTCAGGGGTTTAGGGCGACCCGCTTGCATCTTTCGCCAGAATCAGTCGTCTAACTGGCATGGTTCGAACCTGGTTGACTGGCATGGGGATTTTGGCGCTGGCGCTCTTGGCGATTTTCGCGATGCCGATGGTGCGCGCGCGCAGCGGAGCGGACATGGCTGGCGGAATCCCGCGGCTCGCACCAGATGATGCAAGTGCGCCGCGCGATTCCAGCGCGCTGCCGGTGATTGCCGAAAATTCCGGACGCGCGCCGGTGGTCCTCGAATTGTTTACCTCCGAGGGCTGCTCGGATTGCCCGCCGGCCGATGCCCTGCTGGAAAAATTGGATAAGACCCAGCCGGTCGCGGGCGCGCAGATCATCGTGCTCAGCGAGCACGTCGACTACTGGGACGACATCGGCTGGCGCGATCCGTATTCGGCGCACGCTTACAGCGAGCGGCAGAATGTTTACTCCGGGCATTTCGGTTTGGGAACGGTCTACACGCCGCAGATGGTGGTCGATGGCCGCATCCAGTTCGTCGGCAGCGACGAACGCGGCGCGCTGCGTGCGATCGAAAGCGCCGCGCACGCGCAGAAAATTCCGGTGACGATTTCCGGCGCGCGTTTCGACGGCAATACGAACGTGACGCTGCACGTGGAAACCGGAGCGGTGCCCGCCGATGCGGCGCTGCTGGTCGCAGTCGAAGATGAGAGCGACGTCTCCAGCGTCAGCCGCGGCGAAAATTCCGGGCGCACCCTGCATCACGTGGCAGTGGTGCGCGAAATGACCCAGGCCGGCACCGTGGCTCGCGGACAGAATTTCGCCAAGGACGTCAGCGTGAAATTCACACGCAACTCCAACCCCAACTACCGCGTCGTGGCCCTGCTGCAAGATCCTTCGTCTGGCGCAATCCTGGGCGCCGCCTCGATTCGCCTCTCGAACTAATTTACCGGCGCCAGCGGCACACCCCACTGGAAGGTGGCGGGCAGACCGGCGGAAACCCTATCCCACTTTCTCCGTTACTTTCTCCGTTACTTTCGCCGTTACCTTCGCGCGCGACCCAAGCGTCCGCGTATTGACGCGTCAAGAACCGCGTTATACAACAGGTTCGCGGTGCAGAGGCGGTTCCCACGGCACCGGCAGACCGCGGCGCAGGCGATTTTCGCGCGCGGCTGATCAACGGCTCTCGCAACAAAGGATTCCCCATGAATTCGGCTCGCGCGCTGCGCTGGAATACGTATGCACATATTTTTTTGCAGCTGCGAAAATTGCAACGCCCGTCGCAAAAATTCTCGCGCCGCCTTGGCCGCTCCGCGCCCCCCTGGCCGCGCTTGCCGCGATTTTTTTCGCGCTGGCCAACGCCGGCACCGTCGGCGCCCAAACCCAAGCCCCGCCACAACGTCTTTTCGCTTTGACCTCAACCCAAACCTCGCCGGGCGTGAATTCCCTGTCGGTCACCACCTATCAGGTCGATCCCACCACCGGAGCCCTGACCGCGATCGCCGCTCCGCCCGCGCTGCTGAATACGGCACTGTTTTCCGCAGCGGTAAATCCCGCGCAGACGTTTTTGTTCGGCACCTCCCTCAATTCCTCCGGCAACGGAGTGATCGTGGTGCTTTCGATCGCCGCCGACGGTTCGACCACGGTGCTGCCGGCATCGCCGTTCGGCGTTCTTAGCAATCCAGCGGCGGATCCGCTGTATCTCGCGGTCAGCCCCGACGGAAAATATCTGTTCGTAGTTTCGGAAGTGATCCCACAAACCTCCGCGCCGTCCACCATACTCGACACCTTCACCATTGGAGCGGACGGCATTCCCGCACTGCTCGAAACGCATACGCTCGCTCCCGGACGGCCATCAGGCCTATACCTGCACCCCACCGGAAAGTGGCTCTACGTCCTCACCTATTACTCGCCGGGGCCACCGGATAGCGGCGATCCGGCGGTGATTCAGCAATACGATTTGAACGCGGACGGTACTCTGACCGTAGATCTGGTCACTCCTCTGGAGGACTATTCCAATCCGGGCTTGATGTTGGGCGGCAGTCCCAACGGCGTTTTTGTGTTCGCGGGATATACCATGGCGTTCACCGCCGGCAATACCAGTTTCCTCGATTCGTTCCTGGTCAATTCCATCACCGGAAACCTTACCGAGGTTTCGTCCCATGAATTTCAGGCCGAGCAGCAGGTGGGAACCGCCAACACGGCGGCCGTGGATTCGACCAGCAACTATGTTTACAACACGGTGACCGGCTTCACTTTCGTGAATGGAATCCTGGCTCCGGTTTCGACCATCCCGACGCCCACCGGGGCGACCGTGGAGGGCGTTTTGGCTTCGCCCGACACACCCTTTTTATTCGTCCAAATTTCGACGACGGGTCTGTCGTCGGATTTAGTCAACGCCGATGGATCGCTGACTCCAGCGGCGACTTCCGTTTCCGGTGGCGCACTGGTTGTGACTGGCGCCATTCCGGTTCCCAACCAGCCGTACCTGCAGGTGAATCCTACGGCGGACATCAACTTTAGCGTGGTAGTGGGCAAAGTTCAGACGATTCCGATTAACATCAACAATTGGGGATTCGGACCGCTCACGATCGACAGCATTACGATTGCCGGTGACCCCAGCCTGACCATCTCGAATACGTGCACCACGCCGATACCGCCGAGTGGCACTTGCATCCCGGTCGTCACCTATGCCCCGACCATCGCTGGCCCAGCTTCGGCCGTGGTCACCATCGTAAGCAATTCGCCGATCGCCGCGACGCAAACGGTGACCATTGGCGCCTCTTCGATCGAACCCTTTTCGGACCCGGTGCTGATTCCGTCGCAGCAGATTTTGATTCCCGATACGGCTCAAGGATCTTCCAGCACGCTGGCGATTCAGCTGCAAAACGCTACCAACGCCTCGGCGCCTCTCACGGTTTCAGGAATCACCTGGACCGGCACGAATCCCAACGATTTTTCCCAAACGAATAACTGCACCGGCCAGATCGCGGTGGGAGCTTCGTGCACGATTAACATTATTTTTACCCCGCAGGCGCTGGGCAATCGTGCGGCGATCCTGAATATTGCAAACAACTCGCCCGATGGTCCGGTAGCCGCCATGGTCAATGGAAACGGAGTAACCACTGTAACCAAGTGGACGTTCAACGCTTCCGCGGTGGGGCCCGGCACGATCACGCAGACGCCGGCGGGCACCTCGTTTCCGAACAACACCACGTTGTACTTGACCGCCGCGCCCAACGCGAATTCTTCCTTCGTGAACTGGAGCACCGGTTGCCCGATGAACGAAGGCCTGGTGCCCTGCACCGTGGTGCTCACCCAGAACACCACGATTACCGCGCAGTTCGAAGCAAACGTGACGCTGACCACTTCGGTGGTTGGTCCGGGAATAATCACCCAAGCGCCGGCAGGAACTTCGTTTCGCCCAGGCGACTCGGTTGTCTTGACCGCGGTGCCGAACACCGGCGCGCAGTTCAGCGGGTGGACTCCAGCGAGCGTATGCATTCTCGGTAACGCACCGCCAACCCAATGCTTCATCACCCTGAATGCAAATACCGCGGTCACCGCGACGTTTACCGGCGGGCCGCAAGTGACGCTGGCCACGAATGTCTCCGGACCCGGGACGATCATGCAATCGCCCGCCGGCACCAGCTTCGCGTCCGGAACCTCGATTACGCTGACTGCCGTGCCCGGCGCCGGCGCGATATTCGACAGTCTGGTCGGGCGCGTGCGCGGGCAGCACCAATCCGGTGTGCACGTTTATAATTTCGGCGAACACCACGGTGAGTGCGACGTTCACCCAGCAGTTCACGCTTTCGACCAGCGTTTCGGGCCCCGGCACGATTCAACAATTGCCTACCGGTACCGTGTTCAATTCCGGAACATCAATTACGTTGACCGCCGTCCCCAATTCTGGAGCCACGTTCACCAGTTGGGCGGGCGCCTGCGCCGGCAGCACCACCGCGGTCTGCACCTTCGCCATCTCCGCCAACACGGCGGCCACCGCCACGTTCACCGCGAATCCGGCGGTCACCGTGCCGCAGCCCACGCAAATGGGCACGCCCGGCACGGCTTTCACCTTTCCGCTCAGCACCGCGGGATTCGCCAACCCACCGACTCTGACCGCCGCATGTTCGATTCCCGAAGGCAGTTGCACCGTCAGCGGCACCACCTTGACCGTAACCACTACCGCGCCCAGCGCGAATGCAGTCCGCGTGGCAGCAGCCGGATTATTTTCGGGCGCGAATGGAGCGCGCGGCTCAAATCCAGCCCTGACGTTAACGCCGGCTCCCTCGCCAGTTCGATTGACCGCCGTGCGCCCGATGTTCTTGCTGGTGGCGTTGCTCTCGCTGCTGATGCTGCTCGCCGGGCCAACGAGTTTCGCGCCCGCGCAGCGAGCGCGAAAGCTTTTGCGTCCAGCGCTGCTGATCGCGGGCCTGGTCCTGCTCGCAGCATGCGGTGGCGGGGGCGGCGGAGGCACGCCTCCGATAACCGGCACGCCGGCCGGAACCTATAAAGTAACGATCACCGCAACATCTGGCGCGCAGACCGCGATGACCGTGGTCTCAGTGGTGGTGGAGTAGCGCGAGTTGTTGCAAGGCGCCGTCGCAGATTTGAGACAGGTTCTCAGCGCGGCGGCGCGTTTGAGACAAAATCAATTTCGGGCCGGCCTGCTTGGCCGTAACCCCTTTCATTTCTGACGCATTTTTCGCAGCACTTCTTCCCGGAATGGCAAGTCTTTTGCCATGAGCTCTGCGGGGGTTTCTTTCTACACGTGAGAATTTCATTCGCATTGAAAATTGGATGTGCGCTGCTGGCGGTTTTGTGGTGTGGCGCGGCGTCGAGTGTGTTTGCGCAGTCGTCGGCCTATTCGGGCTCGGGGTCGAATTCGAGTGGCTCACGCGGAAGCGGCGCGAATGGATCCAGCGCGAATGGATCGAGTGGCTCGGGCAGCTCGAGCGACGCTGGCGCGAACAGCTCCAGCAGCGGCGCGCGCAAGGTTCGCAGCAAAGTCGCGCCGGAATATCCGGCGCTGGCGCGGCAAGTCAACGTCACCGGCAAGGTGAAAATCTCCGTGACCATTTCGCCGGAAGGCCACGTGATCAGCACCAAAGTTCTGGGCGGCAGCCCGCTGCTGACCGAAGCGGCAAACACCGCGGTGAAGCAGTGGCGCTACGAGCCGGGCCCGAAAGAATCGGTAGAAATTGTGGAAGTAGATTTTTCCGGCCATTAACCGCGCACCCAGCGCGAAGCGTGCCGCCCACGCCGAGAAACGCCAGCCCCGGCCATTGCGATCCGCTTCTCCTAGCCCACCAGTTCGGCGCTCAACCGTTTTTGGCCGTCATCCAGAGGAGCGCAGCGACGAAGGATCTCCTTCTTGCCCAGGACTTCCCTTTCCTACTTTTTGGTTTTCTTCGCGGTGACGAATTTGTGGGCCATGGCCAGCAGGTCGCGCAAAATCTCCGGCGTCGCCCGCGAAAACCGCACCAGAACCGCGCTGTATCCAACGTAGTGATCGGTCACGTAGTAGACCTCCGGCGCTTCGGCCAGCAGCGCGGCGCGTTGCTCGAAATCGACGCGGACTACCAGCGAGTTGGGTTCGGCGGAGGAGTGCGACGGCAGGCAGGCCAGCAGTTGGCCGCGGATTTTCAGGGCCGGCTGGCCGTAGGTGGTGCTGGCCTCGACGCCCGGAAGCGCCAGGCCGATTTTTTTTACGGTGTCGAAAGTTATCGCGCGTTTTCTGGGCATGGTTGGTGGTTGGTCGGCCGCAGAAGTTTACATCGAAGAGGGATCCTTCGTCGCCAAAGGCGCTCCTCGGGATGACAGCCGCGCAACCCTACCGCGAAGCCCTCCCCACTCCCGCCCCGACGTCATTCTGAGCAAAGCGAAGAATCTCATCCAGTACCGTGTCGCGCAGGCCGCTGCGACGAGCACGGCTTCGGTTGCGGATGGAGCAGCGAAGGCACGCCCCACTGAAAGTGGGGCGCAGCCTGGCTGACCGCCTGTCCTACGGATATTCGCCCCGCGAAGAATTTGCGAAGGTGCTTGCTCTCGCCGCCCGCCGGTCACGAAAAATGCCTTGCTGCTGGATGAAAATCGGTGTTAGGCTCCCCCGCATTAAGCAAATAGTTAACAGGTGGAAGCGCCCGGCCTGTACCTAAACTGTCCTGCGGAACAGCTAGCTCCCATGGATTCCGCCGTGATATTCCACCCAGTCAGAAGCACTCACTGGTTCGCTCCAGCCAATCGAACCTCAACACCAAACGATCGCCGGTTCGCACCCAGACCGAACCACGACGGCAAAACTTTTGTACGTTCGTTTCACGGTTCGCTCCACCGAGCGCGCCGCAACCACGGGTACGCCAGCCCAGACAAAACGAGAGGAGCCTATGAGCGCAGAAAACATCGCCAGCACACGTGTGACGGAAAGCACCACGGCCAATTCCGGGACCACCTCGAACGAGGCTGCAGCGGCAGCCAAGGAACCGAAGAAAGGCTCTTCGCGGCGCGCCTTTCTGGGCAAAGTGGGCGGCATCGCCGGCGGCGCAGCAGCCTTCGCGGCGGCCGGCGTGCCGCTGAGCCCGCTGGTCGGCGGAAATTTTACGGTGGCGGAAGCGGCGGGGCAAGCGCAGAGAACCGCCAGCACCGCCGCCAGCACCGCCGGCTTTTCTTTTCCGGTGGGCGGGCAAGCGCGGCGGGCCTTCGTCCTCGGCGTTCGGGAACAAGCGGCGCTGGCCGAATTCGCCAAGCCTCTGCCCCCGCAAATTCCCAACAGCGACGAATCGGCTTACGCCAACGACTACTACATCGGCAACTTCACCAAAAATTTGCCGCATGACAATCTGGGCCAAGTGAATCCGACGGCCTACAAAACTTTCCTGAAGGCCTGCACCACGGGCAGGCAGGCGGATTGGGAAGCGATCACGCTCGGCGGCGTCGCGCCCTACGCCAGCCCGCAGGCCGGGCTGACCGTCAGCCTCGATGGCGTCGATGCCGGCGCGATCACCATTCCCCCGTCGCCGACCTTTTCCAGCGTGGCGCGCGCGGATGAAATGATCGAACTCTACTGGCATGCGCTGTGCCGCGACGTTCCCTTCTGGCAATACGGACAGGAACCGCTGACCACCGCAGCCATTGCCGACCTGAATAAATGTTCCAGCCTCACCGCACCAAAGACCGGCAACCAGGTGACGGCGCAAACTCTGTTCCGCGGCAACATGGTGGGCGATACGGTTGGACCATACGTCAGCCAGCTGTTCATGCTGCCCACCACGTTCGGCCTGGGAAACTTCGCCGTGGATAATTCCAGCGGACTTCCGGCGCAGCAGTATTTCACTTACGCCGCGAATCTGAATTACATGACCGACCAAAGCAGTTTCCTCGCGGTACAGAACGGCCAAGTCACGGTACCGTCGAAAGCGCGGAGCATCTTCTTCGACTTCGGCAATAACCAGATCGAAACCGCTCCGATCTACCTGCGCGATGGCCGCAGCATGGGCGCGCTGGTGCACATTGACGAGCTCTACCAGTCGTATTACTTCGCGGCGGTCGCGCTGCTGGCGGCGAATTTCCCGCCGAACCCGGGAAACCCGTACAGCGCCACGCTCACGCCCGAAGAAACTGCCTTCGCTCAATTCGGCGGGGCGCATATCACCGCGATCATGGCGGATGCGGCGCTGCGCGGCTTACGCGCGGTGTGGTACCAAAAATATTACGTGCATCGCACTCTGCGACCGGAGGAATTCGGCGGCTGGATCCAGAACATGATGACCGGCGCCGGACAATATCCGATCAACAGCGAAGTGCTGAATTCGCAAGCGGTTCAATCCGTATTCACCGCCAACGGCACCTACTATCTGCCGATGGCCTTCCCCGAAGGCTCGCCCACGCATCCCTCGTACGGTTCGGGACACGCGGCGGTGGGCGGTGCTTCGGTCACGGTGTTGAAGGCGTTCTTCAACGACCAGGAAACCTTCGTGGCCAACAACATCACCCCGGTATATTCGCCGGACGGCTTCAGCCTGGTGCCTTACACCGGCGCGGACGCCGGGCAAATCACCGTAGGAAGCGAGCTGAACAAGCTGGCCTCCAACGTGGGTATGGCCCGCGACATCGCCGGCGTTCACTGGCGCAGCGATTACTACCAGTCGATGCTGCTGGGCGAACAATCCGCGATCGATTTGCTGAAGGACGTGATTCAGGGCTACCCGGAGACTAACCCGTCGTTCCAGTTCACCAAGTTCGACGGCACTCCGATCACCATCACCAAGTCGTAAGCCCGGTTCGAGGTAGTTCCCCCGGCGGAGCCTCGCAGGATATGCGAGGTTCCGCACAGCGCAACACGCGGGGGCCGGAGGGCGTCCGGCTCCCGCGTGTTGCAAAATCTGGTGAACCGATTCGTTTTTGCGCGACGCCGAGCTGGCGGCCAAGGACTGCTGAATGGGTTTTCGGAATTTGTGGGTGCGTGACAATTTGAAAGCTGGTGGCGCGTGGGACGACGTGCGCGAAGGCGCGCGTCTCGTTTTTGGCGTGCGTGTTGCTGTGGCGATTTTGGTTTTGAGTTTGTGCGCACTGCTTACGCCGCGTGCGGCCAATTCGGAAGAGGGCGTTTCCGTTTTGTATGCCGGCTCGCTGGCCGGAGTGATGGAAAACAGCCTGGGGCCGGCGTTCACCAAGGCCACCGGCACGGCATTTCAGGGCGAAGCGCAAGGTTCGCTGGCCGGCGCGCGCATGATTCGCGACAAGCTGCGCTCCCCGGACGTTTACATCAGCGCCGATCCCGCGGTGAACGAAAAAGTTTTGATGGGCGCGGCCAACGGCAATCTGGTGAATTGGTACATGACCGTGGCGGCGTCGCAACTGGTGCTGGGTTACAACCCGAACAGCAAATTTGCCACCAAGATCGAAGACGCACGCGTGGGCCGCATCACCTGGTACGAGCTGCTCGAAACTCCCGGCTTCCGTTTTGGACGCGGCGATCCCAGCATCGATCCCAAAGGCTATCGAACGCTTTTCATGTTCGACCTGGCCGGGAAACTTTATAACAGCCCCGAGATTCCAAAGCTGCTGGGCCAGCCGCGCAATCCCGCGCAGGTGTATCCGGAAATTGTCCTGCTGGCGCGACTGGAAGCGGGCGAATTCGACGCCGCGATTTTCTATAAGCACGAAGCGGTGGCGCACCGGCTGCCGTATCTGACGCTGCCGCCCCAGATTAATTTGGGCGACCAAAACTTTGCGGCGAGTTATGCGCAGGAAAGTTACAACACTCCGGCGGGCGAACACGTGGTGGGCGCACCGATTCTTTTCACCATCGCAATTCCCGCGACGGTGCGGCATGAGGCCGCGGCGCTGGCGTTTACCAAATTTGTTTTGTCGTCCGACGCGCTGCTGACCCAGTACGGTTTCACCACGGTCTCGCATCAAGTTGGCGGCGACGCTGGCCTGGTGCCGCCCGAGCTGCGCGGATTTATCACCGGAGCATTTCATCCATGAGCCTAGGCCTGAACCTGAATCGCAGGCTGAACGGAATGGCGCTGCTGTTTGGGCTCCTGGGCGCGGTGTTGCTGCTCGATTTGATTTTGCCCATCGGCAATTTGCTGCTGGGCAGCAACTGGGCCACGGCGCTGGCGGCGCTGCGCCAGCCGGAAGCTTTGCAGGCGGTAAAAGTTTCGCTGCTCACTTCGGCCATCGCGATTGTGGCCATGACCGCATTCGGCGTTCCGCTGGGATATTTGCTGGCCCGCGCCGACCTGCCGTTGAAGCGCCTGTGGATCGGCCTGGTTTTTCTACCGATGGTGGTGCCCGATTTGGCCGGAGGAATTTTGCTGCTGCGCTTGTTCGGTCCTTATGGCGTCATCGGGCGTCCGTTTGACGCACACAATTTGGCGCTGACCAACAACATCGTGGGCATCGTGCTGGTGCAGATTTTCGTGGCCGCGCCGTTTGTGATCGCGTCGTCGCTCGCGGCCTTTGCCAATGTCGATCGCGAACTCGAAGCCGCCGCCGGCACGTTGGGCGATTCGGCCTGGCAAGTTTTTACTCGCGTCTCGCTGCCGCTGGCCTGGCCCGGCATCGCCATCGGCATTACCCTGGCGTGGATTCGCGCGCTGGGAGAATTTGGCGCGACGTTGGTGATGGCTTACAACCCGCACACCCTGCCAGTTTTTTTGTGGGTGAAATTTGAATCCGAAGGATTGGCCGGAGCGCTGCCCATCGCGTTCTGCCTGGTTCTGCTCGCGGTAGTCGCCGTAGGAGTTTCCATGAATTTGAATCGCTTCACCGGCGTGTCGGACGTGCTGGCGCCATTGGGGAGGGCGACAAAATGGGACAGCTAAGCGTTTTTGCGGATTGGTTTCGATTGAGCTGGGCGCTGCCGGCCAGCCGCACGCCAGCGCGCGCGGCGCATGCCGCGGGCGAGATCGGCTTATCGGCGACCGACCCGCTGGAGCAGGAGCTGGCGCGCCCGCTGCAAATTCGCGTCGCGCATCGTTACCTCGCGTCCGACGGCGCGACCTCCTTCTCGCTCGAAACGAATTTCATCGCGCAACCGGGCGTCACCATTCTGCGCGGACATTCCGGCGCGGGCAAAACCACGCTGCTGCGTTGCATCGCCGGCCTCGCGGCCATGGAATCCGGCTCCATCGCCGTGGGCGAGCAGGTCCTCTTCGATTCCGCTCGCAGAATTAATCTCGAGCCGCGCCATCGCAAAGTCGCTTTCGTCTTTCAGCATCTGGCGCTCTTCCCACATCTCAGCGTCCGCGAGAATGTCGGCTACGGCCTGCGCAAACTTGCCGCCGCCGATCGCAGCGCGCGCGTCCAGGCGGTGATGGCCTCCTTCCGCATCGGCCACCTCAGCGATCGCCTCCCCAGCGAAATTTCCGGCGGCGAAAAACAACGCGTCGCGTTGGCCCGCGCGTTGGTCACCGAACCCGCCGTGCTGCTGCTCGATGAGCCGATGTCGTCGTTGGATACGCGCACCAAAGCCCTGATCATCGACGACCTCCGCGCCTGGAATGCGGCCCACCGCATTCCCATCGTGTACGTCACGCACGACCACGAAGAAGTGCGCGCGCTGGGCGAGCGCGCGATAACGCTGGAGCACGGCAGAATCGCCGCGGATGATTCCCTGCTGGATGTGGATCGCAAACCCAGCAGCCTCGAAAAAAGTTGCAGTTGCAGCTGCCACAGCCTCTGAAGTTGTCTTTCCGGGTGTCGCACTCTTTGCGCCATGCCTTCCAGCAAAGGGTGCGGGTTTAGATCACACCGTGCCACACGCAGTTTCGCGAAGCCACTCCGCATCAACACCCAGTGCGAAGCACGCGCCGCCCACGCCAAAATTTACAGCGGAGCGTCCCCAACCGAAAAACGCGCCCAGCCCATTTTGGAGTGCGGCGGCTTGCCGCCGCTTTTCCCAAGCAGCCCACGCTATAAAATCGTCTAGCGCGAAGCGCCACCACAATCTCGTCCGCGACTCCCACCCGCCGTCATTCTGAGCAGCGCCTTTCGCGACGAAGAATCTCATCCATGCTCCAGCGCCCAACCCACCACGACGAAGCCGCCCTCGACGTAATGCCCCGCGCGACTCACAACTGGATAAGATTCTTCGCTCCGCCCAGAATGACGCGCGGGCTGTGTGCAGTCCGCGCCGGCGCTTCGCGCTGGAGAACGCGGGTGGCGCGGGCAGCTACGGAAAAGCGGCGGCGAGCCGCCGCACTCCACACTGGGCTGAGCGACATTTCGGCCTCGAAGGCTCCGCGATAGTTCTTGCTGCGGGCGGCGCGCTTCGCGGCTGGTCGCGAGACCTTTTCTCGTTTTTTCTTTTCGATTTTCTATTTTTTGGTTTTCTTGGCAGTTACGAATTTGTGGGCAGCGGCGAGCAGGTCGCGGAGAATTTCGGGGGTCGCCCGGGAGAGGCGCACCAGCACGCCGGTGTAGCCAACGTAGTGATCTTTTACGTAGTAGACCTCCGGCGCTTCGGCCAGCAGGGCGGCGCGTTGATCAAAATCGACACGGACGACCAGCGAATCGGGCTCGGCGGAACTGTGCGATGGCCAACATGCCAGCAATTTCCCGCGAACCTTTAGTGCCGGCTGGCTGTAGCAGGTACTGACCTCCACTCCGGGCAACGCTAAGCCGATTTTCTTCACGGTGTCGAAATTTGGTTCCCTTTTTTGGGCATGATGGGAATTCTACATCGAGCAGAAGTCCCTCGTCGCTCAAGGCGCTGCTCCGTTTTTTGCCACCGGCGTGGCGCGAAACTTTTACGAAGGCCCCCACCGGGCGCCCGGTTGTCACGAATAATTCCTTGGCGCGCGGGGAAATTCGGTGTTACGCTCGCGCGTATTAGATAACTAGTTAACCAGTGGATTGATCCGGCCTGTACCTAAACTGTCCTGCGGAACAGCTAGCTCCCGCGGATTACGCCGTGATATTCCACCGGGCCAGAAGCAGGTCGCTAATTCATTTCCTAGGTTTGTACCACCGGCCCCATTCAGCGGCTCGTTGTATCGACTCATTTCAACTGGTTCGTTCCAGCCGACCGAACCTCAATCTGGAAACCTGAACTTCACGGTTCTTTCGATCCGACCGAACCTTAACCGCAGTTGCGCCAGCCGAGCAAAAAAGCGAGGAGTCCTGTGAGCGAAGAACACGGGCGCGCCGAGCACCCGGTCCGACCCTGACCGGCTCGGCCCTCCCAAACCGTGCCTAGGCCCGCAGATCGGCCTGCGCGTCTGCTACCGGATACCCCGTTTCCAGGCCCCGAACGTTTTTCGAAGAGCTGTCAAAAAAAGGAGGACTCGCATGAGTCAGGAAAAGAATCGTCCGAATGGTGCGCTCGAAAAAGAGAATACTCCGCCCGTTACGGCTCCGGCAAATTCGAATCGGCGCCAGTTTTTGGGCCAGGTGGGAGTTGCTGCGAGCCTCGCGGCCGGTACGCTGGCGGCGCCAGCGGTAGCTTCCGCTCAATCCGCCACGCCCTCGACGCCAGCCGCTCCTTCGAATGTAACAAATTCTCGGATCGTGCAAGCCTTCACCCTGCGGGTAAGCGAGGCGACCGCGGACGCGCTGGTGCCGGCGGCGACCAACGTCAACAATGGGGATGACGCCCGCTATGCGGACAAAGGCGGCACCTTCACCAAGTGCCTGGAGCACGATCAATACGGCCGCGTAGTCCCTTCGTCGTACAACAGCTTCAAGAAGGCGCTGGCCAGTGGAAAGTTTTCGCAGTTTGAACAGATTCTGCTCGGCGGGACGCGGACCCTCAACGGTCCACAGGGCGGTTTGGCTTTCGATCTGGAAGCGCTCGATAACGTGCAGTTTGGCCAGCCCCAGGTTCCACCGGCTCCCGGAATCGCCAGCGACCAGAGCGGCACCGAAATGGTCGAACACTACTGGGCCTCATTGCTCCGCGACGTGGCCTTCGACGATTACGCCTCCAGCCCGCTGGCCGCGGCGGCGGCGGCCGAACTGGGATCGGAGCCCACTTATTTCGGGCCGCGCAACAGCAGTGGTCAGCTCACACCCAACCTGCTCTTCCGCGGGATTTTCCCCGGTGAGACCCTTGGCCCCTATGTTTCCCAATTTTTTATTCAACCCACCGTTTTTGGGGCGCAGCCCATCGGCCAGCAGCAATTGACCTACCTGCCCAACATCGATTACGGCACCAATTTTCAGGAGTGGCTGCAAATTCAGAATGGCGTGGACACCGGCAATCGCAACCAGGTCGATCCCCAGCTGCGCTTCCGGCGCAATGGGCGCGATCTGGCGGCGTTCACCCACGTTGACGTTCTGTACGAAGCCTACTTCAACGCGTTGCTGTTGCTGCTCAGCATTGGCGCGCCGGTGAATCCGGGAAATCCTTACGCCAACTCCGTCATCGAAAATGGCTTTGGCACCTTTGGCGGTCCCGATTTTGCGGCCACCGTCGGCGAGATTGCGGCCAAGGCGCTCAATGTGGTCTGGTATCAAAAGTGGTTCGTGCACCTGCGTCCTCGCCCGGAAGCCTTTGGCGGAAATATCCAACTGGTGAAAACGGGACAGGGCGCGCAGTCCAATGTTAAACCGAGTAACGTCGTGCTCAATTCTCAGGCCTTGCAGCAAAGCTTCAACAAATACGGCAGCTGGCTTCTCTCCCTGGCATTTCCGGAAGGGTCGCCGGCTCACCCGTCATACCCGACGGGCCACGGCACTGTCGGCGGCGCTTGCATCACCGTGCTGAAGTTTTTCTTCGACGGCAGCTACGTGATCCCCAATCCCGTCGTGCCCAGCGACGACGGCCTGTCGCTCAACCCCTACACCGGATCGGACGCTGGACAGCTCACCGTCAACGGTGAACTGAACAAGCTGGCCCATAACGTCACCTTCGGCCATGGTATCCATTCGGGCATCCACTGGCGCAGTGACAGCGATACCTCCATGTTGCTGGGCGAAGCCGTCGCACTCAGCTTTCTCAAAGACAAAGCCAAAACCTACAACGAGCCGTTCACCGTCAAAATCACCAAACTCGACGGCACCACGGCCACCATCTCCAACGTGGGCAATCCGTAGTCGTCAGGATTTGGATTTGCAGCAGAGATGAAAAAAAGGGCGGTCCGGGAAGTACGGATCGCCCTTTTTCAATTTTGTTTCATCGAATCAGCCGCCGCGACATCCTCAACCCAACAAACCAGTGCGAAGCACGCGCCGCCCGCCGCAAGCGAGTTTCGCGGAGCGTTCCCGGTCCAACCCACGCCCAGCCCATTTTAGAGTGCGGTCTGCCGCCGCTTTTCCGAAGCGGCCCACGCTGCAAAATCATCTAGCGCGAAGCGCCACCACAATCTCGTCCGCGACTCCCACCCGCCGTCATTCTGAGGAGCGCCTTTCGCGACGAAGAATCTCATCCATGCTCCAGCGCCCAGCCCACCACGACGAAGCCGCAGTCGACGTAATCCCCGCGCGACTCACAACTGGATAAGATTCTTCGCTCCGCTCAGAATGACGCGCGGGCTGTGTGCAGTCCGCTCGGCGCTTCGCGCTGGAGAACGCGGGTGGCGCGGGCAGCTACGGAAAAGCGGCGGCAAGCCGCCGCACTCCAAAATGGCCCGGTCGCGGCTACAGCAGAGAACGCTGCGCGATACTGACCTGCCGCGGGCGGCGCGCGATTCGCGCTGAACCCAAAACCGCCGCGGCACGTTTATAATTCTGGCCGATGATGCCGCAGCCGGCCACCACCATCCTGATCGCCCTCGAATGTTTCGTAGTCGCCTTCGTCGGCCTCCACAACTGGGTCCCGCTCGGCTCGCTCAACGACCTCAACGCCGTCCGCACCGAATTCCCCGGCACAAAACTGGTTTACGTTACGCTCTCCAATTTCATTCCCGCCGCTTTCGGCCTGGTCTGCAGCATCAATTTCCGCCACGATTTCCCCGAATGGCTGATCTGGTATCTCTGGATTTTTTACCTGCTCGCCTTGTTCGGCTCGGCCTACGCCTGGTGGATCCCCTACCTCTTCGGCGCCGGCTCCAAACGCGTCCAACGCGAGCAGCAGCTTTACGCCAAAACCCACGCCTTCCTCCCCGAACGCCACGGCCTGCGCCCCAACACCCTGCACGTAATTTTCGACGTGGTGACGCTAGCCGTCCTCATCACGCTAGCGGTAATCCAACACCAAAGAATTTGGCCCGCCTAATGTCACTTTTCCCACTTCGATCTCGCAATCACAGTCGATGATGCGCCCGCTTACCTTGGAGTGCGGCGGCTCGCCGCCGCCTTTCCCAAGCCCTCCGCACCACAATCGATCCGGCGCGTACCGCGACCGGAATTCTCGCCGCACCACAAAACCGCCGTCATTCTGAGGAGCGCGTTTCGCGACGAAGAATCTCATCCATATTGCAGCGCCCAGATCGCGGCGACGAAGCCGCCTCCGACGTAATGGCCAGCGCGACTCGCTACTGGATGAGATTGTTCGCTCCGCTCAGCATGACGGCCAACCCTCCCCTTGACATTCTACTGAAGCGCTCCTACGCTCACCTTGTATGTCTACCCAAGAGAAAGAACGCATCGAACTGTTGCAGGGCACTCTGGACCTCCTGATCCTCCGCACGCTGCTGCTCGGTCCGGCTCACGGCCACGCCATCGCGCGCGCCATCGGCTTCACCTCCGACCACGTGCTGCAGGTCGAGCAAGGCTCCCTCTACCCCGCCCTGCACCGCCTGATCAAACGCGGCTGGATCGCCTCCGAAACCGGCACCTCCGAAAATAATCGCCGCGCGAAATTCTACCGGCTCACCGCCAAGGGCCGCCGCCAGCTGGTGGTCGAAACCGGCAAATGGAACGCGCTCGCCGGAGCCATCGCCCGCATCCTGAAACCTGCGCGCGCGAGCGCAGGGAGCAAATGACATGACTCGCCGCGACAAAATGATGCAGGACCTCGATGAAGACATCCGCGCCCACATCGAAATCGAGACGCAGGACAACATCGCCCGCGGCATGAACCCCGAAGACGCCCGGCACGCCGCCATGAAGAAATTTGGCAACGTGGCCCGCGTGCAGGAAGAAACCCGCAAAGTGTGGACGCTGGTCTGGCTCGAGAATTTTCTGCAGGACGCGCGCTACGGGGGGCGTTCGCTGCGCAAAACCCCGGCTTCACTGCCATCGCCGTTCTAACGCTCGCGCTCGGCATCGGCGCGAACGCCGCGATTTTTTCGGTGGTCTACGCCGTGCTGCTGCGTCCGCTGCCCTACCGCGATGCCGCGCGCTTGGTAGTGATGCACGAAACCACGCCAAAAGTGGGCAAGGTCGGCGTCTCGTATCCAAATTTTAAGGACTGGCGCGCCGCGAGCAAAACGATTTCACCGATGGCGCAGGTCACCCAAGTTGGTTTCACTCTGACCGGTGCGACGCAGGCCGAAAGTGTCAGCGGGTTCGCCGTCACTCCAGATTTTCTTTCGATGCTCGGCGTGCAGCCGGCTCTGGGCCGCGATTTCAGCGCCGACGAAGGCAAAACCGGACGGCTCCGGTGCTGCTGCTGAGCTACCCGCGCTGGCAATCGCAATTCGGCGGCGCGATGGACGTCGTCGGCAAAACGATGACGCTCGACGGTCGTGGCTTCGCCATCATCGGCGTGCTGCCGGCGAATTTCCGTTTGCTGAATCCGCGGATTTTCTGGAGCCGATGGGCGTTTGGCTGACCGACAACAAAGGCGGAATCGAACGCGGCGAACGCGGCGACGCCAATGCGATCGGGCGCCTGGCGCCCGGCGTGACCTTGCAGCAAGCCACCGCCGAAATGACCGGCATCGCCGCTCGGCTGGCGGAGCAGTATCCCGGCGAGAACGACAAATTCAGCGTCTCGGTAAATACGCTGCGCGATGAATTCGTTGGCGATGCGCGGCCGGCGATTCTGGTTCTGTTCGGCGCGGTAGTTTTCGTGCTGCTGATTGCCTGCGCCAACGTCGCCAATCTTTTTCTGGTGCGCAGCGCGTCGCGCGGACGCGAGATCGCGCTGCGATATGCGTTCGGCGCCGGGCGCGGACGCATCGTGCGCCAGATGCTCACCGAAAGCTTGTTGCTCTCGGTCTGCGGCGGCTTGCTAGGGCTCGCACTCGCGTTCGGCGGCATCCGCCTGATCTCGCGATTCATTCCGTCGGACATGCTGGGCGGCGCGACCTGGAATTAAACGCGCCAGTACTGATCTTCGCCGGAATCGTGGTGCTGTTCGCGGCGGCAGGTTTTGGTCTCGCTCCCGCGATGCAAGGTCGCCATGCCGATTTGCAAACGGGACTGAAAGAGGGCGCAAAGACCTCCAGCTCCAGCGCGGCGCAGAATCGTTTGCGCGGCGCGCTGGCTGTGCTGGAAATTTCGCTGGCGCTGGTGCTGCTGGCTGGCGCCGGCCTGCTGATGAAAAGCCTCTACAAATTAATGGCCGTCAATCCCGGCTTCCACACCGAACAAGTGATGAGCGCCGCCGTCGATACTTCGCCGCGCGCGATATCCCGACGCGCCTTCGCAGGCCCGATTCGCCGAGCGCCTGCTGGCCGGCCTGCAGCAGATTCCCGGCGTCGAATCCGCCGCTCTCGGCACCGCGCCGCCGCTCTTCGGCTATCACAGCCGCAGCGACATCAGCATCGAAGGCATGGGCCCGATGAAGCGCGGCGATTATCCCATCCGGATTTTCACAAAATCAGCCCGGGCTACGCTGAAACGCTGCGCATCCCGCTGCTCGCCGGGCGCACCTTCACCGCCGCCGACAACGAAACCGCGCCGAAGGTCTGCCTGATTAATTCCCTGCTGGCGCAAAAGTTTTTCGCGCACGGCGACGCCGTCGGCCGGCGCATCACGTTTGACGAACGCAAAGAAGGCAGCACCGAGTGGATCACCATAGTCGGCGTGGTCGGCGACACCAAAATGTACGGCCTGGCCAATCCCGCGCGTCTCGAAGTTTATCTTCCCTTCGCCCAGAGCGCCGAAGGCAGCATGAATATTTTGCTGCGCTCGGCAGTCGATCCAGTTTCGTTGACCGCCGCGATTCGCGGCGCGGTGGGGAACGTCGACAAAGACCAGCCGGTCTACGATTTTGCAACCATGAGCGAACGCGCCAGCAACTCCGTGGGCCAGCGCCGCATGACGCTGGTGCTGCTCGAGCTTTTCAGCGCCCTGGCGCTGATTCTCGCCGGCATCGGAATTTACGGCGTCATTTCGTATTCGGTAGCGCAGCGCACCCACGAAATCGGTATTCGCGCCGCGCTCGGCGCCCAGCGCCGCGATTTGCTGCGCATGGTCCTGGGCCAAGGCGTCACCCTCGCGCTGGTCGGAATCGCCGCCGGCATCATCGCCGCCGCTGCCGTCGGCCGGCTGATGTCCACGCTGCTTTTTTCCGTCAGCGCCTACGACCCCGCGACCTTCGTCGCCGTCGCCGCCGCGCTGCTCGCAGTAGCCGCCGCCGCGTGCTACTTCCCCGCCCGCCGCGCCATGCGCGTCGACCCCATGGTCGCCCTGCGCTACGAATAACCGCAAATCAAAACCGCCTCCGCCCGCGAAGCGCGCTGCCCGCGTCTCGCCGTATCGCGAAGCTCCGAGCCATGCGACACCGCCCAGCCCACTTTGAGTGCGGCGGCTTGCCGCCGCTTTTCCGAAGTAGTCCGCGCCACCTGCGTTCTCCAGCGCGAAGCGCCACCAACAAACGCGGACCGCACTTTAGGCCCGATTTCGGCGCCTCTTTCGGGTGCGGTCCTGCACTTGGCCGTGCGGTTTTTAGCCGCGCTTCGCGCTTGGAACACTTGGGAGCCGGCGTGAGGTTCGGAAAAGCGGCGGCAAGCCGCCGCACTCCAAAGTGGTCCGGGCGGCGCAACAATTCCCGAAGCTCCGCGTCCGTCCCAGCCGCCGGCAACGCGCTTCGCGCGGCACCACAATACACCCACGCAGTCGCAACGACCTTCTTCGCACGCGCGTCTCATCACGTTGCTTCTGCAAACAAACTTCTGCGATATAGTGCTCACCGAGGTCCACGATGACCACGATTTCCCGGGTTTTGTTTTTGCTGGCGATTTTGGCGCCGGTAGCAGTGATGGCGCAGAACACCCCGCGCAAAGACGCGCGCAATAACAGCGCGAACGCGACGAACACGGCCGGCGCGAACGCCGCGTCGGCCCCTGCGCCGCTCAACGGCGCGATCACCATTCACGACTGGCAAATGCAGGACGTCGCCAAAGTTCCCGACGCCGCCACCACCGTCTCCACCACCGCCTTCGTCCCGCAAAGCTGGTACAAAGCCACCGTCCCCGGAACTGTCCTCACCACGCTGGTCGATAACGGCGTCTACCCCGACCCGGTCTATGGCGAAAATATGCGCGCCATTCCAGAAAGCCTGAATAAAACCAGCTACTGGTATCGCACCACGTTCGCGGTTCCGCTGACGTATCACGGACGAACTATCTGGCTGCATTTTGGCGGCATCAATTATTCCGCGCAAATTTGGATCAACGGGCAAAAGGCCGGCGAGATGCGCGGCGCATTCATTCGCGGCGATTTCGACATCACCCAATTTGTAAAACCGGGCGCGAAAGCCACCGTAGCGGTTCTGGTCACGCCGCAGCCGCATCCAGGAATTGCGCATGAACACACCGCCGCGGACGGCGTAGGACAAAACGGCGGCGAGACCGCGATGGACGGCCCCACTTTTCTTTCCACCATCGGCTGGGACTGGCTGCCCGCGGTGCGCGATCGCGACACCGGCATTTGGTTGCCAGTCACGCTCGATGCCACCGGCCCGGTGCTGGTAAAAGATCCGCTGATCACCACCGACCTCGCCGATTCGCACGCCAGCGCGGACATCAATATCGGCGCCACCTTGAAAAATATTTCAGCGAAGCCGGTAAGCGGCACGTTGACCGGTGTGATTCATTTTCAGAATCCGGATAAAAATGCGCCGCCTGTCTCCGACATCACCTTTCACCAGGAAGTCACCATCGCGGCGAACGGCACGCAAACCGTCGCGCTCGATTCCAAATCCACGCCGCAGCTGCATCTGAACGATCCGCAGCTGTGGTGGCCCAATGGCTACGGCCCGCAGAATCTCTACACCCTGACTCTGCGGTTCGACCTCGGCAAAAATAATTCCGACACCGTCGCCCAGCAATTCGGCATTCGCAAAATCGAATACGAAGTTCCCGGCAGCGAAAATCTCACGCTGGTGGTCAACGGCGTGAAAGTGATGGCCCGCGGCGGCAACTGGGGCCTCGACGAAGCGATGAAGCGCGTCCCGCGCGAACGGCTCGACGCACAATTCCACATGCACGCCCTCGCCAACCTGAACATCATTCGCAACTGGGTGGGCCAGAGCACCAATCCCGATTTTTACGACATGGCCGACAAGTACGGGATTCTATTGTGGGACGAATTTTTCCAGCCGAATCCCAATGACGGCCCCGACCCCTCCGACATTCCCACCTACATCGCGAATGTCACCGACAAGGTTCTGCGGTACAGAAATCACCCGGCCATCGCCATCTGGTGCGCGCGCAATGAAGGCTATCCGCCGAAGGAACTCGACGACGCGCTCCACGCGCTGATGGACAAACTCGATCCCGCGCGCCTCTACCAATCGAATTCCGCCGACGGACGCGGCGTTTCTTCACACGGTCCTTATTACTGGCGGTCGCCGCGATTTTTCTATTGGAACCACGAAGCGTTCAAAACCGAAACCGGTTCGGTCTCGATTCCGACCATCGAATCGATTCAAGGCATGATGCCGCAAAAAGATTGGGAGACGATCAACGACGATTGGGCCCAGCATGACATGGCCAAAGGCGCACAACGCGGCAACGAATATCCCACTTCGCTCGCGGTGCGCTACGGTTCGATTCGTAATCTCGCCGATTTCGTGCGCAAGGGCCAGATGGCCACCTACGAAGCTTTTCGCGCCATGTACGAAGGCCGCAATCCGGAAATGTTTAACGGCACCACCGGAATCATCACCTGGATGAGCCATCCAGCGCAGCCCAGTTTCGTCTGGCAGTTGTACCACTACGATCTGGAGCCCAACGCCGCGTTGTATGCGGCAAAAAAAGCCGCGGAAACAATTCACGTACAGATGAACGAAGCCAATTTCGGAATCGAAGTGGTGAACAACAAACCCGAGGAGCTGCGCGGATTAACGGTGCGCGCCACAATTTACAGTTTCGACGGCACCGTCAGCATGACCGAGCCCGGCCAGCTCTACCAGACGTTCCGCGTCGATAGCGTTCCGGCCAGCAGCACGGTGAAAGCCGGAAACCTGACGGTATTCGCGCGCATCTCGCCGCTCTATTTCGTGAAACTGGATTTGACCGACGGCAACGACAATTTGCTCTCGCGGAATTTTTACTGGCAGCACGTGGCCCAGGATCAATTCGCCGGCCTGCAGGATTTGCCGGTGGTGAAGCTCGATGCCGAAGCCACCAGCAAGACCGATGGCGACAACACCGTGATTACCATGACGCTGCACAACAACACTTCGCACATCGCGTTGATGGCCCATTTGCAGCTGCATCAAAAGGCCAGCGGCAAACGCGTCCTCCCCGTTTTCTATTCCGACAATTATATTTCGCTGGTCGGCGGCGAATCGGCGACGCTAACGATTACCTGCGCGACGAAAGACCTCGCCGGCGAAGCCCCGCTGGTCGAGGTCGACGGATTTAATATCGATGTAGCACCAGTCGACGGCGCAGTGTCCATCGCGCTAAACCAAAACGCCCAGCCGATGCACTGGCCGGCGACCAACATCGTCCCGGACCCAAAATGATCTGGCCACCCTCGCGCAGCCTCTCAACTTCACGCGCGCCAGCCTACCTTGGAGTGCGGCGGCTTGCCGCCGCCTTTGCGATGTGAATGACGCCTGGTATCGAATAGGGGTTAAAACAAATTCACGCGGAGAGGCTACCCCTCGATTGGAAAAGGTGCCACGAATGAAACTCACACCATCGCTGCTGGCAATCACGCTGCTCTTCTTCTTCGCCTTCGCCGCAAGCGCGCAAAGGCCCGAACCATGGCACGACGACCTCGTCGAGCATCTCTCCGGCGACTGGAAAATGACCGGCAACGTCATGGGCCGCCCCGCCCATCACGACGTGAAAGCCGAATGGATTCTGAATCACCAATTCCTGCGCATCGAAGAAAAGACTTCAGCGTCGGCTCCGGACACCGAGCGCAAGTACGACGCGATCTGGTTTCTCGGCTACGACTCGACCAGCGAGCGCTACGTCCTGCACTTGATGGATGAATTTGGCGGAAGATTTTCCGAAACGCTGGGCTACGGCGTGCGCGAGGGCAACAGCATCAAATTTGTTTTCGAATATCCCGACGGCCCCTTCCACACCACCTTCCGCTGGGACCCGGACAAAAACACCTGGCAATGGCTCATGGAACAAAAAGACAAAACCGGAAAGTGGACGCCGTTCGCGGATTTAAAGCTGAGTCGCTGAAGGGCAATACGCTAAACCAAAAAATTTAACCACAGAGGACACAGAGAAAAGAAAAGCGAGAGAGCACGGAGAGTCTTCGCCAAGACTTCTCCGTGTGCTCATGTTTTTCTCTGTGTTCTCTGTGGTGAGCCTTTGCTTCAATTTTTACTTCTTGAATCCCGCGCTGATCTTGCGCACCGCCGGCCCATCCTGCGACCCGGGATTGCGCGCACCATGGTCCTTCAAAATCCCCGCGCCACGATTCGCCACCGCCTCGTTGGGCGTGCGAATCACCAGAATCACGCCGCCGTTCTTCACGTGCGTCGCGTAAAAAACCTGATCGCCGATGTAATCGGGCTGCGTGCCAGAGTCGGCGGTGACCACCGGCTCGAGCGCGCCGCCTTTACCGAAAAGCCGCGCCAGCCAATCCGGATGCGGTTTGGCCGGCTTGGTCGCCGGCTCGCCGGGCGTATCCGCGACGCGCGCGTCATCGTCGATGTCGCGAATCATCTGCACTTCCCCACCGGTAATCCCGGCCAGCTCCAAATCCTGAATCGCTTCCTCGCCGGCGCGATAATGTTTCACAATTCCGACGACCACATATTCGTCCACGGTGCGAGCCTCCTGCCCTGAGTGATAACAGTCCGTCTAACAATATGGCGAGAAGAGTTTAGATGATTCGAGCCCGCACGGTCCACCACACTGCACCGATCTCACTCGAGGCGTTGATTCGGTTCGGCGTCCGGTTCCCAGCGCATTTTAGTGACTGAAGCGAAAGGCGACTTCGATGGTTTGCCTCACGCTGGCGGGGTTGCCGTCCGGATCGCGCGCCGGGTTGAATGTCCAGCGCTCGACGGCTGCGATCGCGGTTTGCGTAAGCCCGTGGTCCGAAAATGTGCGTGACCTGAATGTCCGTCGCGCGGCCTTCAGGGGTGATGACCACAATCAGTGCCACCGTTCCCTCAAGCCTCGCCGCTACCGCCTCCTCGGTGTAGGAAGCTTCTGGGCAGGACAAGCACGAAGGATACGAAAACCCGGATAGCGCCGTTCGCGCTCTGTCGTTCATCGCAAGGAATCGAGCGGCGCGCCCAGATGCGTGGCCATTCCCGGAGAAAAATTCGATCTGGCCATAGATCGGAGCGGGTGAAGTATGGAAAGCGTGCGGACATTCAGTGTCTAGCGTGATTCCCAAACCGCCCTTGAATTCTCCAAAGCTGCCGCTATCACACATTGCGCGCCTAGCTTTTTCGAAATCGCTTTGTAGTTGAGGTAATTGGAAGGCATTGGCGGGCTTCAGCCGCAGAGCCTCGAGTGCCGCGGGCAATTGTGACCGGTCGATCAGCGTCAACGTGCCGGGATCCTTGGCCAGCACCGCGACGAATTCCTCGGCAAGATAGGCCCCGAATGCGCTGGACTTCGCATCTGGCCCGCTGAAATCCAGGACGACGACCTTCAGCTTCTTGTGCGACAACTCTTGCGTCAAGTCTCGCGCGATGGTCTGGAGCGACGCGGGCGGCTTGCTCACGGAAGCGGCCTGCGTGGTTTGGGCCTGCAGCACAAAAGGAAACGCTGCGAATAGCAGCAATGCGCTCCACGCGGTGCGCGCTGGAATTTTACGGAGCATGGGAAGAATTCTGGCTCGATTCATGCGCGGCACTTTATCACGATGGGGCTTTCCGGCCTTAGCGCATTCGATAGTTCTATATTCAGTTAGCAACGGTGGGATTTTTACTCCCGTTGCAAGGTGAGTGAAGGGTTGCGCGAACGCGGACGCGGACGTACCTTAGAATAGTTTGCGATGGAAATGATTCGGGAAGAAAACGGAAGGCCAATCCGCTTTTGTGGCTGTACGAGCCGCTGGAGAACTACGAACGCTATTTGTGCAAGAAGTTTTTCTGTTCGATGGCGCGTATTTGGATGGGCAGTTGTGCCTGGCAGTGGTGAAGCCTGCGCGAGCCGTGGAACGGGATGATGGCTTGCACTTTTCGCGAGCACCACGCCTCGTTGCGGGCGGAGTTTCCAGCGCTGGCTCCGCACAAAGTGCTGGGCAAGTGGCTGTACATTCCGCAGCTGCATCCGGAGTTTGAAACCGTGGCGACGGGCTTGGTGGAGCTGGCGCGGCGGCGCGATCCGCGACTGGGCGTCGAAACCGGGGTACGCAAGAAACGCGACGCAGCTACGGAACAGGCGATCCTGCAAACGAGCGAAGAAACCAGGCTGAGACCGGTCCGCAATCTTGGCGCTCCCTCCGTCGACCAACCACCTTTCGCCGTCATTCTGAGGAGCGCCTTTCGCGACGAAGAATCTCATCCATGATCGAGCGCCCAGACCACGACGACTAACGCGTCTTCGATGTAATGGCCTGCGCCACTCGTTACGGATGAGATTTTTCGCTGCGCTCAGAATGACGGCCAGAAGCCTGGCGACCACGACAAGTTACGCCGTCACGCGCAGCACCAGCGCGGTGATGTCGTCGTGTTGGCGGGCGTAACCTACGAAAGTATTCACGTCGGTCATCACTCGCGCCAGCACCTGCGCGGCAGTTTGCTGCGAGGCGGATTCGAGCGAGCCAAGCAGCCGAATTTCTTTGAATTCTTCGCCGCGCTCGTTCACCGCTTCGACCACGCCATCCGTAAAAATAAACAAAAGATCTCCGGGATCCAGTTGTACATCCCCCGTGGCATAGACGATTTCGTGGTCGGTGAAAAGCGGCAGACCCAGCGGCGGGCCGCCCGCGCCAGCCGTTCGATCGCGCCCGAAGCGCGGCGCAGAATGGGATCGTTGTGCCCGCAATTCGTGTAACGCATTTTCCGCGTGGCCGGATCGATCTCCGCCAAAAACGCGGTGGTGAAGCGGCGGCCTTCCAGGCTGTGCGCCCGGGCATAGCGGTCGAGGCGGGCGACGATGCCTTCGAGCGACGCGGTGGTGCCGGAAAGCGCGCGCAGCCCGGATTGAAATGTGGCCATCAGCAGCGCGGCTGGAACGCTTTTGCCCGCCACGTCCGCCACCGCCAAACGCGGCGCGCCGCCCGGCGCGGCCGATTCCGACGAAACGCGTCGTAATAATCGCCCGCCACGGTATTTTGCGGCCGCGTGGCAAAAGCAATATCGACGCCCGGAATATTCGGCGGCGCATTGGGCACCAGCCACTGTTGAATTTCGCGCGCGATTTCCAGATCGCGCTTCATGGTCACGCGGTCGGCCAGCTCCAGCGCCAGCAGCACGAAAAGAATTACCGCCCCGAACATCCCGAAATCGAAGCCATAATCTTCGTGGCCGGCGTGATACTCCGGCCGAAAAATCAGCACGGCCAGCGCCAGGAGCAGCAGCACGCGCCGCGCCGGCGTCAGCTTCATCAGCATCGCCTGGAAGATGGCCCAACCGGAATGCATGGTGCGCTTGAAACGCGAACGCTCTTGCTTCAGCGCTTCCCAGTCGACATCCTTCGAATACAAATCGTAGCTTTCGCGCGCTTCGGATTTGAACTGGCCCCAAAGTTCCTGGACCTGCAAACCTTCGGTCACGCGCGCCCAAAACGCTTTCAGCCCGCGCTGCTCCCGCGGTGGAGGCCAGGGCGGAGGAGCCGGAGGCTGAAATTGTGCAGATGAATTTTGCGCGCTCATGTCCGGGGCCAATTATAAATCAGGATGTTGCGCGAAAGCACGGACGAAGGTCGCTTCATCGGGCGAGGTCGATGACGACCAGGGTAATGTCATCATCCTGTCCGCCGGCAGCGTGGCCGGCCCATTGCGCGATTTCGGCGAGCAGCGCATCGGCGAACTGTGGCGCTGGCCGGTCGCGGCGGGCTTCGAGAAATTGCGCGACGCGCGCGCGGCCATATTCTTCCTGCGCGGCGTTCGCGGCCTCGAACAGGCCGTCGGTGTAGAGCAGGCAGCGGTCGCCGGCACGAAGCGGAATTTCCGCCGCGGTGAATTCGGCGTCGGGAAAGACGCCGAGCATGAAGCCGTTTTCTTCGATCTCGCGGACGCCGCCTGCGCGGATTTCGTTTCCCGCCGCTTCCCCTGCCACGGCGGCGACACCCACTAGCGCCGGCGCCGTTTCAGCCACCAGCAGCGGCGGATGCCCGGCCCCGGCGTAGCGCGCCAGTTTATTTTCGATGTCGACGAACAAATATCCCGCGGTGACGAAGTGCTCTTCGAATTTTCCGCACAGCGCGCGATTCAATCCGGCCAGCACCCGCGCCGGATCGGCGGCGTGTTCGGCCTGCCCGGCAAAAGCGACTTTCAGCATCGAAGCGATCAGCGCCGCCGGCACGCCGTGGCCGCTAACGTCCGCCACCAGAATTCCGACCCGCGCCGAATCCACCGGAAGAAAATCGTAGAAGTCGCCGGCCACGGCGCTCATCGGCGCGTAACGCGCGGCAATTTCGAGGCCGGCGAGATGCGGTACGTCCCGCGGCAAAATCGACGCCTGAATCTGCCGCGCGATCTGCAGCTCCTTATTAATGCTGAGCAGCTGCTCTTCGCGGGCGAAGCTGCGCGAAACCGCCACATAGCCCAGGCAAGAAACGAAAATGGCAAAGCCGATGAATTCGTAATTAGGGCCGCCGACGGTTCGCAGGCTGGCCACGTTGATCTGCACCACGAAGAGCCATCCACACCAGGAAGCCGAAGATGGCGATTTTGCTTTCGCGCGCCAGCGGCGTGCGAGCTGCAGGCCGGCGGCGCGCCGGACGATCAGCACGCAGATTGCCGCCCCGACCAAGCGTGGCCAGCACCTGCATATTGTTGGCGAAGTAGAGCGTCTTCAGGCGGACGCCGGAAATCGCGGCAACGATCGCGCAAATATCGAAAATCACCTGGGCCGCGATCAGCCAGCGGAACACCCGCCGCAGACGCGGCCCGACCACGCTGAGAATAAAAAATCCCAACGGCAGCATGATGATGCAGGTAATGAACCAATCGAAGGACGGCCAGAAATACCGGAGGAAACGAGAAAAGTGACTGAATGATTTGAAGTCCGCCCACCAGCCGCAGGCCGTACAGCGCGGAAAACATTCCAAAGTAAACGAGCGTGCGGTCGCGGTTGTTACGGCTGGCGAAATAGAGCGCGGCGGCGACGGCCGCGACGCCCAGCGAAATCAGCGTCACTCCGACGGCGACGACCAGCAATTCCCAGCGAAGCTGCGAGCGGGAGAGGCCCAGCGCGGATTGGAGCAGTGCCAGCGAAGCCTGCGGCATGTTTGCCGAAAAGTGTAGCATCAGTCCGCGCGAAGAAAATCAGCGTAGGACAGGCGGTCAGCCGGTCTGCAACCCACCTTCAGTGGGCTGTCAAACCGAAGCCCGGGAACGGAAGTAGCGGCGCACCGAAAGCGCGCGATCGGAATCCGCAAAAAGGAACGTGGCAAAGCACAGCGCGAGCACCGAGTGATCGAGCGAGGCGCCGAAATATTGCCACAGCGGGGCCTGCGGTCCGGGATAGTTCGAAGAAAAAAGCAGCGTGAGCATATACACCACACCGGCGGCGCTCGCGGGACGCACCAACACACCCAGAATCAGCGCCAGCGCGATGGCCAATTCTCCATACGCCGCCAAAAAAGCGATCGCGGTGGCGTGCGGCAGAACGAAATTCCGCAGCGCCGGAACCATGAAGGGATAGGCGCCGTCCGCCAGGAAGCGATTGATCCAGAATTGAAAGCCGCCGCCGAAGATGAATTCCCCGCCGAAAACTTTGTAGCTGGCGAAAATCAGGAACAGAATGCCGACGGCCAGGCGCAGGGCGGCGAGAGCTACCGTGTTTCGATCGAGCGCTGTGCGGCTCATGTGCCTCTGCTGGATTATCCGGATGGATTCGGCGCGCCGAGGATGGTAACAGAGTTGGAGCAGATCCGACCACGCAGAGGCGCGGCCGCGGTAGCACCAGCCGAAACTGAAGCGAAGGCCAGCGCGTCTCAATACTAGGACTGATCATGTTACGTCTTCCAACACCAGTTCGTTCTTGCCGAGGAGAACATCCGTGAAAATGAATCCGCAACAACCACGCAATTTTGCGACAGCGACAGTTTTGAAGTGGTGTGCCACCGCGGCCGCGTCGCTGACGCTAACAGCGGCAATGGCGTTGGCCGCCCCAGCCGCGCACGCGGCTTGGCAGGAGATGGGCGAGGCGCACGCGCCGGTGAAGGTCCCGCAGCCCCCCGCAGCGCAGAGTGCCGCGCCCAACGACGGCCTGATTCATCTCGATGTGGTGGTCGCGCCGAAAAATGGCGCGCCGGTAAAAGATCTGCAGCAATCGAACTTCACCATCACCGACAACAAATCGGCGCAGACCATCACTTCCTTTCGCGCGGTGACCGGACGCGAAACCAAAGTCGAAGTCCTGCTGGTGGTCGACGCGGTGAACGCCGGGCCCGAAACGGTCAGCTTCGAGCGCCAGCAAATCGATAAATTCTTCGGCAGCGAAAGCGGCACGCTGCCGTACCCCACTTCACTCGCGGTGGTCACCGACAAAGGCGTGCAGATGATGGGCGGATTTTCCACCGACGGCAAAGCGCTCAGCGAAGCGCTGGGCAAATTCAACAATGGCCTGCGCATCATCAATGGCTCCTCCGGATATTATGGCGCGGAAGAACGCCTGACTTATTCGCTCGATGGCCTGAGCGCGCTGATGGCCGCCGAAGGCCCGCGCCCCGGACGCAAGTTGATGATCTGGCTCTCGCCCGGTTGGCCGCTGCTCTCCGGTCCCGGCACCGAACTCGATGCCAAGCAGCAACAGCAGATTTTCGCCAACGTGGTGGCCATCAATACGCAGTTGCGCGAACGGCCGCATCACCATGTACGCCATCAATCCGCTGGGCGGCAACGAATCGCTGTTTCGGGCTTCGTACTACGAGGAGTTTTTGAAAGGCGTCAGCAAGCCGAGCCAGGTGAATTTGGGAAATTTGGGATTGCCGGTGCTGGCGGTGCAAAGCGGCGGCCTGGCTTTTGATTACAATACCGATCTCGCCGGGCTGATCCAGAAATGCACCGCGGACGCCGCGCCGTATTATGAAATTGCGTTTCAACCGCCGGCCGGCGAAAAGCGCGACGAGTATCGTCAGCTGCAAATCAAAGTGGACCAGCCGGGATTGGTGGCGCGAACCCGCCAGGGATATTACCTGCAACCAGCGCCAGAGAAATAATCGGCGGCGGACGCAACGAAGTGCGGCGAGGGTTGCGCACTTGGTATCGTGCCTACGCTCGCCGGGGTCTCAATCTGGGATAGAATCCGCGGATGCACAGTTTCGGCGGCCGAGTGATTTCGCGTTCGGCATTCACTGCGGTTTTTGCCGGCGCGCTGGCTGCCGCGTCGCTCTGGTCAACCCCGTCAATCTCCCCCAACCCGTTGCTCGCGCGCACGCAGGATAAGCCCAAGCCCACCGAAGAGATCGAGCCCGCGGAAATTTTTAGTAAGAATTTCGCGGCCACCGGGCTGGCGGCGGCTCCTGCGGTACAAACGCTCGAAGTGAGCGGCCCCTTCGGACCGTCCACCGGGCATCCGCTGGCGGATTTTCGTTTCTTCTACAAAAGCCCGGGAGCTTGTGTGGCCGAGATGAATTTCACCGGGCACGGAGAAACTGCCGCGGGATGGAGCGGCGATGGCCACGGAATTTTTCGAAAATCGGAGAATGGGATCGTGGCGGTGGACGGCGTGACCGATTTTTGCGGTGGCCGACGCCTGGCAAATGCTGGTGCAGCCCCACGCGGTTGACGATTACCGAGACGTTGACCTGGTCGGCGTGGAAGCAGGCCCCTCAGGGTTGGGTCTACCTGCTTCGGCTGGTGCCGAAAAAAGGCGAATCGCGAATCAGTTCGTACGACAGCGACAGTTTTTTGCTGGAACATCTGGAGCTGGTGCTGCGGGTCCGTGACGAAAAAGATGGCCCGGACAAAGTCTACAGAGTGCAGGTGGCTTACAGCGATTATCAGGCCGCGGAGAATCTGCATCTGCCGCGGCAGCTCGCGATTTCCGCCGGGAAAAGCGAAATTGATTTTCACGTGCAGGCAGTGAAAGTCAACACGCCGATCGATGATGCAAAATTCGCGGCTCATTAGCTGAACGGCGTCTGGCGCGCAGCGTCCGAAAATCAAAGCTTCGCCGGGGATATTTTGGAGTGCGGCGGGACGTTTATACGCACTGCCACCGCTTTTGAGATTTCGACGCCATTACAAAATGATCCAAGCGCGAAGCGCCGTCGCCGAGGTGCGCTCCCACCGCCAAAGCAAAACGCCGGGCGCGTTCGCTAGTTTCCGCGAAAACGTCCGGCGTTCTTTTGAAAGCTGAAACGAAAAACGACTGGCTGGGCTACTTGCGGCGTGCCCTGGCGTAGCCGACCAATCCCAGCAGGCCCGAGGCCAACATCATCATGCTTCCTGGTTCCGGCATGGGCGTCGCCTTTTTCTGGCAGGCTTTCAGGTTGAAGATGCTGCAACCTTGGTTGCCCACCGGATTCGCTGCCGAAGTGATCGCCGGCGACAGCAGTGCCACTCCTAATACCATTGCGAACACTGTCTTCTTCATGGTCCCAAGCTCCTAGACTGCTCTGCATAATCCCGCGACCGACAACACACCTGACTCGCGGGCAAAACGAATGCACGAAACCTTGCAGAGTGTTGTGCAGTTCAAGGTCCATCTGAGGAGAATCTGCGGCGAAGGGAATGGGGTTGATTCTGCGTGGGATACGGCGGGATGTTTCAATGTGGGGCGGCCGCGCGCGGATTTTTCGGCGCATCACTTGCACATTCGCACCAGAAAATTTCCGGCGGCGCGCAAATGTACGCCCGCGTGTACGGGCGGACGGCGCGCGAAAGTGTGGGCGTGTTTGCACATTCGTGGCGGGGATTTTCCGCTGATGTGCAAATACATGCACGCGACGGCGACGGCACAGCCCGTGCGGAGCCTGAAGGCTGTTACTGATCGCGAAGAGGCTTTTTACGGGTCGACCTGGGTGGCGCGGCGGGCCGGGATGTAGCAGGCGGCGACGGCGGAGGTGAGGAGCAGCAGCGCTACGGCGGCGAAGGCGGCGGGATCGATGGTGCTGGGCACGCCGACCACCAATGTGCGCCCCGTGCGGCCCACGAACCAGGCGCCTAGCGCGCCTACGGCGATTCCGGCTACGGCCAGGATGATTCCTTCGCGCAGAATCAGGGTGAGGACGCCGCGCGGCCTCCGCGCCGAGGGCCATGCGCAGGCCGATCTCGTGAGTGCGTTCGGCGACGGCGAAGGACATGACACCGTAAATTCCCAGCGCGGCGAGCAGCAGCGCGAGGGCGGCGAATGCCGGCGAAGAGGACCGCGATGAAGCGGTCGGTGCTGTGAATTTCCTCGACGACTTGGTCCATGGTTTTCACGTCGGCCAGCGGCAGATTCGGATCGAGCGCGAGGACCGCGTCGGCGATGGCGTTGCCCAGCTGCGCGGGATCGCCCGCGCTGCGCACGGCGACCATGGCTTGCGGCCATGGGCTTTGCGCGAAAGGCACATCGACCTCCGGGTCGACTTCGCCGTGCTGGTCACGATTGCGGGTGTCGCGGTACACGCCGACGATTTGCCACGGCACAGGCGCGCCGAGTTTGGCCACGCCCGGGACCATTTCCTGAAACATCAGCCGCTGCGTCAGCGGATCGGCTCCGTGCAAAATATTTTTTCACGAACATCTCGTTTACCACGGCGACCCGGACGCCGGTAGTGCGATCGGAATTTTCGAGCGCGCGGCCGCGATCGATCTGGACGCCGAAGGCTCGGAAATATCCGGGCGTGACCATATTGAAATCGACGTCCGGAAGCTGAGCGGGATCGTCAACCGGCTTCCCTTCCACGGAAAACCGCATGGTGAAAAAAACGCCTTGCACCGGGAGGCCTTCGGAAACCGAAACAGAGGAGACGCCGGGAAGCGCGGCGACGCGCTCTTCGAGCTGCTGATAGAACGCGACGATCTGGTCGGCGCTGGCCAGATGATTATCGGGCACCGGGAGGTAAAAAGTAAGAATGTGATCGACGCGCACGCCGAGGTCGACGCGCAGCATATTCCAAAAACTGTGCAGCGCCAGGCCGCCTCCGGCAAGCAGAGTGAGCGCCAGCGCCATTTCGAGGATGACCAAACCGCGGCGTAGACCGTGTCGTCCGGAAGCGCCGGACGACGGCCGCCTTGCTTCAGCACGTCATTCAGGTTCATGCGCGTGGCTTGAAAAGCGGGCGCGCTGCCGAAAAGCAGTCCGGCCAAGAGCGCGGAGCCAACAGTAAAAAACAGAACGGGAAGATTGAGGCGGACGACGACGTCTGTAGGCAGCATGTATTTCGGCAGATGCGCGAGGATCAGCTGCAGCAGTACGCGGCGAGCGCAACTCCGGCGGCGCAGCCGACCAGCGCCAGCGCAAAACTTTCGGCCAGAAATTGCCGGAACAAAGTGGCGCGCGAAGCGCCCAGCGCGGAGCGCACCGCGACTTCTTTTTCGCGGGTGGTGCCGCGGGCCAGCAACAGATTGGCCACATTGGCGCAGGAAATCAGCAGGATGAACCCGACGGCGCCCATGAAGAGCCACAGCGCGCGCTTCACGTCCTCCTCGACGAAATCGTTTTTCAGCGGCTCGACGCTGATGGTCCAGCCGTTATTGGATTTTGGATACGCGGCGGCGAGATGCGCGGCGATGGCGGACATTTCGGCATTGGCTTGCGCGACGGTCACGCCGGGTTTCAGGCGGCCGATCACCGAGAACTGCCGGAAATCGCGACTGATGTTCTCGGCCTTGAACGCTTTCGGAATATAGACGAGCTGATGCATGCGGTCGGCGACACCGGGCGCGAGCACGCCGACAATCGTGTAGGACTCGCCGTTCATTTGCACCGCGCGGCCGACGATGGAGCGATCTTCGCCGAAACAATTTTTCCACACGCGATTGGAAAGTACCGCTACGTGGTCGCGGCCCGGCTGGCCTTCTTCGGGGAGCAAATCGCGTCCGAGCAAAAGCGGATAGCCCAGCATCGAAATAAATCCGGGCGTGACAATTTTCCCGGCGACGCGTTTCGGGCGCGCGCTGGTAGCGAGATTGACGTTGAATCCGTTGGAGGCAGAGCTGCTGGAAGACGGTACTTTCTTTTTGCCAGTCGAGAAAATCGGCGGCCGAGGTGCCGTTGATGTCCCCTGGATCTGGACCACACCATCACCAGTTGTTCGGGATGCGGATACGGCGGATCGGCCAGCAGCGTGGCGTAGACCACCGTGAAAATGGCGGTGTTAGCGCCGATGCCGAGCGCGAGGGTGAGGATAGCGACGGCGGCGAAGCCGGGTTTGCTGACCAGCAGGCGAAAGCCGAAAGCGATGTCGCGCAGCAGTTGGCTCATGTAAGCTTGGCCGCCTTTGGTCTCGGCGCGACGGTATCCCTGCGATGCGGAAAGTATTACATAAGGATTACAATGCGGAGCCCATCTGACTGCTAGCCTGCTCGCGTAGTTACGGTAGTGGGTCTGATGCTGCCGGCGCGCGGTACGGCGGCCTCTAGCAGGAATGTTTTAGCAGGAATGTGATTTACCGGTTGAGGCGGCCAGTTACAAAAGGCTTGGTGCATGGGAATCTTAGGCAATATGGGACACGAAATTGGGCCGGAATTCAAATTGGAAACGTCGGGCGATCGACAGCAAAAAGAAATTGCTGGCGATGAATCAGGGGATCAACTGGTTCACCACCTCGATCATGGTGATGTTTCACATTGGCGCCATCGCGGCGCTTTTTTATTTTACGTGGGGCGCGCTGGCCGTTTCGGTCGTGCTGTGGTGGGTTTCGATGAGCCTGGGCATCGGCATGGGCTACCACCGGCTGCTGGTGCATCGCGGCTACAAGACTCCCAAGTGGGTGGAATATTTTCTGACGGTCTGCGCGACGCTGACGCTCGAAGGCGGCCCGATTTTCTGGGTGGCCACGCATCGCATGCATCATAAATATGCGGACCAGGAAGGCGATCCGCATTCGCCGGTCGATGGCACCTGGTGGTCGCACATGGGCTGGATCGTGATGGGCGAATCGCTGCATCACGATACGACGACCTTGGCGCGTTTTGTGCCGGATTTGGCCAAGGATAAATTTCACGTTTGGATCACGAAATATAATTACGTGCCGGTGATTATTTTGGGCGCGGTGCTGCTGGCGGTCGGCGGACTTCCCTGGCTGCTTTGGGGGATTTTTCTGCGCACCGTATTTGGCCTGCACGCCACCTGGCTGGTGAATTCGGCGACGCATTCGTGGGGTTCGCGACGGTTTACGACGCACGATCATTCGACGAATAGTTGGTGGGTCGCGCTGCTGACCTGGGGCGAAGGCTGGCACAACAATCATCACGCGCACCCGGTTTCGGCGCGCCATGGAATGAAATGGTGGGAGATTGATGTGAATTGGTACGGGATTTGGGCGCTGAAGAAGCTCGGGCTCGCGCATAGCGTGTATTCCGCAGCGGCGCGCGCGGCCATGCCGTCGTGCCTGCCGCCCGAGGAGGCGGCGAGCGGAGATTGAAGCGGGGATCGCGTTCTTGTAGTACGCATCGATGTGGGCGCTACCTTGGGTGCGGCGGCTTGCCGCCGCCTTTACCGAGCACGTTAGGCCGAGTACGGAATTGGGTTCAAACTCGATAGCTGATGACATCGCAGTGCCTATCCGTTGGGGGGACGCCGCGCGAGATGTTTCGCGCGGCGTTTTTGCGTTCACGGTCTGAAGACCGCCGCTACGAAAGCACGACGCAGCGCGCGGACAATTATTTTCGGGCGCCGTTGTTTTTCAGCAGCTCGACGATTTCCGGCAAATCCATATTCGCCGACGTGATCATTTTGGCGCCGGTGTCGATGCGGCGCGGGACGGATTTGCCGCGCGCGTGGTCGGCGATGGCTTTGACGCCGAGTTCGCCCATGCGGAATGGATCCTGCGCGACCAGGCCTTTCAGCTTGTTGGTGCGCAGCATGTCGAAATACAAATCCGAGGTGTCGAAACCCACGTGGGCCACTGGCTCGCTGGCTGAGCTGCGAGCGCTGAGGGCCATGACCATTCCGGCGGTGCTGGATTCGTTGGGAGTAAAAACTCCAGCCAGATCCTGCTGATGCCGCGCCAGCAAAGTTTCTGAAGCGATCTTTGCCGAGGCGCGCGTGGCCCCGGCGAAATCCTCGGACAGCACAATTTTCATTTCCGGATACCGCCCGGCGCGTTTGCGAAAGCCTTCTTCGCGTTCGCGGGTGCTGGCGGAACCTTCCTGATAACGCAGGATGACCACTTTGCCGCGGCCGCCCAAAACTTCGGCCATGCGATCGCCGGCCAGGGCACCGGCTTTCTCGTTGTCCGTGGCGATAAAAGAAAGAATGCGCGACGAATCGAGCGCGGAATCGACCACCACGGTCG
Organism: uncultured Acidobacteriota bacterium; assembly: GCA_963847695.1. GTDB lineage: Bacteria > Acidobacteriota > Terriglobia > Acidiferrales > UBA7541 > Palsa-295. The sequence continues at coordinate 71,745 of CAWKAX010000006.1, read as the reverse complement.
AGGTGCCGTCGGCCGCGGCGCGTTCGACCAGCGGGACGAATGTTTTGTTGTCGAACGGAGCCAGGATCACGCCGTCGATGCGCTGGCGCAAAACCGATTCGAGAATTTTAGTTTGTTCGTCGCGGTCGTCCTCGCGCATCGGAGCTTTCCACGAAAATTGGACGACTACGCCTTCGGCCTGCAGGTCGCGGACGGCTTTTTCCGCTCCGGCCTGCATGGCCCGCCAGTATTTATGCAGCGAGCCCTGCGGGACGGCGGCGATTTTCAGTTCCATGGCGGAGCCTCGCTGGCGCGGCGGATGATGGCGCGCCTGTTTGCGTGAAGCAGACTGCGCCACGCGCGAGCCATCGGTGCAGGCCCGCGGACGTGGCGGGTCGCGCGGCAGAGGCTGGGCAGCCCGCCGGACGACGGCGCATATATAGCCTAGGCGAGTGAGGGCCGCAATGTGAAAAGACAATGGAGAGCGGCGGTAAAGATAACTTTTTGTTTACGTAGCACGTCTCCACCGCGGTCGCGTGGCAAACGAGGGCACTTGCTGGGGGGAGGGCTGGGCAAGAAGGAGAGTCCTTCGTCGCAAACAGCGCTCCTCAGGATGACGGCCAAGGGCGGTTTGGGTTCTGGACTCCACGGCTAGGAGAAGCGGATCCTGTTCTCCTGGTCGTAGTCTTTGGCACCCACCGGCAGTTGGCCGTCATCCTGAGCGAAGCGAAGGATCTCCTTCTTGCCCGTGCGTCAACAAAAACGCCTCGTTTTTCCGGGTGCCGCGATCGGCGTTGAATTCTTCGATCCTGCTCAGTGGTTTTTGCTGCCAGCTGCCGCATTGGAGGCTATCGCTGTCGCGCCAATTCCCTGCTCGGGTCCGGCGCCGAAAAGTTCGGGGTGCAGGTAATGGCCTTGCTCGTTCGGCGGCTTTACTTCTTCGGTCGGGATGCGATGCGCCACCGCGTAGGCGTCGTGGCGAATCCCGGTCACCTGCCAGGAAATTTCCACGTGGGGCTTGCTGGTGCGAATGGTGAATTTGCGGTCTTTGATTTTGCGGGCGATCATGGCCTGCGAAAATTGCCCCACCGGCGTGAGCTGATACCGAAAATCGCTGTTCAGCGCTTCGAACCATTCCGGCAGCGTGACCACCGCGTAGCCTTTCGCATTCGTCACCACGTTGCCGTTGTAAATGTCCATCATGTCCGGCGATTCGACGAAGGAGTGCGACAAATATTTTCCGCCGGGATCGATGGGGTCGTCGATTTTGAAGTTGCCGGCGCCTTTGCTCAGCGTGCCGCTGACTGAAACGTTACCCAGGAACTGCCCGGCCAGCCCGGCAGAATTCGGAGTCACGGCTGCCATGGCGCTGCCGGTGGAGGCCGACGAAGTCGAGAAATATGCGCCATAACCTCCGCCACCGTTGATGCCCACTACGGCGCTGCCATTGGGGCTGCTGGAAACAAAATAGCCGCCGTTGGAATCACCGGTGAGTGGGTTGCTGATACCCATGATGGCCGAGTCACCTGCAATGTTGGAGAATCCCTCGATCCCGGCGCCGCTGGCGCCGTCGTCGATGACTTGGAGCGGAAAGTTCGGGGTCGTGATTCCGATGCCGACGTGAGCGCTGGTGATTGCGTTGTTCACACCGGCGATACCGCCCAGGACCAGTGCATTGCTTGCGCCAACCGCCGAGCGAGCGCCGATGGCCGTGGCGTTGTTCAGCCCAGCGGTGGTGGCTCCGGCAGAAAATCCAAGAAAAGTATTTTGATCGCCGGTGGTCGCGTTTTGTCCGGTGCCGTATCCGAGCGCGGTATTGGCCGAGCCGGTATTCGAATTCAGCGCCGCGTAACCGACGGCCGTGTTGCTGGAGCCGGTGCTGCTGCCGATCATGCCGAAGGTGCCGATGATGGTGTTGTACGCTCCTTCGGTATTGCTGAAGAGCGCCTGGGAGCCGACCGCGGTGTTGTTGTAACCGTCGACGTTGGCATACAAGGCCTGGGAACCGAGCGCGGTGTTGTTCCCGCCGATGGTGGTGCTCTTGAACGCGCCGCCGGCATTTTGCCCCACAAAAATATTCGTGTTGGCGCCAAAGTCGCTGATGACCGGCGCGCCGCCCAGATTGAGTACGCCGCTGGTGGAATTGGTGGTGTTGGGCAGATTTAGCGAGCCGCTGAGAGTTTCCGATACGCCGCTGAAGATTTGGCCGGGCGCGAAAGTCATGATGCCGTTAGCGGCGAAGGACAGGCCGGTGTCGGTGAAGGGCGCGCTGCCGCCGGCGCCGAAAAATAAATCCAATTTTGCCGAGGGGTTGGCAGTGTTGTTGTTCAGCGGTTCGGCGCGGAAACCGAAGGCTTCGGTGTTCGACGTTCCGGTGGTGCTGTTGAAGGACGACGCCTGGAATTGGAAGGAGTGCGATTCGTAGCCGCTACTGGCGATCGCCGGATGGCCTGGAGGTAATTGAAACGATCCGCGGAATATGGAGTTGCCGTTGACGTCCAGGGTTTCGGTGGGCGTGCGTTGTGCCGACGCCGATGTTGCCGCCGTTTTGGTACAGCAATGAATCGCTCAGCGTGTCGGATCGAGGTCCACAGCGGAAGGTAATTCGTGATGCCGCCGCCGCTCGGCACGGCGTTCGGCGCCGCGGCGTTTGCTGTCGCGCGCTTGCGTTGCCGCGTTCGCGTTTGCGCGGTTTGCGCGTGCACTGCTTGCGGCGTTGCCAGGATTGTGGTGCTACGCGGCGCGGTCCGATGCGCGCGGCGAGACTTTCATTCGTCACGTAAGCGGAAGCCGGTAAGCCGCCGAGCGTTTCCGCATCGGCGGCCCGCAGTGCGTAAGGAACGCTCGCGAGCAGAACTCGCGGCATTTCCTCGTGACGCGCAACAGTCACGCCCAGCCAGCGTGACTGTCCGGTTCCGAAAAGTTCTGCGGGAATCCCAGCGGCGGTCGCCGCTCCCAGCAGAACCGAATAGTGGCCGTTGGAATCGGCCAAAACATTTTGCGTTTCACTCCACAGCGCGGTACCGCCCTCCTGTTCGGCGTAGAGCGCGAAGGTCACGCTCGCTGCGCCAGCGAGCGGGCGCGCCGCGGCATCTTTCAACGTGGCGGAAAATTGCAGCAGGCGCGGGACGGTGTCGTGGTCCGGCGCGGCGGGCATGGAAACGGAGATGGTCGTGGAATGCGCCGCGGTATTTTCCTGCGGCGGCAGCGGGCTGGCGTGGGATACGCCGACGGAGAGCAGGGTTGCTGCTGCGGCTAACGATACGAGCGCCAGTTGGGCGGACAGCTTCATCTAAATCCTCACTTGAGGCGCGAGAGTTTTGGCCCAGCGACGCCGAACGCTTGTGCATGTGTCTCAAATGCCGGTGGCGGCGTCAATGTTGCGCGGGTGGAGAAACGGTGAGGGGAAGGTGAAGGCGCAGACAACTGATTCTGCGCCAGTTAGAGCGCGCGACGCGGTCCCGGTACCGGACGCCGAAACCGGTTTGGGCCGTCATTTTGAGGAGCGGTCTTCGGCGTGGGCCGGGCAAGAAGGAGATCCTTCGTCGCCGAGTGAAAGGCGAGCGCGGGTGCGTTATTTTGTGGCTTTGCGGGCGTAGAGTAGGTGAGAGGCTCGATGACCTTTATTTCCATCACCCGCTTGCGGGTGCGGTCGTACTTTTATTTGCCGATCTTCCTCTGGCGGGCGGGGCAATCGATGACGCAGACGGAACACGCCCCGGGATTCATCCACGGTCGCGTGATGCGCGAAGCCCGCAACGCGTTCTGGACCGTGACCGCTTGGGACAACGATGCGGCGATGAATGCGTTTCGCGGGTCCGGCGCGCACCAGATCGTGATGCCGAAGCTGATGGATTGGTGCGATGAGGCCTCGGTGGCGCATTGGACCCAGGCGGATGCGGAGTTGCCGTCGTGGCCGGAGGCGCATCGGCGGATGGTCGCCGAAGGCCGCATGTCCAAGGTAAAGGATCCGTCGCCCGCGCAGCTGGCCAAGGAAATTCCCGCGCCGGTCCCCAGCCGCATCGGCCGCGAGATGTTCCCCGCTACATCGCGCTGAACTTGCCTTACGGGTGCTGCACCGGCTTCGGGGCTTGGTCTACGCCCGGACGCATCGGCTGCCCCGGATCGTGATGGTCCGCGTTCATCAGCGTCGACTTGCACAGCGCGTCGTCGTGATAGCTGGTCAGCCGCTCCGCCTCGTCGAAATAAAAAGTGTAGTACAGCCGGCACTCGTGGATCGCGTTGCCGAACGCCGCGGATCGCAAATCCATCCATCCCGCTCGCGCCGTCGAACGATGACTGCGGAGCTATGGATATTGAGGTAGTAGTGGCCGCTGATCCCGTGCGCCGCCAGAACTTTCACCACGTCGTCGTCCGAAGAGCCTTTGGGCAAGTGCGCGTCGAGATCAGCATTAATAGCCGCTTCGGCCGTCACCACCTCCGCGTCGGTGTGCGACGTGTCATATTTCCACGCGCCCAGAAACAGCGCCCCAAATCCCACCACCATCGCCGCCAGAATCCCTACGCCCTTCCCCATGCGCGCATCTCCCAGGTAGATGTCCTACGGCTCCGCCGCCACCGAAGGTAATCCTCCGGTACCTTGCCCGAACCGTACTACCTGAATAGCACGAATCGCGCCGCGCGCCTTCGTCGCCGAGTGAAAGGCGAGCGCGGGTGCGTTATTTTGTGGCTTTGCAGGCGTAGAGTAGATAAGAGGCTCAATGATCTTTATTTCCATCACCCGGCTGCGGGTGCGGTCCTACTTTTATTTGCCGATCTTCCTCTGGCGGGCGGGGCAATCGATGACCCAGACGGAACACGCCCCGGGCTTCATCCACGGTCGCGTGATGCGCGAAGCCCGCAACGCGTTCTGGACCGTGACCGCTTGGGACAATGATGCGGCGATGAATGCCTTTCGCGGCTCCGGCGCGCACCAGATCGTGATGCCGAAACTGATGGATTGGTGCGATGAGGCGTCGGTGGCGCATTGGACCCAGGCGGATGCGGAGTTGCCTTCGTGGCCGGAGGCGCATCGGCGGATGGTCGCCGAAGGCCGCATGTCCAAGGTAAAGGATCCGTCGCCCGCGCAGCTGGCCAAGGAAATTCCCGCGCCGGTCCCCAGCCGCATCGGCCGCGAGATGTTCCCCGCTACATCGCGCTGAACTTGCCTTACGGGTGCTGCACCGGCTTCGGGGCTTCGTCTACGCCCGAACGCATCGGCTGCCCCGGATCGTGATGGTCCGCGTTCATCAGCGTCGACTTGCACAGCGCGTCGTCGTGATAGCTGGTCAGCCGCTCCGCCTCGTCGAAATAAAAAGTGTAGTACAGCCGGCACTCGTGGATCGCGTTGCCGAAGGCTGGGGTCGCAAATGCATCCATGCCGCTCGCGCCGTCGAACGATGACTGCGGACTATGCATATTGAGGTAGTAGTGGCCGCTGATCCCGTGCGCCGCCAGAACTTTCACCACGTCGTCGTCCGAAGAGCCTTTGGGCAAGTGCGCGTCGAGATCAGCATTAATCGCCGCCTCCGCCGTCAACACCTCCGCGTCGGTGTGCGACGTGTCATATTTCCACGCGCCCAGAAACAGCGCCCCAAATCCCACCACCATCGCCGCCAGAATTCCTACGCCCTTCCCCATGCGCGCATCTCCCAGGTAGATGTCCTACGGCTCCGCCGCCACCGAAGGTAATCCTCCGGTACCTTGCCCGAACCGTACTCCCTGAATAGCACGAATCGCGCCGCGCAAGACGCCCCGCTTCGCCGACGTGTGCCCTGCCTCCAACTACAAAGTAGTTGGACAAAAGGATGTGTGCATCCGCGCTGGTCTAGCTCGTTCGATCCGCTTCTCCTAGCCGTCCAGTCCTATCGTCCAAACCGCCTTTGGCCGTCATCCTGAGGAGCGTTTTTTGCGACGAAGGATCTCATCCATGCTCCCGCATCGGAATCATGACGACTAAGACTGCACCTCACTTTCCGTGCGGTGTGCCTTCGACGCCGAAACAATCCTAAAGCAGCGAAGCGGCGGAATCAGATCGCCGGCCCCGACTTACGGCAACTAATTTTCGGCGGCGCAAATCATTTTGGAGTGCGGCGGCCCTGCCGCCGCTTTTCCGGAAGTCAACTCATCCCCGCGTTCTCCGGCGCGAAGCGCCGCTCACAATCGATCTCCGGCAATTTTCAGGGGACAACGTGCAAGCGCGTTTGCCGGCGCTTCGCGCTCGATCGTTTTCGTGCCGCGGGCAGCAGCGGAAAAGCGGCGGCAGAGCCGCCGCACTCCAAAATGGGCCGGGCGCATTGGCAGGCTCGAACGCTACGCGATTCTTTTTGCGGCGGGCGCCGCGCTTCGCGTCTCGTACGGTGAAAACAATTGTTCAAATGCAGAGTTTCAGTTTGCGCAGGCCTTCTTCGATCTGCCGCGCGTCGATCCCGCCGTAGCCAAGAATCAATCCGCCGCGCGCGGGCGGCTTTGCGTAGCACGACGACAGCGGCTGGGCGGAGACGCCCAGCTTCGCGGCTTTTTTGGCGACGGCGACGTCGCTGACGCCGCGCGGCAGCAACGCCACCAGATGCATCCCCGCCTCGGCGCCGACCACTTCCAATTTTCCCGGCAGGATTTCGGCGATGGCGTCGACCAGCGCCTGGCGGCGCTGGCCATAGAGAATCCGCATGCGGCGGATGTGCCGCGCGAAATGGCCGTCGCGAATAAAATCGGTCATGACGGCTTGGTATAGCGTGGAAGAAAAAACGTCGGTGGCATCGCGCGCCGTGGAAAACGCCGGGACCAGATCGCGCGGCACCACCGCGTAGCCCAATCGCAGCGATGGAAAAACCACTTTGTTAAATGTGCCGGCGTAAATCACGCGATCGTTCGAATCCAGTCCTTGCAGCGCGGCGATGGGCCGCGCGCCAAAACGATATTCGCTGTCGTAATCGTCTTCAATGATCCACGCGCCGGCGCGCGCGGCCCACTGCAGCAGCAACATCCGGCGGGCGGCGCTCATGGTCACGCCCAGCGGATACTGATGCGACGGCGTGATGTACACGGCGCGCGCGCGCGGCGCGCGGCGAATTCCCTCCTGCACTTGCAAGCCTTCGCGATCGACCGGCACTGGAACCAACTGGGCGCCGGCGGTCATCAGCGCATGGCGCGCTCCGTGGTAGCCCGGCTCTTCGATCCACACGCGGTCGCCTTCATCGAGCAAAACCTGCGCGGACAGTTGCAGCGCTTGCTGCGAGCCGGTGGTCACCAGAATTTGCGAGGCGTCGCAACGCACCGCGCGCATGGCGCCGAGATATTCGGCGACGGCTTCGCGAAACGGGAGATAGCCCATGGCGTTGCCATAAGCCATGGCGCTGCGTGGCTGGCGCCGCGAGTGGCGGTTTACGAGTTTGGACCAAATCTCTACCGGGAAATGATCGAGCGCGGGCAGGCTGACGCGGAAGGCACCGACGGTGTCGAGCCAGGATTGCGGCGCGCTTTGCATGGCGGTGGCGCGGCGCGAGATACGGCGCGGGGCTTGCGATGGTTTGCGGGTGACGGGAGTCACGTGCTGCGCGGAGGCACGCGGCGGCGCCGCGTGCCGTGACGCGCCGGACATGGCGACCGGCACCGCTTTGGAAATTTCGTCGGGGATCGCACGCGCGACGCAGGTGCCGGCACCGGTAAACGTCTCGAAGTAGCCCTCGGCTTGCAGTTGTTCGTAGGCGGCCATCACCGGGATGCGCGAGATTTTCAGGTCGGCGGCGAGATTGCGCGTGGAAGGCACGCGCTGGCCGGGGCGCAAGCGGCCATCGAGGATGGCCTGCCGGAACCAATCGTAGGCCTGGCGATAGAGCGGCGCTTTCGCGCGCGGCGCGAGGGTGATGGGCGGCAGAAAACTGGCGGCAACGCGCTTCATTTTTGCAGGCAGCCGCATCGGCTGAAGTGGCTATATCGTAACACGCGTAAGTGGCTATTGTGGGCGTCCACTTACGGCCCTAAGTTGTCTGAGACGCTGCGAATTGCCTTGCTGTTCGTGATCCTACACGGTGATCAAGTCTCGCGGCGGGTGACGGAGGAACAATGATTCAGACGCTCAAGACCTTGCTGATTTGCAGCGCGCTCAGTGCCCTGCTCTTCTTGCTGCACAGCCACGCGATTCCGGCGCACGCGGCGCCGAATCCGGCCGCCGTGGGCCTGGATGGGAATTCCGAGGTACAGCGACAAACTCAGTATTTCGTGGCGCCGGAACCGGCAACTAAAACGCCAACGCAAACCTCTGCCGCACCGCAAGCCTCCGCGCCTGCCGCGCCGCGCGACGGCGCGCACGATTTCGATTTCGAAATCGGCACCTGGAAGATTCACCTGAAAAAATTGGACCACCCGCTGACCGGTTCAACCACCTGGCAGGAATTCGACGGTACCTCCGTGGTCCGCAAAGTCTGGGACGGCAAGTCGCAGCTCGAGGAATTCGAATCCGACAGCCCGAGCGGTACGCACATCGAGGGACTGACGTTGCGCCTCTACAATCCCGCGGCGCACCAGTGGAACTTGAACTGGGCGACTTCCAAAACCGGCACTCTGGCCGTGCCCACCGTCGGCGAATTCAAAAACGGCGTTGGCGAATTTTATGATTACGAACCGATCAACGACCGCATGGTGCTGGTGCGGTTCCTCTGGTCGAAGATCACGCCGAACAGCGCGCATTTCGAGCAGGCCTTTTCGATCGACGGCGGAAAAACCTGGGAAGCGAATTGGATTACGGACGAGACGCGCGTGCCCCAGTAAGAGTGCAGCGGGCCTCGGCGAGGGCGAAAATGAATATGCGAAGAACTGTTGCAGGTTTCGGAATTTTGGCGGCGCTGGCGATGTTTGCGCCGGCGCGAATGAATTCGGTGGCGGCGGGCAGGCCGGTGCCGGTTGTAACTGACGCTCCGCGCGACGGCTCGCACGATTTCGATTTCGAGCTGGGTAGCTGGAACATTCATCTTAAGAAATTGCTGAACCCGCTGACCGGCTCGACCACCTGGGTGGAATTCGACGGCACTTCGCACACCCGCAAAGTGTGGGACGGGCGCGCGGAGCTGGAAGAATTCCAAACCGACAGCCCCAGCCGCGGACACATCGAGGGCTTGACCCTGCGCCTCTACAACCCCACCGCGCACCAGTGGAGTTTGAATTGGACGACGTCCAAGGACGGCACCTTCGGCGTGCCGACCGTCGGCGAATTTAATAACGGCGTGGGCGAATTTTATGACTACGAGCCGATCAACGACCGCATGGTCTTGGTGCGCCTGGTGTGGTCGAAAATCACGCCGACCAGCGCGCATTCGGAGCAGGCCTTTTCGACTGACGGCGGCAAAACCTGGGAAGTGAATTGGATTACGGACCAGACCCGGGTGCCGGAGTAGGTAAACGTAAGCGGCGCGAGAACGAGGAGAAATCAAGATGAAGCGAGCGTTGATCGGGTTTGGAATTGTGGCGGCACTGACCATGATCGCGGCGCCGGGAATGAATTCGCACGCGGCGGAGCGGCCCGCCGTCGCTGACGATGCGGCAGAGAACCTGCACGGTTTCGATTTCGCCTTGGGCAGCTGGAAGATTCACCTGAAAAAGTTAGACCATCCCCTGACCGGTTCGCACACCTGGTTGGAATTCGACGGCACCACCAAGGCGCGCAAGGTTTGGGACGGCCGCGCGCAGGTGGAGGAATTCGAATCCGACAGTCCGACCGCGGGCCACATCGAAGGCTTGGCGCTGCGGCTCTACAACCCGACAGCCAAACAGTGGAATATTAATTGGGCGACTTCCAAGGGCGGGACGTTCGGCGAATCGATCACCGGCGAATTCAAAAATGGCCGCGGCGAATTTTACGATCAGGAAGAAATTGGCGGACGTAAGGTTTTGGTGCGGTGGATCTGGTCAAACATGACCACGGCCAGCCCGCACTTCGAGCAGGCGTTTTCAGATGATGGCGGGAAGAGTTGGGAAGTGAATTGGATTACGGACCAGACCCGGATGACCGAGGCGGAGGCGGCCGCGCTGGCGGCGACGCCGGGAGGCGATGCCGCGGTTGAACGCTCGCCCGATTTCGATTTCGAAATCGGGTCTTGGCACTCGCACATTTCGCGCTTGGCGCATCCGCTCACCGGTTCGACCGAGTGGATCGAGTACGACGGAACTTCGGAGATCAGCAAAGTCTGGAACGGGCGCGCGAATTTGGTGGAGCTGGAAGTCGCGAGCGCGACAGGGAAAATCGAAGGCTTGTCGCTGCGTTTGTATAACCCGGCGGCGAAGCAGTGGAGCCTGAATTTTTCGAATAGCCGTGTCGGCACTCTGTCGACGCCCACGGTTGGCAGTTTTCATGATGGCCGCGGAGAGTTTTACGACCTGGAAGATTTTGGCGGGCGCATGATTCTAGTGCGGAATGTTTTCTTCGACATCACCACGGATTCGTATCATTTCGAGCAGTCGTTTTCGGTCGATGGCGGGAAAACTTGGGAAGCGAATTGGAAGGACACGGATACGCGGGTGGCGAAGTAAGACCACGTCCGTAGCACAGGCTGTCCGCCTGTCCTGCGGAAGGCCTGGCTGCTCTACGAAAAATTATTCGTAGCGCAACGCGACCAGCGGATCGACCCGCGTGCTGCGCCACGCTGGAATCAAGCAGGCCGCAAACGCTACTGCTGCCAGGATCGCCGTCACGGTGACGTAGGTCACCGGGTCCCGGCCGCTGACGACCAGGAAGCTGCCGACTACGCTGCCGGCCATGAAGGTCAGCGCGACTCCTACGACCAGGCCGATGCCGACGATCAGCACGCCTTCGCGCAGGACCATTTGCAGAATGTCTCCGCGCTGCGCGCCCAGCGCCATGCGCACGCCGATCTCGTGCGTTTTTTGCGCGGCGGCATACGACACCACTCCGTAAACTCCCACGATCGCCAGAATTAATCCCAGCACGCCGAGAATCGCGGCCAGCGCTGCGCCCACCTGGTAGAGCAGCATGCCGTTCAGGGTGTAGATCGCTTCGCGCATGGTTTTCACGTCGAAGACGGCGAGTTCCGGCGCCAGCGAATCGATAATGTGTTCGACCACCGGAATCATCGAAGCGGGCGCGCCGGCCGTGCGCAGCTGCAAAATCTGCAGCGAATTTCCGGCGGTGTGCTGCAGGTACGGAATAAAAAACAGCGGACGATGCTCGTCGCGCGGGCCGATATAGAGAATGTCGGAGGTCACGCCGACCACGGTCAGCGGATGTTCGGAATCGCTGGCCATGGAGAAACGCCGGCCCATGGGATCGGCGTTGGGCCAATATTGTTTGGCCATGCCTTCGCTGATGATGGCGACCATCGGCGCGCTTTCATCGTCAGCGGCGGTGAAGACCCGGCCGCGGTCGAGCGCGATTTGCATGGTGCGGAAATAATCGGGCGTGACCGCGCTGTAAAAAACGTTGTTGCGGGTGCCGATCGGCGGCGGCGCGGCGCCTTCGATGGTCACCGGGTCGGCGTTGTTGAAATAGCCCATCGGCGCGCCGTTGGAAATGCTCACGGAAACGACGCCGGGCACGGCCGCCACCCGATCGAGCAGCGTTTTATAAAAAGCGGTGGTTTGCTGCTGGGTGTAGCCGATCTCGACCGGGTCCATCATGAAGTTGACCACGTGGTCCGGATCGAAGCCGAGGCTGACGTGCTGGGTGCGCGCCAGGCTACGCGCAAATAATCCGGCGATGATCAGAATCACCAGCGAGCCGGCGACCTGCGCGACGACCAGTGACGTTCGCAGGCGATTTTTTCCGCCGACCACGCCGCGTCCGCCTTTGTGCAGAATCGCGTTCAAGTTGCCGCCCGAAGCACGCAACGCCGGCACCAGGCCGACGACCAACCCGGTCGCCAGCGCGGCGAACGAAGCGTAAGCAAAAACGCGCCAGTCGAATCCAAAATTGAAATTCAGCGGCAGGTCAATGTTCAGGTTGATGTGGCCGAAGGCCACGCTGCCGAAATATCCCAGCGCGAGTCCGCCGATGCCGCCAAAGGCCGCGAGCAGCAAACTTTCCACCAGCAACTGGCGAATCAGGCGGCTGCGCGCCGCGCCCAGCGCGGAGCGAATGGCCATTTCACGTTCGCGCGCAGAGGCGCGGACCAGCAGCAAATTGGCGACGTTCAAGCAGGCCAGCAGCAGCACCATTGCGGCCAGTCCCAGAAAAAGCGCGGCGAGAATCGTCACCGTGTTACTGGGGTCGGGCTGCGGCCGCGAACGAATTTCGAGGAAGGCCTGCACCTTCGCGCCTTTTTCGGAATCCGGATGGTCCTGCGACCAGCGCGCGCCGATGACGTTCAACGCGCTAGTGGCTTGCGCCAGAGTTACGCCGGGCTGCAGGCGCGCGATCAACTGCAGGCTGCGCTCCTGGCGATTGGTCAGGTAATCGGGCGACGGAATTTCGACGCCGATCATGCTGATCGGCAAAAATGCCTGCGCGGTGAGAATCGGATTCACGCCGGCGAATCCCTTAGGCGCGACGCCGATCACGGTGATGGGATGGCCATTGAGCAAAACGCTGCGGCCGATGACGCCGGGGTCGGCGCCGAAGCGCGACTTCCAGTACGAATCGCTGAGCACGACGACCGGCCCGGAGCCGGGCGCGGTATCGTCGGCCGGTTCGATGAAGCGGCCGAGCTGCGGCTGAATGGCCATGGTCTGGAAATAATTTCCGGAAACGTAATCGGTCAGGACGCGCTCGCCCTTGCCGTTCACCGCTAGGCCGTCGAGCCCGATCTGGTGCGCGGCAACGTCGGAAAAAACGGCGGAGGTTCCATCGCGCAGCTCGCGATATTCGGGAATGGAAAATTCGGGGCGCAGGCTTCCCTCCTGGCGCTGCGAAGCCAGCATGGTGAGCCGCAAAGGTTCGTGCACCGGCAGCGGGCGCAGCAACAGCCCATCGATCAGGCTGAAGATGGCCGTGTTCGCCCCGATGCCGAGCGCGAGCGTGATGGTCGCGGCGGCCAGAAACCCCGGAGTGCGAAACAGCATGCGGAGCCCGTAGCGAACATCAGCCATTAAAGTTTCCATCGCGCCTCCTGCTGCTGGGCCTCACACGCGCGTCCCGATAGCGCGCACATGTCTCAGTATCGAACAGCTATTTGGTTTTTCCTTGGCCCACACAGCCGCCGGGTGACGTGTCTTGGCTCGCGATTTCCGGCTGCGTACCCCAGCTGCGTCCGCCGATTGCATCCCCCCGGCCACGCACTCCAGTTACGCACACCGGCTACGCAGCCCGTCACGTACCCGGCCACGCGCCCTGACCATTACTACGATGCTCGACCGCGAAATGTTTCGTGGAATCTCTTGGGATCGATGCGGTCTCTACTGCGTTCGTCGGCCGGGGCCTGGCACGAGGCGTCGCGAGCGGTAGGCTCGCGTTGCTGAGGGCTGGGCAAGAAGGAGATCCTTCGTCGCAAACGGCGCTCCTCTGGATGACGGCCAAGGTCGGTTTGGGCGGAAGGACAACACGGCTAGGAGAAGAGGATCGAGTTGAGGAGACGCATCGAAAGCAAAACATTCCGCCGCGGGTTTGGATGATCCGCTTCTCCTAGTCGTAAAGTCCAAGCACCCAACCGTACTTGGCCGTCATCCAGAGGAGCGCAAGCGACGAAGGATCTCCTTCTGGCCCAGCCGTAAGACCGCGCGAAATTGCTTGGCTGCGGCGATGGTTCGGTGGAATGCTTTGGGCATGGCGCTAACTCTGGACGAAACGCTGATCGAGGTCTGGCGGCAGACGATGGTCGCGAACGCGAAGACGGTCGAGCTTGGCGGCGAAACATTCCCGGTGATTCGCACGCCGAAGCGGCGTCTGCGCCAGGTGGACTTTCAATTCGAAGGGCGCGGGATCCGCGGCCTGGAGCAAAACCCAGAGGCCAAATCGCGCTGGGCCGAGATGGCACGCAGCGGGAAGAAGGTGATGCAGTTTCTCAGCGATGGCGGATACATGGCGAACGTAGCCGACGGCAAGATTACGACGTACGGGCGGAAGAAGTAGGGAGTGGAGGCTTGCGCGCGAAGGCGAACGGCGTATTACTTCAGTCGCCGCGGCCGATGGCAGTTTGAAGACCCCCAGTACCTAAACGCGCGCTACTCTTCGGGGGTCGACGCGTCGATGCTGACGGCGATGCCGTCGCCTGAAAATTGCTCGACGATTTTATCGGAGGGCACGGCATACGTTTTTCCCGCGCGCAGGATTAGAAATTCGATCGGGTCGCCTTTGTGCGGGCAATCGGAAGTCATGGCCACCCCGAGGTCGTTGGCGGTGACGTTGCTGGCCGGGTTTCCGGCGACGCAGGGGGCCACGTGAATTTTGCCTTTGAAACCTTCGCGGACCTGCACGCAGATGCGGTGCGGCGCGTTGATGGCTCCGCAGGACATCAGCAGCAGCGCCAGAACAATCGGCGCGCACATGCCAACGCGCAGCAACAAAATTTCTCTACGTTCTTTACGTTCTCGTAAGGCGCGCCGGGTCACCCAGTTTTCTCCGCCAATTTTGCGTGGTTGCGCCGCATAGACGCCGCAGCTTCGTCAGAATCGTACCATAAATGTTAACGGCCGCGGCGCTGCCCGCGGTCTACTTCGCACGCTTGCGCGGAACTTTCGCGCCTTTCTTGCGGGCTTCGGAGAGGCCGATGGCGATGGCCTGCTTGCGGCTTTTCACCGTGCCACCTTTGCCGCCCTTTCCGGATTTCAGCGTGCCGCGCTTTTCGCGGTGCATCGCGCTCTTCACGCTCTTCCCTGCCGCTTTTCCGTAACGAGCCATGTTCATCTCCTGTTCATGGAAATTGGTTCTGATGCTCCGGTATCATCGTCCGGCGGCGCCGGAACGTCGATAGGGTGAAAGCCGTAATCGCGGCGGATCGTCATGGAACCTGCCGCGGCGCGGCGGCGTATGCCGAAACTTTCAGGCAGGCCCGCGCGTAATCCAGATGAACGGAGGTGATTCGATGCCAAAGCAGCAATTTTTCATGCGACTGATTGCACCGCGTCCGGTTTTTCCCGGCAGTATGACCGCCGAAGAACTGGCGCTGATGGGGCAGCACAAGGATTACGTCGCGCAAGCCTTCGACGCCGGAAAAGTTTTGGCCTATGGGCCGGTGCTGGATCCGGCGGGAGCGTTCGGGATCGCGCTGCTGGAGGTGGACGATCTCGCGGAAGCGGAAAATTTCGCGCGCAAAGATCCCTCGATCGTAGCCGGCATGAATACGTTCACCCTGACGCCGATGTTCATCGCCGCGTCGCAAAAATCAAAGGCCAGCGCGTAAACGGGCGGCTGCATGTTTGTGGCACGGCTTTAACCGTGACCTTGCGTACGGCCGGCGGGGCTTTAGCCCCTGAAGTTCCCCATCCAAGGTAGCCGTACCGCTTACGACGGAAGGAGCTTCTGGGGCTAAAGCCCCCTCGATGACGATCGGTTTTGGTCACGGCTAAAGCCGTGACCCACAAATCGTCCGGCACAATCTTGCTATCCGACGCGGGAGCGCCGCGTCAAACGCCAAAGATTTGTGGCGCGGCGTTTTTACCCAAATTTATTTCGAGGGAATTTCATGATGCGTCTGACGAGTGTGCAAGGCCGAATCGCAAATTTCGTTTTCGCCGGCGGCGTCGCCGCGCTGATGGCTTTCGCGCCGCTGGCCCGCGCGCAGAACGCGCCAGCCGCCGCGCCTTCGACGCTTCCCTCCCCTGCACCAACCACTCCGCCCATTCCTGGCGCTGCGCCGGCGCCGAATTCCGTCTGCGCCGGAAAATCGGCGAAGGAATGTGTGGCGTTGGCGCTGGACGCCCTGGGCGGGCGCGAACGCTTGCAGGCGATTCACAACATTCGCCTCGAAACCATCAGCCACACTGAATTGATGGAGCAATCGTATCGGCAAGCCCCTTTCATCACCGCTTACGGACGCGGCACGTCCATCATGGATTTTGCGAAGCAGCGCTATCGCGCCACCAGCAAGCTGACTTGGCCGGAGGCCGACCCGGGGCAAGCCGAGTCGGAGAGTTTGGTGATCGTGGGGCCGGCGGGCGGAGTGGTCAGCGTGCAGGGCCAGACATTTCCGGCGCCCTTGAGCGTGCTCGATCCCGTGCGCGAAGCGATGGCGCTGGGCCCCGCGCGCGTTTTGCTCGTCGCCGCGGACGCTGCCGATCTGGCCTACGACCGGCCGGAAAAACTGCGCGAGACGCCGCACACCGTGGTGCGATTCACCTGGGGCAAAGTTCCGGTGCGCGTTTCGATCAATCCCTTTAACGCGCTGCCCGACGCGGTGGAGACGATTCAGCAATTCGACGACTTCTGGTTTTTCTGGGGCGACGTGCGCCAGCGCGTCTACTTCGACAATTTCGAGCGCTTCCACGGCGTTTCGTATCCCACCAATCTGATCGAAGAGCGCAACGGCGCGTTGTGGCGTTCGACCCAGGCGCTGAATGTGGAATTCAACGTCACGCTCGACGACAAAGATTTCGCCATGGACGAAAAGATGGCGGCAGCCAGCGCGGGCGGCTCCGGATGGAAGCGCAAATTTAGCGCCGGCAAGCCCACGGCGCTCGCGCCCGGCGTCGATCTCTACACCGGCGCGTGGAACGCGACGATCATCAAGCAAGACGACGGCGTAGCGATTCTGGAAGCGCCGATTTCCGAAAGTTACATGCAGGGCGTGCTGGACGAAGCGGCGAAACAATATCCGGGCGTGCCGATCCGCGCCGTCTTCTCAACGTCCGATTCGTGGCCGCACACCGGAGGCGTGCGCCTGGCCCGCGCGCGCAAACTCGGCGTCTACATTTTGGATCTGAATCAGCCGCTGCTGGATCGCCTGATGGAAGCGCCGCACACCATCGATCCAGACGCGCTGCAGCGCTCGCTGGTCGCGCTCGACGCCGACCGCGTGAACAAGGCCACCGCCTGGCGCACGGTTTCAGGAAAAACAGTGGTGGGCACCGGAGACAATCGCGTGGAGCTGTATCCGATTCGCGGCGCCGGAACCGAACGCCAATACATGGTTTATTTTCCGCAGCACAAGTTGCTCTACGCCAGTGACACGCTCGCGTTGAACGAAGATGGCAGCCTGTACGACCCAGAATTGATGCACGAAGTAGCGGCAGCCGTGGCGCGCGAAAATTTGCAAGTCGACACCGTCTTCGCCATGCATCAAGGCCCAATCCCGTGGACGAAAGTCACAGAACTTTTGGCGAAGGCGGAGAAGTGAAAGCAACCTAGGGCGGAGCGGCATCCGGAAGGGCGGGGCTTTAGCCCCGCCGTAAAATCGCGCGCGATAAGTAGGGGCTTTAGCCCCTGAAGTCGTCTTTCGTCCGGCGACAACCAACCATCGCCTTCACTCCCCCCGTAATGTCATCCCGAGCGCAGCGAGGGATCTGCTTTTCCCGCTCCCGAAGCCACGCACAATCCAGAAGGCGGAGAAAGATGGCTTCAGGGGCTGAAGCCCTGCGTTAAATGCGGCTTCCGGCCGGGCTGAAGCCCCGCCCCTCCGAATCGATTCGTCGAGAATGATCCGCTTCTCCTAGCCTTATCGTCCTCACCCCAAACCGCACTTGGCCGTCATCCAGAGGAGCGGCTTTGGCGACGAAGGATCTCCTTCTTGCCCAGCCGCCGGCCGTCGCAGCGCTATGCCGCCCCGCGGGGTTGGAGCGACCAAGGTCGATCGAATTATTTGCTGACGCTGGCCATTTCTGCTTTGACCGCAACGTCCATTTGCAATTTTGCGGTTAGAGTTTGGCTGCCGCCGGGCTTCAGCCGCAGCTTGCTGCACGATGGATCGAATCCCGGCGCGGTGATCAGCACGTCGTAAAATCCCGGCGGGATTTCCGCGTAGTAGGCGCCGTGCGTATCCGTCTTCAGAAAACGATCTTCAGCAATGCCGACGTTCGTCGTCAGCCCGGAATTCGCGCCGATGGAATCCCAGTGGACGATGAGCTGCGCGTTGGTCAGCACGTTCCCGTCAGCGTCGCTGACCGTGCCCTGCAGCAAAACTCTCCCAAGCGCGTCCTGGCGCGCGGGATTGGCGTGCGTTCTGCTCGCCGCCGCGAACATCAGCAACAGCAGGATCAACGTCGCGAGCAGCGCAGCAGAAACCGTCCGCGTGGTTTTTTCCATTCGATCAGCCCTCCTGCGTTTTGATTCCGAAGGAATATTAACCCGCCATGCTACGGGGTTCATCGTTGAAATGGTGCAGCGCGCTGGATCCGATAGCCGGGGTCGATGATGCGCCAGCTTACCTTGGAGTGCGGCGGCTTGCCGCCGCCTTTGCGGAGTGATGTCGGAGCTGGCAGCGGTTGGGGTTTGAAACGCTGACGGTGCGGGACGCCGCTGTTTTTCTGTTTGGATCTAAACCCGCACCCTTTGCTGCAATACGCAAAGAGTGCGGCACCCGGCACACCCCATTGAAGGTGGGGTGCAGACAGGCTGACAGCCTGTCCCACGAACGAGCGCCGCTTACTTCGCCGGCGTCGCGTCGGTTGAATATTCCTTCAGCAGGTCTTGCAGCGCGAGGGTTTGGCGTTGCGTCAATTTTGCGCGCAGCAGTTCTACGTCCAGCGGATACATGGAGCCGTATTCCGTCTGCTTGTCTTTCGCCGGGAAGGCGGCTTCGATGTAGGCGTCGCGATAGGCGACCCAGGCGCGCTCGGCGGCTTTGGCTTTTTCCGCGGCTTCCGGGACGCTGGCGGATTTCAGCAGCACCTGGGCGTAGACGCGATTCAATTCTTTATCGGCGCGGGTGGCTTCGGCGCTGGCGCATCCGTTCATTTCGATTTGCGTTTTGGCTTTCTCGTTGCAGGCGGCGTATTCCTTGGAAGTGGTGGAGGTGCCGGTGGAAGAAGTGGAATTGGAAGATGACGTTTGCCCGAAAGCCGCCGCTGCCGCTACGAAAACCAGAAAAAATAAAGTGGCCCCATGTCGCATCCGATCTGTACCTCGCCCTGTGGAGTTTTTCCGCCTGCTGTAGTGCTATTCACCGATGGCCCCGTTAAGTTCCATCGGGTGTCGCTGCCTTCCCAAGTGCTCCGCTGCATGCACCACCAGTATCCGCGAATCGCGGCGGAGAAAAACAAGAAGGTTCCAGCGATGTGCCGCATTTTTCAGCGGGGATGACAGGCCGCGACGTGTTCGATTGGTAATTCGACGCGTGGGTTCGTCGGCGTTTCGCGGGATCGATCGACCTTCGCAGGGTCCTTTTGTGTGGCTTGTGTGGACTTGTGTGGCTTGTGTGGCTTGTGTGGTTTGTGTAGCGGCCACCTTTAGGTGGGCCATTTGACTCTGCCTTTGGAGTTGCCTTTTAGGGGTTCGGAGCTTTAGCTCCGACATAAACGGCCATCAAACAGGGGGCTTCAGCCCCTGAGGACAGCACCCGGAAAGTCAAAAGCTACCGCTAATGCACGAAGGCGAAGGCGGACCAGAAAACCACGCCGGCGGCGGCGTAGAGCAGCAGCGGGACGCGGCGGCGGTGTTTCAGGCTGAAAGTAATCACGGCGAAAAGCGTGGCGCCGACCGAAAGAATAATTCCGGTGCGGAAGCCGGCGGAGAATAGCGGATTGCGCAGCGAAAATCCTCCGGTGGCGAATCCGTAGGAAAGCAGCCACAGCGCCAGCAGCGCGGAGGCGCTAGCCAGCGCGAAGCCTAGCACGGGAGCTAGAGAGGTCGGGCTTTTCGGCATGCGAATGGTTTGGAGCCGCCATCCTATCACCGGAGCCGCACGCGTTTGCGTGCCTCTTGCGGATAGGTTTCTGGGCGGTAACGTCATGCGTTGCTTCGCGCGGTGGGCTGGGCAAGAAGGAGATCCTTCGTGCCCGGGACCTCGGACTGGATGACAGCCGATTGCGCTAGACTCAACGCCTGAAGTTTTCACCGCCCGGAGGACTTCTTATGACCAGCAGCGAATTTCGGAAGCTTGCACTCGGCTTCCCCGGCGCGGAAGAGCGCGCGCACATGGATCATCCGGATTTTCGCCTCGGGGGGAAAATATTTGCGACTCTGGGCTATCCTGACAAACATTTCGGCATGGTGAAATTATTCCCGGATCAGCAGGCGGCGTTGCTGCGGGCGGATCCGAAAGCGTTTGCCCCGGCCGCTGGCGCGTGGGGACGCAAGGGCGCAACGGTAGTGCATTTGCCAGTGGCGAAGAAAACGAAGGTGCGAGAGGCCTTGAGAATGGCTTGCGAGAATTTAGCGGCGAAGAAAACGTCGAAACGCGGAGAGAAAAGCTAGCCACCGAGGCGCGTGAGCTGCTCCGTCGTGGTGGTCTGGGCCCGGGAGCATGGATGAGATTCTTCGTCGCAGAAATCGCTCCTCAGACTGACGGCAACGGCGGGCGCTAGAACGGTGAGCCTGGGACAGCGGATCGATGGCGGTCTGCAGACCGCCGCTACTGAACCATCGCCAAAGTTTCGCGGACGCGCGGTGCCAGGCTTTCGGTTTTGTTCACCACGGCGGTGATGCCGGGCGGGAGTTTGTCGCGGCTGCGCAGCACGTCGGCGTGCATGGTGTAGAGCAGGATGGGCACTCGGGGCAGCAGCTGGGTCAGTTCGCGGGCGGCTTCCAGGCCGTTCATGCGCGGCATGGAAAGATCGAGCACGATCAGATCCGGTTTCAAGTCGCAGGCTTTTTCGATGGCGTCGAGTCCATCAACCGCTTCGCCACAGACTTCCAGGCCGGCCGCTTCCAGCTGCACCCGAATCACCCGGCGGAGTTGGACGTTGTCATCGACGATCAGAATGTAGCGAGCCATAAACTTTGTAGACCTGCGCGGCGACAACAGCAGAAAAACGGTCGCTACCCCTCTCCCTTCAAACTACCAAACCGCTTAGACCATTGGTATACAGGCAATGCCGTAGTTATCTTTACGATGGCCTGCGGCGTAAACCACGCAAAGGGCGTCCGCACGCGACTTCACGCCGCGCCGCTAGCGTGGCGTTCGCTTGCGTTTCACCACGGCAACTGGTTTTTGTGCGAGAGGGCCAGCAAATCCATGGAAACGGCGACGCAGGAGTGAATGAAAACGCCGCCCCAGATGGATTTCGTCTTCCAGGCCAGCCAGCCCAGCACCAACCCGGCAAAAATTGCCGCGTAGGCCTCGGGCCACGGCTTGGTGAAATGCAGCATCATGTACGGCATCGCCGCCACTGGAACGGACAGTATGCCGATGTAGCGGCCCAGGCCTCCGACCAAAAATCCGCGAAAGAAAAATTCCAGCGCCAGGAATTGCACGGCGTAGAGGCTTTCCCAGAGCAGCAGATCGTGCAGGCTGCGCCCAGCCAGCGGATACATGGGATAAAACTCATAAAACGACGGCGACCACGAAACCAGATAGATGACCGGAAAAACCGCGGCAAACAGCGCCACGTAAATCCACACATGCTCGCGGAATCCGCGCCAGGATAAATTGCAATCGCGAAGTTGCACGCTGCGGCCCCGCCGCACCAGCATGTACAGCAGCGGCAGGACCAGGAATCCCACAGCGGTCCAGGTGACCCACCAGCGTTTTTCGTCCAGCAGGAGCGAAGCGTCGCTCCAATGGCCCGAGAAGACTTGCAGGTAGGTGGAGGCGTCGCCGACAAATTGCGCGATGCCGAGTCCAGCGCAGGCCACCACGCAAATTTCGAGGACAGGCCAGAAACGCGGCGCAACGTCTGGCGCGATGAATGGCTGTAGTGCTTCGGGCTGCGTCGCCGCGGCGTCGCGCGGCAAATCAGCCGGCGGAGGCGCGGAAGATCGTGGCGAGGATTGTTGCCGTTTGCGGCGCTGGCTCATGTGGCGGCAGTATACCTTGCCACATGCTGATTATTTTTCGCGAGGTTGATACAACCGGCACAACGGTTTGTAGTCACGGCTAAAGCCTTGACCTACAAACTGCAGTCCTTTTTTGGTGGAGATTGTTTCAGCCTTGCTGGTTCAGTTGGTCCAGTCTTTTTTCTCGTGGGTGACGCGGGGCGTGGACTTGATGAAGCAGGATTCGCAGACGCGCGTGCCGTCTTTCAGAGTGAAATCGACCCGGCGGCCGGAATCGATGTCCGAGCCGCACTTACCGCAGAGGTCGTCGTTTGGTTGGCGCGCTTCCATCATGGCTGGGTGTTCCCTGCGGCGGAAATCGGCCGCGGACGTTCGCGCCGCGGACCCGTCCACCACCTGCTGATTTTATTAGCGGCGGAGCTCAGCGTCATCAACGTCACATGAATCATAGCCGTCCGTGTGTCGTATGGCTATCCCGTAAAAACAGTAGTTGCAGTTGGGTTAAGGCGAAAATCCTGCGAAAGGCCGAGCGGCGGTTGATGAGGGCAGCAGCGAAGCGGCGTAATGCGTCGCTCGCAACTCAACTCACGGCAGCCAAGCCGGCAACTGCGCCGAATCTTTTGGAGTGCGGTGGCTTTGCCACCGCTTTTGAGCCGTCAACGCCAGCAAAACGCAAAGAGTGGGGCACCCGAAACGGCAAAACCAACCGCTCTAGGCGCTGACGCTTTTCGCGTCGGCGCGGGGCGCAGCGGTTTTACCAGCCTGCAGAATCGGCAGCGGATTCTGTGCCGGCGGCTTGGGCGACGATTTTTTCCCACGCGCCCGCGCGCGCAACTGGCCAATTTTGTGCGAAGCCTTGAAAATTCCGCCGACCGGAATCACTCCGCCGAGCTTGTAAGCGCCAACCGCAGCCAGTCCCATCGACGCCATGCATCCGCAACGCGAACAATCCGGCGTGCCACCGAATTGGCAGGGCGTGATCATGGTTTCCAGATCCGCGGACATGGTCTGCGTGGTCATGGCGAAAATGCAATCGTCCGGGCTTTTCGGTGGATGCGCAAATTCGCGGATGACCCGTTCGGGCATGTCGAGTTTCGGATAGCGCTGGCGCAGGTCCAGCATCTGGCGAATGGCTTCGGCGCGTTCTTCGGTGGTGAGGATCTCCGCGAGCTGATCGCCGACCTGCGGAGTGAATATGCTGAACCAAACTTTTTTGATTTCCGGGCGCGGCGTCCAGAATTTCAGGAATTCTTCCAGGTAGCCCGGGCGCTTCATCATCTGCCCGGTGATGGTGCAATGCACCGTAACGCGCTGGCCCGCGATATTTTTCAGGATGCGTTCGTAGGTCGCGGGCGTGCGCCGCACGTCGTGTTCGGGCTGCAAGCCGTCAATCGAAACCGCGATGTGCAGATGATCGAGCTTCACCCAACTGGCATGCATCGGACGAAACGCGCTGGTGACCAGCTGCACGTGCACGCCGCGATCCATCAGCAGCGGAATTAAAGTTTCGAGTTCGCGATAACGCACCAGCGGGTCGCCGCCGACGATCGAAAGATGCAGCGGCTTCATCCGGTCGACCACTTCGAGCACGCCGTCGACCAGTTCCTGGCCCTTGCGATCATTCAGTTCGCGCAAAGTTTTTCCGCCGCCGAGATGCTGATCTTCATAGGCGTAGCATCCCGGGCAGCGCAGCGGGCACTCGCGCGTAATTTCGATGGAAAGAGTCGGCGCTTCGCCGTTTAAAATTTTTCCCCAGGCTTGGATAATTTGTGAAGTTTCCAACGCGGAATTTCCTTTTTCGGCCTCGCTACACTTCGCAAGACCGTCACGGGTGAATCGTGTTGCGATTCGAGCCCGAGCCCCCCAGCTCTTCTCAGTATCGCCTAAAGCCTTTGATTCGGCCTGATTATTTATTGCCGCCTTTCTGCGGAGTTCTACTTAAAAATCTGAAACCAACCCGCCTGTCCTGAAATACTTGCAAATCACCATGAATCTTTTTCGGGCCGCTTCCCCTTCGCCCAGTTCGATGATGCGGCGACGCTTGGAGTTGCAATCGTTCTGCCCAAGGCGAATTCAAAAGCAACGCCCCGCTTCGTTCGGGCTCGATCCGCTTCTCCTGGTCGTATCGCCCGGCGCCCACCCGCATTTGGCCGTCATCCCCAGGAGCGCTTTTGTTTTGGCGACGAAGGATCTCCTTTTTGCCCGGCCCTCAATCCATGGCGCGAAGTCCCCTGTTCTGCAAATCGGCCTACTACTCGGTCCTGCCAAATTCCCTACAGCATCCGCGGGATGGTTCGCCAGGCCACGCTTTTCTATGATCGGCTTGTACCTGAAATGACCGGGTGCGGCCATTGGGCCACACCAACCTTCTCAGCTTTTGAAAAGGAGACCACCATGCGAAACGAAAGCACCGCTACGAACAAACCAAAGAATAATCCGGTCCCGCCGGCGCAGCAGCCGAATAGCGGCGCGGAAAAACATAAGAAGCTCGGCGAAGACGACGACACGCGCAACACCGGATTCCGCAGCACGCGTATTCGCGAATCGGAAAAGCGCACTCAGGATTCCGGAGATCCCTCGATCCCCTAGATGAAATCGCAATTTCGAACTGAGAATTTCCGGGTATAGCAGTTACGGCCGGCCGCGCGGCACACAGCAAGCTGGAGCGAAAACTTCAGCTGCGCAACGCGGCCGGCCGCAGCTGCTTCAGATTCTTGGCGAACGCGCTCAGTTCGCTCCCTCGAGCTTCCAGCGAATCCCACTCCCCCAGCACGATCCCGCAACGTTGACACAGAATCATGTAGACCAGTATGCCGTCGTCCTTCGCGCCAAAAGTAAAGATGGATGGGACTTTGCACGTCGAGCAGATGAATATGATGGTGCCGTTGCGCGCCTTCATTCCAGAAAGATGACCTTCGATCATAGCCGCTCCTTTTCCGCATCGTAGTACCATTGCCTCGCAGTGGCGCAATTATTTTCATAAATGTGCCCGGCTGCCGTTGGCAGTTGGCGAAGTTGCAGTTAGAATTAGAGGTAATCTCCTGGCGTTTCGCACGCGTTCGTCACGGAAAAACTTCACCTTCAAAATGGAGCCTGGGATCCATGGGGAATTCTGTTGCGTTGCATCGGTCAAAATCAAAAATGAGGACAATTTGGGCGGCGGTAGCAGTGGCCTGCGGGATTAGCCTGCTGTTGGGCGCGGTGGCCACGGCCATTTATGGTTCGGGAATTTCGATTTCGTCGTCGTCCACCGGAACGAGTGGCGCCAGCGCCACCCAACGAAAATCCGGCGGCCACGCCCAAACCCCGCAGCAGGGCCAATCGTCCGACGCCAACGGCACCTCGACAGGTAATGCGAAAGGAGCAAACGTGTTGCACGCCAAAGGAACGTTCGAAGCCAAAGTAGAATCGGTCGGCGAGCCGGACAAGGCCGAAGGCTCGACCCTGACCCGCATGTCCATCGACAAAAAAATTCACGGCGACCTGGAAGGAACTTCCAAGGGCACCATGCTCGCCGCCGGCACCGAGGTGAAAGGTTCGGCCGGCTACGTAGCGCTCGAACGCGTCACCGGAACGCTCGCCGGCAAAACCGGCAGCTTCGTCCTGCAGCACAACGCCACCATGACCCGCGGCACGCCGATGCTGAACATCATCGTGGTGCCGGATTCCGGCACCGGCCAGCTAACCGGCATCGCCGGAAATTTCGTGGTGATCATCGCGCCCGACGGCAAACATTCCTACGAATTCAACTACACGCTACCGGCCGCGCAATAGGTCAACCACAGCGCCGAGAACTTTTGGAGTGCGGTGGCTCTGCCACCGCTTTTCCAAAGCAGCCCGCGCCACAAATGCATCTAGCGCGAAGCGCCAACACAATCCGCACGCCCCGCACCATCCAGCGCCGAAGGCGCGGCACACACTAGCCCAGTCCGGAAGGACTGGGTCACCAACGAAAAAACGCCGAGAGCGCCGTAGGTGCGGCACCCCGCTGCAGACCGGCTGACAGCCTATCCCACCAAACCTCACTGTCGCCGCGCAAATTTCCCCACCACCCAAAACACAACAACACGTCATCCCGAACCCCTTTCAAGGGGTGAGGGATCTGCTTTTCACGCCGTTACGCCACAATCACTCGCGAAGAAAACTCCAAACACACCCGCCTCGCTATCCCGAGCAACGCCTACACAGCCAATCTCAAAGGTTCATCCTCGCTCCCCGCTTCCCCCTTGCTGCAATCCCGCGAACGAAATAGAATGGGCGCGCATCTCGGGGGTCGAGATGAAATCCATTACTGGATTCGACTTGGGGAGGACTGAAGTGTCCGACAATCTAACGAACGGCGAACCGAAAAGCAGTCTGGTGATTCGCGTGCCGTTGTCCGCCGATGGCTATGCGTCTATCTATTTTTCCAGCAACGACGGCCGCGCCATGACCGACCGCGAATGGTGGCACCTGCGCCAGGTCGTCGAGCTGGCCAGCAAAGCGTTCGTGAAGCAGGAAGATCGCGCCATGGCCGCCGGCGCATAAAACGTTTTCGCGCGCTTTCGATAATCGCAGCGCGCGTTGCCCTGCCGGGTGCCCCGCCCTTCGCTGCTCAGAAGGGTGGGAGGTTTTGTGGCCGCTCGACCAACGATCCGGCAGCACAGGTTTTCCGCGCTCGACACGCCCTCGCACGACCCCTTCTCCTAGTCGTCCCGTTTCGCGCTCACCCGCAGTTGGCCGTCATCCAGAGGAGCGCATTTCGCGACGAAGGATCCCTCTTCGATGTATCCGCTTCTCCTAGTCGTCTCCCTTCACGCTAACCCGTTTTTGGCCGTCATCCAGAGGAGCGCTTTTCGTGACGAAGGATCTCCTTCTTGCCCAGCCGCATCCGTTCCTCGCCCGCACCCCGCACCCCGCGCCGCACACTCAACTCCTCCGCGTCAAATCCTCGCAAACCTTCCACAGTTTTTCTTCCTGCTCTTCATTGTGAAATTTGCAAACCCGCTCGGCCTTATCGAACCACAATTTATTGCTGACTCCATCCAGCTCCGGACTGGTCGCCAGCCACACCACCGTCTCCGCGCCTTTCTCTCGCGTGCGGCCTTTCATTCCGGGAGCCAATGCGTGCAGCAGCGGAGTATCCACCGGCCCGGGGCTCATGGCATTAGCGGTGACGTTCGTACCAGCCAGGCGCCGCGCGTAAGCCCATGTCAACATCCGGTCGGCCTGCTTGCTTTGCGCGTAAGCGGTGGATGGATTGTAGGTCCGCTTCTTGAATTCCACGTCTTCGAGCTCAAGGCCGTAAGCCATTTCCGAAGCAACATTGACGATCCGGCCGGCCGGCGATTTTTTCAGCGCGTCGAGCAGCAGATTCGTCAGCAGAAAATATCCGACCACGTTGGTGGCAAAAGTCAGCTCGATGCCGTCGACGCTTTCCTGCCGAGTCGGCGAGCTCATCCCGGCGTTGTTCACCAGCACGTCCAGCGCGTCGTGCGTTTTCAGAAATTCCGCCGCGGCCCGCCGAATCGAAGCCTGGCTGGAAAGATCGATCACCAGCACGGAGAGATTCGGGTTGCCGGTTTCTTTGGCCAGCGCGGCCCGGGCCGCTTCCCCCTTCGCACGCGTCGCGCACCGCGAGAATCACCCGCGGCTGGCCGGGCGCCTTCGCCAAGCCGCGCACGATTTCGTACCCGATCCCGGCGTTCGCGCCGGTGACCAAGTACAACGGACCGCCATTTTGCTGCGCACTCATATGCCATCCTTGAATTGCGAACTGGGAGCATTGTACTGCGGATGCGCCAGCGGGAACCACGACGCCTGGGAGCTCAGCCCCAAGATTTGTGTGACATTTCCGGTCCTGCGGCGAATCATGCATTAGACCGGCGCAACATATCCGAGCCTGCACGCCACAACCGGAATGGACAGGAGCCCTAAGACTTGATGTACAAGACGCCGCAAGAATTCGAAACGCTGCTGCAGGCGCATCGGGCCATCGTCTTCAAAACGGTCCACACCTATTGCTGGCGGGCCGAAGACCGCGACGACCTGGCGCAGGAGATCGCGGCGCAGCTGTGGAAAGCTTGGCCGAAATACGATTCGTCGCGCGCGTTCACCACCTGGATGTATCGCATCGCGCTGAATGTGGCGATCAGCTTTGTGCGTCGAGAGGTGCGGCAACGAAAAGTTTTTACACCGCTGGAGGAAGAAGCGCACGAAACCGCGGCCCCGCCCGCAGGCGACGCTACTGCGGAGGATCGGATGGAACGGCTGCAGCGTTTTATCGCGCGGGAGCCGCCCTTCGAACGCGCGCTGCTGCTGCTGTATCTCGAAGAAAAATCGCAAAAGGAAATCGCCGAAATTCTGGGCATCACGCCGACCAACGTTTCAACCAAAATCAACCGGCTGAAACAGCGCATTCGAACCGAAATCTAGGCACGAAGGACGGAACAAGATGGAACTGGACGATCTCAAGTCAACCTGGCAAGCACTGGAAAAAGCACTCGAACGCGGCAACCAATTGAACCTGGCGATACTGCGCCGGCAGAAACTGGACGCGGTGAACCGGAGTCTGTGGCCGCTAAAGTTGAATCAGGCATTTCAAATATTTTTTGGAGTGCTGTTCATCGCGCTGGCCGGCCTGCTCTGGAGCACCAAGCCTGCGGCGATCTCGGTGACGCTCGCCGGCATTTTGGTGCAAGCTTACGGCATCGGCTGCGTGGTGACCGCCGCGATCGTCTTCGCCGCGCTGAAACGCATCGACTACGCCGCGCCAGTCGTGGAAGTGCAAGGCGGACTGGCTCGGGTCCGTCGCGCTTATGGAATTTGCGTTCTGGTCGCGGGCCTTTCCTGGTGGTTTCTGTGGATCCCGTTGCTCATGCTGCTGGTCGGGCTGGCGCACGCGGATTTATATGCCAACGCTCCTTCGGTGGTCTGGATTGGCGTGGCCATTGGAATCGCCGGGATGCTGGGCACCTACGGCATGTATTTCTATTCGCTGAAATCTTCCAATGTGCGGTTTCGTGAGCTGGTGGGACGTATGACCTTCGGAAATAGTTTGCAAAATGCGTTGCGGCAATTGAATGAGGTGCGGAAGTTTGAAGAAGAAGCGCTGACTTAGAAGGCCAGCCGCGCGCGTACCGCTCCTCCTCGTAAAATTTCTTGGAGCTGCGGAGGCCTACCGTCGCTTTGTGGGTCACGGCTTTTAGCCGTGACAAAAACGTGTCCTCAACGGAAAGGGCTTCAGCCCCTGAAGTTCCCTCGCCGTTTCTTCTCAACTCTTCTTGTGCTTCCCCGCCGCAATCTGCGATTCGTTGAACGCCTGCTGCGAAGCTTCGTGCGCCTTGTTGGCGTGCTCCATCGCCTGGCGCGCCTGTTCGTGGCCGCTCAGATGATCTTCCTTGCCATGATGCGCGGCGGCGGCGCGATGCGCGTGCGCCGCCATCTCATGAAATTCCGCAGCGCGTGCGTTGTAACCGTTAGGCATAAATCCTCCATTCGTTTCATTTTCTTCAAAATTGCAGAAAGTCTGGCCGCGCTGCCAACTTGCGCAGCCACCCTTCACGTTAGCGCCGCAACCGACGCTTGTCTAGTTGCGGAAAAGCCGCGCCACCATGAACTTTTGGAGTGCGGCGGCACCTTGACACGCACGGCCCCCGCTTTTGACCAAGACGCCCACTTTGCGCGATTTCCCAGCGCGCAGCGCCACCAAAACACTCAGACCCACGATCACCCGGTGCCTAAGGCGCGGCACTAGACGCGCCCACCACGATTCGCCGCGCCGAATTACCAACTTCGCTGTATTGAGACTTTTTCTCATGCGACCGAGAATCGATTTAGAAGTGGCACGGAAGATCCAAGACGACCAAGACGATCCAAGGAGACGCAAATGGCAAAGCAAACTGCAGAGCATCACACGCGCGCGGCCGAACATTCTGGCCACGCGCAGAAGCATCATCAACAGGCCGCCAAGCACCACGAAGCAGGCAATCACGAAAAGGCCGCGCACCACGCGCAAACCGCGCAAGGCCACCAGAACCAAGCCACGCACCACGCCAACGAAGCCGCCAAGAGCCACACTGAACATTACGGCAAGAAGGAATAGTTCGCGGTCCAGCGCAGCAAGGGATTCATAAGCACATCACGGCGCGCAGGGCCTCTTGTTTTCTTCATTCCCCCGGGGCCTTGCGCGTCTTTTTATTCGCTGCGATTTTTTTTTGCACGCGCGAGTCGCCGCGCAAGTCCGGACAGGGGTGACCCGGTGAAACTCCCTCGATCGTTCAGCAACAATCAAATTGATCCACGAATTGCGATGCGCCAGGCGGTGCAGCGGCCCGCGGCGGCCCTCGAACGCACTCCGAAGACAAGCGGCGCAATTCCCGGCGGCTCCGCAGCCGCCGCCGTGCCGGGCGCGCGGGCGCCGCAAACGTCGACCGGACGTGCCGGAATGCTGATGCGGCCATTCGGCCGGCATCAAGATGTAAAAGTTTCGGCGCTGGGCCTGGGTGGACACCATCTGGGCGCGGCGAAAGATTTGCCCACCGCGATCGCGCTGGTGCAGGACGCGCTCGATGGCGGCGTAACTTTCTTCGACAACTGCTGGGAATATCATCGCGGCAAAAGCGAAAACTGGATGGGCCAGGGATTGAAAGGCCGCCGCGACGAAGCATTTCTCATGACCAAGGTTTGCACCCACGGCCGCGACGGCGCGCTGGCCACGCAGATGCTCGAGCAATCTTTGAATCGCCTGCAAACCGATCATCTCGATTTGTGGCAGGCGCATGGCATGGGCTTCGATAACGATCCGGAACTTTTCATTCGCAAAGGTGGCGCAGCGGAAGCCATGCTGGCCGCTCAAAAGGCCGGCAAAGTTCGCTTCCTCGGTTTCACCGGGCACAAAGATCCGGCGGTGCATCTGGCGATGCTCGCGACCGGCTTTCCCTTCGATGCGGTGCAGATGCCGCTGAATCCCTTCGATTCCACCTTTCGCAGCTTCGAAACCCAGGTGCTGCCCGAATTGAACCGGCGCGGCATCGCGGCACTGGGCATGAAGCCGATGAGCGGCCACGGCGAACCCATTCAAGGCGGCGCCGTGGGCGCGGAGGAACTGCTGCGTTACGCGATGAGCTTGCCGGTGACCGTGACCATCACTGGCATGGAAAAGCCGGATATTCTGCGGCAGAATTTGCGCATCGCGCAGAATTTTACGCCGATGGCTGCGGCGGAAATGCAGGCGCTGCGCGAACGCGTGAAACCCGTCGCGGCCGACGGACACTACGAACTTTACAAAGTGTCGATCAAGTTCGACAACCCGGAAGCGCGCCTGGCCCACGGATTCCCCATCGACGATCAATCCGACGAAGTAAAAGAAATGTTGAAGGACACGCAAAACGACGGGCACCCGTATCCCGTAATTCCCCAATAATTTTTCGCGCAGCCGATTTAGGCGATGAGGGCTACCATGCCATTTGATCCCGGCGAAGATTTCGAATCGGATGCAGCGCACCACCAGGGAGGCACCCATGCGTTCACCCGGAGAGATTTCGTGAAAGGCGCGGCGGCGTTTACCGCCAGCGCGGTGGCCAATGCGCGCAGGACCATGGCGCGCGAGGCGGGGAAAACGCTTCGTAGCGATGTGTCGCAGGCCGACGGCGCGGCGGCTCAGGCCAACAACGGCGAAATTCCGCGCAAGCCGCTCGGCAAAACCGGGGTGCAGGTTTCGTGCATCGGCATCGGCGGGTATCACCTCGGTTCCACCAAAGATCAGGATGAAGCGAATGAACTGGTGGCGCGGGCCATCGATGCCGGCGTGAATTTTTTCGACAACTGCTGGGATTATCACGACGGGCTAAGCGAAGAACGCATGGGCACCGCGCTGCGCGGCAAACGCGATCAAGTGGTGCTGATGACCAAGGTCTGCACCCACGGGCGCGGGAAAGATGTGGCGATGCAGATGCTCGAACAATCTTTGCGGCGCTTGCAGACCGATCACCTCGACGTCTGGCAGATTCACGAAGTGATCTACTACAACGATCCGGATTTGATTTTCGCCCCGGGCGGCGCGGCCGAAGCTTTACTGGCTGCGAAGCAGCAGGGCAAAGTCCGCTTCATCGGTTTCACCGGGCACAAAGATCCCGCAATTCATTTGCGCATGCTGGCCCAGAATTTCCCCTTCGATACGATTCAGATGCCGCTGAATGCATTCGACGCGTCATTCCGAAGTTTCGAAACGCAAGTTCTGCCCGAAGCGAACCAGCGCGGCCTGGGCGTCCT
Source organism: uncultured Acidobacteriota bacterium (assembly GCA_963847695.1). Taxonomy (GTDB): domain Bacteria; phylum Acidobacteriota; class Terriglobia; order Acidiferrales; family UBA7541; genus Palsa-295. Next base: position 39,764 of record CAWKAX010000006.1, on the reverse strand, counting down.
GGGCATGAAAAGCCTCGGCGGCTCCGGCGAAATGGTGACCAACGGCGCGGTAACCGCGCAGGAAGGCTTGCGCTACGCGATGAGCCTGCCGGTGGCCACCACCATCAGCGGCATGGATTCGCTAGCCGTCCTCGATCAAAACCTGCAGATCGCCCGAGGCTTTCAGCCGATGAACGCGGCGGAGATGCAAGCGCTGCGAGACAAAGTACGCGTCTTCGCCGCCGACGGCCGCTACGAGCTTTTCAAGACCACCAAAAAATACGACGGCGCCGTAGGCCGCGAGCAGCACCACTACCCCACCACGCAGAAACTCCCCGCCTAGACCGCGGCAACCGGAGAAACGGATATACTGCGCTGATGAAAATGCCGGCCGCAGAGATGTCAGTGATTGCTTGGTCTCAGGTGGAAACTTCAGAACATCCGGGTGCACCCGGGATGGCGCGGTGGAAGACGCGGAATTTCGGCGAGGTTCGTCTTCGCATGGTCGAGTATTCCGTCGGTTACGTCGCCGACCACTGGTGCTCGAAAGGCCACGTGATTCTCTGCCTCAGCGGAACGTTGCACATCGAATTGCAAGATGGCCAGCGCCACACGCTCGAGGCCGGCCAGACGTATCACGTCGGCGATGGCTCGCCGGCCCATCGCACTTCGGCCGCCGCCGGAGCGCAGCTTTTCATTGTGGATTGAACCGACCCAGGCCCCGCGCATCGCAGAGAACCTATGTTCGATTCCCCGGCTCGGCGCACGCCCTTCTATTTCCTGGAGTTACAAGCAATCTAAAAATGATAAAAAAAGAGCTTGCCAATTCCACAGTGATATAGTTAACTAACACACCATAGCGGAAGGGAATTGGTTTTCGGCGATTTCCAGCACCCGGCCGACCCTCTCCCGCTGGTCCTTATATAAGGACCACTCGGCACCAAAGATTTCGACTAGCAAGCACCAACGACACGCGACCATGGCTCACGACTGGAACGACAATCAGCCCATCTACCGCCAACTGCGCGATCGCGTGGTGGCCATGATCCTTGATGGAGTCCTCAAAGAGGGCGATCCCCTGCCCTCCGTCCGCAACGTCGCCGCCGAATATCGCGTAAATCCTCTTACAGTCATGAAGGGCTATCAGCAGCTGGTCGACGAGCAACTGGTCGAGAGCCGCCGCGGCCGCGGCATGTTCATCAACGAAGGCGCGCGCAAGCTGCTGCTCGCCGGTGAGCGCCAAAAATTTCTGGCGGAAGAATGGCCGCGCATCACCGAAGCCATCGAACGGCTGGGCTTGACGCCCGAAGAATTATGGGAAGCCGCGCGCAAGAACGGTCAGGCAAGCAGCGCGAAACAGGAGGAGCGGTAACCATGGCATGCATCGAAGCGCGCGGGCTGCGCAAGACGTACGGCTCGAAGGTGGCGCTGGACAGCATCAACCTGCGAGTCGAAGACGGCCGCATCCTCGGCCTGATCGGCCCCAACGGCGCGGGCAAAAGCACGGCGCTGAACGCCATCCTCGGTTTGATTCCCTACCAAGGCGAATTGTCAGTACTCGGGCGCAATCCCTGGACCTCGCGCGATCAATTGATGCGCGACGTTTGCTTCATCGCCGACGTGGCCGTCCTCCCGCGCTGGCTGAAAGTTTCGCAGGCGCTCGATTTCGTGGCCGGAGTGCATCCGCGTTTCGATCGCAAGAAGGCCGAATATTTTCTTTCGCGCACGGACATCAAACCCAAAAATAAAGTGAAGGAATTATCGAAAGGCATGGTCACCCAGCTGCACCTGGCGCTGGTGATGGCCATCGACGCGAAACTGCTCGTGCTCGATGAGCCGACGCTGGGCCTGGACATTTTGTATCGCAAGCAATTTTACGATTCCCTGCTGAACGATTATTTCGACGGCAGCCGCAGCATCATCGTCACCACCCACCAGGTGGAGGAAATTCAGCAGGTGCTGACCGATCTGATGTTCATCAACCACGGCCGCATCATGTTGGATTGCAGCATGGAAGAATTCGAAACGCGCTACATGGAATTGATGGTGGTGCCGGAAAACCTGCAGGCCGCGCGGGCCTTGGGACCGATTCACGAGCGGCAGGTTTTCGGCCGCAGCATTTTGCTTTTCGATCGCGCCGACCGCGAAAAACTCGCGGCGCTGGGCGAAGTGCATACGCCGAGCATCGCCGATCTTTTCGTCGCGGTGATGGGCTCGCCGGGGCCGGCCGCGGCGCCGTATGGCCCGCCGCCCAATCCCAATTTACCGGCACCGCCGATAGGAGCTGCCCGATGAGCGACGCCGCCAACACTATTTCCACGCCCTCGAATGTTCCGCCCGCCGCGCCATCGCCGGTCACCAGGCCGCTGCCTTTCTACTGGTCGGTGCGCCGCGAATTGTGGGAGAACCGCTCGATTTATATCGCGCCGCTCGCAGTGGCGGGATTGATCATGCTGAGCTTCGTGCTGCGCGCGGCTCATCTGCCGGCGCGGGTGCGCTCCACCGAAGCGATGGACCTGGCCGACCAAACCAATTCGCTGGCCCAACCCTATGTTTTCTCCGCGTTGATCATCATGATCGTGATGCTTTTCGTCGGCATCTTTTACACGCTCGACGCGCTGCACGGCGAACGCCGCGACCGCAGCATTTTATTTTGGAAGTCGCTGCCGGTTTCGGATCTGACCGCGGTACTGGCGAAATTCAGCATCCCGATGATTGTGCTGCCGGTGGTGACGTTCCTCACCATTTTGGCTTTGCAGATCATCATGCGCGTGCTGAGCACCATGGTGCTGGCCATGAACGGCGTGAGCGCGGCGCCGATCTGGACCCAGGTGCCGCTCTCGCAAATGTCGCTGGTGCTGCTGTACGCGCTGGTGGCCAACGCCATCTGGTACGCGCCGATTTACGGATGGCTGCTGCTGGTTTCGGCCTGGGCCAAGCGCAATACATTCCTGTGGGCGATTTTTATTCCGTTCGGAATTGCGGTGGTGGAAGGAATCGTGCTGCACTCCGCAAATTTTCTGAAGATGGTCTCGCACCGGTTCAATAGTTTTGAGCCGTCGATGGATTTGGGTGGCGGCGGCGAAACGATGATCACGCCGCTCTCGCAAATCGCCTTGGGAAAATTCGTGACCAGTCCGGGATTGTGGATTGGGCTGGCCGTAGCCGCGGCGTTTCTGGCCGCCGCGGTGCAATTGCGGCGCTATCGCCAGCCGATCTAACACCGGTGGGCGCTTAGTTCTTAGGCGCCGACTCTGCAAATCGTGGCCGTAAAAACTGTAGGGAGAGGTGTGTCCATGAGCACCGCCGTGATGACCCGCGGATTCGAATTGAACGCCGCCGCCACCAAAGCTTTGAAAGCCGCCGCGGGATTCTGGTTCGTGGTGGCGATTCTGGGCCAACTCGTTTTCGCCGCGTCGGTGGCGATTTTTTACGGCAATTCCGCCGCGCACGGCAATTGGCAGGCCTGGAATTCCGCGATGACCAGGGGCTATCAGCCGGGGCACACGCTTTCGAATTCCGCGGCGGGCGCGCACGTCGCGGGAGCGGTGCTGATCATCATTCTCGGCGCACTGCAATTAATTCCCCGCGTGCGCTCGCGCTTCCCTGTTTTTCATCGCTGGAATGGCCGCGTGTATCTCTTCGGCGCTTTGGCCATCACCGTTTCGGCCATGTACATGATCTGGGTGCGCGGCGCGGTCGGCGATTTGCCGCAGCATCTTGGCGCCACTCTGAATGCGGCGCTGGTGTGGATTTTTGGCGGCATGGCGCTGCGCACGGCGATGGCTCGCGATTTTGTGGCGCACCGGCGCTGGGCTTTGCGCCTTTTCGTCGTGCTGCTGGGCGTGTGGTTTTTCCGAGTAATGATCACGCTCTGGCTGATCGTGATGGGGCCGGTGGGATTTGACGCCAGCACGTTCACCGGGCCGTTGCTGACGTTTATGACCTTTGGCTCCTACCTGATTCCTCTCGGAGTGCTCGAACTTTATTTGCTGGCCCAAAAATCTCCCGGCGGCGTGGCGCGCATGGCCATGGCCTCCGCGCTGGTGATTCTCACCTTGATGATGGGCGCGGGCGCCGGCGCCGCGGCCTATGGCGACTGGCTGCCGCGGATGGATTTGCGCAACAACAAAGCCACGGACCTGCTGGCGAGGGCGATTCGTACCGACGGGCTCGACGCCGCGGTCGCGCAATTTCGCGCTTTGCGCGCGCAAGGTTTCCCGAATGTTTATGAAAACGAAAAACAAATGAACACCCTGGGCTACCAGTATTTGCACGGTGGCCAAATCGACGTCGCCGTCGCGGTCCTGCGGCTGAACACCGAAACGCATCCGCAGTCAGCAAACACTTTCGACAGCTTGGGCGAAGCCTGCGCCGACGCCGGCGACCAAGCCTGCGCCATCGAAAACTACCGCAAAGCGGTAGCGCTCGATCCGAAGTTAGCCAGTTCAGTGAATGCCCTGAAGAAACTCACAACTCCGTAGCGGCCGTCATTCTGAGGAGCGCCTTTGGCGACTTTGGCGGCGAAGAATCTTATCCATGCTCCCGCGTCGAGATCGAAGCGACGAAGACGCATTCGATGCGTGAGGAGGAACGAACCATGACCGTGCATCATTTTCCGCATCTCGTATGGCTGCACATCGTGGGCGGCCTGGTCGGGCTGCTGGCCGGAACTGCAGCGATGATTTCCCGCAAAGGATCGAAGCGCCACGGTTTGGCGGGCGACGTTTTCGTCATCGCCATGCTCTGCATGGCGGGCGCGGGAGCCTACATGGGCTGGATGAATCACCTGGCTGGAGTTGCCGGCGGCCAGATGGCAAATTTTTTCAACGGCACTTTCGTGTGTTATCTGGTGGCGACGGGATGGATTACGGCTCGCCGCACGCAGCCCGAAACCAGTGTCGCCGATTCGCTCGGCTGCGGCGTGGCCGCCGCGATTGGATCGGGAATGTACCTGTACGCCTGGCGCGCGCTGCACGAGCCTTCCGGTTTGGCCGACGGCTACCCGGCTGGAATTTATTTCTTCTTCGGGTCCATGGCGTTTTTGTGCGCAGTGGGCGATGTACGCATGTTGATTCGCGGCGGCGTGGCCGGCGCGAATCGAATCCTGCGGCATCTGTGGCGGATGAGTTTCGCGTTTTTAATTGCAGTGTTTTCGTTTTTTCTGGGCCAGCAGCAAGTCTTCCCCGCCGCGTGGCGCGGCAATCCAGTGTGGTTCGCGCCGCCCATCGCGGCCTTGCTGCTACTGATGTATTGGTTCGTGCGGGTGAAGTTTACCGGCTCGTATCGGCGAAAGTCCGTCGAGAGCGCGCCGGCGTTGCACCGGGTGACCACGGTTTGATTGGAAGCTCGCGCCCATAGCGCAACCATGGCCGCCAGAAAATTCTGCGCTTTTGACGCGAGGCGTGCGCGGGAACTACGAAACGGTTTGCAGCGGTTGCGGTTCTTCCTGGTTTAGCGCGGCGCGGAGCTTTTGCAGCAGCGATTCGCGGCTGAATGGTTTTTGCAGTTGTTCGGCGTGGGCGAAGAATGGCTCGGTCGATTCGTGCTCCAGGTAGCCGGACATGTAGACGATTTTCATTTGCGGATGCGCGCGGCGCAGGCGCTGCGCCAGCTCCGGACCGCGCATGCGCGGCATGACCACGTCGGTAACCAGAATATCGATCGGCGCCGAATGTTGTTCGGCAATCTCCAGCGCATCCAGACCGTCCTTCCCTACGATCACGTTGTATCCGCTCGAGCGCAAAAATTCGCAGGCCAGCTCGCGGACCGCTTCTTCATCTTCAGCCAGCAGCACGGTGCCCACGCCGCGGTCGCAAATCGCCGGACGATCTTCAGCGCTGGGCAGCGGAGCGACTTCCATACTTTGCGGCAGGAAAATTTCGAAACGCGTGCCTTGGCCCGGCGCGCTATCGACCCAGATGTAGCCGCCGCTCTGCTTGACGATACCGTAGACGGTCGAAAGTCCCAGCCCGGTGCCTTTGCCCAATTCCTTGGTGCTGAAAAACGGCTCGAAAATTTTCGCGCGGACCGCCTGGTCCATTCCGTGGCCGGTATCGGCGACCACAATCAACACATAATTCCCGGCGCGGGTCGGCGAGTGGGCCTTGGCGTACTCTTCGTCCAGCACCACGTTCTGCGTTTTGATGGTCAGCTTACCGCGGCTGTTCATCGCGTCGCGCGCGTTGACCACCAGGTTCATCACCACCTGTTCGATCTGCGAAGGGTCGGCCTTGACCCGCGCCAGCGATTCGCCGGGCAAAAATTTGTATTCGATTTCTTCGCCGATCAGCATCGGCAGCATTTTGTTCAAGTCGGCCATCAGCAAATTCAAATCCAGAATGCGCGGCTGCAAAACCTGCATGCGGCTGAAGGCCAGCAACTGCCGCGTCAGCGTCGTGGCGCGGTCCGCCGCTTTTTTCATCTGCACGATACTGTTCTGCACCGGGCTCATGGTGCCCAGTTTTAATTCCAGCAAATCGCCGTGGCCCTTGATCACCGTCAGCAAATTGTTGAAGTCGTGCGCCACACCGCCGGCCAGGCGTCCGACCGCTTCCATTTTCTGCGCCTGACGCAGCTGATCGCCGAGCATTTGTTTCTGTTCTTCGTTCGCTTGCAAGGTGCTGCGCAGCCGGGCAAAGGCTTCGGTCACTTCCGAAACTTCGTCGCCGGTATCCGGGCCCAGGGGGAAAGTGAAATTGCCTTGCTCCAAAGCATGCACCGCGCGGCTCAGTTGCTCGAGCGGCTGGGTAAACGTGCGCGAAATCAGGAAGACCAGCAGGCCGCCGATAAATACCGCCACGCAGCCCAGCAGCAGCAAATCGCGATTCAGCTGCGTCAAATATTCCATCGCGTCGTCGGAATTTTTCAGCACGGTCAACGTCAGCGGAGGCGTGACGCCCGGCGTCAGGATGACCGAGCTGACCAGGTAACGTTTGCCATCAATTTGCAGATTTCGTGTCGTGCCGCTGTTGCGCAGCGCGTCGGTGACCATGCGCTCATCCACCGCCGCCGAAAACGAACTGACCACCGGCTCGTTGCCGTAACGAAAAGCAATCTCGCACAGCGCGATGCGCCCCACTTCGCGGGCCACCGCCGAATCCACTTCGCGGCCCACTACCACGGTGCCGAGATTCAATTGCGAAGAAGATCCCAGCGCGATCGGCCGCCGCGCCACTTGATACAGATGCCCGTGCGCGAACCACCAGCCGCCCTTGGCGTCGACGTTCATCAGCGCCAGCATGTCCTGCGCCGCCGCGGTCGAAAAACCTGGAACCGCGGTGTGCAGCGCCACGATTTTTCCGGTCCAATCGGCCAGCGCGAAAAGTTCGGTGTCGCTCGAGCGCCATTGCTCTTCCGAGCTGGCTTGAATCGTCGCCGGATCGTCGTCGGCCATCATCGATTTGATGTCCGGCAGCGTGGCCAGAATTTCCGCGTCGCGGTTCAATTCAATCTGCCGCTCGGCGCGCACGTTTTCAAACGTCCCCACCGAATTGCGGGTGTCCTGCTCCAGAGCCTTCTGCACCTGTTCTTCAGCGGTGTGGCCGACAATCGTCAGCGTGGCGAAAGTAAGACCCGCAATCACCAGGACCAACGATAGAAGGAATTTGGTGCGCAAACGCAGGTTCGGCGAGGGCCGGTCGCGCCGGGCCAGCCAGCGCAGCTGGGGTTCGAGCGCGGAGCCGAGGCGCGTCTCCAGGTGACGCTCCAGGCGGCGGACGTGTGCCGAATTGAACCACTCCCTCACGGTTTTCATGCCTCCGTAAGACTACGGATTGCCCAAGGCACAGGGAATGGGCCGTCAGTACTAATGTTTATAGGATGTTTGGGTTCTTCGCTTTTTGTTTGTGTCCCGGCATTTGCCGGCCATTTGCGGCGCTTTCTGGCGAAAGTCATCAGTGATGACAACTTCCGTTGAATCTTTGGCCTACGGGAACTTTCGCGAACGCCTACAGCATCCGTTGTATGGATTGAAAACCCCTGCTCGGGCACTATGCAAGTGCGGGAGAAACAAGGAACTGCCGGGAATCCTTATTACAAAATACTAAGGGCTGGGCCCGGCCGTTTACTTCTTCTCCCGCACTTTTATTTTTCCCCAGCCACTCGATCTGCAGTTCCAATCCCAGACCATTTCATCTCACGAGGAAAACATGACCACGCGCAATTTACTGGCAGCCACCTTAATCCTAAGCTGCACTGCTTTTGCCGGCTGCTCGACCACTCCGAAATCCCCGGAAGTGGCCGACGCGATTCGCCATTCGCTCGACCAATCCGGATTCAAAGACGTTTCGGTAAGCCAGGATCGCGATAAAGGCGTGGTCACCCTCACCGGTCACGTTCCGGCCGATGGCGACAAAGCCACGGCGGAAGCGATCGCCAGGGGTTTGGCCGGCAGCCAGGTGGTCGCCGATCAAATTCAGGTGTTGCCCCCTGGAAACGAGAGCGCGGCGAAGGATGTAAGCAAAGACTTGGACGACGCGATCAAGAGCAATCTCGACGCGGTATTTATTCAAGGCGCGCTGCACAAGCAAGTCAGCTACGACGTGAAGGCCGGCGTAGTCACGCTGACCGGCAACGTCGATTCGCAAGCCCGCCGCGCCGAAGCCGCGCGCATGGCGCAGGGCGTGCCCAACGTTGTGCAGGTCGTCAACGAGCTGCAGGTCAAAGGTCAGAAGGCGACGTCGTCGCCGGCGCAATAGCGCGACGAAGTCCCGCACCATCGCGCTCGATCCGCTTCTCCTAGCCTCATCGTCCTGCCGGCCAACCGTACTTGGCCGTCATCCAGAGGAGCGAAGCGACGAAGGATCTCCTTCTTGCCCGGACCCCACCGCGATCGGGTGTCACGGCTCCGCCAGCGCGCGCCGAACGCACGCCCCGCGCGCCCGTACCCCCATCGCGTCAATGATTTACCCGATAGCCGCCAACAGCAAACTGCGGTGTAATTAATTTGGAACTTGGATGCACCCAATTCGGAATTTCTTTAGTAGGCTAAACGAACCTGAAGCCGCAACGAACGCAAACCCTAATATTCCGCAGCACCCAAAAAACGCAGCAACGCAAAAAAGGAGATCGACGATGCGTAAGATGATCACCACCGGAGCCCTGTTTCTGGCGGTCGCCCTGATTCCCGCAGCCCTGCCGACTCACGCGCAGAGCACGCCCGATGCGCAAGCAAGCCCGGACAACAAGCCGGCGCAATCCGCCAGCGCGGCCAACCCGCAAACCACCACCGTCACCGGCTGCATCCAGGCCGGCAAGCGCGAAGGCACTTTCCGCCTGGTCGCCGACGACGGCTCGATGTACATGCTCCGCAGCAAGAAGACGGACTTGTCGCAGCACGTCGGCCACGAAGTCACCATCACCGGCAACGTGATGAGCGGCAATGGCCACATGCACAACGGCAACGCCGCAGGTAATGGCGCCGACGCTTCCGCCGGCGGCAGCGGCGCGGATCAAAGCGCTCCGTCAGGCGACACCACCATGGCCCCCAAGGCCCACGCCTGGAAGGGTCTCTCCGTAAAGTCCATGACCATGGTCAGCGAAACCTGCAAGACCACCAAGTAAGCGCGAATCGCGCTAAGTAGAAGCGCACAAAAAAACGCGGCACGCTTCTGGCGTGCCGCGTTTTTTTTTCGCCCATAGAACGACGACGGGTGTGCGCGAGCGCGATCTCGCCGATCAACTACGGGCTTGCGGCGGCGGAATATGCGGCGGCGGATAGGGTCCGGTGCCATCCATGCTGACGATCGGGCCGTGCGGCGGCCGATGCGGTGGTGGAGAGGCTTGAGTGCTGTCCAAACGCGCCATGCCGTTGACCGTTACCATCGTGGCCATCAACACCAACGCTCGAGTGACATTTTTCATCGATTAGGTCTCCTCAGTTGAATTTTCCTGCGGAGCCGGAAAGCCGTTGTGCTGCACACGTGTGGTAATTTCTCCCGTCAAAGGGAACTTCAGGGCTAAAGCCCCATTCCCGGCCGCCGTTTAGGTCACGGCTAAAGCCATGACCCACAAACCCAACCCTCAGATAATCTCGCCGGGCCTTTGCTTTCTGGGTCACAGTTTTATTTTTTTCGCCGCCCCAGAATCAATTCACGCCGTCCAAGCCGCGCACCGCGCCAAATAATTTCGCCGAGCTGTAGCCGATACCGTTTCGGTATACCACGGCTACTTTGCGAATGTCCGCAATATTTTTCGCCGGGTCGCCGTCGATCACCACCAGGTCGGCTTGCTTGCCGATGGCCACGCTGCCGATCATCGCCGCGCGCCCCAAATATTCCGCGCCATTCTGCGTGGCGATGTGAATCGCTTCGGCCGGAGTGAATCCAGCCTCGACCAATAATTCCAGCTCGCGCTGATCGCCGTAGCCGGCCAGCGTGCCGCCGTCACCGGTGGGATCGCAACCGGCCAGCAACAAGCCGCCCGCGGCCACGAAATCGCGCTCGAATTCCATTTCCTTGGCCAAGGAACGCGCCAGTGGATGCTTGGTCACTAGCTTGCGCAGCAGCCGGTAGTGCAGCCAGGCTTCCCCGCCCATCACCCGCTCTTCGCGTTCGCGCATTTCTTCCAGCGGCAGGGTGTGGCCGGAAAAATCTTCGAAGACCGCGAGAGTGGAAGTCACCGCGATGTGTTTCGCCACCAGATGCTGGATCAGCGCCTGCACCGGCGCGCTTTTCACCTCGAGCGTCTGCTCGAAATAAGTTTCGCCCGCGTCCGCCGGGCACCCGCCAGCCGGCTTCGCCGGATCAAACTCGGTATCCACCGCCAGGCCGTGCTCGAAATTGTCGATGCCCAGGTCCGCAGCTTCGGTGAATCCCACCGAACACAAATGCCCGGTGATCTTCAGATTTTTCGCGTGAGCCTCATCAATCGCGGCTTTCAGTTCTGCAGGCGTGATGTTCATGTAGGCCTTGAACGAAGTCATGCCGCGCGCGGCCCAGTTGTCCACGGATTGCTTCGCGTCTTCGGGGCCGGAAAGCTGGCGCATCTGCCAGAAAGAAACCGCGCCCGGCGCGGGCTTCCCTTCCAGATACGGCGCGGTGGCGTCGAGATCCGGCCCGGGACGCTGGCCGGTATCGATGGCGTGCTTCAGCGTCAGGTCGGCTTCGCCATCGATGCTGCCCGCAGTGCGCGCCGTGGTCACTCCGGCGGCAAGATACATCAGCGGGTACGCGAGATTTTCGGCTTCAAGGCCGTATTTGCGTTGGAACAAGGCGCGGGATCGATGGCGAGGTGGTGTACATGTGCTCGTGCATCATCACCAGGCCGGGAATGATGGTTTTGCCGCGCAGGTCGATGGTGCGCGCGCCGGCTGGAATTGAAATGCTCGGGGCCGGGCCAAGCGCCACGATGCGTCCGGCGTTGATCACCACCGTTTGATCTTCGAGCGGCGCGGCGCCGGTGCCATCAATCACCCGCGCGTGGACCAGCGCAATGACCGGCGCATTTTCCACCACGAAAGCGGTCGGCGGCTGCAGCGCCTGCCGCGTGTAGTACGCCCGCGGGATGCGAATCGCCAGCCACACAAACAACAGCGCGAGAATCGCCAGCAAAGCCAGCCGCAAAAACCATTTCAGGATCGAGCGCATGCGCGCCATTCTACCGGAGCGGCGCGGGAAACGCATCCGGCGCGGCTTCAGTGGGATGGGCTCTCAGCCAATCCCACGGCAGACTCGCTGCGCCCAGAACTTTTGGAGTGCGGCGCTACGTTTACACGCATTGCCACCGCTTTCGACCACGACCCCCACGACACCCAATCGCTCCATCGCGAAGCGCCGCCACAATCCCTACAACCCGCGCCACCCAGCGTCGCGGGCGCGTCACACTCTAGATCGAAAAAAAATACATCCGATTTGGCGGCGGCGCGCGTACCAGAAACCCCAACCCTCCGGCGCAGCGCCTGCGCCACTCTCGGATATTGGTTGCGCAGCCGCCGCACCTCAATTAAATTTACGGCAATGTTTTACGTTGAAGGCAAATCCACCTGGAGATTCGCCGTCGATGACTGAACCTTTTCTCACCATCCTGGGCGGCGGCCTGGCGGTGGTGTTGCTGGTGATTTTGTTCAGCATGATTTGGGATCAACAGACCCACAAACGCCGTAAGGATTAGGCCCCGGGCCAGGTAACGAATGCCGCATCGCCACAGCCGCACGCGCGGCGCTGAAATCTTCAAGCAAGACGACCCCTCGATCCACATGCTGGGACTGCCCAAGTCCCGCCCGCGCCTCCGGATGTGGGTACTGCTGGCCATCCTGTTCGGCGCGCTGGTGGCCCTGGCGCTGACCACGCTGCTCCAGGCGTAATTCTGCCGCGAGCTTTTTTGCCCCAATCCGTGCTGGCCCGCGCGTAGAGCTGAAAGAAAACGCACTTTGCCCGGCATCTGTGCCAAGCTACGGCGCATGCGGATCAAACTCGCCGTGGCCAAGCTGCCCACCAGTCCGCTCACTCTGTTTTGCCCATTCTGCGGCGCAAAACCCGGTCGCGATTGCCTCACCACCGAGCTTGGTTTTGCCGCCGTTCACGTCCTGCGCATAAAAGCGGCAGCGCTAGTCGACGGCCCCGCCCGACCGAAAAAACGAAAGCGCGTAAAGTAAATTGGCGCGCCAGGCCGCCCCTCCCATTCCGTTACTGCCCTGCCAGCGATACGAGTTCGTGTACTTTTACGGCATGGCGATCGCCGGAAGCGCTCGGCCGGCCGCGCGCCGGAGTATCGTGGACTTGGGGATCTCTTCTATCCTGGGGCTGGGAATTCGCGGTCTGGGCACGGGCCGGATTCGCGGATGATTCGAATAGCGCGGCGTTCTTCACCCGTCAGGCTCAATTCACAATGTAGCGGAGTCCACATGCGCACGAACCAAATTGTTCGCGGGCTGCTTGCGGCTGGAATCTTGCTGGGCGCGAGCTGCGTTTTTTCCGCCGCCGCCGCGGCGCAGGCGGATTACACGCCGATCAAAGTGCAAGACGGCGGGACCATCACCGGCACCGTGAAATGGAGCGGAGCGCAGCCGAAAATTCCCAAGCTACCGATCACCAAAAACGCGGATATTTGCGATCCGGAATCGCAGAAGACCCGCGACCTCGAGCGCATCATCATCAATCCCGAAGGCAACGGCGTGGCCAATACCGTCGTGTTCCTGCGCGGTGTGACCCGCGGCAAAGCCATGGACCTGCCCGAAGCGCGCGCCACGCTGGACCAGCGCACCTGCCGCTACACCCCGCATATTTTGCTGGTACCGCAGGGCGCAACGCTAAAAATCAAATCGAGCGACCCGGTCCTGCACACGGTGCAAATGTTCGGCGTCGCCACCAACAACGTGCCCTTCCCTTTTCAGAACCAATTTATTCCGGTGACCCTGAATCGCAACGGCGTGGTGGAACTCAAATGCAACGCCGGGCACGTCTGGATGAACGCCAACCTGCTGGTGGTCAAGCATCCTTATTATGCGGTCACCGACGAGCACGGCGATTTCAAACTGACCGACGTCCCGCCGGGCGAATACGAAATCGTAGCCTGGCATGAAGGCTGGCAAATCTTGTCCGAAGCGAAAGTCCTGGACGTCGGCGCCCAGGTCGAAGTGAAGCGCCCCATCTACAGCACGCCAGTAACTTGGACCAAAAAAGTCACGGTCAAAGGCGGCGAGCCGGTAGTCGTCGATTTCGCGATTGGCGAGAAGCACGACTAAAAGCGCGCCACGGCCAGCTGCCGCATGACTAGCCAGGGATGTAGCAGATGTGATATTCCTCTCCTTCGCAAGTTCCCGAGGTGAGGCCCGATGCGCCCAGCAGCATTGGTTTTTGCTTGTGCACTGATTTTCATTCCCATTAGCATTTTGCAGGCTCAGGAATCAGGAACTCCGTCCGCGCCAGCGCCAGCAGACCAAAGTGCGGTCCCGTCCGCAACGGCGCCATCCTCCGGACCGGCCGCTTCCCCGTCGCCCTCCACCACCAAACCGCCCGTAGCTCCCGCGCCGCACGTGCCGGGCAGCATCTCCAAGACCGATCGCGAACGCGCGCTGGGAATCCTGGACAGCGTCATGAAGGGAATTCAGGAAAATTATTACGACCCGAATCTCAAGGGCCTGGACTGGAGCGCGGTACATGCCCAAGCCAAAGAGAAAATCGAGGAATCCAATTCGCTGAACGCGGCGCTGGCCCAGGTGGCGTCCGCGGTCAGCACCTTGAACGATAGCCACACCCGGTTCGTCCCGCCTTACAAACCGTTCAAGCTCGATTTCGGGCTGGATTATCAAACCATCTGGAGCCGCGTTTTCATCACCCGCGTGCGGCCCGGATCGGACGCGGCGGCGAAAAACATCCGGCCCGGCGCGGAAATTCTCAGCCTGGACGGGGTCAAACCAACGCGCCAGAACCTTTACGACATCGCTTACCTGATCTACACGCTGGATCCGCGCGAAGATCTAAACCTGGAATTGCTCTACCCTTCCGGCGAGAAACAGACGGTGACGGTGAAGGCCAAGATCGTCCAACATTCGGCGCTGAGCGCGCGGTTCGGCGGCGGGCAGTGGAACGACATGCGGCGCAGCGGTGATAACTGGCGGCATCGCATGCGCATCCAAGTGGTCAAGACCGGCGAGGTCTGCATCGTCAAATTCCCGATCTTTTTTTACGACTTCGATGATTTGCACGAAATGCAGAAAAAAATCCTCCCGTGCGCCACGGCGATCATCGATTTGCGCGGCAACCCTGGCGGAGCGGTCGACACTCTGAAGTTATTCGTCGGCATGTTTTTCGATAACGATGTGAAGATTTATGACGAAGTCATGCGCAAGAAAACCAACCCCACCGTGGCCAAGAGCGAACATCACAACAATTATCCGGGAAAAGTGATCGTGCTGGTGGATAGCGGCTCGGCTTCGGCCGCGGAGCTCTTCGCCCGCCTGATCCAACTGGAAAAGCGCGGAACCATCATCGGAGACATGAGTTCGGGCTATGTGATGGAAGACACCTGGTTCCCCTTCTTCAGCTCCGGCGTGGACTATGGCGCCGACATTACCATCGCCAACGCGGTGATGGCTGACGGCAAAAGCCTGGAGCATCACGGCATCAAGCCGGATGACATCCAGTTTCCGCAGCCGACCGATATCGAATCCGGCCGCGATCCGGTGCTGGCCCACGCGGTGGAAGTGGCCGGTGGAAAGATGACCCCGGAAGAGGCGGGCAAATTGTTCCCGTTCGAATGGCCTTCGCTGGATTAGGCAAACCAGCGGGCCCACCGCCGAGTCGGCTACCACGCCATGAATTGACGGTTGACGGGCAGGCGAGTAAGCTTGCTCCCAGCTTCTGTTTCCAGCCATAGGATCAAAGATTCCGGCGGGACGCGCGGGTTCCGCAGTGAGGCGCAGTCTGTAATGAGCCGGATGGCACAGGTCTATTTCAAAGGTTCGCGCTTGGGCGCCGTGCTGCGCCTGGTTTCGGCCGCTTGGGCCGTGGCGCCCTGGCTCTGGCTCTGGCGCTGGCCGGCCCGGCCTCCGCCCAAAATTCGCCGCCGGCGCAGCCTTCCTCACCAAATTCTTCGCAGACTTCCCCGCCCTCGGACCCCGACGATAATTACCGTCCGTCCCTGCTGAAGAAAACGCCGCCGAATCCGCCCGCGACCAATCCGCCGAATACGAATTCGCCGACTCCCGCAAAATCGCCCGGCGCGAAAACTGACGCGAAGTCACCCGACGCGAACCCGCCTGCCACGAATGCGGCGCCCGCGCCGAACAGCACTGCACCTCCGGCAACCGGCGCGGACAATCCGGTGATAGTGGTGGACCCGGGCCAAAACGCATCCGCGACCTGCGACGGCCCCCTCGGCGTCTGCCCGCCGTTCTCGTCGCCGGTGCCCTCACCCGCCGCTCCAGTCACTTCGGCACCCGCAACTCCGGTCACAACTCCAGCAAACACCAGCGCCGACGCTCCGGCCGCCGCCCCAAATTCCGCGCCTGCCGCCTCCAGTTCTGGCGCGCCGTCTTCCCCTCCCGCCGAGCCCGCCGCCGAAATGGTCACGCACACTTCGCAAGTGCCGCTCGAATCGCACGTCAACCTGGTTCCGGTCCGCGTCATCGTGCATGACGGCCACGGCCACGCCGTCGGCGATCTGCGCGAAGCCGACTTCGAAATTCGCCAGGACGGCAAGCCGCAAGTCATCTCCCATTTTTCGCTGCAAACGCCGGAATCGCTGGCGGCGCAAGTGGCGCGCGGAACCAACGGAGACAAGCTCGACGCCGCGCTCGGGCCCACCACGCCGCCCGGACCCGGCGCGATCATGCTGCCCACCCGCTTCGTCGCGCTGGTGGTGGACGACGCCGACCTGACCCAGGAAGACCTGGTGCGCATGCGCCTGGCCGCCATCCGCTACGTGCAAAAATCGGTGAAGCCCACCGAACGCATCGCGCTCTACACCATTTCCGGCCAGTCCCAGGTGGATTTCACCGACAATCGCGACAGCGTCATCGCCCAGCTCAAATCCTTGGTGCGCCGCCCGGTCGGCGCCTACGATCCCGAACAATCGCACGAATGCCTGAAAATGAGTTTTTACCAGGCCGACTTGATCCAGAACAAAAACGATCAGAACGCCCAAGCCGCCGCGCAGGAAGACGCTTTGAATTGCGCGCTGGCCCAGGGCGCCACCCAGCAGGTAGCCCAAGTTCAGGCCACTTCCGACGTCGCATCCACCTCGATGCAGGTGTTGCAGGCCGGCGAATTCGCCACCCAATACGTAATCCGTCGGCTGGACGAAATCGTGCGGCGAATGGTGGCCATGCCCGGGCAGCGCAGCGTGGTCTTCATGTCTCCGGGATTTTTGACCACCACGCATGAGTACGACGAGCTGCGGGTCGTCGATCGCGCCGCGCAGGCCAACGTTTTTATCAATACGCTCGACGCCCGCGGCCTCTACACCGTCGACCCCATCGGCGATATTTCTCAGCCGGCTCCGCTGCACGCCAATGCCACCACCAGCGCGCTGGCGCTGCAATACCGCGTCGACGAGCAGCGCATAAATTCTGAAGTGCTTTGGGATCTGGCCGCCAGCACCGGCGGATTTTATTTTCACAACAATAACGATCTCGACGCCGGCCTGCTGCAGACCGCTTCCGAACCGGAAGTTTCCTACCTGCTGGCCTTCGTGCCTGCGGACATCAAGAACGACGGCCGCTTCCACACCGTCAACGTGAAGATGCTGACCAAGGAAAAATATACGGTGCAGGCCCGCCGCGGATTTTTTGCGCCCAAGCACGGCAAGACGCCGGACGAAGTAGCCAAGCAGGATATCGAGGACGCCATTTTTTCGCAGGAAGAGCAGCAAGGCCTCCCGGTGCGGCTGAACCTGCAATATTTCAAAACGGATGACGCCAACGCGCGGCTCTCGGTGATGACCCACGTGGACGTTTCGCAAATTCATTTCGAGCGCGCCGGCGACCGCAACAACGACGATCTGACCATCGTGGCCGCGCTGTTCGATCGCAACGGCAATTTCATCAAGGCCGACCAGAAAACGCTGGAGATGAAACTGAAAGACACCACGCTCGAGAAATTGCACCGGGACGGCGTCACGGTGAAATCCAATTTTGACGTCAAGCCCGGCGGCTATCTGGTGCGGCTGGTGGTGCGCGACGCGCGCGATTCGCAGATCGCTTCGCGCAACGGCGTGGTGGATATTCCGTAGCGATTTTCGGTTATCGCAGCGATAGAATCGCAGCAAGCGCCAGGCGGGTGGGAGATGAACATGGGCCTGAATTTGAAAATGAAATTGAATCTGCAGCGCGGCTTACTGGCCGGCGCCTGCTGCGCCGCGGCCGCGCTCGCGCTGGTCGGGGTGGATTCGCTGGCGGCCAGCCATCGCCAACCAGAGGCGCAACCACAGTCCGCGCTACAGCAATCTGCGCCCGGCGCGGATGCCGCGCAGTCGCACCCCATCACCGCCGAAACCCGCGAAGTGCGCGTCGACGTAGTGGTCACCGACAAAAAAGGCAACTACATCACCGATCTGGACAAAAAAGATTTCAAAGTCTACGAAGACAACAAAGAGCAGCCCATCAACAGTTTTTCATTCGGCGCCAATCCCAATGGCCCCACCCGCGACCAGCGCCACTATTTGGTTTTATTTTTCGACACCACCACCATGGACCTCAGCGATCAGCCCCGCGCCCGCGCCGCCGCCAGCAAATTCATCGAAGCTCATGCCGGCCCCGATCAGGTCATGTCCGTCATGAATTTCGGCGGCAGCCTGCAGATCGTCCAGAATTTCACCACCGATTCCGACCGGCTCTTGCAGGCGGTGAAAGGTACCACCTTCGCGCACATCGATACCGCCAATGCCTCCAGCGGCACCAATGCGCTCCAGTATCCGGGCATGGCCAATTTTGCCCAGATGGAAAGTTCGTTCGGCACCTACACCCTGCTGCTTTCGATTCGCAACCTGGCCAAAAATCTGGCGCAGATTCCCGGGCGCAAAAGTTTGATTCTCTTCACCGGCGGCTTCGAGCTGAGCAACGAAGCGGAAAGCGAATTGACCGCGACCATCGACGCCTGCAATAAAGCGAACGTCGCCGTATATCCGCTGGATGTGCGCGGCCTGATCGCCCCGGTCCCGGCCCTGGGGCAGATGCTCGAGAAAAATACACCGGACCCCAAAGCGGACGCACACGCCAGCCCGGCCCGCACCGTGGCCGCGACCAATTCGTCGCCAAGTTTTCAGCTCGCTGCCTATCATCCCGGCGCTGATCCAGTCTTCGCCGCCTTCCAGCACGGCGGCGGAGGTGGTGGCCACGGCGGAGGCGGCGGTGCCGGCGGAACAGGTGGCGGCGGCACCGGTGGCGGCACGGGTGGTGGAACCGGTGGAGGTTCTGGCGGCGGCAAAGGTGGCGGCACCGGCGGTGGCACCGGAACGGGCGGCGGCACCGGCGGTAAAGGTGGAACCGGTGGCGGCACCGGCAGCGGCGGCGGGGGCGGGACCCGCGGCGGGGGCGGCGGAGTGCCCTACTACAATAATCCGCTAAATCAGGCGCGCAATATCGTTCCTTCGTTTCCGCCTTCAGCCAGCACGAATCAGCAGGTGATGTACGAACTCGCCAGCGGCACCGGCGGTTTCCCCATTCTCAACACCAACGATCTGCTGCCCGGCCTGGAAAAAATCGCCCGCGAGCAGGACCATTATTATTTGCTGGGCTACGCGCCGACCGATTCGAAAGACGGCGCGTGCCACACGCTGAAAGTGAAAGTCGAACGGGGCGGAACCAACGTGCGTTCGCGCAGCGGTTTCTGCAACGTGGCTCCGGCGGATCCGCTGGTCGGCAAGCCCATGGAGAAAACCCTGGAAGCGCACGCCGCGGCCGCCTCCGGAACAGCTGCGGCCAACGGCGCCAGCGGCGCCGCTCCGGCAGTATCCGCCGGCGCAATTCAGGCCCCGTATTTTTACACCGCGGCCAATGAAGCGCAGGTCCACGTGGCCATGGAAATTCCCTCCTCCGACGTGCATTTCGACAAAGTAAAAGGGAAATATCACGCGGACGTGAACGTGCTCGGCATTGCCTACAAGCCCGACGGCTCGGTCGCTTCGCGCTTCAGCGACGAGCTGACTTTCGATCTGGAAAAATCGGAAATGGAAGCGTTCCAGAAAACGCCGATGCATTATGAAAACCAGTTCGCCATCGTGCCCGGAACCTACCGGCTCAGTGTTGCCGTGGGCGGCGGTGCGGATAAATTCGGCACCTACCAGACGCCGCTGGTGATCGATCCCTACGACGGGAAAAAACTTACCGTCAGCAGTTTATTTCTCAGCAAGCAGATGCAGCCCACCACCGACGACGGCGGCGTGATCGAAGCCGACCTGCTTGCGGATAAAACGCCCTTCATCGTCCATCACATTCAGCTCACGCCCGCGGGCGAAGATCGTTTCAAGAAAACCGACAAGGTCGCGCTCTACGCCCAGGTCTACGCCCCCCAAATCACCGGCGACAATCCGCCCACGGTGCGCGTCTCTTTCATCGTGACCGACCCCAAAACCGGAAAAAATATTACCGGCGCCACCAAGCTCGACACCTCCAGCTTCCTGCAAAAAGGCAGCCCGACCATTCCCATCGCGCTGCGCCTTCCCGTCGACGCCATGGCCCCCGGCACCTACACCCTGCAATTTCAAGCAGCCGTAGACGGCGGCGAACACTCCCAAATTCGCAGCCTCCCGTTAATAGTGGAATAAAGCGAACGTCGCGTCACAAGTTTCGAGCGCCACTACAATTTGACGCGGGCCCGGTGCAACCCCGGACCCTGCGTCAAATTGTCCCTTGGAGGAATTAGTTTTTATCGAAACGCTGGCCTAGGCCTTGGCCGCCTTCGCTTTCCCCGCACGCGCCGGAACTTCTTCGTCAGCTTCGTCCGACTCACCCTCGCCGATCACCTGCAGCTCATCCGCCAGCGTCGAGAGTTTCACGTCCGTATCCTTTTCTTCCTGCAAAGTTTTGCTCAACAAATCCACCGCTTCATCCTCGCCGAGCTTCTCAGCCATAGCCCGCACCGTGCCATACGCCGCGATCTCATAATGCTCGACGCGCTGCGCCGCACCAATCAAAGCCGCGTCCTTAGCGTCGTCTTCATAATCCTCGCCCGCCGCTTCGCCGCCTTCCTTGATCAGCCCTTCCATGCCCATGCATTTCTTGCCGGTGGGTTTTTCGCCGAGGGCCTCGAAAATCTGCTCGAGCCGCGCCACGTGCCCCTTGGTCTGCTCCAGATGCTCTTCGAATCCGCTGCGCAGTTCCTCGGAATTGGCCGCCTTAGCCATCTTCGGCAAAGCCTTCACCAACTGCGTTTCCGCGCTGTAAATATCCTTCAATTCATCGATGTAAACTTCCTTCAAGTCCGCTTGCTGCATGATCCACCTCCAAGATTTGATTGCTCACCCACTCTAGGCGCACCACGCCGGCGCAGCCATCCGTGAAATCTGGTAATTTGAGAGAAGTCGAAGGTGTACAAAAGCGCAGGTTTTGTGGCGGAACTGTTGTAGCGGAGCTGTTGCTGGCGCAGGTTTTGTAGCGGCGGTCTTTAGACCGCCATCGATCCGCTTCTCCTAGCCGTTTCGTGCTATCGACCAGCCGTTTTTGGCCGTCATCCAGAGGAGCGCCTTCTGCGACGAAGGATCTCCTTCTTGCCCGGGCCAATTGCAATGGAGAGCCTTCGTCACCGCTTCACCGCCCCTCCGCCGCCGCATACGCCGCCTGCGCCTCGCGCAAAATCCGCGTCACATCCTGCCAATTGTCCGCGCGCACCTTTGCCGGACGATTCACATTGTGCGGCGCCGTAAACAAAATTCCCGTCCCCTGAAAATGTTCGAAATGCCGCGGGCGGTCGTCGATCAGAAAATCGGCGTTCAGAATGCTTTTGTCGCCGCAAAAAACATAGTGGCTCGAGGGAATGAACGGAAAATATTGCTTCAACCACTGATATTTGGCATCGAAGGACGACGGCACGTCCATCGCCGCGCTGGCGATGAAAATTTCGAAATCGGCGGAAAGCGCGCGCAGCGCTTCCTGCCCGCCCTCCATCAATTCCAAATCCGCGAAAAACGTGCGGTCGTGATGCATGTCTTCGAAGACCGCTTTCAGTTCGGGCGTGAACGTCTCCGGAGCAAAAACCGTCTCGAGTCCATCGCGCGCGATCTGCTCCTTGGTGATGTTCTGCCCGGTGCGCTGGTTGAAGGCCCACAAAGTTTTGCCGAAAGCGTCGGCGATCACTTCGTCCATATCGACGGCGATGCGCAACTTGCGTCGGGCCGCCGGCCCGGCGGCCGGGGCGACGGGCGCGGTGACGGACGGCGCGTCTGCGGCCAGAGCCGTTCGCACGCCGAGCGGCGCAGCCGCCGCGGCAACAGCCGGCGTCGCGGCCGGCGCGGCGGCCTTTTCCGCCGCCAGCGCCGCGCGGCGATTCGGGTGCGTCACCTTCATCAGCGTGCCGGTGATCACCAGCACGCTGGTCAGGCCGTTGGCCCAGATGATGGCCTGCGAGTGAATCATCAGCCCGTAGGAGAACCACAGCAGGCAGCCGGAGAGGTAGATGAACAGCATGCCGAAGGAAAGGTCCGCGCCGCCCTGCTTTTTGATTTTCAGAATTTGGGGAATGAACGAGAGCGTGGTGCACGCCGCTGCCAGCGCGCCAATCCAAGCCAGGTAAGCCATGCTGGTCCTCGATGGAATTTTTTCGCGATGCTGCGCGAATGAATTTGTCTAAGTAGTGTACAACGTGTTTGGGCGGGAACTTCAGGGGCTAAAGCCCCGGTTGCTATTTTGCGATTGTTGTCACGGCTAAAGCCGTGACCCACAAAGCAAAACCTCTGGATGACGGCCAAGTGCGGTTGAGTGCAAAAAGATACGCCTAGGAGAAACGGATCAGGCTGCGCAGCGGCTGACGAAATCACTCAGCTCGATCCGCTTCTCCTGGCCGCTTCGTATTCGCAACCACCCGTTTTTGGCCGTCATCCGGAGGAGCGCTTTTGGCGACGAAGGATCCCTCTTCGATGTGGACTTCTGGCCCAGGCTCTCACCCGCGAAGACCGTTCACTCCCCCGGCGGCGGGACCGGCCGAGGCTCAGCAAAAGCCACGCTGCGGCTCTTGCTTCTCGCGTTCTGCAGCAGGTTCCAGTCGTATTGGAATTCGAGCATGGTTTCGCGGCTGTGCTTGGGGCTTTTTAGTTCGTAATCCATGCGGGCCAGCAGGATTTGATCGGCGATGCGGTCGTTGGAGCCGGCCGCGAAAATATTGCTGGCGCTGATGCCGACCCGGTTCATTTCCTGGTTGGGCAGGTTCATCCACAGCGCACCGTCGGGGTCGACGGTGACTTTCGCCAGGCTGCCCAGCTTCTTGAACGTCGTCTTCAGATCTTCTTTATCCGCGATGGTGAAATCGCTGATCGAATCGGCCACCAAATTATCGAATTGCTGCTGGTAATCCTTCCATTCGTCTTTGCTGCCGAGAATCGCGTATTTTTCGCGGGCTTCTTCGGCGGCCAGCTCCTGGACGCTGATTACGAAGCGCGAAGCATCGACCGGAGTGGAACTCGAGCCGGCGCCGGAATTTGAATTCTGGCTGATAGCCGGCGCGGACTTCTGCCCCATGGCAATCGTGCGCACCTGGACGGCGGTCTCTTCCCCGCCCTCCGCCGCGCCGTCGCCGCCCGGCCCGCCATCCGGCTGGTCGAAGAGAAAATCATCCGGCCCCACCGCGTCGACCGACGCGTGCGCCTCATACTGATGCTCCGGATTAAATCTTCCGGTCAGCACGTAAGTCGAAAACGCCGCGGGAATTCCCTGCCAGGCGAAAACGCCCAGCGGAATCAGAAATTTCTTAGAGTGATAAATTTCTTCGGTACCGCTGCGGCATTCGTAGCTGCGCTTGATGGTTCCGGGCACCTGGGCGAAATGCAAAATCCGCAGGTCGAGTTCCGGATGCTGGTCGCCGTATTTCGCGAAGGAATGCGCCGCGGCTTTCGGGCTGGTGATGAAAAAATCGTTGATGTAATCCGGCTTCACCGCGCCGGGGTAATAAGTGTTCAGGACCAGGCGCGTGAAATCCGCGCAGTTGCGAGTCATGCCGTTGAAATGATTGTGATTCGGGCGGGCGTTGAATTCAGCGATCAGCGCGCGATCCTGCTCCACCGAAGTTTTCACCACGAAGATGTACAGGCTGCGTTCGAGCGTGGCGCCGACCATTTCGCGCCACTCGGCGCCGTTGCTGGTGCGGCATTCTTTCCCTTCGCAAATTCCGGTCAGATATTTTTCGCGGTAGCGTTCTTCGAGCGCCGCTTTGATTTCCTTGGAACTGACCAGCGGCCGGTTGCGCGGATCTTCCACGCCGTAAAGATAGACGCTGAGCGGCACGATGTTCCATTCGTAAGGCTGATCTTCGCCCAGCGTGGTGTAGTTGCTGACCACCGAGCCTTGTTCGCCCGGGCGGCACAGCCGCATTTTGGTGGGCGAATTATCCGGGCAGACCCGCGAAAGATAAATCGCGCTGTGTCCCGAGCCGGTGATGCGCGCGACGCTGGTATCGAGAGATTCGTTCAGGACCACGCCGGCATCAGCGGCAGCCGGACGCGCGAAAATCGAGGAAAGCAGCAGTGCTAGAACGACCGGGAAAATGGCGAGCGAGCCGGAAGAGCCCCGCGGCAAAGCGGTGCGCTTCGTTAGGTCCCCCAGATATAGATGTCCCAGCACGTATAAGCCTCCGTCGGTATATTCAGCGGTTCTTGGTACTTGGTTCCGGTGCCTACTGCGGTTTTTGAAGCGCGGCTTACCTATAAATGATCGCGTCAGCGCTCGCGTGTGGCAATGGGTAGAACCCCTTAATTGCAAAAAAGTTGCGTAGTAGACACGGAATAAGACCTTTAGTTGCTTAATCTTAGGCGTAAAACCCGACGCCGCAGGGCAGTCAACCGGGGTGCAGACAGGCTGAGAGCCTACCCTACGAAAGGCGGCGCCGGCCGGCGGGGCGTTCCAGTTGGTTCGTGTATCAACTGGAAATGGGGAGCGCCGTAAAAATTGTCGATTAGAAATTTGGAACTTGCTGATTACGCGGGAGATGAGGTGCATTTCTAATCGCGCGAGTTGGTCCAGAAATTGTCGATTAGAAGTGGGCAGGTATGGCGGCCCAAAAGCGGAATGGGTAGAAAAGTTACGTTTTACCGGCCTATTAGAAACCATGCCGAACCTTTGTTTTGATGGAGTTACGTCGATTTCTAATCGCGGATTGCGTTATTAGAAAACTGCGAGTCATTTTGACGTTGGTGGGGAGGGACGCCGGGCGGCCGGCCGCGCTTCGCGTTGATGATCGGCGTGACCAGCCGTGCATGAATCGCTCCTCCTGCCAGTGCGGCCGTTGGTGCGCCTACACAGAGCGGCGATGCATGATAACACGGAGGGCATAGGCAGGATAAGTACACACACGCATCGCTCGCCACTAAAATTCTGCGATGGTCTCATCGTTGAGGTAAAATCCGGCAGTGGAACGGACAGCAGGCAAATGGTGGAGTGACTGGAAGTACGCTTGCGTCTCGGCAGCGGTGCTTCTAGGAACCGCCTGGTTCATCGCTTTCGTGCCTCATGGGGGCGGCGACCTAGGAACGTGGCTTAATTGGGCGGGGCGATTGTTACCGGGAGTAATCGCGGCAGTCCGCTTCGGGTCAATTGTTGGCCAGCAGACTCGCTTGGCAGGATTCGCGGACCTTCCGATCATCATCGTAGTTAGCTTCCTTTGGTATTTCGCTCTCAGTTACGCAGCGATCAAGGTCTACCGCCTCGTCCGCGCTATGATCTAGTTCATCCTCGACTCTGTTTTGCAGGTCAATACATGCGTTCAAAATCTGACGACGCGACGCGCGCGTTTTTTGGTGGGGCGATACTGACAGTGCGGGTTTTAGTGCGCCCTGCACAAGTTCGCGATGCACGATAACACGGAGGGCATGGGCAGAATAAGTACACACACGTTCTTCAGAATCGCGGCACGGTCGATTAATTACCGAAACGCTCCGGATCACTCACTTCATCTGGCAATGGAATGGCATACCGTTTAACCTTAGCGAGTGACTACACCCGCGAGGCGCATTTGGAACGGACTTGCGTGGGTGTTGGTTTTGAGTGCTTTCATCGCGCCCCTTGCATTTCCCCAAGGTTCCTCCCAGACAGCGGAAAAAATATGGTCTTGGTCCAGTGACTGCCCTAAACCGCAACTGGTGGGAATTCAAGTTCTTCTCAATGGGCAAACTATTTACCTGTCGCATATTCGAATCTGCCAGCTCGATCGAAATTCTGGGGACGGTGATCGAACGCACGACATCAGCAGGTCGTTTCACTTTTCAGGCGGGCACAAGTTTCAAGGCCGGTACGACACCAAGACCTCTGAGAAAATTAAAGGCAACCTATGGCAGGCTGGCACCGACCCGGCCTACATCTGGCTCGGGGTCGATTTTCTTGCCCACAACCAAGTCCTGCTAAACACAATTCACATCGTCAAGCCCAACGAGGCTACCGAGACCAAGCTCGACGCAGGACTTGTGATCAAAACTTATCCGCAGGCGGATGCCGGCTCGAATCGGTAGCCGTTGCGCGCCTCACTCCAAAGGCAAACTCGCACGAACGCAATTCGGGTGGGAGTGGGACAGACGGTTCGTTAATAGGGTACGGCTTGAGTTGAATGAAAAACAATATACAATCTGGTCATTACCGGAGGGCCTAAATGGGAAAAAATACCAATCAATTTCACGTAAAAGTAAAAATCGGGCGGGTGGCGCACCCTTCACCATTACTGCAGGCTATGGTCCTAGCTTTTACGGGTGCCGCATCCTTCGTTTTTTGAAGGGTGCGGATTTTGACTGCAAGGGTAGGCCACCCGCCGAGTTGGTGGGGGTTGGCATGATCGTGAATGGTTCCACTGCGATTCTAATTCTGCTGACGGTTGTGGTGCTTGGGGCGGGCGGCGGCGGCGTCGCTTGCTCCTTCGACTGAGCGCTGGTCGAAGTGAGTGGAGGTGGTCTGCAGTGCGCGCCTACAAATTTTTAACCGAAGAGTTCGCTCTTAAAAGCCTGCGAGAGAGACGAATAAAAATCTCACAGTACGATGATTTGAACGACCCTTTCGATTTGATACCGTTCGATTTGTCGGACAAAATCAAGCGTCGGGCGATGAGGGACGCAATCAGGCAGCTGACCGCTGACCATGGACTGGTTTGTTTGAGCGCCGGCTGGCGAGATCCCGTTATATGGGCCCACTACAGCGACAAACATCGAGGAATATGCTTGGGTTTTGACGTGAAGGAGCAAAACGTTAAGCGGGTCGAGTATGTACCCGAGCGACTGCCCTTCCCGGACGAGCCTGGGCCCAAAGATAGCGACACAATGTTGTTTACCAAATTTGATAACTGGGCCTACGAGCAAGAAATTCGTGCGTGGGCCAACTTGGACGACGAAGACCATGGCCATTACTACAAGGACTTCGACGAATCGTTTCGCCTAGCGGAGGTGATCGTTGGCCCTAGGTGCAAAACCTCGCGTCAAGCAGTGTTAGATGCTTTGAGTCCGCTCGACAGCGAGGCAAGGCTAATAAAAGCCAGGGCAGGATTTAAAAGGTTCGAAATCGTTGAAGATGAGCGGGGATTCGGTTCGGGAGACGAGTGACGTCCACTGCCATTCTGCGAAGTACTTGTTGTGGGGTTGCGGCGGTGGTGGTGTCGTTGCCGGTGGGGTTCGCGGTGCTGGTCTGGGATGTGGCGCGGCGGGTGCCGGAGTCGGTGAAGACGTCGATTGGGCCGGGTGAGGCGCTGGGATTTGAGTTGGGGCCGTTGATGCGGGAGCATCCGGTGGCTGCGGGGGTTTGGGTGGTGGTGGCGTTTGCGATTGGATTTTTGCTGGGGTGGCGGGTTTTTGCGCCGCGGAGTTCCCCGCGGACGCTGTGAAAAATTATGGAGTGGGAGCGATGCCGAGTCGAAGGAGCAAGGTGGCCTTGGGAGTGGTTGTTGTGGGGCTGATTTTATTTTTCGGGCTGAGCCGAGTGGGATTCACGTTCTGGGTGCCTCGGTGGGCCGCAAGAATTTTCCTCGGCCGCTAAAGCCCCGGAGGTTCTGGCAGGGTTTTGCCGGAGCTGAAGCTCCGACCCCCTAACAAGGCAAAGGCGGGAGAGATCCCTCGTCGCGAAAGGCGCTCCTCTGGATGACGGCCAAGTGCGGTTGGCCGGCGGAGTGTGGGGCTAGGAGAAGCGGAGGCGAGTGGCGGGTGGCGCACCCTGCACCATTGGTGCGGGCGATGGTCTTATCCTTTACGGGTGCCACATCCTTCGTTTTTTGAAGGGTGCGGATTTTGACTTCACGCTCCGGATTCTCTGTTTCGATGGCTGCCGTAGTTCTCGATGGGGCGTGCGTCGGTTCTGCTCGCCGCACTGAGATCATTCGCTTTCCAGCGGCGCCACACCTCGGTCCGCTGGGCCTCGGAAAGTTGCACGTATCGCCCTTGCGCCATAAACATCACCTCGCAGAAAAGATTTATATCAGGTGATGTTGCATCGACCCATTGAGACCACCCGAGTTACCGGACATCTGGAAGCTGGGTGATGGAGCGCGTCAAAATGCTCGGACCTTTTTTAACGCTACTCCGTCACGCCGTCGTAGATTGCGGTGGCGTCCATCCGCGCTGTGCCGTTGTCGTCGAAAATTACGCCGCGGAAGCGAATCAGGCTGCCCAACCCGATGGTGCCGGAATTCAGGAAAGTGGCATTGGTATCCGCATACACGACGATGCTGGTTGGGTTGGTGAGATGTGGCGGCGGAGTGAGGCTGGTGTAATTCTGCAGGACCGGAAGCAAATCGTAGGGCGCGAGAGTGACGGTGTAGACGGCGAAGCCGTTTTCGTTGGACATCGCGGAGACGGTGCCGTTCAGCGTCTGGGGCAGCAGGTTTACGGTGACTGCTTCGATGATCGAGCGGTTGTCGGGTACTCCTGAGGAAGTGACCAGCACGTTTTGGCCCTGCAGGAAATTCGCACTGGTGAAGGTGGCGGGAAACGGAAGATTCGCAACGTTGGTGAGTTCTCCCGAAACCTGGAAGACGGTGTTGTTGAGGTGGTAGATATTGCCGCAGAACGGAACCTGCACGATGGTGCAACCGTTCTGCTCGAGAGTTTGGGTTTGGAAAACGCCGGGCCCGACGACGGGCAGGACGTAAGGACCGCCCGTCCCGGCGACGGCCGTGGCGTCGGGCACTTCGATGCGGGTGGCGAGCAGCGAGCCGTCGGACTGGATGGCCGCGTCGAAATTGAAAAGCATGTTTGCGGCTAGCGCGGAAAAGCCGGCGACGCCTTGAAAGACGGTGGCGGAGTTGGAAGTGAGCGTCAGCGCCTGATCATCCGGGGGCTGAACCATGATGGTCTTGCCATCGGCGCCGACGGACGTCACCTGCGCATCGATCACCGTAACTTTGCCATTGGTTTCGTCCGTGGGCTGGGCGGCGATGGCGACGGGAGTGAGCGTGAACACCGGATCGATGGTGTAGTTCGAAGAGACTATTGGCGCCTCGAGGGTGAAGGATTGCGCAATCTGCAAATTCAACGACAGCGCCATCGCGGAGCCGGTGATCTTGATCGGATTGGGAAGATTTACGGTGGTGGTGCCGGTGCCTTCGGCGCAAAGCCCCTCGGCAAAAGTGTTGCTGAAGAATGTGTTCGCAGCAAACGTCTGAGTGCCAAAGGAGCAACCGAAAACGGTGACGACTGCGGAGGTGTAGGTGTCGCTGGGAACGCTGGCGGTGGTCAACGGAGTGGAAATGCCGTTGAGGTTCATCCATTGACCCAACGGACCGAAGCTTTGCGGGTTGGTGAATATGGTGACGGAAGTACCTTTCGCATTCACCAGGGAGATGGTGTTGATCAACACTTCAAACGAAAATACTTGATCGTTCGCGGTGCTGGCGCGCAGCACCACTACCTGAGTGTTTCCGCCGGGAGGAGTGCCGCCCGTTTGCGATCCGGAGCCGCCGCAGCCAGTGAGCAGGACCATGGAAAATGCCAGTGAGAAAGCAAAGAGAACGAGAGTTGATGGGTGTTCGGAGAAGCGGGACGCACGGGCTGCTTTCATGACTAAGGCCTCCGTTTGAATCGCCGGCGAATCTGTTACGAAGTAGCAGGGGCGTGGACGTTCACGCCAGGTGCGGTGATTGAGACGGATCAACGTGTAGGTCGGTTACCAGAGAAGTAATGTTACTTCTGCGGAGTTACCGGACATCTCCACGGTGGTGCTTGCGTTTGGCGGGTGGCGCACCCTGCACCATTGCTGCGGGCGATGGTCTTAGCCTTTACGGGTGCCGCATCCTTCGTTTTTTGAAGGGTGCGGATTTTGACTTCACGCTCCGGATTCTCTGTTTCGATGGCTGCCGTAGTTCTCGATTGGGCGTGCGTCGGTTCTGCTCGCCGCACTGAGATCATCAAATGCAGTTGCCGCTGGCCAGCCCGTCTTTCGAGCTGGTGCCGAGGGCGATGAAGTGTACGCTGCGCACCCTTTGCAGAACCGGCCAAGGATGCGGCACCCGAAAAGGAAAATCAAAGGCAAGTCAACTGCACGGGCAACTGCCACATTGGCATGGTGAGGGGTCAAGAGAGACCAGCGGCAACGGTGGGCCACCCGCCGTTAGTCAACTATTACAATTCCAACGGCAGTGGGCAGTCCAACTAGCGGGGCAGGATGGCAGTGAGTTTCGTCCCCAGTGGCGAGGAGATCAGTTGGAGTTTCCCACGGTAGGGACGGAGGCGTTCTTGCATACTTTTTATACCAACTCCATATTTTGCGTGGCCTTCGGCGTCCAGGGCCATCCCGCGACCATGATCGATGATCTCGAGGACCGCGTTTTGATCGGCAACATAAAGTTTTATCTTGGCCGTGGCGCTGCCGGAGTGTCGATGTACATTGGCCAGGGCCTCCTGAATAATCCGGAAGATCACCATTTCGCGATTTTCTTCGAGTCGCTCGAAATCCTTGGCGACATCCAACGTAATATGCATCCCGGCGCGTTTACCGAATTCCGAAACAAATTCATCTACGGCCGCACCTAAGCCGATCAGGTCCATCAAAGGCGGATGCAGCAGATACGAAAGGCTGCGAATTTCTGCCACCGCGGCTGAGACCAGCCCCACGCATTCCTCAAGTCGCGCAGCATTCGCATTCGAGGCCTTCGACTGCATGTGGCCTAGAGTCATAGACAGGGCCGCGAGGGTTTGCCCGGTGGTATCGTGAAGCTCGCGAGCAATACGGCGGCGCTCATCGTCCTGGGCGGTTAACAACTGGCCGGAGAGTTCGTGCAAAGCTTTCTCCCCCTGGGTACGCTCCCAGGTCTCGCCGAGCAGCGAGTGCTTAGCGGCCGATAATTGCGCGGTGCGATCAGCGACCACGTCGTCGGTGCTGGATTGCAGCTCCATCTGACTCTTCAAAAGAAGCCGCAATTCCAGTTGGGTGACCACGGTCCGCGCGAGAGTGGCCAGCGCAGCAGACTGGTCGGCGGTCAAGGTCCGAGGTCGCGTATCGGCGACACATAGCGTTCCAATCCGGAAGCCTCGCGGGGTCACCAGTGGCACCTCCGCGTAAAACCTGATTTTTGGGCCGGACGCCACCAACGGATGGGACGAAAGGGTTTCATCGGCTTGCGCATCAGAAATCACGCGCAAGTCTTCGCCGGGGGTCGCGCTGGAGAAGAATTTGTCGACTCTCGGGACTTCGTCAACCGAAAGGCCGACCTTGGCCTTGAACCACATGCGGTCGGCGTCTACCAGCGAGACGAATGAAATCGGCGTGGCGCAAATAAACGTAGCCAGCTTGGCCAGGTCATCGAACGCAGATTCCGAAGGCGTGTCCAGGATGGAATAGCGGTACAGCTCCGAAAGCCGCTGCTCTTCTTGGACCGAGTGGGTTGCAGCCATTTTAGGAGCCCAGGGGGGAGCCGCAAGTGTCTCCCGTGGCATCACCGGTGACAAGCTAATACTTTTGAAACTGAGATATACCCATAGAAGAGTAGAGACGCCACCGCTCTAAACTGTTGTACTTAGCGCAAGTGGCCCAGGTCCTTACGCCCCCGCCAGAGGAAGGGTGCTGTGCAGAGGCGAGTGCTGGTGGCTGATGACGACGGAACGATCCGAAGACTGCTGTGCGACCTGTTCAAGAATGAAGCGGACTACGAATTGTGCGCGGAAGCGAAGAACGGCGAAGAGGCCGTGGCCCTGGCGAAGCTCCATAAACCGGATCTGATCCTTCTGGATTTTTCGATGCCGGTTATGAATGGCGTGGAGGCGGCGCGCGAGTTGAAGAAGGTTATGCCGAATGTTCCGATCATTCTGTTCACGCTATTCGCGCCGGCAGAAACAGAGTTGGCGCTTGGCGAGTTCTCGGTCGATAGGATTGTCCCCAAAGGAGAAGTCGGACATTTGATGACCCATATTCGACAACTGGCGCCACCATTTTCGGCGTCGGACCGGATGGCGGAACTCCCCGCGGCGGTTTGATGGACCTGATGTAACTTCGCATCATAAATCCCGTAATCATCGCGGACTTGCAGGAAGCATCCGGCATCGAGGATTGAGTCGAGTGCGGTCGATCTTTATTTTGCGAAGCGTTTGTTGTGGGGTTGCGGCGGTGGTGGTGTCGCTGTGGGTGGAGTTCTCGGTGCTGACCTGGGATGCGGGGCGGCGGGTGCCGGAGTCGGTGAGGGCTTCGATCGGGCCGCATGAGGCGCTGGGATTCGAGTTGGGGCCTTTGCTGCGTGAGCATCTGGGGGCTACGGGCGTTTGGTTGGGGGCGGCGTTTGCGATTGGATTTTTGTTGGGGTGGCGGGCTTTTGCGAAGCGAAGTTCGCCGCGGAGCCCCTGAAAAAATTCCGAAGACAAAAAGCGGGAAGATTTAGGACTTTTTCGGCGGCTTTTTAGGGGGTCGGAGCTTCCAGCTCCGACCTCATCCGCCATCTGCTAAACCGGGCTTCAGCCCCTGAGGACCACTCTTGGTTTGGGCCGTCGGTAATGTCACGTCGCTGTGCCGCCGGTCAGAATCCTCTCTAAAATATTTACCTCGAACGGCTCCTGGAGTAGTGGCCCGACGGACTGCTCTAAGTGCCTAAAGTGGGGACTCGCTGCGTGTTGATCGAGCGCCGCTTGGCTTTCCCATATTTCGTAAAAGTAGAAACGCCCCTTCGAGCCTGACTCGTAGAGTTCATACAAATTGCATCCCGATTCGGCGCGGGTAGGGGCCAACATGCCTTGCAGCAGCGTTCTCAGTTGACCTTCGCTACCTCGTCGCGCCAAAGCTCTTGCAATCACACGCACTTCAGCCATGTTTACTGACCCTCCTCTATTTACAGATGACTTGCTCGGGCGACATATTGTGGTGCTACTTCAAAGATGGGTCGATCAAGGTCAAACCGGTTTCTGGATCGAGGCGCTTCTGCATCGCCACCGGATTGACCGTGACCATCACTTCCAGCGTCGGTGACACATACGCCTCCAGAACATGGCCGCCGCTCGTTGTGCCGTCCGGCCCCCCCACCAGCATGTGTGCATGGACCACGGGCTTTCCTTGATAGAGCGCGATATCGCCGCTCATTCCAATCACTTCGTGCTGACCATGGATGGGAATCTTCTTGTACATTTTGCGCTGGGGATCAAACCATCCCACGGTCGCTCCATCCAGCGCTCCAATCGCGGTGAAATGCGCGCTGCTCACGTGATACTTCTCCGCAAACTCCACGAGTCCCGAAAAAGCCTCGTCCCCCTGGTAGAAGATGACCGCATATTGTTTGGTCGGTTCTCCCGGGTTCAGTAGTTGAACCTGCATCTTGGGAGCCTTGCCCCTCGGACCGGCTTCCGACGGCGCCACATATTCGGCTGCCGTATTCTGCGAATGCACCATCACCGCGGTGATCCCAATCAATACCAATACGCAACCCAGTCGTTTTATTGTGGTCATCGAGATGCTCTCCTATCTTCCAGAATCTTCGCCAGACCGAAGAATGCAGAGGGGACACCTTTCATTCGATTTCGCTTACTGGTGCGAGGCAGCGATGCCAGTTCGCCCCGGCTCCGCGGAACCCAGGTGAGCGCGCTTTTCCATCTCCAGAATCACGGCCGAAAAGTCCTGCTCTGGTCCTTGGGCCGATTGTGCCGAATTGACCTCGAAAGCGGCTCGTGTGGCGGGCATATCCGCACCGGCCGCCGCCGCGCGGCTGAGTATCAGGCCAAAATCTTTGTGCATCAGGCGAAGCGGAAACTGCGGGCTGTAGTCGTTCTTCATCGCTCCTTGCAGCTTGCCGACGTGCGCCGGAGCGACTACCGCGGTCTGGGACAACACCTCCAGCAAGCGATTGCGATCCAGGCCAGATTTCTCGCCAAAGGCAACGGCCTCCGCAATCGCCTGCATTCCAATTCCCAGCAGGGCGTTCACCACCAGCTTCATAATCGCCCCGGAGCCGCTGGGCCCGAGATAAAAATGCTTTCGCGCGATCACGCGGAAAATCGATTCGGCAGCGGAGAAACATCCCTGGTCGCCGCCACCAAACAAGATCAGCGCCCCTTGCTCGGCGGCCGGGGTGCTCCCCGATATGGTCACGTCGAGGACGTCCACTCCACGCTCAGAACCCAGCTTGGAAAGTTCCAGCGACGTCTCCGGATTCACCGTGCTCATGTCGATAACCAGTGCGCCGCGCGGCGCACTGGCGAACGCGCCATTCGGCCCTTGGTACACGTCCAGAACCGCTTCATCGGTCGGAAGGCACGACAACACGACATCACAAGCGGAGGAAAGTTGCGCAACGCTTTCCGCGACGGTACCGCCGTAGCGAATCAGCTCCTCGGCCTTGCTGCGGTCCCGGTCATACGTGGCCACCTTGAACCCAGCTTCGAGCAAGCGCTGCACGATGGGACGGCCCATGTAGCCGACTCCGAGAAATCCGAGTTTAGTCTTTTCTGGCGTGACTGGATTCATGGCGAATCTCCTGTCGTTCGAGGCTGAACGAGTTCGTTACGACTGGTAGTCGGGTTTCGTTTTCGTCGTCTGCGTACTCAATTGGATAGCCGGCGTGATGTCGGAGTCGAGTGCTAATAGAGCGGTTTGATACGTGGGCCTGCGAGTCACCACGCTGTCAGGATATGCGCGTCGCGAAGCCCACGATACACGCAACAAACCCGAGTTGTAAACTGTCGAGGGCGGTCGTCCCGGCAGCGGCCCGCTGACTGCCCGATTCAACGCGTTAGCGGAGAGGTCCGGTTCGATTACCCCAAATCTCCGATAACGGCGCCAGTCTGGAATTCACCGAACTCTCGATTTTCAAGGTGCTTAGTGTTTCAGTGAGATAGCTCCGGGACTATAATCTCGCCCAGTACTGCTGCCGGCCCCATTTTCGAAATGTCTGTTTGAGCTGGGGCACATTCGCGATCAGCTAGCGCAATTTTCATTAGCAGCCGAAGGAGTACGACGATGAAGTATCGAAAACTGGGAAACACCGGACTCATCGTAAGTGAGCTCGCGCTCGGGTCCATGCAGTTCGGCGGCAAGATGAACATGGGAAACCTCGGTCAGGAAGACACGACGCGAATGGTGAAGTTGGCTTTGGATCGGGGAATTAACTTCATCGATACGGCGGACGTGTACAGCCTGGGGGAGAGCGAAACTCTGGTCGGTAATGCCCTGAAAGGTGTGAGGCAGGAGATCGTGCTGGCCACCAAGTTCCGCCTCCCCATGAGCGCAAATCTCAATCGAAGCGGCGCGACCCGCGTCAACATCCTGCGCGAAGTCGAGGACAGCCTCCGACGGCTACAGACCGAATACATCGATCTTTACCAAATTCACGGTTGGGACAGCAACACTCCGCTCGAAGAAACGGTCCGGACGCTCGACGATCTCGTCCGCCATGGGAAGGTTCGCTATGTCGGACTTTCCAATTTTATGTCATGGCAAGCGGCAACCGCCGTGATGCTGCAGGAGCGTCTGGGGTTGGAGAAATTCGTAACGGCGCAGATGTATTACAGCCTGGTCGGTCGCGGACTCGAATACGAGTTCCAGTCATTCGCCGAGTATTACAACATGGGCATCCTGGTTTGGAGCCCGCTGGCTGGCGGATTCCTCTCCGGCAAGTACAGCCGCGCTAACCCCACGCCCGCTGGTACACGATTCGCAGAGGCAGGCGCGTTCGTGCCCTTCGACAAAGAGATGGGCTACCGCGTCGTCGAGACTCTGCAGCAAGTGGCCAGTCGGAATAACGCCAGCCCGGCCCGTGTAGCGCTCGCGTGGGTGTTGGGACGGCCAGCCGTCAGCAGTGTGATCATCGCGGCCCGCAAGGCGGAGCAACTGGAAGATAACATCGCTGCCGTCGACCTTAAGCTCTCGGACGAGGATGTGCGGCTGCTTGACGCGGCGTCGGATCCGGGTGTTCCGTATCCAAAGTGGATGGTCCTTCAGCTCGATACCGCCGAAGATCCGCGGTCCAAAGCCCTGTATCCTGAGCGCTACGTCGATGGCGGTCCTTGGAAGGATCTCCGTCAAAGCAGATAAGGCCACCTCGTGAATCGCGACGAATGATTCGCGCTGGGCTAAGTCCTGGTTAGTCGCGTTACCGGCATTGAGAATTCGCGGATCGACACATGTCCGATCACGGGGTCAACCAGGACTTGATTGAGGTTAATAGCAACGCTACCGCCGCTATTGGCTCCGCTATGGCGCGGCCCAACCCAGCTTTTCGGTACGGATCCTGAGTATGTCGCCAGCGGCAGCTTGCATTCTCCGCCGTTCTTCGTCGTGGTCGCCCGACCCGGCTAGCTCCTGCAAGCGCTGAAATAGGGCCTCTTCAGCCGCGAGAAGTAGATCAGGCAAATTCGCAGTCGTGGTTTCGGCCAGAAGTTTTTGATGTGCTTCTTGCCAGTTGCAGGGTTGGGTCAGCTCCGCCATGTCCCGGCTCCGAAAAGGAAATAACAGAATCGGTATACCACAACAGATGGAATAAAAAGTCAAGACCCGGTTGTGATGGGGCGCATCCAGAAATAGGGCGAACAGGGTATGGGCGGTCACTAACATAAATGGTAGTGTCGGGGATGTTCAGTTAAGAACGTTCGGGCCCGAGGAGTGTGTCTGTGCCAAGGACTGTTTTAGTTGCGGACGACAATCCAGTCTTACGAAAAATGCTTTGCAAATTGTTTGAGACTGAAGATGATTACGACCTCTGCGCTGAAGCATGTAACGGTCAAGAGGCCGTGGACTTGGCCCGGCAGCATAAGCCGGAACTCATCGTATTGGATTTGTCGATGCCGATCATGGACGGACTGCAAGCGGCGCGAATCCTCAAGAAGATCATGCCGGAAGTCCCCATTATTTTATTTACTCAGCACGCTGACTCCACCGCATTACGTTTCGTGGACCTTCCTGTTGATCGGGTTATAGCAAAGTCTGACGGAGCCACGCTAATTCGTCATATTAGAGATTTGATTCCGGTGTAGGGGCGGTTCGTATGGTTTGCCTCCGGTCACTTATTCATGGTTGTGACAACGTTTCCCCCAAAGTAGTGCCGCCGCGCTTCTAGCCCATCCCCCGCACGTTGCCCGTCGAGGGGCCCCCACGCATCTTTGACATTCCGAAGGCGTGCCAACTCCTGATAAGTCGCGTTACCGGCATGGGATTATAGTTTCCGATAAGCGCGTTAATCGGCAGGTATGGTTACTCTCACAATCGAGCTCGCAGAATTGTTAGCGTAGGTGGGTGAAACCCGCACTTTTTCTCCTTGATGTGTAATCGCACGGGTCACAGCATTTTCTAAGAGTGCCTCTGGAAAGACCGATGTATCATTCGACGCTTGGTCCGGCTACCTCAGCTTCACCGTTCGAGAAATTATCGGGACCGAGGCGCGGACCTTTCGAGATGGGGGCATCCGCAAGTACACGAAATCCCATGGCAGATTGGCAAATGCGAGAAAAGCGGCCACTCCGAGGACCGCGGCCGGAGCCAGCGGGGCCGACGCTCAAGAACTACATCACGCCTGCCGGATTGCAGCGCTTGAAAGACGAGCATGTCTTCCTGCTGCGGCGCGAACGCCCCGCGGTGGTAGAGGTCGTAGCCTGGGCTGCTAGTAACGGGGACCGAAGTGAAAACGCCGACTACCTCTACGGCAAGCGACGGTTAGGCCAGATTGATTCGCGGATTCGCTTTCTCACCAAACGCATTGACGCCGCCGTGGTCACCGATCCCGCCGCTGCGCGGCCGCCCTCAGCCGCGACCCGCATCTTCTTCGGCGCAACCGTGACCTACACCGACGCTGCCCGCCTTGAACACGTCGTCTCGATCGTCGGCCTCGACGAGGTCGAGCTCGACCGGGGCTACATCAGCTGGCGCTCGCCTCTCGCTCATGCGCTGATGAAGGCCAGCCCCGGCGACCTGGTGGAACTGCGCGCGCCAGCGAAGACCGAGCATCTCAAGATCATCAAGGTCGAGTATGTGCCGATTCCGATGGATCCCTTCCGCGAACCGCTAGGAGCTGAGTCCAAGCCCAAGGTCGAACGCTCCTAGCCCAACCCGCCCGACTCTATCGGAAAAGTTCGATCCAGTTGCCGCAGGTACTTCTCAGCACATCTCGCGCGATCTATTGTCCCGTCTAGGTTCATTCGACGTCGCCCTGAAGGTCCTGCCCAGCGGCACGATCGCTGACGACGCAGCGCGAAAACAGTTCCGCAAGGAAGCTCTGGCATTCGCCAGGCTCAACCATCCCAACATCGAGACGATTTTTTTTGAATTCGGTTCGCAGCATGATATCGATTTCCTGGCGATGGAATTGATTGCCGGCTATTCCCTCAGCGAGAAACTGGGCCGATTAAAAACCCTCGCCGGCCGTTTGTTTTGAGTAGGTTGCGGCGATTTCTAATCGCAGAAAGCGCGATTAGAAAATGTGGGCCGGGTGTGGACGGCGCCGGATGGGACGGCCGCGTTTCGCGTTGATGATCGGCGTGACCCAGCCGCGCATGCGTCGCTCCTCCTGCCAGTGCGGGTTTTGGTGCGCCGGCACGAGGTGGCGATGCATGATAACACGGAGGGTATAGAGGAATAAGTACACACACGTGCTTCAGATCGCTCGTCGCCGATCGCATAGGGGGTTAGAACAATGACACGCCCACCTCGGCGAACTAGGTAGACGCTCGCCATGGCGGTGTCTAATAGCAGATGGGGTGCGCCCCCGAAGACCTCGATAATCGAAGTCGCGGTTGCTGGAGAACAAATGCCCACTGGACCGGTCGGTTGGGACGCGGGGACGGTTCAGTATTACTTCGACTTGACGACGAAAATCACAACCCTATATTTGGCGTTATCCGTAATCGCGCTCGTGGTCTTCGTCATTCAGTTTGTGTTCCGAGAGCGGTCAATAGCACTAGGAAAAATAAGGACGCCCAGACCTCGGCTACGCGCGCGCGCGAGTTGCAATCGTGGAGCTTCGAAAGTGGGCCCAATTAACGACGCTAATTCTCCTCGCTTACTCCGCAACTGAAATCGCGAACGTGCTTAGGTCTGTCTCACTGAGTAAGGTGACAGGCATAAGCGCCCTCACCGGATCACTCGTTCAGATTTTTTCGGTGTGGACGGCAGCCCTTTGGTTCTTGACCGCGCTGTGCGTTCTCAGCTGGATTCTCAGTGCTCGATTAGGGCGCAGCCCGGGAAGAGAAATGAGCCACCAACGCCAATGACATCCAAGCAAGAGCGACTGCTCGAAGCGGCCGTTGCTGGGCTCGATTTCGTTTGGCCCCGTTTTTCTTTATCTGGGTTACAAAGCAGGATTGATGTACGGCGTTGTTTTCTACGCCGTCGTTCTCGTTTGCCTGACTGTCATACCGGTGCTGAGCGGAATGGCGGGACGGTTCGCGTTCTTGGCCTGGCAACTCGCCTCAATCTCCTTTGCCCTGTCGGGGGTGATCGACGACGGGCTGAAGGGTCGGGAAGCCCTGCAGGTGGGAGGCGGGCTGTGGGCAATCGCATCAATTTTATCGTCGCCCCTTCCAATCTGGCTTGTCGTGCAGAAGTTCAAAGAACGCAAGCAGCGAAAAAACGCCGCGTGAACAGCAAACTCGCACGAACGCAATTCGGGCGCGAGTGGGGGACAGAGGGGTGTCGGACCTACGGCGCTCGGCGGGTTTTCGGGTTTGGTACCCAGCCCTTCCGGGCTGAACTAGGTTTGTGCCGCGCCTGCGGCGCTGGGTGGGGAGCTTGGTCGTACTGGTCTGGGCGCGGGAGCATGGATGAGATTCTTCGCTGC
>CAWKAX010000005.1:0-106177 GCA_963847695.1 uncultured Acidobacteriota bacterium | reverse complement strand
GACGCGCAGTTGGTGCATGGGTGGCTTCATCTGCGAGGAGAAGGTGAAGTAGGCGGTGGCGCCGTGGTCTTCGCTGATGATGACGCGCAATTCGTCGACGATTTCGGTTTCGTCGATCTGGCGCAGGAGCGAGCTGACGAAGCCGTGGGCGATGACGCGCGGATTGTCGCTGGTCAAAAACTCCGCGAGGCGGGCGATTCCGTGGCTGATGATATTTTGCAGGAGTTTGCCGGGCAAGCGGCGGACCCAGTGATTTTTGTCGCCGAGTAGCGCGCTTGGCATAATCCGGATCGCCAAGATCGTAGGTGAAGTAGCTCTCCATGTGGATGGCGGGGCCGCCGAGGTAGCCTTTTTGGACTAGGGCGCGCATGCGGCGGGCTACGTGGCTGAATTGGTCGTTGTGGCCTACGGTTAGCTTTACGTTGTTGCGTTCGGCTAGCTCGATGAGTTCCTGGGCCTCGTGGGCGTAAAGGGTGAAGGGCTTCTCAACGTAGACGTGAGTGTTCTGTTCGAGGCAGAGACGCGCGAGGGCGAAGTGGGTTTCGGCTGGGGTGGTGATGTGGACCACGTCGGGCCGGGCTTGGGCGATGAGTTCGCCGAGGTCGGTGAATTGGGCTTTCACCGGGAAACGATCGGCGAACTGCTGGGTCATGAGTGGTTCGCGGTCGCAGACGCCGACGATTTCGCAGCCACCGATTCTTTGAATCTGAGTGGCGTGGAAATCGGCAATCTTGCCGCAACCGACGATGGCGACTTTAAGCACGCTGCGCGCCTCGTCCGCAGGCTTCGACATAACGGCGCAGACCATCCGCGGTGGTGACTTTAGGTTTCCAGCCGAGTTTCATTTTCAGTTTGCGATTGCTGTAACGGGTTTTCTTCCATTCCGCGTGCCAACGCCGGCGATTGAAGACTGGCGGCAATTGGCCGTGCGACCATGCCGAATATTTCTCCCACAGATAGCAGAGAGCATAGCTGGCGAAATGCGGGACAAAGATCGATTTCACCGGCTGGGCATTCCTTTTGTAAAGCCGCAAAAATTGGCGGCTAGACGGCAGATTGTCGTCGACAACGTTGAAGGCTTCGCCGTCAACACCTGGAACCAAGCCGGCCAGGACGATGGCATCGGCGCAATTGTCTACGAAAGTGAACGGAATGGTATTCGAGCCGCCCAAATGCAAGAACGGGCCGAAGGATGAAATGCCGATGCGGCCGGTCATTTCGGTTTTGCGCGCTCCGTAGACGCTGCCGGGGCGGACGAAAACGTAGGGGACGCCGCGGGTTTTGCCGTAATCGGCGACGAGTTGTTCCTGTTTCACTTTGGCGAAGCAGTAGGCATCGCCGCGCAGTTCCGGGTGATCCTGGATGGGCGAGGATTCGTCGAGCAGATTGCCGTGCGGGTTGTCGCGATTGGAGTAGACCGCGAACGAGCTGACCAGCACGAAACGCTTCAGCTGGCCGAATTTCAGGCCGGCTTCGAGAAGATTGCGAGTAGTGACGACCGAATTGAGAAAGGCGTCGGGATAGGATTTCTGTCCGGTGCCGGCAGCGAGATGCAGGATGAGTGAAACACCGCGGGTGGCCGCTTCGCAATCGGCGGGTGAGAGCAGATTTCCTTTCACGAGATCGACGCGCGCATCGGCGGGAAGGCGCTCGAGGATCGATTCGATTTTCTCGGATTTGCTCGAAGGGCGCACCAGGCAGACCAGATTGCGAAATCCGCGGTCGAGAAGATTTTGCAGCACAGCAGAGCCGATGAAACCGGCTCCGCCGGTGACGAGTATGCGATCGTCAGGGCCGATGATGAATTCGTGTGGCGAATTCGCCGGTAGGACGTGGCCGTTGCTGCCATTGTTTATGGTGACGCTCATGAGCGGGTTTCCGCGGGCAGCTTGGCGGCGACTTGGTGTCCTACGATCGTATCGAAGAAAAGCGGCGTTGCAGCGGTTGCACCGGGCTTACGAGGAGTGTGGACCCGCAGCCGCAGACCGGGAAAATGGTCACCGGCATCGGCGCCTAGGCGCGCACGCATGCCGCCGGGCTCGTTCGCATCGATTTCGAACATAGCAGAGCGGCGTTTTTTGGACCAGGCGATCGCCTGTCCGGCGGTGGCGAACCATGCTCCGCGGGCTTTCATATCATCAATAAGATTACGGTAAGTCGGCTCCCAGAGGCGCTCTGGAGCGATGCTGCGGTCGTGCCAGTTAACAGTGAGCATGCCGCCAGTGAGCGCGGCATTTTCCACGATGGGCTGCAGAACGCGTGCGGCCTGTTGCGGCGAAAGCCCGAGATGGCTGGGATAAAACATCGATGTATCCATGACGTGCAGCGGAAGTTCGAGAAGCTCGCGGGCGTCGAGCGGTTTAAAGACTTGGGTGGTGCCGGCACGGTAGCCGATGGCGCCGTTGTAGCCCGAGGTGGAGTCGTAGGTGGCGCCGGCGGCTTCGAGGCACGACGGTGATTTTTGATCGTTGTAGAGCCAGTGCATGCGGACCCCGATTTCTTTTGCGCCGGTGAGTTGGCGGATTTCGTTCAGTTCCTCGCGGCCGTTCTTGGCGTCGATCCAGGCATCGATGCCGTGCAGGCCGATTTCGCATCCGGCGGCGATTAGTTTTTTGACTGTATCGGCTAGATCTTTGGCTTGGTACGGGGCCGCGCGCATGGCTGGCGCTGAGCCATTCGCGGTTTTGCCCGGGCGATCTTTGAACGGGATCAGAAAAAAAGTGGATGGCAGACCCTGTTCCACTTCCAGGTAACGCTCGCCAAAATTTGCCCAAAAATCCTGGGCCAAACCCAGATGAACGAATGGGAGCTTCAGCGCGGCTGCCCAGTTCTGCAGCATTTCACCGAGGCTGAGTCGGCCACGAAAGAAATTTACGAGTGAGCCAGCCGTCGCGCGGTAGAAGAAGCCGAGTGTCGTGTGGTCCCACTTGTGTTTGGTCAGGAACGGATGATCCACGTCATGAGTAAGACAGGCGATGAAAGAATATCCCTCCGGAACCGGCGGAATTTCCACGAGCGGAACGCCGGCATCGACGATTAAATTTCGCAGAAGCGCGATGTGCAGGTCGAGAGCCGGCAAGGCAGCGTTTTCGACTGGCTGGCCGACGGTGACCAGCGTGCGGACTTCAGCGAATAAATCGTAACCGATTCGCGCTACCGATTTGCCCTGCGACTGGTCTACCTGGGCAATGCGATTACTCGATTTTTCGTCTTGCAATAAACACTTGCCAGACGGTTCGAGTGCAAGCGACGCGTTGTAGAGCGGCAGCCGATATTTGCCGAAGACGGCTATCAAAGGGCTGCTTTTTCGAGAACCAGTGGAAATTTTATTTTCGTCGTCGAAAGCGACGCGGGCGCTGCTGTAGAGGATTACCAGGTCCGCAGGCCCGTTGAACTGGTTTTCGCCGGCGCACAAGACGACCGGGTAGCGCTGGCCGGCGCGATAGAACTCCCAGGGAGTTTTGAAGAGCTGAAAAAACTCGCGAACGACGTCGTGGTCTTCAGGAGGTGCCAGTACGGCAATCATGGTGTGGGCCTAATGGATGGCCTCGACCGGCGTTTCGTGGGTGCGCAGCCATTCTTCGAAGAGCACGATGCTGAACAAGATTTTGTGATTATCGTTCTGTCCGGAGCGATGCTCTTCGTAAATTTTCTTCACCGCCGCAGGACGCAGGAAACGGTAGATGCTCGAATTTCCGTCGAGAAGAATCTCTTCCATTTTACGGCGGGCGGCGCCGCGGAACCAATCGTCGACGACGTTGACGCCAAAGCCTCGTTTTTTGCGCTTCAGTATTGTTTCGGGAAGCAGCGCTTTGCAGACCTGGCGATGGAGCCACTTTCCCGAGCCATTGCGAACTTTCAGGCTGGAGGGCAGCTTCTCGGCATACTCGACGACTTCTTTATCGAGGAACGGGACGCGTACTTCGAGGCTGTGGGCCATTGAAAGTTTGTCGGCATACATCAAAAGCTCATCGGGCAGCGTGGAGCGGAGTTCGACGAATTGGAAACCGCCGAGTTCGTCGGTCTGATCCATGAGCGGAACGAGTTCCTGCCACGACTCGAGAATCTTGTCGCCGGAGTTTGGCGGAACGATGCCGTCCTGGAAGAGGGCGTCGATTTCGTTGCCGGGAAGCAAAGACAGAACGTTTTGGTAGCGCCGGGTGCGGTCGGGCAAATCGAGCGAATAGACACCGCGTTTTAGGGTTTCATTACGCGGGAGGGCCGTGATCATCGAGCCGACCGCGGAGCGCATTGATTTCGGCAGGGCGCCCCAATATTCGCCGTAACGTACGCCGAGATGGCGGCGGTATCCGCCGAAGAGCTCATCGGGGCCTTGGCCGACGAGCGCCACTTTGACGTCCTGACGGGCGCGTTGGCAAACGAAGTACATCGGTACGATGGAAGATGAGGCGATCGGTTCTTCGAGGCAAGAAACGATGTGAGGCAGCGCTTCTTCGAAGGTTTTCTGATCGAGCAGGACCGAAGTGTGTTTGGAGCCGAAGTACGCAGCGGTGTCGGCGGCGTCTTTCAATTCGTCGTCGGCAAAAGTGGAACCGTAGCCCACGGTGTAGGTGTTCCACGATTTGCCGTACATGTTCATGAGCGCGAGGAGCAAGCCGGAATCGACTCCGCCGCTGAGCAAGAGACCCAGCGGAACATCGCTGAGCAACTGGCGCTTCACGGATTGCTTGTAAAGCTCGGCCAATTCTTCGGTGGCTTCCGCGGGATTTTTATGGACGGGAACGGAGTCGGGCGGTAGTTATACCAGCGACGTACCGAGCACGCACCTTTTTCGCAGACCAGCATGGTGCCGGGGGCGAGTTTGCGCACGCCTTCGAAGATGGTGAAGGGCGACGGCGTATAGCGATAGCGGAGGAACAGATTCAGCGAAACAGGATCGACGGAGGAGGAATCGTTGGATGCGGCGAGAACTGGGCGAATCTCGGAGCCGAAGGCGACCTGACCGTTGGCGATGCGGTAATAAATCAGTTTGATGCCGAAGGGATCGCGGGCGATGACCAGTCTTTGCTTGCGAACATCCCAGATGGCGAGGCCGAACATGCCATTCAAGCGGTTGAGTACTTCATCGCCCCATTGCTTGTAGCCGTGGACGATAACTTCGGTATCGCAGCGGGTGCGGAAAACGTGGCCGAAAGATT
The DNA here is from genome assembly GCA_963847695.1 of uncultured Acidobacteriota bacterium. Lineage (GTDB taxonomy): Bacteria > Acidobacteriota > Terriglobia > Acidiferrales > UBA7541 > Palsa-295. Next base: position 101,018 of record CAWKAX010000005.1, on the reverse strand, counting down.
CGAGTTCACGCTTCAGTTCCGGGAAATTATAAATTTCACCGTTGAAGACGACCCAAGTGGTTACGTCCTGATCGGACATGGGCTGGTGGCCGCCCTCAAGGTCGATGATCGAAAGGCGGCGAAAGCCCAATCCGAGGTTGCCGGCGATAAAGAAGCCGTCATCATCCGGACCGCGATGGGCGATGCTGCGAGTCATGCGCTCGAGGTTTGGCTTCAAGACCGGAGCGCCGGTGCCAAAATTAAATTGTCCGCAAATTCCGCACATAGCGTTTAGTTGCGCTCCACGGCGCCGACTGCCTGCAATTCCGATTTTAGCGAATTTCGATAGAGCAAGAAGGAAAGGCTACGAAATAACTGCGACTGGGCCCAGCGATGCATCGGGACATTATCCCATCCTAGAAGAAGCTGGCGGCTGCGGAAGGAGCCGTCGGATTTGCGCCATCCCTCGAGATCAACCACGCGAGAAACGTTGGCGTCGAGCTGCGGGAAGCGGCCTTCGAGCAGAACGCCGACGTTGATGCACTCCGCATAGTCGTAGAGCTCGCGCTTGTAGACGGTCATGCGCGGGCGGCGCGAGAAAGGTTTCGGCAATCCTTCGTCGTCGAAGAGATTCTTCACGTAGTAATCGACGCCGCGTTCGATGGCGCGGGTGACGTCCGGATTTTTGGTGAGGGCTTCAATTTTTGCCAGGGCTTTGAGCACGAAGCAGGTGTGGAAGTGATCGACGAACAAGCGATCTTCGTCGACCGAGTACGGCCACGAACCATCGGGGGTCTGCGCCTGCAGGACGAAGTTGACGTTGCGGTCGGCAATTTTGCGATATTTATCGTCGGCGAAATCGACAGATGCGGCGGTGAGCAAGAAAGCGCGATAAGCGCTGGCATTGACCACGCCGCTCGAATCTTCAGGGCCGGGCTTGTAAAAGCAGGATGACGCGCTGGCCGAAGTCTCGACGTCGGGATAATCCTGGACGGCGTGGCGAGCGATGGAGTGCATGACATCCCGCCATTCTGAATTTCCGTCGATGAGATACACCTCACGAAATGCTTCGTAAGCGTAAGGAACGGTGGTGATCAGCGGAGTGGCTTCCCACATCGGGCCGCGGCGCGTTTCCCAGTCGAATGGGTAGCCCCAGCAATAATTTTCGAAACCGGGCGAGCGGCTGTCTTGCAGGGCGCGGAGAAAGTGCACGGCGCGGTCGTAATAATGTTTTTGGCCGAGGGCTTGGGAGAGGAAAGCGAAGCCCATGGCGTAGTGGGCGTCGGCGATGGGGAAACGCATCGGCTTCCAGAATAGACGACGGGCGCTCGGCACGAAGGCCTCGGAGAAGATCATCGGCGCGACGGCGATTTTTCCGAGCAGCGGGCGTTTGTAATACATCGCTTTGGCCGCACGGGTACGCTTACTGGCGAAGTAGCTTTGGTGATCGTAGGAAGTTTCACCGAAGCCATCGAGCCATTTAGTGAAGCGTACGACGTCCGATTCGATTCTGGCGATTTGAGGTTGGTTCATGGAGTCAGGGTCGCGTTGGAAGACGCGAGTATTTACTCAGGCAAAACCTTAAACTTGTCGATTGACTTGAAAGTCAGGAAAGATTTCAAAACGACGGAGAGCTTTTGCATTTGTTCTTTGCGATAAAACTGGATGAGTTCTTTGGAGATGGGACTTTTGGGCCGCAGCACTATGCCTTTGAGATAGCCATATCCCAAGGCCACGCCGCCGACGATAAACGGACGCTTGGTCAGGCGATAGGTGACGCGCAGGGCCTGCCAGAGTGGGTGGGCGCCCATGTAGTAGTCCTTATATCCGTAGGCGACGCCAGCGGCAAATTCGCTGCGTTCCGCGGTTCCGATGTGCCGGTGATGAAAACACCACTTTTCTCGGTAAGAACGCGTGGTCCAGCCCACCATGCGGGCGGTGGTGACGGCGATCCAATCGATGCCGCCGCCTTTGTTCGGCTTGTAGCCACCGATTTCAGCGAAACATTCGCGGCGGAAGAGTTGGCACGCGCCGGCGACGTGATTTTGGCCTTCGAAACTGTCGGTTGCGGAGCTGTAGCCTTCCTCGCGGAAAATAGTGCCAGCAACTCCGAGACGAGGATTGGAGGCGAATTTGTCCAAAAGGAATTCGAGGTAATCGGCATCGAAGGTGATGTCCGAATCCAAATTTCCAATAACTTCGTAAGGCAGGTCCTTCACCTTTTCAAATCCGGCGTTAAAGGCGTAGACCTTCGCGGCAAAACTTCGATCGCGGTGGGTAGGAAGATTAACCAGCTCGATCCAAGGGTGCTGCGCGGTGTATTTCGAAACGATGGCTTCGGTGGAGTCGGTTGAGCCATCGTTTACGATGACCCATTTCAGCGGAAACACGGTCTGATGGATTACCGACTCAATCGTATTGCCGATGAATTGTTCTTCATTACGCGCAGGCGTGATCAGCACGTAAGAAGGGCGGGTTGAAGGTTGGGTCATGCTGTCCTCTTTCGATTCGTTCAAGGCTAAGCTCCGCGCCGCGGTTGGTGTTCGGCGTAGACTTCGGAGCGCTCGTCGGTCAGGGACTTGGCGTAGGTTTCTTCGGGTTCGTGCACGATGACGTGGCTGCCGCGATTGGAGAATTTCATCGGCACGCAGAGCAGGTTCTTGAGACGAAGACGCAGGGCTTCGCGGCGTTCGGGCGGAACGAAGAAGAGCATGAACCCGCCGCCTCCGGCGCCGAGGAGTTTGCCGCCGAGTGCGCCGGCGCTGCGGCCGGCCTCGTAGATTTCGTCGAGATTGTTGTTGGTGATTTTCTGGGTGAGGGTGCGTTTGACCTGCCAGCATTCGTGCAGTAGGTGACCGAAATCGTCCAAGGAGCGGCGTGAATCGGTGACGATGGCTTCGGCTTCATCGACCATCTTCAGCATGGTTTTAAGTTCGTTTTCTTTTTGGGGAGTGAGGCGGATCTGCTCCTGCGCGATTTCCGAAGCGGTGCGGGAGAATCCGGTGAAATACAGCGCGCAGTGCTTCTGCAATTCGTTCAGTCGTTCGGCGGAAGCGATGACCGGCTTTACTTCGAAGCTGCCGTCGGTATTGAAATTGATACGGTTGAACCCGCCGTACGCGGCGCTGATCTGATCCTGCGAACCGACAAATTCACGAATGACCTCCTGTTCGACGTGAATGGCGTCGGAGGCCAGCGCGTGTTTATTGCGCATCTGGTTCTTCAGCGCATAGAGGCCGAGGAGCGCGCCGACGGTGAAGGCGGAGCTGGTTCCGAGACCGGTGCGGGCGGGCAAGTCCGCGACGTGGTGCATCTCGATGCCTTCTTCGATGCCGAGGTACTGCAAACAGGCGCGAACTGAGGGGTGTTCGAAGTCTTTGTTGTGATTTACGTTTTCGATTCGCGAGTAAGAGACGCGGCTGTGATATTCGAAGAACGGCGGCATGTACCGACAGGTGATGTAGCAGCACTTGTCGATCGCCGTAGACAGAACGGAACCGCCGAATTTGCGATACCAGATGGGGTAATCGGTGCCACCGCCGAAGAATGAAATCCGAAGCGGGGTGCGTGTGGTGATCATGATTTCGTTTTCCCTTTTGGGTGACGGCTACCGCTGATTTTCGGAATACGCCGGAGTTAAAGCCGAGGCGCCGGAGTGAGACTGTTCCAACGCCAGTATTTTGCGAACTGCTTCGAGCAGTGAAGTGAGAGTGAAATCGGCGCTGATGGGTAACTCGGCCGTCTTTCCGCTGATATAGACCGTCTTACAACCTGCACGACGCCCGGCTTCAATATCGCTCGCCGAATCGCCGATCATCCATGATGCTTTTAGATTGATACTCCACGCCTGGGCGGCTTCGAGGATCATGCCTGGCTCCGGTTTACGGCACTGGCAAGCTGGCTGGTGATCGTGCGGACAGTAGTAAACGGCGTCAACAGTCGCGCCCTGGGCTGAGAGCGCTTGCAGCATCCGGCGATGCATTTCCTGCAAGGCGGCTTCGGTGATCTGCTGTTTGGCGACGCAGCGCTGATTGGTGATGGCGATCACGCGAAAGCCGGCACGATTCAGCAGCGCGATACTTTCGGATACGCCCGGGAGGATGTGGAAGTCTTCCCACCGAGTGATGTACTCACCCTCGACCGGCCGTTGATTGATGACTCCATCTCGATCCAAGAAAATGGCGCGATTCACGAATTGACCTGGCTTGTCCTGCACGATTAACGGATGGCCGCCCTATACATACTTTCGCAGAGTTCCTGGGCCCGGGCGTAATCCTCGGGAGTGCCGATGTCGATAAACATACCCTGCTGCTCGAGAGCGAAGGCGGCCCGATCGAGCAAGTGTGGCAGGATGTCGCGTTCCAGGCTCGACGGGCCATCCGGAATGTCGGCAAGCAGTGAAGATTTGAAAACGTACACTCCACCATTGACCAAGCCGGGTGCGGGGCTGCCGGTTTTCTCTTTGAATGCCGTAATCCTCTGCTGCTTATCGATTTCGACCGTTCCGTAACGCGCGGCGTTTTCCACGCGGCGGACTGCAACGCTGAAGAGGCCGTCCTGGGAGTGGTGGAATTCGACGAACCGCAGAATATCCATTTCCAGGAACGAGTCGCCATTCATGACCAAGAAATCAGAACGGCCAGCGAGGAGCGGCTCAGCCAATTTCAGGGCACCCGCGGTGCCGAGCGGCTCATTCTCCTTCGAATAACGAATGACGACATCGAGAGCGCGTCCATCGCCCAGCTCATTTTCGATTTGGTCGGCGAGATAACCGGTGCACATGACCAACTCGCGGATTCCCTGCGACCGCAGCTGACGAATCAAGAGATGCAGAAAGGATTTCTCGCCAACCGGAGCCAGCGGCTTCGGCTTGGAGGAGATCACTGACTGCAGACGCGTGCCCTTCCCTCCTACGAGTAAAACGGCCGGAATGTTTTTGAGTGAATCCATGAATGCTGCGGCCTATTCCGGACAGCAGCCCGGAGAGCAACGAACTAGAGGACGCGGTCCCAGTGGGACAGCATCGATTGCAGAGTCTCTTCGATGGTGAGCAGAGGCTTCCAGCCGGTATCCCGAGTCATTTTGGTGGTTCGGCCGAAAATAATTTTTTCGTCGGAAGGCCGCATGAGGCGAGACACCTGGCGAATCTCCGCTCTTACGCCGGACAAGCGCATAGCGGTTCGAAGTAAATCACCGATTTCGTGAGTCTTCGCGGCACACAGGTTATAAGCCTCTCCCCGTTTGCCTTTGAGGGCCGCGGCGTAGAAACCACGCACGGTGTCATTGACGTCGAGGAAAGCGCGGCGAGGCTTCAGGTTTCCGACTTCGATGACCGGGGCTTGCAAGCCTTTCTTGATACGGATCAATTGGCGCACGAAATCTGAGGGCGCGTCGCTGGTTTTACCCGGGCCGGTGGTATTGAAGAGCCGGATGTTGACGGTGGGAACTCCGTAGTCGGAAAAATATTCGCGAGCCAACAGATCGAGACAAAGTTTGCTGATGCCGTAGGGATGCAGCGGCTGGAGCGGCTGTTGTTCGGTCACCGGGATGGCCGAGGCCGGAACGTTTCCATATTCAGCGCTGGAACAGGCTGAAACAAAAACCGGAGGACGATCCATGTAACGCACGGCTTCCAACAGGTACAGGGAACCCATGATGTTCGATTCGAAGGTGCGAACCGGATCGGACCAAGAGAGGGTGGGGAGGCTTTGCGCGCCCAAGTGAAAAATGTGCGTCGGGCGGTATTTGGTCAGAATCTGAGTGACCCGCTGGCCGTTGCGCAGGTCGCATTGGACAAACTGCAAGGCTTTCGAGTTAGAGGATGGAAGCGCGTCGGGCAAGCAACCACCAATGACGTTCCAGCCCTTGGCGTGGAGGAACTGGACAAGGTGCGAGCCGATGAATCCTTCGGCGCCAGTCACGAATGCTGTTTTTGGGGTTCTCATCGAATCGGAAAAGGACTAGCGGGCTTCGAGAGTTTGCGAAATCCGGTCGATCAGCGTCTGACGTTCCATGTCCCAGGTGTGATCGAGATAGACGGCCTGGGCCTTTTGCATGGTCTGGCGCACCTCGGCCGGATGATCGAAAACGTATTGAATACGCTGGGCCAAGCTATCGGAATTACCCGGCTCGAAAAAGAGCATTGAATCCGGTTCGAAGTAATCCTGGATGCCAAGAGTGCTGGGCGCGATGACCGGCGTGCCCAGGGCCAGATATTCGAAGATGCGTGTTGGTGTGTTGATGTCGGTAAACAGGTTGCGCTGATTCGGTATCACGCCGACATCCGACGCCTGAATTTCGACGACCAGTTCTTCGAGTTTTTTCGGGCCGAGATAGCGAACGATATCGCCTACGCCTTTCTGTTCGGCGGCGGCCAGGACGCGGTCCAGAAACGGGGTACGGTGCCCGTAAATGCGCAATTCCGCGTGAGGAATGGTCTTGCGGATTTTGGCGAGTGCATCAACGGCCAAGTCGACGCCGTTTCGTTCGACGAGTGAGCCGTGGTACATGATGATAAAAGGTTGATTGGCAGACGCTCGCGCGGGGCGGGTGAGGGTATCCCGAAACGGAAAAATCGTGCTGTCCGGCGCGTTCATCACCACGCCAATTTTTTCGGCAGGGCAGCTGCGGTTGGAGAAAATCCGTTTGCAGGCGCGATTGACGGTGAGAACCAGATTCGCGCGGGCCATGCTCCATTTTTCGAGCCAGCGGATGACGCGTACTTTGAAACTGTCCTTATCCAGCCCGTAAATGGTGACCATCAGTTCCGGCATGGGATCGTGCAGGTCGAGAGCGACTTTGGCGCCGAGCGCCTTGGGAACGATTGCGCTGATCACCAAGATGTCGGGCATGTTGTTGACGTAGATAAAGTCGTAGCCGCGAGTGATGGCGCGAAAGGCGAAGATCGCAGAGGAAACGAGAATGAAGGCGCCGTAGCTGTAGAGATAGGTCAGCGTACCCCGGTCATGCTTGAGCGGGATACGCATGACTTCAACATCCGGAAGGATTTCGTGGCGGGGGCGATTGTCGCCTCCGAGAGAGATCAATTCAACTTTGGCGCCTTCCTGAACCAACGCGCTGACGGCGCGGCGAACGCGGGGGTCAAACGGATAGTTAGAAAACGTGACCATTCCGACCCGCTTGCCTTTAAGCCGGCCGGCTGTGGGTGGAGGCGGAGCTTGGGATTGCAGCGCCATGTCAGTCGTCGTCTGAATCACGTCAGGGCGTCCTCAAACCGCTCGGCCGGAGAACCGAAACGGGAACGCCGCGCCGCAGCATGGGAACAAGAACATGCTCAGCGCTTAGATCCGACTTTGGAATTCTCGTGTGCATCTTTTGCGGCGGACTCCAAAGCGGAATCGCGCTCATTTTTTTGCTTATTCGACTCTTGAATGGCTCGCAAGACTTCGGAATCGTTGAACTTGCGGAGCAATTCGATGTTGGGCAGAACGCAATGGCCGCCAATCTTGCCGGGGAAATACTTCACCGGCGGGAAAAAGGCAATTTCGTCGTAGAACGACGTAATCTCTTCGTACTTCTGTCCGGCCCGGTCGCAATAACGTTCAACTTCCTGGGCCCATGCAATCATCACACCAAAATACGTAGTTTCAGTCAATTTCGCGAGTTCGGTTGCTTCCGGAGCAGACAGGACTTTGGTCTTCAGGCCCATCGATTCGAAGTGTTCCGCGGCGCGACGGCCGGTGGCCGGATCCAGGGCGCCCACAAACTTGGTGTAAGACTTCAGCTCCTGCAACATGCGAACGTGTTTGCCGCGCACCGGGCTATTCACGACCGATGTGCCGCTTCGCTTCGCGACCGCTCGGGTGGTGCCAACGGTGACCGTGCTGTGAATGATGGTCAGAGCAGGCTTAAATATATCAATGTAGCGCGCGGTCTCACCGATGAAGTCCTTAATCTGGAACGGATAACAGATGTGCAGGACATCGACGTGGTCGATTTTCTCGGACGGCGGGTTGATGTCGATGCCGACGACGTGGTGGAACTCCGACGCGAGTGTGAACAGGGGCTTACCGATTTCCCCCAGGCCTACGACGACCACACTCTGCTTCTTACTGTCAGACATAAGTTCCCCTTTTATGAACGCCGAAACGATTTCGAGAATGATTTAGACTGAAACAATTTTGATCCAACAAGATTTCTATCACATTAACAACGCAGCGACGGCTGCACTATCTCTCGGGTGATTCCAAAGCGGCACAAGTGCAACTGAAACGACCTGCACTTTTGATACACCTACCGTCCGGGGCGGCCCTTTGGGGCTGGTAGCGGCCGCTGCGACAGTAATGGTACTACCACTTTCTGGTTAGGCTTTCGCCCCGAACGCAATGCCTGGGCACGAAATCCCGAAGTAGGAAGAGCCGGTGGTCCGCGACGTTCGTGAAGCTAGGAGACGGAACTCACCGAAGCGAATTCCTGAACGCCCTGGACGACGCGTGCTTGTTGTGCGGGTTGGAGCTGCGGAAACATAGGCAGCGAGAGAATTTCGACGGCAACCTTTTCGGTGACCGGGAAATCGCCTTTTTTGTATCCGAAACCCTCGTACGCTTTTTGCAAGTGCAGAGGAATCGGATAGTGAATGCCGGTATCGATTTTCGCGGCGGCGAGATGCTTCTGCAGGCCTTCGCGATCGGCGACACGGACCACGTAGAGATGATAGACGTGCCGCGAATTTTCGGGCTGGTGCGGAGCAACGACGCCCGGAACTCCGGCGAGCAACCGACCGTATTCGACCGCGGCGGCCTGGCGTTCGCGAGTCCACTTGGCCAGATGGCGCAGTTTGACGCTGAGCAAGCCGGCTTGCAGCGAATCGAGGCGACCGTTGTAGCCCTCGATATCGTGATAATATTTTTTGGCCTGACCGTGATCGCGCTGCATTTTCATGCTGCGCATCATGGCTTCGTCATTGGTGGTGATGGCTCCCGCTTCGCCGCAGGCGCCGAGATTCTTGCCGGGGTAGAAGCTGAAAGCGCCGGCGTGGCCGATGGAGCCGGCCTTCATCCAGCGATTGTGCTTTTTGGAAAAATACTCCGCGCCGTGGGCCTGGCAGGCATCCTCGACGACGATCAGTTTGTAGCGGTCGGCGATTTCCATGAGGGCGTCCATATCCGCGCACTGGCCGTAGATGTGAACCGGAACGATGGCGGTGACGGGAGCCTTCAGCTTGCGGTTGAATGGGCGGCCGGTCTTGCTGTCGATGTCACATTCCTTTTCGAAATACTGCGCCAGCTTCTTGGGATCCATGGCGTAGGTCTTCTCGTCGATGTCGACGAAGTCGAGACGGGCGCCAGCCTGGCTGATCGCTTCGGTGGTGGCGATAAACGTGTGCGGAACGGTGACGACCACGTCGCCGGGCTTCACGCCGGCGGCGGTCAAAGCAAAGCGGACCGCGTCCGTGCCGCTGGCTACGCCGACGCAGTATTTCGCGTCGCAATAGGCGGCGAATTCATTTTCGAAATTCTCGACCATCGGGCCGCCCACGAAGCCGGCGGTGCTGATCACTTTCTGAAATACGGAGGTCAGCTCTTGCTCGAGCTCTTTATGGGGCGTGACCAGGTCCAAGAATGCGATTTTTTCATTGTTTGACATTGGCGATCCTCTTGTCGTCAGTGACGTACCGCAAGATTTTGGCCGGGTTGCCGGCGACGATGGCGTTGGCCGGGACGTCTTTGGTGACGACGCTACCCGCTCCAACGATCGCACCAGCACCGACCGTAACATTCGCGAGGATCGTGCTGCCGGAACCGATCGACGCGCCCTTCTTGATGACTGTGCGTTCTACTTTCCAGTCCGCTTCAGTCTGCAACTGCCCATCGCCAGTGGTGGCGCGAGGGTAAGAATCATTGATGAACGTGACGCTGTGGCCGATGAAAACGGCGTCTTCGATGGTCACGCCCTCGCAGACGAACGAGTGACTGGAGATTTTGCAGTTGTTGCCGATGCTGGCGTTCTTCTGAATCTCGACGAAGGCACCGATTTTGGTGTCGTCGCCGACGGAACAGCCATACATATTGATGAACTTCGAGAGCTTGACGTTCTTGCCGAGCTTGACGTCCGGCGCGATGGATACGAACTCGTTCATAGCTGGATGATTTTCCCTTTTTGTTGGAGTGACTGGTCGGCGGCTTCGAGCATGCGAACCACGTGCAGGCCGGCAACGCCGTCGTTGAACGGAGTCTTATCGTTCATGATGCAATCGACGAAGTAGGCGGCTTCCATTTTCAACGCTTCAACCTGTTCGACTTTCGGAGCCCACATATCGCCGGAGCGGTAGCTGACCAGCAGGTCGTAGACGCCGTCGCCCTTCATCTGCACGCCCTTGTCATAGACCTTCAGCTTTTCGTCGGCTTCGAGATCGTTCCAGACCAGCATTTTCTTTTCGCCGCCGATCAGCGTGGTGCGGACCTTGACCGGGGAGAGCCAGTTCACGTTGATGTGGCCAATCATGTTATTTGGATAATAGAGGGTCATGAAGGCGACATCAGCGACGCCGTTCAAATGGCGTTCGCCGGTAGCAACAACGGCTTCAGGCTTTTCCTTGATCAGATAATCCATGATGGAAAGATCGTGCGGAGCCAAGTCCCAGAGGACGTTGACGTCGTGCTGGAAGAGGCCGAGATTCACGCGCATGGAATCGTAGTAGTAGAGTTCTCCGAGCGTTCCATTGTCGATGAACTCCTTGATGCGGCGGACCGCGCCGGTGAACAAGAAGGTGTGGTCGACCATGATTTTCAATTTCTTGCGGTCGGCGAGTTCGATGAGTTCTTCGGCCTGCGCGGTGGTGCAGGTGAACGGCTTCTCAACGAATACGTGCTTGCCGTTTTCGAGTGCGGTCTTGGCCAGATCGAAGTGGGTCCACACGGGAGTGACCACGGCGACGGCATCGATATCGGGCGAGGTGAGCAGCTCGTTGGCATCGCTGGTGGTGCGCACATCCGGGAAGGATTGCCGGACGCGGTCGAGCGACTTAGAGCTCTTGTCACAGACGGCAATGACGCGGGAGCGTTCCTGGCCATGGAAATTCCGAACGATGTTCGGACCCCAGTAGCCGTAGCCAATCACTCCGACGCGCAGCACGCTCTCTTTGCCTGTTTTTGAGGATTTCACCGCAGATGCGATTTCGACGCTCGTAGCCATTGTTCTCCACCTTAGAAGTTAAAATTCTGGTGCTTTTCGAGATACAGCCTGGAAAACCTGGGACAATTACGAATTAGCCAGACAACCGTACGGCGATGTCTCGCCAAACGAGGAGACAGCGAGGACTTGCTCTCTGTCAGTAAGCGCCATCGCCGGAGAAAACGGCGCGAGGCGTTTGCAGCAGAATCTTGACGTCGAGCATGGGCGTCCACATCCGGGAATACTGGAGGTCGAGACGAACCATGTCATCGAAGGTGGTCTTGCTGCGGCCTTGTACCTGCCACAACCCGGTGATGCCGGGGCGCGACTCGAGCAGGCGGCGGCGGTGCCAGATATCGTAGGCTTCAATTTCGTACGGGATCGGCGGACGTGGGCCGACGAGAGACATTTCGCCGAGCAGCACGTTCCAGAATTGCGGAATTTCGTCGAGGCTGGTGCGGCGCATGAATTTGCCAATCCAAGTTACGCGCGGGTCGTTGACCAGTTTGTAGACGGGTTTTTGCGCGCCGCCGGCGGAGGCGGCTTTGCCGGCGATGAAATTCCGCACGTACTCCTTGTGAATGGCGGCATCGGTGGAGACGTACATCGAGCGGAACTTGAGGAATCCAAAATTCAGACCGTAGCGTCCCACGCGCTGCTGGCGGAAGAAAACCGGACCGTCGGAGGTGGTCTTCACCAAGGCGGCCAAGATAAGAAACGCCGGAGACAGGACGGCCAAGGCCGCGGCCGAGCCGCAGATATCCATGACGCGCTTGACGACCAGCGAGAGTTTCTTCTTCTTCTCGACTTCGAACAGATCGGGATACAGCTCTTCGTCGACGGCGCGGGTGTGGCCATTGCCATCCCAGCCGTCAGGAAAAGCGTAGAAAGAAATCTGGAAGCTATTGAGCTGGCTGGCGCGGAACGAATTTTGCAGCTGCGCGGTAATTTTGGATTCGATAATTTTCACCGCAGTGGTGACTTCGGCCTGACCGAATTCGGTGAAGATCACGCCAAAGACGGCATTGGTTTCAAACCAGCCGGCCAGGTCGGTTTCACGAATGGAGGCGCCGAGAACCACGGCAATCTGTTCGAGCAGCGCGTCGGTTTTCTTGCTTTTCACGCCCTTACCGTCGATCAACATCAGGACCAGGTGTTTGCGAGAGCGCTCGGAACGTTTACGTTCGCGGCTGAGCATGCGGCGGAAGTGGTCTTCGGAAAGGAAAGCGGCCATGGCGTTCGAGCCGTTGGCGAAAGAGACGGATGGCCTCTTGGTTTCGGCGGTTTTTGGTTTTGCAGTTACGTCAGTCACTGAATTCCCTCTTTATCGAGCGCCACTTTCGATGTTTGAAGCTTTCGCTTCGGCGCGACTGCTAGCCCTCGACCGTCAGGACGCGATCGAGAGAATCTTGTTTTCGGGCGACTTCGTGGCCGGCCGCGCGAGCGGCGTGATGAAGGCCGAGTCGATTTCGACGGCCACTGATCGTTGCAACAAAGAAACGGAAAGAACCAGGCGATGCGCGCCTTTGATGTCGGTCAAGAGCCCTTCGAGACCGGTGAGCGGTCCGGCGCTGATGCGCACGCGGTCGCCGACGGTGAGGAACGGGCAGGGCTGGTGCCGAATGCCGGAGGCGACGAGACGCTGGATGGAAAGGATCTCGCCTTCGTCAACCGCCGCTGGAATGCTGTTGAAACCGACGATCTGAATGACGCCGGGGGTCTTGAGAATAGGTAAGCGGTTCTGGGGGTTGAAGCGGCAGAACAGGTAGCCCGGGAACAGTGGTGCGTCGAATTCCTTGATGCGGTCTGACCAGCGCTTACGCAGCTTGTAGACCGGCAAGAAGCGCTCAAAACCCTGCCCTTCCAGCTGGTCGGAGACGCTGGCTTCCTGCCTGGCGCGAACCTGCAGCGCGAACCAGGGAAATTTGATTTCCGTGGCTTCCGCGGGGGTCAGAGGTACCGAGTTTTGGTCGCTAACGAGCATTTTGAGCTTTAGACTGCCTTTTCCCACGCTACCGCCACAAGAGCCACATTCGCGCCCTCAATAACTGACGAATAGCTTTGCACGACACATGCCACCGCTTCAGCGTACTGCGAATCCGGTATATCTATGGCTCTAATAGCCTTAATAGTGGCAAATTCTTGGGACGCCGGGCTGGGTCTCGCCCTTGGAGGCAATTGCGTAGAACATTGCTATCCCGGACATGCAATTATTTTCCTTGCCGTAAACCTCAGAAAACAAAGAGCCAAAGGACCGACCAAGCAAGGCGCCAAAGGCAAATCCGGGCAGATGCGGGCGGCCGGGTGCCAAAATTTGGCGGTTATTGCGCACGCTCGCCCTTCGTTTGGCTACCAGCGCCGTAACCGTATCCGTACCCATAACCATACGCGGACGAGTAGTACGACCCGTAGGCCTGAGCTGGATCAACGGCGTTCAGCGCAACGCCGACGACGTTTCGACCCTGCAATTCCTGAACAGAGCGTTGCGCGGTGGCCATGGGAGTCTGGCCGGCGCGGACGACCAAAAGCACTCCGTCAACCAGATCAGCGAGAAAGCTGGAATCGGCGACTGGAAGCAGCGGCGGCGAATCCAGGATGACCCAGTCGAAAACCGGAGCCATGCGGCTGAGCAGGTTCTTGAGGCGTCCGTTCGACAGTAATTCGCTCGGATGGGAGGTCTGACTGCCACCCGGGATGAAACACAAGTTGCCGTCGAGCCCGTTTTGCACGATGGCGTATTCGTCGGCTTCTCCGGCCAAGTATTCGGTGAGTCCGGGTGAAGGCGGCGCGCCGAGCGGAACGTGCAGACGGGAGCAGCGCAGGTCGGCGTCGATGATCAAGACGCGACGATCGGGTTGGCGGACGATCGATTGAGCCAGGTTGTTGGTGACGAAAGTTTTGCCTTCAGCCGGGACGGAGCTGGTGACCAAGAGGGTCTTGAGCGGCTGGGTGCTGCGCATTTGATACAGGCGCGAGCGAAGCGTACGGAACTGCTCGGCGCCGTGCGCGGTCATGGCCGAATTGATGAACACGTTGACATTCGGATCGAGGTGCCAGGTGGGGTGCGAGCATCTTTTGCGCAGGTCATCGAAGCGCAGGTAATCGCCGGACGCAGTGGCCGGAGCTTCGCGGCGGGGCATGTAATCCGCGGAGTCGGTGATTCCGATTCGCGCAGGTTGTTGTTCGACCACGCGGGTTTCCACCGAGGAAATCGCGGAGAGATCCGCGGCCGGCGAGGCGGCCCTTTCCTGTTCAGCTTTTTTCAATGCTTCGTGAATGCGACTCATGGTTTCCTTTCGCGCATGGCAGAGGGCACGATGTTGGCTTCGCGCAAGCGCCCGAGCAATTCGTCAAGATTCTGGAGCAGAGCCTGAGTATCGAGGGACTGGGCTGCGGCACCGTTGCCGTTGCTGGCCGAAGCGATCGGTTCGATTTCGTCGAGTTGAAACTCGCGGGCGACTTCCTCGACCAGATGAGCGGGAACCGGACGCAAATGATCGACGTAAGCGTTGATCAACGCATGTTCGCAGAGCAAGTTGACTACGCGCGGAATGCCGCGTGAATACAAGTTGACTGTTTGAATGGCCTCTTTCGAGAAGATCGGTTCGCCGTTGGCTCCGGCGATGCGCAGACGTTCGGCAATGTATCCGAAAGTTTCTTCGAGGGTGAGCGGAGCGGTGCGGCAGCGCAAGGTGATGCGTTGGCGCAACTGACGTAATTGCGGCAGCTTTAACTTTTCTTCAAGTTCGGGCTGGCCGGTCAGCACGATTTGCAGCAATTTTTCGGTGGAGGTTTCGAGGTTGGTTAGCAGACGAATTTCCTCGAGCACCTGCAGCGAAAGATTCTGCGCTTCGTCGACGATAAGCACAGCGGTTTCGCCGGCGCGATAACGTTCCAGCAGCCAGTGATTCAGCTTTAGCAGCACCTGACTCTTGTGGCGAGATTCGACCGGAATTTCGAAGTCGGCCATCATGAAATCGAAAAGCTGGCTGACATTGAGCTGAGAATTGAAGACGAAGGCGGTTTTAACGCGCTGTCCGTGCAGCCAATCGAGCAAGCGATTCAGTAACGTGGTTTTGCCGGTGCCGACTTCGCCGGTGAGCAGGATGAAGCCCTTGCGGTTTTGAATGCCGTAGGTCAAGCCGGCCAACGCTTCCTGAATCTGTTTGGTCAGGAACAAATAACGCGGGTCGGGATTGACGTTAAACGGGCTTTCGCGCAATCCGAAGAATTTTTGGTACATGATGGTCTCTACGCCCCCGCTCCGACTTCAATGCCGGCTTCAACGGGAGGCTGGCCCGGCCGCACTTTCTTCTTGGAATCGAGCGGCTGTTCGACTGCGGGAATCATCGCGAGCACTGGCAGTTGCAGCGCGACTTCTACGTCGCGTTCGGTCTTGAACGACGAATCTCTCATTTCCATCAGCAGCGCGAGAGCCAAGCCAAGTCCCAATCCGCCGCCCAAACCGCCCAGCGCGAACAGAGGCCGGTTCGGGAAAGATGGCTTGTCGGGCAAATTGGCCGGATCGAGAACGCGGAACTGTTCACCCTGCTGGTCGCGTTCGAGTTGCGTGGCCATGGCGGATTCTTGGCGCTTTTTGAGCAGATCGTTGTAGGAGGCCAAGGCCGTTTCGTAACCGCGGGTGACTTCTTTGTACTGTTGCTCGACCGCCGGACTGGACTGGATGCGGCTCTGATACAGGCCGATCTGCTGCTTAATCTGTTCCTGCTCTTTGGTTTTGGCGGCGATGTTCTGGTCGTAACCGTGGACCTGAGCGCGAAGCTGCTGGATCGAAGCGGGCTCGACTGACGATTTGGGCTCTTTCGGTGGCGCGGCGGCGGCCGACGCATTGTCTTCCGCCATTTTCTTTTGCAGGGCCGCGATGTCGGCTTTGGTCTTGACGACATCCGGGTAATCGTCAGTGTAACGAGCTTGTAAACTGGCGAGTTGGGCCTGCATCGCAATCAACTGCTGCTCGGTGGTGGCCGGATTGTGGCCGGTTTGGGAGGCCTGCCAGGCGGCAACTTGCTGGCTCAACATGGTCTCGGCAAAGCTCTTGTCCTGTTGAGCACGAGCGAGGGCTTGAGTAGCGGCATCGAGCTGCGAAGTCAGACCGGTGAGCAGGTTCAAGTTGGTCTGTTCCTCGTCGGGGAGCGCGCCCATGTAGTGGCTCTTGAACGCGGCTAGCTTGGCGTCCTGTTCGTCCAATGCCGTTTTAGCGTCCACCAATTGCTGGCTAAGAAACCGCGTGGTGTCTTCGGAATGTTGCTGGCGCGATTTCAGGTTTTCTTCGATGAACATCGAAGTCACCGCCGTGCAGACTTCCTGCGCGGTACGAGGGTTGTCGAGTGTGACAGCGATATTGAAGCCCGGAAGATCGTGCGAGCGAGTTTCGGCCATGGGCAACACGGGCGTGACGTCGATTGCTTTCTGCAGGCGAGCGACGAGATCGTCAGTGGTCGCCTTGCGTGCGTCGGATTGAAATAGACCGTACTGGCGGATGATTGGCTCCAGACGGCTGCGGCTCAGAATCTGTTGCTGCATGCTGGCCAAGCGCTGATTGATATCTGCGGTGTCGATCGATTTGACGTAGTCGGTTGGCACAGACTGCTGCTCGACCAGTACGAGGGTCTGCGACTGATATTTCACGGGCAGCAGGCGGGATACGCCGTAAGCGAGCGGTCCGCCCACGATGGTGCAGATCAAAATCATGATCCAGTGGCGCTTGATCATCGCCAGGTAGTCGGCTGGGGTTAGTTCACGTTGTGCCATTTCATCCTCTTTCGCTCGACGCGAGTACGATTTCTAGAATGCGATCGGTTGGCGGTGCCAATTCAAGCCCAAACTAATTTGATGACGAGTTAAGTTCTGATTGCAGGTGGTGCCGACGCAAAAATCCGCGTTGGAAGTCTGGTGCTGCAGCTGGTAGTTGAAATTCAAGTCCATTGCGCGGCCCAACGTGCGGTCAAAGCCGACGCCACCATAAACGTAGCCAAAATTCTGCGGCGGGGAGCCGGCCGTATCGAATGCGTTGATGCCTTTATTGCGCGAATAGCCGGCGTTCACAGTGCCGCTAAATTGGCGAGTTAACTGACGGCCTGCGCCGCCGGAGACGGTATCGGCAATCGATCCGAGCAGTACGCCGGAACCGCCGCTGACTCCATGAGAATACGAAGCGTTGAGACCCACGCGCTGTAGTTGGTACGTTGCAGAGGTGCTGAGCGACCAATACAGTTCGCGCGTCTGGCCACCGGAGGCCGGAGTGGTGGAAGTGGCGGCGGTGAGCGGTGTGGTTACGAAGGTGATGTCAGGACCGCCTTGGATCTGAAACGAAAATCTTCCGGTAACACGGCGGCCGTAGGAGGCCTGAAATGAATTGTCATTGATCGACTGATTGAAACCGGAATAGCGATAACCGCTGAAGCGGTAAAAGACCGCGACGGTGTCTTTGCGAGTGAGCTGGTAGTTGTAGCCGGCTTGAAAAATCCTGTCGCCGAAATCGACGAGGTCGTTATCGAAATAGTGCAACAGCGAATAGCCGCCGGCGACGGTAATCGAGGCGCGCGGGCTGAGGAAAATATCGGCCTGGGTCAGGAACGAATTGGTGACGCGGTTGCCGCGGGTGGTCAAAATCGAATCGCCGGGAGTAAGGCCGGGTTGCAGGCCAATGCTACCGCCGCCCGGCAGAGAGACTCCGCCGCCCAGTCCCGCGTATCCGAAGGAAGCTTCGGGAAGAAACGCAAACTGGTCGATAAAAGAAAGCTTCACTCTGCGCCAGTTCAGGTCTTCCTCGACGTTGAGCTGGTGAATCGTCGAACTGCTGGCGTCTCCGCCGATGGCGATGGTGCCGCCGCCGAGATAATTCAAAGTGAGGTTGGAGATGCCCGAGGCGTCGTGCAGATCGATTCCGGCGAGGATAGAAGTGAAATCTGCCCAGCCGCTGTTGGTGCCCGACGGGCTTAATTCGTCGGAATCGGCGATCGACAAAATTTTGAATTGAGGTTGAATGTAGTTGTGGTCGAGCGCGGGCCTGCCCGAATTAATGGGTTCGACGCCGGCGAGCGGAGTGGTATCGGGAACGATCTTCTGCGGCGTCTGCTGATCGTCGTCATTGCCGTTGATGCCGGCTAACGGCGAGCGGATCGCAGGAATCGGCTGCGCCGGATTTTCTGTAGGGGTGTTGGGTTCCGGGGCGGAGGTTTGACCTTGTTGTTCCTGATCCGGTTGCTGCTGCGCGCGCGCAGGGGTCGAGAGCAGCGCAGCGGCGCAGAGCAAAAGACCCGGGATGTAGAACTTGTTGCGCACGAATCTGGTCACCCTACGGAACCACGATGGTGTCGCCGGCTTTCAGCGGAATGTCCTGCTCCGGCTTTTTTGCGTTGATGACTTCTTTGTAGTTGAACGGATATTTGACTTGCTTGCCGTTTTCGTTGCGCAGCACATAGATTTTGCCGGTGCGGGCAAACTGGGTGAATCCGCCGCCACTCGAAATCGCCTGCAGCACAGTCATTCCCGGAATCATCGGGAAGGCACCGGGCCGGGTGACTTCACCGAGCAAATAGACGCGCTGGCTATTGATGGTGGTGACGATGACGGTCACCTGTGGATTGGTGACGTATTTTTTCAGGCTCTCGGTAATCTGCTGAGCTAGCGCAGCGGGGGTCAGACCGGCGGCCTGGACATCGTTCAGGAGCGGCAGCGAGATTTTTCCGTCGGGGCGGACCGGAACGACGCGCGAAACTTCCGGCTCTTTCCAGACGCTGATATCGAGAACGTCCTGGCCGCCGATGACATAGTTTGGATCGGCGTTCGATGTTTGTTTGGGTGCGTCGGTGACCACGGCCGGAGCAGCAGGCTGGCTCGGCTGTTTGGCGCTGGCGTCTTGTTGCGCTCCCGCCGGAATGGCCGCAAAAGCAAAAAGTCCCAAGAGCATCCATATTGAATTTCGGTTACGCATGTTGCCTTAGCCTCGCTGTCCAGTCTCGGAATCCTGCACGCCGATCTGTTTCAATTTGTAGAGCAGGGACTTGTAGCTGATCTGGAGTTCCTGAGCGGCGCGCTTGCGATTCCAGCGGGTATGCTCGAGAGCTTTCAGAATCAGTTCGCGTTCGGCTTCGCGGGAAGCGGCGCGCGCGGCCTGCTTGAGCGAATAGGCCCGCGGCTCGGAAACTTCGACCGGGCGCTCAATGGGCGCAACGGTCATCAATTCGGCGACGGCCTGCTGTTCATCGCCCAGCGCGACGGTTTTACGGATCACGTTCTCGAGTTCGCGAATATTTCCAGGCCAGGAATGATCGAGCAGCAGGCGCATGGTGCGCGCGCTTAGGGTCGGGCGCGGACGAGAGAGCAGCGCAGAATGCTTGGTCAAAAAGAATTCGACTAGGATGGGAATATCTTCGCGGCGGTCGCGCAGGGCGGGAAGGCGCAGGCAGACGCCGTTGATCCGATAATATAATTCGCTGCGGAAACGGTTAGCGCGCATTTCTTCATCGAGGTTGCGGCTGGTAGCGGCGATGACGCGGGCGGAGAGCGAGCCGCGGCGGAAAGCTCCATCGCCCGGTAGGGCGTAGAGCAAGTTGCGCTGGCAGGCGGCGTCGAGTTCGCTGATTTCTTCGAAGAAAACGGATCCAATGGGGCCGGTTTGATCGTGAAAGGGCGCGTTGCCGTTTCCGTTCAATTCCAATTCGGCCATGAGCAGTGAAGGATTCATGGCGGCGCAGGGCACGCTGACCAAACGCTCTTCGGCTCGAGTGGAGAGACTATGCAGGCGCTGCGCAAATGTGGCCTTTCCGGTTCCGCTCTCACCAACGAAAAGAACCGGGATATTGGTGGGCGCGATTTCTGCCAGCACACTCTCAAGAGTCTGCATCGCGGGACAGATGCCACCCACGAAGCTGCGGTCTTCTCTCACCATCACGCTCTCAAGTCCGTTGGTCATCATTCGGTCAGTATCCTGGCCTGAATCTATATTTCGCGACGTGCCGGGCAGGGGCGATAGTACTCCCAGACAATTTGAGTAGGACTGCAAGGGACATGCCACGGGGGCCAGGGGGCAGGAGCGGTCTAAGTCTCGTGTTATCAATATCTACGATTTTTATGGGTGGATAGCAGGCCCAGTAGCCATGAGGAAATCCCTCGCATGTTCCACGAATGAGCAAAATACTTTCCCTTTGTGCTGAAGTCTGCGGCGATTTTTAGGAGGGGTCGGCGAAAGCGAGCCTCAAACCATCGAAAGCGTCTTAAGTGTATCATTTACAAGCTGTTACACAAAGAACTAACGAGTGCACAACCTGCGAGCGGCGCGCGATGAAATCGAAGCTTGTGCTTCGCTTTTGCTTCACTCATCGGCAGGCAAGGGTTGCGCGGTTTGACACGGTTCGGTTGGGCAGTAGTAGATTGGCGCGACATGAGGGTGTAGCATTTAGTTGAGTTTAAGCTAGCCCATTACTGGTTTCAGCGAGGAGATTATGCGCGTTTCTAGAGGATCGTGGCTACCGGTAACCTTGGCGATTGCCACATTATTTTCAGCTTGTACGCGCGATCCTCAGATTTTAAAGAAGCGGCATTTTGACAAGGGGCAGGCGTATTTCCAGCAAGGCAAATATCCCGAGGCGGCGGTCGAGTTCCAGAGCGCGATTCAGAATGACCCAAAATTTTCTGACGCGCACTACCAACTGGCGCAGACCTATTTGAAACAAGCCGACTGGCCGAAGGCTTTTCAGGAGTTATCGCGCACGGTGGCGTTGACCCCAGAGAACCTGAAAGCGCAAATCGATCTGGCGAATTTGTTTTTGGCGGCCGGGCGATTGTCCGACGCGCGCGATCGGGCCAACGTTGTACTGAAATCAGATCCGCAAAACGCCGCGGCGCAGTCGATTTTGTCGAGCGCCGACGCTTCGCAGGGCGATTTGTCCAAGGGACTGACCGAAGCGCAGCAAGCGGTGCACATGGATCCGACGCGGTCGGGTTCGCTGCTGAACCTGGCGATTATTCAAGAGAAATCAAAAGACTTTACCGCCGCGGAGCAGAGTTACCAAAAGGCGGTTTCGTTGGATGAGAAATCGCTGCCGGCGCACCTAGCGCTGGGAAGTTTTTATCAGCGGCAGAAGCGGTGGGCGGATGCCGAGGCGCAATTTCGAGCGGCGATTCAAATCGATCCGACGAATCCGTATCCGCGAGCGACGCTTGCGGCCCTGTATTTGAATGAAGGACAGAAAGACAACGCGGAGAAAACGTTACAGGAAGCTAAGGCGGCGCTGAAAGACAACCCGAATGCCTACCGGATGCTGGCGGATTTTTATTTGGGCCAGAAGGATTGGGACAAAGCGCTAGCGGAGATGAGTTCGCTGAACGCAGAACATCCCAAGGATCCGGTGGTTTCGCGGATGTACGCCGAACTGCTGATGCAGCAGGGCAAGATGGATCAGGCGTCAAAGGTTGTGGACGGCGCGCTGCAAAATAGCCCTTCGGACGTAGCCAGCCTGATCCTGCGGAGCCAAATTCTAACGCGAGAGGGCAAGGCTTCTGACGCGGTGCACGTGATGGAGCAGGTGGTGAAGAATTCGCCGGACAATGCTGCCGCGCATTACCACCTCGGACTGGCCTACGCTGCGACGCAAAATCTGGGACAAGCGGAAGCGGAATGGCGGCAAGCTTCGAAGCTGCAGCCGAATATGGCCGAGCCGCTGCGGGCGCTGGCCGCGCTGGGAACCCGGCGAAACGACGAAGCGCTGCTGGAAGAGACTGGCGGAAGACTGATGATTCTGCAGCCGACTTCTCCCGAGGGTTACATCATTCACGCGCAGGGTTTGTACCTGAAAAAAGATTTGGCGGGGGCCGAAGCGGATCTGAAACGCGCGATCGCCGCGGCGCCGGATAATCCGGCGGGATACGCGCGACTGGGCGATTTGCGTTTCAGCCAGAAGAAATTGGACGAAGCGGAGCAGATGTATAACGAAGCACTGAAGCGCAATTCCTCGAACCTCGATGCCACCACCGGTTTGGTGAATATCGCGCTGCAAAAGAAGGATGCGCCAAAGGCGGCACGGCTGCTGGAAGAGCAGATTGCGAAGTCGCCATCGAGTCAGCTGTACGTGCTGCTGGGCCAAGTGGAGATGCGCAATCAGGATTCAGCCAAGGCGGAAGCCGCCTTCCAGAAGGCGACCGAGCTGGACCAAAATAATATGAACGCGTTCCTGATGCTGGCCAGCACGCAAATTTCGCGTGGGTCGGTGGATCAAGCCATCGATGCGTATCATCGCGCGATTCAAGCGAATCCCCGGGACGCGCGCGTGTATGTGGGGCTGGGCAGCCTGCTGGAGACGCGGAATCAGTGGCAGGAAGCCGAAGACCTTTATCGAAAGGCGTTGGCGATTCAGCCGGACTACGCTTTGGCGGCCAACAATCTGTCGTATTTGATGCTCGAGCACGGCGGAGATTTAAGTGTGGCGTCATCGCTGGCGCAGATCGGGCGGAAGGGCATGCCGGATTCGCCGAATTCGGCGGATACGCTGGGATGGGCGTTCTACAAGCAGGGCGTGTACGGTTCGGCGATCGATTTGTTTCAGGAAGCGATCAAGGAAAACGCGCAGAACCCGACTTACCACTATCATCTCGGCCTGGCCTATCAAAAGGCGAACAACTTCGAGATGGCCAAGAAGCAGCTGCAATACACGCTACAGATCAGTCCGAACTTCAGCGAAGCCGGCGAAATTCGAAAAATTCTGGCCGAGCCGACGCCGCAGAAGAACTAACGTACAATTACATTTGGCGAGTTCGCGGCAGTCTGACGTGGACTTGTGTGTGCGCGCGATTGTTTTCCGGAGGATTACATGAAGGATTGCCGGCAATTTTACATCGAGGGAAGGTGGGTGGCGCCGGCGCAGGCCCGCGATTTTGACGTGACGAACCCGGCCACGGAAGAGGTCGTCGCGACGATTTCATTGGGAGGCGCGGCTGACCTAAACAAATCCGTGGATGCGGCGAAGCGCGCTTTTCCGGAGTACTCGGAGACTCCGGTGGCGGAGCGGCTGGCGCTGCTCCAAAGAATCGTCGCAATTTATCAACGGCGGATGGAAGAGATGGCGGAAGCCATCTCGACCGAAATGGGCGCGCCTCTTTCGTTGGCGCGCGCGGCGCAGGCTCCGGCAGGTTTGGCGCACATTGCAGAGATGGTGAGGGTGCTGGGATTTTTTAAGTTTGAGGAAATGCAGGGCGGCACGATGATGCGCAAGGAAGCAGCGGGGGTTTGCGCGCTGATCACTCCGTGGAACTGGCCGATGAACCAGATTGCGTGCAAAGTAGCGCCGGCACTTGCGGCGGGGTGCACGATGGTGCTGAAGCCGAGCGAACTTGCACCACTCTCCGCTTATCTTTTCGCGCAAATTTTGGACGAAGCTAAAGTTCCGGCGGGCGTATTCAATCTGGTGAATGGCGACGGCCCGACCATAGGGGCGGCGATGGCCTCGCATCCGGATATCGACGTGGTTTCGTTCACCGGTTCGGCGCGCGCGGGAGTGGCGGTGGCGACGGCAGCGGCACCCAGCGTGAAACGGGTGACGCAGGAGTTGGGGGGCAAATCCGCGAACATCATTTTGGATGATGCGGACCTGGAAAAGTCGGTGAAGCAAGGAGTGCAGAGCTGCTTCCGCAACAGCGGGCAATCGTGCGACGCGCCTACGCGCATGTTAGTGCCGAAAGCAAAAATGCCGGCCGCAATAGCTGCGGCGAAGAACGCGGCGGAAGCGACTCGAGTGGGAGATCCTTTGTCGGATGGGACGCACATGGGGCCACTTTCGGGGAAGGCGCAGTTTGCCAAGGTCGAACGGCTGATCAATAAGGGGTTGGAAGAGGGCGCGACACTGGTGACCGGCGGGTTGGGAAAGCCCGACGGAGTGACCAAGGGCTACTTCGTGAAGCCCACCGTTTTTGCCGACGTACGCAACGATATGACCATCGCGCGAGAGGAAATTTTTGGACCGGTGCTGTGCATTATTCCCTACGACGATGAGGAGCAGGCGGTGGCCATCGCCAACGACACACCTTACGGACTTTCCGGCTACGTGACTTCCGGGGACATGGAGCACGCGCGGCGGGTGGCTAAGCGCATTCGTGCGGGTAACGTTCACATCAACGGGGCGCGGGTGGCGTTCGATGGATGTTTTGGCGGATACAAGCAGTCCGGAAATGGGCGCGAGTGGGGCGAAGCGGGTCTTGAGGAGTTTTTGGAGTTGAAGGCGATTTTTGGTTACCAGCCTCCTCCGGCGAAGGCTTAGGGCTAACCGCGGCGCACCGGCGATTGCGATGGAGTTCCCTGCTCCCATGGACCCGAAGACCAAACAAAAAACTCTGCGGCTGCTGGCCAATGGCATCTACGTGATGACTTCGCGCGGCGTAGACAAAATTGGCGCGGCGACGGTGACCTGGGTTTCGCAAGCTTCGTTTAAGCCGCCGCTTTTAACCGCCGCACTGCGCAAGGATGGCACGGTGCTGGAGTGCCTGGTCGAAAGCCGCCGCGCGGTGCTGCACATTCTGGATAAGGGGCAAGCGACGATAGCCCAAAATTTCTTTGCGCCGACGAAAGCGTCAAAGACTGCGTTGAACGGCGAGCCGTACACGGACGGCAGCAAGACCGGCGCGCCGGTCCTGGACAGCGCATTTGCGTACCTGGAGTGCGAAGTTCGCGAAGTGATGGACCAGCACGGCGATCACGCGATCGTTGTGCTGGAGGTGGTGAACGCGGAAATTCGCCGGGAGGTGAATCCGCTGACGGTGGCCGATTCACCGTGGAAGTACGGCGGCTAACCGGGAGCGTTCACTTCAGTCCCGGCCGTGAAACTCGTTGGGTAAATTCGGCGCATTCCCGTATAATTGTGTGCTTTGCCAGAGTAGGAGCCACAGACAGCTATGTTGAAAAGCATTCAGCAGCGGGACAAAGAAGGAAACCGGTGGGTGAAGATCACGATGGGCTTTTTGCTCGTGGTCATCTGCCTGAGCATGCTCACCTACCTGATTCCGGGCTTGGCTAACTCAAGTTTTACGAATAGCGCGGACGCTCTGGCGACGGTGGGCGGCAAGGACATTACGGTTCCGGAAGTGCAGCAACAGTTGAGCCTGGCGACCCGCGGGCAATCGATTCCGGAAGCGCTGCGCGGCTTTTACGCGAAGCAGGTCTTGGATCAGATGGTTTTCAAGCAGGCGCTGGAAGTGGAAGCGCAACGCCTGGGTTTGACGGTAACGAACGACGAACTTTCTGAACGCATCAAGCAGATCCTGCCGACCGCCTGGAATGGCGACGTCTGGCTGAAAGACAAGTACACCACCGAAGTTGAGACCAAGATTGGAATGCCGGTTCCGCAATTCGAGGAATACCTGCGCGACCAGATGCTACAGGAAAAGTTCCACCAGCTGGTTACGGACGCGATTACGGTAAGCCCGGAAGAAGTGCAGCGGGAATTTGTGCGGCGCAACGAGAAGGTGCAAATCGAATATGCGTTGATCAAGCCATCGGATCTGGCTTCAACGATTCAGCCGACGGATGCGGAGCTTTTGGCGTTCTACACCAAGCACGCCGGGCAATATCAGGTGCCGGAGAAGCGGTCGGCGCGTTATGCGCTGCTGGATTTGAACCGGATCAAGGGGCAGCAGCAAGTCAGCGACGCGGCTTTGCACGCCTATTACAACGCGCACATCGATGACTACAAAGTCGCGAACCGGGCGCACGTCGAGCACATTTTGCTGAAGACGATCGGCAAGACCGACGCGGAAATCGCGGAAATCCGCCAGAAGGCCGAGGCGGTGCTGAAGCAAGCCAAGTCTGGCGCGAATTTTGAAGATCTGGCTAAGAAATATTCTGAAGACGACGCGACGAAGCCCAAGGGCGGCGATTTGGGCTGGATTATTGAAGGGCAGACCGTGCCGGAGTTCGAGAAGGCGGCGTTTACCCAGCCCAAAGGCTCGGTTTCCGATCTGGTGAAAACGCAGTATGGGTTCCACATCATCAAGGTGCTGGATCGCGAAAGTGCGCATACCAAGAGCTTTGACGAGGTTCGCAACACGATTCAGCCGGTGGTGATGGAAGAGCAGGTGGTCGCGGAAGCGAACAAGACTTCCGACCAGATGGCCGCGGCGGTACGACAGTCGAATCACCAACCGCTGGAAGATCTGGCCAAGAAATTCAACCTGCAACTGGGCGAATCGCCGGCAGCAAGCCAGACCGATCCGGTGAGCAACTTCGGGAACTCGGCGGAACTGCGCAGTGCCCTGTTCCAGTTGCGGACGGGCGAAGTGAGCCAGCCGATTCAGACTTCGCTGGGATACGCGATCATTACGCCGAAGGACATTACTCCGGCGCATCAAGGGACGCTGGCCGAGGTTCACGACAAAGTTCTGGCCGACTACCAGCAGGAAAAATCGCTCGAATTGGCGCGAACCAAGGCGGAAGACCTTGCCAAGGCGGCTCAGGGCGGCGAAGCTTTCGACAAAGCGGCGAAGTCCTTGAACGTGCCCACTAAAACTTCGGATTCGTTTTCGCGTACCGGATCGATTCCGGACGTTGGCGCTGGAACTTTGATTGAAAGTGCCTTCACCATGCCGGTCGGGCAGGTCAGTTCGGCGAAACAGGTGGCGGGAAACTGGCTGGTTTACCGGGTGACGGGTCATGAACCGGTGATTCAGGCGGCGTTTATCCTGCAGGCTGATCAGATTCGTCAGCAAATGCTGCAGGCGAAGCAGAATGCGGCCTACGATGCGTTCAAAACCGCCCTCGAAGACCGGCTGAAGAAGGAAGGCAAGCTCACGATGAACGCTGACGCTTTGAAGCGTCTCGGCGCCCGCAATACCCTGTAAGTATCTGTATTTTATAGACTTATAATTTCCAAGTCTCATCTTGCCCTGCGCATTACCCTTCGCTAGACTATTTCTTCCGCAGTACCTGCCCCGTAGCCAGCGGGGTACGACTTCGAGGCCTTACTTCCCAGCCTTGTCATAAATTGGCACTACTTTTCGAGGAGCAGTCCCATGCCGGTAAAGAAGGCGAAAGGCAACAAGCTCGTCGAGTTCGCGCGAACCCGCGGTATGGCGGTGGCCGCGAGCGGTGCGGTGGATTTTGGCGATTTTCGGGACGATGGAAGACTTAAACAGGGAAGGGCAAAACAGAACGTGTCGAATGGAAGCGGGTTTTCAAATTTGTATTCCTGCGCGATGGAAAAGAACCAGAACGGTAAATACAATATCCGGATGCGGGTGACCTTCGGGCAGGGCAACTGGTCGCTGGCGGTGTATTTCCTGGCGTCGTCGTTCAATGCGGCGATGAAGAAGCTGGAGCAATCACTGCAATCGTTGCAGAAGAATGAAGAAAGGCTGCGTTTTTGGGGTGTGGAGCGCACCGACGACCCGAATATCGCGGGGGACCTACTGCAAGAATTTGGACTGTGGCTAGATCGACGCCGCGAATTTCCGCGGAGATTCGCCGAAATTACGGTAGGAACGGAAAAACCGGTGGCTGCTTCAATGCTGGCGCCTTTGCGCCGCGTGCTGGCTGACTCGGTATCGCAGGAAAGAGTTTTTACCGCCGTTGCTGGCGACTAAGCCCCAGGCTTGGTTTACTGTTCATTGCCACGAATTACAACCTCACCCTGCGCCAAAACCACGTCGTTGAGCGACATGCGGTAGCGGTAGGAGCCTGGGTTCAGCCCGGGTCGGGTAGGCCCGCTGACCAACCGAACGCCCGGAGGCGCCTGAAAGACGTTGGAGCCGAAGGGCGAGCGTTTGGCGTCAAATTCGACCTTCAAGTTGCCAGCATTCGAGATCCACTCCACCTGATCGCCGGCGTCGATTACGATCACTTCCGGTATCATCCCGACCAAAACCCGCTTTTCTGCCAATGACTTAACCTCGATTGGTTTCTTGTGGAACGATTCCCTGCCAACACCCTTGAAAACATGCGTAGGCCCGACCGCCGGGCCCGCGTACGTCGATTTCGGGGCTAGATGATGGTCTTTACGGCGTCCGCGATGTCGCGGGCGGAGATGCCGAAGGCGTCTACCAGCTCTTCGGGCTTGCCGGAGTGCGGCATGCCAGTGACTGCCATCAACTTGAATTTCGTCGGAGCGGCGCCGGCTGCCGCCAGTGCGGAAAGAACCGCTTCGCCAATGCCGCCTTCGGGCCAGTGATCTTCGACGGTGATGAGCTTACCGCCGGTCGCGGCGATTTCGGCGGCGATGGCTTTGCCGTCGATGGGTTTCACGCAGTAGAGGTCAATGACGCGGATGTTCGTGCCGGACTTCTTCAGGTCGTCCGCGGCTTTCAGAGCTTCGTGCAGGGTGACGGCCGCTCCGATTACGGTTACTTTGTCTTGATCGCTCTTGCGCAGGACTTTGAAGCCTGGGAGCGGGAATTTTTCGTCCTTGGAATAGATGATCGGGAATTTCGGACGCGAGGTGCGTAAGTAGTTGATGCCGACGCGACGAGCCATGGTATCGACCAGACGCTCGGTGGATACGGCGTCGCTTGGGTAGAGAACCGCTGAACCGTGAATGGCGCGGAACATGGCGATGTCTTCGAGAGCCATCTGCGAGGGACCGTCTTCTCCAATGGAGACGCCGCAGTGCGAGCCGCAGAGGTTGATATTGGCGCGGCTGATGGCGGCCATGCGGATGTTGTCATAGGCGCGAGAAAGGAAGCAGGCGAAGGTATCGGCAAAAGGAACTTTGCCGCGAGCCTGCAAGCCAACCGCGACGCTGACCAGGTTTTGTTCGGCGATGTAGCCCTGCCAGAAATGATCTGGTTCGGCATCCTGGAAGGTTTCGGAGAAGGTGGAGTTCTTCACGTCGCCGGAAAGCGCGACGAGTTCTTTGTTCACGGCACCAACGCGCTTCAGACCAAAACCGTAGGCTTCGCGTGTCGCAACTTTGGCGTCTGCCGGGTAGTCGGGCGCGGCTGGTGCCGGGAAGTCAGGAGGCGTCGGGAGCGGTTTACGTTCGTAGGAAACGCCGGGATCTTTGGGAACTGTGGGTCCGCCGCCGAGCTCGGCGATGGCTGCGGCGAGTTGTTCTTTCGAGAACGGCTTGCCGTGCCAGTTCAGCTTGTCGGCGACCTGGCTGAAACCGTGGCCCTTGATGGTGCGCGCCACGATGGCTTGGGGCTTGCCTTTGGTGGCCTTGGCCTTGTCGAGGGCAGCCAGGATCGCGGCGACGTCGTGGCCATCGATTACTTGAGTCTCGAAACCTTCGGAGACGAACTTCAGGCGGTAGCGCTCCATATCGTGCTGGTACATGGTGGGCTCGCTCTGGCCGAGGCGGTTGATGTCGCAAATTACGGTGAGGTTGTCGAGATTGTAGTGCGCAGCGAAGGCGGCTGCTTCCCAGATCTGGCCTTCGGCGAGTTCTCCATCGCCGGTGAGGACGTAGACGCGCGTGTCGCTTTTATCCATGCGGGCGCCAATGGCCAAGCCCGCGCCTACTGACAGGCCTTGGCCAAGCGAACCGGTGGCAGCGTCAACGCCGTGGATGCGAGGCGTGGGATGGCCTTCGAGTTCGCTGGAAAATTCGCGAAGGGTCATGACGCGTGAAACCGGGAAAACACCAGCTTCAGCCAGCGCGGAATACAAGAGCGGCGCGGCGTGGCCCTTGGACAGAACGAAACGATCGTCATCGTTGGAATTGGCGTTCTTGGGGTCGAATTTCATGGCGTAGAAGAAAACGCCGGCGACTAACTGAGCCGCGGACATGCAGGAAGTGGGATGGCCGGACCCGGCAGCAGTGGTGGACATCATCGAGTAGATGCTCAGCAGCTTGGCTTTTTCCTTGATCAGGTCGATCGTCGCTGCGGAAGGTCCTGCGGAGGAAGGCGCGCTCATAAAAGCTCCTTGTTCAATTTCAGGCTTAGCCCTGGATTTTACCCTGTTCGCGTGAAAGGCGCGAATGAAGACTTTCTAACTCAGCGTGTCGCAATGGTTTTGGAAGCACGAGGTGCATTTCAAGCGCCATGTCTGTCGCGTTTGCCGCATTCGTTCCATCGCCACGTTGGATTCACGGCGAGGCGATTTGGGTACAGATAAGGTTAGCGGCGGAGGAGCTTCGGCAAGAGCAGCACGTCGGCGACGCGCGCGACTTGGGCCATTTCGGAGACGTCATGCACGCGGACGATGTGCGCGCCTTGCAGAATGCTGGCGGCTACGGTGGCAGCGGTGCCCCAGATTCGATTTGCTCCGGGATCTTGCTTGAGCGCTGTCCCTAGGAAACTCTTTCGGGAGGTGCCGAGTAGCAGCGGGAATCCCAGTTTGGCCAGTTCCGGGAGGCGCTGAAGGATTTCGCAATTTTGGGCGTGGCTTTTGCCGAAGCCGATTCCGGGATCGAGGACGATCTGGGCGCTCGTGACGCCGGCCTTTTGCGCCGCGGCGATCGATTTTCGCAGGCCGGCGGTGACGTCGCGGATCACGTTCGCGGCGAATCGTTTTTGCTGCATGGTGCGAGGTTCGCCGCGCATGTGCATCAGGATCAAGCCGAGTTTTTTGCGGCGGGCGATTTCGGCGAGCCGGGGATCGTTTCGGAGACCGGTGACGTCGTTCAGGATTTGGGCACCGGCGTTGGCTGCTGCTTCGGCCACTTCGGCTTTGCTGGTGTCGATTGAAATTGGAATTGTGAGTTTGCCGCGCAGCTTTTCCAGTACGGGGAGAACGCGGCGGATTTCTTCTTCCGCTGAAATTCCGTTTGAGCCGGGGCGAGTGGATTCGCCGCCGATGTCGATGAGGTGCGCGCCCGCGGCTTCCATGGCGAGGGCGTGGCGGGCGGCGGATTCGGGATCGAGATGGTTTCCGCCGTCGGAAAAACTGTCCGGCGTGGCGTTCAGGATGCCCATGATCAGAGTGTCTTGGCCTAGCGCGAGCGATCGCGCGGGAAGGCGCAGGCGGAATTTATGGCGGGCAAACATACGCTGGTATTGAATCACGGTTTGGCCGGGACGTAGTAGGAAGCACGGGAAACGACGGTGGCGTCGGGATGTCCCTCGACTTCGACACGAAGAGAATGCCAGCCAGGACGCGGAGGTTGGCTTTGGCCATTGTCACCGGCCCCAGCGAGCGAAAAGCCGATGGTGTATTCGGCGCGAATTTTAACGGCGATTTGGCGAAAGGTGTCCGCGAGGGTGCTGGCCTCCCGCAAGAAATACAGTTGACCTCCGGAGCGGCGTACGAGTTCGGCGAGATAGAGCGTGTAAGCGGGGATCTTGTCGTCTGTCCGTTCACGATTGAGGAGGGTTTGATCCGAGTGGGCGCCGAGCCAGGCTGCGGTCATGATTTTCGGACGGCTTTCGGTGGAGACGGCAAAAACCTGAATATCCTGGGCTGAGAGTTTACGGACGACGTCTTCAAATGTAAGGCGATCGCTCGGAAATCCCGGGCGGGGTCGCGATGTTTCGGGATCGAGCGTTAAGCCGAGGCCGCTGTCCTGACCGTCAGTGAGCAGGACGATCGCTTTGCGGCCGGTGCGCCCGGCAAAAAGTTCCGTGGCGGCAAGAAATACCGCTTCGTAGATGTTGGTTCCTCCCGTATCGCCCAGAAGTTCGCGGGCGTCAACGCGGCCGACTGCTTTGCGGATCAGGCCCCAATCATTTGAGAACGGAATCTGCAGATAAGCGTGCGCGGAGAAATCGACGACCGCAGTTTGGTCGGCGGTGCCCAGCGCGTCGACCAGCGCGCGTGCGGCATTTTTCATTTCTTCGGATTCGCGCAGTACGCTGGGGCTGGCATCGATGAGCAGAGCTACGCTGGCGGGTTGGTTCGAAGCGTCGAAGAAAACGATGGGGCGGGCGGCACCGTCATCGAGAATACGAAAATCTTTTTGCCGGAGATTTTGGATGGCTACGCCGTCGGCACCGACGACGCTACAGGTGACCGGTACGACTTGGGTAACGACGGAGATGGCGTGTTCGCTGGAAGGAGGCGGGGCGTCAGCGTTTGGTGCGGCGGCGGCGCGGGCGACCACAAGTTCGCCGGTGACCGGATCCCGGCGCCAGGAAACGGTTTCATCGAGGCGATGGGGCCTGGACAGGCTACTGGATTGCTTTTTCTGCGCGCCAGCGACTGGCAATAGGGTCAGGAGCGAAACGGCGACGACGAGCGCTCGCATCGCGGGTCTAATCGAGATCGAAATCGCGCAACGGTTTTTCGATGGGGCCATCTTTGGCTTTCTTCAAACCTTCGGCGAATTTGCGCGCGAGCAGATCATCCTTGGTTTTTTCGGCTTCGACCGAGGCCCGGAATTTGGCTTCGACGGCGTCGACTTGTTTGCGAAGCAGGCTGGCGGTGTCCTCGAGATCAACGGAAGAAGGCGGGCGGGGCGGCGGGACGTGCGAGAGGACGGCGCGAACTTCGCGATCGATGGTCAATTTCGCCTGGCAGCAGGGGCAATTCACTTCGAAGGTGTCGATGAATTTGTTGGCCATGAGGTTATTTTACTCCAATTTTTGGCCGGGGAGAGTCGTATGGAGAATTTGGCCCAGCACTGCGCTGTTCCGTTTTGCGCTGGCCATGTTCGTGCTCATTAAAGCCGAGTCGCTGCTGTGCCGATATTGAAATCAATAGCAGCCATAACTTTGTAAATCCATCTATCGCGACACTGGCGGAAGCGACGATTGAGTCTATGAGCACACAACTGAATATTGTCGAGAACCAGCAAAGTATAGACGAGATTCGGGCGGCGGCTTCAACGCCGAGCGACCGGCGGAAATCGAAGCGGGCCATGGTTTCGCTTCGCGCGCACATTTGCGGGGGGATTGGCTCGGTTCAGGGGTTCGAAGAGGTGGTCACGTCCGCCGACATCTCGCGGGACGGGGCGCGCCTGCCTACTACCCGGCACGGGTACTTCGAAGGCCAAATGTTGAAGGTGACCTGCCCGTTCTGGGACACGCCCACCGGGATCAACAAGACGCGCAATGCCAAGATTGTGCGGTGCAAAATCACCCCAAACCTCGGCTATGAGATCGCCGTGCAATTCCTTCCGGACGATCCAATAGAGACGCACATGTTGAAGCGCAGCGCCGGTTTGAACGCCGGGCAAGTGCGGGTGTTGGTCGTGGAATCCGATACGCGCACCGGAAATTCCGTGCGCGAACTGCTGGAGCGGGACGGCTATCACGTGGTGACTGTGGCAAAAGCTGAGGATGGCCTGGCCGTGATCCAGACCGAGGCGCCACATGTGATCGTGGCGGAGGCCGAAGGCAACGGGATTACCGGGCACGATCTGTGTGCCATCGTGAAATCCGAGCCGCACCTTCAGCACATTCCAGTAATCCTGCTGACGAGTTCGGCCTTACCGTCGGACTATAACTCGAGCCATTTGATTGGCGCAATCATATGCATGTCAAAGACGTGCAAGCTGGAAAGAATACGCCAAGCCGTGCGCTTGGTGGCGGCGCCACCTTCACAATCCGCGACCTACAGCGCGGCGTTCAACGTCGCTTCGTTCGTTCGCACTTCGTAGCGGTGCAATCCAAATAATTTCAGCGCAAAAAAGGCCTCGTCTTTTTTCAAGACGAGGCCGGCGGAATCGCGTTCGTGTTTGACGGCGTTCTAGGCAGGAGCCGGTTTCTCGCCGTTGGCCAATCCCGGAATCGTGCGCGGTTCGGGACGCAAGGAAAGCTGCGGCTCCTTGGCTGTGGCGCGCGGTTCGACCGGAGGAGGCGGAATCTTTTCCGGAAGCGGCTGACCGGCCATCAAGAGCTTCAATTCCACAGCGTCCAGAACTTCGCGGTCGAGCAAGGCTTGGGCGATCCGCTCGAGCAAGTCCTTCTGCGTTTCGAGGATATTGCGTGCCTTGCTATAACCGTTGGTGACGATGCTGCGGACTTCTCCGTCGATTTTGATGGCCGTATCTTCGGAGTAGTCCCGATGCTGGGCGATTTCGCGGCCAAGGAAAATCGCTTCTTCCTTTTTGCCGAAGGTTAGCGGGCCCAGAACGCTCATGCCCCATTCACAAACCATTTGGCGGGCGATCTCGGTAGCACGTTCGATGTCATTCCCCGCGCCGGTGGTGATGTGATGCAGGAAAATTTCCTCGGCTGCGCGTCCGCCCATGAGCACGGCGAGTTGCGCCTCCAAGAATTCCTTGGTGTAGGTGTGCTTGTCGTCGATGGGCAACTGCATGGTGACGCCGAGAGCCATACCGCGCGGGATGATGGTGACCTTATGCAGCGGGTCGGCGCCCGGAGTCATGGCCGCGACCAGCGCGTGGCCCGCTTCGTGATAGGCGGTGTTGCGCTTCTCTTCGTCGGACAAAATCATGGAGCGGCGTTCGACGCCCATGAGTACTTTGTCCTTGGACATTTCAAAATCGATCATCGCAACGAATTTGCGGTTCTGGCGTGCGGCCCACAAGGCGGACTCGTTGACCAGATTGGCGAGATCGGCGCCCGAGAATCCGGGAGTTCCGCGAGCGATCACGGAGAGATCCACGTCCTCAGACAGAGGGACTTTGCGAGTATGCACGCGCAGAATTTCTTCGCGGCCTTTGACGTCAGGGCGCGGAACAACCACGCGACGGTCAAAACGGCCGGGGCGCAGAAGAGCGGGATCGAGCACGTCTGGGCGGTTAGTAGCGGCGATTAGAATTACGCCTTCGTTGGATTCGAAGCCGTCCATTTCGACTAGCAAAGCGTTCAAGGTCTGCTCGCGCTCGTCGTGACCGCCGCCGAGCCCAGCACCGCGATGACGGCCGACCGCGTCGATTTCGTCGATGAAGATGATGCAGGGGGCATTCTTCTTGCCCTGCTCGAAGAGGTCGCGCACGCGGCTGGCCCCGACGCCGACGAACATTTCGACGAAGTCCGAGCCGGAGATGGAGAAGAACGGGACATTGGCTTCGCCGGCGATGGCGCGAGCGAGCAAGGTCTTGCCTGTTCCTGGAGGCCCGACGAGCAGCACGCCCTTAGGAATGCGTCCGCCGAGCTTCTGGAATTTTTGCGGATCTTTAAGGAAGTCGATGATTTCGTAGAGTTCTTCTTTGGGCTCATCGATTCCGGCAACGTCCTTGAACGTCGCCTTCTTCTGCTGAGCGGTGAGCAAGCGAGCGCGGGATTTTCCGAAGCTGAGCGCTTTGTTTCCACCGGCCTGCATCTGCCGCATCATAAAGATCCAGAAAAGCACCAGCAGGATGATCGGCGCGAAATTCATGAGGAAGGTGAGCCAGTCGGCGTTCTTTACTTCTTTGAAGTTGTAGACAACGTTGTGGTCTTGCAGAGATTTGGTGATATCCGGAATGGAAGTGTTGGCAACGGTAACGCCCTTGAACTTACCGCCTTCGCGATATTCACCCTGCAGTTCGGCGCTATTCTGCGCCAGGTAAACCGTTACGTCTTTTACGCTGCCGCTTTGTACCTTGCCGAGGAAGGTTGTGAAATTGGGCTCCTCCTCGTGCGCGGACTGCGAGCCGGTGGAAGCCATCTTCCACAACACTACCGCCAGCAAAATCATTAGGAGCCAAAAGAGAATTGTTCGGACTGTTGAGTTCACCGTAGGACCTCACCCGTTTCAGACGCGAAAGGTAAATTGCCGTAATGCTGCCACTGCAATTATTTCGTTGCTATTAGAAAGACTGCACGGCCTCTCTAGATACTTAGATGCCGAAAAAGCGATTTCCGCTCTTCAAAACGTTTCCGCGTTAGCTTCAGCGATTAGAAGGGCTTTATGCGTCCTGGCTCCCGCGGCACATTCGCCGGCCGGAACCATCCCGAGAGCCCAAACCACCTGCCCAGCGCTTTCCAGGACCGGCCAGCCAGCTCGCCGCTCTGCTGGAACCCTCTTGCCCAGCAGCATCTGCTTGAGCTTTTGCTCGTTCCGCCGACCGCGAGGTCTATAAGAATCGCCGGGCCGCCAATTCCGCAGAATTAAAGGCGAACGCAGGAGGTCAGCATCGAGGGCTTGATTGTCCCATATAGTGTCGCGCTCGGAGGTGGGCCAGTCAATCAAATTTAGGCTCAGGCGCTTACCCACTTCAGCAACTGACACGGTCACCGTTTTAGTAAGCGGCAGGGCCAGCTCATAGTGATACGCGAGCGAGGGATCTGAGGTTCCACTTGGATGAAGAGCCGGGCTGGCGGATGCGGCGCGAGAAAATCGTAGTTCGCCAAAATTCTTGCGAACGAGGATGCCGCGTGGCAATTCGACGGTGAGCGCGCTTTGCGAACTGCCTGCAAGATCGAGAACCTGTTCGACGTGTTTTGCGGTCAGTTCCTTGCGGTCACCGTGGGTCGCTTGGAAGAGCCTGCGGATTAGCCGTGCGCTGGCCGAGCGCAGCGCCGCCGGCTCTGGGCTTGGCAAGTGGAGTGGAGTCAAAATATCGGACGCAGAAATGATGAATCCTTCGGACGTTTCACGAGTGAGATGGTGGAAACGATCTTCGATGAAAGCGTCCCAGAAGGTTTCTTCTTCACGCGCGAACCGGGAGAGGTCGTTGAGGTGATTCACGATGGATGGTGAATACTCGTGTTCGATCCGCGGAAGAAGCTGATGGCGAATTCGCGCGCGGGTTTTGGTCGCGTCCTGATTGGTGGAGTCTTCGCGCCAGATCTGATTCAGTGAGGCCAGATACTCACGCAGCTCCTGGCGGCGCATTTCGAGTAGCGGGCGCACGATGGGACCGTCGACCGGATGAATGCCGCCGAGACCGGTGATTCCGGTACCGCGAAAGAAATGAGCCAGGACGGTTTCGGCCTGATCGTCAGCGGTGTGGGCTACGGTGATTCGATCTGCGGAACCGTCTGCCGCCAAGTCATCGAAAAAGCGTCGTCGAAGCCGGCGTCCGGCGTCTTCGAGGTTCCAGCCATTGCCCTCGGCCACGGCGGCTACGTCTTCGGTGCGTTGAAAGAATTTCATCGCATGCCGTTGCGCGAGGGCTTCCACGAATCGAGCATCTTCATCCGATTCGGATCCGCGCAGTGAATGATTGAAGTGTGCGACCGAAACAGTGATGCCCAAGTCGTTCGCCAGTTGCGCCAGCAGTCGCAGCATCGCTACGGAATCCGCCCCTCCGGAAACGGCGGCGCACACGCGAGCTCCCGGGAGAATCGCGCGCTGCTTGCGAATGGAGGCCAAGACTCTGTGCTCAAACGCATTTCGCATAATAGTAAAGTGACGACGAGTGACGGCTCTGGGTATCGTAACAGTTGTGCCGGGAAAGGGTCGAGGGACGGGCGTTCGTAGAGCGGGTACGCCTTAACGTGCCTAACGAGAAATTTAGATGCGGTCGC
Organism: uncultured Acidobacteriota bacterium; assembly: GCA_963847695.1. Lineage (GTDB taxonomy): Bacteria > Acidobacteriota > Terriglobia > Acidiferrales > UBA7541 > Palsa-295. The sequence goes on along the minus strand of CAWKAX010000005.1, from coordinate 63,665 downwards.
TAATCTGCTGGGTAAATAAATCGCGGCTGTAGGATATGCGGCGGTCCAGCGCGACGGCGGCAAAGTACGAACAATCGCGGCGCTCGTGCTCGATCCAGCTGGCGGCGTGAGGCCCGGCGAGAATCGCAATTCGCTTCACCAGCGCTAAAATCCGGTAGTAGGTGCCCACGAAGCGGATTTCCGAGCGATCGTCGCCGCGCTCGGGGCAGAGGCGAACCAACTGCAGCAGACGATGGAAATCATCGGGCGCCACTTCCTGCGCAGCGATTCCGGTGACTTCTTTCACGCGGTCGGAAAGCGCAACGTGGCGGCTGGGCGCGAGAATCGAGCGGCAATAGACGAGGAAGAACTGCAGGAAAACGCCAACGGATGCGACGCAGATCAGAGCCGCGATCATTGAGTTTTCACCACCAGATCCGCGGGGACTAAGCGAGAGTCTTCGGAAACCTTGCTCATGGTGTAGGACCAAGCGACGGGAAGCCAAAGGCCGGTCAGCGGCGGAATCCAACGCAAGATATTGGGTTGTAGCCCGGGGTAGAGATTGCGCAAAGCGTAGGTTCCAGCATTTACGCTGAAATAAATCCCGAGGGCGAGCACGAGCTGGATCAATCTCATGCGCGTTTCGCGCAGTTTCAAGATTGCGCCCCACAATAGATAAGTCAGGACTACACCCACAAAGTAGAAGTTTTGCCCTAGCTCCACCACGAACTTGCCGGTTAGATGTTCCCTGTTCTGATGCACAACCAAATAGGAGAAGCCTGCAGTCGCGACGATCAAGATGGCAGCGGCACCTCGGATGTACTTGCTGGCGCCCATTTCTTCGAAGACTTGAAGGTAGAAATGGATGATGACCCAGAAGAGCAACAGGGTCAGCAAACTGTCGGAGTAGTAATACAGAAAGATGTATTGCTGGGACTTAAATCCGAACTCTTTCAGGCAGTAATACATGCCGAAAGTGACGCTCGCGTCGCATAAGATATAGATAATAAGAGGGAAATAACGTCTGAGGAGTTTAAGGCGAAACGCGCACACCACCAGATACGTTTCCGCGAGGAAACCTAAGCACCACACAGCGTAATCAAAAGGGCCCAGCATCTCTTGGTGACAATCCGCGAAAGCCTGGCCCCGCTCCCTCTATAGGGAGTTTTTGACCACTACCTCCAGGGCGTTGGCGGCATCGGCGCCGTGGTGCTTGCCCACGGAGTCGGTGGCATTGGAGCGGTTGTGCTGCGCCACGGCGTAGGCGGCATTGGTGCGGTAGTGCTAGCCCACGGCGTTGGCGGCATTGGGGCCGTCGTGCTCGCCATAGCCGGGTTTGGCGACAAAGCCTTCAAACCCATTGCGCTGGTGGCGATCAAAAGCGCCAATGCAGCAACTGCTGACCATTTACTCATAGACTTCCTCCCAAGGGTAACAACGGGCGGAGTCTATAAGCGGTCAAGGGCCGTCAAGAGGGAAATTTTAGGGGCGTGTGTCCAAACGGTACACACCCCTTCCTTCTGGCGACGGCCAGTGCCTTTCCGAATTGTCGAGGTCAGCTTAGAGTTCTGAATCGCGCCGAGCAATGGACCCAAAGTACTATCGTTGTCGGCCGGTTCCATCTCGGTACACGAACGCGCAAGGCTCGATTATTTGCGATCGGCGTTGACGAGTGCGCCGATGTAGCGCATCTTGACACTCCGCCGCGTGAACCTTTAGCATCAAAGGCTGTTCAGCGGCCGGTTTAGCTCAGAGGTAGAGCGAGGGTCTCATAATCCCTAGGTCGTGGGTTCGAGTCCCACAACCGGCACCATTCAATTTGCGGTTGGTTTGTCGCTGAAACGTCCCTTCCTTTTAGTCATCCTGGCCGAAGCGCATTCCTGCAGCCCGGTCCCCGCGGAGAATCATTTTTACTCAGCACCACATTTTCCTTCCCGATGGGTGGAATTGTGAGATATTGAGCGCCTGTCGTAAGGTTACGAAATAGAGCGTATTGTTTCCTTTTGTGAGGCATGAAAATGACACCCTTCCGATTCGCCAAGAGCACGAGGCGCCGACTGCCGGCTCGATTGATCATTCTTTCGTTGTCTGGCGCATTTTTGTTTTTCGCGGCTGGATGCAGCAAGCAGGTCGTGCCAGTGGCGACGCCGGCTGCATCGCGAGTGAACGTTTCTCCGGGCGCCGAGGGCGTAGCAATAACTACCACAAATGCGGAATTTAGAATCGCGCCCAACGGATACGTTTCGGGCAGTCTGGTTACGGACGGCAGAAAACTGTCGTTGGATGATCCTGGAAATGAGCCGGGCGTTCAGATTGCGACGCCGCAAGGCGCGCTCCCAATGGTTAGCTTTGACGTCGCGCATCCGGAAGTCTCGCGGGCGAGCGGAAAATTGGGCAACGTGGGTCAACGAGTTCAGGTGCACGGGGCCACGCCCAGCGGCGATGTGCGTGAGACGCTGACGGTCGATGTGTATGACGAGTTCCCCAGCGTCGCACTGGTTTCCGTGAAGATACAGAATTCCGGCCAAGGCGACCTGGCGCTTAAGGCGGTAGATTTCGATCAACATCGATTGAACGCGTCGCTGGTTGATGCGCAGGCGGCGCCGTACCAGATGTGGTCTTTTCATGGGGCCAGCATCCAGTGGGGAAAGGAGAATGTGTTCGAGATCTCCAAGAAATTTTCGCAGCAGAATCAGATGGGCACGGTGGTGGAAGTAAAAGGTGACCTAGGGAGCGTGGGCGGCGGAATACCGGTGGTTGCGTTTTGGACCAAGCCAGTGGGAGAAGCGATCGGCCACGCTGAAACGCTACCGCTCGCGCTATCGATTCCAGTCACGACCGCGGAAGACGGGCGGGTCGAGGCGGGAATACATCTGGCTCCCGACACAGTGCTGCAGCCCGGGCAGACTTACTCGACGCCTGAAGGCTTTGTGGCCGTGTATTCCGGTGATTATTACGAGCCGTTGCAGATGTATTCGAATTTGATCGATCGCGAAGGACTGAAGAAGGCGACGGCCAACGCCGAAGACTATTCGGTGGCGTGGTGCGGATGGGGATATTTGGCAAACGTCACTCCGGCGCAAATGCTGGGCACCATTCCCAAGCTGAAGGAATTTGGAATCCACTGGGCGACGCTCGACGATCGCTGGTTCAACAATTATGGGGACTGGCAGCCGCGCGGCGATACGTTTCCCGGGGACAGCATTCGCGACATGGTGAAAAAGTTCCACGAGCAGGGCATCAAGGTTCAGTTGTGGTGGTTGCCGCTGGCGGTGGAGGACGGCGGCGCCGGATATGAATCGCACAAATATGCCGTTTCGGATGTGGTCAAAGAGCATCCCGACTGGTTGATCCTCGATAAAAATGGAAAGCCAGCGCGGATGACTCGGGGCCTGGCGACGCTTTGCCCGGCGGTGCCCGAAGTGCGGGAATACTACAAACAGCTGACAGAGAAATTCATTCGCGATTGGGATTTCGACGGGTCGAAGCTCGACAATATTTATACGGTTCCGGAATGCCATAACCCAAAACATCATCACAAATCGCCGATGGATTCCGTTTATGCGATGGGTGATGTATATAAGACGATTTTCGATACGACGCGCGCGTTGAAGCCGGATAGCGTGACGCAGAGCTGTTCGTGCGGCACGCCTCCCAGCGTAGCCTGGCTGCGTTACATGGACCAGGCGGTGACCGCGGACCCGGTGGGTTCAGTACAGGTGCGGCAGCGAGTGAAAATGTATAAGGCGCTGCTGGGGCCAAACTCGGCGGTGTACGGCGACCACGTCGAATTGACGCGAGTGATGAATCCGAACGGGAGCGAACGCGATCTGGGTTCGGATTTTGCGTCGACGGTGGGAACTGGAGGGGTAGTCGGCACGAAATTTGCGTGGCCGGATTATGGTCCGAAGTTGAGTGACGTCTATCTGACGGCGGAGAAAGAGGCGAGCTGGAAAAAGTGGATCGGGATTTACAACGACAAGATGCTTTCGCGTGGAACTTTCCGAAACCTATACGTTTATGGATATGACGTGCCGGAGGGATACGCGATCGAGAAAGATGGATCGATGTACTACGCTTTTTTTGCGCCGGAAGTTGCGGATAAGTCGAACGCCACTACTGCGCACATGTGGTCTGGCGAAATCGAGTTGAGAGGTTTGGCGCCCGGGAAATATCGAGTGACGGATTACGCGGATGGAAAAGATCTAGGCGAAGTTACGGCCCCGGGGGCGAAGCTACAGGCGAGTTTCGCGGATCATTTGCTGCTGCAGGTGACGAAAGAATAGAGCGTCGCGACGGGGATTATACGATCAGGATTTCGGGGCGTTGTTGAAAAATGATTTCACTGCGTCTCGATCGCGGAAAGCTTCGGTGCCGCCTTCACAGGTGGTGGAGAAGGCGCCGGCTCGATCAGCGTAAACGAGACATTCTTCCGGCGAGCCGCCCTGCAGGAAGCGATGAATGAAGCCGGCATCGAAACTATCGCCGGCACCCACCGAATCCTTCGTTTCGACGCGCGAACCGTTGAGCTGCCAGCGGCTGGCGCCCCTTTGCAGCAGGGCGCCTTTGGCCCCGAGCTTCACGGCGACCATCGGACAAATTTCAGCCAGCTTCCCGATTGCTTTCTCAGCGTTATCCGTGCCGGTCATCTTCTTTGCTTCGCGTTCGTTGGGAAAAAGAATGTCGACGAAAGGGAGAACGCCCAGAAGGTCGCTCGCCCACTTTCCTTCGGGATCATCATTCGTGTCGAGGGAAGTCGAGAGCCCGTTGGCCTTGGCGCGGCGGAACAACTCAGCAATATCGGGCCGCAGAGCGCGCTGCAAGAAGTAAGATGAAAGATGGAGGTGGCGGGCGGAGAAAATGTAATCGAGATCGAGATCGGCGAAGCTGAGTTCAAAAATCGCGCCGGGATAGGTGAGGATGAAGCGATGTTCGGGCTGAGTAAGAATTACGGAGAGGCCGGTGGCGATTCCCGCTGAGGTTTTGCTGACCCGGCTGACGTCGGTGCCGGAGTCGGCGAGCCAATCCAGCGCGGTTTTTCCGAGGACGTCGTCGCCAACTTTCGCGACCATCCCAACTTTGGTGCCCAGCACCGCAAGATTGTGGGCAAAGATCGCCGAAGAGCTTCCGAGCGTCAGCCGGAACGCTTGGACCAGAGTTTCTTCCTCCGGTTTCAATTCTTTCGGGACGCCGTACAGGATTAAGTCAGGATTCAGCTCGCCAACGGCACAGACATCCAGTGGCATCTCTGCAGGCCTCGCCTACTTGCTGCTTTCGAGCATCACCACGCGAGACAAGTTTCGCGGCTCGTCGGGGTTTAAGTGCTTTTTCAGCCCGGTGTAGAAACCGAGCAGTTGGCCGGGCAGGACGGTGGCGGCGAGCCGGGCAATTTCTGGAACGCTTAGCGAAAGTTCGATGACGTAATCAGCTGACCGCCGGACGGCGGGAGCCGCTTGATTGGTGATGGCCAGAATCGTCCCGCCAAGTTTTTTCATTTCTTCCAGAACCAGCACTTCGGCGTCGAACCCGCTTTCGCTCAAGATGCAAGTGATCAGCGTATCGGGGTTGACGATCGCTTTGGGACCATGGCGGAACTCCAGGGCGTGAAAACTCTGAGCGAAGGAGCAAGACATCTCGAGTACCTTCAACATCGATTCCTGCGCGACCCCGAAGAAGGGGCCCTGTCCCAGATATACATAAGCCGCAAATGTTTGCGATTTCGCCAGTGCTGCGATGGTGCTATGAATTTCGTTCAATTTGGCTGATGCCTCGCGGGGAAGCGTGCGAAGTCCATCGTGGGCGTCCTGGCGATTTCCTCGAAACGCCGCGAGCGCCTGCAAGACGAGGAGCATGGAAGTGAAAGAACGCGTCATCACCGTGCTTTTTTCGTCGGCGGGAGTGAGAACCAGACAGTGACTGGCCAGTTTCTGGATGGGTGTGCCGGAGCCACAGGTGATGGCCAGAGTACGGATGTTCTTCGCTCGTTCGAGATATTCAACGGCTTCCAGTGCTTCGGAAGTGTGACCGGAGCGGCTAATCACCACCGGCTGGCAGGGCAGCGGCAGAAGTTGGGGGAAAAGCATAATTTCTGAAGCAGGGATGGCGCGGGCCTCTTCGCCGGTCAGTATCGTCCAGCTGGCGGCCGCGCACTGCGCCAGGTAAAAACTGGAGCCGCAGCCTATGAAGACCCATTCGACACTCTTGGCTAGCTTGCTGTTCAGGTCTTTCAATTCGCCTGATTTGTCGACCATGTCTAGGCATGCTTTCCAAGTGTCCGGCTCGGAAAGAATTTCTGCGATGGTGTGTTTGCCTGCGTCCGATTCAAGTTGCGCCAACTGTGCCTCCGTCCATTTGAGCCAAGAATCCTAAACGGTGATGAGCTTGATATGGGCCGCGCGAAGCGCCTTCGCGTAGGCCTTGGAGATTTTCTTATCGGTGATGGTGTGATGCACCGAAGACGTGGGGGCGATGAAAGACAGGCTGCGATTGCCAAATTTACTGGAATCGCAGACGATCACCACGGTTTTGGCGTTCTCAATCATGACCCGGTTGACTCGCGCTTCCAGCAAGTTCGGAGTGGTCAAGCCGTATTCGACATCGAACCCGTCGACCGCAAGGAACAGTAGGTCGGCGGTGACGTGACGCAACGAGTCTTCGGCCAGCGGACCGACAAGGGAAAACGAGTTCCGGCGCAGCGCACCGCCGGTGAGGATCACTTCGACGTCGGTGCCGGCGAGTTCGGCGGCGATATTTACAGCGTTGGTGATGACGGTGAGATCGCCGATGTGTTGAATGGCGCGGGCAACGGCCGTGGTAGTGGTGCCGGAATCGAGAATGACGACGTGGCCGGGACGGACGAAGCGGGCCGCGGCGGCGGCTATGTTTAGTTTCTCGGTACGATGCAACTGCTCTTTCTCGTGTAAGGTGGGGTCGCGGAGCGCGGAGGCATCCATGGGAAGCGCGCCGCCGTGAGCGCGATGGATGCGGCCCATTTGATGCAGGGACTCGAGGTCCTTACGGATGGTGATGAGCGAAGTGGAAAAACGGCGCGCCAAGTCTTTGACCACGACCCGACCGTCGCGCCTCGTCAATTCCAGGATTTTTCGCCGCCGCTCTTCTGCCAGCATGGGTTTTTAGGCTAGTTCCGAATCCTTACTATTTGTTACCATTTGTTATCGAGACCCAAGCTTCCCATAATCGCCGTCCGGGAGCAAGGATTTATGCCCAAGCTACGAATCGTCTGTGTGAGCGCCAATCCGGCCATGGACCGGCGAGTGCATGTTGATGCGCTGAGAAAGGGTAGCGTGAACCGGGCGCTATTGGCGCGCGGATTCGCGGGTGGCAAGGCCGCTCACGTGGCCATGGCCGCCCGAGCATTGGTAGACGGGGTGGCCTGGATTGGATTTCTAGGCGGCGCGATCGGAGCGGAGTGCGCCGCGCAGTTAAAATCCGTGGGCATCACGGTCAACGCGATTTCGACCGCAGCGCCCACTCGCGTGAACCTGGAAATTTTGGAAGCCGACGGCGAGATTACGGAAATTCTGGAGCCTGGACGGCCGCCTGCGAGGGCTGAAAGGGAACGTTTTCGGCGGGCCATCCAAGGCATTCCGAAGCAAAGCCTGATGGTGATTTCCGGCAGCCTGCCGGCGGGGCTGGCGCCAGACTTTTACGCCTCATTGATTGAGGAGGTCAGTTCCAAGGGCATTCGAGTATTTCTGGATACGAGTGGCGCGGGCTTGCGCGCCGGGGTTAAGGCCGGTCCGCATTTTGTGAAAGTAAATCGCAACGAAGCGGAAGAATTGACCGGCCGTTCAATTCGAAGCGAGCACGAAGCCCTTCGTGCGGCGCAAGAAGTCATGCGCGATGGTGCGGGCAGTGCCGCGGTGACTTTGGGGAAGGAAGGCGTGGTCTGGATGGAAAGCGCGGAGGGATCGGGGTGGTTCGCGCGGCCGCCGAAAGTACAGTGTATTTCATCGGTGGGTTGTGGAGATGCGACGCTGGCGGGTTTTGTCGTAGCGGTTCGTCGGGGGCTGGGCGGCGAAAAGGCGATTCGGTTGGCGGTGGCGTGCGGGGCCGCAAATTGTTCTGCGGAAACGCCGGGAAGAATCACGGGGAGCCGCGTGCGAGCTTTGCTGAAGGAGGTTTACGTGAAACAGATTTAGGGTCAGTGCCCGGAGGCAACAGCTGCAGCGATTTCTGGAACGACACCGGGAATCCATTTGAGAGCGTTCTCGCGGTAGATTTTCTCGAGCACGGGCAACGGTAGCTTGAGCCCTTGGACTTTGCGTCCGTGATACTCAAACGTCTGGCCAGTCGCTAGAAACTTCCAGTCGCGGGCGTAGGTTTCCTGCCACTCCTTCGATACGTCTGGACCTGAGTCTTTGGTTTCAAAGCCTAAATCAGTGCCGTACAGAATCCGATCCTGATACTTAAGCAGGAAAGTTTTAACCTTCCCCGTCGGCTGCATCATTAGGTATTCCATGCGCGCAGCGGTATCGACTGCAAAATTTGGATACAGGTCGAACCGCTTGGCGATTTCATCTGTATCGGTTTCCATGCTGCCCAGATGGGCGCCGACTACGCGCAGATTGGGATTGGCGGCCAGCAGATGGTCCCGTGCGGCGAGGATGGTTTCTTTGCGCGGATGATCGGGGTGCCGATACATGTACCACTCTGGATTTTCCTGGTAGTAATCGTAGTCCGGGCTTTTGGGATTGGGCGGCTCCCAGCAGGACCACGGCTCCGCCATGTGGGCGATCAGAGTCTTATGTGCTGCGGCGATGCCTTGGTAGATCGGATCGAATTTAGGATCGTCGGGCATCACGTAGCGGCCGTCGGGCGTTTTGAGTTCCATGCCGATGTTTTTCCAGATTTTGACGGCGACGGCGCCTTCGGCGAATTCCTTCTGCAATTCGGCAACGGTGCTGGACGCGAAGTCTTTTTCGCTGAAGCGAAAAGGATCAAAGGTCACGCAGAGGCTGGCGTGTTTCGGGTTTTCGCGGGTGAACTTTTCGGCCAGCGCCATTTCGGCTCTTAGGTCGCCGAAGATTCGCTGTTGGTCAGCTACCTCGATGTCCAATACATGCAGATGCAGTCGGTCGAGCACGGCGATGAATTGGGCATCGGTTTTGAAAACATGCGTGTGGGTATCGATTGGTTGTATTGCTGCAAAATCGCTCAGGTCTTCGGGGGCGTCCTTCGATGAGACTATTTCCGGTGGCGAACCCGCGTGCGCCAATGAAATCGCCCAAAAGGTTGCCGCGACGATACCTCCAACCACGAGCGACGCTAACCAGGATGGTGGTTTCTTGTTCACAGATAATCCTTAGCCGCTTTCGCGGCAAAAGCACTCGACCTACGTTCGATTGCCAGATTTTTCTGACGCTTGTTCGCGCACTTCTGCCAGCACAATTTCGACGCCCGCCTCGCGCAGCGGCCGGAGATATTTCGGGTCAGTGGTTGAGTTGGTGACCAGAATGTCGATGTCGGTGGCGGGTCCAACATAGGCGAAGCCCTGATTACCGAATTTGCTATCGTCGGCCAAAGCAATGCTAGTGCGGGCGGATTTCAAAATTAGTTTTTTGATCTGGGCTTCGGTCTGATTCGAAGTGGAGATTCCGTACGCCGGGTCGATCGCGCCGACGCCGAGGAAGGCCTTATCCACGCGAATTTCGGCAATTGCGTGCTGGGCCCAAACTCCCGAAAGGTAGAAGACGTCTTTTTGCAGTTCACCGCCGGTGGAAATTACCGAGACATGCTGGCTGCGCTGTAGTTCGTCCACGATTGGAGGTGAATTGGTAATGACCGTTAGGCGGTTGCGGTGCACCAGACGTCGCGCGAGTTCGAAGACAGTGGTGCTCGCTTCCAAAAAAACTGTTTCGCCATCGCGGATCAACATTTCGGCTTCACGGGCGATTGCCAATTTTTCGGCTCGGTGAGAACGGCCGAGAGATTCGTAGGAGGGTTGGAGATTTTCCTTGGAAGCTCTAGACACGGCTCCGCCGTGGGAGCGAACCAGTGCGCCCTCTTTTTCGAGGGCTTCGAGGTCGCGGCGGATGGTGGCGGCCGTGACACCTAGTGTCTTGATCAGATCCGCAGCGGTAACGGTTCTTTCGCGCGAGAGTATCTCGCGGATGCGAAATCGCCGTTCCTCGCCCAACAGACTCATCAAGCCTCGCCGTGGATGACTGCTGCTTCACTGCGCGCACCGGTGCCCAGGTGCGCAAACAGCGAGATTCTGCCACACATTCGAAGCGAAGCAAGCTACAAAATGCAAAATACGTCATTTTCGATAAAAAAAGTTGACAAACGTGCACAATCGGCATATTTAGAAAGCCATCAAGTTGGTAGTCGGGGTGTAGGTGGCGTGTCCTGGAGGCTTTACAGTGGATTACTCTTGTCGAATACCGTTGCATCAGGCGAGTTCTTCGATTCTGGCGTTCGCGCGGCGCTCGCGCCTCCTCAGCTTGCTCGTGCTTCTGCTGCTATTTCCCGTCACCGCGCTAGCCCAAAAAGACAGCGGAAACATTGAGGGAGTAGTGCGCGATTCGTCGGGCGCGTTTGTCCCGGACGCAAAAGTCACGGTCGTCGACGCCGACCGGGGAACCACGTTTAGGACGACGACCGACGCGGCGGGAAGCTATTCGGCCGGGCCGCTAAAGGTTGGCCGCTACACGGTGACCGTGGAGAAGGCGAATTTCAAGACGGCTGAAGCGGGACCCGTGCAGCTGGACGTGCAGGGACGCGTGGAGGTGGACGTAAAACTCGAAGTGGGGCAGGTCTCGCAGCGGATTCAGGTGACGGTGCAGAACCCGCTGCTTGAAACGGAAACCAGTTCGATGGGCGAAGTGATGGATAAGGAGCGCATCGAAGCTCTGCCGCTAAACGGCCGGAATTTCGCGCAGTTGGCGCAGCTGGGAGTCGGCGTGGTGCCCAGTGAGCCGGGTTCGCGGGTCAGCGGAAGCTACGGGTTCAGTGTGGACGGCGCGCGGTCGCTGCAGAACAATTTTCTGCTCGACGGCATCGACAACAATTCGAACCTGGGCGACCTGTTGAACGAATCGTCCTACGTGATCCAGCCGCCGGTGGACGCCATCGAGGAATTCAAAGTTCAGACCAACGATTACAGTGCGGAATTTGGCCGCGGAAACGGCGCAATTCTGAACGCGGTAATCAAATCGGGCACCAACGGCATTCACGGCGACGTTTTCGAATACTTCCGCAACGACGCTTTGGACGCCACACCGCTTTTCATCGTCGATCAAAAGCCGTCCTACAAGCAGAACCAGTTTGGCGGAACGGTCGGCGGGCCAATTCGCAAGGACAAGACTTTCTTTTTTGGAGACTACGAAGGATTTCGCCTACGCAGAGGGCTGCCGCAAACCACTTTTCTGCCCGACCAGAGTATGGTCAACGGCGACTTTTCCGAATTGCTGACCAACATGCCGGCGATGGCCATCGATCCGATATCCGGACTTCCCAATGGAGCAGTGGCCACCGATTGCAGCGGCAACCCGACGTTCGTGGGAGAGCTGTTCAACGCCCGGCAAACCACGGTCGTTCCGATGACGCCGGGGCACCCGAGCGGTTTGTGCGGCGTACCGATTGCCACGGACGGCGCCGGAAATCCCACAAATATCTTTCCCGCTGGCTCGGTGGATCCGCTGGCGGCGCGCCTGGCGGCTTTGATTCCCGCGCCGAATTCTGACAATCCCGGTTTCAACTACATCGCCGTTCCAGTGCGGACTGAGAATCGCAACAATTTCGACGTGCGCATCGACAATACATTTTCGTCTTCGGATTCGCTGTTCGGCCGATTCAGCTACGAAAATCAGCCCAGCTTCATTCCTTCACCATTCAACAACGTTTTGGATGGCGGCGGCTTTTTCGACGGTAACGAAGATTTTTCTTATCGCAGTTTCGCGGTCAGCGAGACCCACGTCTTCAATTCCACTCACGTGAACGAAATCCGTTTTGGCTACAACCGCATCAATGCCCACCGGTTCCAGAACAATTTCGATACGGACGTCAGCTCGCAGCTGAATTTCCCCGGCGTTCCGTTCGAAGCTGGCACGAACAACGGTGGTCTGCCCTCGCTGACTTTCGCCGACGGTTCGGCTCCGGAACTGGGCAGCTCGGGCTTTCTCCCGTCGATCGAGAAACAGAATAGCTACGTTTTTACTGACAACTTCACCTGGGTCCGAGGACGCCACTCGCTGAAAATCGGCACGGAAATTCGCTACGAACAGTTCAGTATTTTTCAGCCGTCGCAATCGCGCGGCGCGGCGGATTTCGGCCCCTCGTTCACGGATAATCCCTGCGGCCCCAGGCACCGGGGGAAATGGCTTTGCCAGTTTTCTGCTGGGAATTTCAGATGGTGGTTCCATCGTCAATCTGCACAATGTTCAGTATCACCGCCAGACCTATTCGGGTTTTATTCAGGACGATTTCAAATTTTCTCCGCGGCTCACTATCAACGCCGGAGTGCGATACGAGTTTTACGGCACGGTCCACGCCGCTGGGAACGAGCAGGCGAATTTCGATTTTGCGTGCGGCTGTCTGATTGTGCCGAAGGGTGTAACCGCTGTTCTGACTCCTATGCTGGCGGCGCAACTTCCAATCGAACGTAATGGCACGCCGGGCCTGGTTTCGCCCACCTATCACAATTTCGCCCCGCGCCTGGGCCTGGCCTACAAAATCACGGACAAGCTGGTGCTGCGTTCGTCCTACGGAATCTTTTACGGAGGCACGGAGAATGGGCCGTACTCAAATCCCAGCCCAGGTTTTAATCCGCCATTTTTCGTGACCCAGTCATTCAACGTGCCTTGCTCGCAGGTTTCGGCCAATCCCAATCCAGGCCAAATCGACTGTTCGATCCCCGGATTCAATTCGCTGCAACAGGGATTCCCGTCCACCGCACTTACCGATCCGAATACCCCGACGCTGTTCTCGATCAGCCCGAAAATCACGGTTCCGTTCAATCAGCAGTGGTTTCTCGGATTCCAGTATGAGCTTCCCGGAAATACGGTCGCGGAAGTCTCTTACGTCGGCTCGCACGGCTCCAATTTGTTCGGATTGTTCAACGGCAACCAGGCGGTCCCAACCGCCGATTCCAGCATCCCGCTCGCGGTACGACGCCCCGATCCGAATATCGATGCCAGTATCGACACGCTGCGCTCCAATCTTTTTTCGAACTACAACGGATTGCAGGTCCGGCTCGAAAAGCGGTTCTCCAAAGGACTGCAGTTCGAAGTGGCGTATACCTACAGCCACGCGCTGGACGACGCTTCAAACGCCAACCTTGGCTCGCAAAATCAGGGGGATTTCCGCCTGCAGACCGAGCCGGAACTTGAATATGGAAACGCTGACTTCGACATTCGCCATCGTTTCGTTTTTGACTCGATTTATAACCTGCCGTTCGGCAAAGATCAGCGTTTCGCGGGAAATGCGTCTGGGGTATTAAATCAAATTATTGGCAACTGGCAGGTCACCACAATTGTTTCGGCGCAGACCGGTAATTGGTTCACGCCGACCGATACTCTGGTCAATACTTCGAATTCCGATTGTGGCGGAGCGGTGTTCAACTGCGCGCGTCCGAACGTGGTGGGCAATCCGAACGGCGCGCATTGCCTGCCCGGGACGCTATTCAACACCTGCGCCTTCGTGGGCAACACGACTCTGGGGACGTTCGGTGACGCGGGACGGAACATCATTCTGGGTCCCGGCCTGCAGAATTGGGACATCTCCTTTATTAAGCAGTTCCCGATTCGCGAAGCGATGCACGTGGAGTTTCGGGCTGAATTCTTTAACATCTGGAATCATCCGAATCCGACATTTGCCGACGAAACCACGACGAACGAAAACTTCTCAATCGAACGCGGTGCTTCGCAGTTCGGATTCGCGACGGCTTCGCACGATCCGCGACTGGTGCAATTTGCTCTGAAGTTTTACTTCTAGGGTCGAAGGCCGGCCGGCGAAGATTACTTAGGATAAGGGTGGCCGGCCAGGATGGCGAACGCACGGTAGATCTGTTCGGCGATCAGCACGCGGGCAAATTCGTGCGGCATGGTGAGAGTCGAAAGCGATAGCTTTTGTTTCGCTCCGACACTTAGTTCATCCGGAAAACCTTCGGCGTCTCCACAGAAGAAAATCAGTTGGCGCACGCTACGATCCCTTAGGTGACCGAGCCACCTGGCGAATTCCTGCGAGGTGAATTGTTTTCCCGCTGCGTCCAACAGCACCACGGTGGCCGAGGGTTCGATTTTCAGTTTGCGCAATGCCGCCGGGCTGCCCTCACGAAGTTCCACGATTTCGATTTCGGCGTAGCGTTTGATTCGTGCAGCGTAATCTTCGATGAGCGATCGAGCTTCCGCGCGGCGCGTCTTACCCAGCATGATCAGTCGGATTTTCATGACGAAGGCGAGCAGCAGGCTTATTTATTCCAATAGCTCGTATTTCTTACGCTTTTCAAGAAGCGTCTTGCGGCTGATTCCGAGTATCTCGGCGGCCTTTCCAAACTTGTAGTGAGTCGCTTCCAGAGTCTGTTTGATAGCTTCGCTCTCGATTTTTGCGAGAGACCGCAGAGAACCCGCGCCATCGCCTAAGTTGTTTCCGGCGCGGACGATTTCGGGAAAATCGGCAGGAGCGATCTGCGCCTCTTTGCCGAAAATCAATGCGTGCTCGATGGCGTTCTTCAGTTCGCGCGCGTTGCCAGGCCATTCGTACGATTCCAGAGACTTTACCGTCCCTGGTGCAAAGGAAGCTTCCTTACGACCGTGTACGGGTGCCAACCGCGCCAGGAAATGCGCGGCCAGCTCGGGGATATCGGCCGGGCGCTCGCGCAACGGGGGTACGACGATGGACAGGACATTCAGGCGGAAGAAAAGGTCTTCACGAAAGCGGCCGGTAGAGACGGCCCGGCTTAGATCGGTATTGGTCAAAGCGATGAGGCGGGCGTCCATATCCAGTGTCTCGTTGCCGCCCAGGCGTTCGAATTTTCTTTCTTCCAGCACGCGCAGCAGTTTGGCCTGCATGCCGGGAGTGAGTGCTGCGACCTCATCGAGGACGATAGTGCCGTCCTGCGCCATTTCCAAGCGGCCGGGTTTGCGGGCGACCGCGCCGGTGAAGGCACCGCGCTCATGGCCGAAGAGTTCGGATTCGATCAATTCGGAGGGAAGGCTAGCACAATCGATTTTGAGCAGGGGAGCGTTACGGCGAGAACCGCGTTCGTGAATCCAGCGAGCGAGTTGATCCTTGCCGGTGCCGCTCTCGCCGGTAATCAATACCGTGGTCGAAGCGTCAGCGACTTTCTCAGCGAGTTCGAGAACTCGGCGCGAAGCCGGGTCAACGGCGATCCACTCGATTTTCGCGGTGGTCATTTCCGCTTGGGCGATACTAAGCTGCGTTGCCTTCGGAGCCTGAATGCGAACCACCTAGCGCGCGAGAATTTGCACCTGCGCGTGAATCGGTTTCGCCAGCGCCAGTGATATCAATCCGCTCCGCGTTGCGCCAGAGCCGCTCGAGATCGTAATACTGCCGGGCGCGTTCGCTGAAAATGTGGACGATCAGGAAACCGTAATCGAGCAGCATCCATTCGGCGCTGCCGCGTCCTTCGCGGTGCGCGACGCGGCGGCCGGCCCGATGCAGACGCTCTTCTACGGCGTCGCTGATGGCCTTCATTTGCGGCGCGCTGCTGCCGGAACAGAGCAGGAAATAATCAGAAAAGGCGGCCGATCCACGCAGGTTCAAAACAGAAATATCCAGAGCCTGTTTGTCTTGCGCCGCTTCCACGGCCAATCGAACATCTTTATCGAGTGCGTTCATCGTCACCTGTAGAGAGCCTGACCCCGAATGTAGTCTTCCACGGCTTTGGGTACAAGCCCATGAATATTTTGCCTGCGGTCGAGCCGGTTGCGAATCTCGGTAGAGGAAATGTGACTCGATACCGTGGTGAGCAAATGCACCACCGATTTGCGCAGCACGATCTTGTTAGGATCGCTGGAGGTGGTGCGACCCATCTTTTCCGGTGGCAGCACCAAACGCAGCGCATCCAGGCGAAAGCCGGGCCGACTGGCGATGATGAAATCGCAGGAGTCGAGCAGCGCTTCGTAACTTTTCCAAGTGGGTATTTCTAGAAACTGATCGGCGCCGACGATGAAGTACAAATGATCGTCGGGATGTTCGCGCCGGTATCGGCGGACCGTGTCGATCGTATAGAAAGCGTGCGGCGCAGTTCCGTCGATGGGCGCCTCGGCGAGCGATGGCCGAAAATCCGAATGTTCCGAGCACCCGAGCGCCACCATCGCATAACGATGGACAAAAGGAGTCAACGCCGGCTTGGTTTTGTGCGGAGGCCTGGCCGAGGGAACAAAATGAACGGCGTCGAGGTGGAACCGCTTCTGTGCGGCTTCGGCCACGGCGATGTGCCCGGCGTGAATGGGATCAAACGTGCCACCAAAAAGCGCAACGGACCGGCGATGGCCGTGGCCGTGCGATTTCTGCCCGGTGTGCGAACTCAATCTTCTTCTCCGGGCGGCACAGCAGATCGATCGGCAGCCGCGATGCCATCGGAATCGTCGGCGTCTTGATCGCGGTCGCGCTGGCGCGACATCTCGCGGTACTCGATACCATTGTCGTTTTCGGAAGCCGGCACGACCGGCTTAGGAATGCGATCGAGTTCGTCGGCCATGGCCCGCACCAATTCTTTCACGCCCTCGCCGGTCGCGGACGAAATGGCGTGAAACGGCAGCCCACGTTCGATGGCGAATGCGCGCAGTTCGTCCAGGTGCGATGTGTCGGTCGTCGCGTCCAGCTTGGTGGCAACGACGATCATCGGCTTTTCCGCGAGCATCGGACTGAAAGAAGCCAGTTCATGCATGATGATTTCGAAATCCCGCACCGGATCGCGATCATTGAAATCGCTGACGTCTACCAGATGCGCGATCAGGCGGGTGCGTTCCACATGTTTCAGGAAACGCGTGCCCAGGCCGGCGCCTTCATGGGCGCCTTCGATTAGTCCGGGGACATCGGCCACCACGAAGGTGCGTCCCTGGCCGGGAATAGCGCCAGGGTCGGCGGAGACAACGCCCAAGTTCGGCTCGAGTGTGGTGAAGGGATACGCCGCGATTTTCGGGCGAGCCGCAGAGATGCGGGAGATTAACGTGGACTTGCCAGCGTTGGGAAAACCGACCAGGCCCACGTCGGCTAGCAACTTCAGCTCGAGGCGAAGTTTTTTTACTTCGCCGAGCTTGCCTTCTTCATGTTCGCGCGGAGCCTGATGCCATGGCTTCGCGAACTTAGGATTCCCATTGCCACGGCCACCGTGACCGCCGCGCGCCGCCAGATAATGCTGGCCCGGCTCGGTCAAATCGAAAAGCACTTCGTTGGTGTCGGCGTCGAAAACGACTGTGCCGACTGGAACCTTTAGAATCAAATCATCGGCGGAAGCGCCGTGGCAGTTCGAGCCTTCGCCGTGCCCGCCGCGTTTGGCTTCGAATTCGCGGTTGTAGCGGTAACGAAGCAGAGTGTTGTCATTGGGATTGGCTTCGATGACCACGTCGCCGCCATCGCCGCCATCGCCCCCGGAAGGGCCGCCGCGCGGGACGTACTTCTCCCGGCGGAAGGCGACGCATCCGTCGCCGCCGTCACCGGCCTTTATCGAAATTTTTGCTTCGTCTGCAAACACTTATGCACCCGCGCGTCGAACCTGGAAAATACCCGAGAACCGATCAGACGAACGAAGAGAAATCATACGCCAAGCCCAGGGGCAAAGACAAAAATACGCGCCCCGAGGAAATTCGCCGCGAGGCGCGTATTCGAAAGATCGAGAATCGAACTAATTGTTGGCCGCAGCCGCGAGCCGGGCCTTGGAGCGATCCGCGCCGCCGATTTCCGATTCCTCGGCCGGCAGGACGCTGATGAACTTGCCGTGGCCGCCCTTATCTTCGAAGCGCACCACACCAGTGATGGTGGCGAAGAGGCTGTCATCCTTGGCCACGCTGACGTTCTTGCCCGCCTTGTAGCGCGAACCGCGCTGGCGGATCAAGATGCTGCCGCTGGTGACCAATTGGCCGCCGAAACGCTTGATGCCCAGCCGCTGTCCGTGCGAATCGCGTCCGTTGGTGGATGATCCGCCGCCCTTTTTATGTGCCATTGCAATCCCCTACGGAACTTGGATGTCGCTGACCTGAACCGACGTGTAATTCTGCCGGTGGCCGCGCTGAATCTTGTATTGCCCGCCCGTCTTGAACTTCAGAACTTTCAGTTTGGGACCGCGATCCTGGTTGATGATCTTGCCCACGACTTTGGTCTTGGCCAGCGAATCGCTCGAGGCGAATTTCTTATCGTCGTTGCGGACGGCGAGAACTTCGTCAAACGTCACCTTCCCACCGACTTTTCCTTCCAACTTTTCAACCCGGATGGTTTTACCGGGCTCGGCGCGATACTGTTTCCCGCCACTGCGAATCACGGCGTACATACTGCCTCCTGAAGCTAGCGACAAACCCCAATCATATCGGATTTACGGCACTTCCGTCAACGGACGATTGGCGGATTTCTGGCGTTTCACGTGGGTTTTGAAGGACAAACACCACGTGAAACGGCCGAATTAAGCGGATCGTCTTAGTTTTTTGCGACTACCAGATTGCGCAGCGCTGCTCCGTCGGACGAACCATTGCGTCTCCGTCCTTGCAGCCGAATGCCGCCTGGAATTCGGGCATGTTGCACAACGGCCCGATGACCCGGAATTTGCTGACCGGGTGCGGATTGGTGAGAACGAACTGGCGCTGGGCGTCGGGGCGGATTTCGTCGCCGCGCGCCTGGCCCCAAGCAATGAAGAATTGTTGTTCCGGGGTGAACCCGTCCTGATCGGGGGGGCGCGGCTTGCCCTGCATCGACTTCTCGAAGGCCAAGTACGCCAGTTTCACGCCGCCCAGGTCACCGATGCTTTCTCCGAGCACGAGCTTGCCATTGATGTGCATGCCGCCTTCGACGGTGTAACTGGAGAATTGATCGACCACGCATTTTCCGCGGCTCTGGAATTTTTTGTAATCTTCCGGCGTCCACCAGTCTTTCAATTCACCGGTGCTGTCGAATTTCGCGCCCTGGTCGTCAAAGCCGTGGGAGATTTCGTGGCCGATCACCGGGCCGATGCCACCGTAGTTGACGGCATCGGCAGCGTTGACGTCGAACATCGGCGGCAGCAAGATTCCGGCGGGGAACACGATCTCGTTTAGCAGCGGATTGTAGTAAGCGTTTGAAGTGGGCGTAGTCATGCCCCAGCGTCCGCGATCGACGGCTTTGCCGATCAGCGCGGCGTCGTCTTGCACGGCGAATTTTCGAGTGGCCACGACGTCAGTCCAGAAGGAATCGCGCGAGATGTCTACGTTGCTGTAGTCCTTCCATTTATCCGGATAGCCGACCTTGGGGTTGAAAGTGGAAAGTTTTAGTAAGGCCTTCTGCTTGGTCTCGTCGCTCATCCAGGTCAGAGTCAGAATATCGTCATGCAGCGCGGCGAGAATATTTTTCACCATTTCCTGCATGCGCGCCTTGGCTTCGGGCGAGAAAGTCTTTTCGACGTATTTCTTGCCGAGCGCTTCGCCCAGGCCGTTGTCGGTGGATTCCACGCAACGCTTCCAACGAGGCTTCATTTCCTTGGTGCCTTGCAGATACTGCTGGTTGAAGGCGAAATCTTCGGCGACGAAAGGCTCTGAAAGGCTGGGCGCGGCGCTTAGCAGAACCTGCCAGGTCAGATACGTCTTCCAGTCGGGCAGCGAGGTTTGTTTCAGTTGACGCTGAACTTCATCCAAAAACTTGGGCTGGTCTACGTTGATCGCGACATTGAGATCGAGGCCTTGGGTTTTGAAGTATGTCGCCCAATCGAAATTCGGGGTCAGTTTCTGGACTTCGTCGAGCTTCATTTTGTGATCGCTGGCGTAGGGGTCGCGGAGCTCGACGTTGGTCAAGGTTGCGCCGGCGAGAGCCGTTTCCATTTTCATCACGGTCTGCGCACCCGCGGCCGCAGCGCTTTGGTCGTATCCAGCCAGCACGAACATTTTGGCTATGTGCTCAACGTATTTTTGGCGGGTTTCTTTGGACTTCTCATCGTCCTTAAAATAAAAATCGCGATCGGGAAGGCCCAGCCCGGCGGCACCGGTGTCGGCGATGACCATCGAGGGATGGTGCGGATCTTGCTGCGCGCCAAACGCAAAGGGGGCGTAGATGCCCTCCTGATTCAGGCGCGTAATGGCGTTCTGCAGATCGCTGGCCGACTGGATGCCGTGGATCACGGCAAATTCGTTTTTTAGCGCGCCTACGCCGGAGGCGTCGATGGCCTTTTCATTCATACAGGCGCCGTAATAGTCGCCGATTAGACGTTCTGTAGATTTCGGCGGAGCACTCGCGGCGTTCGCGGAGGCTTCTTCGAGGATTCCGTGCAGGACCTCCTTGGTCGCTTCGCCCGCAGCCCAGCGCTTGCTCCAAATGACCATTGAAGGCGGGATGGGATTTTTCGCGCGCCAACTGCCATTGGCGAATTCGTAGAAATCCTGGCACGGAGCAACTTTGCGGTCGAGGTCGGTGACGTCGATTCCGTGGAGCGGCTTGTCTTGGGCGGGGGCCGCGGAAACGCAGGCTAGGGCGGCCAAGAAGACGATGAACGACCGAAGTAAATAGGCTTTTGAGATTTTCATTAGTTCCTCGGAGGTTCTAGTGTGCATATGGACGAATGACCGCCGAGGAGGTTACCTACGAAGTGAAGAAATATCAATCCTTCCCGAAGTGGGACAAGGATAAATGGGGTGAAAGAATCACGAAAAAAGAGCCGATTAGAAACCATGCCGGCCCTTTGTTTTGAGTGGGTTACGACGATTTCTAATCGCGGATTGCGTTATTAGAAAACTGCGAGTGATGTCAACTGGAGTGGGGAGGGCGGTCGGTGGTGTGGTTCGCGTCGTGGTGGCCCTCCTTGTGCCGTTGACGGCGGGTTTTTATGGGAAAGCGATGCATGATAACACGATGGTTTGGTGGCTTGGAAGTACACACACGGATGGCGCAGCATTTTGCGGCGGAGGCGGATCGGTGCGCGCGTGGTTGCTGCCGTGTGCCGCGCCTGCGGCGCTCGGGGCGTGCGGCTCCGCGAGCGGCGGTTGACGATGCTAACTGGCTGCCGACTGGCGGAAGGCACGGTGGCGGAGGCGGCCCAGGCTTTTGTTCAGGACGTTTTGGCGATCCAGGAACGGGAGGATGGGGGAGCGGCGCTTTTCGATCCGGCTGCGCGCTTTCATTAGCCGTGCATCGGCGCCGAAATTTTCCCGGGCGCGATCGAGTGTGTCGATCGCTCGTTCCCGTTGTCCGGCGCCGTGGTAAACCTCGGCCATGTTCAAGTGGAGTTGCAGTTCTTTTGTTTTTAGCTGAAGAGCGGTTTCGCAGAGCTTGGTCGCTTCGACCCATTTCTTTTCCGAGCGTGCGAGGGCCAAACCCAAAAACGAGAGGTAGTACGGATTGGCGCTTTCAATTTCCACGCAGCGGCGCAGTTCGACGAGCGCCCTTTGCGGATATCCGCCCTTCAGGAGTTGTACGCCTTGCTTAAACGAGGTGAGAGCCTCGACTTCCGCCATGTTTGCCTCCCCAGTATTTGCCAGCCGGCTGGTTTTTCTTGATTCGTGGATTTGCGGAGCGTGCACCGGAGCAAAGGGAATCTGCGCTCAGACGACTACCTTAGAAAATTCTAAGGGCGAAAGATACTGGTCGGAGGTACAGTTCGCCGCAGTTTTTCCGGTCAGGGCGGTTCAGGAGTAGGCCTGACGGCAGGTTTCGTGTTCGCGGCAGGTTTTGGGGCAGTTTGTTTTGTCGATCAGGACGTAATTGTGGCAGCCGGAGCAAATCAAGCCATAGATCGTCTCGCCGAACTGATCGTGGCCGGTTTTTGCCGTGTGTTCGCTGCGTGCTTGATCGCGACTGATCGCCATCGCTGAGATCTCCTAACGAAAGACAATTGTAACCAAGTGAAGCGCGGTGAGCTACCCTGGCTCCGCTGGTCTGTGATAGGTTTTCGTGCGCGAAGAATTCGCCTTCCGCGCGGTAGTTCGAACTGAGGATTCATGAGAATCGGCTTGGTGGTCAAGTCTCGTGTCCGTTTGATAGTTGTGCTGGCGTTGATGGTGTTTGCCGGGCTGACGTTCGTCTGGTTGCCTGCCGCGGCTGGCGATGATGCCAAGCCGACTGCCGTGAAGAAAACGCCGTGGACCCCCGAAGACGTGGTCAATCAGGAAGGCGCCAGCCAGTTTGAGATTTCTCCGGATGCGAAGCTTGCGGTGTGGGTGAAGTCCGGGGCGGACAAGGATAAGGACGAGCGCGTCAGCAATCTTTTTGTTTCGAATCTGTCAGATGGCAAGGAAGTTCAACTGACGCGCGGGTCGTTTCAGGTTTCTCAGCCAAAGTGGTCGCCTTCGGGAGAGACGATTGCGTTTCTGTCGAGCCAGCCTTTGCTGAAGCCCAAGCCGGACCTGGCACCTTTGCAGCTGTGGTTGATCAATCCAGCGGGCGGGGCGCCCTGGGCGGTGACGGAGTTCGAGCGCGGCATCGAGCAGATTCAGTGGCTGGACAACGACACGATTTTGTTCAGCGCCGAGGAAGACGCTTCGCTTTACGAGCGGCAGACTAAGGAGAATAAGGACGATTCGAATGTGGTCGATGACACGCCGCATACGGCGCCAATTCGGCTATTCAAGCTTTCAATCAAGGACCAGAAGGTCACGCGCCTGACGGATAACGCGGACCGCATCGCGAATTTCGAGCTTTCGCACGACAAGAAGCAGCTGGTGGCGGTGGCCAGTCGCGAACTGAGCTTTGCCTGGGACCAGAAGATTCCGCCGGTCACCTATCTGGTGAACGTCAACAGCGGGGAGCGGACCGAAATTTTCGCCGGCGAACGCATTCAGCCAAACGACATTGAATGGACACGGGACAATTCCGGTTTTTATGTGGTCGCGCCGTTTTCTGATGATCCGAAGTTTCTGGTGGCGACCGTGGAACGCGTCTACTTCTACGACGTAGCGGCGGCCAAAACTACGGAGGTCAATCTGGATTGGGATCGCGGGATTTCGCGTTCACTCGAGCCCACTGGTGATGGCTTCGTCGCGCTGCTGCTGGATGGCGTGTACACCAAAGCGGTGCGCTTCACGCGCCATGGAGCGACCTGGTCCCGGAAGTCTCTGGTCAGCGACGACCCGCGGCACTACTTCAGTTTTGCGCTTAGCGAAGATGGCAAAACGTTGGTCTATGAATATTCGACGGCCAGCACGGCCACGCAATTCTTTCGTGCGCGGCTCGATGGGGTGAAAATTTCGTCGCCGCTGCAAATAACGGAGCTCAATCCTGGTTTCAAGAACAAGACGATCGCGAAATCGGAAGTGGTGCGTTGGAAAGGCGCGAACGATGACGAGGTTGAGGGGATTATTTTTTATCCCGAGGGCTACAAGGCTGGGAAAACGTACCCGCTGATTACGGCTACGCACGGCGGGCCGGCGGGGAACGATCAGGATCGTTGGTCGCAGAGTTGGGCTTACGCGCCGAACCTGCTGACGCAACGAGGCGCGTTTGTTTTGAAGACGAATTATCACGGCAGCACCGGTTATGGTCTGAAATTCGTGGAATCCATATGCTGCGGAAAATATTACGAGCTGGAGATTCCGGATATCGAGCGCGGCGTGGATGCCCTGGTGGAAAAAGGGCTGGTGGATCCGGATCGGATTGGGGCGATGGGCTGGTCGAACGGCTCGATCCTTTCTATTCAGCTGACCATTACTAATCCGGACCGCTACAAGGTGGCTTCGGTTGGAGCGGGAGACGTGGAGTGGTTGAGCGATTGGGCCAACGTCGATTTCGGCGAGTCGTTCGACCATTATTATTTTGGCAAGACGCCGATGGAGGATCCGCAGCTTTACATTGATAAGTCGCCGTTGTTCAAGCTGGACCGAGTTAAGACGCCGACGCTGATTTTCTTCGGAACCATCGACCGGCAGGTACCTACGGAGCAGGGGTGGACGCACTATCGCGCGCTATATACTTTGGGCAAGGCCCCGGTGAAATTTATTCTTTTTCCTGGCGAAGCGCACGGCCCGCGAAAGATCAGCCATCAACTACGCAAGATCAACGAGGAAGACGCGTGGTTCGATAAATATCTCTTTAAGATCAACCCTCCGGAGAATGAAGCGGTGAAGAAAGGATCGCCGCTGGATAGTGCCTTGCGGCTGCGCTCGGTTCAGAAAGCTGGGGCGCTTTACGGTGTTGCGGTCCATGCTTCGGCCGCGAGTGCAGAAAATCCGCTGCCGGATATTCTGATTCCCGAGACGGTGAAACGCGGGGAGATCGAACTGGGGCGTTTCGAAGTGACGCGGGCGCAGTACGCGGCGTTCGCCAAAGATTACAGGTTCGATCCCGGGAGCGAAAATTATCCCGCGAACGGAGTGTCGTATGAGCAGGCGAAGAATTACTGCGAATGGCTGGCGAAGTTGACTGGTGAGACTTACCGGCTGCCAAACGAATCGGAAGTCGCGGCACTTTACAAAGATCGAACTGGCGAAAACACGCTAGATTATTGGGCCGGGTATGCGTTGAACCCGGAGGACGCGGCAAAGCTCGAAGCGGAGGTCAAGGAGTTGGCGGGGGATGCGCCGCTGCTGCGCGAAGTGGGCAGCTTTCCCGGGCAAGGAGAAAAAGACGAGGAATTAATTTTTGATCTCGGCGGAAACGTTAGCGAATGGATCGTGGGCGCGAACGGTTCGCCGAGGACGGCGGGCGCAAGTGCGGACCGTCCGGCTGATGCGCGGGCGCTATATCGACTGGCCGATCCTCCTTACACCGGGTTTCGGGTGGCGCACATTGCTGCGCCGCCATCGCCGGCTGTGGCTCCGGCCGCGGCTGTTGCGCCAGATGCGCGCCCAGCGCGGGCTCCGCGCGCTACGCGAAGGAAAGTGACTAAGCCGCCAGCGGAAGTTGCGCCCGCTCCGGCGGCAGAAACTCCGCAGGTGCCGAGCGCTGCCCCGGCGCCTGCGCCGGAACAGGCGAAGCCGACGAGCCCGGACGGCTCGGCGAAACCTGAGAATTCAGCGGCTCCACAAGCGCCGGGAACTGCGCCTGCGGATCAATCACAGCCAAGCCCTGCGCCGCCCAATTCGGATCAGCCTTCGGCGCCACCGCCGCAATCGCAAGATGCACCGGCTCCGCCGGCTTCAACGCCCGACCCGGGGCAGACGCCTTCACCGGACACGCCGCCACCTTCCAACCCGCAATGAGAATTGCTTAGGGGATCCGCCATCCAGATTGGCTCTTGCCGCTAT
This sequence comes from uncultured Acidobacteriota bacterium, assembly GCA_963847695.1. GTDB lineage: Bacteria > Acidobacteriota > Terriglobia > Acidiferrales > UBA7541 > Palsa-295. The sequence continues at coordinate 38,349 of CAWKAX010000005.1, read as the reverse complement.
TCGGTCGCGGGCCTAACCTGCAGACATGACTGAGCCATTCACCCCTACGGCGCGCACGAAAGTTCAACGACTGCCCGACCGGGGCAAGTACGACCGCGAAACGGTGCACGCGATTCTGGATCAGGGATTTGTGTGTCACATCGGGTTCGTGGTTGAAGGGCAGCCGTTTGTGATTCCGACGAATTATGCGCGGATCGAGGAGATGCTCTACCTTCACGGTTCGTCGGCGAGCCGGATGCTGAAGACTTTGGCGGGCGGAGTGAACATCTGCGTGACGGTGACGCATGTGGATGGTTTAGTGCTGGCGCGGTCGGCGTTCCATCATTCGGTGAACTACCGATCGGTTGTCGCGCTCGGCGTGGCCACGATGATCGAAGATCCCGCCGAGAAGATGCGGGCGCTTGAGGCTTTTACCAATCACGTGATGCCCGGGCGCTGGGATGATATTCGGATTCCGACCGAACAGGAATTGAAAGCCACCTCGGTGTTGGCGCTGCCGTTGAATGAAGTTTCGGCGAAGGTGCGGGTGGGGCCGCCGAAGGACGACGCGGAAGATTATGCTTTGCCGATATGGGCTGGGGTGCTGCCGTTGCACACGAGCGCGGGGAAACCTATCGACGATCCTAAGGTGCTTCCGGGTCTTACGGTGCCGGAAAACGTTCGCACTTATTTGAGGTAGGCGAAGCGTGCGGTGCTGCTAGCGAAGAGCAAAATGGCCGAAGAGCGAGATTAGCGCGAGCATTGCGGCCAGAATTATCATCAGGCGGATAATTTTCTCGCCGAAACTTAGTTTGAAGGCCCCGGGTCGGGACCACACCCGCCACATTGAGACCGCAATAGCCGCCGGTATCCAGATCGGTGCGAGGAACCGGACCCAGGCCAACGTCGTTTCCAGCATAGATTCGAGAAAGCCGCCTTAGCTTCGGACAGCCAACAGAAATTATAGCGCCTAAAAAGCAACAGCCCCGGTTTTAGCCGGGGCTGTTTTGTTTTACGACCCTGCGAAGTTGGTTTTAAGCTTAGTCGCCAGCGACGGTCTCAGCTTCTTGCGCGGCCGGTGCTGCCGGAGCAATCTGCACCGGTTTCACGGTCACGCCCGGAACGGCCGAGAGAATCTGCTGCATCGAGCCAATCTGGACGACCGGCTCGGTGCTCTTCTTCAGCACGAGTTCTTCGTAGATGCGGCGGACCTTGGCGGCTTCCTCATGCGCCTTCTTGCGGCGGATGCGGTCTTCTTCGGCTGCGGTCAGAGGAATGTCGTGCTCGAGTTCACGGACGCGCGAAGCATCTTCGGCGTCGATGCGCAGAGAGTGTTCGTAGCTGGGCAGGTCGACTTTCTTGCCCTTGGCGAAGATGTCGTGCTTGCCGTGTTCCTTGTACCACTGGGCCACGGTCGCGTTCTTGTGCATGTTCTCGATGATTTTGCGCCAGCCGACGCCGGTGTTGTAGGCGCAGAAGGAAATTTCACCCTGCTGCGTGGCGTAGGGGATGATGCACATTTCGGTGCGACGGAAGTCGTAGTTAAAAAGATCCTGGAACCACATTCCCGCGATGAACAGGAAGTTCCAGGGGTCTTCCGCGCGACGCTTCATGGCGTCTTCATAGGTCCGGTCGCCGGTTACTTTGCCGTACTTCTTGTCCGTATTCTTTGAAAGCGCCCAGGTCTTGTCGAATTTCCTCCACAGATCGCGCAGTCGCAAACTGGGGGGTGCCTGGAATGGGCTGTAATTCTTGAGCAGCGCCATGGCCATCATGAAGTTCGAAAAACCTTTGCCACGGTTAGCGTCGGTGATGGCCGCGACGTCCTTGGTCAGCTGTTGCGCGTCCAGGAAACGCGGAACCGGAGCCCATTCTTTCGTTTCCTTGTTGATCATCAGCGCCGTGCCCACGCCGCAATTCGGGTGGCAACCGCAGGAAAGCGATCCCCACTGCGAATCCGGGCCGTGAACCATGTCCGAGAAGCCGGCGAAGGTACTGATGAACGAAATCGGAAACCAATCGCGGGTCGGTTCGACTTTGCCGACCTGCGCGCTGACGTCCTTGGCCAGATGCGAAAGGGTGTAGCGTTGGCGGATGCGGCGTTCCGGGGTGATTTCTTCGTCGCGGCCGGTGAATGAAACCGGCTGGAACGACACGAAAGAGATTTTCTTGGGGTTTTCCATGGCGAACTTGACGATCGGTCCGACCTGATCGTTGTTCACGTTGTTGACGATGGTGGTAACCAGCACGATTTCGATGCCGGCTTCGTGCATATTTTCGATGGCGCGCAATTTCACGTCGAACAGGTTGCCGACTTGGCGGTGGCCGTTGGCGTCATTGCCGATTCCGTCGAATTGCAGGTAGGCGTAGCGCATGCCTGCTTCGAAGGTCTGCTTGCAGAATTCCTTGCTCTTGGCGAATTCGATGCCGTTGGTTGCAGCCTGCACGCTGTTGTAACCGACTTTGCGCGCATAGCGCACCGCATCGAGGAAGCGCGGATGCATGGTGGGCTCGCCGCCGGAGAACTGCACGGACATTTGGCGGCGCGGCTTGATCTTGGTGGCGTTTTCGAGGATTTCCTGAATTTCTTCCCAGCTCAGCTCGTGAACGTATCCGACCTGGTTCGCGTCCATGAAGCAGGGGTCGCACATCATGTTGCAGCGGTTGGTCAGGTCAACGGTCAGCACTGAACCGCGTCCGTGACGCACGGTGCTCGATCCATGGCGGTGCAGAGCTTCGTCGTTGTGCGCCGGGATGTCGCGTCCGGGGAAGTTCTTCTCAATCCATTCCAGGAACTTTGCGTCGACGGCCATTAGATCTTCGAACTTGCCGTGAATCGGGCATTCCTTAACCATCCAGACCTGACCGTCGCGCTCGATAATCTGCGCCTTGATTTCGCCCACTTTTTCGTGAACCAGATCGGTCCAGTCTTTTTTGCCATTGATGATCAGGTCGCGCGCTTCGCGCACGCAATCGGGACAAAGCGAGTCCGTCGTGCGCGGCCAGCCCAGCGTCGGCTTCGACTTCTCCCACGACTTGAGCAGCGGCTTATCCGACCACTTCGGAGTGAAGGAAGGATTCGGTTTGTACTTGTTGAAATACTGGATGCTGTTGTACGTGACGGTCGCAGTCTTGCAGAGCGCCCAATCGAACGTTTTCCAAATTTGATTGCCTACTGTCTTCGGCATGAGTCGGTACCTCTCCTTTTTTCTTGCAGCCTCAGACTGGCAAAACCAGCCGGCGAATAAACCGGCGAAAACCCCCAGAGGCTGACCCCAGAACGAGTGTGCCTATGCGAATAGACCTACACCCGTAAACGATTACGCTAGCAGAGTTTGCCCCGGATTATGACAGTCCGTCTAGGGTCCTGCGTCTAAAGGTACAAATTGGGGGTCGAATGGCGGTTCGGAAGGCTCAACGGGAGGGCCAGTTTGCCTCCGGATAGTACTTAGGAGGGGGTACTGGCTGGCTCTGCTTGGTAGTGGTCAAGGAACTAGATCGAGGCCGAGTCTCCAGGGCGGTGACTAATCTGGACCAACGTCTTTGGGCCGATTTCCTCGGTCGAAAAGTCCACTGGAAGAAATTGCTTGATGACGCCGATGTTGGTCCGGGCGTGCATATTCAGTTTCTCAGCGGTGAATGCGCCGGCGCCGGCCAGGGCGAAAGGCAAGAGCAATTGGTCCGCGAGATGTTCGCTGGCGGCGGCGCCGGAAGCGAGATACGAACGCGCCGCACGTACCGCTTCGCCGGCCACCGATTCCGCACTCGCGGCCAAGCGTCCGAACCCGGAAAAGACTTCAGTAACACCGGTCGAAACAACTTCCAGGAGCACGATGTTGCCGGGACCCACGGAATCGCGGGTCTGAATGACTTCGATCTCGCTTGGATCCCATCCGAGCGATTCGATCGCGACATCCATTTCGCGGCGCCCGATGCTGCGCGAGAGGTTAGCCACAATCGCGCAGCCAAAGCGCCGCGCAATCTCGCCACGTTCGATTAGATCGACAGGCGAGAGCTTGGCGGATGGCTCGATTGTGGCGGTAAAACAGCCCCCGCCGGCTGGATAAAAACCGTAGCGCGAGAGATTTACCGATACCTTCGGGCCAAGGCGGGCCACGACCGGCAGAAATACCTTCTGCAGAAAATCGAAAGGTGGCGCGTGCATGTTGTGTGTGCCGCCTTCGATGGTGATGTGACTCGGCTCGGCAGCGGTCATCAGCGCTGGGAGAATGGTCTGAAGAACCAGCGTGCTACTGCCCGCAGTTCCAACGGCGAAGCGATGAGTTCCGGGGCGTATCTCTCCCGGAGTGAACGTCAGCGTTTTTGAACCGAGCGCGGCGCCCTCGGCATTCGCGCCGGAGATTTCGGTTGCGGCGAGAACCGCGGTCAGGTGCTGACGCAACAGTCCCGGACGCTCGCGGCCGGCACGAATGTTTTCAATTCGAAAAGGTTTTCCCGTTACCAGGGAAAGGCTGAGCGACGACCGTAGAATTTGGCCGCCGCCCTCGCCCGATGATCCATCAATGTGAATCACGTATTTTGCTCCGCTGTTGCACGGTTCATTGGTTTGTCTTGCCGAGACTGGTGCCGAGGCTCAACCCTTGACGCAAACCACTTGGCGCAAGGTGTGAACGATTTCTACCAGGTCGGACTGGGCCGCCATCACGGCTTCGATCGACTTGTAGGCCGCCGGCGTTTCATCGACCACGTCGGCGTCCTTCCGACACTCGACTCCCGCCGTCATGCGCACATGGTCGGCAACGCTGAAGCGGCGCTTCGCTTCGGTGCGGGACATTGCCCGGCCTGCACCGTGGCTGCAGCTCATGAAACTTTCCATGTTGCCTTTGCCCCGAACGATGTAGGAGCGCGCGCCCATGCTGCCTGGAATGATTCCCATATCGCCTTCCTGGGCACGCACGGCGCCCTTGCGGGTCAACAGAATATTCTGGCCGTAGTGCCGTTCGCGAGCGACATAGTTGTGATGACAGTTGATCGCCTTCAATTCGGCGACGAACGGCCGAACCTCGCCGGAATTGCGAACTGCTTCCGTTACCTGCTTCATCATCAGATGGCGGTTCAATCGCGCAAAATCCTGGGCCCAATGCACCGCTTCCACGTAGTCATCGAAGTGCTCGGTCCCTTCTGAAAAATAACCGAGATCTCGATCGGGAAGATTGATGAAGAATTTCTGCATATCTTTGCGAGCCAGATCAATGAAGTAGCTGCCCATGCGGTTGCCAACTCCGCGCGACCCGCTGTGCAGCATGAACCAAACATTTTCCGATTCATCGAGGCACACCTCGATGAAGTGGTTTCCGGTGCCCAGAGTCCCGAGATGATTGGAGTGGTTGCCGCGGTCGAGTTTCGGATGCTTTTCGAGAATCGCATCGTAACGCGGCTTGAGCGTCTGCCAGACCTCGTCATTGTGCGCGGGGATGTTGCTCCAGGCACCGCGGTCACCACGCCCGCCATGGTTGGTGCGGCCGTGAGGAACCGCTTTCTCGATGGCGGTCCGAATCGCGTGCAGGTTGTCGGGCAGATCGGCCGCGGTCAGATCGGTCTGTACCGCCATCATTCCGCAACCGATGTCGACTCCAACAGCAGCCGGGATGACCGCGCCCTTGGTCGGAATTACGCTGCCAACCGTCGCACCAATTCCCCAATGGACATCCGGCATAGCCGCGATCCATTTATAAATGAAGGGAAGCTGGGCGACGTTCATCAGCTGCTTGCGCGCCTCGTCCTCGAGCGGAACGCCCTTGGTCCAGGCCTTAATCGGCACTCCATTCTCCGGAACAATAAGGTTGAAAGTGGATTCGGACACTGTCTGACTCCTCTCGGTCTTTCTTAGCTGAGAGGCGCGGACGCTTTGGGCCCGCGCCCCCTCGGCTCGCGACTGCGACGTCGCTCGCGAACCGGGACCGCGCTTGTCTTCGCTTGTCAGAACACTAAAGGCACGGCTGTTACCAATGCTCTAATGGGTCCAAGTTCATATAAACAGGAAGGTTAACGAAAAGCCGGTCGATTGTGGATAAGAAAAAATGCTAAGAATAAATAGTGATTTATACTCTGATATATGAAAGAAAAACCGCAAGTCGTCATTGGACTGCTCGGCACGACGCTCGATAGCGGGCGCGGACACGATCGCTGGAAATCCTGGCGGCCTACTGTCGCCATTTGTCGCCAACCAGACTTTGTCGTCAGCCGGTTCGAGCTTCTTCACGGTTCACGGGACGCCGCTTTGGCGGCTACGGTCGCCAGAGACATTGAAAGCGTTTCCCCCGAAACTGCGGTGCGTTCGCATGTGATCGATTTCAGCGATCCTTGGGATTTCGAGCGCGTCTACGAGACGCTCTTCAGTTTCGCCCGCGCGTATCCTTTCGAGCCTGACTCTGAGGATTACCGCATTCACATCACAACCGGAACACACGTCGCTCAAATCTGTCTATTTTTGCTTACCGAATCGAGATACCTGCCCGGAACACTGCTGCAGGCATCTCCCGATCGCGACCGCACCACGCCGGGCCAAATTAAGCTAATCGATCTAGATGTATCGAAATACGATCGGATTGCCTCGCGGTTTCAGGAAGAGAAAATTGATGCGGTCTCCTATCTGAAGGGAGGGATCGCCACCCGGAATGCCGCGTTCAATCAGCTGATTGAAAGAATCGAACAGGTCGCGATCGCCACCCGGGATCCGTTGCTGCTGATGGGCCCGACCGGAGCAGGGAAATCGCGACTGGCTCGCCGCATTTTCGAATTGAAGAAAACGCGCCACACGGTGGTGGGAGAATTCATCGACGTGAATTGCGCGACGCTGCGAGGCGATGGCGCCATGTCCACTCTTTTTGGGCATGTGAAAGGCGCTTTCACGGGCGCATTACGCGATCGTCCTGGCGTGCTGCGCAGCGCGGATAAGGGCGTGTTGTTTCTGGATGAAATCGGGGAGCTCGGTCTCGACGAGCAAGCAATGCTACTTCGTGCGTTGGAAGACAAAACATTCCTCCCGCTCGGCTCGGATCGCGAAGTGAAGAGCGATTTTCAATTAATCGCCGGCACGAACCGGGATTTACCCGCGGCCGTTCGTGAGGGGCGATTTCGCGAAGACCTGCTTTCTCGAATCAACATGTGGACATTCACGCTCCCAGGTTTGCGTTTGCGGCCGGAAGACATCGAGCCGAACTTGCAATTCGAGGTCGATCAATTTGGTGAGCGCACCGGCCGGCGCGTCGCTTTCAGTAAAGAAGCGCGCCAGAGATTCCTGGATATGGCGCTCTCCGGCGATGCCAAATGGGCCGGCGGATTTCGCGACCTGAATGCGGCGGTCGTGCGCATGGCCACTCTGGCACCTGGCGGACGCATTTCCGAAGCTATCGTCGAGGAAGAAACGCGGAGACTGAAGGCCTCGTGGGATGCCTTAGAAACTGCAAATGCCCAAGATCTTCTGAGCGGCATTCTTACCCAGCAACAACTCGACGAAATTGATTTATTCGATCGAGTGCAGCTGGCTCAGGTGATTGAAGTGTGCAGGGAGTCGCGATCGCTTTCGGATGCCGGCAGGCGTTTGTTCAATGCATCGCGCGCGCGTAAAGCCAGCACGAACGATGCAGACAGACTGCGAAAATATCTGAGCCGCTTCGGAATCGAGTGGAAACAACTCGCCCGCAATTGATCGCGGTGAAATTGAATTGCCGCTCGGTCTTAATGCTTAGTCCAGATTCAGAGGCGTGCGCAGGATGCTGATGGCGAAATGCGCCAGATGCGGGGCGTCGTCGTCGAGTTGGATCCAGCGGACCACGCAATGCTCTTTCAAATACTGCGCGACTTTCGCTTCGCCGATTCCCAGATGCTCGGCGAGCTTGGTTTTCAGGCCGCTATCGGTAACCGGTCGGCCTTGGCGCGGAGCCTTGGTTGTGCTGCGCCCAGAACCACGGGCCAAGTTTCCCAAGCCGACGCGCAGGGTCTGGCAGGCCTCGACGTAGTACGAGGAGATCTGATCGGAATCCGACAACAGAAATACTCCGGGTCCTGCCGGCGCCGAATCGGAATCGTCGAGCTTGTGCAGCGGGCTGGAGACGAGTCGACGGAGCATGGAATCGAGTTTCGCCATGCGCGAGGCCAGCGCCGGATCTCCAGCGCGGCCGTGCGCGATGCGTTCGGACGGCAGCATCGGTTCGGGTAACTCGATGGGGATGCGCGGTTCGGCTTCTTCGCGTGCACTCAAGGATGCGCCGGTCCGTCCGTAGGATTCGTTGCGACCTGCGTGGGTCCGTGAATTTTCCGGCCGCGGAGTGTGGGCCGGCCGCTGGGAGTGTTGTGGGCGCCCATGTTGCGCCGGAGCATCGACGGAGGCTGGGGCGGGTGATGAAGGTTCAGCGAACGTTTGGGCTGGCAAACCTGGCGCTTGCGGAGCGCCTTTGCGGCGGCGTCCGCGGCCACCGCGGCGTCCGCGGCGGCGTTTCTTTTTGTTGGGATCGCTGTCGCCGGGGGTAGCCGCGCCTGCTTCGGCGGCGGCCGGGGTTTCGCCTTCTTCCGATTCGTCGGATTCTTCTTCTTCGTCGGCGATTTCGCCCAGCGCCAATCGCGCGCTGGCAGTTTCAACCTCGTCGGCGCGTTCTTCTTCTTTCAGATCTTCTTCCGTAGAATCCTCACTCTTCGCCTGGCGCGAGGCAAAAATTGGCTCAGCGCTCGGCTTTGCTCCCGGTTCGGGCAGCGGCGCACCCAGGCGGGTCAGCGCGTCTTCAGCCTTTTTCTTCCAGTCGGATCGTCTAAAACGTTCTACTGCAATCGTGTACCATTTCACGGCTTCGTCCGTTCGTTCGGCTTTTTCTTCCACCACGCCGAGTTCCCAAGCCACCATGGCGTCATGTGTGCGCTGGTAAAGCTCATGCAATTTCGTGGGCGCATCGGGGCTGCTTTTCGCCTTGCGTATCCGCGCCTGAACTTGTCGCCAATCAGCCATGGCGGGCATTGTAGCAGCCGTTTGCGGGCAAGGCCAAGGGCTAGGCGAGCGCGGCGCGAAAAATCACTTTTTCCGCGAATTGCCCGCGACGTGGTCCTGTTAGCATCATACGCGTATGGACGCGGCAGACAAAACGCGCTGGATCTGCGCCCAGGCTAGCGCCGCCGGGTTTGATCTGTGCGGAGTCGCTCCGCTGACGGGTCTCGACGATTTGAAATATCTTCGCGGATGGCTCGATCGGGGCCACGCCGGGGAAATGAAGTACCTTCACGACCCGCGGCGGGCCGATCCGAAGTTGGTTATGGAAGGTGCACGCGGCCTGATCGTTGTCGGTCTCAACTACAATTCGGCCGCGCCATATTCCACCGAGGTCGCGGCGCTTGCGCCAGGTGCGGGATCGGCTGCGCCTCGCGGTTGGATTTCGCGTTATGCCTGGGGCGACGATTATCACGAGACTTTGTGGGAGAAACTTAATGCGCTGGTCACCGCGATGCGCGCCCAATGGTCTGAGCCAGCGTTCGAGGCGCGGGCCTACGCCGATACTGGGCCCATCCTCGAACGAGTCGCCGCGAAATACGCGGGGCTGGGCTGGCTGGCGAAAAACACGTGCCTGATCAATCAGGAAGTTGGTTCGTGGCTTTTTCTGGGCGTCATTATTACAACGCTTGAGCTCGAGCCGTCGCTTGAGCCGGAGCAGGCCCCTGCGCCCGATCGTTGCGGTAGCTGCACACTTTGTCTTGACGCTTGTCCGACACAGGCGTTCACTGCGCCGTATGTTCTCGATGCGCGCCGCTGCATTTCCTACCTGACCATCGAGCTCCGCGGGGCAATTCCCGAGGAGCTGAGGCCGGCCATGGGGAATGCCGTGATTGGGTGCGATATTTGCCAGGACGTCTGTCCGTGGAATCGAAAAGCTGCGGTTACTGCACTAGGTGCATTTCAGCCGCGCAAGGTCGTTGCTGGTTTCGAGGTGGCCGACGAAGCTGCGCCGCAGTCTTCCACCGCAACTCTATTTGCACCCGAGCTGGAATGGTTGGCCTCGTTGAGCCAGGAGGAATTCAGCACTGTATTTCGCCACAGTGCGGTCAAACGCGCGAAATGGCGAGGGCTGGTGCGAAATGCGTGCGTGGCTTTGGGAAATTCGAAGGTGCCAGCGGAATCGGCGGCACACGGACGGATTGTCGCTTTGCTGAGCGCCCTGGCACATTCGCCAGATGAGTTAATCGCGGAACACGCGAGCTGGGCGCTGGCGCGAATCAAGAATTGAATTTGCGGCGCCGCGAACGGTGTTACCGTGCTGCGGTGGGATTCAGGAGGACGCCGTGACCGCCTCGATTTTTCCGTTTTTGCCGCACGCACTCGCGTTGCCTGGATTTCTTCTCTCTCCCCAATTCACATTTCCCCGCGGCGCGGTGAACGAACTGATTCTTCTTCGGTGGATTCATTTTGTCTCCGGAATCATCTGGATTGGCTTGCTTTACTTTTTCAATCTGGTCGGCTTCGCGACCATGAATGAACTCGAGGCGCCGGTCCGCGCGAAAGTTTTTCCGGTGCTGATGTCTCGCGCCATGTGGTGGTTCCGCTGGTCCGCGCTGGTTACGGTCCTGGTAGGCTTGCGTTATTTCTTTACGATTCTTTCCGCAGATGCGCAAAATTCTGGCGACCCGTCGCTCGCGCTGCGATGGTTTCTAGAATGGTTCTTGCTTTGGCTGGTCGCTTACGCGCTGCTTTACCCGCTACAACTTCCCAGTAAGAGTCCGCTGAACAATCCGGTTCTGCGCGTTATCGGCATCTCCGCAATCGTGATCGCCGCCTCGTACGCCAGCTTGCTCTTGGCTGGGGGTTCATCTCCGAATATGGTCGTGTCGAACGCGCACCTTTGCATTGGCATCGGCGGCGGACTTGGATTGGTCATGTTGCTGAATGCCTGGGGCGTGGTCTGGCGGGTTCAGAAGCGCCTGATCCTTTGGACACGGGCTAGCGTCGAGAATGGAACGCCGATGCCGCCCGAGGCCGACCGTCTCCGCCGGTGGGGATTTATCGCTTCGCGCGTCGCTTTTTGGCTCTCGATCCCGATGTTGTTCTTCATGGGCGCGGCCGAACACTACCCGTTCCTTACCAGCATCGCTCGTTGAGTGCTGCTGTACCCATTTTCAGGGTTGATCACGTCACATAAATAAGGTTGCCCGCTGAAAAGGAGATCGCGTGATGATCGCGAAACCTCGTTTAAAGCTTGTCTCCATTTTTGCAAGTTTCGCCGCCGCTTTGGCACTGGCTCTCCCAGCACTTGCGTATCGATATCCGCTCACGGCGACCGATATTCGAAATGCCTACCTGCTCGGGACGCGCAAGGACTCCGTTACTTCTGATTTTGTTGCTTGGTACCGACAAGATCTTCCTGCCCCGCAAACGGGGCCGAATGTTTCTTACGTACTCGTGGCAACGCCGTACTCGCAGGTTGTTGAATTGGGGCAGTCCGCGCTGAACCCGGATACGCAGCAGGCGGGAATTGATTTGGCCAAGAAGGAATTTCCGTTCATCGTGCGGGTAGGCGTCTACGTCACTGCGACGTATCCTGCGTCGCAACCGGCGAATACGGCTTCACAGGGTGAACTGGTGCCCGACTTCGCAAACGATTTCAAGGTCACGTTGTCGCAGGGTGATAAGGAGATCAGCGTGGGGTCGTCCAGGGTTTATGTCCTGTATTCCAACAACAATCTGGGTCCGCGCTCTAGTTCAATTAGCGGTGCGACGATCGAATTGAAGTATGACAACGGGGACCTTGATCCCAACGGAAGAATCAGCATTAAGGTGCAAACGCCTGACAGCCAGAAGATCCAAGCAAAGTTTGATCTGGCGACGCTGAAATAGCGGCTCGTTGAAACGGAACCAGCAGTGGAGGTAGCCATGGCCATTAAACGTTATTCGGGTTTGGCATGTGTTCTGATCACAGTCGCGCTTGTTCTGGCTGTGGTTCTTCCCGCGCTCGCGTACCGATACCCTCTATCTTCGTCTGACGTACGCGAAGCTTACTTGCTCGGAGTGCGCGGTGATTCGGTCACCGCTGATTTCTTCGCGAAATACCGTCACGACTTACGCCAGTCACGAACCGGACCGTGGGTATCCGACGTCATTATCGAGACGCCCTACGGTCAGGTTGTCGACCTGGGGCAGTCCGATCGGAATCCGGACACCCAGCAAGCGGAGATCGACTTGCCAAAGAGGAGCTTTCCATTCATCGTGCGGGTCGGAATTAATTTTACGGACACTTACCCATCGCGACCCACTGACCCGCCTGCCGCCCGCCCCACCATTCCCAACTTCGAAAAAGACTTCAAAGTTCAAATCTCGCAGAAGGGCAAAAAAATCCAGTCGACCTCGTTGAAAACGATCCTCTTGGATTCTGGCGATTACGGAAACGGGCAAGTTACCGGCGCTGAACTCCAGTTAACCTATGACAGTGGGACCGTCGACCCTTCCGAGGATCTGATCATCAAAGTGCTGACGCCTGACGATCAGGATGTGGAAACAACTTTCGATCTGAGCAGTCTGAAGTAAGCGATTCGGGGAAAAAACCTACGACCGCCAGTGCAGGGTGACTGGGCCGTTCACCGGGTGCTTCATTGGAGTTCCCGTTCGTTGAGCTTCGGCGTAGGCGCTCTTCAGTTCAAAATACCAGCGGGCTTGGCGGTCGGCATCATCGATCAACATCATGCGGTCTTCATACTTCAGCCCCATCGCCTGCTTTTCGATCACTTCGGTGTCTTGGCGAATGAATCGCGGGCCGAATACGTTCACGATGAACGAAACGATTGGAAACCACGGGAGAATATTCCAGGCGGCGTAAAAATCGAGGCGGCAGAGGTCTGGCCGGATCGGTGTGACGGTGGTCCGGCTGGAGAGCCAATACTTGCCGGCTCGGATTTGTTCGAAGCGTTGGTTGGGCAGGACGAAATCGATCGTGGTGGTGGCCGGTTCACCAGTCAGCAGTTTGAGAATTTTGTACGGCGCGCTATTTGCTGACGGCGCGTGGGGACTCATGCGAAAGCCATTGGGGATTGGCTCGAACTGTTTTTCTTTTTCGCGGATACTGTGCCGGCTTCTCCACCACCAGGCTTGATGAACGAACGGCCCGTGGGCCGGATCCATCAGGCCGATGATGGCTTGATCGACTCCGCAGGGGAGTTCGGCGTACAGCTGCGCGGTTTCAAATTTCTTGCTGAATTTGGGGAGTTCCGGCACGGCGGGCGGCAGTTCATCTAGGCCGCGACCTTCGGGATTGGTCATGTAGGCCCAGACGTAGCCGTCGCGCTCCTCGCACGGAAAACTTCCGGCGTAGATGCGGTCGCACTTTAGTTTCGAGCCTTCCGCTAACGAGGGAATTGCGTTGCATTGGCCGGTGTGGGCGTTGAACTTCCAGCCGTGGTAGGCACATTCGACGCTGGCGCCATCGAATTGTCCGAAGGAAAGGGGGAAGGCACGGTGGGGGCATACATCGCGCATGACGAAGGGTTTTCCGGCGGTGTCGCGGCCGAGCACGAGCGGAACATCGAGCAGCATGGCGCGCGTTAGCTTATTTCGGCGTAGCTGGTCGCTGCGGAGCGCTGGATACCAGAACTTCCACATCATTTCGCTGGCGCAGCCGATTCTGCGCGCGGCTCCGAGTTCACTCATGGTTGTTCACAGTTGCTCACAGTTGGTCATCGTAGTACATATCGCGTCCGTTGACATCCACGCATTCCACCGCTATTCTCGTGTTTAGCAGCCATGTTTAGCCGCTTTCATTAGCGCTCCCTCCCGACCCCATCCGGGGCCAAGCAAGCTCAGTCGTTCGCCTCGCCGATTTCCAATTTCTATTTTCTGCATTTTTGTGAGGGTTTCATGGCTACGTTATTTGAAAAGCTCGAAAACATTGAAATTAAGTACGACGAATTGACCCAGCAGCTTTCGTCGCCGGATATTCACAACGATTCTTCGCGTTTCCAGAAGCTCGCGAAGACTCACGCGGATATGGCGGAGATGGTCGCGAAATACCGCGAGTGGAAGGAGATCGAGAAGGGATTGCTGGGGACGCAGCAGCTGCTGGTCGAAGCGGAAGACGCGGAGATGAAACAGATGGCGCACGACGAAGCGCGAGAGCTGGAAGCGCGGCGCGTCAACGTGGAACGTGACCTCAAGTTTCTGATGCTGCCCAAGGATCCCAACGACGATAAAAACGTGATCGTCGAAATTCGGGCGGGCACCGGCGGCGACGAAGCTTCGCTCTTCGCCGGCGAGCTTTTTAGAATGTATTCGCGTTATGCGGAATCGCAGGGCTGGAAAGTGGAAGTGATGGAAAGTTCGGCGTCATCGATCGGCGGAATGAAGGACGTGACCGTCGCGATTCAAGGCAACAACGTGTATTCCAAGCTTAAGTTTGAGAGCGGCGTGCATCGGGTGCAGCGCGTTCCGGCTACCGAGCAGCAAGGACGCATTCACACCTCGGCCGCCACGGTGGCCGTGCTGCCCGAAGCGGACGAAATTGACATCAAGATCGAAGCTAAGGACTTGCGCATCGATACTTTTTGTTCGTCGGGTCCTGGTGGCCAGTCGGTGAACACGACTTATTCTGCGGTGCGTATCACTCATATTCCCAGCGGGCTGGTGGTGTCGCAGCAGGACGAAAAATCGCAAATCAAGAACCGGGCGAAAGCCATGCGCGTATTGCGGGCCCGCTTGTATGAACAAGAGCAGGCCAAGCAGCACGAAGCGATTGCCGCCGAACGACGCGACCAGATCAAGACCGGCGACCGCAGCGAAAAAATCCGTACTTATAATTTTCCGCAAAACCGGGTCAGCGACCATCGCATCGGGCTGACTTTGCATCAGCTGGACCAAGTGATGGAAGGCAAGCTGGCGCCGATTGTCGACGCGCTATCGACGCATTACGAATCTGAGCGGCTGAAACAAGAACTGGTCGACGCGTAGCGCCGGTCTTTGCCTGCCGCCGATCCCGGAAAAAATCCGTGGCTTCCGCCGAACAAAACATCGACATCCGCTCTGCCTTAAAGTGGGGCATGGCTCAGCTTCGAGACGCTGGTGTTCCTTCGGGTACGCTGGCGACCGAGGTTTTGCTGATGCACGCCCTCGGACGCGATCGGGCCTGGATGTATTCGCATCATGAGGAGCCGGTCGATGATGCGGCGCTGCAAAAGTATTTCGCGTTGATCGCTCGCCGCGCGGCTGGCGAGCCTACGCAATACCTGACGGGACATCAGGAATTCTGGGGGCTGGATTTTGAGGTGACGCCGGCCGTGCTGATCCCACGTCCAGAAACCGAACACCTTATGGAAGTCGCGCT
Organism: uncultured Acidobacteriota bacterium; assembly: GCA_963847695.1. Classification (GTDB taxonomy): domain Bacteria; phylum Acidobacteriota; class Terriglobia; order Acidiferrales; family UBA7541; genus Palsa-295. Next base: position 23,068 of record CAWKAX010000005.1, on the reverse strand, counting down.
GGCCCGGCTGGGTGAACGCGGATTTAAAATTCACATGGATACGGGCCTACCTCGCGAAACGTTGCACGTTGCAGATATCGGGACGGGTTCTGGGTGCCTTGCTGTGGCGCTGGCTTACGAGCTGCCCCACGCCGAGGTTCTGGCGACTGACATTTCGGCGGCGGCGTTGGAAGTGGCTCGTCAAAACGCGGTTCGCAATCAGGTCTCAGGGCGCATTCAATTCGTCGAAGCTGACCTGTTTCCGCCGACGACTGAGGCACTGGTGCCATCGTTTGACCTCATCGTTAGTAATCCGCCGTACATCGCCGATTCCGACGCCGCAACATTGCAACGCGAAGTGCGCGATCACGAACCGCACTCCGCACTTTTCGCCGGACCAGCGGGAATGGACGTTTATGAGCGGCTGGTGATTCAGGCGTCTGCGCGGCTCCGCGATCGAGGGATTTTAGTGCTCGAACTTGGGCATGACTCGGCCGCGCGGGTCCGCGAGCTTTTTGACGCTTCACCCTCCTGGTGGACCAACGTGGCCATCACCATGGATCTCGCTGGAATCCCGCGGGTCCTGGCTGCAACGAGGGTGTGCTGAAAGCCGGTCTGGTGTGGTCTCCGCTTCGCTCACCAACGCTCCCGCATCCGTCACTGCCCATCTTCGGTGTATATTCGCCTAGGGTTCACCGCGATGGCCAAGCTCGCTACATATCGAGCCAAACACGATGCGGCGGCGCCGCTTTCAGCGGAATCCAGCGCCGCGATCATGCACGTCGACATGGACGCTTTTTTTGTCTCGGTCGAACTGCTGGCACGTCCGGAGCTGCGCGGGCAAGCTGTGGTGGTCGGAGGCGCGCGCGACCAGCGCGGCGTCGTGACTTCGGCGAGCTATGAGGCCCGCAAGTTCGGCGTGCATTCCGCCATGGCTTTGCGAACGGCGGCGAAATTGTGTCCTCACGCGATTTTCCTGAGCAGCCACTACGAGCTGTATGGAAAATACAGCGACCGGGTAGCTACGATCCTCAGCAAATATTCGCCAATCGTCGAGATGGCTTCGATTGATGAGGCGTATATCGATTTGACGGGCACCGAAAAGCTGCACGGGCCGTCTTTTGCCGCGGCTCATAAGCTGCTGACCGAAATCACAGCGTCTACCGATTTGCCGTGTTCGGGTGGACTCGCTTCAACGCGTTTGGTTGCCAAGATTGCGAGCGAGCAGGCCAAGCCGCGTGGGCTGGTGTGGGTTCCATCGGGTAGCGAGGAATCGTTTCTCGCGCCGCTTGCGGTGCGGCGGATTCCGGGCATCGGCAAAGTCACGGATGCGGGATTGAAGTCCATGGGAATCGAGACTATCGCGCAGCTTCAGAGACTTTCGCCGGAAAGGCTCGAACAATCGTTCGGTGCTTGGGGACAGGCGCTACACCGCAAGGCCCGCGGGATCGATGCTTATGAGTTTTTCGTTGACGCGGAGTCCAAATCTATTTCGCACAACCAGACATTCGGCGAGGACACGCACGACCGGGAACAATTGGAAGCTACGCTGAGTTATCTCTGCCAGAAAGCGGTGAAGCGGATGCGGGACGCCGGGCAGCATGCGCGGAACGTGACGTTGACGTTGCGCTTCGCTAACTTTGTGACGATTACACGCAGCGAAACGCTGCCTGACGCTTCGGATCTCGATTCCGTTTTTCTGGCGATCATTCGGAAATTGTTTTCGCGCGCTTGGGACGGCAAGGCGGATCTGCGTTTGGTCGGTGTGGCGCTTAGCTCGTTCTCCGGCGGGCCGCAGCAATTCGATTTGCTGGATCCAGATCGGCGGGACAAGCTGGAGCGACTCGCGCAGGCTACGGACCGTTTGCGCGACAAGTTCGGGTTCTCCAAGGTGCAGTTCGGCGGGTCGATCTCCGCGCAAGACAAGCGTAAATAGGCCAGGCGCACTTTAATCAGGGCTGGCACACAGCAAACTTCCAACCTCCGCGCATTTCGCACATAATCACGCCATGGATGCCCGCGCCTTTGCTGAACAGGTCTGCGCCACGCTGACTTCGAAAGGATTTCAAGCCTTTTTGGTGGGCGGCTGCGTGCGCGACATTCTTCTGGAACGCGTTCCCGAAGACTACGACATCAGCACGGACGCGACCCCCGCACAGGTGGAAGGAATTTTTCCTGGCGCGCTAACGGTCGGGGCGAAATTCGGAGTCGTAATTGTTCCGGAATTGCCGTCGGACGCGAGCGATGCAGAACACCAGCAAGCGGAAGTGGCGACGTTCCGTTCGGATATTGGCTATTCCGACGGCCGGCACCCAGATCGGGTCGAATATACGAAGAGCCCCGAAGACGACGCCCGGCGCCGAGATTTTACGATCAATGGCCTGCTGCTCGACCCGCGCAGCGGCGAGATTCTCGATTTTGTGGGTGGCCGCGACGATTTGCGCGCCGGCGTGATTCGCGCGATCGGCGATGCGGAAACGCGATTCGGCGAAGACAAGCTACGCATGCTGCGCGCGGTGCGATTCGCCGCACGGTTCGGTTACGCGATCGAGGCAGGAACGTTGCGAGCGATTCAGAAGCTGGCGCCAGAAATCACGCATGTTTCGCCGGAGCGACTTCGAGACGAATTGACGAAGATCCTGACGGAAGGCGCGGCGCGAAGAGGGTTTGAACTGCTCGACGAAACCGGACTGCTGCCCCGACTGTTACCGGAAATTGCGCGAATGAAAGGCGTCGAACAGCCGCCTCAATTTCACCCCGAGGGCGACGTCTGGGTCCACACCCTAATGATGATCGAAGGATTGCCGGCGGGATCCTCGGCGACTTTAGCGTGGGGCGTCCTGCTGCATGACGTGGGAAAACCGCCCACGTTTGCGCCGCCGACTGGGCCGAATGGCCGCATCCGTTTTGACCGTCACGTGGAAGTGGGCGTGAGGATGGCCGAGGAGATTTGCCGACGCTTCCGATTCTCGAACGAAGAGACGGAACAGATCGCGTCGCTGGTCACGAATCATATGAGGTTTAAAGATGTGCCGCAGATGAAGCCGGCGACGCTGAAGCGGTTCGTGCGCTTGCGCAAGTTTGAAGAACACCTCGAATTGCATCGGCTCGATTCGCTCTCCAGCCACGGAAAACTGGATAACCACGAGCTGGTGGCGCGGTTCATACAGGAGACGCCGCAGGAGGAAGTCCGCCCGGCCCGACTGGTCACGGGTGACGACTTGATTGCACTGGGCCTAAGGCCCGGGCCTAAGTTCAAAGCTATCTTATATAATGTTGAAGAAGCTCAATTGAATGGGACGATTGAAAATCGAGAGGATGCGCTCCGGCTGGCAAAGGAGTTGGCTAAGGATGCAAGGCCTCTACCGTAAGCTGAGGCTTGGTTGGACCGGAGCGTGGATGTCTAGCAACTTATAGAAGGGAAGTGGGTTATATATACGTGTCCAAGTGTGGTGGTGGACTCCTAAGTCTTAGTGTGATATTGTCACATCTTCTTATAGGGAACGGCATAAGGAACTTACATCTTTTTGGTTCTGGACGCATCTAAACGTTCCAAGCAGCCGATTAGCTGCCTAGTGTTCGGGCCTGCTGTTTGGTCCGAGGGGGACACGGTGAGCAAGACAACAAAAGTGATACCGCAAGAGCTTCCGATTCTTCCCGTACGAGATACGGTCCTCTTCCCGGGCGCGGTTCTTCCGCTGCCGGTGGGCCGCGAGAGTTCGCTGGCGTTACTGAACTCTTTGGAAGGCACGGAGAAGATTTTGGGAGTGGTTGCGCAGTTGGACCCTCGCGTAGAGGCGCCGACCGGAACGGATCTGCATAGCGTCGGCACGCTGGCGAAGGTGCACAAGATGGTGCGGATGCCGAACGGAAACGTGGTTGCGTTTCTGGAAGGCATGGACCGCATTCGAGTAACCGAAGTTTTGGGTTTTAAACCTTTTCTGCGCGCCAAGGTTGACCTGCAACCGGATCTGGAAGATCAGCGAGATGCAGAGCTGACCGCGCTTGAGCGCAACGTGCAGGAACTGTTCCGTGAAGTGGTGGCGCGTTCGCCGCAGCTTTCGGACGATCTGCAAACCGAAGTGATGAACATCGATTCGCCGGGACGTTTGGCGGACTTTGTTACTTCGACGCTGCCATCGCTCAGTACATTGATTCGTCAGGAACTGCTGGAGACTTTCAGCGTGCGCAAGCGCCTGGAATCCTTGATCAGTGAGCTGACCAAAGAGCGGGAAGTGCTCGATCTGCGTAACAAAATTCACGATCAGGTTCAGGAGCAGGTCAACCAGAGCCAACGTGAATTCTTGCTACGCGAGCAGATGAAGGCAATTCAGAAAGAGTTGGGCGAATCGGACGATGGTCAGGCCGAGATCGACGAACTGCGCAAGAAAGTCGAAGAATCGGGCATGACCGCGGAGGCGAAGAAGGAGTGCGACCGCGAACTGAAGCGGCTGGCGAAGATGACTCCGGCTTCGGCCGAATACATGGTCGCGCGTACCTATTTGGAGTGGATGACTTCCTTGCCGTGGGCCAAGGTTTCCGGCACCGAGGACATTGATATTCCGAAGGCGCATGCGATTTTGAATGAAGATCACTACGACTTGGTCAAAATCAAAGAGCGCATTCTCGATTACCTGGCGGTGAAGAAGCTGCAGCCGGGGATGAAGGGACCGATTCTGTGCTTCGTCGGGCCTCCGGGCGTCGGCAAGACGTCATTGGGCAAGTCGATCGCGCGGGCGCTGGGACGCAAGTTCGTGCGCATCTCGCTCGGTGGCATGCACGATGAAGCCGAAATTCGGGGACATCGCCGCACGTACATCGGAGCTCTGCCTGGGCAGATCATCCAGGGAATGAAACGCGCTGAGACACTTGACCCAGTCTTGATGCTGGACGAGGTTGACAAACTGGGGCGTGATTTCCGGGGCGATCCATCGGCAGCGCTGATGGAAGTTCTGGATCCGGAACAGAATTCAACCTTCCGCGATCATTATCTCGATGTGCCGTTCGATCTTTCGAAGGTGCTCTTCATCGCGACTGCTAATTGGCTTGATCCAATTCCAGAGCCTTTGCGCGACCGCATGGAGATCATCCAACTCTCGGGCTACACCGAAGAGGAAAAGGTCCACATCGCGAAGATGTTCCTGCTGGCGCGCCAGGCTAAGGAAAACGGCCTGACCATTGGTGAGCAAATTGAATTCACCGATGAAGCCTTGCACGAAGTGATTCGGCACTACACGCGGGAAGCCGGCGTACGCAATTTGGAACGCGAATTGGGCACGCTGGTCCGCAAACAGGCACGGCGTTTGGCCGAGGGCAAGACGGACAAGCTGATCGTCACGCCGGAAGTCATTCACGAAGTGCTGGGTATTCAGAAAGTGCATCAGGAGAAGGAAGTCGAAGAGCGCGTGCAGCAGCCCGGCGTTTCAGTCGGACTGGTCTGGACGCCGGTCGGCGGTGACATCGTCTTCATCGAAGCGAGCAAAATGCGCGGCGGGAAGACATTGACAATGACCGGTCACCTGGGCGACGTGATGCAAGAATCCATGCGAGCAGCGCTCACCTGGGTTCGGGCGAACTGCGAGCGGTATGGAATCGATCCGGATTTCTTCCGCAAACAGGACATCCATATTCACGTGCCGTCCGGTGGAGTTCCGAAAGACGGTCCTTCCGCTGGCGTGGCAATGGTCACGGCGTTGGTCAGCCTGCTGACGGGCAGGGCAATCCGACCGCGGGTGGCAATGACCGGCGAAATTTCGCTCTCCGGAATTGTTCTGCCGGTGGGTGGAATCAAGGAAAAAGTGCTCGGCGCCAAGCGCGCCGGGATTCAGGAAGTCATCCTGCCTTCGGAGAATGAACCGAACGTGAAGGAAGACTTGCCGGACGACATGCTCGAAGGAATGAAAGTTCACTTCGTGCGTACGGCGGAACAGGCTCTCGAAATTGCGTTGGGCAAATTCGAGAAGCCGGTTCGTCCGATTCCGGGCGGTGCCCGCGACACGGATCGACCGGTCGCCGGTCCCTTGCACTAAAGCAAAAACGCGGCCCGAGGCGCATGGCGCAGAGCGAATCGCACCGGGATAGTTGAGACAGCCAAAAAGGCCCGGAGAGAAATCTCCGGGCCTTTTCTTTTTCGCGTCCTGCTTCGGTTTCCTGTTGCGGGGGACAGTTGATTCACGTAGAGGTAGAGAAGCTTCGCCATGCCCTACCGTCCCCGTGAACTCGTGATTCGCGCCCGTGAGGCAGCACATTTGCTGCTGGCGGCGCTCGATCGAAACGAGATGGTGCCGAGATTCCTGGATATGTACGCAGCGGAGAACCGACGGCCAGGTCGCGCCGACCAGCCCGCGCACTACCGCGATCAGCTGGAAACGATCCGGCGCGAGGCGATCCTGGCCATGGTGCTGCGCGCGGAAGCCGCGCTGCCGACGAAATTAAAGGTTCACGTGGTGGTGCGCGGAGCCAAACCGCGCGCCGGCTCGCGCACGAAACTCAAGAAAGGCAAAGCGAAGAAAGGCGTCAAAGTTAAAAAGAAAACACGAACGAGCGGCATCGACTTGGCCATACCGCTACTGGATTTATTCCGTGAGGAATTCTTCGTGGCGCTGGGCCAGGCTCTGCGGTGGTCAGACGACGAGGCTCGGTCCTTCTGGCACGACCTGGAACTGTACGAACAGCTGCAGGCTAAGGAACCGAAGCGAGCGCCTCGGCGGGCGATTGCATCCGGGCCATTCGTGGATCGAACTGCGCTGCTGCTGGATCCCTCTTTGATGGAACAGGCCAGGCGAGCAGCGGGAAAGTTCCAGATGGAGCTGGATGCTGCTGCTGATCGCGTGCTGCGCACCGCGTTCTCAAAACGACGGTGGAATTAAGGTTGCGAGTTGGGAAAGTCGGGCGTTCAAGAACCTGCCACTGAGCGTGAGATTTTGCTAATCTCGCGGCAATGCAATTCATTTTCTACATTCTAGTCATCGGGCAGATTGGGCTCGGCTTGTATTCACTATGGGACGGGTTTGTCTGGTTTCGCCTGGTGCGGCAGAAAATTGGTACGCATTCTGGCTTTTACACACCGGCGACGGCCTTGATTTGCCCATGCAAGGGAAACGAACGCGGACTTGAAGAAAATCTGATGTCGCTGACGCGTTTTGATTATCCGAATTACGAGATTTATTTTACTTTGGCGACGAGTCTTGATCCTGCCCTGAAAATTATCGAGAGGGTGAAGCTGGCGAGTTCGCATCCGGTGCATATCGTAATCGCCGGGCCGCCGGCGGATTGCGGCGAGAAGGTTTACAACTTGCAGCGCGCGGTCGAGGCTTTGCCCCCGGACAAATTTGAAGTGCTGGCGTTTACGGATTCCGACGTACGCCTGCCACGCGGTTGGCTGAACAAGTTGATCGCGCCACTGCAGGATGGGCGAATTGGCGCAACCACGGCGTACCGTTGGATTATTCCCAGTGGCTCCGGAATGGAGTTGCTGGCAAGCGCGGTGGCTTCGACCTGGAACGCGGCCATCGCCACGATGTTGGGAAAGCCTACCGGAGATTTCTGCTGGGGCGGCGGCACGGCGATTCGCAAGAAGACATTTGAAGACGCGAGAGTTACGGAGGCTTGGAAAGGAGCGCTGAGCGACGACTTCGCGATGACCTTCGCGCTGGAGCAAACCGGAAAGCCCATCGTGTTTTGTCCGGAATGCCTGGCGGCAACTCCAGCGCCGTGGAATTTTGGCGACCTGCTGGAATTCACCAACCGGCAAATTCTGATCACACGCGTGTATTCGCCGAAGCGCTGGCAGCAGGGATTCGCCGTGCATGCCAGCTACTGCTTAACCTTGCTGTTCGGAATTTATGTGATTTTCTACTGCATCGCGGATGTGGATCCCTGGGGACAACTGCTGGCGCTGTTGCTGGCCATTCCATTACTCGCGGCAATGAAGGGGGCCATTCGTACGATTGCCGCTGCGGAAGCGATGCCGGAATGGAAAGCCAAAATCAACGAGTACGCGTGGGTTTGGCCGCTGCTGGCCCCGGCGGTGCCGTTTCTTTTTACCTGGAATTTCGTGACGTCGCTGATCACGAAACGGATCCGCTGGCGCGGAATCCGTTACGAGTTGTTCTCACCGAATATGACCCGCATCGTGAAGCTGTAACCGCCCTCGCCGTTTCGCTTTCAAATCCGCCGCTGAATATTGGGGAAGTCGAGCCAGACTTTTACACCGCAGAAGTGCGAGCCTTCGGTGCAGATCGGCGTGGAGATTCCCGCGCGCAGATAACAAGGCGGCCCGATATAGCGAGCCAGCTCGGGAAAAGCGTTGCGGACCTGTTCGACCTCTTCGATGGACGACTGATAAATCTCTTCCTGGGCGTTGAAGCAGGTGCGCATGGTCCATTTGTGAAGCAAATGGAGCAGGGAACCGGACTCGTAAAGGCGAATCGCTTTGGCGTTGGGCAAAAGATAAAGCGCAAATTCCGGCGCGACGCCGCGATCGAGTAGTTCATTTTTCGCGGCCCAGGCTTCGTCCATCGCTTGCAGGTAAATTTCGAGAGCGCGAGGGTTGTCGCGGATCAGCGCCGGAGTGACGAAGTCGGGAGAGCGAGTGTCCGAGAGGGTCAGGAGTGGCCTCGATCCGGGCACCATGCGGTGGCGCTGGTCTTGACTGTCCGCGGTGTGACTGATTTTCTTGGCGAAAGTGAAATTGGCGTTCTGCAGAGGCCTCATCAGCGGAGCATGCACGCCGATATTCAATGTTTCGCGGCGGTAGGAATTACTCGCGGGATTGAGCATGCGGTCGAGCGCTTCAGCATCGGGACATTCGATGGCGGTCAATCCAAGGACAGCACGATAACCCTCAGCCATGACCGAGAGCGCGCGCGGAGAAAAATCGACCATTTTGGAAGTGAGGCCGCCGAGTTTGGCGTCAAATTCACGCGCGAAAGCTTCGCCGTCCCGCGCCGGTTCCAGCCATTCGAGTGGGGATTCCAGCGGCTCATTATCGAAACGATCGAAAAACTGCGGATCGATTTCGCGGACGCGAGCGACCATTTCTCCGATGACCTGACGCGCTTCGGTCGGCGTATCGCTGGCTGCCTGCATGCGGCGTAGCCGATGCAGCACGATTCCGGAAACGGTGTGCACCATGGTGGTGAAGGCGCCGACGGGAAGCACGTACCGCGCGATTTCGATGGCCCGTTTTTCGGATTGCCTCTCTACTTTCTGAACGCGCTTGGGATGCGACATATCGCTGACGTGCCAGATGTCGCCAAGGATCTCGTGGGCGGTAGGCTTCAGCAATTCGGACAGCTGACGATAATGCTGCCAAGCGCGGCGCACTGCACTTTCGTAGATGGCGCGTTCAGGTTCGCCGAATTTCAAACTAGGAGCAGGAACAAAGGCTTGGGCGTGGTCCAAGCGAACGTAACGCTGGCTCTGTTGTTCTGAATTGTAAAAAGGATGGGCGTGCAGGAAAGACCAGACGAATTGGCGGCTGATATTTTCCAAGCCGAATTCAAAATGAGCGTGCTGATAGACAGTGTGGTGACCGCCAAAGAAAGTTCCGGAACCGATGTTGACGCGCTGCTTGTCGGTGATTTCTTCGGGCTGAATCAGCCGGGTGGAATAGCAGGTGCGCGCGGCGGCGATGGCGGAATCAAAAGAGTGCGCGAAAGCGTTTCGTAAGGTGACGCGCGGCGCGCCGGTTTCGACTGGGAAGTCGGCAGTGGCGGACGGTTGGGATTGATGAGTTGCCATTTGCATTCGCATTGTACACCGAGGAGTTTTTGGGGGAAGCGACGAAGCGGAAAAATAAAAAGCCCCGGAGAGAAAACTCCGGGGCCTGAGGGATTCGGCGAGACTGCCGCGAAGACGCGGCTACTTCTTGGCGGCCGCCGCGGTCTTGAGCTCCGCCGCTTTATCGGCGTACTTCTTGGTGAAGCGTTCGACGCGGCCGGCCGTATCTACCAACTTCTGCTTGCCCGTGAAAAAGGGATGGCAGTTCGAGCAAATTTCGATGCGAATCGCCTGGCCCTTGAAGGTCGAGCGAGTGTCAAACGCGTTGCCGCAGGCGCACTGAACCTTCACTGCGTGATAATCGGGGTGAATTCCTTCTTTCATGGGACGCTCCTGTTGCGGACCGGTCTGCGCGAAAGAGGAGCATGACTACACAGTCGCGTCGCTAGGTCAGCGGGAAACTACCATTATACAGGATTTTTGCAGGGCCACCAAACAGCGGCTGGCCTAGGAAACGAAGGAACAGCCTACGCGGGAGCGTCCGCTGTCGTTGCGCTGAGTGTAGGCTTTGCGCAGGACGACGCGGACGGGAGGCAGAATCGGTACGTGCAAAACGGCGTTGAACTGTGCGGGAATCTCGTCGGGCTGATCGACCATTAAAGCCACGCCGCCGTAGCTCAAGTCCGCGACGATCGCGGTTTTCTGAGCCAGATCGCTCAGGACGGCATAGGCCTTGGTACCAGCGAGCGAGACGCGCTCCCACTTGCGATGTTCTTTTGAGGGCACCGGAGTTGAGCTAGCGGCCGCTGGTTGCGCGGGAGCCTGAGGGGTACGGACAGTGATCGGAGTTGGAACCGTTGATCCAACCGCAGTGAAGCTGCCTAGCTGCCCAAAAGGCTTGCGGCGGGCGGGGTCGGTGATAGGCGTAGGTTCACGATCCTCGGTCGTCGGCGAAGAAGCACTCTGAGGAGCTGTGAAGGATTCGGGTTGCCGCGTGCCGGACTTGGCTCGCCCGGAGATTTTCATCTGGTACAAACGCTGATCGGCGATATTCATCAGCGCGCTTTTCTGGTCGCCATCGATGGGGTGAACGGCGACACCAAAATCCAAGGTAACTCCGATGTCAAGATGCAGCGGCGCGATGTCGGCTTCATATTGCGAACGAATGCGATGGCACAGGGTGATGGCTTGTTCGGGATCGGTCTGCGGCAGCAGGAGAGCAAATTCGTCGCCACCGATGCGGAAAGAAAAGTCGGAAGCGCGCAGCGTTTTGGCCAAAGTGGATGCGGCCATGCGCAGTACTTCGTCACCTTGCAAATGTCCGCGCTGATCGTTCACTTCCTTTAGTTTGTGCAGGTCGAGAATTACGACCGCGAGTTGTTGGGCGTAGCGTTTCGCGCGATTGAGTTCTTTTTCGCAATATTCATCGAACAGCCGGCGGTTATACAAGCCAGTCAAGGCATCGGTGGCGGCATTGATTTGTAATTTCTTGAATTCCTCGTATTCCACGAGGATTGGGACGCGGAGAAAGTTGGTCGATGAAAGAACGTCCACCATGGCGGTCTTCAGCGAGACGCGACGGCCCGAGGTTTCCGATAACTCGCGGCGACGGATCAGGATGCGTTCCCAGCACTCGGAGCTTTCTGTGTCGGTGAGGTCGACTTGGGCCACAGTGCGAAAAAAGGCGCGGAGAAAGGGACCGCGGACTGATTCTTCGACTCCGTCGAGAGTATCGACCAGGAGGTCCAGGAATGAGTCTTCGGCCGACATCTGCGACTGGGCGTGGTCGCCGGGCTGGGGCGTCAGTTGGTTTCGCAATGGGATATTTTCCCTGTTAACCAGGGACACTGCGGGGGTGACAAGGTACTAGCAAGGGATAGTCCAATTCAAGAGGAAGCGTGAGCTAACGAAGAAATTTGCAATTGGCTGTCAGTTATGGACTTACGCGCTCAGGTTGGGTGTTGGGTTCGGACGCCCCGCGGTGAAGCGCAACCGGGTGAAAACCCCTTCCACTTTCCACCCGTTCGTATGCCCGGTGGCTTCCGCTCAGAGGGTCATCCGATCGGCTTGAGGAACTCTACGCCTATGAGGTGCACGTCGCCCGCTTCCTGCTGGCGTTTAACCCTCGCCTGGATCGGCGGCATCCCAGCGGGCACCAAAGCGGAGGAGGTGATCGAAGGGGCGGGAATGGTCAAGGTGACGATTTCGCCGACGGACAGCGAGCGCGGTGAGGTGATAAAAGCTCCTAATGCACTGATATCCAGCGTCTTAGCCAGCTCTAAGAACTGTTCGCCCTGAACGTCCTTGCCACGAATGAACAGGGGCACTTGCAGACGGATCCTTTGCGCGCGCCGCTGCTCATCAAAGACCGGCGCCGCGTAAGATTTTCGCTGCAAGACTTCTTCTCGCATGGCCATTCGGTACCCCAGTTATAGTACTGCCTTTTGAAACGCAATTTGAGTGCAACTCCAAAATCGATTTAATGATTTTGTAACTCCATGTCCATCATTGCTTTACAAAATCCACACTCCTCACTTGTTGATATGCTGGGCGGCTCTCCTGCCGTTTTGTTCCTTTCCGTTTCCACGATTGTGCAAAGTAGAACTCATTTACCATTGACACTCCGAGGACCCTTTGCGAGCATTGCCATTCGCCCATCCCTCAAGTCGTTTTCCGACGGTAGGGGTGAGTGTGTTTTCGAGTTGGTAGCTTGCGAGGGGGAATGGGCGTTGGCGAAGACAGCTACAGCGGAACAGAACGCCAATAACCAACAGGTTTTTCAGTTGGTTGCAAGCCTATTGGACGCTTTTGACCGCCCGCTGGTGGTTACCGACCGCGGCGGGAAGATCCTCTTTACGAATTTCCATGCTCAAGACCGCCTGAACGAGAAGGGCTGGAGCGCCAAGCCAGATCTGAACCTTTTCACTGACATTTTGCACGCCGATCGCCGACAGATTCTTGCTCAGCTCGAGGGAGGCGAACAGGAACTGAATCTCCCGGTGGAAGGTCCGCGAGGAAAAAGTCGGGCGCGAATCCGGTGGCTGCCGGAACCGGACTGGTTAGTTGTCTACATGGAGGCGATTCCGACCGAGACGCCCTCCGATGCTGCAGAAATGCGGCAGACAGTTCAGGAATTGATGCAGGAGCGGGAGACTACTTACCGAAACCTGCTGGCGGCATACTTGAGACTGCAGGAAGCGAACCGGCAGAAGACAGTTTTCCTGGCCTCAGCCGCCCACGAACTGAAAACGCCTTTAGCCGTGATGAAAGGTTATTACGACCTGCTGCTGACCGGCTCGCTCGGCAAGCTCGACGATCGTCAGCGCGAAATCCTCATGGAATCCAAGGAAAGCTGCGACCGGCTGGTGCGGCTAGTATCGATGTTCCTGAATTATTCGGCCCTGGAAAGCGGAAAGCTCATTCTGCAGCTACGCGAAAACGACCTGCGAGATTGCATCACCGACATAACCGGCAGGTGGAACGATGCTTTCAGCCGCGCCAAGGTGCGGCTGGATATCAAAATGGATCCGCAGCTTCCGGTATTTAAGTTTGATTACCAAAAAGTGCAGCAGTGCGTAGCGAATTTTTTGGACAACGCGCTGAAGCATACGCCGGCCGATGGCTGCGTGACTTTGGTGGCGCAGCCATATTTCTGGGAACGCCGACTTTCAGAAGCGGCGCCGGCTAACGATCGCCGTCGCAGTCGGGGCAACCGCAGCAACAGCGTGCTGGTTTCGGTGACGGACACGGGAAGCGGCATTGCGGCTGAGTTTCATCAAGAGATATTCGAGGAGTTCGTTCGCGTGGATCCTTCCTCTTCGGGAATGGGTTTGGGCTTGGCGATAACCAAAAGGCTGATCCAGGCACATCGCGGAAAGGTATGGGTCGACAGCGTGATGGGAAGTGGCAGCACATTTTCTTTTTTGCTGCCTATCAATGTGGAGTGAGTAACAAAAAGTCAGAAGGAAAGAGTTGAGCGCGAGCTCGCGTTCGCAGGGACAAAACAACAATGGCTGAGAAAGAGAAAATTCTAGTAGTGGATGACGAGCCGAGCATTCGCAAGTATCTCCAGACCCTTCTGGAAGTGGATGGTTTCGGAGTAGAGACGGTCAGCAGCGGGAAAGAAGCGCTGGAGCGGATCGGCACGGGCGAACGGCCGGACTTCGTCATTCTGGACGTTCTGATGCCGGAAATGGACGGACTCGAGACATTGCGGCAATTGATGCAGATCGACCGCAGCCTGAACGTCATTATGCTTTCCTGCTCGAATGAAGTGACCACGGTAGTGGAAGCGATCCGCATTGGCGCGCTTGACTACTTGACCAAGCCGTTCGAGAAACCTGAACTCGACGCCGCATTTCTGAAATGCCGGCAGAAGCAGGAACTGCGTACGGAAAACAAAGCGCTGCGCGAGTACTGTGAGGCGATCACCGAAGATCTTTCGTTTCTTGCGGCCAGCCCGCAGATGCTGAAAATCCGCCAGCAAGTGCTGCAGATCGCGCCGGTGGATGTGCCGGTTTTTATCAGCGGCGAGAGCGGAGTCGGAAAAGAAGTGATATCGCGCATGATTCATCTGCGTTCGAACCGCCGCGCCCAACCATTCGTCAAAGTGAATTGTGCCGCGCTGCCGGGAGAACTGCTGGAGTCGGAATTGTTCGGTTACGAGCAAGGCGCATTTACTGGAGCGGTGCGCGCTAAGCCCGGCAAATTCGAGATGGCCAACCGCGGAACAATTTTCCTGGATGAAATCGCGGAGATGAGCACGCATTTGCAGGCCAAGCTGCTGCACGTGCTGCAGGACGGGCAGTTCTCTCGTTTGGGCGCACGCGCGACGGTGAATGTTGACGTCCGAGTGGTGGCGGCGACGAACGTGGACGTGAAAGACGCGATGCGTTCGGGGCGTTTCCGTGAAGATTTGTATTATCGGCTGAATGTTTTATCGATTCACATTCCGCCACTGCGAGAACGAACGGCGGAGATTCCCCTGCTGTTCCGTCATTTCCTGGCGAAGTACAGCGAGAAATACGCGAAGCCGGCGCTCGATCCTTCGAAGCATTTGCTGGAAGCTGCCTCGCGTTATCCGTGGCCCGGTAATTTGCGAGAACTCGAGAACTTCGTGAAGCGCTACGTGATTTTGGAAGACGACGAAGGCAGTTTCCGCGAATTGTTAGAGATGACCGGCCAGCAACAACGCACCGCACCGCGCGAAGAAGCGGCGCCGCCCAAAGAGCAAGGGCTGAAGGCGTTGGTGCGAGGCCTGAAGGACGAAGCGGAAATGGAAGCGATCGCCGACGCTTTGGAAAAGACCAATTGGTGCCGGAAAGACGCGGCGAAAATGCTGGGCATCAGTTACAAGGCGCTGCTCTACAAAATGAGGCAATTTAACCTGGACTCGGGCCGAGGTGCGCGTTCAGCAGCGGCGCGTGCAGCTCGCGAATTGGCGGCCAAAGAAGCGGCGGCGAAAGAGAGTGCGGCGAAGGATGCGGCGCCGGCGATCCGCGGCTCGTAAATTCATTTTGGAATGCGCGTCTTATTTTGCGACAAAAAAAGAACGCGACTTAGTCCCATTACCAGGGTAAAGAGTTGCACAACTAGAGCACATTTATCGAAATAGGTCTTCCGTTCCGATGTGCGCTTGGTCTAGTATGCGGGTCGAGATGGGGTGCCTGCAGTCGGTTCGGGCGAGTTTTTGAGCAGTACACTTTCCAAAGAAACCTTTTCAGAAATGCGTTTTGCTGTGCACAAAGGGTTTGCAACGCCCCATTTGTGTCGCACGACTGGTGAGCGTTTGCGAACGAGTAGTACTAGAAAGGCGAGACGCGGCAGAATCGGGTTGGTGGGTCCTTTGGAATAGGGATTGCAGTTCCGATCTACGGGGAAGTGTCGCAATCCAATTTGTTGGGGGAGGAGCAGTGGGGATGACGGAGCGTCGCACGGCACGCCGGTACGATTTGTCACTGCCAGTCAATGTCCGCTTGCCGATCAATCGGGAGCCGGCCGCTCATAATGGCCAGACGAGGGATATTTCTACCCGCGGCGTTTATTTCATGATGCAAAAAGACCTGGCCCCAGGGACCGAGGTGGATTTCACGCTCACACTGCCTGCGGAAATCACGCGTGGGGCGGAAGTATTTGTGAGAGCGCACGGGCGGGTGGTCCGGGTCGACAAGCAGCAGGACGACCAGCACGAATCGATTGGAGTAGCTGCGGTTATCGAGCGATACGACATCATTCGCGGTGAAGGAACACCGATTTAACGCCCGACATTTTTTGCAGTGCGTGTCTTCCTGTCTCGTTGTAAGCCTTCACATTGACCCTCAGTCAAATTCTCTTCCTAGCTCATCATTTCCAAGGCTTTGCGCAATTCCAGGCTGCAACATTCTGGGAAGGCTGGTTCCCGAAAGTGCTTAGACTTTTCTGGTGACTGTTTCATCTTCAAGCACAGTCTTTAGGTGCCAGTACCACAATGGCGCGACAATTTCTTTAGAGTGAGGGACATAGGCATTTCAGATTTCCGGCCGGATCTGGAGAATTGGTCAGCTTCTGACGAATGTTTGGCGTTTCGTGTGCAAAGTTAGAAGCGGGGGCGGCATTTTGCCTCACTCTATTCCGACGGACATTCATGGCTTCTGCAGCTGAGGCACGACTTGCGCAGGTTCCAAGCTCCCTAGAGCTCCCACCCGACCATGTCTATTTTGGCCCATCAGCGGCCATGCAGTTGGTCCGGCAGCGCGTGGATCGCTCAGCAGGATTGAACGTGCCGGTGCTGATTCTGGGCGAGAGTGGAACGGGGAAAGAGGTTCTGGCCCGTTTCATTCATGAGCGTTCACCGTGGAAAAACGGTCCGTTCGTGAAAGTAAATTGCCCGGCGATTCCGGGCACGCTGATCGAAAGCGAACTTTTCGGATTTCAGAAAGGCGCGTTTACCGGGGCAATTGCGGCTAAGCCGGGGCGCATGGAAATGGCGCAGGGCGGTTCGCTTTTTCTCGACGAAATCGCCGAACTCGATTCCAGCCTGCAAGCGAAGTTGCTGCACGTCTTGCAGGACGGCCATTTCACACGCATTGGCGAGCACGAAGAGCGACGGATGGATGCGCGCGTTATCTGCGCGACCAATCGCGTGCTACGCCAGGAAATCGAAACGGGCGGATTCCGCGCCGACCTGTTTTATCGCATCAACGTGATCACGATTACGCTGCCTTCGTTGCGCGATCGCCGCGACGACATTCCTTACCTCGTAGAATATTTGAGGCTTCAATTCAATCGTCGATTCAAGCACGACGCGCCGCCGGTGAGCCGGGAAGCATTGCAACTGCTCCAACAGCGCGACTGGCCAGGGAACATCCGAGAACTGGAAAACTGCGTGGCTCGTTATGTGATTCTCGGTTCGGAAGAAGCATTTCATTCGGAGCAGGATCACGCGGCGGACAAGAAGGGTTTGCACATCTCGTACGAGCTGAATGAAGACGGTAATATTCCGCTGAAACGCATCGCGCAGCAGGTCACCCGCCGCATGGAACACGATGTGATCTTGAAGGTGCTGCAAGCCAACCACTGGAACCGTCGCAGGACAGCAGAGATCCTGAAAATCAGTTATCGCGCCTTGCTCTACAAGGTGCGGCAGGCTGGACTGCCCTCCAAACGACCCCAGAGACGAACAGAAATCGAACTGCAAGAGCTTTCCGAAACTCAATCCTGATTTTCAGTTCGTTCCTGATTCGCAACAGCACGACGCGCCAACCTGCTGATAATCACCGTGTTACCCCAGTATCTGTTATGCAATCGTCCGTTCCATCGTTCTTGCCGATACCCATCAATTCCGCTAGCCTTGAGTACGATGGCAAAGGCATCCGCAAATTCGAAATTGAAGGTCTGTCTCCTCTCTCCGCACCCGATGGTGCTGGAGGAGTTTCGCCGCTCGTTGAGCGAATCCGGATTTCAGATTGTGGTGCGGCAGCTTGAATCGATGCTGGCGCCCGACCTGCGCAACCTGGAAGTGCCGCGCGTTTCGGTGTACGTGATCGATGCACATGCGGCGCGGCAAGCGACCGGCGCTTTACTGGGGAATATCCTGGATCACAACGCCGCCGCGCGTTTGTTGGTAGTGGGCGACAATCTAAACGAAACCGACAGCTATACCCTTTTGAGACAGGGAGTTAAGGGCATTTTAAACTACAAGGAAGCGCGTGAGCAGTTGCCTCGCGCCCTGCCCCTGGTGGCATCCGGCGGCTTCTGGGTGCCGCGCGACGTCCTATCGCGATTCGTCGATTCGATTTTGACTACGACGCAGGGACGCAGGCTGCGTGGTGATTCGCCGGCTGAACTGAGTCGCCGCGAGCAGGAAGTTCTGGCTGGCCTCCTCGAAAATCTCGCCAATAAGGAAGTCGCAGATCGTCTGCACATTTCCGAACGCACTGTGAAATTTCACGTATCCAATCTGCTGGCTAAATTTGGAGTGCGCCGGCGAGCCGATTTGATTTTGCTGTGCTACCAGCGTCGCAGCGCCGGCACGTAGAATTCACGCCAAGTTTCCCAGCCTCGATCGCTCCCGCAGTTCCTCACGAAATACTCTTCCGCTGCTATAATCTTGGTCGCCTGAATTACAGCCGGGACTCTGAGTGCCTACTTTTTCCATCGAAAACTTTGGATGTCGCGCCACTGACGCGGATGCTGCCGCGCTGCGGCGTGGCCTGGCTGCGAGCGGTTTAGTCTGCTTGGATGATCACGCGCGGGCGGACTTCGTGGTCTTGAATAGCTGCACGGTTACTGCTGCGGCGGACGCGCAGGCGCGCGAAGCGGTGCGCAAAATTCATCGATTGAATCCTGACGCACGAATCGTGGTTACTGGTTGTTATGCGCAGCGGGCACCGGAAGATATCGCGCAGCTTGATGGCGTGGCTTGGGTGGTGGGGAACTCGCACCAAACGCAGATTCCGCAGCTGATTCAGGACGCGCTCGCGGTCCCACCCTCGCTGAAATCATCGGGGAGCGATTTCGTGCCCCTTGCCCAGATTGAGGACGACGCCATGTCACTGGCGCGCGGACCGGCCAAAATTCTGACCGGTGATATTTTCGCGCAGACCTCGGTTCAGATCGCGCCCGATGGTGGAATTAAAGGCACTCGCACACGGCCGATTCTGAAGATTCAAGACGGTTGTAGCAACCGCTGTTCCTACTGTGTGATTCCGTTTGTGCGGGGGCGCAGCCGCAGTCTTGCGCCCGAGGTAGTTTTGGCTGAGGTCCGGAAACTGGTTGAGGCCGGGGCCAAGGAAATTGTTTTGAGCGGAATTAACCTGGGATCCTATGGCCGGGATTTTTCGCCGCGCGTAGGGCTGACTGAGGTGGTTCGCCGAATTCTGGGCGAAACTTCGCTCGAGCAATTGCGGTTTAGTTCGGTCGAGCCGCAGGACGTCACCGAGGATTTCATTGCATTGCTGGCGTCTTCGGAACGGTTGGCACGCCATTTCCACATTCCGCTGCAGTCGGGATCCCAGAAAATACTGAAAGCCATGCATCGCTGGTATCGACCGGCGTTGTACTCGGAGCGCGTTTGGCAGATTCGCCACCAGCTGCAGGACGCTGCGATTGGCGCGGATGTGATCGTTGGGTTTCCCGGCGAGAGCGACGACGATTTCCGCGAAACCTACGAATTTATTGCGTCGTTGCCGCTCGCTTATCTTCACGTATTTTCATTTTCGGAGCGGCCCGGAACCGAAGCGGCGGCGTTGAATCCCAATGCATTTGTTGCCTCGAGCGTGATTCGAGACCGGGCGCGGTCACTGCGTGAGTTGAGCCAGCAGAAAGCTGCCGAGTTTCGTGCGTCGCAGGCAGGACGGAAGATGCGAGCCATCAGTTTGGCTCGCGGCGGGCCGGACTGGACTGAAGCGTTGACCAGCAACTATCTGAGGGTCCGAGTTCCTGGGCGTCACGCGGCAAACCTGTGGTTTGACGCGGAGGTCATGGCCGAAATTCCGGGACAAACGTCAGCGAAGATGGTGGCCGTCCAGGAAGAAACGGCTGCGGTCAGCTTTCAAAAATAACTTCGGCGAGGGCAAGGTTGCCGCTGTGGGTGATGGTTAGCGAGATGTTTCTGACGCCGAGTCCCTGGGCGATTGATGACGCGACGCCCGCCAAGTGCAAGGTCGGTTTGCCGGATGGTTCGCGCACGACTTCAATGTCGCGCCAGCGGACGCCTCGACGCCAGCCAGTTCCCAGAGCTTTCATGGCTGCTTCTTTGGCGGCGAAGCGACCGGCGTAGCGTTCGAATTTGTTCTTATGGCTTTCGCAGTAGGAAACTTCCGCGGAAGTATAGAGTCGCTGCAAAATCGCAGAGCCGTGCCGGGTGAGA
Organism: uncultured Acidobacteriota bacterium; assembly: GCA_963847695.1. Lineage (GTDB taxonomy): Bacteria > Acidobacteriota > Terriglobia > Acidiferrales > UBA7541 > Palsa-295. The sequence continues at coordinate 3,018 of CAWKAX010000005.1, read as the reverse complement.
GCCGCTTCGATGCGATCGATTTCAGAAATGTCCAGACCGAGTCCGACGATCAACAGGCCTCCCAGGGCGAGACGCGAGGTGTACGGGCGTGATTATACCTGTAATCTTGCGGGGCATGATTTCGGCTACTGGGATGATCTTTTTTATCCTTCCACGCGGAGCTCTCGATAGTGCCAACGGCGTCCAAACCATCGAACTCGAAGCACAGAAGCGCGTCGAGGAGAAGCGCGACAACGAGCGGGCAGGCCAAACCATCCCCAGCGTGGAAGCTGCGGCGAAAAGAAGGACTGCAAATCCTCGAAGCACCAGAACTCAAGCGCCTCGATTGGCTAGTACATGGGTTCAGTACGCGGCCAGACGGCGGCAGCGGACTTGAGCGCACGGAGGCCGGCAAGAAAACAATCGAAAAGGTCTTAAACCTTGGATTCACCGATTGGGATAAAAGAGAAAAGGTTAGCGCGAACCGGAACAAATTTTGGAGCGCCCTGGCCAACAAGAAAATGGGAGTGGTGCTGCTGCGCCAGATTCACTCGGATATCGTTTACGTGGCCGGCTCCGGTGACGTCGCTCAAGGCCAAGATGCGCCGCAAGGTGATGCGCTAATCACGCGGCAACCGGGAGTATTGCTGGCGGTACAAACGGCTGACTGCATGCCGATTCTCCTGGCAGATACCAAGAATCGAGCGATTGCGGCGATTCACTCCGGATGGCGAGGAACGGCACAGCGCATCGCGGCGAAAACGCTAGGCCGGATGCAGATGGAATTTGGCACGCGGCCACAGGACGTGATCGCCGCGATCGGTCCCGGAATTGGAGCGTGCTGCTACGAAGTGGGCCATGAAGTGATCAAGGAGTTTGCCGCGAAGTTTCCGGATGCGCGCGAGTGGTTCGATGGTCCATTCGACACGCTGGAAAACGGCGACGCTGATTCGAACTGGCTGCCTTGGCTGACCATGCGTCCGCCGGGACACGCGCCTCCGGCTCCGAGCGCGCGTCTCGATTTGGTCGCGGCGAACCGCGCGATTCTGGCGGAGGCTGGAGTTCCGTTGGCGCGAATATTTTCTTCAGGCTTGTGCACGGGATGCCGGCCGGATTTGTTTTTCAGCTACCGCCGCGAACACACCACGGGCCGCATGATGGCTGCGATCGGAATCAAATCAAAATAAAGAAGCTAGATACCTGAAATCTGAGACAGGCCGGTATTCGTGGTATCGCGCCTGGATTCCAGAACGGCCAATTGCCCGCAGGCGGCCATCACATCTTGTCCGCGGGAATAGCGCACGAACGCGGGGACGTTTTTCTCGTTGAGGATGCGCCGGAATTCCTCGATTCTCTCTGCGTTAGGCTCTTCGTAAGGCAGTTCACCCGGATTCCAAGGTATCAAATTGATTTTGGCTCGCAGGTTCGAGACGAGTTTGGCGAGGCGACGCGCGTCGTCGGGGGAATCGTTGAATCCACCGAGCAGCACGTACTCGAAGGTCAAATGCTCCCAGGGGCGCAGCGGATAATTCGCGCACGCCTCTAGCAGCTTCTCAATCGGATACTTTCGATTTATCGGCATGATGGCGTCGCGCTGCGAGTCTGACGAGGCATTCAGTGAAATAGCGAGCTTGGGACGCACGGTTTCTTTCGCCAGTTTTTCGATGCCTGGAATAATTCCACTGGTTGATAAGGTGGCGTGCTTAGGGGTGATTGCCAGGCCTTTGGGGTCCAGTAGGATTCGCAGAGCCGCCATCACCGCGTCGTAGTTCAGCAGCGGCTCACCTTGGCCCATCAGCACGACGTTGGTTTGCGGCTTCAAGTCTGCACGATGATCTTCGAGTGCGACCAAGACTTGGCCCACAATTTCGGCCGCCGACAGATTCCGAATCAGACCTAGTGTGGCAGTCAGGCAAAAATGGCAATCTACGGCGCAGCCAGCTTGAGTGGAAATGCAAATCGTCTGGCGATTTTCTTCGGGCATGAATACGGCTTCAACAGTTGCTGCTTTTGATTTTGCGCCGGTGACGGTATCGGCGGCTTCCAGCGCCAAAACATAACGGACGGCACCGTCCGAAGACGTGTAGCGACGCCGCACTTCCGGCCAGTGGATTCTGGACTCCTTCGACATACGCTCGCGCAAAGAGGCAGGTAGATTCGTTATGGCGGCGACGTCGGATTTCCGTTCGGCATAGAGCGCGTGGTAAATCTGTCCGCCGCGATAGGCGGGTTCGCCCAGGGATTGTACGAAATTCCGCAGCTCTTCTGGCGATTTACCCAGCAGTTCAAAAGGGGTTTCGGCGTCTAGCGGCGGCATATTTATTCCATGATAACACGCGGCGTTTGCTCTATTTGGGAGGGCGCAGGTCCCGGCCAAAGCGAAAAAAGGGATATAATAAGGCGTAGCTGAACGTCTACGCACTGAGAGGAGCTTCGATGTCGACCACTACCTCCGTTGGTAGCAAATCGCCCATGCAAATCATGAGCATCGACGAATGGGTTAAGAAGCTCAGTACGATTCCCGACAAGAATTTCTCGATTCCGACGGTTTTTGAATTTACAGCGCGCAACGCGATCCAGCCCGAAACGTTGCAGCCGTACATGTATTACGCGAAGAGCCATTACACACGGAACCTAATTCACAAATCTGAACTTTTCGAAGTACTAGCCATTTGCTGGAATGTGGGTCAAGTCAGCCGCATTCACAATCATCGCGACCAGAACTGCTGGATGGTTACGCCGGTTGGCCGCCTTCGGGTACAGAATTTTAGAGTAGAAAATCGCGATGCAGCCCACGGCCAATGCAAACTGGTGCCGACCGACGCGTACGATATGGATCCGACACATCCCGCAGTGGTTCAGCCTGACGAGCCGGTACACCAGGTTTTGAACCTGCCGGAATTCAACCAGCAAGCCACCAGCGTGCACATTTATTCCTATCCGTATGCATCCTGCGAAGTGTATTCGATCGATAAGGGCGCTTATAGCGACGTTCCTCTGCACTACTCCAGCGAATACGGAAAGCTCTCGCCCGACGAA
>CAWKAX010000004.1:0-9758 GCA_963847695.1 uncultured Acidobacteriota bacterium | reverse complement strand
CACCTTTAGTGGGGTGTGCCTTTCCTGTGATATAAACCACTCGATGAAACGTCTGCCATTGCGTGCAATATTCCCGCTGACGCTCCTAGCATTTGTAGTGACGCAGCCGCAGTCCGTCGCTGCTCAGGAACCGCAGTCCGCAGCACCCGCCGCCGCGGACGCTGCCCCAGCCCAGAATCAAACCAACGTTCCCAACGCCGCGGCAATCATTCGAAAAATCCACGAAGCTCAGTACAGTCTACCCAAACAGGGTATGAAGAGCTTCCGCTGTTCCATCACCATCGACTGGGATTCTCTCTACAAAGACCTCGGTGCCAATTCGCAATCCGCGCAAACGCTGATTGCCCTGCTGAAAAAAACGCGCTTCAAGGTGGTCGTTGGACCGGATGGTTCGAGTTCGCTGTCTCGCGAATCCGACGAACCGCCTCCCAGCCAGGAAATTGCCGATCGACTGCAGCAATCGCAGGCCGGCGCCGAACAAATGATCAACGGGTTTCTGAAAAGCTGGGCCGGGTTCATGGTTAATTCCATGATTCCGGCACCCGACGAAAAATATCATCTCGTGCTGGCCGACGGGAAATACCTGCTCACTTTCAGCGAAAGCGGCACCGACATGGCTATCGATTTAGGCCAAGATTTCGCCATGCAAAGGGTCTCCGTAAAAAGCTCGGCGGTGTCTGCGGAATTCAAGCCAACGTTTGAAAGAACTCCTGATGGTTTCGTTCTGACCGGCTATAGCGGCACATTCCCGGCGCCCGCGGCCGGCGGACCCACCAGTGCCGAGGCCCAGATTGAAAATGAACTGGTCGACGGACTCGAACTCCCGCGTCACCTCAACTTTAGCGTGCCGATCAAAGACATCACGCTGATCGTTCCCATGACGTTTTCCGATTATCAGGTGACGAAAAAGACGGCCGATCCCAAATAAGACGTTTTTCTTCCGGTTTCGCCGGTAAGCCCGCATTTCCCGGGCTTTGCCGCCGTCAACAATCCCCGACCACCGTCATTCGCCGGTAAATTCCTGCCATTCGCCGAAAACCCCGCGACCGCTTCCCCATCGGCGTCTATTCTCGCCTCGTGAGCAGCAATTCAACACCGGCGGGGGGCACGACCATGACGAAGATCGAACAGGAAAACACCTCGGCAGTCGCAACCAGCAACATGAGTTTCCCCCTGGCCTCCGCTACGCTGCTCATCGCTTCAGCGGTATCGTCTTCCAGTTACTGGAAGTCGCCTGCCGCAATATTCACCTTGGCAACTTGTGGCTACTTTCCGTGCTGGCGTCCGACATTTGGAATATTCTCTCTGTGCATTTCAACGTGCCCACCGCCGCGGTGCTGTTCTACTGGCCGCTGGTGATGGTCTGCATGGGACTCGCCATTTTGCTGGCGATCCGCGAAAACCACACATCACGCAACCGGAGGGCAAAATAATGCCCGGCAACCGTAGATCCTTCAGCTGGACGCTTCTCATCGGCGCGCTGATTCTGGGCGCAGGCGTGGTGCTGCTCCTGGACCAACAAGGAATCGTCAGCGCCGATCGCATCTTTAATTACTTCTGGCCTGGCGTGTTGATCGCGGCGGGAATTGTCACCGTGATCGATGCCCGCGGTCGGGGCAGTCGAGCGCTGTGGGGCTACGGCATGTGGGCCTTCGGCATCCTGCTGGTCCTGAGTAATCTGGGTATCGGCCATTTCCGCTTCGAAACCATTTGGCCGATCTTGATCATCGGCGTCGGCGTGCTGATGATCTGGCAGGCCGTCTCCGGCCCGGGTGTGGCCACCGACGGTTCGCGCAAGCCGCAATGGATGGACTACGTGAATCCCTGGAGCCGCTCCGGCAATGAAGACGCCGAATTGAATCACGTCGCCATTTTCGGCGGATTCAACAAGCGCGTCACCTCCCAGAATTTTCGCGGCGGCAAATTGATCGCGCTCTGCGGCGGCTATCAAATCGACCTGCGCAAAGCCGACATCCTGCCCGGCGAAACCGCGGTGATCGAAGCGGTCGCGGTGATGGGCGGCGGCGAAATCAAAGTTCCGGAAAACTGGCTGGTCTCCATGGACGGCGTCGGTATCTTCGGCGGCTACTCCGACGAATCGCGCCAGCTTCCTCCAGGCGAACTGGCGCAGATGAAGAAATTGGTGGTCAAGGGCGTGGCCATTCTGGGCGGCGTGGTCGTGAAAAACTAACCGCCATGCATCCGATTTTTTCAAACCTCCGGCGGCTGCTGCTTTATCTGGCGGTGTGGCTATTCATCGGCCTGCTGCTGGCGTACCTGCTGACCATTTCGCACGAAATTAGCATCACCGATGCTCTGGTCCTCGCCTTACCGCTTTGCTTTGTCTATTCGTTCCTCTGCCTTTCGGCCTGGTATTCCTGCCGCGGCAATTCGCCGGACAAATACGCTGTGACGCGCCTGCTCGGGATGCACGTCACCACCGCATTCTTTGCCAGCATCGCGTGGGCGTTCGCCGCCGCCGGGTACGCGCATGGCCTTTCGAAGACCACTCATTTTCAGGGCCTCTACTACCGATTCCGCCCGGAAATTCCGCTGATCTTTGGCGCTGGTCTGCTCTTGTACCTGCTCACCGTGGCTTTTTATTACGTGGTGCTTTCGGTGGAAGCTTCGCGCGACGCTGAAGCCCGGGTGATGAAAGCCAGCGTCCTTGCCCGCGACGCCGAACTCAAAGCGCTGAAAGCGCAGGTGAATCCGCATTTCCTCTTCAACAGCCTGAATTCCATCAGCGCCCTGACCAGTTCCGATCCGGCCAAAGCCCGCGAGATGTGCGTCTTGCTGGGTGATTTTCTACGCCGCACCTTGGGCTTGGGTGAAAAGGCTGCGATTCCCTTGGAGGAAGAGCTTTCTCTAATCCGCGCTTTCCTTGCCGTGGAAAAAGTCCGTTTCGGCGCGCGCATCCAGATGGAAGAAGATATTGATAAAGACGCGCTCAGCGTCCCAGTGCCGCCGCTGCTGCTGCAGCCGCTGGTGGAAAATGCCGTGGTGCACGGCATCGCCAATCTGGTCGAAGGCGGTTACATCCGCCTCGGCATCCACTCGCGCGATGGCATCGTTTCCATCGACGTCGCCAACAGTTTCGATCCTGATGCTCCAGCAAAGCGCCGCAGCGGCGTGGGCCTGGCCAACGTCCGTCAGCGCCTGCAAACCCGCTACGGCAATCTGGCCAGCTTCGCGGTGAAAACCGAAGGCGATTGCTTCCGCGTGGCCCTGACCTTGCCCGCGGAAATCGAGGTTCAACCCGCATGACCCCCGAACGGCACAACGACGCCAAAAAGAAAATCCGCGCTGTTCTGGTCGATGACGAGCAGCTCGCGCGGCAAGTCCTGCGAGAATTCGTTTCCGCTCACGCCGATCTGGAAATCGTCGGTGAATGTAGCAACGGCTTCGAAGCAGTGAAAGCCGTCAGCGAACAGAAACCCGATCTTATTTTCCTCGACGTGCAGATGCCCAAACTCGACGGCTTCGAAGTCCTCGAACTGATCGGCTCCGAAACCGCGGTCGTTTTCGTCACCGCCTACGACAACTACGCCATCAAAGCCTTCGAAGTCCACGCCGTCGATTACCTGCTGAAGCCTTTCAGTGCCGAACGCTTCGACGCCGCGCTCACCCGCGCCAAGCAGCGCCTCTCCGGCGCCACTAGCCAAAAAGCTCCCGCCGCCGCGGACCTCGCCGCCAGCGCGCGCCCACCTGCTCAATATCTCGACCGCATCGCGGTCCGCGAAGGCTCCCAGGTTTCCATCATCCCGGTAGCCAAGCTCGATTTCGCCGAAGCCCAAGACGACTACGTCGCCCTCGCCACTGCCGGCAAAAAACATCTCAAGCAGCAAACCATCTCGAACCTCGAAGCCGGTCTCGACCCCGCGCGTTTCATGCGCATCCACCGCTCCTACATCGTCAATCTCGAGCGCGTCGCCAAAGTTGAGCCGTACGGCAAAGACACCCACGTCGCCATCCTCACCACCGGCGCCCAAATCCCCGTCAGCCGCGCCGGCTACGCGCGCCTCAAAACCTTCCTCGACCGCTAAAGTCCGCCCTGTTCTGGCGGACGAGATACGACTCCCTGTCCCGTTGCCCGCGGCCAGATTTATTTTTTGCCAGTCCCAACAAAAATCTCCCTTTCTCGGCGGGCTGCGCATCCAAGCCGGCAGCAGCAACACACTCACGCAATCTTCGGTTTCTAAGGAGCCTTACGCGATGCGATCGATCGTTTTGTGTTTCGTGGCGTCATTATTGTTTGCATTCCCTGGCAGAGCGCAGGCTCCAGCAGACGTCCCCACGTTCGTGGTTTCTCCGCCTGTAGGCGGGTTCAAAATTACCTTCGGCGTAAAAGCATCCGTTCCCATCGAAGGAGTTTTCGAAAAATGGGATGCCACTCTCAAATTCACGTCCACAGACGTATCCACTGGAATCCTGGACATCAAAGTCGACGCCGCCAGCGTGAACACCGGAAGCGGCCTGAAGGACGGCAAGCTGAAAGGTAAAGATTTCTTCGACGCGAAAGATAATCCGTACATCACCTTCCACTCCTCGAAGATAAATCAAACCGGTCCCACGACTTTTGAAATCCCCGGAGTGTTTACAATTCGTGGAGTCTCCAAGCCTGAAACACTAACCCTCAACTTGACGGGCAAAGGGACCGGAACCGGCGAAATCAAAGGCTCGATGGCTTTCGATCGCAAGGAGTACGGCATGAACAGTGGCATCCCGTTCATAAAAATTGCCGACCGGGTCGAGGTTGACGTGGTCCTGCAAGCGAAGCAAGTCAGCGGGCCACGCCTGGTCTACAAGGAATAGGCAATCTGCGTTAAGGGCGTGAACTATTCGTAGCGCAGCGCCGTGATCGGATCGACCAGCATCGCGCGGCGTGCGGGAATGTAGCAGGCCAGCAGAGCCACGAAGAAAAGCAAAGCAGCGACGGCGGCATACGTGATCGGATCGTGCGCGGTCACGCCGAACAACAGGTTGGTCATCAACCGCGTCAATGCAAACGCACACGCTATTCCAATGACGACGCCCACCAGCGCCATCTGCGCGCCCTGCCGCAGGATCATTTGCAGCACGTCGCCACGCTGCGCGCCGAGGGCCAGGCGAATTCCGATCTCGCGCTGGCGTTGCGCCACCGTATAGGAAATCACGCCATAAATGCCCACGATCCCCAGCGCCAAGGCCATCGCCCCGGCAATCCCCAGCATCACCAGCGTGAACGAAGTCCGCGCCAGCGATTTCTGGTATACGTCCTGCATGGTGCGCACCGACGCCACCGGCAGATTAGAATTCACCGACCACACCGCCTGCCGCACTTCGTTCAGGAACGCTTCCGTCCCCGCGCGGTCGCTGCGGATTTCGAACGTCATGGTTCGTATGGCGCCAACCGGGCCGGGGCCAAATAGATTCGCCGCATACGGCGACCAGTAAACCGTCTCCGGCGCGGGGTCTTGCACGCCGGTCTCGTGAACGTCCTGCACCACTCCGACCACTTCGTGCCACGGCATGCTGTCATATTTCCGCACGCGCTTCCCAATCGCGGCCGACGGATCGCCCCACATCTCCCGCGCCAGATTCTCGGAGATCATCACCACTGGGCGTTGCCCATAGATTTCTTCCCAGGTAATTTCGCGCCCAGCCACCATGCGCGTTCCCGCGGTCCGCAAGAATCCCGGCGAGCCGTATTTAAAAAATCGCATGGGCACGGCGGCATCTTCTGCATAGTTTTTATCTTGAGCGTAGACTCCGTCCCAGCCGGATTCGAATCCTTCCATCGGCATGGCGGTCACAAACGCCGCAGACTTCACGCCGGGAATGGCCGCCAGCTTATCGACGATCGCGTTTTGCGTGCGCGTCACCATTTCCGGCTGGGCCACCAGCGACTCCGGAATCGAAATGCGCATTAGCTGCAAATGCGCCGCGTCCCTAAAGCCCGGCTCGACCGTGCGCAAAGCTTGGAACGTACGAATCATCAATCCGGCGCTGACCAGCAGCACCAGCGCCATCGCCACCTGTCCAATCACCAGCAGATTGCGCGCGCGATGACGTTCTTTGCTCACGCTGGCGTTGCGCCCCGCGCTGCGCAGTTCGAGTGATGTCCGCGGTCCAGCATATTTCAGCGCCGGTATCAGGCCGAACAACAGTCCCGACATGACCGAAAGAACCAGCGTGAACGCCAGCGTCCGCCCATCCAGCGAAATTTCATCCAGCCGAGGCAGATTCGCCGGACCAATCGCCACCAGAAATCGCACGCCGGCCCACGCCAACACCGCGCCGAACGCTCCGCCCAACAGGCCCAGCATGGTGCTCTCCACCAGCAGTCCGCGAACGATTCGTCCCCACCCGGCGCCCAGAGCGGCGCGCACCGCCAACTCCTGCTGCCGCGCTTCCACTCGCACCAACAATAAATTCGTCACATTCGCGCAAGCAATCAAGATCACCAGGCCCAGCGTTCCCATCACCACCCACAGCACGTCGCTAATGTTCCCCACTACTTCCTGCTTCAACGGACGCAGTTGCGGCGTAATTTGCCACCGGTCGTACCAGTGGGGATCGCTGCCCGGTCCGTTCGACCAGGAGTTCATCCAGATCGGCAGCATGCGCGTGATGTCCGCGTTGGCTTGCGCGATCGTCACTCCCGGCTTCAGTCGCGCAATTCCGTTCAATCCAAAACCGGCCAGAATCAGCTTGGCGCGATCGAGTCCCAGCGGTCCGATCACGTCGAAGTCTTCATTCGCGATTCGGAATCTCGCCGGCATCACCCCGATGATTTCGCGCGAACGCGAATCGACCATCAGATTGCGGCCGATTACCGAGCGGTCGCCTCCGAAATGGCGACGCCAATATCCATCGCTCAGCATCACCCGGTCTGGACCGTGCGGGTCCTGATCTTCCGTCGTGAGCCATCGTCCAAGCGCCGGAGGAACGGCCAGCGCTTGCAGCACGCCGTCGCTCACGCCGATCGCTCGCACCTGCTCCGGTTCCGCCGTTCCCGTCACGTTTGCCACGGACGGGATCCACACGCCCATCGCCTGAAACGCCCGGTTGTGTTCGGCGTAGGTGAAATACATCGAGGCCGAAAGCGGCAGGCCATGCACGAAGTCCGCGAGCCCGGCCGCGCCCGGCGCTACTTGGTGCAACGACACCAGCTGCTCGGAATGCGGATAGTTCAGCGGCTTGAGCAGCACGCTGTTCACCACGCTGAAAACCGCGGCGTTTGCGCCGATTCCGATCGCGATCGTCACCAGGCCAACCACCGTAAAAACCGGATTGTGGAGCAGCGAACGCCCCCCGTGGCGGACGTCCATGAAAAAATCCTCGACCCGCGCCCATCGCCACACCTCGCGCCCGTCTTCTTCCGTCAATGCCGGATTCCCGAATTCGCGCCGAGCCGCGTGATTCGCTTCCTCGCGAGACATCCCGCCCGCCACCAACTCCTCAACTTTCTCGTCGAGATGCCCCTGAATTTCTTCAGCCAGCGCGTCGTAATGCCGGCGGCGTGAAAATAGCTGCTTGAGCCAGCTCATGCTTTCTCCGGCGCTAAGACCTGCGCGATTCCAGCGAGCATCCGTTCGAAGCTCGAAACTTCCCTTTGCAGCCGCTTCGCGCCCGCCGGCGTCAGTTTGTAGATGCGCACCCGCCGGTTCGTCGCCGAAATTCCCCACTTCGCTTCCACCAATTCTTCCTTCAGCAATCGCTGCAGCGCCGGATAGAGCGACCCCTCTTCAATCTGCAGCAAATCGTTCGACGTCCGCTTGATGTGCTGCACCAGCGCATACCCGTGCAGCGGCTGCCGCTTCAGCGTCCGCAGCACCATCATTTCCAAGCGCCCCCGGAAACAAATCGCGTTGTTCGGTCGTTTTCATGGTCAAGAATCCCTTGTTCCTAATGCAGCCTTTATCGCTCAAGGCCTAGAGCAAAATAGTATCAAGTGCCGGCTGCCGTCAAGCAATATTTGGAGACACGCGTCTGTAATGCCAGGAGTGCGCGGTTTTGCTTTGTGGGTCACGGCTTTAGCCGGGACCAAACCGGCCGGCATCGCGACGGTTTTCAGACCCTGAAGTTCCTTCTCTCCTGCGCTAAGTCACCGCCTGTGACAGATCTCCTGAAATAGCACATTCGCGTCCTTGTGATATAAAGCCCCAACCAACGGAGCCTTGCCCCCATGCCCAAGCTACGCGCCGTTCTCTCACTCGCACTAATAATCGCGCTGACCGTCCCACTATTCGTCGACGCCATCGGCTTCGACCAATTCGATCGCTACAATTCCGCGGCGCAAGGCGAATGTCTGGCCCACATGGTCCAGATGACCAAGCTCGCTTTCCGCAACGAAGGCCGCGCCGATCTTGCCGAGCAGGTCGACAAGTTGTTCACCACCACCGAACCGGGCGATACCTCGCCACTCGGAGTCATTGAGGTCGTTCGCAACATTGCGATCGCGCGCGTAGCGGACTTGAAGAGAGTCAAAGAAAATCCGCAAGCGCGACGCATTCAGGTGGAAGACGCGCTACTGCTAACCCTCAAGAAGAACAATATCTTCACCGATTCCGTGGCCAAGGACACGCTGCAACTCACCGCCGGATTTCATCACTGGACTGCCGCCGATTATGTAAATGCATCCGCGCAGGACAAAAGGTCTCTCGTCGAGGGCTACGTCAAGGTTGCTTTGCCGGCGTATTTGATCTTCGACAAGGTCGCCACGGCGGTCGCCGGAAAGCAGGACTCGTTTTCGGCCGACGACATGAAGGATCTGCAAAGAATCACCAATCAAGAGTTCGGCAGCGTCACCGGCGCCAACCACAACGCCATCGGCATCATCGGATTCGAAAAGAAGATGCAAGCGGAGAACGCCAAAAATCCGAACAGCTACGCGTTCATCGCGTTCCTGCACTATGCGCTCGACGAACAAATCGCAGAGCTGGACCAGCAAGACGCCGCGCTACGGCAAAAAGTCGCCGACATGTACGACTACCACTCCATCGTGCTGGCCGACGGCCGGCACGTGCTTCCTGACGAGAACGGCGATTTTTGGGTCATCACCCGAAACATTGACGACCGCATGGAAATCAAGCTGCAGGGCCGATACAAAATCGAAGCCCAAGGAATTCTCGCCTGCCGCCAGGCCGGCAATTCCAACTGTGGTGCCGGCAATGTAGGCGCCATTTCACTCGACTTCGGCAAAATGATGCTCGACGCCCTCCAGAAGGCGGCCCAAAACGAGCAAAACGCTTCAACGGCCCGCCCTACTGCTCCCCCGCCGGCGCCTCCGCCAGCTCCGCAGGCCAGTTCGGCCTCGCGCGCCCCAGCCCCGGCCCCTGCTCCCGCAACTCCCGTAGACGACCCAATAGGCCAAGGAGGATTCATCACGCCGCCGACCACCTCAGCCGCCACCACTCCGGCGCTGATCTGCGTCCCCCCGACTCTGCTCAGCCAGACCTGGGGGCGTCCCGCTCCGAACAGCAAGATGGATTTCTTCGAGAAAGCAGTCGGCCGATACGTTCTGTCCGTCGCCCAACCGGGCTGGCAATATTGGGTGCTAACCGCCATGTACACCAACTTCGATCCCAACCGAAGCGCCGATGCGTCAAAACTCGTCCGCGCAGTCGCGCCGAGCGGCCAACCGAACGTTGGATCCTGCCCGCAGGGCTATTCCGGCTACAACGTGCAGACGAGAAAATAACGCAAACTTCCAGTACTCGTTACAATTTGAGACGTTTCCGGGTTCTACTACTCTCACGACTTTGGTTTACTCG
>CAWKAX010000003.1:0-145124 GCA_963847695.1 uncultured Acidobacteriota bacterium | reverse complement strand
GGCTTAGAGCGCATGGCGGAACAGAAATTACCTACGCGGGCGGAAGATTTTTCGGAGTGGTACAACCAGCTGGTGATCCGGGCGGAGATGGCGGATTACGCGCCGGTGCGCGGGTGCATGATTGTGCGGCCTTATGGGTGGGCGCTGTGGGAGAACATAACGGCGCAGCTGGACCGGCGGTTTAAGGCTACCGGGCATGTGAATGCGGCGTTTCCGATGTTGATTCCGCGGAGTTTTATCGATAAGGAAAAATCGCACGTGGCGGGATTTTCGCCGGAATTGGCGGTGGTGACGCACGGGGGCGGGGAGGAGCTGGAAGAGCCGCTGGTGATTCGTCCTACTTCGGAAACGATTATTGGCTGGGCGTATTCGAAATGGATTCAGTCGTATCGCGATCTGCCGGTTTTGATCAATCAGTGGAACAGCGTGGTGCGTTGGGAGCTGCGCACGAAACTTTTCCTGCGGACCTTGGAATTTTTCTGGCAGGAAGGGCACACGGCGCACGCGACGCAGGATGAGGCGGAAGCGGAAACGCGGCAGATGCTGGACATCTATACCGATTTTGCGATGAAGGAAGCGGCGGTGCCGGTGATTCCAGGCAGGAAATCGGACGCGGAGCGTTTCGCGGGCGCGGACCGGACGTATTCGATCGAAGCGATGATGGGCGACGGCAAAGCGCTGCAGGCTGGGACTTCGCACAATCTGGGACAGAATTTTGCGAAGGCTTTCGAAATCAAATATCTGGCGAGCACCGGAGTGCAGGAATTCTGCTGGACGACTTCGTGGGGGCTTTCGACGCGGTTCGTCGGGGCCATCATCATGGTGCATGGCGACGATCAGGGATTGATTTTTCCGCCGCGGCTGGCGCCCTACCAAATTGTCATCGTGCCGATTTACAAGACGGACGAAGAAAAAGCGTCGGTGATGGAATGCGCGCGGAAGATGAAGGCGGAATTGGCCGGCGCGGATATTCGGGTGAAGCTGGACGAGCGCGAAGGGTCCAGCCCGGGATTCAAATTCAACGACTGGGAAATGCGCGGGGTGCCGCTGCGGATGGAACTGGGGCCGAAGGACGTGGCTAAGAATTCGGTGGTGCTGGCGCGGCGCGACCGTCCGGGGAAGGAAGGGAAGACGTTCGTCGACCAGAACGGGATCGCCGCGGCGGTGAGCGCGCTGCTGGTGGAGATTCAGCAGGCGCTGTTCGATCGTGCGCTGGCGTTTCGCAAGGCGAATACGCACGAGCCGGCGGATTACACGGAATTCAAGCAGGCGGTGGAGAAAGGCTTTGCGTTTTCGTGGTGGTGCGGCGACGGCGACTGCGAAGCCAATATAAAGGAAGAGACCAAGGCGACCATGCGCTGCATTCCGCTGGAGCAGCCGGGCGGGTCTGGGAAGTGCATTCATTGCGGCAAGCCAGCGACCGAAAAGGCGATTTTCGCGAAGGCTTACTAGTTCGCGAAGTAGCGTACTAGGACTAAGGGTGTCTCACGCTGCTGTAACCCGTTCTTCCGCCTGCACATGCGGAACATACGGCCCCGTTTACTCATTCAGAACACAAGGTTTAACCTTATGTTTCGCCCCGCGAGCGAAATGCTACGATTCCTCATATCTATTCGTTCCTGGGGTGATGATTCCGATGGCGCAGCGCAACCGTGATAGGCAACGAGGCGGATCAAGAATCAGCTCAATCATTATGCTGCTGGTTCTGGCTGCGATGGCCTACGCCGCGTTCAAGATCGTCCCGGCGTATTTCGCGGACTATCAACTGAACGATGCCATGACCACCGAGGCGCGTTTCGCGCAGGTGAACCGTAAAGGCGCCGCCGACGTGCAGGACGACATCTGGAAGAAGGTTCAGGAATTGGGCATCCCGGCCAAGAAGGAAGACATTGTGGTGATCACCGAGCAGGGCTCGGTAAAGATCTCCGTGAGCTACACCGTTCCGGTCGACCTAGTTGTGACGCAGAAGGATTTGCAGTTCCACGACCAGGCCGACAACAAGGCGCTGTAGTTTTTTTGACGCGCCTGTATCCGTTACGACCCGCTGCCGCTTGTCCTACACCCAGATTTTGCGCCATCCGTCACGGTTCCCAATTTGCTTTAACGTTTCTCGGCCGGGCCTGGTCGAGATTGGTCTGGCACGCGGGGGCGACATTTGGTTCGCTCCGCCCATCATAACGTGTGACAATTTGTGACGTCTAAAGTAGAACGGGCCATCACGTGGAGAACAAGTTGCGGATTCGCATTACCCCTGGCTTCTGGACGTCGCGCATCGGTTTGGCCATCCTCGCAAGCGTCCTGCTTCTGTTTATCGTTTTCACTTCTATTTTTGCCTACTACTACGTCAAGTTCGGGAAGCTGATCGACGAGCGGCTGACCGGGCAGATCTACCAGAACACCTCGCGGGTGTTCAGCGCGCCGAGCCACATCTATACGGGCGAGAAGCTGACGGCGGCGGACCTGGCGACGTATTTGCGGCATGCCGGGTATCAGGACGCCGAGGTGGATGGGGCGCCGGGCATATTGACGGTGAAGGGATCGACGGTGGAGATTCGGCCGTCGAAGGATTCTTACTTTCACGGCGGGAACGCGCTGAAGGTGGATTTTGCGGGCGGCGGGGTGGCGAAGATTTCGCAATTGAACGATGGGATGACGCGGGATTTCGCGGATTTGGAGCCGGAAGTCATCACCAACCTATTTGATGAGTCGCGGGAGAAGCGGCGCATCGTGCGGTTCGAGGATCTGCCGAAGAACATGATCGACGCGGTTCTGGCCGCGGAGGATAAGCGGTTCTTCGAGCACGGCGGGCTGGATATCGTGCGGGTGTTTGGCGCGGCGCTGGCGGATATGCGTCGGGGGCAGAAGGCGCAGGGCGCGAGTACCATCGACATGCAGGTGGCGCGGAGCTTCTTCTTTACGACCAAGCGCGAGTGGCGGCGCAAGGTGAAAGAAGTTTTGATGGCGATCGAGATCAACGAGCGCTATTCGAAGCAGCAGATTTTCGAGTTGTACGCGAACGAAGTGTATTTGGGGAATCGCGGGAGTTTTGCGATTCGCGGGTTCGGCGAGGCGGCGGAGGCTTATTTCGGCAAAGACGTGCGCGATCTGACGCTTGGTGAGACGGCGTTTTTAGGCGGAATTATTCGCGCGCCGAATCGTTATGCATCGGCGGAGCGGCATCCGGAGCGGGCGGAGGAATCGCGCGACCGGGTGTTGACGCAGATGGTCGAAGACAATTACGTCACGCAGGAGCAGGCGGACGCGGCGAAGGCTTTGAAATTGCATTTTGTGAATGGCGGATCGAGCGCCAGCTCGGCGCCGTACTTTGTGGATATGGTGAAGGACCATCTGCTCGAGCATTTCTCGGAGCAGGATCTGGAAAGCCAGAGTTTCCGGGTGTACACGACTTTCGATCCGCAGCTGCAGCGCGCGGCGAATACGGCGGTGCAGATTGGCGGTGAGGCCATCGACAAGCTGCTGGCCAAGAAGTATGCGGCGTGGAAGAAGGCCAAGGGCGGCGAGACGCCTCCGCACGTGCAGATTGCGCTGGTGGCGATGGACCCGCAGACGGGCGAGATTCGCGCGCTGATTGGCGGACGCAATTACGGCGAGAGCCAATTGAATCATGCGACGGCGCGGCGGCAGCCGGGGTCGGTGTTCAAGCCGTTCGTGTACGCGGCGGCGTTTGATGACATCGTGCAGAACGTGCAGCCGACGGTGACGCCGGTAACTACCGTCGACGATGTGCCGACGACTTTCGATTTCGACGGCAAGGAATATACGCCGGACAATTACGGCGAAGAATTCTACGGCACGGTGACGGTGCGGGACGCGCTGATCCATTCGCTGAACGTGGCCACGGTGAAATTGGCGGAGATGATTGGATACCGTCGGGTGGTGACGGTGGCGCGGCAGATGGGATTGGGCAACAACATTCAGGCGACGCCGGCGGTGGCGCTGGGCGCGTATGAAATGACGGCGATCGACGTGGCCGCGGGGTATACGGCGTTTGCAAATAACGGCACACGGGCCGAGCCGCTTTTCCTGCGCAGCGTAATGGCGGCGGATGGCACGGTGGAGGAAACTTCGGGGCCGCGGACTCGGGTGGTTTTGGATCCGCGGGTGGCGTACCTGACGACGAGCATCATGAAGGATGTGATCAATCGCGGGACCGGCGTGACCGTGCGATCGATGGGATTCACGCCGATTGCGGCGGGGAAGACCGGAACTTCGCGGGACGGATGGTTTGCGGGGTTCACTTCGAATTTGCTGTGCGTGGTATGGGTGGGGTTTGACGACAACCGCGACCTGGGACTTTCCGGGAGCCAATCGGCGGCGCCGATCTGGGCCGAATTCATGAAGCGGGCGACGACCCTGCCGGAATATAAAAATTCGACAGACTTCCAGCAGCCCGATGGCGTGATACAGGAAATGATCGATCCGCAGACCGGCCAACTGGCGTCGTCGGCTTGCCCGCAGTCCGTGCCGGAATATTTCATCGCCGGAAGCGAGCCGACCCAGTTGTGCGACGGCGGGCACGCGGGCGCGGGGCAGGGAACCTGGCTATCGCATTTGTTTGGAAAGGGCGGACCCACCAACCCGCCGCCTCCGGGCACGATACAGCCGAATCCGCCGCAAAATGCCAACGGGACGCCCCCGGCGAACGGGCAGCCAACCGACCCTAACGCCGACGCCGAAGCCAAAAAGAAAAAGGGGCTTCTTGACAAGGTTTTTGGTATCTTCGGGTCAAGCAAGAAGCCTGCGGACTCACCAAAGCCACAACCGCAACCGTAGGCGCAAGCAAGCGCGGAAGGAGCAAGGCAATGGGTCGAACGACTCTTTTTGCCGTAATGCTGGCGTCAGTGCTGGTCACGATGCTGGCAGTTCCGGTTAGTGGGCATCAACCTCCTGCAACAACCAAGGGAAAAGGCACAGGGCCGAGCTATGGCTCGGTACAGATCTCGCCGTCGGCGGCGCAGCAGCGCGACCAACTGGAGATGCGCGGCGACATTCTGATGGCGCGCAAGGAATTTCCCACGGCGGTCACGGTGTACATGCAGATTTTGGCGTTCGATCCGAAGAACTCCGAAATCATGAACAAGATCGGCGTGGCCTACCAGCAAATCGGCGACCTGGACCGCTCCGGGCGCTTTTACAAGAAGGCCATCAAGCTGAACGGCAGCTTCGCCAGCGCGGTGAACAATTACGGGACGGTGGAGTACGAGAAGAAGCACTACGGCAAATCGATCAGCCTGTACAAGAAGGCCATCGTGCTGCGTCCGGACATGTCGACGCTGTACAGCAACCTGGGCTACGCCTATTTCTGCAACAAGGAATATCCGGAAGCGCTGACCTCGTTTGAAAAGGCGCTGACGCTGGATCCGACGGTATTCGAGCGCAAGGCGAATGGCGGGACGGTGGTGCAGCAGCGTTCGACGCCGGACCCGGGCCTGTTCTACTTCTTCGTGGCCAAGTCGTATGCAGAACGCGGGGATGCGGAACGCGCGGCGCATTACCTGAAGCTGGCGCGCGATGACGGCTATCCGGGATTGCTGACGGCGCAGACCGATGCGGCGTTCTCGAAAGTAATCAAGGACCCGCTGGTGCAGGAAGTGCTGCACGTGGCTCCGGCGTACGCGGCCAACGCCAAGAAAACCAGCACGAACTAAAGATCTGGAGTTGGTCTGGTGCTGACTCGCCGCGGTTAGCGGCGATTGAATGGCGCACAAGAAATCGCCGTTTGTCCACGTACTTGCTATAATGCTGCGCAAGATGGCCCTTCGATCATTGCGCCTTTTGTGGTTTGCGGCAGGCGCAGCGATTCTTTCCTTCTTTGTTTTTTCCGGTACGACCAGCTCACAGTCGATCACTCCTACTGCTTCGTCTACTCCGGTTTCAGCCGCGAGCAATGTCGTGGAGGTTCCCATCAATGGCGACATCGAGCCGATTCTGGCTGATTACGTCGTGCACGGAATCGAGCGAGGCAATGCAGAACATGCCAGCCTGATTTTGGTCACCATCGATACGCGGGGCGGTTTGGACGAGTCGATGCGCGCCATCATTCAGGCGATTCTACGGTCGAACGTGCCGGTGGTGACGTACGTGTCGCCGACCGGGTCGCGCGCGGCTTCGGCTGGATTTTACATTTTGCTTTCGGCCGATGTGGCGGCGATGTCTCCGGGAACGGAGACAGGGGCGGCTTCGCCGATCATGGAAGTGGGCGGGCAGGTGGTGCAGATCGACGAGACGTTGCGCAAGAAAATCGTGAACGATGCGCTGGCTTATTTGCGGAGCTACTCCAGCAAGCGCGGGCGCAATGTCGAGCTGGCCATGACGGCGGTGACCGACGCGAAAGCGTTCAGCGATAAGGAAGCGCTGGACGGCAAGCTGATCGACATCGTCAGTCCATCGACGGTGGACCTACTGGCGCAGCTAAACGGACGGACGATTACGCGTTTTGACGGGAGTTCAACAGTATTGCGAATCGATCCACGCTTTGCCGTGGACATTTATCAGATGTCTGCGCGCGAAAAATTTCTGAGCCGGATCGTCCAGCCCGATGCGTTTTTTATTCTGCTGATCCTGGGCGTGCTGGGCTTGTATGTGGAATTCACGCATCCGGGCGCATTTGCGCCGGGAGTGATTGGAGGAATCGCGCTAGTGCTGGCGCTTTTCGCCATGCACCTGCTGCCGATCAATTTCGCGGGCGTGTTGCTGATTGCTTTAGCGCTGGCGTTATTTGTGCTCGAAGCGAAATTCCCGACGCATGGAGTGCTGGGGGTGGGAGGAGTGGTGGCGATGGTGCTGGGCGCGCTGTTTTTGATTCGCTCGCCGCTGACCGGCATGGGCGTGAGCCTTTCTACTGCGCTGGCGGTGGTGATTCCGTTTGCGATCATCGTCATCATTTTGATGCGGCTAGTGCTGCGTTCGCGCACCTGGAAAGTTTCGACGGGTAAGGAAGAATTGATCGGCGAGGTGGGTGAGGTGCGGGCGGCGGTTGGGTCCGATCAGAACCCGGACGAGATGGGATCGGTTTTCGTGCACGGCGAGTTGTGGCGCGCGGCCACGCGGCCGGGCGAACGCATTCCGGAAGGCGCGCGGGTGCGGGTGAAGCGAGTGCGCGGACTGACGCTCGAAGTGGAGCCGGTGGAATCGCGGTCGTAGAGATTGTTTTCGCAGGCGGGATGGGCGGAGGCGGGTCGATGGATTCTGCAATGATTTTCGTTAGTGTCTTGGTTATCATTTTTCTTTTCTGGCTCGTAAATTCGATCTACGTAATCAAAGAATGGGAGCGGGGCGTAGTGCTGCGACTCGGGCGCATGTTGCCGGTACCTCGAGGAGCTGGTCTGCAGTGGGTGATTTTTCCGATCGACAAGCTGACGCGGATTTCGCTACGGATCGAGACGCTGGACGTGCCGCCGCAGGACGTGATTACGCGGGACAACGTTTCGGTAAAAGTGAATGCGGTCTGCTATTTCCGGGTAGTGGACGCGAATCTGGCGCTTTCGCAAGTGCAGAATTATCTTTATGCGACTTCGCAGCTGGCGCAGACCACGCTGCGCAGTTTGGTGGGGCAGTTCGAGCTGGACTCGATTTTGTCGGAGCGCGAAAAGGTTAACTCCAAGCTGCAACAAATCCTTGACCAGGATACGGAGCCTTGGGGTATCAAGGTAACCAAGGTTGAGGTCAAACAAGTCGACATTCCGGAGAATATGCAGCGCGCGATCGCCCGGCAGGCGGAGGCGGAACGGGAGCGCCGGGCCAAAATTATTCATGCTGAGGGTGAATTCGAAGCCTCGGCCAAGTTGGCGGAAGCCGCCGGAGTTCTGGAAAAAGAGCCGGCCGCGATTCAGCTGCGGTATTTGCAGACCTTGACGGAAATCGGGGTGGAGAAAAACACCACGATCGTTTTTCCGCTGCCGATCGATTTGATTTCGCAGTGGGTCAAGCAGTTGGGAGGGAAGTAGGAAGCGATGGCGGGGAACGGAAAACGCGGAGGCGGTGGCGACCGGGTACTCGAGAGCCGGCATTTGGTCGGCTTGTTTCTCGGCGTGGTGCTGCTATGCGGCGTTTTCTTTACGTTGGGATACGTGATGGGGCGGACGCAATTTAGCGTAAAGGCCGAAAATGGCCCGGGGAAAATCCCGGCGGTGAACCCGATTTCGCCGAAGCCCGCGAACCGAGAAAAGGATGCGCCGGAAGCAGCCAAGCCAACACCTGCCGGCGGGTGGGATGATTTCGATAAAACGCCGAAAGAACCGGCACCTTCGGCAAAGCCTGCGCCAGCACCGGCGATTCCGGTTTCATCGGGTAAGACTTCGAAGAGTGCGACGCCCCCCGCTGCCGCCAAGCCTGCCGTAGTGAAAGAGCCGACGCGATTGCAGGCTCCGCCGATGACCAAGAGTTCGATCGTGCTGCAAGTGGCCGCGACCAAGCAGCAGCGCGACGCGCTGGACATGGCCGACATTTTGCAGAAGAAGAAATTTCCCGCGTTCGTGGCCAATTCTCCGGCGGACAAGTACTACCACGTGCAGGTTGGGCCTTACCCCGATTTAGCCTCCGCCGAAACCGCAAAGCACGCCCTGGAACAACTCGGTTTCAAGTCTATAATCAAGCGTTAATGAAATTTCCCCGTTATGTGCGAGTTTTGCTCGCCATCGCCAGCGGTGCCGCGCTTGGCCTGGCTTTTCCCAACTACAATTTATATTTGCTGGTCTGGATCGCCATGGGCTTGCTGGTGCTGGCTTCGGTGGATGCTCCGCTGAAGGAAGCGCCGCTGTACGGATTTCTGCACGGGCAAGTTTTCTATCCGGTTTGCCTGCCGTGGGTCGATACGGTGATGCGGCAGTACGGGAATATCGATCCATGGATCGCGGCCGCGTTCGTGGGGCTGATCGGATTTATCGGCGGGCTGATTTGCACGATGTTTTCCACCGGCGTGGCGCTGGCTTCGCGGAAGAGCAAATTGCTGGCTTGCGCGCTGGCGCCGTTTTTGTGGACCGCGCTGGAATATTTCCGGACGAACATTCCGATCATCGGGTCGTCGTGGGACCTTTCGGGGTACCCGGCGGCGCACAGTTTGGCGTTGCTGCAGATTACGAGCGTTACCGGGATTTACGGGTTGTGTTTTTTGATTGCGGCGTATGGTTCGATGCTGGCTTACGCGGTTTTGACGCGGACGCGGCAGGTTTGGACGATGGCCGGCGTGGTGACTTTAGTCCTGGTGATCGCGGTGATTGCGGGGCCTTACCTGGTGCCTACGGCGACGCCGCGTTATGTGGCGCACCTGGTGCAGACCAATTTTCCGCAGTCGGAGAGCTATCCGGCGGACTGGCTGACGGTGCACGCGCCGGAATTGAATCAGCTGGAAAAAATCAGCGTGGATGCGGCGCGGGAGCAGCCAGGACTGATTATTTGGCCGGAGGTGCCGGCGCCGTTTTCGCTGCAGGAGCCGCTGTTTGCGGAGCGGGCTTCGCGGATCGCGCGGGAAGCGAATAATTATTTTCTGGTGGGAGTGGTGGATTGGAAGAATGTTTCGGGGAGCTGGCTGGCTTCGAACAGCGCGGTGCTGCTAAATCCGGCGGGTCAGCGGATTTATTCCTACGACAAGATTCACCTGTTGCCGTTTGGCGAATATGTGCCGCTGCGCGGGTGGCTGACGTTTGCCAAGCGGCTGACCGCGGACATTTCGGATTTCACTCCGGGATCGACTTATGGAGTGGGCGAGATTCCGCAGGGAAAATTCGGGGCGTTTATTTGCTACGAGGCGATTTTTCCGTCGGAGGTGCGGCAGTTTACGGCGAACGGGGCGCAACTGCTGATTACGATTTCGAATGATGGGTGGTTCGGGCGTTCTTCGGCGCCGGAGCAGCATATGTTCATGGCCCGGGTGCGCGCGGTGGAGAACCGGCGCTGGCTGCTGCGCGATACGAATAATGGGTATACGGAATCGATCGATCCTTATGGAAGGACGGCGGCGCAACTGGCGATTGATGTTCGAGGACAGCTCAACGCGCCGTACGATTTTCGGACTGATTTGACGGCGTATTCGAGGTTTGGGGATTGGTTTTCGTGGTTGTGCATTGTGGTGACGTTTGTGTTGATTGCTTTTGCTTTCGTGAAACCTGGCGTTAGGAAATCGAGTTAGCGGGGTTTGGATTTTCCTATTTCGATTTTCGCAGTTACAATTCTTGCATGGCTCACCACATTGAGGATCTTCAGCACCGTTTTGCCGAACTGAACAAGCGCATCGCTGTGGTTCGGAGTTTTCTTTGACGTTGACCAAGCCCGCCAGCAAGTCGTAGCGCTCGAAGCGAAAACCAGCGATCCGAATTTTTGGGGCGATCAGGCCAAGGCCCAAGCCACGCTGCAACAGCGGAAGGTGGTCGAAGACCGGGTCACCGCGGACGAAGGCCTGGCGCGCCGGGTCAGCGACATTGAAACCTACATTGGAATGGCGCAGGAAGAAGGCGACGACGCGCAGCGGAATTCGTTGCTGGAGGACGTGGACAAGGAGCTGAGTTCGACCGACGCGTATTTGGCCGAGCTGGAGACTAAAGTTTTGATGGCGGGCGAGACGGACCAGCTGAACGCGATCATTACGGTGAAGCCGGGGGCGGGCGGGACGGAATCGCAGGACTGGGCGGAAATGCTGCTGCGGATGTATCTGCGTTGGGCGGAGCAGAAAGGTTTTCGCGCGACGATTCTGGATTCGACGCCGGGGGAAGAGGCGGGGATTAAATCAGCGACGGTGCAGATCGAAGGCGAGAACGCGTACGGCCTGCTTTCAGGCGAGAGCGGAGTACATCGGCTGGTGCGGATTTCGCCGTTCGATCAGGCGGCGCGACGGCATACTTCGTTTGCTTCGGCATTCGTGATTCCGGAAATTGACGATCGGATCGAGATCAACATCAAGCCGGATGATTTGAGGATCGATACGTTCCGGGCCGGCGGGCACGGCGGGCAGAATGTGAACAAGGTGGAATCGGCGGTACGGATTACGCATTTGCCGACGAATACCGTGGTGCAGTGCCAAAACGAACGCAGCCAGCATAAGAATCGCGAGATTGCGATGAAGGTTTTGCGTTCGCAGCTGTACGAATTGGAATTGGAGAAGCGGCGGGAGGCTTTGAACAAGCTGGACGCTTCGAAGCCGGAGATTAGTTTCGGGAGTCAGATTCGGTCCTACACCATGCAGCCGTATCAGTTGATTAAGGATCATCGGACGAAGGTGGAGCGCGGCGACGTGCAGAAGGTGCTCGATGGGGATATTGATCCATTCATTCGGGCTTATTTGCTGTACCGGCGGGATTTGGAGAAGGGTGCGAATAACTAGGTGGTTTTCGGGTGTCTTCCCGGTGCGCAAACTTTTACGCCAAAAGACTTACCACAGAGGCCACAGAGGAAAAGCGGAGGGCACGGAGACGCTTCCGTGGGTGGAGGATTGGTTCCAAACAGGGGCGCTGGGGACCGTTCGACCCACAAATAAGGCCTTTCGCTGCATAGAATTGACACCTTTTAAAGGCGCGTGATAGCCTTTCTCTTTGAATTTGACCGAGTAAAGCGCACTTAGGTCCCCTATTTGCCTTACATTCCGCTGGAGGATACCGTCTTGCCGCATGCTGACGAACGCTTCTTGTTTACCTCGGAGTCTGTAACCGAGGGCCATCCCGATAAAATAGCCGACCAAATTTCTGATGCGGTGCTGGACGCGGTCCTGACCGATGACCCGAAAGGCCGAGTGGCCTGCGAGACGTTGGTCACCACTGGTCTGGTGGTGGTCGCCGGCGAAATCACCACCACCACTTATGTGGATTTTTCGGATCTGGCGCGCGAAGTGATTCGCGACGTGGGCTACACCCGCGCGAAGTATGGATTTGACGCCGAAACCTGCGGCGTTATCTGCACGATTCACAAGCAGTCTCCGGACATCGCCATGGGCGTAGATACCGGCGGCGCGGGCGACCAGGGCTTGATGTTCGGCTTCGCCTGCGACGAGACTCCCGAGCTGATGCCCATGCCGATTCAACTGGCGCACAGCTTGACCCACAAGCTTTCCGAAGTTCGCAAACAGGGTGTGGTCGATTTCTTCCGCCCCGACGGGAAGTCGCAAGTGACGGTGGAGTATGTGGACGGGCGCCCGGCGCGCGTGGACAGCGTGGTGATTTCGACGCAGCACAGCGACAAAGTTTCGCTGAAGGATTTGCAGGACGCGGTGCGCAAGCACGTGATTGATCCGGTCATCCCGAAGGAATTGGTGGACAAGAACACCAAGTACCACATCAATCCGACGGGGCGTTTCGTTACTGGCGGCCCGATGGGCGATGCGGGATTGACGGGGCGCAAGATTATCGTCGACTCCTACGGCGGCTACAGCCGTCACGGCGGCGGCGCGTTTTCCGGGAAGGATCCAACGAAGGTGGACCGCTCGGCGTGCTATATGGCGCGCTACATCGCGAAGAACGTGGTGGCGGCGGGATTGGCGACGAAGGTGGAAGTGCAGTTGGCCTACGCGATCGGCGTGGCCGAACCGGTTTCGGTGATGGCCGATACTTTCGGCACCGGAACGATTCCGAATTCGCAAATCACCGAATTGATTCGCGCGAACTTCAAGCTGACGCCGAAGGGCATCATCGAAACGCTGGACCTGCGCCGTCCGATTTATCGCGCAACGGCGGCTTACGGGCATTTCGGCCGCAAGGGTCCGGGGTTCACTTGGGAAAAGACGGACAAGGCCGAAGCGCTGCGCAAGGAAGCGGGTGCTCGCGGAGCAGTGGTAGCAGCGCGCAGCTAGTTTTTCAGGGCCGGCCTTTCGAGCCGGCCTGTTCGATTTTTCGATCTCGTAATTCAAATTCAGAGAGAGGTTCCAGTGGAAACAGCAACGAAACTCGCAGGCGACGTAAAAGACATTTCGCTAGCCGAAAAGGGCAAGCGCAAGATCGAATGGGCCAACCAGCAGATGCCGGTGCTGCAATTGATCCGCAAGCAATTTATTAAGGACCAGCCGTTGAAGGGCATTCGCATGTCGGCGTGCTTGCACGTGACCAGCGAAACCGCGAATTTGGCCATCACTTTGCGTGACGGCGGCGCGGACCTGGTGTTGTGCGGCTCGAATCCGCTTTCGACCCAGGACGAAGTTGCTGCTTCGCTGGTGAAGGATTACGGCATTCCGACCTACGCCATCAAGGGCGAGGACAACGCGACGTATTACGCGCACATTGCCGCGGCGATCGACCACAAGCCGCAGATCACGATGGACGACGGCGCGGACCTGGTGACCGAACTGCTGACCAAGCACCCGCAACTGGTGCCAGGCATCATCGGCGGCACCGAAGAAACCACCACCGGCGTGATTCGTTTGCGCGCGATGGCCAAGGACGGGACGCTGAAATATCCAGTGATTGCGGTTAACGACGCGCTGACCAAGCATTTGTTTGACAACCGCTACGGCACGGGGCAATCGACCATTGACGGCGTGATTCGCGCGACCAACATGTTGATCGCGGGCATGCGGGTGGTGGTGGCCGGCTACGGCTGGTGCGGACGCGGCGTGGCGATGCGGGCCAAGGGCCTGGGCGCGGATGTGATCGTGACCGAAATTAATCCGACGCGCGCGCTGGAAGCGATCATGGACGGTTTCCGGGTGATGCCGATGGCCGATGCGGCCAAGCTGGGCGAAATCTTCATCACCGTGACCGGCAACAAGTCGGTGCTGGCGCATGAGCATTTCGAAAAGATGAACGACGGCGCGGTGATCTGCAACTCGGGACACTTCAACGTCGAAATCGACATCCCGGCGCTGGAAAAGCTGTCGAGCGGCAAGAAGGTGGCGCGTCCTTTCGTCGACGAATACGCGATGAAGGATGGCCGCAAGATTTACCTCCTCGGCGAAGGCCGCTTGATCAATCTGGCCGCCGCCGAAGGCCACCCCGCGGTGGTGATGGATATGAGCTTCGCCAACCAGGCGCTGGCTTCGGAATACATTGTGAAGAACGCGAAGGACCTGAAGGCCCAGGTCTATTCGGTTCCGGAACCGATCGACCGGCAGATTGCGAAACTGAAGCTGGAATCGATGCACGTGCAGGTCGACAAGCTGACGGCCGAGCAGGAGCATTATCTGGCCAGCTGGAACGAAGGCACGTAGTTTTCGCGATCGGCGATTTGAATTAAAATTCGAACAGGGCCGGTCCTAGACCGGCCCTTTTTTTTTGATAGTGAACGCCACGGGCTCAAAGCGCCGTGATAAAAGCCCCCGATCGTACACTTAAGTACAGAACATCTTTTTGCCAGCAGCCGGTGCGCACTCGACCTGCTGGTGGCTAGAGGTGTGAAGGGCAAGGCCGACGACTCAACCCAGTGTTAGGCGGTGCATTTCTTTGGTCGCAGATTGATGATAAAAGACTTGTTCCAGCTTTCTGGTTGAGGGCTCAACTTCGATGCGAACTCGTATTGCAATCTTGATGGCCGTGATCGCGACCTTTGGAGCAGTGGTGGCGTATCGCGCGGTTATCGCGGAAGAGGATACTTCCAGCGGAGACCGGCGGCTGGAGCAAGGCCAGATTCTGGAATTGACCCGGCGCGCGGATCTGCTGGATACCTACCGTGAATCGGCGGTATTCGAGGACAGCGAAAACATCGCGCGGGCCAGGGGCTTTTATCTACAGGCCCAGGCCAGCGCCGCGAGGAAAATCAAATCTCCCAGCGCCAATGCGCTGGATTTGCAGGCGGAAGAACAATTTACGATCGCGCGAATGTACCGGCGGACGCGCGATTTCGCCTACGTCCGCGGCATGAGCGACAAAGACACCATCGAGGTCGGGATCGAAAAAGATGTGGCTGAGGAACTGTCGGAAGCGGGCTACGGCGCGAAGTGGACGGAGCCGCGCCCGAATGAACTGCCGGATATTTGGGTCGAGCTGAAGGCCGAAATCGGCCGGAACCAGGCGAAAACCAAATGGCTTTCGGGGTTGGTGGCCGTTTTCGTGCTGGCGCTGGCCTGCCTTACTTTTACCCAGCTACCGCGGGACGGTTCGCTACTGCAGATCTGGCTGGAACGATTAGCCTGCGTGATTGCAGTCGGAGCGGCGATCGCGTGCTTTTGGATCGATCACCGATCGTGGCTGCCGTTCCTTCTGGCTGGAATCGGTATCGGAGTTGTCGCCTTTTTGGGTCACGTCCTTTACAGCCGGCCGGGAGTGCAACGGTGGCTGACCGGGCCGAAGGCGGTGGCGATTCCGGAGAAGGAACGCGCGGTCGTAGTGAAGTCGAAAGCTGAAGCAGCGACGGAAGTTACTGTTGGCGCTGCCC
The DNA here is from genome assembly GCA_963847695.1 of uncultured Acidobacteriota bacterium. GTDB lineage: Bacteria > Acidobacteriota > Terriglobia > Acidiferrales > UBA7541 > Palsa-295. The sequence goes on along the minus strand of CAWKAX010000003.1, from coordinate 129,818 downwards.
CGGACGGAGCGCCGGCGAATGAGGAAGAAGCGCTCCAGAACGCGGTGGGGTCGCTTGCGAGCGCAGAAGCGAAAAGCGACGCGGTGATTTCGGGCGCACCGGCCATAGAAAATCTAAACGTTAGTCCCGCGATTGAGGGGGCGCAAGTCAACGCGGCCATTCAGAACGCGGGAGGGGTTGAAGCGACGGGCGAATCCGCCGCGGGAGAGACCCAAGAGGAAGAACAGGAAGCCTCGCACCCGCACGAGGTGGGGCCGCGCATCGCGTTTATTGGCGCACACCTGCTGGCCTGGGATTGCACCAGCACCATGAACCGGTTTGCGCTTTCGCTGATCGCGGTGACCGCGTTGCTGGCCGCAATTTGCGGCTGGCGCTATGACTGCGCCACGGCGTATGGAAACAACTGCGCGGCGCGGGCCATGGAGCAGCAAGTCGCTGCGTTCAAGACTTTCGAACGGAGCCAGGCGGCGATTCATTATGTTTGGGGCATCGATGCGCGCATGCACGAAGCGCGGATCCGCTACAAGGCTGCGGAACAGCGCGCCGAGCTGGCCCAGTACAAGCTAGAGGGCGTGACCGGAGAACGCGAGCAATCCCAGATGGAATGGGAGAAGGCTCTGCTGACCCAGAATAAAATCGCGGTGGAAGAACTGGACGGCGATTCGGGACCGGAAGCCGATCCCTATTACCCGCAGAAGGAATCGGAGCTGGGGGGCCGGCAGCTTTCCGAGACGGCGCTGGCCAAATGGGACGCGGAAAACGAATTGCGGCAGTCCTGGCATCTGAAAGGCGCGCAGTACCTGTTGACGCTGACCATGTTCGCGATCGCTTTATATCTACTGGGACAATCCATGGGCATGGGGTTGGGCCGCGGCGCGTTCATTCTGGTGTTGGGCGGATCGCTGATCGCGGGGGTGGGCGCATTCTGTGCTTTGAAAACGGCGGTGCGCCATTTGCCGCAGGATGCCACCAAGCTGGATGGCGCCGCCGAAGCGTATGGCCAAGGCCGGGAAATGTTCATGATGGCGCACGGCTCGCAGGATTACGCCCAGGCCGCCGAGAAGTTTGCAGCGGCGCTAGTAATCCGGCCGAGTTTCGCGCTGGCCCACTATTACCGGGGAGAATCGCTGTTCAATTCCGCCCGGGTTCATCCGGAAGAATCGGATTCGCTGCCTTCGCGAAAATCGGACGCCCTGAACCAGACGGTCGATGAAATGGGGATCAGCCTGGAGGATTTCAACCGGGAAGAGGTCAGGCCGCCGGAGGAGTTGGTCGGGCGTTACGGATTCTTCAGCCTGCTGCAGTCGCTGTCGGCGGCGGATCCGGCGAAGCTGAAGAAAGGCATCGTAGCTTTGCAGGTGGGCACCAATGCCTACAAGAACGATCCGTGGTTGGAAGTGAATTTGGCCGTCGCGCTGTTGATTTCCGGGCAGACGGACCTGGCGCGCAAAGAATATGACAGCGTTTTTGCCGACGGGATCTCTTCCGGTTTGGCCATCGCGGCGATGGGCGATCTGGAAATCGCACGGACTTACTGCCATTCCTTCGCGCATGCCGACTGCGCGACGATCAGCGAAGAAATCAACAGACTGAAACCGCGTTTCGCGGTGGTGGCCGGGCCGCAGCCGGAGGGCGCGCACTGGGAAGCGCGAAACCCTTCATTTTCCGCGCCGCAAATTTCGGTTTCGCCAGCCGTGGTCAGTTGGAGCGCGGCAGTGGACGCAACCGACGGCAAAGACGTGCTGCTGGTGATCTGGTATTGGAAGGATCCGGATTGGGGGGCGTGGCGGGTGATCAGTTCGGTCTCCCGCACGGTCGCCGCCGCGGTGCTGGACGACGCCGGCGACAATCGCAAATCGTATTCGCTTTCCTACCTGGACACCACCGGCGAACATCGTTGCCTGCCCGGGGGTGATTTTCGCGCGGAATTTTACCTGAATGGAAAACTGGTGGCGAACGAATCCAAATCTCTGATCCTGGACCACGAATTCAAAGGCGCGGGCCTGCACGACATCAATTTCGAGGCCTGCTATCCGGAAACCTGGTCGGACTGGGTCCACCCCCCGGCCGACGTCACCGGACCAAAGTTAATGCGCGCCTCGAGCAGCCCGGACCGCAAGCGCTCCGTTTATTTGTTCAGCTATTTTTATCCCAAGGTTGCGGGGCAGTCTGAGGTGATTCTGAAGCACGCGGTGGCACGCTCCGCCGTAAGTCTGGAAGCGTATGGAATGCCGCGAGATTTAACGTTCTCCCGCATCGAGGAGCCGTGCGGCGGATATCCGCTGGATTATTTGAGCAAGGATGCCACGTGGTATCAGGATTCGACGCGGCTGTACACCGCGCGGGCCTGGATCGCGGACGATGGCCTAGTGTATGTGGCCATGAGCGAGAACTCGGCTCGAAGTGGAGTTGATACCGACGATTGCCTGATCCTGACCTCGCTTTCGAATATTTATGCGCCGGCGAGGGCGCCGGCTCCGGCAGTGGACGGCAGCGGGAATGGTCCGGCGACAATTCCCGAAGCAAGCTCCGACGCCGCGACGGGATCGAATCCTCCCGCGAGTGGCACGCCGGAGAAACCGAGCAATTAATTCCAGATTCGTTTCTCTGCGGCGCTTAGCTTTCGGCGGGGAAGGGATTTACGTGATGCGCTGTTTCCTTCTTGAAGCCGGTTTGCAGCCGGCGGACCAACACGTACAAAACCGGAATAAAAATTAAGTTGAGGAAGGTTGAGGCGATCATGCCGCCGAAGACGGTGGTGCCCACCGAGCGGCGGCTGATGCGTCCGGCACCTTCGGCCAGGACCAGCGGGAGCACGCCGAGGATGAAGGCCAGCGAGGTCATCAGAATCGGGCGCAGGCGGATGCTGGCCGATTCGACAGCGGCATCGATAACGCTGCGGCCTTTATCGCGCAACTGCTCGGCGAATTCGACGATCAGAATCGCGTTCTTGCTGGAAAGGCCGATCAACATGACCAGGCCGATCTGGCAGTAGACGTCGTTTTCCTGGCCACGCAGCGCCTGAGCGCCCAGGGCGCCGAGCAGCGCGGTGGGCACGGCCAGCAGCACGATGAAGGGAAGCGAAAAACTTTCGTACTGCGCGGCCAGAGTTAAATACACGACCAAAATGCCGAGGCCGAAAAGCACGATGGCCTGGCTGCCTGACCGAATTTCCTCCAGCGACAATCCAGTCCATTCGTAGGCGAATCCGGGCGGGAGAGTTTTGTCTGCAAGGGCGTTCATGGTGGCAATCGCCTCGCCCGAACTTTTTCCGGGCGCGGCGGAGCCATCGATTTCGGCGTAACGGAAAAGATTGTAGTGGCTGATGACCTGCGGCGAGGCGTCCTGCTTGAGGACGACGAGATTTTCCAGCGGCACCATGATGCCTTTGTCCGAGCGAACGTAATATTCCTTGATGTCGCGAGCTTCGGCGCGGAATTGCTTGTCGGCCTGGACGTAAACGCGATAGGCGCGATTGTTGAATTCGAAATCGTTGACGTAGACCGAGCCCATGTAGACCTGCAGGGCGTCGGTGATTTGATTCAAGGAAACGCCGAGGGCCTTGGCTTTATCGCGGTCGAAAGTGAGCACGTATTGGGGATCGTTGGCGCTGAAGCTGGTGAAGAGGCCGGCGAGCCCGGGATTTGTGTTTCCTTGCTGAATCACTTTTTGAGTCACGTCGGACAGCGCCTGGATGGTTGAGCCGCGCTGATCCTCCAGCACGAATTGGAATCCGCCGAATTGGCCCAGGCCCTGCACGGCCGGGGGCGCGAAGGGAATTACCTGCGCGCCGGAAATTGAAGAAAGCGGACCACGCAGGCGATCGAGAACGGCGTTGCCGGAATGTTCCTCGCCTTTGCGCTGATCGAAGTCCTTCAGGCCGGTAAAGATCAGAGCGCGGTTGGAAGCGCTGCCGCCGAAACTGAAACCGGCGACGGAGAATGCGCTATTGATTTCCGGGACCTTGGCGAGGATCGCTTCGGCTTGGCTGCAGATATTGGTGGTGTATTCGAGCGAAGCGCCGGCCGGGCCTTGGATGGCGATGATCAGGTAGCCGCCATCTTCCGCGGGGATGAAACCCTTGGGGACGTGTTCGTAAACGTAGTAGGTGAGGCCGAGCAGGCAGAAGAAGACGATCACGGCGGCGAATTCGAAACGCAGGATGAAGCGCAGCATGCGCTGGTAGCCGTTGGTGAAGGAGGTGAGGGCGCGGTTGAAGGCGACGAAAAGTTTGTTGCGGATGATGTGTTCGTGGCCGAGGAAAATGGCGGAGAGCGCGGGTGTTAGTGTGAGTGCGTTGAAGGCGGAGATGGAAACGGAGAAGGCGATGGTCAGCGCGAATTGGCGGAACAGGATGCCGGTGGTGCCGGGGAAAAACGCTACCGGAACGAAGACGGCGACCAGCACCAGTGAGGTTGCGATGACCGCGCCGGCGACTTCTTTCATGGCGATGGAGGCGGCGTTGTGCGGCTCGGAAATTCCTTCGGTGATGTGGCGCTGCACATTTTCGATGACCACGATGGCGTCGTCGACGACCAGGCCGGTGGCTAAGGTGAGGCCAAAGAGGGTGAGCGTATTGATCGAGAAGCCCAAGATTTTGACGAAGGCGAGAGTTCCGATCAGCGAAACCGGGATGGTGATGGCGGGGATGAAGGTGCTGCGCCAATCCTGCAAGAAGATGAAGATGACCAGGACGACGAGGACGATTGCTTCGACCAGGGTGTAGAGCACGTCTTTAATGGATTCGCCGACCACGCTGGTGGTATCGAAGGCGACAGCGTATTTGATGCCCGGCGGAAAATGTTTGTACAAGCGGGCCAGCTCGGCCTTCGCGAGTTTATCGACGGTGAGAGTGTTGGCGCCGGGCAACTGGGTGACGCCGAAGCCGACCGCATCGTGACCGTTGAAACGCAGGTTGCTGCTGTAGTCTTCGGCGCCCAGTTCGGCGCGCCCGACGTCACGCAGGCGGACCAGGCTGCCGTCGGTGCCGGTCTTCAAAATAATATTTTCGAATTCAGTGGGTTCGACCAGGCGGCCGACGGCGCGGACGCTGATCTGATAGCTCTGCCCGGTTTTCGCAGGCGGTTGGCCCACTTGGCCGGCGCTGACCTGGACGTTCTGCTCGGCGAGGGCGCCGAGAACGTCGGTGGCGGTGAGGCTGCGGGAGGCCATGCGCAGCGGGTCGAGCCAGAGGCGCATGGAATATTTGCGCTCACCGAAGCTTTGCACGTCGGCGACGCCAGGAACGCGTTTGAGCGCGTCGCGCACGTAGAGATCGAGATAATTGCTGAGGAACAGGCTGTCGTATTCGCCGTGCTCGGCGTAGACGCCGGCGCCGAAGACGAAATTGCTGGAAGATTTCGCGACGGTGATGCCGGTGGTTTTGACTTCGTTGGGCATGCGGCCGAGAGCTTGATTGACGCGGTTCTGTACGTCGACGGCGGCGAGGTCGATGTTGCGGGTGATGTCGAAAGTGACGCTGATGCCGCTCGAGCCGTCGTTGCCGCTCGAGGAGGTCATGTACTTCATGCCTTCGACGCCGTTGATTTGCTGCTCCAGCGGAGTGGTGACCGAAGTTTCGACCGCGCGGGCGTTGGCTCCATTGTAAAACGCGCTGACGCTGACCTGCGGCGGGGCCAGATCGGGGAATTGCGCGACCGGAAGCGTGGGAATGGTGACGGCGCCGGCCAGAATGATCAGCAGCGCGCAGACGGTAGCGAAGATCGGGCGGCGGATGAAAAAATCGACAAACATTTTTACGCTGGCCTTTGTGCGGCGCGCGAGGATTCGGATTCAGGCGCGATCAAGACGGAGTCTTTCCGTTCGCGGCTGAGGCGATTTCGGTGACCGGCGCGCCGTCGACCAAATCCTGCCCGCCTTCGACCACCACGCGGTCGCCGTCCTTCAGCCCGTCGAGCACGGTGTAATTGTTGCCGGTCATTTCGCCGACGCGGACGACTTTTTGGCGCACGACTTCGGATTTGCCGGAGCCGTCGACGACGAAAGCAAAATATTGGCCGTTGATGCGCTGCACGGCGAGGACCGGAATTACCGGCCCGTCGTGCACGCGCCAGATGATGCGGGCGCGGGCGAATTGCGAGGTGCGCAGAGTGTCGGAACTGTTCTTGATGGTGGCTTTGGCCAGGATGGATTGGGTGCTGTTGTCCACCTGCGAAGAAATAAAATCGATCTGGCTTTCGGCGATGACGTTGCCTTGGGTATCGATCAGCTGGACCTTCTGGCCCATCTTCAGGTCTTTCGAGCGTTCGACTGGAACGTTGATGTAAATCTCGAGCGGGCCGGGTTCGTCGACGGTGGTCAGCTGGGTGGTAGTGGTGACGCGGTCGCCGACGCGCACCGGAATGTCGCCGACGATTCCCGCGGTGGGCGCGAGGACTCGGTAATAGTGCAGCTCAACCTGCTGCTCTTGCACTTGAGATTCGAGCGATTTTAGTTGGTGCTGCGCCGTGTCGAGATTTACTTTGGCCTGGTCGTAGTCCTGCTTGCTGGAAACGCCGGCTTCGTACAATTTTTGGGCGCGCTCCCATTGGACCTGGGCGAAGCGGACATTGGCTTCCTGCGCGGCGCGCGAAGCTTCCTGGCTGCCGACGGTGGCCTGCTGCTTCAGCGGATCGATCTGCATCAGCGGGGTTCCGGCTTTTACGCGGTCGCCGGATTTCACCAGAATGGCGGTGACCTGGCCTTCAACCTGGGGATTCAGCATGGTCGAGTGGCGGGATTTCAGCGTGCCGAGATATTCGGAAGAATCGGGGATGGCGACCGGCGCGATGACGGCGATTTTCACCGGCGTCGCGGGTGGGGTCTCGTTGCCGGCGGCTTGTTTTTGGTCGCAGCCGGCGGCGAAAACGCTGGCGCAGAGCAGAATCGCGGCGAGTCCGGGCGCACTCCGGCGGCTTTCCGCGAGACGCAGGGACGGTTTCGAATTTCGATTGGCTGGTGACAAGGGCGACATTCCGGCGATGTGATTTGTGGATTTAACCTGCGTTCGCCGCATTGTACCTTGGCTGGCCGCTTGGTTCGAACGCAAAACGACACCCCGAATGCACGATATAGACGACGGGGAATCGGAGAAGATAGTTTCGAGATGAGATTTTTATTAGGAAACTTGGCGGTAGGCGCTTGCGCTTTGAAGCTGGTGGCGTGTGCTAAAATGCGCGGATGTTTTTGGCGACGTTGAATCTGTGTGGCTCTACTTCAGTTTGCCGTATCTGCGGTATTTTGTCGCTTGCGCTTGACGACGTGAACCATCTTGGAATGAACGACTTACATCCTGGTGATTTGCAGGCCCCCAGCCACAGGTGCTCCCGCGCATGATGCAGACTTGGGCGGATTGGGCCCTCGATACGGCGACTCGCCGTGGCTCGAGTTATGCCGACGTGCGGGTGATGGATATTCGCCAGCGCGACTTGAGCACCAAGAACGGTGAAGTCGGAACCATCCTGGAAACCGAGACCCTGGGCATTGGGATTCGGGTGATCGCCAATGGCGCGTGGGGGTTTGCATCCACCGACCGCCTGACGCGCGAAGGCGTACAGGCTTGCGCGGCCGAAGCGGTGGCGATTGCGAAAGCGTCCGCGCTGGCCAAGCGCGAGAACGTTTCGCTGGCGCCGGAAAAAGCGTACGTCGATACCTGGCAGAATCCGTTTCTGAAGGATCCCTTCAAAATTCCCGTCGAGCGGCAGATCGATTTGTTGTTGGCTGCCGACCGGGAAATGCGCCGGGTAAAGGGCGTGACCATCGCCGAAGGAATGATGTCCTTCAAGCGCATCGAGCAGCTTTTTGTTTCGAGCATCGGCTCGCAGATTCATCAGGTGAAGATGCATTCGGGCGCCGGGATTGTGGCGACGACTTTCGCCGAGAGCGAAATTCAGAAGCGCTCGTATCCGAATAGTTTCGGCGGGCAGCACGCTCTGCAGGGCTACGAGCTGGTGGAATCGCTGGACCTGATGGGGAACGCGCAGCGTACGGCGGAAGAAGCTGTCGAGCTGCATCATGCGCTGCAATGTCCCGAGGGCACGGCCACGGTGATTCTGGGCGGGTCGCAGCTGGGCTTGCAGATTCACGAATCGGTCGGGCATCCGATCGAGCTGGATCGAGTGCTGGGGCAGGAAGCGAATTTTGCGGGTATGAGTTTTCTAACGACTGAAAAATTGCGGAAACTGAAATATGGGTCGGACATCGTGAATATTGTGGCCGACGCGCGGCTCGAGCATGGTTCGGGCTTGGGGACATTTGCTTACGACGATGAAGGTGTGCCGGCGCAGTGCATTCCGATTATCACCAACGGATTATTCACCGGATATTTGAGCAATCGGGAGCTAGCTTCGTCGATTGGGGAAAATCGGTCGAACGGCACGATGAGGACCGAAAGTTGGAACCGTTTGCCGATGGTGCGGATGACCAACATCAGCATCCATCCGGGCGAGTGGAAGTACGACGACCTGATCGCAGATACCGACGACGGGATTTTGATGGAGACGAACCGATCGTGGTCGATCGATGACCGGCGCTACCATTTCCAGTTTTCCACGGAAATTGGCTGGGAGATTAAAGGCGGCAAGAAAGGGCGGATGATCAAAAATCCGAGCTACAGCGGAATCACCACGGAATTCTGGAACAGCTGCGACGCGATTTGTTCGCGAGAGCACTGGACGCTCTGGGGCACGCCGAATTGCGGAAAAGGGCAGCCGATGCAGACGATGGGCACCGGGCACGGAGCTTCGCCGTCGCGTTTTCGCAATATCAAAGTGGGAGTGGCCTTCGCCAAATGAGCGCCGCTAAAAAGAAGTTACGTGCAAAACGTAGCGGCGGTGCGGGCCGGGCTGCGGGTGTACGGGCGAAAGGTGGCGAGCCGGGACGCTTCTCCGTGGCGGAGATGGAGCAACTGGCGGAGCGTCTGCTGAAATTCAGCGACGCGGATGAGACAGAAGTGGAGATTGATCTGAGCGTCGATGCGCTTACCAGGTTTGCTAATAACGCGATTCATCAGAACGTCGCCGAACACACCCTGAGCATTTCGGTACGCGTGGTGTTGGATGGACGCACGGCGCGGGCGACTACCAATAAGACGGATGACGATTCGTTGCGGCGGGCCATCGCGACAGCTATGGGTTTGGCGCGTAACGAGCCGAAGTCGCCTGATTTGCTGCCGATGCTGAAGCGGCAGAGCTACAAGAAGGTCGATCACTTTATTAAAGCTACTGCTGCTGCGACGCCGGAAGACCGGGCCCGCGCGGTGGCGCGGGTCTGCAAATTTGCGGAGAAGCAGAAACAAACGGCAGCGGGAATTTTCGCTACCGGTTACGACCGCACGTTGCTGGCGAATTCGCGCGGGTTATTTGCGCGGCACGATCACACCGAGGCGCAGTTTTCGATCACGATTCTTGAATCGAATTCTTCGGGTTGGGCTAAACGCAGTTCGTCGGACGTCGCGGATATCGATCCGGATGCCTTGGCGGCGAGCGCCAGCCAGAAATCGGCCGCGTCGCGGAATCCCGTCGAATTGAAGCCCGGGCATCATGTGGCGATTCTGGAGCCTTCGGCGACGCTCGATTTTCTGGGTTCGCTTTTTTATGATTTTTCGGCGACGGCGGTGCATGACAAGCGTTCCTGCTTGAACGACCGCATGGGCCGCAAAGTTTTCGGCGACAACATCGATTTGTGGGACGACGTTTACCACCCGTTGCAGGTCGGGCCGGAATATGACGGTGAGGGTTTGCCGCGGCAGCGCGTGTTGCTGGTCGAGCGCGGCGTGCCGAAGAATTTAGTCTATTCGCGGGCGACGGCGAAGAAGATGAAGACCAAGCCGACCGGCCACGGATTCACTTTGCCGAATGAGCACGGCGAGGCGCCGACGAATTTGGTTTTTGCGGGCGGAGATAAATCGGTGGCGGAAATGATTGCTTCGACCGAGCGCGGCGTGCTGGTGACGCGGCTGTGGTACATCCGCGAAGTGGATCCCTACGATAAGACGATTACCGGCATGACTCGCGACGGGACGTTCTTGATCGAAAACGGCAAGCTGGCCGGCGGGATTCGGAATTTTCGTTTCAACCAGAGCATTATTGCGGCGCTCTCCAACGTGGAGATGCTGGGGCCGTCGGTGCGCGCTTCGGGAGAAGAATCTTTCGACATGGTGGTTCCGGCCATGAAGATCCGTGATTTCATTTCAGCGAAGTGACGAAGTTCTGAGTTCTGAAAATCGAATTTGGAAAATAGAAACGCGGCCGTTGGCGAGGTTGTGCGTGCGGCTCATTTTGCCGGAGCGGCGTGATCGGGCCGGATGAAGAATTTCCATTTGTCGATTTTCGCGTCGACGGCGACGTCGAAAAATCCCACCATCATTTCATCGTAGGTTTGATCGCCCCAGTGAACGGCTGCTTCGGGATCCGGATTGTGCGGATTTTTTCGACGAATTGTCGTACCAGGCTACGGCTTGGAGTTCGGTCCCGGCTTTCAGCGCGAGCGGCTGGGCCAGGCGGTAGCTCATCTGCCAGTAAAAATCCCAGTTCACGCGCAGCAGGGTTTCGGGTTTTTCGCCGGGGCGCACGAATGTTGTACTCGAAAGTTTTTCCGCGCAGATGCATGTGCGGAAGAAAACTGAGCAGCGTGGCGTCATTGGGCAGCGAGCCGCGGGCTTCGACGCGGAAATCGTCGGCGCCGGGCGGGATGACGAAGTGATCGTTGGTAAGTTGCAGCGTAATCACGCGTTGTGGCGGCGGTTGCCTGGCGAAGACAATTCCGACGCTGGTTTGGTCGGTTGTGGCGTGGCCGTGCGTGGTGTAGTGCATCTGAAAAATTAAATCGGAACCCGCCGGGACGAATTTCGCCATGCCTGCGGGCCAGCGGTCGGGCGAGCTGCCGGGGGCGTAGACGAGCAGGATGTCGGCGTCGGTCCAATGGGCGCCGTGACGGGATTCCTCGTCGGTGAGATCGGCGGCGGTGAAGGGAACTCCGACGGGAGCGGCGCGCAGCCACTTGGAATCCGGCGGACGAATGTAAACGACAGCGTGATGAACATTTTCTCGGCTGGACGGGCGGACTTCGGACATTTGAATCCATTCATCGTGGGCGAAATTGGTGGGGACGATTTCGTAGGTGTAGTCGACATCGCCGTGAGCGGGAAGCGCGACGGGTTTGGGCATGCTGATGATTTGGTCGGGCTGCGGGATATTCCAGCCGCTGGTCCAGGCTCGGAGCGCGGGCGCATCGTGCGCTGCGCCTTCGGGAGCATTCGCGTTGGCCCAGGCGACGAGCGTCGCGATTTCCGGCGCGGTGAGGGTGGGATCGTTCGAGAAGTGACCAAATTGCGGATCGGCAAACCAGGGCGGCATGATGCGGGCGGCAACTTTGTTGGCAATCACCGACGCGTAGAGTCGCGCCTGGTCGTAGGTGACGAGCGGCATCGGCGCGATTTCGCCGGGACGATGGCAGCTCTGGCAATGTTGCTGGAGGATGGGGGAAACGTCGCGGTAGAAAGTGGGTGCGGGAGTGGAAGCGGCGGAAGCCTGCGCGGGGGCGGGGGCCGGCGGCGCGGCCGCCTTTTGCGAATCTCCAGACTGTGCGGAGGTAGCGATGACGATTGCGTACATCACGAGAGTTGCAGCTGCGATAGAGATCCGAATGCGCATGCGTAGATTAGTTACGCATTGTGTGGGTTTGGATGCAAGAGTGCGGCGACGTGCATTGCGGCGAACGGACCCGGCGCGGAATTTACTTGGTGAATTGCAAACTGGAAATGGCGCGGGAGATTACGTTTTCCTGAATTTGCACCAGGTCGGTATCGGCGAGAGTCATGCCGAAGATGGTGTACATGCGCTGGTCGCGCGGGACGTAGACGACTACGCCGGACCAATCTTTTTGGTCGACGCTGCCGCGGAAGTGGCGTTCGATGGCGCTGACGCCGGAAATGGTGACGTGCTTTTCGTCGATGGGGCGGAAGTTTTCGAGAATGTCGCGGAGGCGGCGTTCGGTGGCGTCGATGTCGCTGGTAATGGATTTTCCGGCGGGTTCCTGGCCGATGAGTAAGTAGGTGTTCTGATCGTCGGTGCCCATGGCGGTGATGGAGCCGGGAAGCAGGGTGCGCGCGCCTTCGATCACTTTCCAGGCAGGGGGCTTGTACATTTGGAAGCCGTAAGTTTGGTTGGTGTAGGTGTTGCCGACGACTTGTTCGCGCATGGGTTCGGGTGGCGCGGGCGTGGGAGGTTTTGGGGCAGGAGCGGCGGCGGGTTTTGCGGCTGCGACAGTTGGTGCCGGGGCCGGCGTTGATGCTGCTGCCGGCGCGGACGCTGGAGCAGTCGCCGGAGCGGGTGTGGAGCTTGGCGCTGAGGCTTTCGCGGCGGCTTCCGCTTTTGCCGATTTCGATTTTGCAGGTGGAGCGGGATTCTCGTTGGCTGCGGCGGGTGCGGGCGTCTTCGGCGCGTCGCTGACCACGATCGAGACGACTTGGTCTTTTTGGACCACGGCGAAACCGTAGCTGGTTTTTACTTTGAAGGAATTTTCTTCGAAGCCGACGATGGTGCCGGTGATTTTGGTGCCGTCCTTCAATTTAATTTCGTCCGCGCGGGTTGGCGTTGCGAGCATGGCAAATCCCGTAAGCGCGAGTGCAACGACGGCGGTAGCGACGCCAGGGGAACGACTCATGGTTCGAGTATCGCGCCGATGGCCGGCACCGGCAAGGCGTGTGGGATCGGCGGTGACGGATGAGTCAGCAAACGATGCGGCGGCGAGCGCTAGCGCTTGCGGCGTTTTGCGGGCGGTTTTGTTTTGGGTTTGCGCCTGGCCGGTGCAGCTTTCTTTTTCTCGACCAGGGGCGCGAGTTCTTGGCGCAGGGCGATGAATTCAGTTTCCAGCGAGCGGAATTCGAGCGGGGCGCCGCGGAAATTCACTTCGCGGCCCATTTTTTCCAGGCTGCGAGCTAATTCTACGGATTTGCCGGCGCCGAAAATCGCGAGCGAGCCTTTGAGCAGGTGCGCTGCGGAGGCGAGTTCGGAGGCGTTATTTTGGGCGATGGCGCGGCCGATGCGGGCGAGAGTTTTGGGCGAATCTTGCAGCAGGATCGCGGTGAGCGAGCTCATCAGTTTTTCGTTGCCGCCGGTCGAGCGGCGGAGATGTTCGACGGCGCCGCCTGCGGGAGCTGATAGGGCAGGGGAAGCGGCAGCGGGAGCTGGCGCGGTTTGGCTTGGCGTAGCGCTAGAGCTAGACGCGGCGCTCGCGGTTTGCGCGGACGGCGTTGACGACGGCGAGGTCGTCGAGGCTGAAGCGGAGAGATACGCTGCTGCTTGCGGCGCGCCGGCGGACTCGACCACTTCGTAAAGTTTTTGCATGTGCACAGGTTTGGCGAGCAGCGCATCCATGCCGGCTTCGCGAAAACGGGTTTCGTCTTCTTCGGTGGCGTGGCCGGAGATGCCGACGATGATTTGGTGGCGGCCAGTTCCGGCTTCGCGTTTGCGGATCGCGGCGGTGGCTTCGAGGCCGGTCATGCGCGGCATTTCTTCGTCGATGAGCAGCACGTCGAAATCGTGCTTCTCCAGTTCGTTGACGGCTTCGCGGCCGTCGGCGACGCCGATGGCGATGTGGCCGCGCTTTTCGAGCAGCTCGACGATCAGCTCGCGATTGATTTCGGCGTCGTCAGCAACCAGGATGCGCAGGCGGCGAGCGGGTTTTGATTTTTCCTGGTGCTGCTCAGGTTCGGCGTGCGGTGTGGTGGCGACTGGCGCGGCAGCCGAAGCGATTTTTTCCGCCCGCGGCAGGCGAAACCAGAAACGCGAGCCGCCTTGCGCGCGGGTTTCGGCGCCGATGGAGCCACCCCAGCGCTCGACGGTAATTTTGCAAAAGTACAAACCGAGGCCGGCTTTTCCGGCGTGCGATTTTCCCTTGGAGAAGAGCGCGAAGAGCTGGGATTCGGGTTGGTCCTTGGGCAGGCCGGGGCCTTGGTCGTCGACGAAAGCCAGAACGAAGCCGCCTTGATCTTCGACGCCGACGGTGACGGTGGTGTTTTTTGGGCTGTAACGCATCGCGTTTTCGAGCAGGTTGCCGAAGATGCGGTCGATGCGGGCGGAATCACCATTCACGTGCCAGTCTTGCGATTTGCGGGCGGCGGGCGCGAAACGCAGATTTATGTCATGGTCGTGAAAGGGCGTATCGAAATCGCGGACGGCGCGCTGGGCACATTCGGCGAGGTCCGGTGAGTCGCCGGCCTTTTCCTGCGCGGAACTTTGCGCGGCGAGATCGCTGGAGAAAGCTTCGAGAATGCCGCGGATCATCAATTCCTGGCGTTGGGATTCGCGTTCGCCGGTTTTGACGTATTTTTTGAGTTGCGGCGGGAGATGCTCGCGTTCGAGCAGGTGGAAGACGCTGTTCATGGCGCTGAGCGGCTGGGTCAGATCATGGACGATGCAATGCAGCAGAATTTCCTTCTTCTGAATTTCGCGCAGAAGTTTTTCGTAGACCAGCAGGGAATCGCGCGCGGTCTGAAAGATTTCCTGGGTCTGGTCGAAGGTCTCGGAAAGGTTGTGGATGATCAGCAGGCGGGTGCCTTGCAAGAAATAAGCCGAAGCTTCCAGTGGGATCTCGCGAGAGCTGGCATCGCGTTCGGTCCAATTTCCGGAATTGGCCGAGCCGGCGGATTTCGAATTCCAGAATGTCTCGGCGTCGAATATGAAATTTTCGAGGAAGGGCGAGACCTCGCCGAGTCGGATTTTTTCGTGCTGCGCGGGAAGATCGCCCCACAGCGCCTGGCACCAGGGGGGCCAGGTGCCGATCAGGCGAAAATCGCCGTTATCGAGATATTCGAACAGGGCGAAGCCTTGAGTGGCGAAAAACGATTCGAAGATGGAGGTGGGGGCGGACATTATTCTTTCAAAGTCATGGCGGCGAGCTGCAGGAAGGCTTCTTCCACGTGCTCCCCGGTTTTGGCGCTGGTGTGCAGGACGTTCCATCCGGCAGCGCCAAGTTTTGAAGTTTGTGACGGATCGATTTCCCACTGATCGCTGAGGTCGAATTTATTCAGCAGCAGCAGGGCTGGAACTTTTCCCATTTGCAGAACCACGCGTTCATTCAAAGCTAGAGCCTCGTCCAGCGTCTGGCGGCGGGTACCGTCGACCACCATCAAATAGCCGGACATGCCGCGGAGATAGGACATGTTCTGTTTCTGATAGACGTCCTCTCCGTGAATATCCCAGAGGACCAGCATGACTTCCTGGCCGGCGACCTGAGCAGTTTTCTTGTCTACTTTGACGCCGATGGTGGTGTGGTAGACCTCGCCATACAGGCTGGTCACAAAACGCCGGACCAAGCTGGTTTTGCCCACCGCAGGGGAACCCAGCATGCAGATTTTTTTCTGGATCATGGCGCGCTCAGTTTCCGGCGGGAGATGCGGCCGGCGGCACGCTGGAAGCAGCCGCGGCCGCGGCGCCGGCGGGCGCGAAGGTGACTTTGAAGGTGACGCTGCGATTGAGCTGGCGGCCCTCTTCGGAATCTTCGTTGCGCAGCGGCTGGGTGGTGCCGACTCCGGTGGGGCGCAGTAATTCGCGGCGGATGCCGGTGCGCAGCAGCATGCGGCGAATTTGTTCGGCGCGCTGTTGGCTGAGAACCAGGTTGGTGCCTTCGATGCCGGTGGTATCGCTGTGGCCGATCAGCGCGACGTTCACGGACTGGCCGAAGCCGGCGGCCTGGTTTTGCAATTCGCGGAGGCGGGTTTCGACCTCAGAAATTTTTTGGTCCTGTCCGGCTTCAAGATCCGCGCTGCCGAGCGGGAACAACAGGATCACCGACTCGACCCGGTCCTTGATGGTGTAGAGCTGCTGCAGGTTCGAATTTACCAGGTGCGATTCATCGAGGCCGGTGACGCCGGCGATGAGCGGAGCGCGCTCTTCGAGTTTTGTAATCCACTGTTGCGAGGCGGAACCTTCGGCGGTCAGCTCGCCGCCTTTGGCTTCGAGTTTCACGGTCGAGGGCGGGCGCAGCATTTTTTCGGCGCGGCGGGCGACCATGGTGTCGTCGAGCGAATAATAGGGAGCGAGCTGCAGGTCGGCTTTGTCGGGATCGAGGCCGGCTTGGGAGACGAGTGCTTTGGGATCGGCGGCCAGCGGATCGCGGAAGCCTTGAATGTGGAAGGTTCGGCCGTCTTTGTTGTAGGAAACCACTACGATGCCCGGCTGTTTTTTCAACTGGCCCAGGAATCGCGACCATTCGATCAGCAGGTAGGTGGAGTACGCCAGCCAGCCAAGAAGCAGCACGGCGGCAACGCCACCGACAATCATCAGCGCACGCGGCTTTTTCTTTTCGGCCGGAGCCTCGCGATACCTGGTTTCGAGCAAGCGCGCGAGCCGCTCGTCGGCCGCGCGAAACGGGCCGGCATCGCCCTTGAAATTCGCCAGGGCGGAACTGAAATAGCGCTGGACGTCTTCGAGCACCTCATTCATGGCCTGACGAAAATCGGCCGGGGCATGGCCGCGCACCACCGCGGCGAGAATCGCGTTGGGACTCTCTTCGACCCAGACCTGGGTGTCGCCGACGTTCAGGCTGGCGAGCGAGTCGCTGTCCTTCGAGGTGAACGAATCGCGGACGAACTGCTGAATCGCGGACAACATGCCCGCGACCATGTCGGGATCCTGAGTGGCGACGGTGGGCGCGACGAGGTGATTGAGCACCAGGCCGGTCTCGCGGTGAATCAAGAAAACCTGTTCGACGCGATACAGCAAGCTGTGCATCAGCACGATTTCAGCAAAGGGCTTGCCGGTGCGCATGGCTTCCACACGCCATTTCAAACCGCGCGCGGAAAAACTGTTGTCCAGCGCTTCGTTGAAGGATTCGAGCATCGAACGCAGCGTTTCGGTGATGGATTTGCGGATGGCCGGGCCCATCACGGGGAAGAGCGCATCGGCGAGAACGTGCGGATCTCGGCGAACGGACTCGCGTAGAGTTTCCTGAATGGTGGGAGCCAGCGCATTGGCCAGGGCTTCGTCGCCACCGGCGCTGCGCATCTGAATCGCTTCGGCCACGACCTCGCTGACGTCGCAGGTGCGTTTTTCGAGGTTGTCGAGCCGCTCCTCAATCGCCGCCAGGCCTTCGGTTTCCGGGGCGACAATCAAGTGGCGCAATTCTTCGTAAGCGCGGTTATTGTCCGTCGAATTTTCCTGAGCCTGCGCCATCGGGGCGCGGCGTTGCGCTTGCTCGGCCATAAGGAAGGAAGAAGCTGTGAAAGCGGGTGCAGGTTCGGAGCCCGCCCGGTCGATGCAAAATCGGATGCCCCCGTTTGTTTATTCTTCCGGCAGCTCGAATTTATTCTTCAAGCGCAGGGAGAATTCGTTGAACAGGTCAGCCAGGCCGGCGCGATCGGTTTTTTCATCGCGGAGGACTTCGACTTCGCGATTGAGCGCGGTGGAGGTGTCGCGGCGCAGCTTATCGATTTCCGCGGACACGGCCTTGGAATGCTCGAGCATTTTGGTGCGCAGCTCGCTGTGGCCGTCGGACATCTGCTCTTCGAGCTGCGAGAGCTTTTTCTCGATGACCTTGGCGCCGTCTTTCATTTCGCGCGCGATTTCCTTGTGGGCTTCGCTGCGTTCGGCTTTTTCGGCCTTGACCCGCTGGCTCAGCGAATCGGCTTCTTCCTTCATATAATTGCTGAGGGTATCGAAGCGCTTGGTCATGTCGTCGCGCAGCGTTTCGATCGCTTTGGTCACGGTATCTTCCAGGCGCATGAAGCGCTTCTCGTAATCGCGCATCTGCGAGCCGAATAAAATGTCGCGGATTTTATCTACATTCGCGCCTTCGGCATTTTCTTTGCCGGAATTGTTGGGTAGCTTTGCGTCCGCCGGGGATGCCATTTTCCTGCCTCTCCTTTTATGAATGCCCTTAGCGCGAGACCGGGAAGACCTTCGTGCGGTAGGGCGGGGCATGCGGGAAACACTACTATGGAAGCGGGACGGGCCGCAATATACACGTGGTTAACAGCGGGTAAACCAAAGTCGTGGGAGTAGTAGAACCCGGAAACGTCTCAAAATGTAGCGAGTACTGGTAGTTTGCGCTCTATTTTCTCGCCTGCACGTTGTAGCCGGAATAGCCCTGCGGGCAGGATCCGACCGTTGGGTTGGCCGCTCGGGGCGACGGCGCGGACGAGTCTCGATGGGTCGGCGGTCTGGTTGGGAACGTAATTGGCGTATCACGGCGGTTAGCACCCAGTATTGCCAGCCGGGTTGGGCGACGGACAAGACGTACTTGCCGACGACGCCTTGGAAGTAATCCATCTTGCTGTTCTTGGCGGGATTGCCCCAGGTCTGGCTGAGAGGTTCGGCGGGACGCAGATCAGCGCCGGAGCCGTGGCGGCAGGTCGTCGGGGGTGCGATGAATCCGCCGTTGCCTATTGGGTCGTCTGCTGGGGGCGCAGGAGCAGGGCGCCGGGGCTGGCTGGCGCGGCGCCGCTGCACCGGGGTCACACTGGCCTGCGGAGCTGGCGGGGCGCGGCGGGGGAGCAGTGGCTGGCCGTTGAACCATTTCGCTCGTTTTGGGCCGCCTGCGTGATGGCGTCGAACATCATTTTGCCGAAGTCGAGTGAAATTGCGCCCACATTGCCGGCACCACAGTTGGAATTGCCGGCCTGGCGGCAGGCGAGAATTCTTTGGGCTTCGATTTTGTCCTGGCCTTGCAGCTTGATTTCCGTGCGATCGTCAAGGTTTCGGGTGATGACCCAGAAATCCCCGTTCTCGTCGGGAAGCACGTGCCGGCCATCGGCCAGCACGATGGAGTGAAAGTCGTACATGTCGGCGACTTTTTGCCGCAGCGCGGCATCTTGCTGGTCCAATTCCGCGATTTGTTCGTCGAGCGTAAAGTGCAGGAACGCTATGAAACGCGAAGCTGTTCTGGTTTTTTGGCATTTTCCTCGCGCATCTTCTTTTCGAGTCCGATGATGCCGGTGGCGTTGTGGGAGGCGCCGGTGACGCTGCCGAATTCCTGGTTGGTGATTCTCTGCAGATCTTTCATGTCGTCGGCGGAAAACGTGTCCTCCTTTCCCGCCACCTTCAGTGGCGACCTCGTCCAATATCAGATACGCCGGTAAAGCAACCTTGACGTAGCCCTCGACGAGCGACCTTTTGTCCTGCTCGGACGCATTCAAATATTCGGCTGTAGTCCAGTTATGAAATCCGGAGGTGAGTTGCAGCGTGTCCTTGGCCACGGAATCGGTGAAGATATTGTTCTTCTTGAGAGTTAGCAGTAGCGCGTCCTCCACCTGAATGCGCCGAGCTTGAGGATTTTCTTTGACTCTCTTCAAGTCCGCTACGCGCGCTATCGCAATGTTGCGGACCACTTCAATGACTCCGATGGGCGACGTATCGCCTGCGTCGGTGGTGGTGAACAATTTGTCGACCTGGTCGGCAAGATCGGCGCGGCCTTCGTTGCGGAAAGCGAGCTTGGTCATCTGGACCATGTTGGCGAGACATTCGCTTGGCCGGCCGAATTGTAGCTATCGAATTTTTCGAAGCCGATGGCGTCCACGAACGCGGGGAAGAACGAAACAGCGGCGACCGTGGCGAGTGCTAGGAACAGTGCAGTGGAAGAAACCTGGCGAAGCCTGGGCATGGGTGAGGGTCCGGTACCGAGAGTGCGTTTTATACCACAGGAACAACGTGGGAAAGGCGATTGTCGGATTTTTTTTTAATAAGTCTGGGCCGGAGCAGCTAGCGGTCGAGGAACGTCTTGAGGCGGGCGTAGCCTGCGCGGCTGACGGGAATTTGCGCGCCGGTGGTGAGGATGGCGACGTGGGTGTCTTTGCCGTAGGGCTCGACTTTGGCGACGCGTTCGAGATTGACGATGTAGGAGCGGTGGATGCGCATGAAACGCGCGGGGTCGAGGGCGGCTTCGAGGTTCGAGATCGTCTGCTGCTTGAGATGTTTTTTGCCGGCGGTGGCCAGGGCGACGTAATCATCCTGAGCTTCGGCGTAATCGAGCTTGGCGACCGGGATGATCGAAACCTGGGAGCCTTCGCGGACGGCGATGCGGTCGAGATACTGCGCGGGGGGGCGCGCGCTGGCGGCGAGGTCCGCAGGGGCCGGAGATTTTTGGCTGGTGGCGCCGGAGAGGCGCTGCTTGGCGCGGGTCAGCGCGGCGTCGAAGCGGTCGGCGCTGAATGGCTTCAGCAGGTAATCGACGGCGTGGACTTCGAATGCCTTGATGGCGTAATTGTCGTAGGCGGTGACGAAAACTACCGCGGTTTCCGAGCCGATCAGTTCGAGGACTTCGAAGCCGTCGAGTTTGGGCATCTGCACGTCGAGGAAAATAAGATCGGGTTTCTGTTCGCTGACGGCTTTCACCGCTTCGAAGCCGTTGCTGCATTCGCCGACGATTTCCAGATCGGCGTGGGCGGAAACAAATTCGCGCAGGACTTGGCGCGCGAGCTGCTCGTCATCGACCAGCACGGCGCGGATTTTCTTTTTGGCGTCGTTGTGCCGTTCGGGGGTCATGCGGGTTGAACCTCGATTTCGGCGGGCAGGGTCAGGGCCACGCTGAAGCAGTCGCCTTCGGTTTTGACCGCGAAGCTGGCCAGATTGCCGTAACGGGTTTGCAAGCGCTGGCGTACGTTAGCCAGGCCCACGCCGCTGCGGCGTTTGGCTGGCGCGTCGGGATCGAAACTGTTGGCGACGTCGATCGAAACGATTCCATTGTGCGAGTGGATGCCCAGGCGGATATAACCGCCTTCGACCAGATTGGCGATGCCGTGGACCACGGCGTTTTCCACCAACGGCTGCAGCAGCAGCGGCGGCACTGGGACGCTGAGCGCGTCCTTATCGATATTTTCTTCCATCTGGATGCGCGCGCCGAAGCGGACTTTTTCTACGGCGAGGAAAGCGCGGATCAGCGAAAGTTCTTCTTCTAGAGGAATCGCCGCTTTTTCGCCGAGTCCCAGCGTGCGGCGCAGAAAATCGCCCAGCAGGATGCACATTTCGCGGGCCTTGGCCGGGTCGGAACTGGTCAGCGCGCTGATGGAATTCAGACTGTTGAAAAGGAAATGCGGATTCACCTGCGCTTTCAGCGCTTTGAGTTCGGCGTCGCGGGCGAGGACGCTGGCTTTCATCACCCGGGCTTCGGCGTCACGCGAAGATTCCACCGAAATCACCACGTAGTAAAAAGCGACGGACAAAAGATACAGCAACAGACCTGTGCCGAAAATCAGCGGAATTTCCGGGCGAAATCGGTGACTCAGCCCGGCGAATGACGCGGTCTTCGATAGACCGTGCGCGAAGCCCTCGGCTGCGAACGACCAGATGATGCTGGCGATGACCGCAGTCATGACATGCGTGCCCAGCAGGCGGCTCAGGCTGAATTTTTCCGGCAGATTCCGGCGGCAGGAATACCAGGCGGAAAGGCAAATGAACGCGTAGAAAATGCAAAGTGGTAGGGAGAGCACCAGCGCGTCGCGAATGCTGATGTCGTGCGAAACAGTCAGCAAATAAGCCAGCAGCAGGCCAACAAAAATCCAGACCACCAGGTACAGGGCCAGCCGCCGCAGCTCGGTGAAAATCGGATGCATGGCCGATTAGTTTTTCACGACCACGCCGCCGAGAATGGCGACGCCCTTGACCACCAATTTTTTCTGCTGTGAGGGTTCGCCCGGAGGAAGCTGGCGCGATTCGTCGGAGTAGCCGCCGAAGATGCCGACGCCGTCCATCGAGACCAGCCAGTTTTCCGGAACTTTGATTTCGCCGCCACCCATCAGCGCTACCGCTTCGATCACCGCGGTTTCGCCGGGCAGGATGTCGGCTTTGCGCAGGTCGATTTGATAGCCGCCGCAGAGCGCGATCAATTTGCCGCCGCGAAAATTTTGGGAGGTGACGCGCTTGTTGAATCCGCCGAAGATGGCGACGTGATTCAATTCGGTGTCTTCATTGCCGGAGCGGCTCCAGGGATTTACGTAGTCCATCCATTGCGGCTTGCGCGAGCCGTCGGTGGTCAAACCTGGGCCGGAGACCGCCTGCCAAATCATCAGTGCGCCTACGCCGATGATCAACAGCGGCCAGATGGTTTCGAAGCGGACGCGATGAAAACCCAGATTACCCAGGACCAACAGGATGCCGAAGGCCCACGCGCCGTAGCCCCACATCGCTCGTCCGCCCCGGCTGCGGGAATCGATCACGGTGATGATTCCGGCCGCGATCAACACGGCAGGCCAGAAATAATTGAAGATGCGATCGGCGCTGACGATGCCTTGTTGGTCCAGGAGCAGCACCACGCCTGCGCCCAGAATCAGTGCGCCGATGAGAAGCGTCCAGCTGAAGGATCTACGGTTGCCGGGCATTATTTTGCCCTCCGGTTGCGTGATGTGTGGTTTTCGCGGATCGCCAGCAAAATGGCGAATCCCATGCAGACCATGACCAGCGGCCAGTAGAACAGCACCGCCGCGGTGGGCACGTTGAAATGCACAGAGAGAATATTCCAAATGTCGGAAGCCAGCACGGAAACTAGCCACAAGTTGCCAAGGTGAATATTGCGGCAGGCGACTTCCAGCAGTTGGAAGACGATGCCTGAGACGATGAGCAGCGTGGCGGAGGCCAGGGGGAAACTCATATTGCTGGTTGTGACTGCCGAGGTATTTTCTGGTTCGATCTTCGTCATGGTCGTGCCCCCCGCCGGTGTTGAATTGCTGTTCACAAGGCGAGAATAGAGGCTGGCGGGGAAGTCGTCGCGGGCTTTTCGGCGAATGGCGGGAATCTACCGGCGAATGACGGTGGGAAGGGGGATTTCAGCGGTCGGAAAGGAAGGCACACCCCACTAAAGGTGGGGTGCAGACAGGCTGACAGCCTGTCCTACGAAATGGTCATGCCGATCCAGAAGGCGGCGGTGAGGACGGCGGTGAGGATGAGCATCAGGCGCAGGCGTTTTTTGCGGACGGCGACGACTACCACGGCCATGGCGCAGAGCAGGAAGCCTAGCTCGGGCCAGAACATGCTGGCGTTGAAGACGCTGCCGGGCTGCCCGGCGGAATCCTGAATCAGCGAAGACGCGTAGAAGCTCGCAGCGGTGAGCGAGGCCGCGACCACGGCGGCGAGGGCCGTGCCCTTAGCCCAGTCGGGAACTACCCAATCTTTTTTCGCGTCGCGCCAGTCGAACCAGGTTTGCGCGACGACCAATCCCACCACTACCAGAACGAACAGCGCCATAAATCCCCCAAGCTCGGCGGTTCGTGCCGGGATCCCCTCGGCTGTTGCGGGCCTTCACCTGCGGGGCGAAGAACCCTTGCCGCTTCCCATCACGAACAGCGCGAAGGCTGCTGCCGTCGAAACACCCTCAGAACGCGGCTGCCGTTGCCTAGGGCAGCTGTGCTGCGTCGACTGACATCCGTGCCTCTTGCTGCTGGTGCTGCATTGCTATACACCTTCCGCCGTGCGGACGCGAAGTAAAATTTCGCGGCTACGACGGATTGAACTGGTTTTCGACGATCATGCGCTCGCTGAGAACGCGGGCCCGGGTGTAGCGTTCGATCGATTCGGGGCCCTCGCCGGCCGGAAGATCATTCAGAATGCGCTTCAGCTCTTCGTCGAAAATTTTGGTGATGAATTCGGGCGTGTGCGCGACCGGCTGCGCATGGTCATCCAGAATCTGCACCGCGTCGCGATGCTTCAGGCGCTGGGCGATCATCAGCCGATAGATGCGGTCGGTAGCCAAATCTTCCATGTAGCCATCGAGCAGGCTGGCGCCGCGTCCGTTCAAGACGCCATTGCGGTAGCGAATTACGGTGCGGACGGCTGCACGCGTGCCGGCGACGGTCTTCTTGCCTAGGCCCGTGGGAACCGGACGCAAATCGGGATGCGCATTGTGGGTCGTGGGCCGCGCGTTCAGCTGATTCGGCGCAGGAAATTGCGCCACGGCGATCGCGTTCTGATCCGGATGCCCGGTCCAGGCGCCATCCATCAGGGATGCGGCCTCGTTTTTCTTGTCGGCTTCGAGCGCCGCGAGAGCGCGCGCATTCAGCTCCGGATTATCACGGCTGGGGTACAGCGCAGTCATGCCGCCGATGGCCAGCAGGCCGTGCTTGTGGCAAATGTCCGGCAGCAGTGTGCGCAAATTCTGGAAGAAGGCGACGTCGTGCGGAATCGTATTGCGATCGGGCAGCACCCAGTTGGGATCTTCCAGGTTGAAATGGATCAGGCTGGCCATGTAATCCCAGCGGCCGAGGTTTAGGCCGAGGATGTGGTCGCGCAGGTTATACGCGAATTCTTCCATCTCGTACGCGGCGGGGTGCGATTCGACCAGCGCCATGCATTTGATGTCGGTCGCGGCCCAGCCTTTCGCGCGAGCGATCGCGCGGAAAAGATCGCGCCACCAGATGGCTTCGTCGGCGGATTCGGATTTGGGGATGTAAAAAGTTAGCGGGTGCTTCAGCTTTGACGCGTCGACTTGGAAAGCGATCAGCGCCACGTCGAAGAGGGAAGCCGGAAGGCGTTCGCCATTCAGAACGCCGGTCTGATGCAGGTGCAGGCCGCGGGGGCGAATCGAAATGACCGTGTCGCTGGGCTGAATGGTGACGTTGCGATTGCGCTTGCGGTCGTCGTAGTTCAGTTCGCCGCGTAGCGCCGCGAGGACGTTCGCGATGCCCAGGCTGATGTGCGGCCAGGTGTTGGCGGTGGAATCTTCGAGGTCGAGCATCACTCCGGGCGCGCCGGAGTTCAGCATTTTGACCACAAGCTCGGCATCGTCGGCCGGGCCGGTCATCTGGTTGCGCTGGTCGCGGCACCAGTCGGGAAGCTCAATGCGCCAGGTTTCGGTGGTGGCGGCGGAAGCTGGGCGGTAATTGGGCAGGTGGCCCTGGTGCGCGGCGCTAAGCGCCTTGGCACGCCGGTCGTTAAGCTGGCGCTGGTGGGCGCTGAGCGCGCGATGCAGCGGCAGCAGGAATTCGATGAAGCCTTTGGGCAGGTCGCGGGCGGAATCGAACCCGGCCGGAGCCCAGTTCATGGGATGGAGTGCGTCGTTATCGGGTCCCAATTTTGTTCTCGCACTGGCCATAGATACGGTGCCTCCCGGGAGGTTGCAGGGACAGCTCTACCCTGGCCGACTGGGGTGGCGAGGGGGTTTGGCAATCAGCCCTCCAAAGGCGAAGCGAATGCGTGGGTGCAGAGCGACTTCTATCTGCAACAAAACGTTGGGAATAGATTTGGCTTGGGTTTCGTTGGGGCGCGGATCAGCGAAATAAGGTGGCGAAAGTGCCCTCGGGTCACTCCCGGCGGGCCAACACATTATCCTAAATGAGCAAGGGTTTGCACCGAGCTGGGGCCAACCCGTCGCTGCGACCGGGGCACGCTAGCTTAAATTGGGCTCGACCCGCAAGCGTGGCGCGGCCGGGGTGGCACTTCCATCACGCTACAGCCTTCCGTCGATAGCGCCCCACGTTTTGTTTGGTTACGATGAAGCCAATGAGAAAGCCGTGGGTCATCGCCCATCGAGGAGCTTCGGGGAACGCGCCGGAAAACACCATGGCGGCCTTTGAACGCGCCGTGGCGCTGGGCGCCGGTTTCATCGAAACCGATCTGCATTTGACGCGTGACTCGCAGTTCGTGGCGATTCATGACGCGACCCTGGAACGAACCACCAACGGCCAGGGAGCCGTGCGGGACATCACCCTGGCGGAGATCCGTAAGCTAGATGCCGGGATGTGGTTCGACCGCGAATTTATGGGCCAGCGGGTGCCGACGCTGGACGAAATCGTGGCGTTTGCCGCCAAGCACGACGTGATCTTCTACCTGGAATTGAAATACGAAGCGGCCTGGGGCATGCATCATTCGCTGTTGGGCGCGCTGGCGAAATCGGGCGGCGCGGCGCGCAGCATCGTCATTTCGTTCAACGAATCGACGCTGACGGCGCTGCGGCAGGTGGACCACGCGGCAATGATGGGATTGCTGATTGAGCAGCCGATGCAGGATTACGCCAAGGCCGGGATCGAGCTGGGCGTGCGGCAATTGTGCCCGCACTATTCGCTGGTTACGCCGGAAATGGTGGAACAGGCGCACGCGTTGGATCTGCAGGTGGCGACTTGGACCGTCGATGACGTGGAAGCGATGCGGGCGATGATCGCGGCGAAGGTCGATGGGATCATGACTAATTTTCCGGATCGGCTGCAGGCTGTGCTCGAGGACATGGTTTAGGTTTTTGCTTCAGCGCCGTTCGTCCCTCTTCTAGAATTTCAGGTGAGCTGCTGAAAGATGGCGGCGAATTGCGCGAGGGTGAGCTGCTCGGCGCGAGCGTCCGCACGCAGGCCGGTGGTTGCCAGCGCTTGATGAATGCGGACGTCATCCGCGATTTCGAGCAGGTTATTCCGCAGCGTTTTGCGTTTTTGTTCGAAGCACATCTGGATGAAGTTCAGGAATTTTTTCGGGTCGTTGATTTGCAGCGCGGCGCCTTGGCCGGGAAGATTTAGCTGCACCAGCGCGGAATCGACTTTCGGTGGTGGGCGAAACGCGCCGGGCGGGATGCGCAGCGCGATTTTGGTTTGGGAATAGAACTGGCACAGGGTGGAAAGGTATCCGTAGTCGCGGACGCCGGGATGAGCGGCGATGCGCTGGGCCACTTCCAGTTGAATGACGATGTGGATTGAAGCGATCTGCGCGGACCACTGAAACAGGTGATGCAGAATCGGCGAAGTAATGTAGTAGGGAAGATTGCCGTAGACGTGAAAGCGTTCGCCGCCCAATTTGCCGATGTCGGCGTTGAGCACGTCACTGTAGATGACTTCGAGGCCGGGCCAGCGGGCAGGTTCGGTTTCGATTTTGGTGCGGAGTTCGGTGGCGAGATTTCCGTCGGCTTCGATGGCCACGACGCGACGGCCTTGACCGACCAACATTTGCGTGAATTCACCGTGGCCCGGGCCGATTTCGACCCAAGTCTGGTCCGGCGCGAGCGGCAGCGTCTTCAGGATTTTGTTGCGCCAGCCGAGGTCGCCGAGAAAATGCTGTCCGAGCCGCTGTCTGGACATGTCTGAAGCGAGTGTAGCAAACGCGCGAGGCGCAACGGACACGTGAAATCGGCGGCAAGAGGCCGAGAGCCGAGTCATATAAGTTGACGAAGCCCAACCGTTGCATTACCGTTTTCCCGCTGAGCAGGGTTTCTAGACTCGCTTTGGCGGAATGCCAAACTTAACGTGAAAATCCTCTTCTTATCCTCGGAAGGCTTGCCGTATTCGAAGACTGGCGGCCTTGCGGACGTGGTCCAGGCGCTGCCGAAAGCTTTGGCGGATATGGGGCACGAGGTCGCGGTTTTGCTGCCGCGCTACCGTGGAAACAAAAACACCTCCATTCTGGTTTCAAGCGTCACCGTAACCATGGGCGACCAGTTGCGCTTTCCGGCAATTTCCGAGGGCGCATCGGTAGGCGGCGTGCGGTATTTTTTTGTGGTGGACCGCGGATACTTCGATCGCGAGCAGCTCTACGGCGAGAAGGGCGTGGATTATCCGGACAACGCCGAGCGCTTCACCGAATATTGCCGGACTGCGATCGAATTCGTGAAGCGCGTGTGGCTCCCGGATGTGATTCATTGTCACGACTGGCAGACCGCGCTGGTGCCGCTGCTGATGCGCACGCAGTACGGCGACGATCCGGTGACGCGCAACTTGCCGGTGGTGCTGACCATCCACAACTTGGCGTATCAGGGCATGTTTCCGCGTGCGGTGCTAAAAACCACCGGGCTGCCGGAATCGCTTTTCACTTATGACCGCCTGGAATTTTACGGCGGCGTGAATTTCCTGAAGGGCGGCATCCTTTTCGCGGATTACCTTTCCACCGTCAGCCGGCGTTACGCGCTGGAAATTCAGACGCCGGAATACGGCAGCGCGCTCGATGGAGTGATTCGCGAACGTTCCGGCAGCCTGGTGGGCATTTTGAACGGCGTCGATTACGCGGCGTGGAGCCCTGAGACCGACACTTTTATCGCCCAGCATTATTCGGCGCAGGATTTGGCTGGCAAAAAAGTCTGCAAAAAAGACCTGCTGCAATATTTCAAATTGCCTGCGGACAAGCCCGAGCATCTGGAACGCCCATTGGTCGGCATCGTTTCGCGTTTTGCGGATCAGAAGGGATTCGACCTGATCGCGCAGATTTCCGCTGAATTGATGCTGGAGAATATCTCGCTGGCCGTGCTGGGAACGGGGCAGGGCGAATACGAACGCCTCTTCCGCGGCATGGCCGAAAAGTATCCCGCGCGCGTGGGCTTGAAAATCGGATACGACAATGCACTGGCACACAAAATCGAAGCGGGGTCGGATTTGTTCCTGATGCCTTCGCGCTACGAGCCTTGCGGCCTGAACCAGATTTACAGCCTGCGCTATGGCACGGTTCCGGTCGTCCGCGCCACCGGAGGCCTGGACGATACCATTCAGGATTTCGACCCCAACACGAACTCCGGCACGGGATTCAAATTCGATGCCTACAGCGGGCAGGCGTTGCTCGAATCCGTCCGCCGGGCTTTGGGCGTATATCGAGAGCCGAAGGTCTGGCAGCAACTGCAGAAAAACGGCATGGCCAAGGATTTTTCATGGAAGGCTTCGGCGGCCGCCTATGTCACACTGTATGAAGCAGCTAAGCGGTCCCGAATCCCGAAGGTAGTTGTAACATCTAAACAGTAGCGCACCGGAAGCTCGACCAGCCCGAACGGCGGCCCGAGGCGCCACAAGGAAACCAAATGGCAGACAGCATCCAGGCAGTAACCGACGCGAATTTCGAGACCGACGTAATTGAAGCCAGCAAGACCCAGCCAGTGATGGTCGATTTCTGGGCCGACTGGTGCCGCCCGTGCCACATGCTTTCGCCGACGGTGGAAGAAGTTGCGCGCGAAAACGCGGGCAAGCTGAAAGTGGTGAAGTTGAACGTCGATGAGAACAGCAACGCCGCGGGCAAGTTTAACATTCGCGGCATTCCCACCCTGCTGGTATTCAAGGGCGGCCAGGTTGCCGACCAGCTGGTTGGCGCGGTGCCGAAAGATCAGATCACCAAAGTCATTCAGCGCCACATCGCCTCCTAGGCGCTTTCCCCGACAACGTGATGGCATGAGCGCCGGCCGACCGAATCGAGACTCGATTGCGGACGGGCCGGCGCCGATGCCTAAATTGTGCGCGGCCTGCGGCGCCAGTTTTTCGTGCGGCGCGGCGATCGGCAAATGCTGGTGCGATGAGATCACGTTGAAGCCGGAAGCGACCGCTTCGCTGTACGCGCAGTTTTCGGATTGTTTGTGCCCGGCTTGCTTGCCAAAAGCGGATACACTCCAGAAAGGTAGTCGCTGAAAATGCCCGCCGTGATCAAAACCGCAAAACCTGTGCAGCGATGCCACTGGGCCACCAAGCCCGCGATGATCGAATACCACGATCGCGAATGGGGCCGGCCGGTGCACGACGATCGCGTGCTTTTCGAATTTCTAATCCTCGAAGGCGCGCAGGCTGGGTTGAGCTGGGAAACCATCCTCAATAAGCGCGAGAATTACCGCCGCGCCTTCGATCGCTTCAACGCCAAGAAAATCGCGCGTTACGATAAACGCAAAGTGCGCGAGTTGCTGGCCAACGCTGGAATCGTGCGCAACCGGCTGAAAATTGCGGCGACGATTTCGAACGCGCAGGCGTTTCTTGCGGTGCAGAAGGAATTTGGCTCGTTCGAAAAATACATCTGGCAATTCGTTGGCGGCAAGCCGCTGGTGAATCGCTGGGAGAAATCGACCAAGATTCCGGCGCGGACCGCGGAGTCCGACGCGATGAGCAAGGATTTAAAAGCGCGAGGATTTCGTTTTGTGGGCACCACAATTTGTTACGCCTTCATGCAGGCCACCGGCCTGGTGAATGACCACGCCCGCGACTGCTTCGCGCGGTAAGCTTTGAGCTGGGCGTGGTAAGCGCTCTTGCGTTGCATGCGCCGTGAGGTTTAGGATTACCTGTTGCGGTTTTCGTTTGGTCCCGCCTGTACTGCTTCTGTGGTGCGTGTAGAGGTGAGATGGTGCGGCCCGATGAGGCCGGGGGGCATTGAGAATTGACCGAGAAGCCACGGGCCAAAGCAATTGTCGTGGTGGGCGCGCAGTGGGGCGATGAGGGCAAAGGCAAGGTCGTCGATTACCTGGCGCAGTCGTTCGAATACACGGCGCGCTACGCCGGCGGGCACAACGCCGGGCACACCGTCATTTTCGATAATCACAAGTACGTCCTGCAGCTGATCCCCAGCGGAATTTTGCGTCCGGGCAAGAAAGCCGTGATTGGCGCGGGAACCGTGGTGGATCCCGCCGCATTGCTGGTCGAAGTCGAAAACCTGAAGAAATCTGGAATCGAAGTTCGCGATCGCCTTTTCTTGAGCGACCGTGCCCACTTGATTTTTCCCTATCATCGCGAAATGGATAAGGCTGCAGAGACGGCGCGCGGCGCGGCCGCGATTGGTACCACTTCGCGCGGCATCGGCCCGGCCTACGAAGACAAAATGGCACGGCGCGGTATTCGCGTCATCGACATTTTGGACGCTGACGGATTCAAGAACAAACTTGAGCGCGTTATCGAAGAAAAAAATGCGATCAGCCGTGCGACGTACGGACACCCGCTAGAAACCGCGGGATTGCTGGAGCAGTATCTGGAAATCGCGGCGCACATTCGCGGCCTGGTGGTCGATACCTGCGTGCTGCTGAACGATGCACTGGACCAGGGCGAATCGGTATTGTTCGAGGGCGCGCAGGGCACCATGCTCGATATCGATCATGGGACTTATCCGTACGTCACTTCTTCGAACGCGACCTCCGGCGGCGTCGCCACCGGCCTCGGCGTCGCGCCTACGCGAATTCAGGGCGTCGTCGGCGTGACCAAGGCCTACACCACGCGCGTCGGCAGCGGACCATTTCCCACCGAAATGCCGGATCTGGACGCGCAGGCAGTACGCGAGCGCGGCAAAGAATTTGGCGCGGTCACCGGGCGACCGCGACGCTGCGGCTGGCTCGATCTGGTCGTTTTGAAATACGCCAAAATGCTGAACGGCATCGATTCGCTGGTGGTCACCAAGATGGACGTCTTCGATACCCAGCCCGAAATCAAAATTTGCACGGGCTACCGCTACAAGGGCAAGTCGATCAGTGTGATGCCGGCCGACGTCGAGACGCTTTCCGCCGTGGAACCGGAGTACAAAACCTTGCCGGGTTGGCAGCAGCCCACGCCTGGAATTCAAGATGTAAAAGATCTGCCGAAGGCGGCGCGCGAATATCTGGATTTCATTTCGAACGCGCTGCAGGTGGAAATCGGCATGATTTCCACCGGGCCGGAACGCGACGCCACCATCGTTCCGCGCGGCACAAAACTCGCAGCCTGGGTCTAGGTCCCCTCCATGCTTTCCTACGAAGCCGCGCGCGCGAAAGTCATTGAAGTCATTTGCGAGCGGCGCTGCGCCCCGCCCCCTCCGGTCGAAACTGTCGAGTTCGTCTCCGATCCCGCGCGCGCGCTGGGCCGCATCCTTGCCGAAAATATTCGGGGAGATCGCAACTATCCTCCGTTCAATCGCGCCACACGCGATGGTTTTGCCTTGCGTGCGGCGGATGCCTCGGCCATCGGCGCGCGCTTGCGTTTAATCGGCGAAAGCCGCGCGGGCTCGCCGTTCAACGGCACGGTCGAGCCTGGAACCGCGGTGCAGATCATGACTGGCGCGGCCATGCCCCGCGGTACCAACACGATCGTCATGGTTGAGCACGCACGCATCGAAGGCGACAGCGTGATCGTCGACAAAGTTCCTCACGTCTCCGAACATTTCGTTCTGGAAGGGCAAGAATCGCGCGTCGGCGAAAGCGTGGTGAGCAAAGGCAAACGTATCGGCTACGCGGAGCTGGCCATGGCCGCGCAGGTGGGGCGTTCACAAATACTGGTGGCGAAAAAGCCGCGCGTCGCGATTCTTTCCACCGGCGATGAAATCGTCCCGCTGGGCCAGTCGATGCAAAAATTTCAGATCCGAAATAGCAATAGCATTTCGCTGGCGGCGCAGATCACGCTGGTCGGCGGCGAGCCTTGGATTCTGAGCAACGCACCAGACGATCTCGCGAAATTGCGCGCGAGCCTGGAAGAAGCGCTGGCCGCGGATATCGTAGTCGTGACGGGCGGAGTTTCGGCGGGGAAGTACGATCACGTCGAGCAAGTGCTGCGCGATCTGGGCGCGGAATTTTATTTCGATGCGGTGGCGATTCGTCCCGGCAAGCCCGCCGTTTTTGGGTTTTGTAAGAAGGTTCCGGTTTTTGCGTTGCCGGGAAATCCGGTTTCGACCATGGTCACCTTCGAACTTCTGGTGGCGCCGGCGGTCGAGCTGCTGAGCGGCTTTACTCCTTTTCCGCTGACGCTGTTGAAGGCCAAGCTCACCCATCCGCTGGATGAAAAGCCTCCCATGGCGCATTTTATTCCGGCGCGGCTCAGCTGGCCCGGCGGCGAGCCCACAGTGGAAGCCATTCACTGGGAAGGTTCGGGGGACATCGGCTCGGTGGTCCGCGGCAACTGCTTCCTGGCGGTACACGAATCAAAATTGAAATACGCCGCGGGCGAATATGCCAACGTGCTGCCACGCCGCGGATTGTTTTAGAGTTTCAGTTCAGCAGGCGGCAAAAGCCCCTGCACGCCAACCCGCCCGGGCCAGGAGCGACGAAACCGATGGCCAAGCTTTCCCACTACGATAAAAAAGGCCGCGTGCGGATGGTTGACGTCACGCAAAAACCTGCGACGGCTCGCGTAGCGCACGCCCATGCGTTCATCCGCATGAAAAAATCCACGCTGGCCGCGGTCCGGGCCATCAAAAATCCTAAGGGAAACCCACTGGAAATCGCCAGAATCGCCGGAATTACTGCGGCCAAGCGCACTTCGGAGCTGATTCCTCTTTGCCATCCCCTGGCCTTGACGCACATAGATGTGCTGGCCAAGCTATGCCAGAATGGAATTGAGATTACGTCGGAAGCTACCACCACTGGGCCTACTGGGGTGGAAATGGAGGCGCTGGTAGCTGCTTCTATTGCGGCGCTG
This sequence comes from uncultured Acidobacteriota bacterium, assembly GCA_963847695.1. GTDB lineage: Bacteria > Acidobacteriota > Terriglobia > Acidiferrales > UBA7541 > Palsa-295. Next base: position 96,814 of record CAWKAX010000003.1, on the reverse strand, counting down.
ACGATTTACGATATGTGTAAGGCGCTCGAGCGCGGGATGGAAATCACCGAAGTTTTCGTGGTGAAAAAATCCGGCGGGCGCAGCGGCGAGTACGTTCGGCCAAAGAAATAGTTTTGAAAACGGCCAGGGGCACGCGAGTAAGCAATGACTCCGATGAAGGACGTCAAAGTCCTGATTGTGGACGACAATGCGCTGATCCTCGATCTGTTGATGCGAGGGTTGATGCCGCATTGCGACGCACGCGCGGCGGCCGATGGCGCGGATGCGCTGCTGAAAATTGTCGACGATCCTCCCGACCTGGTTGTTTGCGATTACCGCATGCCGGGGCTGGATGGTCGCCAGCTTTACGAAAAGATCCGCGGACGGCAGGCGACCAAAGGCATCCCGTTTATTTTTCTGGCCAGCCGCAGCGATATCGAAGAGAAATTGCGCCCGATCGTCGAAGGCGTCGAAGAGTTTATTCCCAAGCCATTTTTCCTGAAGGATCTGGTGCGCAGCGCGAAAAAAGTGGTCGACCGGCTGCAACTGGAGAAGCTGCAGAATCGCCAAGTGCGTCCCGGAGTGATTCAGGGGCGCCTGGAAGAAATGTCGATCATGGATTTGATGCAGTCGCTGGAAATGGGTCAGAAGAGTTGCCGGCTGACCATTCGCCGCGGCGACGAGACCGGCGAACTATTTTTTTCTTCCGGCCAGTGCAAGGACGCGCGCATGGGCGAGATCGAAGGCGAGAACGCCGTCTACCAGGCCGTCAAATGGCCCGACGGGGAATTTGAAATTGATTTCAACCAGAGCGCTACGCGCGAGACGATCACTCGCACGACGACCGGCTTGCTGATGGAAGGCCTCCGGCTGATCGATGAAGATCAACGCGACGGCGAGAACGAAGACGCCACCGTTTCCGACAGCTAGTTTTTCCTCCCTCCGATGCGAGTGCTCATTCTCACCGTCAGTGATTCAGTCGCCAGCGGAAATTTTGGGGATAGGTCTGGTCCGGCGGTGGCGGAGCGTTGTGCCGCGCTGGGTTGGGAAATTGTCGGCGCAGATCGTCTCGCCGATGATCGCGATGCGATCGCCGCTTATTTGAAGACCGCCGCAGACGATGGCCGGGCGGATTTGATTTTGACTACCGGCGGCACCGGAGTTGGGCCGCGCGACGTTACGCCGGAGGCCACTCTGGCCATTGCCGAACGCAATATTCCGGGCTTCGCGGAGCAGATGCGGTCAGCTGGACTGAAACAAACTCCCCGCGCGATTCTGTCGCGCGCTGTAGCGGTCATTCGACGGAAGACTTTCATCATTAACTTGCCGGGAAGCCCTGCGGGAGCGGTTACCTCGCTCGACGCTATCGCTGCGCTTCTGCCTCATGCCGTCGACGTGTTGCACGGCGCGCATCACGGCTAAATTCCACGGAACGCCCGAGAAATTTCAACTTCAGTCCTTTTCCTTCGAACTCCACTTTCACTCCAAGAAATCGCGTGTAGCGAAAGTTACACGGCGGGTCTGCTGCTGCGCCTAGCTCCGCTGTATTCGCCGTGCTAGCATTTTTGTACACGTTCAAATGCCACGCGGGTACATTCCGATCCTGATTTTTGCCCTGCTGGCCGCTGCTTTTCCGGTGCTTTGTTTCGTTCGCTCGCGGATGTTTGAGCTGGCCGAACCGGAAGAGCGACAGCCGCTCGAAGCTGGGCGCGGTGCGAGTCTTCCTGTCGCTCGTAGGCGCGAACACGCGGACCCATCATTCATCGCGGCGTTGTTCGTCGTTCTCAGCGTGGAGTGCGTCTTCCTGTTCGCGTGGGCCGTGAAGTTCGAGGATATGGGCGGATATGGATTGATTTTGCTGCTGGTTTTCACCGGCATACCGCTCGCGGGTTATGCGTGGCTCTACAAGAAAGGCATTTTCGATTCGATGTAACCGCGTTTAGGCGCGCGGAGCGGGCTGAACGACGAGGGAACTTTCGAGACGATGAATTTGTCCGGCCTCACTTTGCTTCCACATTCGCTTCCCACTTCGCTGCCATCCGTTTTTTCCGCGGTAGGTACGGTGCTGGCGCTGCCAGTGTTGATCGCCTACACCGCGTTCATCGAGCGACGAATTGCCGAAGCGATGGATGAACGTTCGCGTCCGGCTGCTCCCGGCGCCCTGAAACTATTGCGCTACGCGGTACGCGTGGTGCGCTTGGGTTTTGGTGGAGATGAATCTCAAACGGAGATCCGGCGCAGAATTTTTGCGGTTGCGCCGCTCATCGCCTTCATCGCTGCGCTGATCGGCTACGCGGTACTGCCGGTTGGCCCCGCGTTTCAAGTGGCCGATCCGAATATCGGCCTTCTTTTTATTTTGAGCGTGGCCATGCTGGGTGTTTATAGCGTGCTAGTGCGCGGGTCCGCGCAAAGGGTCCAGCATGACTCGATGGATTTCGTGAATCACGCCGCCCAAGTGATCAGCTGCCAACTCGCAGCGGTGTTGGGCTTGCTCTCCGCGCTGATGTTAGCCGGCTCGCTGGCTATGGATCAGATCGTCCAATCGCAACTGGACCAGGGGCAGTGGTTTATTTTTTATGTGCCGCTGGGTTTTTTCATTTATTTCGTATGCTCGCTCGCGGCGCTGAACCGGCCGCCCGTCGATACCGCTGCGGAAGCGACCGATTCGTTTTCCGTCGATCCCGCGGAAGGCAAGGGTGTCCCTCCGCTTTATCTCTTCGCCGACTATCTCAATGTGATTTTGGCCGCCAGCGTCGCCACCACGGTTTTTCTGGGTGGCTGGCTGCGACCGCTCGCTAGTTTTCGCGATCGGTTGCCCGGCACGACGATCGAACTGCTGGATCTCGTTCCGGTGCTCGCCGCCCTGGGCCTCGCTTTTTTTTGGTACCGCCGCATGCAAACCCATTCCACGGAGCTGCAGAAACAAGCTGCGGGCACCGCCAGCGCCATCTGCGCGGTGGTGGGCCTGGCGCTGGGCGTGAGTGTGTTTGCCGGCGCGCCGGTGATGCAGGGCGTCCACGGAGCTTTCTGGTTCGCGTTGAAGCTGGGCGCCTACATTTATTGTTTTATGTGGGTGCGATTCACGCTGCTGCAGGTCGAGCGTGAACGATTGATGCGGCAGTTGTGGCGCATTCTGATTCCGCTGGCGCTGGTGAATTTGATCACTGCGGCGGCAGCGATCGTCGCCACCCAAGATACCGGTCTGCCGGCGCGGCTTACCACGATTCTGGCCACCGCGGCGACGGTTGCGGCGGGCGTGTGGCTGGCAAAATACGCCGGGAATGCTGAGCCTGCTGCAACGGTGCTGCCTGAGCCAGCTGCAGGGCCGACGGCGGAGCGCGGATGAACACGCTCGACTCCATTCTGTTTGTCTTTTTCGTGGCGCTGGCGGTCGGCGGCGCCTTGCTGATGGTCACGCGCCGCAATTTGCTGCATGCCGCGATGTGCCTGATTACGATGCTGTTCGGGACCGCTGGAATTTTTCTGCAGCTCCAAGCCGAATTCCTGTTCATTGTGCAGATTTTTCTAGTGGCCGGTGGAGTGATGACGCTTTTCGTCTTTACCATTCGCTCGCTGGGACTGAAGCCGCGCCAATCGTCGCCAAAAATTACGCGCCGGTCACTGTTCACAGTAGCTCTCGCGCTGATTCTGGTGGCGCAGGTGTGGACTGCGACGATGGCCGGCCGCACTTCGCTGCGCCTGCCGGAAATGCAGGCGAATATCGCGCCGCAGAATACCGACGCGGTAGGCAATGCGTTGTTTCGTTCTTTCGTGGTGCCGTTCGGCATCACCTCGGTGCTGCTTTTGGTGGCGATGATCGGCGCGACACTCATGTGGAACCGGAGGGCGTGATGATGCCAATCGACCACTATCTGCTGCTGAGCGGCGTGCTGTTCGCGATAGGAATCGTCGGAGTTTTGGCGCGGCGCAACGTGATTATGATGTTGATGTCGATCGTACTGATGCTCAACGCTGTGAACATCAACCTCGCCGCGTTTTCGCGATTGCACGGGACGACGGACGGCCAGTCCTTCGCGTTATTCGTGATGGCCGCAGGGGCCGCCGAGGCGGTGGTGGGATTGGGAATTGTTTTCGCGTTTTTTCGTAACGGCGCATCGGTGAGCGCCGACGAGATGGACCAGCTGAAATGGTGAAGCTGCTCGAATGGGCCGCCTGGTGCGGCCGAAAGCTCGAAACGTTTGATGCCGAGGTTATCGATCGCCGTGGAGTGGATGGAACGGGATCGGCCGCGCGCGGATTGGCAAAATTCGCTGCGCGCATCGATGCGTGGGGAATTGGTCTTCCGTTCCGTGTGGTGGCCGGCGTGGTCGAAGCGATCAGTTTGCCGGTGCGCCGAATTCAAACCGGATTTTTGCAGGACTACCTGTTGTATATGGCGGTTGGGCTGGTTGCGGTCTTGGGATACTTCCTGCATCTGGCGCATCGCGTAATTCATTAGTGGCGCGAATGAGGGCGTGAGTGTTCTTTTTTTCTGACCATCACATTTTGTGCACCGTTTTGTTCACGCCGCTGATTGGCGCGCTGGCGATGTGGTTTGCTCCGCCTGAACGCCTGGATCTGCAGCGCAAAATCGCGGCCGCATTCGCATTACTAGGGCTGGCAGTGGCGCTACCGCTGATTTGGAAATTTCATGCGGACGCGCCGGAGCCGTTCCAGTTCGTCGCCGACGGCAACTGGATTCCTTCGCTCAACGTCCACTTTCGCCTGGGCATCGACGGACTCAGCCTGGCGATGGTTTTGCTGACCGCACTGCTCGGCGCGGTCGCGGTGGTTCCCGGTTGGCCGTCCGCGCGCGGACGCGAGAAAGAATTTTACGTCTGGATGTTCATGCTGCAGGCCGGGCTGCTCGGCGTTTTTTTGTCGCTCGATTTCGTGCTGTTCTTCGTGTGCTGGGAAGCGCTGCTGGTTCCGATGTACCTGCTGATCGCCGGATGGGGCGGCGAGAAGCGCGGCGAAGCGGCCATGAGGTTCTTCCTCTACACCATGGCCGGCTCAGTCCTGATGATTCTGCCGATCCTTTCGATTTTTCACGCGCGCACCACGTTCGACCTGCGCGAAATTCTGGCGCATCCCTTCTTGTCGGACGCCGGCAAGCTGCCGTTCTGGCTCTTCTGGGGATTTTTTCTGGCCTTCGCCGTCCGGGTGCCGATGTTTCCGTTTCACACCTGGTTCGCCGATGCGCTGGCCGCAGCTCCGACACCCGCAGCAGTGATGCTTGCAGGCGCGCTGCTGAATACGGGCGCCTACGGATTCCTGCGAATTTCAGTGCCGATGTTCCCGGCCGCGGCGCTGCGCTACCAGGGCCTGATGATCGCGCTATCGCTGATTGCGATTGTCTACGCCGGATTCATCTGCCTGGCGCAGCGTGACCTGAAGCGCATGCTGGCCTATGCTTCGATCAGCCAGATGGGATTCTGCACCTTGGGGGTTTTCGTCCTGACGCCGCTGGGCTTGAGCGGCAGCGTGCTGCAAATGGTGAGCCACGGCGTAGTGATTGCCGCGTTGCTGCTGGCCGGAGGAATTTGGTACGCGCGATATGGCGCGGAATCTGTTTTGGGCTCCGGCGGCTTGGCCAGATCGATGCCGCGATTCGCAGCGATTTTCGCCGTTGCGGCGCTCGCCGCGGCAGGCGTCCCTCTGCTTAGCACTTTCATCGCCGAATTTACAGTACTGCGCGGAGCATTCAGCGTGCGCTGGCCGCTCGCCGCTTGGTCCGTGCTGGGAATTATCCTGGTCGCCGCCGCAATGCTTTGGACGATTCAACGAACGCTCTTCGCCAAGGCCGCAGATTCGATGGAGAACGCGTCGGAAGAAAATCCCGAGCGCACCGGCCCGATCGACCTAAGCCCCAGGGAACTCGCTCCACTGGTCACGCTCCTGCTGGTTTCACTCTGGATTGGAATTTATCCTACGCCGTTGATGCGGACGTTGAAGCGGCCGGTCGAGCGTACCTTCGAGAATGCATTTTTGGTTTGTTTTCCGAAGGCGCGAATCGTCGAGCCGCCCCGCAACGCGTCAGATACGCAAAAGACTATCCCGGCGCAGCCCAGCGCGGCACCTGCATCTTCATCGCCGAACACTACCGCACCGGTTGCGCCTGCGGTCCCGGACAAGGCGAAATAATGGACTGGCGTTCGATATTCGAAATCGCCCGGGCTGACGCCGCCTTTTTGTTTCCGGAGGCGATGCTGGTTTTCTTCGGGCTGGCCACGCTGCTCACCGATTTTCTGCTGACCCAAGAACAAAAATCCTGGAACGCGCTGACCGCCATGCTCGGCGTAGCGCTGAGCGGCGCGTCGTTGTGGGTGCTAGTCCGACCAGCGCGCGATTACCTCACCGCGTTTTCAAATTCCTTGGTGGTCGACCCGTTTTTTATTTTCTTCGGCTGCGTCTTTCTGGCGGCGACGGGTTTCGCGATTCTCAACTCAGTTCGTTATCTGGAAATCGAAAATGCGCAGAGCGCCGAGTTCTACGCGCTGATCCTTTTCGCCGCCATGGGCATGATGTTTCTCGCCTCGGGCAACGACCTGGTGGTGCTGTTCGTCGCGCTGGAAACCATGGGCATCAGTTTTTACGTTCTCACCGGGTATTTTCGGCGCGAGCGGCGCTCGAACGAAGCGGCGCTGAAAGCGCTGATCACCGGCGGGTTCAGTTCGGCAATTCTGGCCTACGGGTTTTCGATCCTCTATGGCATCGCCGGCTCGACCAACCTGCAGGCCATCGAACGCGCCATTATTCAGCGCCACGCCGATTTTCCCGGCACTGACCTGCTGACCTTTCTCGCTCTGGCGACGATCACCGCGGGAATTTTCTGCAAAATCGCCGCGGTACCTTTTCAGGCCTGGGCGCCGGACGCGTACCAAGGCGCGCCAACGCCGATCGCGGCATTCATCAGCGTAGGCTCTCAGGTCGCAGGATTCGCGCTACTCCTGCGCATCTACCTCACCGTGTTCTGGCCGCTGAACGTCAGCTGGTCGACGATGATGGCGATTGCCGGAATGCTTTCGCTGATTCTGGGTACGTTTGCGGCGTTGACCCAGAACAACCTGAAGCGGCTGCTGGCTTATTCCTCGATCGCCCAAGGCGGGTACATTTTGCTGGGCTTTTCGGCCACGGTGAATCGGGATGCGTCGCTGAACGAACGCGGGCTGCAGGCGACCATGTTTTATATTTTCACCTACGTTTTCTTCAACGCGGGCGCCTTTGCGGTGGTCACGTTGCTGCAGAAAAAAGGCCAGATCGGCGACGAAATCGACGACTTGAACGGCCTCGCGCGGCGCAGTCCGGGCGCAGCGATACTGCTGCTGGTCTTTCTCATGTCGCTCGCCGGAATTCCGCCCACGGCGGGATTTGTGGCCAAGCTCCTAGTCCTGTGGTCGCTGGTGGAGAGCGGCCATCCGCATTTGGCGTTCGCCGCCGCGCTCTGCATTTTGCCGGCAGCGTATTACTATTTCCGACTTATCGCAGCCATGTGGGTGCGCCAGCCGTTTGAAGACGCCGCCCCGGCCATCTCGCCCGCACAGAAATTCGCGTTAGCTGCCATGGTGGCGGTGACGCTCGCCGCCGGAATCTTCCCCGAGCAGTTTTTGCACTTCGCGCGATATTCGGTGCTAGGCCCGCTCGGGCTGTGAGATGCTTGCTGAAGTGTCTGACCCCACTCCACCGCTGAAAAAAGATCCGGGCGCAATGCGCCAACTGGCGCTTGCGACGGAGCTGCCATTTTTAGTAGCGGGGGCCGCGCTGGTCGGCGGCCTGGTCGGCTACGGCCTGGACCACGTGCTGCACACCAAGCCGTGGTTCATGATCATCGTCGGCGCGTTAGGATTTTTCGCCGGAGTCCGCGACATGCTTCGCCGATTGCAGAAATAATCCCGTGAACGATTTTTCCTCGAACGAATCCAAGCCTCACGGCGCACCCGCCGGCGCGCCGGCCCAAACTTCCCACGACAACGGAGCCGCGCACGCTCGCTTCTCCCGCCGCGTCCAATACCTCACCGTAATCCTCGGCTTCGCCGGGGCCCTCGCCGTCGGCGTCGCCAAATCGCGCCCAGCGGGCTACGGTATTGCGTTCGGCTCGCTGCTCGCCTGGCTCAACTTCCGCTGGCTGGAGCAAGGCCTCAGCTCCTTCGTGCGCGGTTCCGCGGCCCAGGAAGGTCTGCCCAAACCGCAAGTTCCCATCTCCACTTACGCCAAGTTCGGCGGTCGTTACGCGTTGATAGGACTAGCTTTATATGGTATTGTTACCTTCCTTGCAGTTCCTGCCTTGTGGCTCATTGTGGGCTTAATGGCGCTGGGTTTAGCGGTCACGGTTGAAGGTCTGTACGAAGTCATCTCAGGGTCCAGGTAACGAATGAACGAGCAATTGAACTGGTTCACCATTCTGCTGAATAACTGGTTTGGCTCGGCGGCGAATGCGCTGCTCAAGGCCGTGCACGTCACGCCGGCCGATCCGAATCATCCCATTCCAAATTTTGTCGCCGCTACTGTTGCGGTCGTCATTCTCGCTTCGATTTTCTTTTTGTGGCTGCGTCCGCGCATTTCCGCGGATAAACCGGGCGCCACCCAGCAGGTGATGGAACTGATCCTCACCAACAAAATGGGTATCGGCATCCGCGACTTGCTCGACCAGAACATCGCGCACGGTGCGCGGGATTTTCTGCCGGTGGTCGGCTCTATTTCGCTCTTTATTCTGTTTGCGAATATCATCAGCGTGATTCCGGCGTTTGAATCGCCCACCGGACATCCCAGCGTTCCGCTGGCCTGCGCGATTCTCACGTTCACTTTCTATAATTGGACCGGCCTGCATCACCACGGCCCGGTCGGTTACGCGAAGCATTTCGCGGGGCCCGTGTGGTGGCTTTCCTGGCTGATTTTCCCGGTCGAAATCATCAGCCACACCGCGCGCTTGCTCTCGCTGACCGTTCGTCTATGGGCCAACATTTTCGCCAGCGAATTGATCTACGTGATCTTTTTGGGCTTGTGCATGGCTCCAGTGCAGGCGCTGCGGCATTCGCATCCGGGCTGGTCCTACGCGCTGGACATCTTTCCAATCGTGATTCCAGTGGCGTTTATCGCGCTGCACCTTTTCGTGGCTGTGGTGCAGGCTTTCGTTTTCACCATTCTGCCCGCGCTGTATATCGGAATGGCCACGGCGGACGAACACTAAACCCTTCAAATTTTCATCTGCACCGTTTTTATATAAGTCAGCGGCATGATCGCCGACCAGTGTGAGACCGGCTGCACGAGGATGACGGGAACCACCTCCTGGCGGCACATTTATAAAGGGAGAAACAGAATGAAGAAGCTGGCAGGGTTTTTCACGTTGATGATGGTGGCGGGAATGTCGGCGATGCCGGTGTTCGCGCAAGAAGGGGCAGCTGGCAAGCCGCCCGAGCACGTTGCGACCGCAATCGCGATCGCGGCCGGTCTTTCCATGGCCATTGCCGCGGCGTTCTGCGGCCTGGGTCAGGGACGCGTGGCAGCAGCGGCCTGCGAAGGCATCGCGCGCAATCCGGGAGCAGCGGGAGAAATTCGTACGGCCATGATTCTGGGCTTGGTGTTCATCGAGACCTTGGCGCTGTTCACGCTGGCCATCGTTTTCGCGAAAGTCGGCTACTAAGCGGCAGACTTAAACTTTTTGGCCCGGAGGCTCGGAAGTTCGAGCTTCCGGGCCTTTTTCTTTTTGGGGAAGTGGTTCGAGTGTGAACTAGCGGGCTAGTAGTGAATTCGCGGCGGCGAAGGCGGCGTCGAGGACGTGGCGCGGCAGGATGCCGAGATACAAGGTGCCGATGGCGGCAATCGAGAGCGCGAAAGTGACGGCTGGGGCCACGCGCGAAGGAGTGTAATCCTTCGACGGCTCCCAGAAGTACATGGCGATGATCACGCGCAGGTAGTAGTAAGCGCCGATGACGCTATTCACCGCGGCGATGATCACCAGCCAGACGATGGCTTTACCAAAGGTGCCATGCGAATCGAGCGCGGCCTGGAAGGCGAAGAATTTGCCCAGGAAGCCGCCGGTGGCGGGCAAACCCAGCAGCGAAAACAGGAACAGCGTGAAGCAGGCGGCCAGCACCGGCTGGCGAACTCCCAATCCCGCGTAGTCCGTAATTTCGAGATGGCGTTCATCCTGCTGGCCCAGGTGCGTGACCACCAGAAAGGCGCCGACCTTCATCAGGGTGTAAGCCGCAAGATAGAAAAGGATCGCCGAGACGCCGTAAACGGTGGCGGCGGCGAAAGCGACCAGGATGTATCCGGCGTGCGCGATGGAGGAATAGGCCAGCATGCGCTTCACGTTGGTCTGCACCAGCGCCGCCAGATTGCCGACGAACATGGTCAGAATCGCCGAGCCCCAGATGGCCCAGAACCAGAAATGCACTTCGTTGGGGAAGGCCACGTAGAAAATCCGCAGCATCAGCGCAAAGGTCGCGGCTTTGGGGCCGGAGGCGAGCAAAGCGGTGACCGGCGTGGGTGCGCCTTCGTAGACGTCCGGACCATAGATGTGGAACGGCGCGGCGACCACTTTGAATCCGAGGCCGACGAAAATCAGCGCCAGGCCCAGAATCGAAAGCGCCGGCCAGTGGCCGGTGGTCGAGACCAATTGATCCAGCGCGGGCTGGATCTGATCGAGCCGCGTGGTGCCGGTGGCGCCGTAGATCATGGCGATGCCGTAGAGGAAGAACGCGGTGGCGAACGAGCCCAGGATGAAATATTTCAGCGACGATTCATTCGATTTAATCGCGCGCTTGCGGAAGCCAGCCAGGATGTAGCTTGCAATCGAGCTGATTTCGAGGCCGACAAAAGCGGTGAGCAGTTCATTGGCTCCGGCCAGGATGCCCATGCCGGCGGTGGCGAAAAGCACCAGCGCGTAGAATTCGCCGCGCTGCAGATTCTGGTCGTCGAGGTAATGGATCGCGCCCAGGATGCACAGCGCAGCCGCGGTGAGGATAATCGCGTGCGCGAAAATGCTGAAAAGGTCGGAGCGAACCAGTTCGCTGTAGGCGAAACCCTGGTCGAGATAAACCAGGCGCAGCGACGCCAGCGCGACCAGCGTGCCGACGAAGCTGAACCAGCCCAACACGCGCTGATTGGCCTTGCCCAGGAACGGGTCGAGCAGCATCACCGCGATGCCGAATAGGCACAGAATAATTTCCGGCGCGAGCCGGTAGAGATTGGAAAGCTGCTCGGCAGGGAAGTGCATTAAGGATTCACCTGCGCTTGGGCGGCGACCGGGAGCAGGTGCGCGTGCGTCGCGCCCTGCGGCGGATTCGGTGAGAATGTCACGTTCCCCGCGCTGTTATTCGAAACAGCGGGCGGCGACAGGCGCGCGGGAGCCGTCGCGTTCTGCGGCGCGCCTTCGAGCGTTGTCTGGCGCACCAGATTATCGGTGGTGGCTTCCATGCGGCGGGTAAAGAGCGGCGAAGCCAAGCCCATGAACAGGATGGCCAGCGCCACGGTCACCAGGATGACGCGTTCGCGGCCGGAAGCATCGGGCAGCGTGCGGTTTTTCTCCACGGTAACTTCGCCGAGCGCGACGCGCTGGTAGGACCACAGCAAATAAATCGCGGAAAGCACTGCGCCGCTCGAAGCGAACGCGGCCCAGGCATGATGGAACTGGAAGACGCCGATCAAGATCAGAAATTCTCCGATGAAGCCGTTCAAAGGCGGCAGCGCCAGCGACGAAAGCGCGATAAACAAAAAGAAGGCCATCAGCACCGGCATAGGATTCACCAGCCCGCCGAATTCCTTGATCTCGTAGGTATGGCGGCGGTCGTAAATCATGCCCAGGCCAAGGAAGAGCGCGCCGGTGGAAACGCCGTGGCTGATCATCTGGTAGATGGCGCCCTGAAACGAAATGGTGGTGAACGAAAAAATCGCTAGAACGACAAAGCCCAAATGGCTGACCGAGGTGTAGGCAATCAGGCGTTTGAAATTCGGCTGAATGGTGGCGACCAGCGCTCCGTAGATGATGCCGATGATGGCCAGTACGCCAATCACGCCTGCGGCGCGATGTGCGGCCCCGGGGAACAGCGGCAGGCAGAAACGCATCATGCCGTAGGTGCCCAGCTTCAACATCACTCCGGCCAGAATCACGGAGCCCGCGGTAGGAGCTTCCGTGTGCGCGTCCGGCAGCCAAGTGTGCAGCGGGAACAGCGGAACCTTAATGGCGAAAGCCAAAAAGAAAGCAAGGAACAGCCACATTTCGGTTTGCGGCGGCAACGCTATGATGCCGCGCTGCAATTGAGCCTGCAGGACGGGCAAGTCAAATGTTCCGCCGCCCTGCGCCTTGCTCAGGTTGTAGAGCCACAGAATCGCCACCAGCATCAGAATCGAGCCGAACATGGTGTACAGAATAAATTTCACCGCGGCGTAGATCCGGCGGTCGTGGCCCCAAATGCCGATCAGGAAGTACATCGGAATCAGGGTCAGTTCCCAGAAAAGGAAGAAGAGGAACAGATCCAGCGAGACGAACACGCCGATCATCGCCGTTTCGATTACCAGAATCGCGACGAAGAAGCCTTTCACGTTTTCGTGAATGGCGGTCCAGGAGCAGAGGATCGAAAGCGGCGTCAGAAAAGTGGTGAGCAGGACCAGAAACAGGCTCAAGCCGTCGATGCCGATGTGGTAGTGGATGGCGCTGCCGATCCACGGCGCATATTCGCTGAGCTGATAGTCAGCGACGCCCATTTGGAACCCGTACAGGAGCACCAGCGACATCCCAAATTCAATCAGCGAAATGATGAGAGCAATGCGGCGAATCCACTCGTGATCCTCGGAGCGCAGGAACAGCAGCGCTCCCGAAGCCAGCAGCGGCAGAAACACGATGATGGAAAGCCAGTGAGATTGCACCTAGAGCACCATTCTCCACAATACGAGCATTAACACGGTGACGCCCACCGCGCCGATGACTACCCAGGTCGCGTAGCTGCGCGCGTTTCCAGACTGAATTTCGCGCAGACGGCCGCCCGATTCGCGCAGGCCCCGTGCGACGCCGTTCACCGTGCCATCGATCGCGCCTTCATCGACCACGTGCCAGAGCACGTTGGTCGAAATCCAGAGCAGCGGCGCGACGATTACGGCGTTGTACAGCTCGTCGATCCAGTATTTGTGCAGCAGTGTCCGGTACGGGAGTTGCAGACTCTCGGCCAGTTTCTTCGGCGTGTCCGGGCTCTTGATGTAGAACCACCATGCAGTCAGCAATCCCAGAAGCGCGACAATCACCGGCCAGCCGGTCAGCGCGTGCAGCAGTTCGGTCATCGGCTCGACGTGGGTGGCGGCTTCTTCGATGCCCGGATTTACGGCGTACGCGGCAAAAACCGGATGCAGAAACTTTTCGAAGTAATCGGTGCCGCCCATGAAGTGCGGCGCGGCAAACCAGCCGCCGCAGGTGGAGAGAATCGCCAGGCAAATCAGCGGGACGGTCATGCTCCACGGCGATTCGTGCACGTGGACTTTATGCTCGTCGTAGCGCGGCTTGCCGAAGAACGTCAGGAAAATCAGCCGGAACATGTAGAAGGACGTCAGCCCCGCGGCAATCACACCCAGCCAGTACAGCCCGATGTGCGATTGGGAAGCGGCTTCCAGAATTTCGTCCTTGCTGAAGAATCCGGCGAAGCCCGGAATTCCAGCGATCGCCAGTGTGGCAATGAACATAGTCCAGAAGGTTATAGGAATTTTGGTGCGCAACCCGCCCATGTGCGGCATTTCCTGATCGCCGCCCATGGCGTGAATCACGCTGCCGGCCGCCAGGAACAGCAAGCCCTTGAAGAACGCGTGAGTCATCAGGTGGAACACGCCGGCGGCGTAGGCCCCGACGCCGAGGCCCAGGAACATGTAGCCCAGCTGCGACACGGTGGAGTAAGCCAAAACTTTCTTGATGTCGGTCTGCACCAGACCGATGGTCGCAGCAAAGAACGCGGTGAGGGCGCCAATCAGCGCCACCACAAACATGGCGAACGGCGCGCGGGAGAAAACCGGATTCATGCGCGCCACCATATACACGCCCGCAGTAACCATGGTCGCCGCGTGAATCAAAGCGCTGACCGGCGTGGGGCCTTCCATCGCGTCCGGCAGCCAGACGTACAGCGGAATCTGCGCCGATTTGCCGATGGCGCCGATGAAGAGCAGTAAGCTGATCGCGGTCAGCACGCCAGTCGCGGCGAAAGCCTCAGCAGGCTGGCCAACGAGCTGCTTGAAAATCGCCACGAAATCGACGGTACGAAACGTCCAGAACAGCAGCAGGATGCCGATGGTGAATCCGAGGTCGCCCACGCGCGTGGTGATGAACGCCTTCTTGCCGGCGCTGATCGCCGATTGCTTCAGGAACCAGAAACCTACCAGCAGGTAGCTGCAGAGGCCCACGCCTTCCCAGCCCACGAACATCAGCACCACGTTCGCGGCCAGCACCAGGATGAGCATGAAGAAAACGAAAAGATTCAGGTAGGCGAAGAAGCGGTAGTAGCCCTCTTCGTGCGCCATGTAGCCGGTGGAATAAATGTGCACCAGCAAACCGACGAAGGTGACCACCAGCAGCATGACCACGGTCAACTGATCGACCTGTAGCGCGAAATCCACTTTGAATTGCCCGGCGGTAATCCAGGTGAAGTAGCTGCGGATCCAGGGAATCTGATCGGCCGGAAGCTGCGAGAATTCGCGCACCGCTTCGACCACCGAAAGAAACGCCAGGGAAACCGAACCGATGCCGATGGAGTTGACCATCGGCTTCGACCAGTTTTTTCCCAGCAGACCATTGATCGCAGCGCCTAGCAGTGGCAGCGCGATGATGATCCAGAGATGATCGAGTATGGGCATTAGAATTTGAGCAAGTTGATGCGTTCAATATTCAAGGTCTGGCGATTCTGGTACACGGTGATAACGATCGCGAGATCCCACCGCCGCTTCGGCCGCGGCCACCACGATAACGAAAAACACGAACACCAGGCCGTCCAATTGATTGTGCGCGCGGGCAAAGGCCACGAAGGCCAGATTCACCGCGTTCAGCATCAATTCAATCGCCATGAAAAGGGTGATGATGTTGCGCTTGAAAACGAAGGCCACGATGCCCAGGCCGAAAAGAATCGCGCTCAGCACCAGATAGTAGGAGATCGGCACGATGTTCATTGGTCGTCCCTCTTGGCCAGCACCAGCGCGCCTAAAATCGCAATCAGAATCAAAATAGACGTCGCTTCAAACGGGAAAACGTACTGATTGAAGATCATCTTCGACATGTCCACGGTCGAAACCGAAGAGGTCGTGGCCACCGAACCATTGGCGATTTCGCGGCCGATTTCCGAGCGCCCCATCCAATAGAGCAGGTAGAGGATCATGAAAATGCCCAGCGGCAGCCCGGCGTATTTCGCGATTTTGCTCCAGTCGGTGCGCTCTTCGGAGCCCGCGTTCAGCAACATGATGACGAAGACGAACAACACCATGATCGCGCCGGCATAGACGATGATCTGCACTGCCGCGATGAATTCGGCGCCCAGCATCAAATACAAAACCGCGAGCGAAATCATGACCAAGACCAACGCCAGCGCGCTATGAATCGGCTCTTTTGCCAGAATCAGTGTTAGCGCGCCCAGAACGGCGATGCCCGCGAAGACGAAGAAAATCAGGAAGGGAAGACTCATCCGTGACCTACCAGCAAGGGCCAGACTTTAACCAGCGCGGTGATCACCAAATTGGCCAGCGACACCGGAAGCAAAAACTTCCAGCCAAAACTCATCAGCTGGTCGTAGCGGAAGCGCGGCAAGGTCGCGCGCATCCAGACGTAGAAGAACATGATCGCGCCGATCTTGGCGCAGAACCAAAACGGCCCTTGAATCGCGTCGCGCACCGCAGGAATAAAGCAGCCGGCAGTGATGCCCAAGGCTCCGAGCGTAATCACGATCAGCTGAATCTTGGCGATTCCGCGCGCGACAACCAGCGTGTCGTAAATCAGGTAAATCGCCAGCAGCGTTAAACCAACGGCCGGCAGATACCTCATGAAGATCCAGCTGTCCGGAAATGGCGAGAGCCAGCCGCCCAGGAACAAAATCGTCGCCAGCGATGACACCGTAATCATGTTGGCGTATTCGGCCATGAAGAACATGGCGAATTTAAAGCTGGAGTATTCAGTATGGAATCCGGCGACGAGTTCGGTTTCGGCTTCAGGCAAGTCAAACGGCACACGGTTGGTTTCCGCCACCGCCGAAGTGAAGTAACACAGGAACCCGACGATCTGCGGCACGATATTCCAGCGCGGAATGAAGTGCAGGTAATAGCCCGTTTGGCCCGCGATCATCTCATTGAAATTCAGGGTACTGGCCAGCAGGATGACGCCCACCACCGACAACGTCAGCGAAACTTCATAGCTGATCATCTGCGCCGAGCTGCGCAGCCCGCCCATCAGCGGATATTTGCTGTTCGACGACCATCCGGCCAGCGCCACCCCGTACACGCCGATCGAAGTGATGGCAAACACGAACATCAGCCCAATGCTGCTGTTCGCGACGACGAATACAGATTGACCCAGCACCTGCACCGACGGCGGCCCAAACGGAATGCACGCAATCGCGGTCAAGCCCAGCGACAGCGCCAGAAACGGCGCGAGGATGTACAGAAACTTGTCCGCTCCCGGCGGCGTCAGGTCTTCTTTAAACAGGAATTTCAGCCCGTCAGCCAGCGGCTGGAGCAGTCCATGCGCGCCAACTTCCGTCGGCCCCCATCGCGATTGGACGTGGGCGATCAGCTTGCGTTCAAACCAGGTCAGGTACGCCAGCGCCGTCAAAACAATAAAAAGAAGCAGCGCGATCTTGATTAGCGATACCACCAGGACTGGATGCTGGGTGATGAAGTCCACGGTATTTCTTTGGCCTCTTTGGTTGATGTGAGCTTGGAACAGTAACGGCCCAGGGTGCCGCTCGTAAAGAGAAAATCGTTGGACGAAAAAATATTTTCGAGCGGCACGTCGTACGAATTTTCGGTCGACTTGCAGCTGGCGGTGGATTCCTGCGCGCGCCCGGACAGCAGGCCCGCCATGGAGAGTTCGTACCCCGGAACGTTCTGGCGAATTTCTTCGAAAGCCGCTTCGGCGGTGCGCAATTTGATCGGCGTTCCCGCGCCCAGCATGCCCAGCTGGTGCGAAAGAATGCGCAGCAGGTCGAAATCGCTGCGCGGGCCCTGCGGATCGATCGAGCGGTGGGTCATCTGCACTTCGCCCGCGGTGTTGGTCAGGGTGCCGTCTTTTTCGTAGGTCGAAGCGGCGGGCAGGAACACATCGGCGCGCAGCGCGGTTTCGGTGAGGAACATATCCTGCACCACCAGCAATTCGAGGCCGGCCAGACGATCCGGCTGAGCCACGGCGAAAGTCTTCACCGGGTTCGCGCCGACCACGTACAGCGCTTTCAATTTTCCGTTCGCCGCGGCGTCCATCATGCCGCGAGCGGTAAGCCCGGGAGTCGCCGAAATTTCCGCGCCCCAGATTTTTCCGTAGCGCGTGCGTTCGGAGGAATCCGCAAGCGATGCGTAGCCCGGCAGGCGGTCGGGCAGCACGCCCATATCGGCCGCGCCGCGCGAATTCGCGTAATCGCCCAGCGCCATGTATTTCGTCTTGCCGCCGAGTTTCGAGCCGAAAGCCACTAGATCGCGAATCGCCGCGCCCTGAATTCCAGCGCCGAAGACGATGACGACGTTCGATTCTTTCTCGATCGCTTCTTTAATCTTGGCCAGTGACTGCGCCACGCGCTCCGGGAATTCGCCCTTGCCGCCCGCGAGCCAGCCCACCGCCGCGCGTTCGCCGTTCTTGCCCACTTCGGCGACGATCGCCGCCTGGCGGAAAATCTTGCTTTCCATGCCGTTGATGACGTAGAGGCGCGTGTTGTGGTGCCGGAAGCCGGTGCGAATCTGCCAGGCCACCAGCGGGTTCTGTTGGGTCACGTCGTTGCCGATCAGCAAAACGGATTGCGCTGCGAGCACGTCGCCCATGGTCGCGAGTGAATCTTTGGCAGACGAGCCGAGAGCCGCCGCGAGTCCCACGTAATCCGCGGTGCGATGATGATCGATGTTGTTGGTGCCCAGCGTCGCGCGCGCAAAGCGGTTCAGCAGGTAATTTTCTTCGTTGGTGGTGTGGTTTGAACCAATCACGCCAATGGCGTTCGCGCCGTGCTTGTCTTTTACCTGTTTCAGGCGCCGCGCGATTTCTTCCAGCGCATCTTCCCAGCTGGCCGGTTCAAGCTTGCCATTTTTGCGCACCAGCGGCTGGCGCACGCGTTCAGGATTGGAAGTGAAGTCGAATCCGAAGCGGCCCTTAGCGCACAGGAATTCGTCGTTAATTCCAGAATGGTCGCGATTGTTGGCGCGCAAAATCTCGTTGTTGCGTACGCTTAGCGTAGTCTTGCAGCCGTTCGAGCAATGCGTGCACGGATTCGGCACGTAAGTCATTTCCCACGGCCGGGTCTGATACCGATAGGTTCCGCTGGTCAGCGCGCCCACCGGGCAAATGTCGACGCAAGCGCCGCATTCTTCGCAGGCCAGGTTGCCGGGCTCGTTGGGGATGATCACCGCGTTCACGCCGCGCGCGCCCACGCCCAGAGCTTTGACGTCCATACCTTCATCGCAGATGCGCACGCAGCGGAAGCACATGATGCAGCGCGGTGCATCGTAATACACCAGCGGCGACCATTTTTCTTCGGGCCAGTGCAATTTTTCTTCGGTGAAGCGGCTGTGGTCCAGGCCGTAGCGGAAAGTCATGTCCTGCAATTCGCACTCGCCGCCCTTATCGCATACCGGGCAATCGAGCGGATGATTCGAAAGCAGGAATTCCAGCATGTCCTTGCGCGCTTTGTGAACTTGCTCGGTGTCGGACTTCACCACCATGCCGTCGGTCGCGACCAGGGTGCAGGCGGTCTGCAGCTTCGGCATCTTTTCCACTTCCACCAGACACATGCGGCAAGCGGCCTGCAGCGACAGGCCGGGGTAATAACAAAACGAAGGAACTTCGACGCCTTGCAGTTTCGCGGCTTCAATCACCAGCGAGCCCGGAGCGGTGGTCACCGGCTGTCCGTTCAGCGTGAACGTAATCTGTTTCTGGTCGGCCATAAATTTCTAGTCAGCCCCCACAAGGTCCCCGGCGGATTTATACGCGCACTTGCCGTGGAGATGATCTTCAAATTCGCTGCGCCATTTTTTCACGATGCTGATGGTCGGCATGGCCGCCGCGTCTCCCAGCGCGCAGAACGTGCGCCCGAGCATGTTCTTGGAAAGCTCATCGATCAAGGGAATGTCTTCAGCGCGTCCGCCGCCGTCGTGGAAGCGGTCCAGCATCTTGCGCAGCCAGGCCGTGCCTTCTCTGCAGGGAATGCACCAGCCGCAGGATTCGTGCGCGTAAAAATGCATGATGCGCCGGGCGAAATCGACCATGCAGGTGTCTTCGTCCAGCACCACGGTGCCGCCCGAACCCAGCATCGAGCCAATTTTCGCCACGGCATCATAATCGAGGTTCACGTCGATTTCGTCCGCGCTCAGCAGCGGGCAGGAACTGCCGCCGGGAACTACCGCCTTCAATTTTTTACCGTTGCGTACGCCGCCGGCCACGTCTTCGATCAGCTTGCGCAGCGGAAAGCCGAGAGGCAGCTCGTAAATCCCCGGCTTGTTGACGTGCCCAGAAATCGAATAGAGCCGCGTGCCGCCGTTCTTAGGAGTGCCCAGGCTGGCGTACCAATCGCCGCCCTTGCGAATAATGGCCGGAATTGTACTGAGAGATTCGGCGTTGTTGATGACCGTCGGACAGCCGTAGAGGCCGACCACCGCGGGGAAGGGAGGCTTGATGCGCGGATAGCCGCGCTTGCCTTCGAGCGATTCCATCAGTGCCGATTCTTCGCCGCATTCGTAGGCGCCCGCGCCGGTATGCGCGGCCAGCTCGAAATCGAAACCCGAGCCCAGGATGTTTTTGCCCAGGTAGCCGCGCTGGTAAGCTTCGGCCAGCGCCGTTTCCATGATGTCGATGATGTAGCGATATTCGCCGCGGATGTAGATGTAACCCTGGTTGGAACCGATGGCGCGCCCGGCGATGATGCAGCCTTCAATCACCTGGTGCGGATCCATTTCCATCAGCGGGCGGTCCTTCGACGTTCCCGGCTCGCTTTCATCCGCGTTGCACAGTACGTATTTCGGCTTCGGATTGTCTTTGGGAACGAAGCTCCACTTCATCCCGGTGGGGAATCCCGCGCCGCCGCGTCCGCGCAGGCTCGATTTTTTCACTTCGTCGATAATCGTTTCGGGCGTCATCTGCTTCAACGCCTTCTCCAGCGCCTTGTAGCCATCGTTCTGCAGATAAACGTCGATCGAGCGCGAATTGGGAATCCCGAAACGCTGGCTGATGACCACCACTTCGTTCGGATTGCGCTCGTGGATCGCGCCGGAAATTACCGGCACCGGCTTGGGCTTCTTGCCGTCCTGAATCTGCTCGAAAATCACGTCGACTTTGTCGTTGTCCAGATTTTCGAAGTAATCGAAATTCACCTGAATGGCCGGAGCGCCGGTGCAGGCTCCGATACATTCCACTTCTTCGAGCGAAAATGTTCCGGAGGCTGAAACTTCACGGTTGCCGATGCCCAGGCGCTTCTGCACGTGCGCGTAAAGCTCGTTTCCGCCGCGCAGCATGCACGAAATATTGGTGCAGACCTGCACGTGATTGCGGCCCACCGGCTTGCGCCGCAACATCGAATAGTAGGAAAGGGTTTCGGTCACCTGGGTCATGTTCAGGTCCAGGCGCACGGCAATATCCTGCAGCAGCTCGTCGGAGAGCGCCGGGAAATAATCCTGCGCGTACATCATCATTGGGATCAGCGCCGAGCGCTTCTGCGCCGGAGGATAGCGGCTGATCAGAGTTTTGAATTTCTCTTCCAGAGCTGCAGGCAGTTGCATAAATCCCTTTTGCTTTTCAGGCTGAAGAAATTATCTAGCGATCGACTTCGCCCAGCACGATATCGGTGGTCCCGATGCAGGCCACCACGTCGGCGATCATCCGCCCTTCGCACAGCGCGGGTAAAGACTGCAAGTTTACGAAAGACGGCGTGCGGAATTTCACCCGCACCGGATGCGCCGAACCGTCGCTCTTGACGAAAACGCCCAATTCTCCGCGCGGCGATTCGATGGCCTGGTAGACCTCGCCCGCCGGCGGCGTGAAACCTTCGGTGAAAATCTTGAAATGGTAGATCAGGCCTTCGATCGAGGTTTTCATTTCCTCGCGCGAAGGAGCGATGATGCCCGGCAGCTCGGCGCGGAACGGCCCTTCGGCCGGAATGCGTTCCATGGCCTGCTTGACGATCTTGATGCTCTCGCGAATTTCGGCCACGCGCACCTGATAACGCGCGTAGCAATCGCCGGCGGTCTGAGTCTGCACGTTGAAATCGAATTCGTCGTAGCTGGAGTAGGGGAAAGCTTTGCGCACGTCGTAATTCACGCCGCTGGCGCGCAGGAGCGGCCCCGTACAGCCCAACGCAATCGCATCGGTAGCGCTCAGCAAGCCCACGCCGACGGTGCGTCCCAGCCAGATTTTGTTTTTGGTCAGCAGGTCTTCGTATTCGTCGATGTGGCCGGGAAGATTGTTGACCACGCGCTTGACGCGATCCAGCCAGTCCGCAGGAGGTTCGAGGGCTAGGCCGCCGGGGCGGAAATAGCTGGTCATCATTCGCTGGCCGGACAAATATTCGAAAATCTTCAGGATTTCTTCGCGTTCGCGGAAGGTGTAAAGGAAAACAGTCATCGCGCCCAGGTCGATGGCGTGGGTCCCCAGCCAGACCAAATGCGAAGCGCAGCGCGTTAATTCCGCCAGCAGCACGCGAATGTATTGGGCGCGCTTGGGAATTTCGACGCCCAGAATTTTTTCAACTGCCAGGCAATAGCCCAGATTATTCGAAAGCGGCGCCAGATAATCGATGCGGTCGGTCAGAGTCACAATCTGCGAGTAGGTCTTCGCTTCGCAGGATTTCTCGATTCCGGTATGCAGGTAGCCGATGACCGGCTGGGCCTTGACCACGATCTCGCCGTCCATTTCCAAAATCACGCGCAAAACCCCGTGAGTGGAAGGGTGCTGGGGGCCCATATTAAGGACCATGGTTTGCGCGGGGCCAATCGGGGTCTCGACGGTGGTGGTCATCGGTATCCTTCGGTCGGGTAATCCCGGCGCAGCGGATGGCCTTCCCAGTCGTCGGGCATCAAGATGCGACGCAGGTCAGGGTGGCCTTCAAAACGAATGCCAAAAAGGTCCCAGGCTTCGCGTTCATGCCAGTTGGCGGTAATCCACACCGGCGTTACCGAAGGAATCACCGGATCGTTGCCCGCCAGGCGGACCTTCAGCCGGATCCGTTCGCGGCGGTCCATCGACACCAGGTGGTAATTAATCTCGAAGCGCGGCTCCATCGGAAACCGGTCGGTCGGCGTAATATCCGCCAGCAAAGAAAACCGCAAGGAAGGCTCGGTCGAAAGATATTCGCAGGCCTGGCGCAGCAATTCGCGGGGCACTACGACAGTCGTCTCGCCGCGCGATTCGATCACTTCGGCGACGGATTTCGGATCCCAGTCCCGCAACTTCTTTACCACTGGGTTTTTATCGGTTTGCTGAGCTTCCACGATGCTTTTATGTCCTCAAGGCGCGGCTTAAACGCTCCAATCGAGCGCGCCCTTCTTCCACAAATAAATGTAGCCGGCCAGCAGGATAGCGATGTACAGCACCATCTCCACGAACCCGAAAACCTTTAAGTCGCTGTAAACCAAGGCCCAGGGGTACAGAAAAATCGCTTCGATGTCGAAGAGAATAAAGAGCAAAGCCACCATGTAAAATTGGACGTGTACCGGTTCGCGCGCATCGCCTGTGGGGCGAATGCCGCACTCGTAGGGCTGATCTTTCTCGCGCGTGCGCTTGTGTTTGCCGACCAGGGTGGAGAGAACCAGCAGGGCTCCCGCCATGCCGCAGGCGAGTATAAACATCAGCAACAACGGGCCATAACTGTCTAGGTAGTTGGGAACCATGTTCGGCGCACTGGTATAATAGCGATGCAAACGCGAAGGGTCAAATGAACTCTCGCGCCGATTAGAATTTTTTTAATTCAAACTTTTCGTTTCGTCGCTTTTCCGAGAAGGTAACTGCGGCTATGAGCTCCGGATTCAACACGGACATCAAGGTCGGCGAGCACGTTTTCCACGTCCAGACCGAGGATCGTGGCCCGGCCCATCCGGTCATCGATACCGTGGTCTATCACACCGGGCGGATCTTGCATCGCAAGTCCTCGAATTACGGCGCGGTCGACGGAAAATCCGCTGAATCCGTGCCGAACGCCGATGAAATCCGCAAGAAGGTCGAAGACCAGCATCGTGCGGTAATCGAATCGGTGCGCTCCGGCGCGCTCGAGGGGGAATTGGCCGCGGCCAACCTGGGCGCGCAAACCGCGGCTCGCGACGCTGCTAACATCCAGATTCAACTGCTCAATCCCGGTTCCTGGCTCAGCGCCGGAAAAGTTTCGCTGGAACTCGAAGTTTCGCGCAAGACCGACAAGCAGCCGCAGCCCGGCGCGCAGGTCGACGCCACCATCGAAGGCGCGCTGCGTGATGGAAAGCATTCAGCCCAGAGCGACGAGCTAGGCCGGGTCAAAATCCAGTTTCCGCTGCCGCCGCTGGGCAAAGGCGATTTGGCCCTGGTGATCCAAGCCAAAGCCGACGCCGGCCAAGACGAAATTCGCTTCTCGATGCGCACCCGCGAAAAGCCGGCTGAAGCCAAGCCCTGACCGATTTAGATATAATGTTAGCGATCGAACCAAAAATGACCAGGGTCACGAAAGTCTTGAGGATCACGATTAACGGGGAAGCCCGCGAAATTCCGGAAGGGTTGAACGTCAGCGCCCTGCTGGACCACTTGGGGATGGCGGGCAAGCGAGTCGCGATCGAGCGCAACCGCGATATTTGTTCGCGCACCGACTGGCAGACCACTGCGGTTGCGGAAGGCGATTCCTTCGAGATCGTGCACTTCGTCGGCGGCGGCTAGTTTCTTCGCACTGAGCGGTTCCGCCTCGTTTCGTCCCGCCCTTTTGGCCCGCGCTACTTCTTCCTCACAAAATCAAAAGTCTGCTTGGTGTCGTGCCCCTTGGCCCGATTCGTCCACGTTTCGCTGAAATGATCCGCGTCGTCGATTTGCAGCACCAGGCGATGCATGTGCGAATCTTCCGGGCTGGCCAGATTCGTTGCGCCAGTGAAGGCAAACACAAATTCATCGGTCGTGCCGGTGATCGCCGGCGATTCCATCCGCGGCTGATTGCCCGCCGAGCAATAGTGCGTCAGCGCCACCCGATTGCCGTCCGGCGTGTACAAAGTCACCATCTGATTGTCTTTCGCCGTTTGAAACGTCTCTTCCAGCGCGGTCCCATTCGAAACCAGGCGGAACGTGCTGCTGAAGGCTTTGCCCTCTTCATCTACCGACGTCCATTCGCCCACCAGAGTTTTCAGCCGATCGAAACCTTCCGACGATTTCGCCGAAGTTTTCTCCGAAGCCTGTTGCGATTTCGCCGGACCCGCCAGGAACGCCAGCGCGAGGGCCAGAACCGCCACGGAAAGTTTCATGATTCGCCTCCTTGTTCGCTGCAATCGGCCGGTTATGCCGATGCCAGAAGCTCGCCGAGCTTGTCCAGGCATCCGGTCCAACCCTGCCGGTGATCTTTAACCTGCTGCTCGTTCGGCAGCAATTCGTGGGTCAGCTCCACTTCGGTCGCGCCATCGCGGTCGTGAAACTCGAAAGTTACCAAAGTTCCTTCAAGGCTGTCATCAAACCGTTTTCCATTGGCGCCGACGCGGTCATAACTCCAAGTGAATTTGATCTTCTCCGGCTTCACGATTTCGAGGTAAGCGCAGTGCATGGCATAGACCTCGCCGTTCGGCACCTCAATCTCCAGCTCGAAGCCGCCCCCCACGCGGAAATCGAATTTTAGGTATTTGATTTTGTGGTTCTTGGCGTCGCGACACATCCAGCGATCCATTTGTTCCTGGGCGGCAAACGCTGCGAACACCCGTTCGCGCGAAAACGGAAAGGTGCGCTGCAGCCGCAAAGTTACCGGCGGCGTGATTTTTTTGGCTTCGGCCATGTTTTCTGCTCCGTGCTCGAGGATTCGTCCAGAAATTTGTGCAGGGAATCGAATTGCGCTTCCCAGAAACGACGGTAATGCTCGATCCAATCCGCGGCGCCGCGCATCGTCGCAGCTTCCAGGCGGCAGCGTTGCACACGGCCCTGCTTGCTGCGGGTCACCAGGCCCGCCGATTCGAGCACGCGCAAATGTTTGGAGACGGCGGGCAACGACATGTCGTACGGCGCGGCCAGCTCGGACACCGAAGCTTCGCCCGACGCCAGCCGCGCCAAAATGCCCCGCCGGGTGGCATCGGAGAGCGCCGCGAAGGTCGCATCCAGTCCCGTAGAATGGTTAACCATATGGTTTAGTATGGAGCGGGCGCGGAAGTTCGTCAAGACTAAAATTCAATCGCCAGGAATTTACTGAATTGTGAAAAGCCCGGCGGATGACTTACAGATTGGGCAGCAGGTGCCCCATCTTTTGCTGCTTGGTCTTCAAATATGATTTCGAATGATGGCTGGTGCGCGGCCGGCAGGGAACTCGCTGCACTACGCGAATGCCGCTCTGCTCCAGTTGTGCAACCTTGTCTGGATTATTCGACAGTAGCCGCAGCGAACGAACACCTAAAGCCTTCAAGGCTTCGGCAGCAAATTCGTAATCGCGCGCGTCGTCGGCGAAGCCCAGCTGGCGATTCGCCTCAACGGTATCGAGCCCCGCGTCCTGCAATTCGTACGCCTTCAGTTTGTTGATCAGTCCAATCCCGCGGCCTTCCTGCGGCAGGTACAGCACCACGCCCGCAGGCTCCTTGGCGATTTTTCGCAGCGAAAATTCCAGCTGCGCCCGGCAGTCACACCGCTGTGAATGGAAAACATCGCCAGTCAGGCATTGCGAATGCACTCGAACCAATGGCGACTTCTTTCCTTTCGCCGCGCCAGCAAGAGAGCCCGCCCCGCCGATCTTCCCGTGCTGGATCGCCACGGCTTCTTCGCCCGGTTTGCCTTCGATCCCAAAAATTCGGAAATTTCCGAAACTGGTCGGCAGCGAAGCCTCAGCCACCACTCGCACGCCCTTATTTTTCTTCGCAGCGGATTTTCGTTTCATTGAACGACTCAGTATAGCAGGCGCGCCAAACTTGCCACCGCTCAGCTGAGTGAGCGTCCGCGAACGTTTCGGGTTTATCATGTGGCCGGCGCCAGGATGCGACCAAAACGAAAAGGA
Source organism: uncultured Acidobacteriota bacterium (assembly GCA_963847695.1). Taxonomy (GTDB): domain Bacteria; phylum Acidobacteriota; class Terriglobia; order Acidiferrales; family UBA7541; genus Palsa-295. Next base: position 70,508 of record CAWKAX010000003.1, on the reverse strand, counting down.
ACTGTTAGCCATGATCACTAATTTGATGCCACAGTCAGTCCGCGGATGCGCCCGATTCTTTGCCAGTATTCTCGCTGTAGCCGCGATCTCAGCGGCCTTCGCCAGCCCTTCCCGCGCGCAAGACGTGCCGCCGCAGCTGCAACCGCCCGCCGGTCAGGAACTTTTCTTGAAGCTGCAGGGCAAAGGCGATCAGGTTTACGTCTGCAAAGCCGACGCCACGCCTCCCGCCTGGACGCTGAAAGCGCCCGACGCCCAACTCTTCAAAGACGGCGCCGTTTTCGGCAAGCACTACGCCGGACCTTCGTGGGAATCCAGCGACAGCAGCAAAGTAGTAGGCAAAGCCGCTGCCAACGTCCCTTCGCCCGACGCCAACTCCATCCCCTGGCTGCTCGTCAATGTAGTCACCCACGAAGGCAAAGGCGTCCTCGATCGCGCCAATTACATTCAGCGCCTGAACACCAAAGGCGGCAAAGCCCCCGCCAGCGGTTGCGACGCCGCCCACGCCGGCCAGGAAATTCGCGTGCCCTATTCCGCCGACTATCTTTTCTACGCCGCAAAATAAAAACGCCAGGCGCCGCGATACGCACGTCGCGCCCGCCGTCATGTTTCTGGACATCGCCAGCGCGTTTGGCTAACGTAGCTTGCAGCAGCCCGGAAGCGGGCGCGCACGCCACATGCAACCATTCTTCTCCGGCAAAGACCTGCTCTTTGCCATGATTCTAAAAGTCGGATTCGCCTCGGCGCTGGCCGCCCTGCTGGTTCGCTTCCGGTCGTTCCGCAATCTGCTCTTCACCGAAATTCGCGACTCCGATCAGAAAGTCATGCTGCTGCTTTTTCTCACGCCGCCGCTAGCCATCGGCGTGTTTCTCCGACTCTTCGGCGGCTACCGCTTTTTCGACCTTACTCTGGAAGGCTCATTTCTGATGGGCCTGATCGGCGGGCGCATCGTCGGCCTGCTGGGCGGCTCGCTGATCAGCTTGCCGGCCTTTGGCGATCATGAATGGCTGGCAAGCCCGATGGCGGCGCTGGTCGGCTTGATTGCCGGCACGGTGCGCGAAGTGATGCCGGAAAAAGAGGACGTCTGGCATTTTGGGCCGTTTCTTTTCGTCAGCATTCCGGAGTGGATCTGGAAGCTGATTCGCTACCGCAAAGGCAATTGGGCCATGCTGCCCTTGTTTACCTGCGTCGCGCTTACCGTCGGGCAGATCGAACTCGCCGACGCCGTTCCAGCCCACTGGCTTTTCAGTTGGCATCCCAGCAACTGGGGTTACGCGCTCCTCGTGGTCATGTCTTCGATGATGAGCGTGGCCATGGCCATCAAAATCTGGAACAACACCCGCATCGAAATGAATTTGGAGCAGAACCAGCAGCTGCTGCTGAAAGCGCGCATGGACGCGCTGACCAGCCAGATCAATCCGCATTTTCTTTTCAACACGCTGAATACGGTTTCGTCCCTAATTCGTTTCGATCCAGACATGGCCCGCGGCGTGGTGCTGAAACTTTCGAATATTCTCCGCCGTCTGCTGCGCAAGCACGAAACCTTCGTCCCGCTGCGTGAAGAGCTGGCCTTTATCGACGATTATCTGGATATCGAAGTGATCCGCTTCGGCCGCGACAAGTTGCAAATTTTCAAAGATGTCGACGAAGATGCGCTGGAAAGCTTCGTCCCCAGCATGTTGCTGCAACCCATGGTCGAAAATTCCATCAAGCACGGTCTCGCCCCGCGTCTCGAAGGCGGTGAAATTCATCTACGCGCGCGCAATCGCGACGGCCGCTTGCTGATCGAAATCGAAGACAACGGCATGGGCATCACGCCGGAGCGCCTCGCCGAAGTCTACGGCGGCGGCATCGGCATCAGCAACGTTCACGAACGCCTCCGCCTGCTCTACGGCGACCAATTCAAAATGGACATCCACAGCCGCGAAGGCGCCGGCACCCAAATCCACATCGAAATCCCCGAAGTAGCCACCGCCGAACCCCTAGCCACCTTCCCGTAATCGAAGTGCCTCACAAAGCGTCGCATGTTTCAGAGGTGCCGAGCCCCATGTAGAGTGCGGCGGCTCTGCCGCCGCTTTTCCGAAGCAGCCCGCGCTACAAGATTCTCGAAGCGGGAAGCGCCTCCACCCACAGCGCCGGAGGCGCGGCAGAGGTTAGGCCGGTCCGTAAGGGCCGGTAAAGGGAAACCCAAAAGGAATCTCAGAGCGCCGTAGGTGCGACACGCGGTCTCAGCCCTGCGCACCACTGACATCCGCCGTTGACACCATCCCACACCGCAATTATCCTCCCACCAACCACCACAACAGCCCGACTGACCAGCGCGGAAAATCGAGGCAATCCATGAACACCGAAACGAACCTCCACGCCCGCTGGCGCCAAATGCGCGGAGCCGCCACCCTCTTCGGCCTGGCCTCCGCCGTCTCCGGCATCACCGATTTCATCTGGCACGATTTCGAACGCGCCCACCAACCCATTCAAACCCTCGGTGACCACATCCCCGGCCTGACGCTGCTGGCCTTCCTCACCGCCACAATAATGGTCGCCGGCGGCCTAGCCCTACTCGTCAAACGCAGCGCCCGCGCCGGAGCCGCCGCCCTCGCCTTCATCTACTTCGTCTTCGCCTTATTCTGGCTTCCGCGCTTCTACACCGCCCCGCACGCGCTCGGATTTCACCTCTCCCTTGTCATCGGCCTCCTGTCCGGCGTCGGCATCGAACTCGTCGCCGTAGCCGGAGCCGTACTCGTTTACCACGCGATGCGCGAAGCCCCACCCGCGAACGAATCCTCCTGGCCGCGCGCCGTCCTAATCGCCCGCTGGATCATCGCCCTCTGCTCCATCGATTTCGGCCTCTACCACTTGGTCGCCGTGAACGACGTGCTGGTCTACGTCCCCAAGTGGCTGCCGCCGAGCCAAGCCTTCTGGGCCGGTTTCACCGGAATCTGTTTCATCCTGGCAGGCCTCGCCCTCGTAACTAAAATTCAAGACGTCCTAGCCGCCCGCCTCCTGGCCGCCATGTTCCTGGTCTTCAATTTTCTAGCCCTACCCCAATTCATCTTCGCCGATCCTAAAGACCACGCCGCCTGGGGAGGCAACTCCTTCAACCTAGTCCTAGTAGCCGCCTGCTGGCTCCTAGCCGATGCGATTCTGCTTCGCCGCGAGGAAACCACCTGATGGTGACGAAGGTTGCCGCGCTGGCTCCCATCCGCCGTTGGCCGTCATCCTGAGGGGCGCCTTTCGCGACGAAGGATCTCCTTGTTGCCACGGTCCGCGCGCCGCCATCGCGCGTCTCTTTTGCCCGTCGTTCTGAAGCGTCTCCGTCCCCAGTTATCAACAATTCACTTCTGATGTAACCTATCCCTCAACCCGTTCGTCACACACACAGAACCTAACCCATGCCGCACGGAGGGGCCCGTGAAAGTTCCCCAGCTCACAGCCGCGTTGTTTCTGGCCTCCGCAACTCTTTTTCTTCCCGCCGTAGCTTCCGCGCAGAACGCCCTAGTCTCAGAAAGGGTCGATTACGATTACGACCCCGCCAACCAACTGCAACTTATGCGCGTCAGTTACCTGCAGGGCGACGTGCGCTTCAACCGCGGCAGTAATTACCAGCCCGACCTGAAGAAGCCCTGGGAAATCGCAGCGGTAAATATGCCGATCGAACAGGGATTCACGCTGGCGACCGGCGACGGCCGCGCTGAAATCGAATTCGAACATGGCGCCGTGCTGTACCTTGCGGAGAATTCCGTCCTTCTTTTCGGCGTGGCCACCGAAAACAACGATCAGTTGGAAACGCGGCTTGCCCTCCTGTGCGGCTCGGCGACGGTTGCCGTGCTTACTGAGGCCGGCGAAATATTCGAGGTCGCCACGCCCGTGCAATCCTTCACCATGCATTCGCCCGAGCAGTCCTACGTGCGCATCGATAGCTACCTGAATGGCGCGTCGATCACCCCCAGGGAAGATCCCGGCTTCGATTTCACCCACAACGGCTTGGATTCCGTGCGCGCCGCGAAAGACGATACAGTGACGTATCAGACCGCGTCGCTACCTCGCCTCGATAAATTAGACCCGGCCAAGCCGCGCAGCGAGTTCGATGTCTGGGTCGAGACACGCTTCGCCGCGCGAAGCCTAAAGATGAAAGCGGCACTACAAGCGTCCGGTCTTTCGCTGCCAATTTTGGGTCTGATCGATATGTATGAGGACGGCCAGTTCTCGCCTTGCCCGCCCTACGGAATGTGTTGGGAGCCGAACAGTATTCTTCCGCCGGATACGCCCATGCCCGCGGCGGCGCCTAAAGTGTCAGACGCGCGCAACGCGGCCGCGCCGAGTTTGATTCTCGCCTCTTACGTGGCCGGTGATTCTAGGTCGACGCCAAACGCTCCACCTTTCAGCAAAGCGGCGTTTGCCTACGACTCGCCCCAGCAAAGGGCCACGAGGCTGCGCCGGCGCCGCCACCGTCCGCGACCGCTCCATCAGCCACGCTTCCGTTCCGCACCATGAGCTCGAATTGCCCGTTTCCTGCTTGGACCACTACCGACATCCCGGGAAGATCGAGTAACCAGCGCGATGCGCTGGTTCAAAGTTCCTACGATTGGCAGTTAAGCCGCGGCTGGTCGGCTGGCGTTTGTCACTACGGCGAGTGGGTTCGCAATGGTCACTATCGAGCAGTAGTGCGCCGCCATCGCTGCCCGCCCGCGCACTGGATCAAGGTCGGTCACAAAACTGGATTTGTCCCGGTGCATCCGGGAGACCTGCGAGGCCGAACGCCGGCGAATCTGAAGAACGGATACTTCGCCATCGACTCTGCGAAGTCACACGCTGGCGTCGAACATGCCGAACACGTCAGCTTCAATCCCGCAACCGAGCAAGCCCACGACGTCGATCCGCCCAAAGCCGTTCGCAACTCGTCGTTGCCAAGGTTCGCCAAATCCACGCCGCCACAAATCCAGGCGCGCCTTTTAGCGCCACCCACCCACGCCCCTGATGTGAAAGACGTAAAAGGCGTGAAAGACGTAAATGCCGTGAAAGGCGTTGTCGCCAGCGCTTCTTCGAGCAAGGCCCTCTACAACTATTCCAGCGGCAAATTTGTAAGCGGGGGTGTCGCGCTCGGGCACGCCTCGAACCCGGTGACTGTCGCTCGCATGAATTCCCACGGCGATCTCACTCGCGGAACCGACGGCCACTCCTTGCACGCTTCCGGCGGAACCAGCTTTCACAGCAGCGGATCTTCCGGCGGAGCCGGCGGCTTCCACGGTGGCGGGAGCGGTGGCAGCGGTGGTGGGCACGGCGGCGGATCCGGTGGCGGGCACAGCGGAGGCGGTGGCAGCGGAGGAGGCGGCCACAGTGGCGGGGGAGGAGGTGGGGGTGGTAGCGGCGGAGGTCACGGCCGATAGAATTGGCCGGGCTTCGGAGTGCGACGGGGAAAGGCCGGGAGTAGGAAGCAGTTACGACTGAAACACTAGAAATAATTCATTTCGCACTTGAGTGAGGTGGGCCCCGGCGGGTGAAACGGCTTGGCACGCTAGGCTTCAATGATCGGGTCTGTATACACCACAAAGTTGCCCCCGTCTTTTGCGGCACTCTCGTAACACGCGCGCAGCATCGGATCGTCGCCGTGGAAAGGCTCGATCAGCAGTTTCAGCTTCTCAATTTCAGGTTCACGCCACCCGTTCGATTGTAGGAGGGCATAGACAGAACTCTCCACGTCGGACTTTCGGGCACGGACTACGACGAGGATTGCGTGCTTTGCTCGTGCAGCGAACTCTGGATTTGAGCCGTCGGCACGACCGGCGCACAACGCTGCCCACATTGGGAGTTTGCTCGGAATGAATCCGAAAGATTTCTTCAAGTTGAAGACGAGGCGGAACAAAAATGCCTCCATCGCTTGCCACCGTCGTCTCATAACATCGCCTTTCACGGTTTGATGGAATCGCCGGGCGTTCGCATCCGTGCACTTCGCGCCATCTCTAAGTTGCTGAAAGTATGACCGTTATCCATTGGCTAGACAAGGCAACCCGGAATACAGTATATTCAGTCATGACTGAAACACTAGAAGCCAACGAAACTCCCCTACCTTCCAAAACCGGGCTTTCCCCTGTTGCCCAAAAATTCATCCTGCATTGGGGCGAGATGGGCACCCGCTGGGGCGTCAACCGCACTGTCGCCCAAATCCACGCGCTCCTCTATTTGTCTCAGCGCCCCATGCCCGCCGACGAAATCGCCGACACTCTGGCCGTAGCGCGTTCCAACGTCAGCACCAGCCTGCGCGAATTGCAGGGCTGGCGCATCGTACGTGTCGCGCCCATCCTCGGCGACCGCCGCCAGCACTTCGAATCGATGAAGGACATTTGGGAAATGTTTCGCGTCATTCTGGACGAACGCAAAAAGCGCGAGATCGACCCCACCATCCGCGTCCTCGGCGAATGTATCGCCGAAGCAGGGAAGGCTGGCCCGTCCGAAGCCTATGCCCGCCAGCGCATCAACGAAATGCTCGAATTCATCGCCGGCATGGACACGCTGTTCCAGGAATTTCAGCACCTGCCGCCGACCGCCGCCCGCGGCCTGATCAAGTTGCGCGGTCGGGTGAAGAAGCTGCTGCCGGGCTAACCGGCTCAGCCGCGGAGCGCGCCGTTTTTATCTAAACCCGCAATCAACCCGCCGGGCCATCCCCGCATCCCACATCCATTCCGGCCGCAAAAGGCCCCGAGTTGTCGTAGAATCACCGGCGAAAACCTATGAGCGCAATCCGAGTCATGACCGACGATGACGAGAAGAGCAGTTCGATCTCAGCGATCGCTTTGGCGGCACTCGCCATCGTGGTCGCGCTCTTCACCGTAAAATTTGGCCTGCAGACGATGACCTGGGTGGAAGGAAAAATGTGGGCCACCCAAACGCCGTGGCTGAACGTTGTCCCGCAAGCGTTGCCCACGCCTCCGCCGGTAGCCGCCGGCCCGCAGTTGAAGGCTTTCGATTTCGAAGTCAACGCGCCCTGGCCCGGGAATCCCAAGCCGGTGCCCGCCGAAACCAACGTGGCCTTCCATTACGACACCGGACAGGTGCTGGTCTTCTTCGATCCCGAAGCGCAGCTCGATACGCTGCGCACGATTCAGAATTCCAATCCACTCGAATATCAAAAATTCTCAAACATATTCGCAGACAAGCCCATCGATTCGAATTTCGCGCTGTATCGCGACATCTACAACTCTTCGCCCGCGCAAGTCTCGCCCTTCATGGACGCGCGCGAAGCCATGCGCCTGAACGCGCTGCTGCTTTGGAAGCTTTCCTTCGGCCCCGATCTTTCGCCTGAAAGCGGATTTTATTCTTTCGACTGGAATACGATTCGAGGATTTCAGTTCGGGGATCCGGCCAGAGGCGCGCCGGTCGCGCTGCGGGCTTTTGACGATCGCGGGCACCAATTCCGCTTCATGCTTTCCACCACGCCCGGCGCCACCGGAAAAATCACGCAGGACGACATCAACAAAATTCTGCAGACCGTGCAGCCCGTACCGTTCATCGACCGCTAAGTCGCAACCCAGAAAATCGCGCGGGGAACTACAGGTGCGGGCCCTTGCCGTCTGCCTCTGCCAAGACTTTCTGGTAATACCTCTCGTACATCGGAATTACATCGTTCGCGCAATAGCGTGCCTTAGCGTTGATGCGCGCCAGCTTGCCCATTTCGCGGCCGCGGTCCGGACGCGTCAAAATCTCCAGCGCGAATTTCGCGCCGGCTTCCACGTCGCGCACCGGAATCAGATAACCATCCACGCCGTGGGTCACCACCTCCGGCAGCCCGCCGACGTTCGAGGCGATCACCGGCACTTCCGAAGCCATGGCTTCCAGCGCCGCCAGGCCGAATGATTCCACCTCGCTGGGCAGCAGAAACAAATCCGCCAGACCCAGCTTTTCCTGCACCTTGTCCTGCTTGCCCAGGAAAAAAACGTCCTTCGACAAATTCTTCTTACGCACGATATATTCCGCCGCGCCGCGATCCGGCCCGTCGCCCATCATCACCAGCTTCGCCGGAATCTTCTCGCGCACCTTGGCGAAAATCTCCACCACGTCGGTCACCCGCTTCACTGGACGAAAATTCGAAAGGTGCATGATGATCGGCTCATCGTTCTTGGCCCATTTCCGGCGCGCCGACTGGTCCTCGCAGCGCTTGTACAGATCGCAATTCACGAAGTTGGGAATCACTTCAATCGGCCGCTTGATTTCGAATTCGCGGTAAGTCTGCTCCCGCAAAAATTCGGAAATGGACGTAACGCCGTCGCTCTGCTCGATCGAAAACCTGGTAATCGGCAGATAGCTGCGGTCGTTACCGACCACCGTAATGTCCGTCCCGTGCAGCGTAGTAATAAAAGGCAGCCGCTTCGGCGCCGCCATCATCCGCGCCAGCAGCGCGCTCACCGAGTGCGGAATCGCGTAGTGCACGTGCAACAAATCAAGCTGCACCTCGGTCGCGACCTCGATCATCTTCGTAGCCAGCGCCAGGGTATACGGCGGATGGTCAAACAACGGATACGCGGTGACTTCCACTTCGTGAAAGTAAATTCGATCCAGATGAGACGTCAGCCGGATCGGCATGGCGTAACTGATGAAATGCACCTCATGCCCGCGCGCGGCCAACTCAATGCCCAGTTCGGTCGCGACCACTCCCGATCCGCCATATGTGGGATAGCACGTAATGCCAATTTTCATGGGACCTCGTGGCCTCGGAACTCTAACAGCCCCGCGCCGCCCGCGCAAAATCTGCGGTGACGTAGCGCTTGTAAGCTTGCTAACGACCCTCGCTTGCGCCTTCGGCTTCTGGGGTGATACGTTCTGGCCCGGCTGCGATTCGTCGCGGTGCGGTGAAGCAAGCCGCCTAGTGGATACTTAGACGAAGCCAACCCCATTCCCGATGCGACGACTTTTACCCGAAGTGAGCCCAGTACCGACGGGGTCCACTAAATGCCCAAACTGAAACCCCAACCCGGCACCCTGAAGAAGGCCGACGAGCGCCAAGTAGCCGCGCACCTGCGCCGGCGCCTCGCGGCAAACAGCACTGGCCGCCAGCTAGGTTTCAAACTGGTCAAGGCCACCCGCGGCCGGGTGATCCTCGGCATGAAGATCGACGCCCGCCACCTGCAGATCCACGGAGTCGTACACGGAGGCGTGCTGGCTGCGCTAGCCGACACCGCCGGAGGCTTGGCCAGCTTTATGGCCTGCCCCTTGGGCACACGCGTAGCCACAGTTGAAATGAAAATTAATTACCTGGAAGGAGTTGGCCGAGGCCGGCTGACCGCCGACGCCCGGGTCGTGCGCATCGGCCGTCATCTGGCCGTAGTCGATTGCGACGTCACCAACGACACCACGCCCAAGCTGCTGGTAGCGAAAGCTTTGATGACCTTCTTCGTAGGACCGTTCCCCGGGCGCACCAACACGGCGGCGGGCAAGTAGAATTTTGAGCTTTCAGAGCCGGTAGGAACGATACCCAGGATAAACGCATTACCAGTTTGGGCCGCAACAGCACTCGCAACCGGCCTAAACCACTCAAATCATACCGCAGAACTATTCCTCGTCGTGATGCCCGTCGCCGTTTGATCCATTCGAACCGTGCCCATTCGAACCATTGGCGCCATTACTCCCGCCGTTCGCCGCATCCTCGCCATCCTTATATATGTACTTGATGACGTGCTTGTATAGGAGCAGGTTGGGGCTGCCGACCCGGGTCAGCTTGATGCAGTCACGGTCGTACCATTCCACGCTGCCGCGAACCACTTCGCCGTCGGTCAGCACCACCGCCACCGGAGCGCGGCTCTGCATCTGCTTCACGAAATAGAAATTTTCCGCGTGGGTCTGTTCCGGCGGAGCAGGCTTCTTTCTTTGCGGCACCGCTTGCGGCGCCGGAGCAGCCGTGCGCGGACCGGGGAATTGCTGTTCCTTCACATCTGTAAGAGTAGGCCGAAAAAGTTTACGATTCACCATAAAAGGCTCCCTCGGGTATTGCGCGTATACCTGTTAAGACTGTCCGAGTAGTGTTTGGGTTGCAGTTAATTGAAAGAAAGTTCAAATCGTTCGAATCAGGCAAATCGGCGAGCCAGGAAAGCGATTTAGCGATGACTATACGAAACCAGCAATGCATCCAACCCCAGCTGCCGGCTGATGTTGCGCCGCAACCGCGATTCCAGTTGGTCCAATCCCTGCGTGGCCTGCACCACCCATTCGAAATCGACCTGGCGGCTTAGCGCTTCTAATTCAGGCTGCAGATCCGGGTTGCGACTGAAGCGGTTCCGCGGCCCTTGGGAAAGTTCGAGAAGGTCTGTAAGCAAACTATAGAGCAGCGTCAGGATGCTTTCAAACGATTCCTTCTCTTGTTTAGATAATTGCGCGGTCGCCGCAAAAAGTTCCGAAGATTTTCCGCCCCGGACGGCCTGTTCCACCAGCTTCAGGATGCTGCGCCGCAGCCGCGCCGATTCGTCCAGGTTCATGGCCAGCGCCGCGCCCGGGCTGCCGCAGGCCAGTTGCGCCGCCAGCTTTCGCTCCGCCGGCTTCTTGTCCGTGCGGGCCTTCAGGAATTCCTCAATTTGTTCCGCCGCCACCGGCGCCAGATGAAACTGCAGGCACCGCGAACGAATGGTCTGCAGCAGGGAATCGGGCGTCGGAGCCAGCAGGATCAGCGTCGCTGATTCCGGCGGCTCTTCCAGAATTTTCAGGAATACGTCCGCGTCGTTCCAGCGCATGGTGTCCGCGCCGTCGATGATGAAAATGCGCCGGCGTCCCTGCGGTTTGAAATAGGCCGCGCGCTGCACCGCGCGCAACTGGCCCACGCGAATCAAGGGCCGCGCCACTGGACTCAGGCGCCGAACCGGGTCCGGCACCAGCAGCCAAACATCCGGATGCGGCTCGATGATCAGCGGCATTCGTTCGACGGCCGCCGCGTCGGCGCTTTCGCCGCGCTCGGTGAGCCCCAGCTTGACCAGCGGAGCCGGGTCCTCCAGTGGCGCCATGCGCACGCAGGAGTCGCACTCGCCGCAAAAATCGTCTTTCAGCCGCTCGCAATTCGCGGCCTGCGCGAACATCCGCGCCAGCGTGTATTTGCCGATGCCCTGCGGCCCAGTGAAAAGCAGCGCGTTCGGCGCACGCCCGCGACGCAACATGCCGCGCAGCGCGCTGACGATCCGTTCGTTGCCGAGGAATTGATCGAAGCCCATAAACTATTGTCCCGCGCGTGATGCGGCCGGGATGTGCGATTCCACCGCCTGCAAAATTTCTTTGTGAATGTCGTCAGGCGATCGCAACGCGTTCGCCGCGTCGTCATGGCACTGAATCGTCACCCAGTGCGGCTGCCGCGCGAGCTGGTCATACACTCCGGCCGCCGTCGCCAAATGGTCCAGGTCCGATTCCAGCAAATCGCGCCGCAACTTCGTGTAATCGCGCTTGCCCTTTTCGCCCACCAGCCGCTGCGCGTCCGCTGGCTGCATCCGCAAATAAATCACCAGGTCTTCCTGCGGCAGCGCGTAAACCTCGTACTCCAGTTGCTTCAACCACTTCAGAAACTCATCGCGTTTCTCAGCGGGTACGCGCGAGGTCTGATGCGCCAGGTTGGAAGCCACGTAACGATCGGCCAGCAAGATGCGACCAGCGTCGAGATCTTCGCGGATTCCCGGCGCGGCCTGGTATCGATCCCCGGCATACAGCATTGCCGAAAAATGCGGATCCACCGCATCCAGCGGGCCAAAATCACCATTCAGGAATTTTCCGACCAGCTTGCCGAAGAACGCGTCGTAGTTGGGGAAAGCGATCTGCGATGTAGCCACGCCCTTCGCCGCCAGCGCCCGCACCAGCAAATCGATCTGGGTTCGCTTCCCAGACCCGTCGATTCCCTCTATCACAATGAATTTTCCGCGCTCAGGCATGGATTCCCGCCAGTTTAACACACGCCCACCACCGCCAGCTCCAACGCGGACCGCGAGATCCACCAATCAACTCTCCGTGCCCTCACGCTTCTACTCTGTGTCGTCTGTGTTAAATCTTTGCTTCGCCCCACATGCTAAAATCCCTCCCATGCCCGGCCCGCTGGAAACCATCCTCGAAAATCTCTCCCAGATCCAAGGTCGCATCGCCGACGCCGCCAGACGCGCCCGCCGCCCCGCCGATCAAGTAACCATTGTCGCGGTCACTAAAACGCATCCGCCCGAAGTCATTCGCGCCGCCTACGACGCCGGCCTCCGTCAATTCGGCGAAAATCGCGTCCAAGAATTCGAAACCAAGCTCCCGCAAATCTCCGATTTGCCCGAAACCACCTGGCACCTGATCGGCCACCTGCAAAGCAACAAAGCCGCCCGCGCCGCCCGCCTCTTCCACCGCATCGATTCCGTCGACAGCATCAGCCTCGCCCAAAAACTGGACTCCGCCGCCGGCGAAGAAGACAAAACCCTCGGCGTCCTGATCGAAGTCCATCTCGGCGGCGAAGCCAGCAAGAGCGGCGTCTCCGAATCCGACCTCCCCGCGCTCGCCGAAGGCATTACCGGCCTCCGCCATCTCAAACTTCACGGCCTCATGACCATCCCGCCGTTCTCGGAACAAGCCGAAGACGTCCGCCCGTTTTTCCGCAAACTGCGCCACCTGCGTGACGATCTGGAGAAGCGACTCTCCCGCGAACTCCCGGTGCTTTCCATGGGCATGAGCCACGATTTCGATGTCGCGGTCGAAGAAGGAGCCACCGAAATTCGCCCCGGCACAGCTCTGTTCGGCGAGCGCCCCAAAACGATATTCGTCAGCAACGCGCCCTGAAGTCTTCCACCCCGTCCGCGTGTCCACACCCTCTGATTCGTAATCGCTTGGTAATGCTGATATAATAGTAACTAGGCCATGTCAGCGATCGGCCACAAAACGCCATCCAGCCGCGCCCGCGTAACCAGGGCAATCGCCAACCAGCGCACAAATTCTAATCGTCACAAATTAGCGCGATTAGAAATCACTGTAACCACCACAAAACAAACACCCAGGCACCGTTCTAATCGTCACATTTGGCCATTTTCCGTGCATGCCACTACCCTCGAACTACTGCCCGATTTCCACTTCCGCCGTTTGAAGCTACCCACCCCGGCTGCTAGAATCGTCCCCGACCAAGAGCCGATCGAAAAACAGGCGCCCTAAAAGGATTTAGTCATGCCGGACATCCAAGCCATCCAGAAAGAACTGAAAGCTTATAAACTCGACGGCTGGCTTTTTTTCGACCATCACCACCGCGATCCCATCGCCGGCCGCATCCTCAGCCTGAAAAGCGACGCGATGGTTACCCGCCGCTGGTTTTACTTCATCCCCACCAAAGGCGAACCCCGCAAGCTGGTCCATAAAATCGAGCAGGGCACTCTTGATTCGCTGCCCGGAAAATCTTTTCTGTACGCCGGATGGGAAGAGCTGCACAAAATGCTGCCCAAATTGCTTTCCGGCGCCAAAACCATCGCCATGCAGTACTCGCCCGAAAATAATATTCCCTACATCGGCCTGGTCGACGCCGGAACCATCGAACTGATCCGCAAGATGAAGAAAAAAGTGGTCAGCTCCGCGGACCTGGTCCAGAAATTCGAAGCCAGTTGGACCCCCGAACAGTTCGCCAGTCACATGCAAGCGGGGAAGCTGGTCGATCGCATCACCCGCGAAGCTTTCCAGCGCGCAGCTAAATACGTCCGCGAAGGCAAACCGATCAGTGAATTCGAATTGCAGCAGTGGATCCTGGAACAGTTTCGCGCGAACAACCTCGAGAGCAGCGATCCGCCCATCGTTGCCGTCCAGCCCAACAATGGAAATCCGCACTACGAACCGAAAGCCGAAAACTCGCGCCCGATTCGCGCCGGAGATTTGCTGCTGCTCGATATCTGGGGCAAATTGACTCGCCCCAACAGCGTGTATTACGACATCACCTGGGTCGGCTACCTCGGCGAACGCGTGCCGGATTCTTACGCGAAGATTTTCCGCATCGCCAAAAACGGGCGCAACGCCGCGATCCAATTCGTCCAGGAATCAGTAGCTAAAAAACGCACGATTCGCGGCTGGGAAGTCGATAAAGTCGCCCGCGACTCGATTCGCCAAGCCGGGTACGGGAAATTCTTCGTGCATCGCACCGGGCACAGCATCGGCGTCGAAACCCACGGCAATGGCGCCAACATGGACAGCCTGGAAACGCGGGACGACCGCAAGGTCGTTCCGAACACTTGCTTCTCCGTCGAGCCTGGAATTTATTTGCCGGAATTCGGCATCCGCACCGAAATCAACATGTATATTGACGACAAAGAAGCGCGCGTAACCGGCGCGATTCAGGACGAAATTATTCCGCTGCTCGCCTAGGCCAATTTGAACGAAGTCCCGACAACCGAAATCACTGCCCCCGCCGTTACGGTCGAAACGCCCACGCCTGTGGTGGTGAAGCGCCGTCCCCCACGCGCCAGTTTCAGCTTCGCCGGACTCGGCGTCGCCATCCTCGCCTGGGCCTTGCCCGGCCTGGGCCATTTAGTCCTGGGACGTTGGCGCCGCGCTCTGACTTTTTTCGTGAGCGTCGGCGGCCTGGCGATCGCCGGCTACCTGCTCCGCGGCAACGTTTTTCCGGAACACTCCACCGACGCTTTCGGTCGCCTTGGGTTTTTCGCCGACGCCGGCACCGGAGTCTTTTATTATCTCGCCCGTTTTTTCGAACGCAGCGGCCCAGATGTTTCCCGCGCGCTGGGTGATGAAGGCACGCGTTTCATCGCCGCGGCGGGAATCGTCAATTTGCTGAGCGCCTTTGACGCTTACGAAATCGCGGCAGGACGGCGGCGCTGATGCACGTCACCCATTTTGGGGCGATGGCCGGTTTCGCCCTGCTAATTTCCATGGCGCTCGCGGCGCTCGGCCAGCGCAGTGGAATGCAGCGCGTGCGCTATGCGGTTTGGACTTTCGCGCTGTTTATCTTTATCGGTGTAGGCATCGCCTGGGTTATGTTTCCGTTCAGCCGTTAAGACTCGATAAAGATTTCGTTAAAAGGCCCGTTCAAAGGACACGCTCGATGAAAAAGTTTGTCGCAGGCTTACTGTTGTTCGCGGGATTCTCAGTCGCGCTGCCGGCGCAAAATCGCGCGGTCACCGTGGACGCCGGAAAATCCGCCGGCCAAATCAAAATTCTTAGCGCCGTCAACGGCGGCCCCGCGCCCATGCGCGAAGGCTTGCCGAATCTGGTGAACCAATATCGCGACTTTGACATCAACATGGTTCGGACCCACGATTACATGGGGCCCACGGACATTGACGCGGTTTGGGACCCGGACGACCCGACTCTCGCGTGGCTCGTCCCCGACGCCACGGTGCGGCACCAGATCGTCGCCGCCGGAAATATAAGTTCAGTTTATCCAGATTGGACCAAGGACCCCGAAGAACCGGCCAGCTATCGCTTCGGCCCGACCGACGCTGCAATCCAGGCCATCGTCGGTTCCGGCGCCGAAGTGTATTACCGCATCGGTCGCAGTTGGGCCGCGCACAACGCTCCCCCGCCCGATTTCGACAAGTTCGCTTCCGTGGTGAAGCACGTCGAGATGCATTACAACAGTGGCTGGGCCAACGGATTTCACGATCACATCCGCTATTGGGAATTTTGGAACGAGCCGGAAACTTTTTGGACTGGCACGCCCGCGCAGTTCTTTGTGCTGTACGAGAAAACCGCCCGCGCACTGAAAAGCGCGGACCCGTCGCTGATGGTGGGTGGCCCCGCACTCGCGGTCCCCTATACTCCGCAGCCCTATCGCGAAGGTTTTCTCGATTACTGCCGCGAACACAAAGTCCCACTCGATTTTTATTCTTGGCACAACTACACCGACGGCAGCGCCGACCCGCTCGAACCGGTCCGCCTCGCCAAGGAATTTCGCAAGATCATCGACGATCACGGCTTCCCTCAAGCCGAGAGCATTCTCAGCGAATACAATCGCAGCGCCGACTTCACCGAACCGATGAAAGCCGAGCTGCGCAGCGCGGACGTTGCCGCATTCATCGACACCACGCTGATCTACCTGCAGGATGTCCCAGTCGACCGCGCGATTTATTACCGCGGAGATGCTTCGTGGATGGGCCTCTTCGATCTGGCAGGGAAGCCCTACAAACCCGCCTACGCTATGAGGGCCATCGGCGAAATGCGCAATTCGCCCCAGCGTCTGGCCGTCACCGGCGCCGACGATGAAGGTTTCGCCGCCCTCGCCGGAAAATCGAAAAATGGCAAGACGGTCCAAATTCTGATCAGCAATTACCAAGTCCCGGCGAACTACAAAGCCAACGTAATGGTCCCGCCTCCGGAATTTTTCCGCGGCGCGACGCTCCCCGACATGTCCAAGGTGAAGCTGCCGCCGAACCGCAACATCACCTACAAAAATAACGCAGGCTACGACCTGACCATCAGCAACCTGCCGTGGGGCAAGAAACCCTTCACCGTCGCGCGCTACCGCCTGACCAATACCGAGGATTTCACGCGCATCGCGGCCCCCGACGGCCAGGGCGGGGAATTGAAAATCTCAAACCCGTTACCGGCCCCGGGAATCGAACTAATCGTGCTAACGCAAAAATAAATCGAGCCCGCGCATAGCGTTTCCAGCGCGGTCGCTCGTCGCCTCGAATGTTGCCGGGACGCGAAACCCGCATCCAGCGCCCGTTGGCACTTTTTTCGGCGCGATGCTAAAATCTTCAAGCGGTCCAACGGCGCCGAAGTAGCTCAGTGGTAGAGCAGCCGATTCGTAATCGGCAGGTCGTGGGTTCAACTCCCACCTTCGGCTCCATCCTCAAATATCGGAAATCCTGCTATTTACCACCTCAGCGCGTTGCTCGGCGCTTTCGTTGACACCCCCTCCTCATCTGTCAAAATCGCTTTACAGCAACCCACGTAGGCAAATCAAAGGAGTTCCGCATATGATTTTCAAGCGCTCCATGGCGGTCGTATTGTGTTCGCTGCTTGCTGCTTTGCCGGCGATGTCCGAGCCGCAAGCGGGAGCCAGCCAACCCGCGGGCCAGATTACGGCCATGATTCCCTCGGCTACGGTGAATTCCAAAGCCGCAAAAACCCAAGAGGATTTGAACTGGAACGATCTGTTGCAGACGGAGCACACCGGCCGCGTCCGCGCAGGGTTGAAGGACGGATCGATTCTCAGCCTCGGGTCCGACAGCCAATTGCGCATTGTGCAGCACGACGCTGCGGCGCAACAGACTTCGCTCGAAATGGATTACGGCAAAGTGCGCAGCCAAGTGGTGAAGATCACCCGCCCCGGCGGCAAATTCGAAACCAAAACGCCGAACGCGGTGATCGGCGTGATCGGCACCGATTTTTATGTGGGATACGAAGCCAATCGTACGACCGTAATTTGCTACAAAGGCCGCGTTTCGGTGACGCCCACCGGCAACGCGACGGTGACCAACAATGCCGGGCAGACCACGACCTCGCCGAATTCGGTGACTGTCGACCCGGGACAAATGGTGGTGATCACCTCGGAAATTCCGCCCGCGGGATTTCAAACTTCGACCACGCCTCCGGACGTGTTGCAGGCCAGCATCTCATCGACTGACATCGGAGTGAATGCGGGCGGCGGCAGCAACACCACCCAAGTGGCAAAACATGGCCACACGCTGCGCTGGGTGCTGATCGGCACGGCCGTAGCGGTAGGTTTGGGATTGGGGCTGGGACTGTCGCAGAGTGGGGGCGGAGGCCGGAAAGTAGTCACCAATCCGGGAAACTAAGGCCACGCAGCTGCGCTTGCTGCCGCGCTCGTATTCCTTATGAAATCGTCATCACTGCGAGCGTCCGGCCGTATCGACTGGCTGGGACGTTTTGCGCTTCGTCATCTGGATCTGATCGTGGCAGCGCTGGTCACCCTCGGGGGACTGGCGCTGTTCGCATTTTCGGGCCTCGAGAATAGTGCCCAATCGGGTCTCGTTTTCTTGCAGAGCATCGAAGAGAGTTCGCTGGATCTGCGCTTCGAAATGCGCGGCGTGCGGCTGCACGACCCGAATATCGTAATCGTCGGAATCGACGAGAAGACCCTGCAGCAAATCGGTTCGTTTCCCCTTCCGCGAAAGGCCTATGCCAAACTGGTGAACGAATTGAACGCCGGCGGCGCGCGGGTGATCGCGTTTGACGCGACGTTCCCGGTGCCGGAAAGCAATTCCGCCGTCGAGGCCCTAAATAAATTGCGCATCGACGTGGCTTCCACCGCGCCGCCCGCGGTGCTGACCCAGATTAATGAGCTGGAGGCCGCTAGCGATCAGGATGCGTTGTTTGCGTCGGCGATGAAGAAGGGCGGCAACGTGGTCCTGGGACATATTTTTCTGGATCAGCAGCGCGCGAATTCTGCCAACGCGAAAGTCGCGGAGGAATATCTCAACATCATTTGGGACCACGCGTTTCCGCAGGTGGTCCCGGTGGGATTCAAGAAGGACGTGAAGGCCGACATCGGCGCGGCCTGGATCAAGAATGGCGGCACGGTGGCGCAGGGCGTGGAAGCAAATATCGCCAAGCTGGCCGAAGCGGCCGCTTCCTACGGATTCATCAACATCAATCCTGATTCCGACGACACGCTGCGGCACGGACTGCTCATGCTCGGCTACAAGGACCAGTCTTATTATCCTTCGCTGGACGGCGAAGTCGTGCGGCTGTACGAAAAGATTCCCGACCAGCAAGTGGTGGCCTACGTTTCCCCGAATGGCCTGGACCACATCGAACTGGGTTCGCACATCGTGAAACGCGTGCGCGACGGCAGCGCGCTGATCAATTACACCGGGCCATACCGCACCTATTCGCAATATTCGATGTGGGATGTGATGAGCGGCGCGCTGGCGCCAGACACATTCCGCGACAAGATCGTTTTGGTCGGCGCCACCGCCGTCGGCATCGGGGATATTCGGACCACGCCGTTTCAGTCTGCCGGCACGCCTTACATGGGAGTGGAAGTTCACGCCAACATCATCGACAACTTGCTGCACAGCCAGGAGCCGGGGCGGGGATTTCTGCAGCGCGGCGGGCGCGAAGAGATGATCGACATCGGCTTTATTCTGTTGTTCGGGGTCGTCTTCGGATTCCTCTTCAGTCGAATCACGCCGCTATATTCCACGATCCTGGTGATCACGACCTTGTTCGCTTTCGGCTGGTTCGTGTATTTCTTGTTTGCCAGCAGGGGCCAATGGCTCAGTTTCGTGATTCCGGCGGCGACGCTGGCGGCGAACTATGCCGGCATCACCAGCGTGCGCATGGTGCGCGAAGAAAGCGAAAAGCGAAAAATCCGCAAGACTTTTTCGCAGTATCTATCGCCCGGCGTGATCGAGCTGATGCAGAAAGACCCCGAGAAATACATTCGTCCCGGCGGCGAGATGAAAGAGCTGACCATCCTGTTCAGCGACATTCGCGGATTCACTACCATTTCCGAAAAACTGACGCCGGACGAGCTGGTGCAACTGCTGAACGAATATTTCGGGCAGATGACCGAGATCATTTTCGACACTAACGGCACGCTGGATAAATATATCGGTGACGCGATCATGGCCTTCTGGGGCTCACCTTATCCTCAAGAAGACCACGCCTTCCGCAGCTGCTCCTGTGCGCTGCAGATGTCCCGCGGCCTGGCTAAGCTGAATGAAAAATTGCAATCGGCTGGGCGGTCGCCGATCGGCATCGGAATTGGTTTGAACACTGGCCCGGTCAACGTGGGAAACATGGGCTCCGAGCGGAGGCTTTCCTGGACGGTGATGGGCGATAACGTGAACCTGGCTTCGCGTCTGGAGGGAATCACCAAGGAATATCACGTGCAGCTGATCATCAGTGAAGCAACCTACCGTCACGTTTCCAGCCAATTCGTTTGCCGCGAGCTGGACAAGATCCGGGTGAAAGGGAAGACGCTGCCGGTGACGATTTACGAATTGATGGACGTCGAGGAGAATCGGGCGGACCATCAGACGTTGCTGGAGGCGTTCGATCGCGCCATGCAGGAATACCGCAAGCAAAATTGGAATAGGGCGGCCGAATTATTCGCGGAAGTTCTCTCTGGGTTCCCGGATGATGGGCCCACCCAGGTTTTTCTGGAACGCGCAGTGGAATTTTCGGAGAACGCCCCCGAAGGCGAGTGGGACGGCGTGTACGTAATGAAGACCAAGTAGCGATTTGTGCCTCAGTCGCCGCGACCCAGCCGCGATAAGACGAATGAGCCTTTCACCTCTTTTCCTTTTTCCCAGTTGTGGTAGGTGTGGCATTCAAAGCAGCGCGATTCCGCGGAATTTTTCCCCTCGTGATGGCATTTCTGGCAGCGTTCGATTCCGGGGATCAGTACGTCGGAGGTTTCCTGGCTGGTCGGCGCTTTGACGTGGCACTCCGCGCACTTCAGCAGTTTATGGGTGTCGTGGTCGAAGACCGCGTGATCGAACCAGCGCGTCTTGATGTTCGACGGCGCCACCACCGGCAGAGCGGCCTGCTTGGAGAAACTGAGCGAGTGGCATTGCGCGCAAGTCTTGCGCCAGAGCAGCTGTTCTGATTCGGCAACCTTCAAATCGACCCACTGCTGTTGGGTGACCGTGCGGAACGCGACCGGAAGCGGCTGCTGCGGCAAATCGCGCTCCGGCACTGGAGCGGCAATGCGCAATTCCGAAGTGTGCGAGGGAATGTATGCCTGGAATTTCTTCACGAGGAAAGCGTGGATGACTTCGGGTGTATCGTGCGGCGCGCTTTCCTGAAAACGCGCGTCGAACTGAAGTCCGTGGCAGGCCGCACAGTGCTTAGCGTAAGCGATCGGAGACATGTACGCGCGGCGATAATCCATGGACGGAGGGAGTGTCTTTTCAGCGATCGCTATCTGCCGCGCGGCGGCCGCCGAGACGGGAGCTCCGACGGCATCCGGCACTCCGTATTTCCACTGCACGCGCACCGCGGGCGGTTGGTGACAATCCTGGCAATCGAGATTTACCAAACCAGCTGGTCCTTTTAGCCCGTGCCGCAGATGCACCGCGTGATTGAACTTTATGGTCCCTGGATCGCGCGCGCCGAATTGCACCGCCGCAAAGTCTGGATGGTCACCGTCAAATCGGGTGATGGTCCGCGCGAAATTTAATTTGCTGCTCGCGCTGACCAGGTTCGCGTGGCACTGGGTGCAACTAACCTGCGAAACCGCGGCCAGGCGCAAGTGCCCGCGATGCTCTTCATGGCAGGAAGCGCAATTCGGCGTAAAGAGCTGCGTAGCGTGATGGACCGGCCCGTCGTGGCAGGATTCGCATCCTGCATCGCTGGCCTTGGCGCTGAAGACCCCGGCCTGCTTCACGTGGCAGGCCTTGCATTCGGTGGAAAGAATCGCGTGCGCGGTGGAAACGCGTCCGCCGCTGTAGACATGGTTGTCGCGGGCGACGGCATACCAGCCGAGCCACAGAATCGCGATGAGCGGTGCTCCCACGGACAAAATAAAACGCCAGCGCCGGAAGGGATGCGGGCGCTTGAAATAGCTGAGATCGATGCGCTGCGCGAGTTTTTTAGTTGTGAGCTTGGCTCGAGCCACGGTAACCCGCTTCTACTCCGGTTTCAGTACCGCAACGCCATGATGGCGTGAATGCATCCCAGCAACAGCAGCGCCAGCGACAACGGCACATGCAACATCAGCCAGCCGTGCAGCCAGTGATGCAGGCGGACCTGGCGGCGCAACTGGCGTTCTTCTTCGGCAATTTCTTCGAGCTTGCGGGTAGCGTCTTGCACGCTGGGCGGAAGCAAAGTGCGCAACGCATCGAAAATGCGCGTAGATTCATCGCGACGAGCTAGCGGCTGATTGCGCAAATGCCTGTGCTTCAGGAACGGGCGCAACTGCCGGGTGTAAAAGTCGCGAAGCGGGAGCACCGCGACGGGCGCGGCGACGTCTACGGCGACGGAGCCACCACCGGAAAGCGCGACGGCCTCCACTTGCGGCGAGCCGCAGATTCCGTGCACCAGCGCGTCGGCTTCGGCAATCAGCTGTTCGCGGACATGATCGATCTGTTCGAAAATCGTCTCCATGGGAATTTCGGAAGTCATCATGCGCGGCATGTAGTGCTGCAGCGCCGCGCCCACCAACCCGCTGGCAACGACCGTGAGCAGCAAAATCATCAGCACTCTGGTCAGCACCCCGCCGAATTGAAAGCCGGCGTGAAAAAAAATCAGCGGTAGGCTGAGCAGGCCGAGCCAGAGATGCCCGCGCATCCAGGTTTGCGCGCGGCCCAGGCGCCAGACCGCGACCTTTTTTCGAGCAGCCAGCAGCCCGGCGAAAATCATGAAAGCAAACCCGCTGACGCCGAAAGCGAGGCCGATGGGGCTTCCGCCGGTGGGTCCGGCCGGGGAACTGGCGGCGTAGGCGATGTAAATAAAAGTCGCGATACCGAAAATAATCAGAGAAGCGACCAGCCATTTGCGGTGTGTGGCATCGATTCGCATCGCGCTGGTCTAGGCAGCTCCCTGATCGAAAAAGACTCAAGCCTTGGAAGGCTTGTCGGTCGACTGCAACAAAGTGGCAAAAAATTGGCGCGGGTCTACGCGGTGCGCGGCATCGTGCGGACAGGCGTAGACGCAGCTCGGTTCGGCAAGTTCGGAGCAAAGGTCGCAGGAGGTGGCTTTCTGCTTGACCATGGCTTTTTTCTGGCCGGGCATACCGGGAACGTCGGTGAAAACATTGAACGGATGCATGTTGATGTTGCCGTACGGGCAATTGTCCGCGCACAAGCCGCAGCCGATGCACCAATCCTCGATGATCACCTCCAGCGAATTGCGGCGGCGAATCGAACCGACCGGGCAGCCGACCATGCAGAGGGGGTCCAAACACTGGCGGCAGGAAGTGGCGACCAGATAGTGATCGAAGCGCAGGCCTTCGCGCACCAGCCGCGTGACGCCGTCATGCGCGTCGGCGCAGGCACGAACGCAGGCGTCGCAGCGCGTGCAGCTGTCAAGATCGAGCAGCAGCAGGCTCTGTGCTTCCATCAGGCCCTGCTGCAAAAAACTATTGAGCGGCGTGCTGGATAGCATGGTCAGCCGTTCGCGATTCGCGTGGGTGCGCTCGTGCTCAACCAATTCGAGTTGGTGACGAACTTCCGGGAATTGCCGGTTCATCTCGGCGAAATCTTCGGCGCTGATGCGCACCACTTCCACGTGATCGAGCGCCGAGCAGGTGGCTGTGCGCACGTCGTTCTTCAACAAGCCGGTTTCGCCGAAATAGTCACCGCGTGAGAGGTAGGCTAGAACCATTTCTCCGCCGGGATGGTTCTGAGCAACTTTCACGAAGCCGATGCGCACCAGATAAAAACTGTCCGCCGGATCGCCCTGGCGGCAGATGACCTGCCCGGGGGGGAAGCGCAGCAGCTCCACTTTCTCGCGCAGGCCGTCAATGAACTCGTCGGTTAGTCCGGCGAAAATCGGAACCGAGCGCAGATGGCTGTCGAGAGCGCGCTCGCGATAGGAGCGATCCAGCTGCGCGCGGAAATTCTTGTTGCGCTGCATGATATCCAGCACGTTGCGCAGAATTTCCAGCATGGTGCAATCCGATTCGGCACGCACCGTGGCCGAGCGCGGATACAAACTCATGCAAGTCATTTCGCCGAACAGATCGCCGGCCTTAAGCGTCGCCACCGGATTTTCGTAGCTCAGGTCCAGCGGCGCATCGATGTGAATCCAGTGCTGCGCGGTTTCTTCTTCCCGCGCGTCGTTTTGGCGCTGGGTCAGCTTGCTGGAAAGCTTGCCGAGAAAGCGCTTCACTGCGCCCTGGGTTTTTACGTGGGCGATTGGGCTGGCGATTGAAACGCGCGCCTCGCCTTCCAGAATGTAAAACGCGGTCGAGCCATATTCGCCTTCGCGGCAAATGATCTCGCCGCGTTTGAAATGGCGGCGGACCACGGCGTTGCGATTCAGGCTCAGGAAAGTTCCGGACACGCCTTCAAAAAAAGGCAGATCGCTCAGTTCCTGCAAGCTGACCGGACGCGAATCTGGCGTCACCGCGATGGCGGTTTGATTCACGATTTTGTTGGTCAGCGCGCCGGTGGGGCAGGAGACCATGCATTCGCCGCAGGAAACGCAGGAAGAATCCCCCATGGGCAAATTGTTGTCGAAGGCGATGCGGGTAGTTTCGCCTTTGCCCATGCGTCCCAGGACGAAATTTTCGCGAATCTCGCTGCAGCCGCGGATGCAGCGGTCGCACAAAATGCAGGCGTCGAAATCGACGCCAATGCTCATCGAAGATTCATCGACACCTCGGCGGGTAGACTGCGGGCGAATCGCGATTGTGAAATTCCGTGCTGCTTGGCCATCGCTTCCAGTTCGCAATCGCCGGACTGGCGTTCGCGGGCGCAGGGGCTGGCGTGGTCAGTTATCAACAAGTTCGAGCAGCGTGTTCCGCGCTTTTATCACCTGCTCGGAATTGGTCTTGACCACCATGCCCGGCTCGGCGGGACGCACGCACGAAGCCGTAAGCACGCGCGCACCGACATCCACCACGCACATGCGGCAAACGCCGACCGGCTTTTCATTCTGTTGATGGCACAAGCGTGGGGATTTCGATGTCGTTCAGGCGTGCGGCGTCAAAGACGCTGGTGCCGGCGGGCACCGAAACCTTCTTCCCGTCGACCGTCAGCTCGATCATGGCACCCGTGCTCACGCTGGCCTCGCCATACGCGCAGATTCGAAGAGCGACGCCGTTTTCCCGTCGCATGGGCAGACGCCTGCCGGACACCGCGAGTGCAGCACGTGGGAATCCAGTTCTTCGCGGAAATGTTTGACCACCGAGGCGATCGGCGCCGGTACCACTTGGCCCAAGCCGCAAATTGAAGTAAGTCGCAACGCATTGGAAAGCTCATCGAGCAGGGCCAGATCGGCCGCTGAGCCTTTGCCCTGGGTCCAACCCATCAGCATAGCAACCAGTTTCTGCGAACCAACACGGCAAGGAACGCATTTGCCGCAGGATTCATTGCGGAAAAATCGAGTCGCATTCAGCGCCATATCCAACATGCAGCGATCTTCGGCGCAGACCACCAGCGCGCCCGAGCCCATCATCGATCCGGCGTCGGCCAGCGATTTGAAATCGAGCCGGGTATCGGCCATGGAAGCCGGAAGAAATCCAGAAGAAGGGCCGGAAGGCGCAAAGCCTTTCAATTGTTTGCCGTCAGGAAGCCCACCGGCATATTTGAAAATCAATTCGGAGAGCGGCGTGCCCATCGGCACTTCGTAAACGCCGGGACGCACCACGTCGCCGCTGATGCCTACGAATTTCAGGCCGGCGGCGCCGCCCACGCCATGGGCTTTGTGCCAATCCGGGCCACGGAGCAAAATTGCCGGCACATTCGCAAAAGTTTCCACGTTGTTGATCACCGTGGGCATATTCCAAAGGCCTTCGTTCACCGGGAAGGGAGGCTTGTTGCGCGGCTCGGCGCGGCGGCCTTCGATCGCCTCCAGCAGCGCCGTTTCTTCTCCGCAAATGTAGCCGCCCGGACTGACGAAAATGTCGAGCTCGAACGCGAAGCCGGATCCGAGGATCGCGGGCCCGAGCAATCCAAATTTCTGGCAGTGGCGAATTTCTTCGTGCAGGATGCGCTCCTGCTCTTCATATTCGTGGCGAATATAAAGAATGCCTTTCTGCGCACCGGTAATCAGCCCGGCCAGAATCATGCCTTCGATCACCAGATGCGGCAGATGCGCCAGGATGAAGCGATCCTTGAACGTCCCCGGCTCGCTCTCGTCGGCGTTGCAGACGATGAATTTGGTAGGCGAGGGTGCCTGCCGCACCAATTGCCATTTCGATTCGGTCGGGAAGCCGGCACCGCCCAATCCGCGCAGGCCGGAAGCTTTCAACTGTGCCAGCGCCGCATCGGCGTCGCCCGTCTTCAGAAAATTTCGCAACGCCTGGTACGGTTCTTCGGCTTGATAGGGATCTATGGCACAGGCCGCGCGATGGTGCTCGTGAGAAACGCTGGGCAGCGGAGCATCTCCAAGCAAGTTGCCGACCAGCAAAGTGAGCTGCGCCGGCGAAACCGCCGTGAAGATTTTTTCGTTGATGGCCACAGCCGGCGCATGATCGCAGCGTCCGAGACACGACACGCCACTGATTTTCACATCCTTTTCAGTTGCGGAACCCGTGGCCTGCTCGATCGATCGGCGCAAGTCGTCCGCGCCGCGAAGATGGCAGGACATGTCCTGGCAGACGCGCAAATCCACGCGTGGAGGAGGAGTCAGTCGAAAATGCGGATAAAAACTGGCGACTCCATGCAGGCGATACAGCGGCACATCGATTTTCGCGGCGAGCGTCTTTAATTCTTCAGAGGGAAGATAGCCGAACTGACGCTGAATCTCTCTTAGCTCGCTAAAAATCAAAGGCGAGTCTCCTATAACGGGCGAGAGTATTCATTCGCCTGGGCGATTACAATGGGGCGCGAATGATTCGTTTCGTAAAGCGATAATACGGGGCTTTCGGGAGGCGTCAAGCGAAACCACGGTTTATTCTTGCGCGAAACTTGCCAGAGAAAGCGGACGCAAATCCGTTGACTTGGGTAGAGTCGGATAGTACAAGAGCGCCATTCGTGCACCATTGGATTCGCTGATGCTTCTCGCTGAACGGGGGCAGCCTGCCCGCGTGAAAATGATCGCAAAATTTAGAAGGGAAAGGGGCGACGTTGTGCCTTGGTTCGTTTGCGCCGTCGCGCTGGCCGTGCTTATGCTCGCCGCTGCTTCCTCGGCCAAGGCCCAAGCGCAGGTGCAATTGCCTCGCACGCCGCAATACACCGGACCGGGATCGTGCGCCTCCGCCGCGTGCCACGGCAGCGTCTCGCCGCGCAGCGACAATCACGTGCTGCAAAACGAATACAGCACCTGGATCGTGAAAGACAAACACTCGAAAGCGTATGCCGCGCTGACCGGGGGCACGGGCGAGCGCATGGCGTCGATTCTGGGCCTGCCCAAAGCGGAAACCGCGCCGAAGTGTCTGGCCTGCCACGCACTCGATGTACCGACCTCAGAACGTGCGCGAACATTCGATTTGAGCGAAGGCGTGAGCTGCGAAAATTGCCACGGCCCGGCCGCGGCTTGGCTAGGCCCTCACACCGAGAGCGACTGGACCCACGCGAAATCCGTGGCCGCCGGAATGTACGACCTGCGCAACCTGACCTCGCGCGCACAAAAGTGCCTGAGCTGCCATCTGGGCAACGAAGAAAAATCAGTCGACCACGAAATGATCGCCGCCGGGCATCCCGACCTTTATTTCGAGCTGGATTCTTTTTCGGCAGTGATGCCGCGCCACTGGAAAGAGCCGGGTGGCGAGGCCGGCGCCGACGCTTGGTTTGACCTGCACGAATTGAGCACCGGCCAAGCCGTGCAGCTGCAGCAATCGTTGCTACGCTTGGCATCGCGTGCGAAAGGTAAAGTCTGGCCCGAATATTCCGAGCTACAGTGCTACTCCTGCCACCACAGTTTGACCACGCCGGAAAACAGCTGGCGGCAGGCACGCGGATATCCGGGGCGCCGCCCGGGCGATCCACCCTGGAATCCTTCGCGCTACACGATTTTTCACGAATTGGTCGCGCAGGCCGATAGCGATCAAGCCGGGAAGCTCGATGCGGAACTGGGCCGGCTCGCGCATCTGATGAGCCAGTTGAATCCTGACCGCGACGCCGTGGCCACGGCGGCGGCCAATACGGCGCAAATGGTGAGCGATTTATCGGCGCGCGTCGAAGGTACGCCCAATGATGCAGCTTCGGCGCTGCGTCTGCTGCAAAAAATATCCGGCGACGCGGACAACGTTTCGGCGCAAGGCGAGCACGCAGCGGCGCAGGCCGCGATGGCCGTGCAATCTCTCTACGTGGCCTGCGATCGATATCAGAAAATGCCGAATTCCGAACAGCTTCGCGCGGCCATCAGCGGCTTGTTTCAGGAATTGGAAAATCCTTCGTCCTACGATCCGGCGCGCTTCGCGGCACGGATGCATCAGGTGAACGCGCTGGTACGCTAGCGCCATTCGCCGCGGGAGACAGCCGTGCAGCAATTCGATCTGGTGGTGATCGGTTCGGGCCCCGCGGGCGAAAAAGGCGCGGTGCAAGCCGCCTATTTCGGCAATCGCGTGGCGCTGATTGAGCACGAAGTGATCCTCGGTGGCGCTTGCGTCAAC
This sequence comes from uncultured Acidobacteriota bacterium, assembly GCA_963847695.1. Taxonomy (GTDB): domain Bacteria; phylum Acidobacteriota; class Terriglobia; order Acidiferrales; family UBA7541; genus Palsa-295. Next base: position 42,397 of record CAWKAX010000003.1, on the reverse strand, counting down.
ACCGGAACCATTCCCAGCAAAATTCTGCGTGAATCCGCCCTGTACTATTCCGGCGTCCAGCAGCGCGGCCTTTACGGCGTGGACTATTCGCTGAAAGAAGGCCTAACCGTAGAAAAGTTCATGCACCGCAAGGATGTGATCGTCGAAGCCCAGCGCCAGAAAATCCTGCAGAACCTGGTGGCACATGGCGTGGAGCTGATGCGCGGCACAGCGCGCTTCGAAGATGCCACCACCATTTCGGTGCAGCGTCAGGGTCACGCGCCCGTTACCGTAAAAGCTCGCTTCGTTCTGGTGGCCACCGGTTCCACACCGCATCGCGCGCCTGAAATTCCTTTCGACGACCAAGTGGTTTTCGACTCCGACTCGATCCTGGGTATGACCTCGATTCCGCGCAGCATGGCTATCGTCGGCGGAGGCGTGATCGGCTGCGAATATGCCTCGATTTTCACCGCGCTGGGTGTGGAAGTGGCGCTGGTCGACGGGCGTGACCGCGTGCTGCCATTTCTGGATAGCGAAATCTCGCACTGCCTGCGCGAGCGCCTCGCCCAACTGGGCGTGAATTTTTATCTTGGCGAACGAACCACGCTGATCGAACGCACGCCCAATGGAGTGCGTATCGGCCTGCAGTCCGGCAATACGCTGGCGGTCGAAACGGCTCTTTTCGCCGCGGGCCGGCGCGGCGCGGTGGATCAGTTGAACCTGGCGAAAGCCGGAGTCCCGCTGAACAAGCGCGGCTACATCGAGGTGAACGAGCACTACTGCACCGCAACACCCGGTGTTTACGCAGCCGGCGATGTGATCGGATTTCCGGCGCTGGCCTCCACTTCGATGGAGCAGGCTCGCGTCGCCGTGTGCCACGCGTTCGGCCTTGAATACAAAAAACGCCTAGCTTCGATGCTGCCGATGGGCGTCTACACGATTCCTGAAATTTCCGCGGTGGGCGAAACCGAAGACAGCTGCAAGGAAAAGAAAATCGAATACGAAGTGGGCCGGGCCCATTATTCGAACAATGTACGCGGGCAAATCGTTGGCGATTTAACCGGAATGCTCAAGCTCATTTTCCGCAAGACCGACCGCCGGCTGTTGGGCGTGCAGATCATCGGCGAAAATGCCACCGAACTGATTCACCTGGGAATGATGGCGCTCGAAGCCGAAATGTCGCTCGACGTTTTCATCGAATTCGTTTTCAACTATCCGACGCTTTCGGAAATGTACAAATACGCCGCCTACGATGGGCTTGGGAAATCTCGCCGGGCACAAAGTTCGCGAAGGCTAGCGCTGATTCGTAGCCGCCGCCTACTTCAACTCAGTCGGTAGGATTCCGCGGAAACTTCAGGTAAGGCAATCGCACGCCATCGATCACGATCTGGTCCGCGCGAATTGAAGGATCCGGTTCAAATCCCGCCGCGCCACCGGCCGTGACGTAATCGTCCTGATCGACGCCGTCGCCACTAACGCCCAGGCCTCCTACCAGAACGCCATTCTTGTAGAGCGGCTCCGAGCCCGGAAAAAAAACAATTCCGCTCATGTTCACCTTGGGCCACGCTGCGCTTGGGACCTGCAAGCCCTGCGTGCAAGGATTGGCTGTATCCATCGTATACAAATTAAAAAACGGCCCAGCCGCAGAGCCATCGATTCCTGAAGGAAAAAACGGCTGCGCGCCGAATCCTATGGTGCGGTTGGTCACCGCCGTGCCCATCGGCACCTGATTCAAATCGGCTGGCTGCCGAGTGGGCCCGCTGAAATAAATCACGTTCCGCGCTTTGGTCGCCGCCACATCGATGCTGAAAATTGTAGAGTCGCTCATGCGATACAGCGCGATCAGCGTGCCGTCCAGATCGCTGATGGCGATCACCATTTTCGCCTTCACTCCGATAGGCAGTCGAATCTGCGCGCGCGTGGTGTTCGCGGTGGCGATGGCGTTGTTGACGATTCCTGCGACATCCGAAACCGTAAGCCCGCCAATCGGCCCGGCCGTCTCTGGTATCAGGTCGCCGATCGGAGGTACGCCGGGGCTAGCCACCGGACCGACGGTGAAAAGCGCGGCGTTAAAAGTTCCGGGACTGACGCCACTCGGCGGCGAAGTCTGATTCACGAACGGTAAAGTAATACCGGCGATCGAAACAATTCCCGGGGCAGGGAAGGTCGGGAAACCGACGTTGTCCGTCGCGGCGCTCGGGCCGCCAGCCGCAGCCATCGCCGCAGCCGCGAACGCCACATACTCCGAAGTGTCCGGATCGCCGGAGACGACTCCGATTCCGCCGACTTCCTGCCCATTTTTGAAAATCGGCACGCCGCCGGGATTTACCGCAGTGGGCTGCGTATCGTTTACATCCGCTTTGCCGGTGGTGATCCCGTATCCCGGTGAAGCGCCGCTAATCGTCGTGGCAGGAGGAACGGTGGAATTCAAGCCCGCCGCAAGAGTGCAAGCGCGATTCGTATTTTCAATGCCGTACAGCGCGGCGCTGGCCGAATTGATGACGCCGGGCGGGAAATGAATACCGCTGATGAACCTTACCGTGCGCGACGAAAGCGGGGCCTGATCGTTGCTGAAAAACGCACCGGTGCGAGCCAGTGAGACCGCCAGGTCGTCCGTGGGTATGGCGACACCGAAATTACCGGGACTGATCGCCGGCGCCGTCGGGCCCATATATACGGCGAGGATGCGGCCCAGTCGATCCACGACGGCAATCGCGCTCGAATCAGAATTCGCCGCGGAAGCCGCCGCTTGCACCAGCATTTGCACGTCGGCTTGCGACAAGAATTCCGTTGCCGGAGGAGGCGGGGGCGGAGTCGGAGGCGTGGTGGACGATCCGCCACCTCCGCCGCCGCAATTGGTAAGCAGCACGCACGCGGAAAAAAGTAGCGCGAGACGCGGGAGCCTGCGAAGCACCGAACCTGATGATTTCAGGTTGTCAGGCGATGTGGTCATTCCACAATCCACAAAGAAATTTCATGAAGCCGATGCGTCATTGGTACCACAATACCGCCAGTGCTTCCCATTTATTGCGGACGCCCGGTGCTCATTCAGTTTCTCGCGCGTTTCATGGTGGCCTTCGGGCTGATGGGTGAGCACGCGCCGGGGTTAAATCACTTGTAGGCCCGCAAAAAATTGTGATAGCTAGAGGCAGAGTGTTTCGCCATCCGAACTGCACATCGTGCGAGGCCGCTTAGAATGCTCCGTGCCGGCCGCAGGCGGCGCGGTTGGCGCGCGATATCGCGCGTTTTGCTGATTTCCTCCATGTTGCTCACCGGCGCGGCTGTTACTGACGCAGACGTGTCGCTGGTAGCGAAAATTCAAGGTGCGGCCCACGCGGCCGCGAAGTTTGTTTTGCAGCAATCCTCCACACAGCAGCAACAGCGCCTGCCGGGCCAAACGGCCGCGAAAAAAGCATCGGTGCAGGGCATCGTACGCGACGCGAGCGGCCGGGCGATCATCGCGGCCCAAGTCACCTTAAGGAATACCACGACGCATCAGGCGCTCGAACGAACGACCGACGCGCAGGGCATTTTTCGTTTCGTCGAAGTGCCGCCAGGCGCGTATCAACTGGAAGTTCGTGCCAGCGGCTATCAAGATTTGCCCGCAGCAGAAATTCAGTTGAAGGCTGGTGACGGATATCGTTCGCGAGCTGGCCCTGACCGCGCTGCCGATCAGCAGCACTCCAAAATCACCAACGTTGCCCGAATTGCCGCCGGGGAACACAGCCGCCGGAGCGGGCGCAGAGGCGTCTGGGCCTCCTGCAGTTGCGCCGGCTTTAAGCGTCCAGAGCGGCAACGCCGCGCAAACCGCGCCAGCTCCCGCCGAAACTTTGCCTCCGCCCGATCAAGTCTTCCGCACTGAGCCGGACCGCTGGCTAATCACCATGCCCAATTGGGACCGCTACGGAATCGGCGGCGAATATCCCTATGTAAAGGGCAGCCGCTGGGATCCTTTCAATCGCAACAAATTGAAAGGTGACGTCCCAATTTTCGGTAAGCAAACCTTTCTCAACATCACCGGGATCAGTGACACCTTTGCCGACGGCCGGCGCCTGCCGGTACCCAGTAACATCAGTGCAGCGCAACCCGGCAGCAGCGGCTTCTTCGGCAAAGGTGAACAATTCTTCCTCGACCAGCGCTTTCTGTTTTCGTTCGATCTTTTTCACGGCGACACTTCTTTCCGCCCGGTCGACTGGCGCATCCGGATCACTCCCGTGGTCAGTCTAAATTTCTTGAAAGTGCGCGAGCTGGGCATCGTGAACGTCGACGTACGCGGCGGAACTTCGCGATTTGATTCGCACGTCGGTCTGCAGGAAGCATTCGGCGAAGTGAAGCTGCACGACATCGGCCCGAATTACGATTTCGTTTCGGTCCGCGCCGGGATCCAGGGCTTCAACAGCGACTTCCGCGGTTTTATTTTTGTGGAGGAGCAGCCCGGCGTCCGCGTCTTCGGCAACCTGCATTCCAACCGCTGGCAATACAACGCCGCCTATTTCAATCTGCTGGAAAAAAACACGAACAGCGGCTTGAATTCGATGGCGCTGCGCCACCAGCAGGTCATCATCGCCAATCTGTACCGCCAGGATTTTCTGTTTCAGGGATACACCGCACAGGTCAGCCTGCATTACAGCGACGATGAAGCGACGATACATTATGACGACAATGGCTTTCTGGTACGGCCTTCGCCAGTCGGCGCGGTTTTTTCTAACGGAATGATTCGTCCGCACGCCGTGCACGCTGGCTACATCGGATGGACCGGCGACGGGCACATCGGCGCAGTGAATTTGACCCACGCGTTTTATCAGGCGCTGGGCACCGATACGTTTAATCCGATTGCCGCGCGTCGGGTGAGCATCAACGCCCAGATGGCGGCGCTGGAACTTTCGTGGGATAAAGATTGGATCCGCTTCAAAGGTTCGGCCTTTTACGCCTCGGGTTCCGGAGATGCGCAGCACGGCCAGGCGCGAGGATTCGATTCCATCGATGATTTCCCGGAATTCGCGGGCGGAATTTTCAGTTTGTGGAATCGCGAGAGTATTCGACTGACCGGTTCGGGCGTGGCCCTCACCGCGGGCGACAGCATCCTGCCGGATTTGCGTTCGAGCAAAAACGAAGGGCAGGCTAATTTCGAAAATCCCGGAATTTTCCTGGCGAATCTGGGTACCGATTTCGATATCACGCCGAAGCTGCGCGGCTTCGTGAACGTAAATTACCTGCGTTTCGAGCGCACCGAAGTGCTAGAGCAACTCCTGTTTCAGGCCCCGATTCGCCATAGTATCGGTTGGGATTCGAGCGTGGGCGTTCGCTACCGACCGCCGCTGACCGAAAATATTTCCATCACCGCCGGAGCCGCCGCGCTGGTTCCCGGGCAGGGGCTCAAAGACATTTACACCGGCAAAGTAATGTATTCAGTTTTTACCGACGTGAGATTCCAATTTTGAGCGGCGGTATTGAGCAACCGCACGAAAGCAGCACAAGCACTATGGCAAAAGTCTCAACAGTTGGCGGAGCGGGGCTAAGAGGTGCGGCGACCGTCGCATCTTTGCTGCTGGTTGCCGCCGTGGCGGTGGCGACGTTGCTTCTCTTCGAAGGCCGGATGCGTGCGGCGGCGCAATCCGAATCGCAGCAACAACATCAGAATTTGTTCGGCCAGTCCCAAGCCGACGTCGAACGAAAAAACACCGGCTGCGTTTCCTGCCATATCACCACCGACGAGCCTTCCATGCATCCCACGCGCACCGTGCATTTGGCCTGCACCGACTGCCACGGAGGCGACACCGGCGCAGTGGCGCCGGCCGGAATGAACGCCACTTCCGCGGAATATGAACAAATAAAAAAGCGCGCGCACCCGCAACCGAACGATCCGTCTCTTGCGAATACGTCGGCCAACCCGCCGCGCCTCTACACCAAATGGCTGCGCGAAAGTTATGAGTACGTGAAATTCGTCAATCCCGGCGATTTGCGAGTCGCGGCCGAAACCTGCGGCTCGAACGGCTGCCACGCGCCCGAAGTATTCAAAGTAAAAACCAGCATGATGACCCACGGCGGGATGTTGTGGGGCGCCGCGCTCTACAATAACGGCTCGTACCCGCTGAAGAATACGCATTTCGGCGAAAGCTATTCGAAAGACGGCGTGCCGCAGCAACTTTTCACCGTGCCGCCACCGACACCGGATGAAACGCGGCTGAAGGGCATCGTCCCGGAACTGACGCCCCTCGAGCGTTGGGAAATTTCGCAGCCGGGCAACGTGCTGCGCGTGTTTGAACGCGGCGGCATGAAGAAGGGCGAGATCGGCAATCCCGACCGCGAAGAAGAGTCCGGGCGCCCCGACGACAAATTAGGTGAACGCGGTTTTGGCACACTGCTCCGCACCGACCCGGTCTTCCTCGGCCTGCAGAAAACGCGCTTGCTCGATCCGTTGCTTTCGTTGCCCGGCACCAACGATCAACCCGGGGATTATCGCGGCAGTGGATGCAGCTCCTGCCACGTGGTTTACGCCAACGATCGCTCGCCGCAACATTCCGGGCCGTACGCGTCCTTCGGCCATCTGGGCCAGAGCGCCACGTCTGACCCGACCATCGCCAAAAATGAATCTGGCCATCCCATAAAACACACCTTCACTCGTGCGATTCCTTCGAGCCAATGCATGATCTGCCATGTTCACCCGGGCACGAACATGGAGACGACTTACTTCGGCTACACCTGGTGGGATAACGAAGCCGACGGCGAAGCGATGTACCCGCATGAGCAGCACAATCCCAGCGAAGAAGAAAAATACGAAACAGCCCTGCGCAATCCGGAAGGCGCGGCGGCGCGAGGATTGTGGTCCAGCGCGGATTTCCTGGAAAAAACCGGCAGCCCGGAATTCAACAGCAAGCTGCAACAATCACAATTCGCGGACTTTCACAGCCACGGATGGATTTTCCGCGCAGTGTACAAACGCGACCGCCAGGGCAACCTGCTCGACGCCGAAAATAAAATCGTAGCGGGCGACGACCCGCAGAAATTCAGCAAAGCCGTCCACCTCGCTGACATCCACTTGGAAAAAGGAATGCACTGCGTCGATTGCCATTTCGAGCAAGACGCGCATGGCAACGGCAAGCTCTACGCCGAGCCCCGCGCCGCGATCGAACTTGACTGCACCGACTGCCACGGAACCATCGACCACAAAGCCACGCTGGTTTCTTCCGGCCCGGCTTCGCCCGCGGGCGGAACGCATTTCGACGCGCTGCGCACTCCCTGGAGCGCGCGCCGCTTCGAATATCGCGGCGGCAAATTATTCCAGCGCTCGATGGTCGAGCCGGAAAAAGAATGGGAAGTGGTGCAGACCGTCGACACCATCACTCCCGGCAACGAGCACTACAGCGAAAAGTCGGCGCGAGCCAAAACCATCCAGACCGACGGAAAATCCTGGGGCAATGTCCCGGGCGACGCCGCAAAACTCGCGCACGCGAATAGCCGCATGACCTGCTACTCCTGCCACACTTCCTGGACGCCGAATTGTTTTGGCTGCCACCTCTCAATGCAGGCCAACCAGCGCAAGCCCATGCTGCACAACGAAGGCCTGACCACCCGCAATTACACCAGTTACGATTTTCAGGTGCTGCGCGACGATGGCTTCATGCTCGGAATCGATGGCACCGTCACCGGACATCGCATCGCTCCGGTGCGCTCTTCCTGCGCGGTGGTGGTCAGCTCGCAAAATCAGAATCGCGACTGGATTTATTACATGCAGCAGACGGTCTCGGCCGAAGGATTCAGCGGCACCGCGTTCAGCACCTTCGTCCCGCACACCGTGCGCGGCAAAGAAACCAGAGCCTGCGACGATTGCCACATTTCAGATCGCAAAGACAACAACGCCTGGATGGCGCAGGTTCTCTTACAAGGAACGAATCTGTTGAACCTGATGGGCCGCTACATTTATGTGGCGGATGGTTCGAAAGGTTTCGACGCCGTGGCCGTCGCCGAGCACGAGGAGCCGCCGGCGATCATCGGCAGCTACCTGCAACGCGTCGCGTATCCCGACGATTTTAAGCAGCACGTGGCGCACGACCGCCAGTTGAAGGAAGCCTATCACCACCTTGGAAACGTGCTGGACCTGCAGCTTCGCGGCGAATATCTGTACGCGGCGCTGGGCAAGGGTGGTTTCCGGATCTACGACGTGGCGAATATCGACAACAAAAACTTTTCAGAGCGCACCGTAACCGCGCCGGTTTCTCCGCTGGGCCAGCGATTCTACGTGCGAACGAAATATGCGACGGCGGTGGCCAGCCCTTCGACCCAGGCTCTCGACCCGGCGCGCAGCCACAACGCCGAAAACGAAGAGCAGAAAATTCATCCCCTCTATGCGTTTCTGTACGTCGCCGACAAATACGAAGGCCTGGTCGTGGTCGGCGATCCGGACCCGAATAGCAAACGTCCGGGGGTGAGCACGCTGCTCGACGGCAACCCGCAGAATAATTTTCTCAAGCGGGCGCTGGCTTTCAACCCGGACGGCATTTTGAACGGTGCGCGGCGCATCACCATCGCCGGAACTTACGCCTATATTTTGTGCGACCGCGGCCTGGTAGTCGTCGACCTGAATAATCCGCTGAAGCCGCAGGTGACTGCGACGGTGAGCGCTCCGGACCTGCAAGACGCGCAGGGAATCGCGATTCAATTTCGCTACGCCTTCGTGGTGGATCGTGTGGGCTTAAAAGTTCTGGACGTTTCAGATCTAGCGCATCCGCGTCTGGTTCCGGCTGCTCAAGTGGCGCTGCAGGATGCTCGCAATATTTATGTCGCGCGGACCTACGCGTACGTGGCGGCAGGGAAGCAGGGCATCGCGATTATCAATGTTGAGCAACCAGAGGAGCCGAAACTCGACCGCATGTTCACCGCCGATGGCGCGTTGAACGACGTCCGCGACATAAAAATCGGCATGGTCGACGCCAGCGCTTTCGCTTTCGTGGCCGACGGTGAAAACGGCCTGCGCGTCCTGCAGATCCTCTCGCCCGAAGATTCCCCAAATTCCTACGGCTTCAGCCCGCGTCCAACGCCAAAATTAATCGCCACGTATCGCACCGCCGGCCCGGCGCTGGCAATTTCAAAGGGAGTGGATCGCGACCGCGCCGTCGATGAAAGCGGAAACCAAATCGCGGTCTTCGGCCGCCGCGGCGCGCGCCCGTTCAATCGTGACGAAGCTGCGAAGCTGTATCTGCGAGACGGACAGGTCTACACCGTGCCGCACCAGTAGGCGGGATTCGCCTACTCCGCCCCGTCGATCGAAACCGATTTGATGTTCATGAATTCGCGAATTCCAAAAATCGCGAGCTCGCGCCCATGTCCCGACCGCTTCACTCCGCCGAACGGCAAACGCGGATCAGAAACCACCATGCGATTGATGAAAACCATTCCCGAATCCAGCTCATTGATAAATTTCTCGCGCTCGGTTTTGTCGTTGGTCCAGGCGCTGGCCCCCAAACCGAACGGACTCGAATTGGCGATGCGAATCGCATCGTCGGCATTTGTCGCCCGAAAGAGCGACGCCACCGGCCCAAACAATTCGCCGCAAGCCGCAGGCGAACTTTCCGGAATGTTGCTCAACACCGTCGGCGCGTAATAAGCTCCCCGACCGTACCTAGCCGCTTCCCACCCGTCAGCAACCTCGCGCCGGCCTTCACCGTCTTTTGCACGTCGTCATCAAGTTCCTTCAATCCATCTTCGGTGGCGATAGGGCCAACGTCGGTCTGCGGATCGAACGGGTCGCCCACTTTCAGCGCTTCCATTTTTTTCACGAATAGCCGCTCGAATTCCTCCGCAATTTCCTCCGCCACGATAAATCGCTTGGCCGCGATGCACGATTGCCCGTTATTCAGCACCCGCGCTTTCACCGCCACCTCGACCGCCTTCTGCAAATCCGCGCTCTTCATCACAATAAATGGATCGCTGCCGCCCAGTTCGAGCACCACTTTTTTGATGTCGGTAGCCGCCGCGATTCCCACCTGCACGCCTGCGCCTTCGCTGCCGGTTAGCGTCGCCGCCTTCACCCGCGGGTCCGCCAAAATCTTGCCGACTTTCGCCGAGCCGATCAGCAGCGTCTGAAACACGCCCTCCGGAAATCCCGCACGTAGCAAAATATCTTCAATCAGCAAAGCCGATTGCGGTACGTTCGAAGCGTGCTTCAGTAGGCCGACATTTCCGGCCATCAGCGACGGCGCAATGAACCGGAAAACCTGCCAGAAGGGATAATTCCACGGCATCACCGCCAGAATCGACCCGATCGGCAAATAGCGCACAAAGCTGTTGGTCCCGGGAACGGCGGCCGGCTCATCGGCCAGGAACTTTTCAGCATTCTCGGCGTAGTAGCGGCAGGCCACCGCGCATTTCGCCGCTTCGTCCACCGCCGAGCGAAACGTCTTGCCCATCTCCAGCGTCATCACTCGTCCGAACTTTTCCTTGTCCGCCTCTAGAATTTCGGCAGCCTTCAGCATCTTGGCGGCGCGGCTGGCAAAGGTCGTATGTCGGAATTCAGCGAACGCGCGCACAGATCGTTGCAGCTTCTCCTCGATCTGCACGTCAGTGAGCGGCTCAAAAGTTTTCAGCACTTCTCCGGTGGCGGGATTGACGGTGGCGATGGCCATGAAAGTCTCCTCGGGATAATGGCGTGCAACTGGTTTGAGCGATTTTACGGCAGGTATTCGCCAGCACGATGAAAAAACGCTATCCGTCGGCGACCCCAGCCTCTACAATCCGGCTCGGCTCTAATTCGCCCCGGGGAATGATATGAACATGAATAAGGCTCTGTATCTCGCAGGATTCTGCGCAGCAATCGTGATGTTGGCCTCAGGCTACGGCGCGCTCCGCGCCAACGTCACGCCACCGGACACGCTACACAGCACGCTCGAAACGATCGACATCGCCACGAAAGCGCGCACGGTCGTCTACACCGCCGCGCAACATTTCGAAGCGCCGAACTGGACCCGCGACGGCGCGAATTTTCTTTTCAACATGGAAGGCCGCATCTATCGCCTCCCGGTCGCCGGCGGAAGGCCCGTCGCCATCGACACCGGCTTCGCCAACAAAATTAATAACGATCACGGCATCGCGCCCGATTCGAAATTCCTGGCCATCAGCGATGGCTCGCAGGGTGATGGCAAGTCGTTGGTCTACCTGGTTCCTTTCGACGGTGGCGCCCCGCGTCGCGTCACTCAAAATTCGCCCTCCTACTGGCACGGCTGGTCGCCTGATGGAAAAACGCTAGCGTTCGTCGGCCAGCGCGATGGCGACTTCGACATCTATACGATTCCCGCTGCGGGCGGTGATGAAACTCGCCTGACCACCGCGCCGGGCCTCGACGACGGCCCCGAATACACGCCCGACGGAAAATATATTTATTTCAATTCGGTGCGCAGCGGCCTGATGCAAATCTGGCGCATGAAGCCCGACGGCTCCGAGCAGGAACGCATCACCCACGACGAGTTCAACAATTGGTTCCCGCACTTCTCGCCCGACGGCCAATGGATGGTCATGCTCACCTACGACAAAAGCGTCGACGGCCATCCGCCGAACAAAGACGTCTCGCTGCGCCTGATGTCGATGAAGGACGGAAAGATCACCGTACTCACCACGCTGTTCGGCGGCCAAGGGACCATCAACGTTCCGTCCTGGGCGCCGGACGGCAAGCGCCTCGCGTTCGTCAGCTACAAGCTGGTTCCGGCCTCTAGCGGCGGAGCCGGGAAGTAGCCCCGCTCGCCACACCGCGGCTGCGGATTTTTCAGCGGCACCACCGCAGAAACAACTCGACATCGCCACGCGGCGGGCTGACAATGCTCGCGTCGTGAACGGACCGGCCCAAAACCCACAGGCTCTCGCAACCCGTTTCGCTCTTCTCACGTCCCAATCCCCACACGATGCAGTGGCCCACACAACGAAATCACAGTAGCCAAGGAAACCTGCCATGACTCCCACCAATCGTCTGTCGCGCCGAACTTTCATGCAAATCGGAGCCGGCACGCTGGCCGCCGGTTCGAACTCCAAATTCAACCTGCTCGAACCCGCCGCCATGTGGGGCGCCGGACGCACCGTCGCTCCCAGTGACCGCGTGCGCTTCGCCTCCATCGGCACCGGGACGCGCGGCTGCGAACTGCTCACGGCCTCGCTCGAAGTTCCCGGAGTGGAATGTGTCGGCGTCTGCGATCTTTACGACAGCCGCCACGAAGCAGCGCAGGAAGCGGTGAAGAAGCAAGTCCCCGCCACGCGGAATTATCGCGAAATTCTGGATAACAAAGACATCGACGCAGTAATCGTCGCCGTCCCGGACCACCAGCACCGCCGCATGGTGGTGGACGCCGTCGCTGCCGGCAAAGACGTTTACTGCGAGAAACCCATGTCCCACACGGTCGAAGACGGATTCGCCATGGTCGACGCGGTCGAGAAAAATAATCGCATGATGCAGGTCGGCAGCCAGCGAGTCAGCTCTATCGTTTATGCCAAGGGCCGCGAAATATTTGCCTCCGGCGCGCTCGGCGAGGTTTGTTTCATCCAGGCTTCCCTCGACCGCAATTCGCCCGGTGGGGCTTGGGTCTACCCGATCCCTTCCGACGCCAGCGAAAAAACAATCGATTGGAATGCGTTTCTGGTCGGCGCGCCTCAGCGTCCCTTTGACGCCGCGCGTTTCTTCCGCTGGCGCTGTTTCTCGGATTACGGCGAAGGCCTGGCCGGCGATCTCTTCGTCCACCTGCTTTCCGGAATCCATTTTGTTTCAGGCATCGACGAAGTTCCGCAGCGCGCGCAATCCACCGGTGGCCTGTTCCGCTGGAAAGACGGCCGCGATTTTCCGGACCTGATCGAAACCGCCTACACCTATCCAAATTTCCGCGTCTCGCTTTCCTGCAACCTGAACAACGAGAGCGGCGAACTGATCCGTTTCTTCGGAACCAAAGGCACCCTCGAAATCGCCAACCAGACGCTGACCTTCACTCCGCAAGATACCGCTCCGCGTCCGGAAACCTATTCCACCAAAGGCTGGCCCGCGCGCCTGCGCAATGAATATTGGGCCAAGTGGGCCGCGGATAATCCGGCCCCGCCGCCGCGCGATTACAAGGTGATCGAGTCTGAAATTTTCAACGTGCCGTATGGCTACAATGACGTCGCCGCACACCAAGCGAATTTTTTCGAATCCGTACGCACCCGCAAAACGCCTTTCGAGAACCAGAATTTTGGCAACCACGCCGCGATCGGCTGCCACTTGGCGAATTACTCGTACTTCAAGAAGACGCCGGCGGTGTGGAACGCCGACACCAAAACCATCACCGGCTAGACGACGACGGCAGTTTACTTCGGAACAGTACGACGAACGATTTGATCGCAACGGAGGCAACTCTTATGTGGCAAAGCTCGCGAAGAACTTTTCTGAAGACCGCTTCGGCCTCGGCGGCCGGAGCCTGGTTATGCGGTATGGCGCCGCAGTTGATGGCCAATCCGCTGGGCCTGCCGCTGGGCCTTCAGCTCTATTCCGTCCGCGACTTAATGCCCAAGGATTACCAAGGCACGCTGCGCGAGCTAAACCAAATCGGCTACCAGGAAGTGGAAGCTGCGGGATATTTCGGGCGCAGCGCCCGCGAAGTGCGTAGCGCGATGGACGAGGCGCACCTCAATTGCGTCAGCGCGCATTATTCGATGAAAGACCTCGCCCCCCACGTGGACGCCATCATTCAGTTCGGAAAAGATCTGGGCCTGAAGTTCATCATCTGCTCTTCGCCCGCGCTGCAGAATCCCGCGAGCACTACGACCATTACGCGCGCTAACATGGACGCGATGACGCTCGACGATTGGCGCTGGAACGCCGAGCAGTTCAATCAGATCGGCGAAAAAGTGAACGCCGCCGGAATTCGCTTCGGCTACCACAATCACACCGCCGAATTTCACGCCCAGAATGGCGTGGTGCCCTACGACGAACTCTTGCGCTTGACCGACCCCGCCAAAGTCACCATGGAAATGGATTGCGGCTGGGTCATCGTTGGCGGCGCAGACCCCGTGGCATATTTGACCAAGTACCCCAACCGAATTTGCATGCTGCACGTGAAGGATTTCAAGCTGGGCGGCGCCAAGTCCACGTCCGAAACTGCCCCTCCGCCTTCGGCCGAATTGGGCCAGGGCAGCATCGATTACAAGAGGATTTTCGAAGCGGCGAAAGGCGGCAAAATTGAGCACGCCTTCATCGAGCAAGAACAGTACGATATGCCGGTGCTCGATGCGCTGCGCATTGATGCCGAATACTGGCGCAAGCTTACGGTCTAGTCGCGAGCGCTGCGTACGTCGAAGGCCTAACGCAGGACGCTTTGAATCGCCAGATTCAAAGCCACCATCAGCGCCGCGCACGCCGGGATCACCAGCAGCGCCTTTTTCAGCCGCGCCGGATCTCCTCCCGCGATGAATCCAATAATCCGCGAGCTGACCGCCAGTCCCACCCAGCCGCAGGTGATCACGAATCCGATCGCCGTCCCGGTCATCCGCGGAAACGCATCGCCCACAATCGCGAGCGTGGTAGGAAATACTGGAGCCATCGAAAGCCCCGCGAGAAACACCATCACGCCGGCCGCAGCGGGGCCTTTAGCCCGCAGCATCAGAAAAGTTGTGATGGTCATGGCCAGCGCCGCTACCAGCGTCACTTGGATCGCTGACACGTGGATGAGGATCGGCGAAACCGCCACCCGGCCCACCAGCAATCCCAGCGCGAATCCGAGCGACAGAATATTCAGCGCGCGCTTTTCCGGAATGCCTTGGGCCATCAAATGCCGCGGCAGCCAATTCCAGATTCCCACTTCGCAGCTGACGTAGAGAAATAAGAACAATCCCAGCAGGAATAGGAGCGGCTGGCCCAGCACCGGCGCGGCCGCAGCGAATGAAAATCGTTCGGCCCCGGCGGGCGCGGGCATTTTGGTCGCGGCCTGAATTCCCAGCGTCAGAACCGTCAGGGTGGCGACGGTGTAGCAGAGCCGCACCCAGTTGCGCCCGAACAAATTTGCCGAAATGAACGGCGTGGCCAGCCCGCCCAGCCCAAAAAATAAATTCACCAGATTCAGCGCCGTCCCGCGATGCGCTTCGCTCACATCGCTGACCAGCGCGTTCGCGCCAGTGACCACGATCCCGCCACCGATACCCAGCACAAACAGCAGAATCAAAATCCCGCGAAATCCCTTCGAGCGCGGCAGCGCGAACAGCGCCACGGCGATGAATCCCAGACCCAAAATCAATCCGAGTTTTTTCCCTTCGTTATCCAGCAGCGGACCAACAGCGAGAGACGCGATGATCAATCCCAGCGCTTGCGCAAACGCAATTGTCCCGTTTTGCCTTGGAGTTAGCTGAAAACGATCGGAGAGGTCCGGCAGAATGGTGCCCAACATCGCGGAGATCATGCCGTAAACAAAAATCGCGACGATCGCCGCCAGAATCAGCATGATGACACCTCGCGCCGGATTGACTGGCAATTAGGCAGGGACGTTCACCCACCCTCGCGTGCGATTACTCTCGAACGCCGCGTCCACGATGCGCAACTGATGCAAGCCGTCCGCAAATTGCGGATACTGCGCCGCCGCCCCCGGCTCTCGAATTGAAGAATAGAACCGCCTGAAAATCTGTTTGAACGTGTCGTCGTAGCCTTCGCTGTGCCCGCCGGGCAGATCCGCATAAGGCCGCGCTCCGGTTTTCAGCAGCGAAGGATCCTTCACGAAAACCTGATTGGCGTCGTTGCGCCGGCCCATCCATAGCCCGTCCGGCTGCTCCTGATCCCAAGCCACCGAAGACTTCGTCCCGCAGATTTCGATACTCAGCCGGTTCTTGCGCCCTGCGGAAACCTGGCTCGCCGCAAAACTTCCGCGCGCCCGCTCACCCATACGGAAAATCAACGCCCCAAAATCTTCGGTGTCCACGGCCGTATCGGCGTAATCGTCCGGACCAAATACCCTATCCGAAAAAGTTTCGATGGCCTGCTTCGGTTTCTTCCGCTTGGCGTGGAATGTTTGCAAATCCGCGCAAAGGGACGTGACCCGCAAGCCCGCGAGATACTCGGCCAAATCGAACCAGTGCGACCCAACGTCCGCCAATACCCGCGAACCGCCGCCCGCCTTTGAATCGACTCGCCAGTTCCAATCCGTTTCGTAGAGCAACCAATCCTGAAAATACGATCCCTGCACCACCAGAATTTCGCCTAGCTCGCCGGCTTCGCGCAGCGCGCGAATCTGCTGCACCATCGGATAGAATCGAATGTTGTGGCATACGCCATGCCGCACGCCTTGGCGCTTCGCCAGCGCCACCAAGTCCTCGGCCTCCGCCACTGTAGTCGCCAGCGGCTTCTCGCACATCACATGTTTGCCCGCGGCCACGGCCTCCTTGGCCATTTCGAAATGCAGCCCATTCGGCGTGCAGACGTGCACCGCATCGATCGCTTTGTCGCGCAGTATCGCGCGCCAATCGTCGGTCGCCAGCGGAATCGCAAATCCCGCGCCAAGCTTCTCCGCCGAAGCCGTCGTCCGTCCCGCCACAGCGGCGACTTCCACGAATTCCACCCGCCGCAGCGCCTCCAAATGGACGCGCCCCATGAATCCCGTTCCCAGAATTGCCGTACGAATTGTTTTCACGAGCTCCGCCGCCAACAAAACCTCAGACCCACCACGCGGCTCCTGGTCTTTCCCGGATGATGATCCCGTTCAGAAAATTCGCCGCCTTAGTGAGGCCTTCTTCAGGCGAAAGCAAGCTGTCTTCATGCTCGATCGAGAGCACCGAATCATAGCCGAACATCCGCAGCGTCGAAATAAATTCGCTCCACCACTCCGCGCCGTGGCCGTAGCCGCAGGTGCGAAAAATCCAGGAGCGGGTACGCTCTTCGGTATACGACTTGGTATCCAGCACGCCGGTTAAAGGCAAATTCGCGCTATAAATCTGCGTATCTTTGGCGTGTACATGAAAAATCGCGTCGCCCAATAGCCGTACCGCCGCCAGCGGATCGATGTTCTGCCAGAACAGGTGGCTAGGGTCGAAATTGCAGCCAATACTCGGCCCGGCCAGAGCCCGCAGCTTCCGCATCGTTTCCGGGCTGTACACCACAAACCCCGGATGCATCTCGATCGCTATTTTTACGCCATGGTCCGCGGCAAATCTCGCATGCTCGATCCAGTAGGGAGCAACCACTTCGTTCCACTGCCACTCTAGAACTTTCAGGTATTCCGGCGGCCAAGGACACGTCACCCAATTCGGCGCGATGGCGTTCGGCGAATCGCCCGGACATCCGGAAAAATCCACTACCACCGAGACGCCCAGTTTCTCCGCGAGCAGGATCGTCTTGCGGCTCACTTCGCGGTCGTGCTGCGCGCGCGCCTTATCCGGATGCAGCGGATTGCCATGGCTGCTCAGCGCGCTGATACTTGCTCCGGCGTCGGCCAGAATCTTCTTGAATTCGCCCAGCGCGGCGGCATCTTCCAGCATGGCCAGCTTGCAATGCGCGTCCCCCGGATAATTCCCGGTGCCCAGTTCGACGGTATTGATTTGCAGCGCAGCGAGCTTTTTCAGTACCGCCGGCAGCGGCAGTTGCGAAAGCAGCGGCGTAAACACTCCGACACGCATAGCGGTTCTGTCCTCGACATTTCGGGCCAAAAGATTCAGGCTGCCCGCGCCCGAATCCACTCGCTAAATCTTACGGTAGTTTGAATTTTGCGTCGCTATGCTCAGCTGTTTTTGTACGCCGTTAATCGTCGCGCTGGAGACGTGGCTGGTACCATCGGGAAGGGAACTGAACTGGACCGTGAGGCTCATGGCATCGGAAGGGTCGTCCATATAACTGGCCACGCTGATGCTGCTGATCTGCTTCTGCGTCTTGTTGAACATAATCGTCATCGAATCGCCGGGCTTGACGTAATCCTTGATCACGATTTTCGTTTCGTCCCCGGCCCCGGGCGTGAAAGAAACGTTGCCTTTGAGATACGCGCCCTGAATGGCATCCTTGTCCGGCGGCATGTATTTCTGCGCCAGCGTTTTCATGGATTCGGCGTAGTCTTCGTATTCCTCTTTCTTCTTCGCGGCGATGCGCTGCCGCAACCGCCCACCGCGCGCGCCCGAATCCTGGGCCGGCGCAGCGTCCTGATCCAGCGAAGTCTTCTGCGGTTTGCCATCCGCGCCCATTTGCACCTGATAATGCTGCGTCTTTTTCACTTCACCTTTTACGCTGATCGTCACCGTCTCCTGCCAGGTGTAGGTCGCCAGCGCCGCTTTGTTTTTTGCCATCGACGCTTTCAGCTCGAGCATCTTCTGCTGCATCTCGCTCTGCCCCTGCAGCGAGACCGCAAACAGCGTCAGTACGCACGCAGCACCGGCACAAAAAGCGACGGCCGACTTCTTGCGCAGACCAATCCACATATCCTGAGTCATAGGTCTCCCTGGGCTTACTTCGCTTTCGGCGGAAAATTCTTCAGCAGCTTCTTCATCGACTTATCGAGGTTCTTCTGGTTTTTTTCCTGTGAACTCTGCGGATCGATGGTCTTGGTCGCCTGTCCGGTCCAGACCAGTTGTTTCGTCGCCGGATCGTAAAAATCCAGCACGATCGTTCCCACGCTGATGGGTGTGCTGTTCGCCGTGGCCATTCCGCCACCCCAGCGGAACCCGCGGTCTCCGTAAGCATTCCATTGCCGCTCTTTATCCACAGCCACCTGGTACGTCAGTGTCAGGCTAGCCGTCCCGTCGAGTTTCTCCAGGCCTTTCGTCGCAAGCTGTTGGTCCACCGCCATCTTGATTTCAGCGTCGACAATCGCGTTCGGGTGCGAGCCGCCCTCCACCACCGCCCAGCGATAACTTTTATATTTGCTGAAATCCGTTCCCGGCATGTAATTCGTGCGCACGTCTTGCGCCAGCGCCGGCGCCAGAAAAACCGCGGCCAAGAAAATCCCCAGCAGCATCAATCGGCCAATCGAAATGGAGCGTGAAATGTCCTGCCTCACGGTTTCCTCCTCATTCTTCACAATCAATCCGTTACTTCGCGCGCGTGGCCGTCCAATTGCCCGTCTTGCCACGCCCCAAAAGCGTACCCTTCATCGAATCGCCGTCCACCGTGCCGACGTAGTCAATCGATACGCGCGCCTTGACCTTAAATTTGATGTTCTGGCCGTCCACCGTTCCGGCGATGGTCCCCGATTGCCGCGGGCCTTTAAATGTTCCGCTGATCATGCCGCCGTTCTGCTGGATCACAATCAGTTGATCCGCGCTCCCCGCGTCCCCGCTGACTTTGAAAGTCCAGGATCCCGCTACATTGGCCGGCCCGTCGGCCGCGGTGATTGTCGCAGCCAGAAACACCAGAGTCAGCGTCGCCAGTACCTTAGCGCGAAAACGTTGATGCTTCATGAAGACTCCTTGGACAGACCCGAATTTCGCGCCACGATGCAGCAGCGGCGGGAAATATACCCTCGACACTCGCCACCATCAATCGATTTCTACTGAAGTCCTGGGGACACCGGCTCCGACTTCGATTGACATCAGCGCGCACCGCGGTATTTAATCCGCAGGAAATCATTTCTGCAAGTTCGAGGGCCAAAAATCGTGACCACTGCGCAGCTATGCAAAATCGTCGGAGCCATCTTGCTGGCCGCGTCCCTGGCACAGGCGGCCTATGCGCAATCCACGGCACCCGCACCAGCCGCGCAAGCCGCCGCGCCCGGGCAGTCCATGGCTCCTGATACCAAAGCCGACGCGGTGCGCTCCATGAGCGCCACCTTTGAAGATCTGGCTAAGCGCGTCTCGCCCGCCGTGGTCGAGGTGATGGTTACGGGTTATGGCGCGCCCGACGAGGACGACGCCACCGCCTCCGCCGCCGTAGGCCGCGAACGCAGCCTCGGGGCCGGCATCATCGTCGATCCCAGTGGCTACATCATCACCAACTATCATGTGGTCAAAGGAGCCGATCGCGTGCGCGTGCTGCTCACGGCTCCGGCCAAAGAAGAATCGCAACCCTTCGCGCTGCTGAATGCGCGTGGACGCGTGCTACCCGCCAAAGTGATCGGCTTCAGCAAACAGATCGACCTCGCCGTACTGAAAATCGATGCTACTGGCTTGCCTACGATTCCGATCGGCCTCTACGCCCGCCTGCGCAAAGGACAAGTCGTGCTGGCCTTCGGCAGCCCGGAAGGCCTGGAAAATTCGGTCTCGTTCGGCTTGGTCAGCTCGGTGCTGCGCCAGCCCGACCCCAATAATCCGATGGTCTACATTCAAACTGACGCCGCCATCAATCCCGGTAACAGCGGCGGCCCGCTGATGGATCTCGAAGGCAACATGGTCGGCATCGATACCTTCATCTACACCAAATCGGGCGGCAACGAAGGCATCGGCTTCGCCATTCCCAGCGGCATCGTGCGCTACGCCTACGAACAGATTCGCAAATATGGCCGCGTTCGACGCCGCACGATTGGCGCGGACACCCAGACGCTTACACCGGATATGGCCGAAGGCCTGGGCCTCGGCGACCTGACCGGCCTGATGGTCTCCGACGTTTATCCCGACAGCACCGCCGCGCGCGCCGGACTGAAAATCGGGGACGTGATCGATAGCGTCGATGGCTTCGCCGTGAACAACGTGCCGCTGTTCACCCTGAACCTCTACATGCGCGACGCGGAAACTTCCGTCCGGCTGCACGTTCTGCGCGGCACGCAAAAACTCGATTTGAATGTTCCGGTATACGAGATGAGGAACGAGCCGGATCAAATTTCCGAAATGGCCGATCCCACCAAGGACTTGATCCCACGCCTGGGAATTGTGGGGCTGACGATTACGCCGGAAAACGCCGCGCTGATGGGAGACTTGCGAATTTCTTCGGGAGTGGTGGTCGCGTCGATCGTCGCGGATCAGCTAGCCGTCGATTCGGGCTTGAACGTCGGCGACATCATCCATTCGCTGAAGGGTCAGCCGATCCTCAGCGTCGACGACTTGCGTAAGAAGTTCAACAATCTGAAACCCGGCGAAGCCGCCACCATGCAGGTTGAACGCGGCGGAAAATTAACCTACGTCACCTTCCAGATGGAATAGCGACTGGTGCGCGACTGCGTGCCGCCGCGGCTCAGTTCTGTTTCATCTGGGTCACGATTTGCGCGGAGATTTCGCCCGCCGTCTTCTTCACCGTCTTTTCTGGCGCATTCTTTTCCATCACGAATTTCGCCGCAGCGACATAAGGATTCATGGTGATCACCGCGCCGGGTTTCTTGGAACTGGTATCGCCCGCAGTCTCGGTGTAGAGCGGCTTGTCGGGCGCAGCCAGGTCGGTCAGCGTCACCTGCAATTCCATCTTGGCCTCGCCTGAACCAAATCCGATGATCGCCCGGTGAATCCGGCTGCCTTCGTCCGCTTCGGTGAAGACGCCGTGGACCCAAGCGCCCGAAGTGGGCTTGGCTTCGCCGGGAAGCAGCCGCTGCGCCTTGTACCCCGCCTTCTGCAAATCTTCCACCAGGCTCTTGGACATCACCTCGACCAATTTCTTGGCCTGAGCCTCGGGATCCTCCTGTTCGCGTTTCCGCCGCCGCTCCAGAATCCCCGGCCGCGCTTGGCTCACCGGACCGCCCTGGTCCACCGTCACGTTTTGCGCGTCCAACTCGAAATCGCTCACATAGATTGGCGTTGCTTTGGTGAAATTGCGCGCGGCGGGCGCTGGCGAGGCAGTTGCGGCCGGCGCGCTGGGCGTTTGGGCCCGCAGGGTAGCGCAAAAGCAAAATATCGCAACAGCGAGCAGCATCGTCCGTAGCTTCATCGATACTTCCTAGGGGAGATGAGATGTTTCCGCACCGGGATGCGGCGCAAGCGGTGGGATGATACGAAACACATTCATCTTCGTAAAGCCGAATTTACTCGCCAAAGTTCAGTTGCAGATTCGGTTGTGGCGGCAACGGCAGCCCCAGGGCTACCCGCAATTGATCGATGGTCGTGGGCGCATGACCCGCGAAATGATTGTTCACGTAGCCGTAAATTTTTATCCTGCGTTCCTGCACGCTCTGGATCACGCTGGTCCATTCGGCAATCTCCGTTTTGCGGTCGACCACGGTTTTATTCCAGGTCTTGGCGACTTCCTCGATCCCCTTACGGTCGCCCAGCCAGCGAATGTACGCAAAGTCCGCGGTGATCGGATCAAACTTCGCGAACAGCTCGCCCGGTCGCGCCATCCACGATTGATCCTGCAGCACCAGCGCTACGCCATGCTCGCGCAACGCATCTGCAAACCGAGGCGTCATCCATGACTTATTCCGAATCTCTACCGCGAACTTCCGGTGCGAAGGCAGCTTCTTCAGGAAGGGAACCAGGCGCTGGAGGAATTCAGCATCGTCGCGAATAACGCTCGCGTTGAAATATTCGAACTGGAGTAGCAGCGGACCAAGTTTCTCGCCCAGCACTTCCATGGTCGAGATGAATTCGCTGCAGGCCGCGTCGCAATCGATCAGCACGCGCTGGTGAGTAATCTCCCGCGGCACCTTCGCCGCAAAAACAAAATCCGGCGGAGTCCGGTCGCGCCAGCCCTGCACCGTACTGCGGCTGGGACAAGCGTAAAACGTGCTGTCGATTTCGAGCGTCGAAAAACGTGTCGCGTAATAACTCAGATAGTCACGCGATTTCAAACCGGAGGGATAAAAACTGCCGGCCCAGCCCGCAGCAGTAAACCCCGAAGCCCCCAAAAGCACGGGAGCCGCCCGCAACGGAGTAGATTTATCCGCAGGATCGGCACTCATGATGTCCAAACGCCTGGGCCGAACTTCAGCCAGTTATTTCTTAGCGGCGATCTTCTCAGTGTTCAATTCGAAAAGCAGCAGCGACCGCGCTGTAACGCCATACACCGCGCCCATCTTAAAAATGCTGCCTTCCGCCTGCTCCGGCACGTTGGTATCCACCAGCAGTGACCACTGATTTCCACCCACGCACTTGGGCAAAGTGAACTGCACCAGATCCTGATGCACATTCAGCACCAGCAGCAGAGTCGCGTCGTGCCCCAACTGCTTCACTCCGCTGGTTTGCGCTCGCCCGTCCAGCAGCATGCCGAAGCATCGCATATTCGCGTCAGCCCATTGCGAACCTTGCATTTCGCTGCCGTTGGCGTTGATCCAGGTCACGTCCTTAACGCCCAACTCTTCGTTGTACTCACCGGTCAAAAACCGGTTCTTGCGCAGTACCGGATACTTATGCCGCAGCGCGATAATTTTCTGGGTGAACTTGATCTGCGCCTGATTGGTTTTCGCCAGATTCCAATCCAGCCAGCTGATTTCGTTGTCCTGGCAATACGCGTTGTTGTTCCCGCGTTGGGTGCGTGCAAATTCGTCGCCCGCCACCAACATCGGCGTACCCTGCGAAAGCAGCAGCGTCCCCAGAAAATTCCGCATCTGCCGCTGCCGCAGTTGATTGATGGCCGGATCCTCGGTTGGCCCTTCCGCGCCGCAATTCCACGATCGATTATCCGAGCTGCCGTCGCGATTGTTCTCACCGTTTGCTTCGTTGTGTTTGTCGTTGTAACTCACCACGTCATTCAAGGTGAAGCCATCGTGCGCGGTAATAAAATTCACCGAAGCCCACGGCTTGCGGCCCTGGCGGTTGAAAAAATCTCCGGAACCCGAAAGCCGGGGCGTAATCACCGAAGCTGGCGCCTGGCCGCGCCAGTAATCGCGCACATGATCTCGAAACTTATCATTCCATTCCGCCCAGCCCGGAGGGAACGCGCCCACCTGATACCCGCCCGGCCCGCAATCCCAAGGCTCGGCGATTAACTTCACCGTACCCAAAACGGGATCCTGGCTGCACGCCTTCAAGAAACCGCTTTGATTGTCGAAACCATTCGGCTCCCGCGCCAGAATCGTCCCCAGATCGAAACGGAATCCGTCTACGTGGGTCTGTTCCACCCAGTAACGCAAACTGTCAGTGACCATCTGAATCACCCGGCTGTGGCTCAGGTTCAGCGTATTCCCGGTCCCGGTGTCATTGATGTAGAAGCGTTTTTTGTCCGGCAGCAGGCGGTAGTAACTCGCGTTGTCGATGCCCTTGAACGAAAGCGTCGGGCCAAATTCGTTTCCTTCCGCGGTGTGGTTATAGACCACGTCCAGAATCACTTCCAGTCCGGCGTCGTGGAAACGGCTGACCATTTGCTTGAATTCCAGCAGGATCTGTTTGCGGTCATAGGCGTAGCGCGGGTCCGGGGCGAAAAATCCAATGCTGTTGTAGCCCCAGTAGTTGGTGAGCTTTTTCTCCAGCAGGCTGTGATCGTTCACGAAAGTGTGAATCGGCAGCAATTCCACCGAAGTCACGCCCAGCGATTTGATGTACTCGATCACTTTCTTCGCGCCCAGCCCGGCATATGTTCCGCGCAGTTTTTCCGGCACGCCCGGATGCTTCTCGGTGAATCCCTTCACATGCGCTTCGTAAATAATCGTGTTGTCCCAAGGAACCTGATGGTGCCCCGGCTGGCCTTTCCAATCGAAAACCGGATCCACTACCACGCACTTGGGCATGAACGGCGCGCTGTCACGCTCGTCGAAGGTCGTATCGTCCGCCGATTCCATCTTGTAGCCGTAGACCGCCGGATTCCATCGCAGCTCGCCGATGTGCGCGCAGGCGTAGGGATCGAGCAGCAGCTTATTGGGATTAAACCGGTGCCCGTTGTTCGGATCGTACGGCCCGTGCACGCGGTATCCATACACCGCGTTGGCTTTCACGTCCGGCAAATATCCGTGCCACACCTGATCCGTATATTCCGGCAACTCGATTCGTTCCAGTTCGCGCTCGCCGGTCTCATTAAAAATACAAATTTCGACTTTCGTCGCATTTGCCGAAAACACCGCAAAATTGGTGCCCTTGCCGTCCCACGTCCCGCCCCGCGGATAAGGTAAACCTTCCTGAATTCTGCTCTTTGCCGACGACGCCATTTCGTGTGTCCCTCGAATGATTGCTTGCAGACGCGCTCCGCACCTTCACCTTTTTGGGTCCGGAATGACCTGGGTGGAAGGGAAGAGGAAAGCCGCGCGCAATTTATGCAAATAACTTAGCAGGGAATTCCGTCGAAACAAAGGAGGGACCAACGGTCCACAAAAAGAAAAGCGGACGCCGAAACGCCCGCCTCAAACGCCACACAGCAGCGCCCAAAAAACCACCAACCCTCAGCCCAGGAAGCTGAGGGTCGGCGTAGTGAAGTTCGAAATGTTTGGGAAGATCGTCGGCAAATCCGTTCCGCTCACGCCGAACCAGGTAGCCAGCGTTGCGCCATACTGGTCCACCGACGTCGACGGAATCCAGCGGCCATTGTTGCCCACGTCGTCCGGCCCGCCCAGCGCCAGCGTCGGGAAGGTTCCGTAAAGGTCGCCGCCCTGCACCGCGCCGCCCACCACGATGTGATGGCTGCCCCACGCGTGATCGGTTCCGCCGTTCGTTCCCGGTTGGAATGTGCGGCTGAAATCCGAAAGCGTGAACGAAGTCACCTGCTGCGGCACGCCCAATTCCACCGTCGAATTATAGAAGGCGGCCAGCGCCGGATCGAGTTGCGAATAAAGCGCCTGCTGCGTCGGAAGCTGTGCGCTGTGGGTATCGAATCCGCCCAGCGAGCAGAAGAAGATTTGCCGCTGCAGGCCCAACGCCGACCGCGCCTGAATAATCTGCGCCACCTGCTGCAATTGCTGGCCGATTCCCGAAGTCGGGAAAGTCGTTGCCAGTGCGGGTAGGCCCTTCAACGCCGCGCCCAGCGTCGCGCTTTGCGCCAGAGTCTGGGTCATCACCGCGCTGGTGTCCTGCACCAACGAAATGCCGCTGTCAAAAGTCAGCAGTGACTGGAACCCGGCCAGCCGCGCATCGCTCGCCGCCCCGCCGTAAAATCCCGACAATCCCGGCGTCGAACCGGGGTTCAACGCGTACGGTTGCGTCTGCGCGCCGTTGCACAGAATCGCGCCGCCCGATACCGAAGTGATCGGCGGGTACTGCGCCCCGGAATTCAGCGATTGCAGTGCGTCCGCCGTACGTCCAGCCCAGCCGGTTCCGGAGAAGCCGTCAAAGGTCGCGGTCTGCCACTGGCCCTGCTGATCCGAATGGGAGAAAAGGTTGATTGGAATCGTTCCCTGATTGGCCTGATATTGCGCGCGGGTCAGTGGCGCGCCCAGCGTTCCCACGTTGGCCACCATCGCGGCCTGCCCGCCATTGAACAATCCCTGCAGCCCAGGAAAAGCGGGATGCAAGCCGTACGGAACCTTCCCGGTTTTGGCCACGATCGGCAGCAGCGAATTTTGCGCCAGCGCCAGGTTCGAGCGAATCGTCGCGTAGTTTGCGTAGCCCGCGCTGTCGTTCGGAATCAGTAAATTGTTACTGTCGTTTCCGCCAAAAAGAAAAATGCATACCAGGGCCTGGTAGCCGCTGGTCGCGGGAGGCGCCGCCAGCGCCTGAATCATGTTCAAGCGCCCCAATGCCGCGGTCATGCCAAACGATGCCGCCGTGCAGCAGCCCGCGCGAACGAAATCTCTTCGGGACATTCCTTTTTTTCGAGACATAAACGTGCTCCCCGCGGCTGCCGCCGAAATTCTGAAATGAGTCCTGAAATTAGTGCTGAACCTGGTATTGCGATGACGAGGCGATCAAATAAATCGCGCACTGCGCCTGTTGCATCGCCTGATTCGATCCGGCCGGCACCGCCTGCATCGCCGTTAGGATTGCACTGCGCATATCCGCAGACATCGTCCCGTGCAGCAACAACCCATTCAAAGTGTCCAGCAGCGCTCCCGGGTTCGAGGCCTGCGCGGCGTAGCTCGAAAAATCCACGCTTTCCCCGGTGAAGCTGCCATAGACGTAGGTGTTCGCCCAGTTCACGCGAATCAGTGACGTCGCCGTGGTCAGAATCTGAAATTCTGGACCCACCGTCGTCGTTCCCGGAATCACATAGCTCGGAGAATAGAAGTTGAAAACACTCGGTGAGTACAACGGGTTCTGACCCATGTCGCTCGTGTAGTAGGAGAGCGTGGATCCATCGGTCGTGGCGCCAAACGCCCGCATTAAGCCAGCCACATACAGAATCGGTTCCTGCAAGTGCCCGTCGGTGCCTACCGCCGTCGAGGGATCGTCTCCGCGTCGCGCTTCAGGGTCCATCAGGATCGCGGTGATGACCGCTTTCATATCACCGCGCGTTCCCGAACCGTTGTTCGCAAAGACCGCCGCCACCCGCTGCACGTAAGCCGGGCTGGGGTTGCCAGTCACCAGATGCTGAATCAATTCCTTGGAAACAAACGGCCCGATATTCGGATGATTGAAAATATTGTCGAGCGCGCCGTTCAGGTCCGCCACCGAACTCTGCCCAGCCGGCAGCAAGCCTCCGCCGGAAGCTCCCGAGTATTGCAGCAGTTGCTTCACCGCCATGTCGTGGTTCGAATCCACCGCGACCATTGGCCCCACCCAATACGGCGGGTTATATCGTCCCTGGGTCATTCCCGGCGTCAGCGGGTAGGTCCAACCGGTGTACGCGCGGGCAAAGGCTTCTACGTTGTCCTGCGTGTAGGTCGGAATCGGCAAGTTGTTCGAATCGAGTTGCGGCGTTCCATCCGGATTTAACAAGCCGGTTCCCAGCGTGAAGAGCTGCATCAATTCGCGGGCGTAGTTTTCGTTGGCGTGATCGCCTGCCGCCGTGTTCGGCTTGCCGTTGTCCACCATATCCAGCCAGTCGCCCATGCCCGGCGATACGGTCACGTCGTACATGATCTGCCGGTAATTGGTGAAAGCATCCTGATCCAGCAGCCGCAAATAATTGGTGTAGCCGGTCGGGTCGCCCACCTTGTTCCCGCCAATCACGAAAATCTGGCTCAAGGCGAAAGCTACCCGCTGCCGCAGTTGATCCTGCGCCGTCAAATTGATGATCCAGTTGCGGTTTTGCACCGAACCTAATCCGGTTTCACCGGATGCCGGGTCAGGATACGGCGTCACCGGCAATGCAAACTGCGCGTTCAGGAAATTTTGCAGCCCCTGCACTTGCACCTGGCCGATCAGCGCCGGCGTCGGACCGAACGTCGTCTGCTGCAGGATGCGGGCCGCTTGCGATGCCGGAATCGTGATCACGCCAATCACCTGCGCGGTCAAGGTGTTCGAAGCGCTCGAGCCCGGATCCGGATTGGTCACGTCCACCACCACCGGACCCACTTGGGTCACCAGCGCCGTGCCGCTCGCGGTCAATTGTGTGCTGGAGACAAAGGTTGTCGTCAGGTTCGCGCCGCCAAAGGTAATCGTCGCGCCGCTGACGAACCCGCTGCCGTTTACCGTCAGGCTGAACGTACCCACGTTGATCTGGTTTGGATTCACGCTGGCTACCTGCGGAATCGGGTTCCACAGCGTCACCGCGCTCGAACTGTTCACCGAAGACTTCTTGGTTTCCGCTACTTGAACCGTGATCGAATTAGGGGAGGGCAGGGTCGCGGGCGCGGTGTAGTTTCCGCTGGTATCGATCAAGCCCGTGGTCGCGTTGCCACCCGCTACTCCGTTTACGCTCCAGGTCAAAGGTTTATCGGTAATCGAAGCCGTGAATTGTTGCGCGGAGCCGGCCCGGACGTTCGCGGTCGCAGGGGAAATGGTTAGCGTCTCGCCGGTCGGTGGCGTGGGGTTGGTGAATCCCGCCGGCGCCAGCGCGCAACTGGAGGTCATCACCGCCAAAATTAGCGTCAAGCCTACACAAAGATAAGAGCGCCGCACGGTTACCTCTCCAAATCCGCTTGGATTCCGTCGTCCTTTCATCCTTTGTGAATCGGCCAAGGCGCGCGGACATCCAGTAGGAAAGCGCGATTTCAGATGAAAGGCGGGTGAGAGAAAGCCTACAGGCGGTGTAGTGCAATTTATACTGGCCCGAGGTCCGGATTAAGGCACCTGTTCAGGCGTACTACTGCGGAAATTTTTCCGTGGGAAGAGAAAACGAAGAGTGGAACGGGGATTGGTGGAACAAAAATGCAAGCGCGAGAAGCCGTTTCACAACGACACAGGTCGCGCGTTCGTTACGGCTGCGGGTCGTCGTGCTGATGCTTCTTCTGCGAGAATTTACGCCGCAGGTCCGGCCAGAATTCTTTTAATTCGTAGGACAGCGCGTCATAGGCCACCTGCGTGCCCCATACACTCGCGGTATTCGACAGTGTTTTGTCTTCGTGCGGATGGTAACTGTAAGTGACGATCCCGGCTGCCATCGCCGAGCCCACCACTTCCGAAGCGTTGAACTGCGCGTTTCCCGAATCGCCGCGCGTAATGATCAGCCGGCTAAGCGCGTAACCGGTACGATGAAGAAAGCCGCCGTGCCCTAGCTGGTAGTAACGCGGATCTTGCTTTAGCACCGAAGGAAGAACGGCGCCGACCATGAACGATTCCGTCCAGCTGTCGCCGAGCGCCGAGGCATAAC
This sequence comes from uncultured Acidobacteriota bacterium, assembly GCA_963847695.1. Taxonomy (GTDB): domain Bacteria; phylum Acidobacteriota; class Terriglobia; order Acidiferrales; family UBA7541; genus Palsa-295. The sequence goes on along the minus strand of CAWKAX010000003.1, from coordinate 13,038 downwards.
GAATGCCGTACGCTCCCCAACCTTGCCCGTAGCCCGGTTCGCTGTTTTCCGCTTGGCTGATTCCCGCCAGGACACCAATAAAGGCAAACTGGTAGTAATCGAATGATCCGCGCGCCACTAGTTTGAATTTTTGTCCCACGCTCAGCGGCGGCAAATGCTCTGAACTTTCCACCGTGGAGAAATTCGGCAGCGCGTAAAACAATCGATCGTTGGATCCAGGCTTCGAATTGGTTTTCTGATCGGCGGGCACTGGCTTGTCCGGAAGATTCTGGGTCTGCGGCGTTGCAGGCGGAGTGGCCGGAGCCGGAGGATTTTGCTGCGAAGCAGCCGCTGGAGGTGCGGAAGCTGCCGGAGTTGGTTGCGTTGAATTCTGTGCCGGGTCCTGCGTCTGCCCCTGACTGGAGTTACTCGCCTGAGCCGCCGCGGATGGCGCCAGCGCCAGTCCACTTAAGACTGCTAACGCAATACCTGCACACCCCAACCCGGAAAACCGATTCATCATTTTCAATACATTATCCCCTGCCGGACGGCGCCGACGCAAAGACTTGGATACCCGAATTGCTTACGCGGGTTGTACCTCGGTGGATTGACCCGATTTGCAACTGTGTACTGCGTACTGCGGCGGCGGAATTCGCCGTTACTTTGAACGACCCGAACCGTAGAAATCGTCCGAATTGATCGGCTTGCTGCCCAATCCCAGCTGCAGCACCTGCATCGTCGCGCTGCGGTCAAATACCCTATCGGGAAAATAGCGCTTCACCACCAGCCGGAATCCGCCGAATGCCAGCCCGGCCACGATCGCAAACATACACAGCACGCCCGCGCCAACGATCGATCCCACGATCATCGCGCCTATACTGGGTTCCTTGAATTGAAAGGTCGGCTCGTTCCAGACCACTTCCGAGTTGGATGCCACCTGGCTCAGCAATTCGTCAGCTTCGGCCTGGGACTTCGCGCCCGCAACAATCGCCAGCAGCGTAATCGAACGCTTCGCAAACAGCGGCGTAGAATTCGCGTCCGGATTTTTGGGGTTGAAATGATAGACCTGCTGCAGATCGGCCAGCCGCTTCTGCGCCACCTGCGGAGTAGGGAAGTCCGCAATCAGCAAACGCACTTCATGGCCGCTGACGTTGTATTTCGCGACTTCCGCTTCCGCGCCGTGCGAAAAACCCAGCCAGTCGTCCTCGGACACCGGGAAAACTTCGTTCAACGTCACGGGGCCCAGCACGTACTTGTCCGAGCGCTCCACGAAACCCTTGCTCGGCAGATGCTCGGTCAGTGACGGCAGCGGCCCCTGCTCGGATTTCGGCGTCACCGCCGCCACCAGCGTGTTCAAATCCTTGCCGTACTTCGGCAAATCGCTGCCAGCCACGTCCAGCACCAGATTCCCATCGAGCAGCAGCGCGCGTTCGCCAGAAATCACTGAATGGTTCCCAGGCTCGGAGTGCGCCATATCCGGGGAGCGCAGGTAGGAGTAAAGCCCATAGGCTCCGCTGGGGTCCTTCATGGTGTAGAGCGAAACGCCCAGCGCATCTTTGCCGCGCGCGTAGTCCGCCCGTTCGATAGAGACCAGACCGTATTCTTGCGCCACGCGGTCGGGAGCTGAAACCTTAGTCTTGCCGGCTGCGGGGGTCGCGCTATTCGCGGCGGTCCACCCGGCAAACGACGACGGCAACACGTTTTGCGCAAACGCAGGGATAGCCGCCAGAAAAAAGCCAGCCAGAGGCACAACTATAAAATGTCGAATTATCTTCACGATCATTAGATGCCGATAACCTACTTGGGGTTCCCGTCTGCGGCTACAGTTGCCGTCCCGCCGCCCAGACCGCCGTGGTCGCGGTTGTCGGAGACCAGCTTCGATTTATCGTACGACAAGCTGTTCAGGCTTTCCAGGTAGGACGCAATGCCACGGTAAAGCCCGTCGGCCACGCGCTGACGCTGGTCGGTCTTGCGCAGCAGCTTTTCGTCGTTGGGGTTGCTGATAAAGGAGATCTCCGACAGCACCGACGGCATATTCGCGCCGATCAGCACCACGAAAGGCGCCTTCTTCACGCCGCGGTTGCGCTCGTTCTGATTCACCAACTGCAGCCGGTGGGTCAGCGAATCCTGAATGTCGTTGGCCAGTTCCTTCGATTCTTCCACTTTTTCGTTGCGCGCGATCTTCTTGATGATGTCCTGCAGGTCGTGCAGCGATTCCTGGGCCAGCGCGTTTTCGCGAGAAGCCACTTCCATCGACTCCGCCGAAGTCGCAAAGTTCAAGTAGTAAGTTTCGATTCCGCGCGCCGCCTGATCGTGACTCGAATTGGCGTGGACCGAAATAAACAGATCCGCCTTGGCGTCGTTCGCGATCTGCGTGCGCTGTTCCAGCGGAATGAAGGTGTCGTCCTTGCGCGTGTAAATCACTTCCGCGCCGGGCAGCTTCTCTTCGATTTCCTTGCCCAGCTTCAGCGCCACGTCCAGGCACAGATCTTTTTCCATCAAGCCATGTGGCCCGATCGTCCCGGTATCGTGGCCGCCGTGCCCCGCGTCGATCACGATGCGGTTGATTTTCAATCCCAGCGCCCGCGTCAGCGAACGATTTCCATCGCGCGTCGGTTTCGATTCCGTGGGCGTGACCAGCTCCGCAGACTTCGTCGATTCCTTGCCGCCGTCCTTGCCTGCCGATTTCGTATTCGCTGCCGATGTCTTACCCGGAGTCTTCGCCGGTTCCTTGCTGGCATTCGCACCAATCGCTGCCGTCTTGCTGGCCGCGGTCGCATTCACCGCAGAATTTTCAGTCACCGCCGCGAGCTTCGGATCCGCCTTCTCTGGTCCGAAATTCGCCGAAGCCGTTTCAGTCGCCGCTGGAGGAGCCGGAGCCGCCACCGCAGGTGCCGGCGCACTCTTGGCCGTCTGCGCCGCGTTCGACTTCACCTCAATCACCAGCCGATACGGATTCGAGAGCAGGTAAGCGTTCGCGTCGCGCGCGCCATCCACATCCAGCACCAGCCGCACCACGCCATCGCGGTTTTGCCCGATGCGCACCGATTTGAGCAGACCGGCCTTCACGTCCAAGGTCTTGTGAGCCAGTGGCGGCGTCAGCTTGGCTTTGTGAATGTCGAAATAAATCCGGTCGGGCGAGGCAATGTGTGCGGTGTTAAATGAAACTGTGTCTTCCAAAGTCACCACGATTCGCGTCGCGTCCGCGGCATTCCAGGTCTTCACGTCCATCACCCGCGGCGTGCCTTTCTCGCTCTCGCGCTGGTCGACAATCTTGCCCTTCAGCTCCGGCAGCCCGGCGCTAGCCGGCATGGAAGCCGAAGCAGCAGCCACCGTAGCAGCAGCGGCGGCAGCATTCGCAGCCAGCACTTTTTGCTTGGCCTTTTCGCGCGAATCCGCAATTTCCTTCAAAGCTGCGCGGGCGTCATCCGACTTATCCGACTTCGGGAACCGCCGTAGGTAATCCTTCAGCGTAACTTCCGCCGCTTCCGGCTCGCTCAATTCGTCTTTCTGCAGCGCGCCGATAGAAAAAAGCGCTTCGCCGCGATAGCGGCTACCGGGATACTGCTTCAGCAGAAAATTGTAAGTCTCGATCGCGTTCTGAAAATACTTAGCGTCGAACGCCCGGCCCATCTCTTCGTAAAGTTCAGCTTCGGCGATCAGCGCCGGCGTCACTTCCTCAGCCGAAGGAGTAATCAGGTAGACGCGATGGAATGAAGTGATGACCTGCTTGTAGTCCGCCAGCTTGCGATCTTTCTGCGGAGAACCTTCCAGAATGGTGCGCAGCCGGACCGAGCGCTCGAATTGATCGCGCGCCTCGATCTTGCGGTCGGCGCGCGCGGGCGACACACCGCCGCACGCCAGAACAAGAATTAACGCATAGCCCAGCAATGCCAGCGCTCGCGCTAGACCCTCAACCTTCGATTTAGTTTTGCTGGAAACCACCGCGTTCATTGGTTCGTGAAAGTTGCCCGGCCGTCTCCGTCCACATCTTTTCGCAATGGCTTTTTTGGCGGTGACCAGAGCGAAGAGCTGCGGCCTGAATCCGACCGATAGTATGCGTCCTGCACCTTTTGTACGTACCGTTGCGTCTCGCGATAGCGCGGAACGCCGCCGCTGCGATCTACGGCGCCCTCACCGGCGTTGTAGGCCGCGAGGGTTTTTCCCAAATCGTTGCCGTAACGATCCAGCAACGATTTCAGGTACGAAGTGCCGCCCTCCACGTTCTGGGCGGGGTCAAAAGGATTGCCGACGCCAAAGCGTTGTGCCGTCCCGGGAATCAGCTGCATCAACCCCACGGCGCCCTTGTTGGACACCGCGTGCGGATTCCATCCCGACTCCGTGCTGATCACGGCTTTGACCAGCTCGGGGTCCATGTTGTGGCGGGCCGCCGCATCGCGAACGATGCGGTCCAGCTTGCCATCCACGGCGCCGAGAGTTTCCCCCGTCGAACCGTTTGCCCGCATTTCGGTGAAGCTGGGTGCCGGAAAATCCGGAACCGCAGGCGAACTGCTCTTCGGGAAACTTATGGTACTCCCATGACGCGGTTTAGGGGAATCTGCATTTACGAAGACGCGCTTCCCATGCTCGTCGACGGTCGAAGTGATCTGGGCGCGGGCGGTTGATACAGCGAGGAACCAAGTGCCGGCGACCAGCACTGCAACTGGGATGCAGTTTTTGTTCATCGGTTTTGCCTGTGCCACTACCTTGCCCGGGGAAGGCAGAAACGCACCGCGTTCGCGAAATTTCTTTGCGCGCAAACGAGAAAAAGCCCAGGCCGTGGAGCCCCGCTCCACCGGCGTAAGCTGCTGGCGCTGTTGCGATTATAGCGCCCGGTCGAGGATGGGAACTACCTGGTCGAGGGCGTTTTGTAGGGCAGATGTGTCTTTACCGCCAGCCTCGGCCAAATCGGGGCGGCCGCCGCCGGAACCGCCGACCAACTTGGCTAGTTCCTGGACGATCTTGCCAGCGTGGAGCTTGGGGTTCAGGTCCTTGGTAACTGCTGCAATTAGAGCCACTTTGTCGGCTTCGACGGACCCTAAAACGATGGCTCCGGAGCCGATTTTCTGGCGCAGAACGTCGACCAACTGGCGCAGGGATTCGCGGTCGAAGCCGTCGACTTTGGCGACAATCAGGCGAACTCCCTTCACGGTCTTCGCCTGTTCGACCAAATCGTTGGCGATGGAGCCGGCCGCTTTGCGCCTCCCAGCCTCGAGTTGCTTCTCTAGCTGCTTGATGGTCTCGGCCTGGCGCTCGATGGCCGCCAGAACGTCGTCTTCGGTGACGTTGAGGTGAGAAGCTGCGCTGCGCAGAGTCGAAATTGCTTTTTGGTATTCGCTCAGCGCGCGATCGCCGGTGATGGCTTCGATGCGCCGCACTCCGGCGGCCACCGAACCTTCGCTGAGAATCTTGAAGACGCCGATTTCGCCGGTGCGGCCAACGTGGGTGCCGCCGCACAGTTCCTTGCTGTAGAAACCGCGGGGCGCGGCGGCGTCCGGCACAGTGACCACGCGGACGTTGTGCTCGGGATATTTGTCGCCGAAGAAAGCGATGGCGCCGGAGGCCAGAGCCTCGTCGATATTCATTACGTCAGTCTGCATCTGCAGATCGCGGACGATTTCTTCGTTCACCTGCTGCTCGATTTCGGCCAGTTCGCCGGGATCGACTTGCGCGAAATGCGAAAAATCGAAACGCAAATAATCCGGAGCCACCAGCGAGCCGGCTTGTTTCACGTGAGTGCCAAGGATATTGCGCAGCGCGGCGTGCATCAGGTGCGTCGCGGTGTGGTTGCGCATATCGCGCGTCCGCCGCTGGGCGTCAGCGGCGGTGGAGAGATGATCCCCGACATGCAGGTCTTCTTTCGCCAGAATGCGATGAGCTACCAATCCGCTGACCGGGTAGTAGGCGCCGCGCACTTCGGCCAGCAGCATCGCTCCGGAATTATCGTAGAACGCGCCGGTATCGGCTTCCTGACCGCCTGATTGAGCGTAAATCGAGGTGCGGTCGAGAACGACCTCGGCCTCTTCTCCGGCTTTCAGTTCATTTACCGAGCCGGATTTGGTGACGATGGATTCAATGCGCGCGTCGCGCGTTTTGGTGCCGAAGTAAAAAGCAGGCTCGGTTTTGAAAGTTTGGGCCAGCTTGGCGTAAACCGGATTCGCGGATTCCTTGTGCGCGCCTTTCCAGGAAGCCCGGGCGCGGGTACGTTGCTCGTCCATGGCGCGATCGAATCCGGCGGAATCCAATTGCAGATTTTTGTCGCGCAGCACGTCTTCGATGAAATCGCGTGGCAGGCCGAAAGTATCGTAGAGCCGGAATGCTGTGGCGCCGGGAAAAACGCCGCCCGCTTGAGTGTTCTTTACGTCGAGGAAGGGGGCCATGTCTTCGTCAAGCTTCTTCAGGCCCACTTCGACGGTGCGGGAGAATTGAATTTCTTCGCTTCTCACGATTCCGGCGATGCGCTCGGCAGTTTCGGCCAATTCCGGATACGCGCCTTTCATTTCGTCGCGCACGGCATACACCATCTGGAAGAGAAATGGTTGTTCCTGTCCGAGCAAGCGCCCATGGTGAATGGCGCGGCGAATAATTTTGCGCAGCACGTAACCGCGTCCTTCGTTGGAGGCGACCACGCCGTCGTTAATCAGAAATGTGGTAGCGCGGGCGTGATCGGCGATCACGCGCAGCGATGCTGCGCCGCCCCGGCCCTTTTCCAGTTTTTCTTCTTGCTGCAGGTCCACGTGGCAAAGTTCAGCCGCGCGCTTGATCAGCGGCGTGAATAAATCCGTGTCGTAATTTGAAATTACATTCTCGAGGACAGTGGTGATGCGCTCGAGGCCCATGCCGGTATCGACGGAGGGCTTCGGCAGCGGATTCAGCACGCCCGACGCATCTCGATTGAACTGCATGAAAACCAGATTCCAGATTTCGACGTAGCGGCCGCACTCGCAGGGAAATTTGCAATCTTTATGGCCGTGCTCGGAGGCGGCGACACCCATGTCGTAGAAAATTTCGCTGCACGGACCGCAGGGGCCGGTATCACCCATGGCCCAGAAATTATCTTTCAGGCCGGGAATCGGGACGATGCGGTCTTTGGGCGCGCCGATTTTTTCCCAGAACCCGGCGGCTTCGGAGTCGACGCCCAGCGTGACGCCCGGAGAAACTTCGGCACCGCCGAAAACGGTGAAATACAGTTTTTCGAGCGGCAGGCCGTACCATTCGTCCGAGGTGAGTAATTCCATCGCGTAGGCGACGGCTTGCTCCTTGAAATAATCGCCGAACGAAAAATTCCCGAGCATCTCGAAAAATGTGTGGTGCCGGTTGGTGAAGCCGACGTTTTCGAGGTCGTTATGCTTGCCGCCGGCGCGCACGCATTTCTGGCAGGTGGTGGCGCGGTTGTAGTCGCGGGTTTCGAGGCCGAGGAAAACGTCCTTGAACTGGTTCATCCCGGCGTTGGTGAAAAGCAGGGTGGGGTCGTTGGCCGGGACCAGCGAAGAGCTGCGCACAATTTTGTGCCCGCGCTCCTCGAAAAACCCAAGGAACATGCTGCGGATCTTGTTGCCGGTCCACTCTTCAGCGGTGCGTTTGGGGGTCAATGAATGCCTCTGGCGATGATGGTCATTATCGCAAAGGGGCTCGGGAGTGGCAACGCGTGGGGGAGGGTGGCCCCGCTCGAGTATCAACTGGGATTGGCGGGGGCCGTAAAAATTGTCGATTAGAAAACATGAGCGGCGTGTGTTTTGTTGGGTTTGGATAGTGTTTCTAATCGCGCGAGATGGTCCAAAAATTGTCGATTAGAAAAAGGAGCTGTATCAACTGGGAGAAATGGGGTGAAAAAGTTACCGTTTACCGGCCGATTAGAAATCATACCGACCTTTTGTTTTCAATGGGTTAGGACGATTTCTAATCGCGGATTGCGTTATTAGAAATTTCGGGTGGTGTATCAACTGGAGCCGGAGGGCGGGGGGCATCGCGTAGTGCATGGGGGTACCCTCCTGGCCGCATGGCGGCGTTTTTTTGGACGAAAGCGATGCATGATAACACGTTGGGTTGATGACATGTAAGTACACACACGGGGCCGTTTTTTGTAAATGTTTGGTGGAGGGGGGATCGGTGTGGGTAGGTTTTGGCGCGGTGTGTCGCACCTCCGGCGCTCGGGGCTTTTTTCTGTTGGCTTTACCGGCCCTTACCGACCGGCCTAACCTCTGCCGCCCCTGCGGGGCTGAGTCGCGGTGTGGCGTTACTTGCGCGATGCGCCGGAAGCCGCACCTCTGGCGCTCGGTTTTGTTCTGTCGGTTTCTTTTTGGTGCGTGGATTACCAAATACGACTAAAAGCGAGGACGTCTTGGAGGTAGTGAGCGACGATGGTCGGGAGAGGGCGTCGGAACCGGGCGAAGTACAAAGAGAGTATGAAGAAGTTGACGAAGAGAGCTAAGACAACGGGCCCTCCGTAATAGAGGTGATAGGAAACCTGAACTCCGGCGCTCACGACCACCGCCAGCAGCGCCGAGCCTGTCAGGTCGATGAGTTCGGTCATCAAGTAGGCCCGGACCATGATCTCTTCGAAGAACGGCGTCAGGAGCAGGTAGGGCAAACTTCGGATACCGGGATGAGACCAAAATTCCCGGCCCGAGTGCATGGGAAGCAGGCTTCCGTATAGAAGGCGGTGAGCGAATTGAAGGACGAACACCGCCGCGATCATTGAAACGAAAGAAGCCAGGAAGAGAAGAAGACCAGATCCCAAATCCTTAAGCGACCATTTCAATCCCAGATCGCGGAATCGCTGGCCTCGGCGTGCCAGTACGTAGGCCAACAGGAGGAGGGCGAGTATCTCGTGAATGATCCCGCTCAAGAAACGAAACGGACTTGCGGTCGCAAACTGTTGCGGTCCGTGAATAAACACATAAAGGCTGCCGAGGAAAGGCGTCGTTAATGCAATGAGCAGAACGAGAGCGAGCTCGAAGTAGCGAAGGCGTTTGCTCGAACTTGGGATAACCGCCGGAGCCGGGGAGTCGGGGTTGTTGGGAATGTTACTTGTGATGAGATTCACCACGGCACTGTACCGGAGTGACTTGGTTTTGAAAAGGAAATCGCGGAAGCGGAAGAGGCAAAAGATAAACACTGCCCATGTACAGGCGGCGGCTACGGCCGCAAGAACCGGCGCGAATCGCTGAAAGGCGCAGGCCGGCGCGGGCAGGGTTACGGGGGCGTGCCGCGCCTCCGGCGCTCGGGGCTTTTTTCTGGTTGGCTTCACCGGCCCTTACGGACCGGCCTAACCTCTGCCGCCCCTGCGGGGCTGGTTCGATGATTGCGACTTGACTGTGAGGACGCGCTCCGCGTTGGATGCGCCGGAGCGGTGGCGGTCTGAAGACCGCCGCTACAAAGTCGGTGGCGTGGGCGGCGTCGAAAAAGCGGGCTCCCGCCGTCGCGCTCCAAAGGTTCTTGGCGGAACGTTCTTGCTGGGTTGTGTGGAGGGCGTGGAGGCCGGGCTTGGTGCTCGGCCTCCACGGACGTGGTGTGGTGTTGATGCGGCGATACTGCTTAGTCTTTCACTCCGCCTTGGGCTTTTTTGGCGGCGGCCGCGGCGGTCCAGGGGGGGATGATGCCGTTGACGCGGGCGTAGGCGATGGATTGGCCGAGGTGTTCGTGGGCGTGAGTGACGAGCAAGTAGACGACGTCGCCGTAGTTGGCGTCGGGGCCGAGTTTGGGGAGAGGCTTATTGAAATCGGCGTTGGTCATTTTTTCGATGGCGGCGCGGGCGCTGGCGAAAGATTTGTTGAGCTGGTCGATGATCTCGGCTTTGTCGGTGGTGGATTTTTCGAAAGTTTTGGCGTCGAAGCCGGCGGGGAGCGGCGCGCCCATCATGCTCGGGATGTTGTAATTCGCGAGGGCGATGTGCAGGAAGACTTCGCCGGTGGAGCGGACGCCTTCGGCGGGGCGGTAGCTGTATTTTTCCTGAGGCGTGGCGGTGGCGAGGTCGACGAATTTTTTGTGCAGGTCGTCGAAATCGAGGAGGGCCTGGGGCTTGAGGTCGTAGCTGGGAGCGGTTTTATCGGTGGACTGCGCGGCCGGGGTGGTGGGTTGCTGGCGGTCTTTGGAAGCGAAGGTAGGTGCGGTGAGCAGGGTGAGGGCAACGGCGGCTAGGAAGAGATTTTTCATGGTGGATCTCCTTTTCGTTGGTCGAGTGTTCGGTATCAGAAAATTGTGGCTCGGGCTGTTCGTTCGCGGACGATAGCGACGAAAAGGCCTATGAATATTGGGTTTTTGTGACGCCCCGTTGAAATGCTCGCTGTGTGGCTTAGACGCGGGAGCGGGGAATTGTCATCACGGATTTTCGTTGGGTGGCGACGGAGAAGAAGTCAAAAGCTCGCGCGAAAAGGCCGCGAGAGAGGTAGCGCTGCGCGCGGCTTTCTTATGTCGGAGCTGAAGCTCCGACCCCCTAAGAGGCGGAGGCGAATCTTGCGCTTGGGATTTTGAGGGATCTAAACCCGCACCCTTTGCTGAGAAGCGCAAAGAGTGCGGCACCCGGCGGACGCTTCGCGATGCTTTTGCGGCGTGAGGATTGCGGTGGCGCTTCGCGCTGGGGAACGCGTGTGGTGTGGGCTGCTGCGGAAAAGCGGCGGCAGAGCCGCCGCACTCCAAAATGGGCTGGGCGATGCAAATGTTGAGGGGCTCCGCGACAGGCCTTGATGCGGGCGACGCGCTCCGCCACGAACTATTCTTCGGCGGCGTCGGGGTCGAATTCGGGCAGGGACTCGGCGTCGTCTTCTTGTGTGGTGGTGGGGCGGTTGGCGGTGGCGCGTTTGAGTTCGGCGCGGATTAGTTCGGAGGAGAATCCGGCGGCCATCAGGCTGCGGTAGATGGAGGCGGTTTTCTTTTGGTCTAAGGGGCCGCGGAGGCGGGAGAGGCGGCGTTCGATGCGGGTGCGGAGCAGGGCGGATTCGTCGGTGTCGGCGAAAACTTTGGCGAGGGCGTCGTCGATGTAGCGGTCGGGGACGCCGCGGGCGCGCAGTTCGCGGGTGATGCGGAAGCGGCCCTGGCGGCGGAGTTTGGCGTGCTGGGCGGCGTAGTCGAAGGCGAATTTTTCATCGTTGAGATAATTGAGTTCGCGGAGACGGGCGATAACCGGCGGGACGAGATCTTTTTCTTCGGCGCGTCGTTCGAGGTGCTGCTTCATTTCGTGAATGGAGAAGGCGCGGCGCATCAGGGCGCGTTGGGCGGACATGTAGAGTTGGGTGTTGGTGGAGAGTTTGCGGGCGGGGGCGCGGGAACGCATGGGAGGAGGATAGTTGAGTGGGGCGCGTGGGTAAAGGAGTGGGGTCGGGTGCGGGAAGTCAACGGCGGGTTGGCGCGGGGTGGGGCGATTTTGCTTGGACGTTACGAAGGCTCGCGCGAAAAGGCCGCGCGAGCGGTAGGGGACTTGAAGGCGTTTTTATGGCGGGGCTGAAGCCCCGCCCCTCCGGATCGTTGGGCGGTTGTTGTTTGAGTTTGCGTTTGGGCGGTAGGAACGCTTGCGCAGAGAGGCGCGGCATGGGCAAGAAGGAGATCCTTCGTCGCGGAAGGCGCTCCTCTGGATGACGGCCAAAAACAGTTGGATGGCAGGACTAGACGGCTAGGAGAAGCGGATCGAGTCGGCGTCGGCGTGGAGTCAAAACCCGCACCCTTTGCTGAGAGACGCAAAGAGTGCGGCACCCGGCGTGGCGGAAGCGCTGCGCTCGGGATGACAGCGCTGTGGCGAGGATGCTCGATTCTGCAGGACGACGCAGCCGAGAGCGACGTTCCGGGCGCGGAAAGCGCTAGGAGCGGGCGCCGCCGGTGCGGTCGAATTCGGACATGGCGCGTTCCATGTCTTCGCGGGCGGAGTCGGCGGAGGAGCGGACACCTTGGACGCGGAGACGGAAATCGTCCGGATTGGATGGCACGGAGGATCGCTTCTTCGAAGGTGATGAGGTTGCGGGAATACAGATCGAAGAGCGATTGATCGAAAGTTTGCATGCCGTACTGGCTGGTGCCGGCGGCGATGGCGTCGCGAATCATGCGGGTTTTATCCGGGTTGATGATGCAATCGCGGATGTAGCCGGTGGTGATCATGACTTCGACGGCGGGGACGCGGCCGGAGCCATCGGCTTTGCGCACCAGGCGCTGGCTGACGACGGCTTTCAAAGTGCCGGCGAGCTGCAAACGAATCTGTTTTTGTTCGGGTGGCGGAAAGACGGCGATGATGCGCTGAATGGTTTCGGTCGCGTCCAGGGTGTGCAATGTGGACAAAACCAAGTGGCCGGTTTCGGCCGCGAGAATCGCGGTGGAAATGGTTTCGAGGTCGCGCATTTCGCCGACCAGAACGACGTCGGGATCTTGACGCAAAGCAGCGCGCAACGCGGTGGAGAAAGAGGCGGTGTCGACTTCGACTTCGCGCTGGTTGATGAAACCTTTTTTATCGCGATGCAGATATTCGATGGGGTCTTCGATGGTGATGATGTGCTCGGAGCGCAGCGAATTGATGCGGTCGATCATCGCGGCGAGAGTGGTTGATTTACCAGAGCCGGTGGTGCCGGTGGTGAGAATCAAGCCGCGCTGCTCTTCGCAGACTTGGGAGAGGATGCGCGGGAGTTCGAGTTCTTCGATGGTGCGGATTTTGGTGGGGATGACGCGCAAAACCATTCCGACGTTGCCGCGTTGCTGGAAAACGTTGACGCGGAAACGTCCGAGGCCGGCGACGCCGTAGGCCATGTCGAGTTCGGCGGTTTCCTTGAACTTTTGTTTTTGACGATTGGTCATCATGCTAAAGGCCATGGAGAGCATTTCTTCAGGCGTGATGCGCGGCACGTCGTTGAGCGGGTTCAGGATGCCGTCGACGCGAAGGTACGGGTGGTTGCCGACTTTAAGGTGCAAGTCGGAGGCGCGGCTTTCGACGGCGCGGCGCAGGAGATCGTCAATATTGATGGCCATTCAAACGTCCTTGGATGCGAAGAGGTTCTACCGAAACTAGCATGGATGGGGAGGGGCGCAAGAATTGCGAGCGAAGGTGGTGCGAATTGGACACCCTGAACTTTGGGACAGGTG
>CAWKAX010000002.1:0-170795 GCA_963847695.1 uncultured Acidobacteriota bacterium | reverse complement strand
GCAACAGACTTTGCAACAGGCGCTGGCGACGGTGGCGGCGCAATCGCCCACGGCGAAAGTGGATGAAGGGATGCTGCTGCGCCTGGCCGAAGATTTGGCGATTCGGTTTGCGATCGATCAGTATCAGCGCGGCGAAGTGAAAGTGAATGCGGTGCGGCAGATGCTGGACCGCATGGGCAGCGAGCTGGCGACGCTGCGCAAGCTGCTGAAATCCCGCGAAGACAAGATGGCCACCGCCGGGATGATGGTGGAGTCCCACGCGGACGTGCTGGACCGGCAATTCTGGGCGGCGGTGCCGGACTCCGGAAAAAAGACAGTGCTGATGTCGAGCGAGGCGTGGTGCATTCCGCCGCGCAACATTCAGCAGTATGTGGAAGATTTGATGGGCCGCGGAGAATCGGATGCGGCCGGCGACATTTTGCTGCACTACGCATCGTGCGTGCAGAACAAAGATGCGGAAGCGCGAAAGAAAGCGGCGATTGGCCTGGGGCAACTGGCCGAGGTTTTCAGCAAGGCGGCGAGCCAGCGGTTGCAGGACGCGCTGCGACAGATCGGGCAGCAAATGGCAGCAGAACAAGACCCGGAACTGCAGACGCTGCTGAGCGCGGCATTCGTGCGGCTGAGCCAGGAATCGGCGTCGCGGCGATACTATCGCGCGCTGCAGCAGGCGCTTGATTCGGTGGCGGACCTAGAAGAATCGCGGCCGAGTTGGGTGCAGAGTTTGCGTCCGCGGCTTGGGGTCGATAACCGAATCACGGAATTCATCGAAGAGGCCTTGGCGGCGGAGCAAGTGCCGGACGGGCTGGTCGGCGTTCTGATGCGGGTGCCGAAAGGCGCGGCGGATCATCTGGCGGTACGGCTGGCGCGGTCTTCGCGGAAGGCCGAGCGCGAAGGCGTGGTGTCACTGGCCAAAGCGATCGGGGCGCCGTGCGTGCGCCATCTGAAAGATACGTTGAAAAACGACGGAGCGCCGAAAGCGGCTGGCGTGGTGGGTCTCTTGAGCCGGCTGGATCCGTTGGCGGTAGACGAATTGCTGCCGCGACGGCTGCGTGACGGCGGGCGCGGATTCCACGATGCGGTGGTACGGCAACTTTCAACGGCGGGAGCGCCGGAGCGCGGCAAGCTGTTGGCCGATTCGCTGGAAATGTTCGACACCATGATTTTGCCGCTGGCCATCGACGAGATTGGAGTTTCGGGAGATGCGGATGCAGCGGACAAGCTGCTGCGCCTGGCGCTCGGAGAAATTTTGCCGCAGGCTCCGGATTATCTGCGGGTGAAGGCAATCGAGGCGCTGGGAAGAATGCGCGCGCCGGCTGCGGCGGGTCATCTGCGGAAATTGGTCGAGGGCAAAAAGACCTTTGGCTGGACCTATCCAGATGAGATCCGGATGGCGGCAGCGCAGGCCTTGACGAAATTGGATCCGGAATGGATCCAGAGCTTTCTGCCGCAGTCGGGACTGGAAACGGATGTCTTGGCGCTGGCGCCGCTCGATCCGATTCCGGATCGTGATTTTGTGCGGCACCGAAGATACCGGCGGGTGCGGCTGCCCAAGCAGGTGCCGGCTACGGTGACTTCGGCGCGGGGAAAATATTCTTCGGCAATCAGCGTGTTGAGCCTGGACGGCGGATTATTGAATGGCGAGCTGCAATTTCCGGTGGGCACCGAGACCACGGTGAAAATTCCGGCGGGGTTGCGGTCGATTACGATGCAGGCGGTGGTGCGATTTGTGCGATCACAGCAGGCGGGATTCGAGCTGGTAGGCATGGGGCTGGAAGACCGAGCGAAATTGCGGCGATTGCTGGTGTCGTTGGGCAACACGCAGATGAACGGGACATTGGGTACGGCGCGCGAGTAACGGGTCGACTTTCCTCGTAGAAGTCTTCTGCTCTAACTTCCTTGAACATTTTCCGCCGGGCTGTTTTGCGGGGGCTGTGGCATTCGCTCATTTATATACCTTGACATGTATATACGTTTACGCGCATATTCCCTTAATGCTGGAGACCTTGAGAGCACTGGCTGAACCGAACCGATTTCAGATTGTGGAGCTGTTGCGTGCGGGCCCGCGTCCGGTGGGAGAGATGGTGGCGAAGCTGGGCCTGGGGCAGCCGCAGGTGTCCAAACACCTGCGGGTTTTGAGCGAGGCCGGACTGGTGGATGCGCGGGTGGATGCGCAGCGGCGGATCTATGCGTTGCGGGCCGAGCCGCTGAAGGAAATCGACGTATGGATCGAGCGGTACCGGCAGATATGGGAGGGCAATTTCCTGAAGCTGGATGCGGTTTTGGAAGAGATGAAGGTGGGTCGAAGAAAAAAGAATCGAGGACGCGCCGGGAAAACCGGGCGAGGAGAATGGAAACAATGAGCAGCGCCGCATTGAAAGTGACGGCAGTGAGTGACCGGGAAATTATGATGACACGGGTTTTTGATGCACCGCGGGAGCTGGTTTTCGAAGCGATGACTACTCCGGCGCTGGTGAAGCGCTGGCTGACCGGCCCCGCGCCCTGGATCATGAGTGTTTGCGAGATGGATCTGAAAGTGGGCGGTAAGTACCGCTATGTGTGGAGCAACCCTTCGGATGGGGAGTCGATGGGCGCGGGCGGGCAGTATGAGGAGATTGTGCGGCCGGAACGAGTGGTGAGTATCGAGAGGTTCGATAAGGCGTGGTATGCGGGGGCGGCGCGGGTGACGCAGCTGCTCAGCGAGAGCGGCGGGAAGACGACTTTGACGATGACGCTGAAGTACGAGACGAAAGAGACGCGGGACATGGTGCTGAAGTCGCCGATGGAGAAGGGTGTGGGGATTAGTTATGACAATTTGAGTGAGTTGCTGGTGGAGATTGCGGTGAAGAAGTAGCGGTTCAAATCGCGAAGACGAAGTTTTTGGGCGCGGGTCGGCAGGCGGCGACCTGCGCCTTTTTTTTTGCGGCGGGTTAACCGTAACTTCAACAACGGAGGCCGGCGGTTTGGGTCCGGGCAAGAAGGAGATTCTTCGTCGCAAGAAGCGCTCCTCAGAATGACGGCCACGGGCGGTTGGTCGGTGGACGATGGGGCTAGGAGAAGCGGATCGATCGCGGTGGATCAAGAGGATCTGGGCCAGATGAAGGTGGCCGGTTGCATAGCTCTCAACTAAAACCGCAACTTCAAACCGCCCGCCTGAAGGTGGCCGCTACATAACGTGGCTGGGGCCGGTTCGTTGACACCCCCTAAAGTGGCTGTTAGATTGCCTACTTTGTGCATCTAGGGGATTCGTCTGAGTATTCGCGGTTGTATTTGGATGGTTTCGCTGGCGTTGGTGGCGGGTCTGGCTGGCGGATGCGCGGCCAGTCATAAGACGATGGTGAAGCCGGGAGTGGCTCCGGCGGCGTTGCAAACGGCGACGCGGGAGCAGCTGATCGAGCGGTACGACAGGCAAGCGAATGCGGTGCAGACGTTGAACGCGGGCGTGGCGATGAAGCTCACGTCGGGCTCGGCGTATTCGGGAGTGATCGAGCAGTATCACGAAGTAAACGGATTTTTGCTGGCGGCGAAGCCAGCGAGCATCCGAGTGATTGGGCAGGCACCGGTGATCGCCAAGAATATTTTTGACATGGTCAGCGACGGGCAGACCTTCGAAGTTTCGATTCCTTCCAAGCATAAATTTGTGGTGGGGCCGGTGAATGTGGCACGGCAATCGGCGAAGCCGATCGAGAATCTACGGCCGCAGCACCTGACCGAGGCGCTTTTGTGGGCGCCGATACCGGCGGGCGGGACGGTGCTAATCGAGGAGTCGAGCG
Organism: uncultured Acidobacteriota bacterium; assembly: GCA_963847695.1. Lineage (GTDB taxonomy): Bacteria > Acidobacteriota > Terriglobia > Acidiferrales > UBA7541 > Palsa-295. The sequence goes on along the minus strand of CAWKAX010000002.1, from coordinate 167,025 downwards.
AATCAAATGTCCGGTATTATGTATTGACCATCATTCGTCCGGCGGCGGGGGCCGATTCGGCGAGCGGCGCAAGCGGCAACGACAATTTCGAAATCGTGGAAAAAGTGTGGTTCGAGCGCGGCGGGTTGCAGGTGTCGCGGGTGGAAACGTACGGGCATGGCGGCGTGGTCGGCTCGGACGTGCGGTATAGCGACTGGCAGCCGGCGGGCTCGGGCAGCGCGGCGGGTGGTTCGACTGGCACGGCAAACTATCCGCGGGAAATCGATATCGCGCGGCCGGGCGAGGATTACCAGCTGGCGATTCACATCAATAAATTGACGCTGAACGAGCCGATACCGGCCGATCGCTTTACGTTGAAGCAGCCGCCGGGATCGGACTTGGTGCGCATCAGCGAAGACGGCACGCAAAGCACGGAGCCGGCCAACAAGGAGCCGCAGCCTTAAAGTTTTGATTTACGCCTTCTAACCTACCTCTATGATTCGTCACATGATCGTACAAAACGTGCTGCACCGTCCGCTGCGCACGTTGATTACTGTACTGGCGGTGGCGATCGAAGTGACGCTGGTAATTATTGTGGTGGGGCTGACCAGCGGCCTGCTGGCGGAATCAGCGAAACGAATTGAGGGCGTGGGCGCGGACATCATGGTGCAGCCGCCTTCGGCGTCGGTGTTTATGGCGTTCAGCGGGGCGCCGATGCCGATTGCCATCGCCGGGAAACTGGAACAATTGGAATACGTGCAGGCGGTGGCGCCGGTGCTGCTGCAGTTCAATTCGACCGGCCTGGAAATCGTGTACGGAATCGAGCAGAACAGCTTTAAAGCGGTGACGGGCGGGTTTGTGTTCCACGAAGGGCACGATCTGGTGCAGCCGAACGACATCATCGTCGACGACATCTATTCGAAAAGCAAAAAAATAAAGCTGGGGCAGACGGTGCGGATCCTGGATCACGAATTCCACGTGGTGGGAATCGTGGAGCACGGCAAGGGCGCGCGGCTTTTTGTGTTTATGTCGACGCTGCAGGATATGGCTGGGGCGCGGGACAAGGCATCGGTGTTTTTTATCAAGTGCGACCGGACGGATCATACGGTTGCGGTGATGGATGAAATCCGGCAGCTGCTGCCGCGTTATGAGATCCGGCCGCTGAAGGATTTCATTTCACTGATGACTTCGTCGAACCTGCCGGGCTTGGGGGCGTTCATCAACGTGATGATTGGAATCGCGGTGGTGATTGGGTTTTTGGTGATTTTTCTTTCGATGTACACGACGATCATCGAGCGCACGCGGGAAATTGGAGTACTGAAGGCGCTGGGAGCTTCGAAGTCCTACATCGTGCGGATTATTTTGAGCGAGACGACGCTGCTGTGCCTGGCGGGAGTGGTGGGAGGGATTGGGCTGAGTTACCTGATGCGTTCGATTTTTATAAAACTGTTTCCGACGCTGACGATTTTAATTACGGCCCCGTGGATTTTGCGCGCCGGGTTGATTGCGGTGCTGGGCGGATTACTGGGCGCGGCTTATCCGGCATGGTTGGCGAGCCGGAAGGATCCGGTAGAGGCGCTGGCGTACGAATAGTTGGTGGGCACGCGAATGCGCCGGCTGGCGTGATGGTTGAAACGATTTGGAGCTGATTGTTGGAGCCCATACTTAAAACTGAAAACCTGTGGAAAGTGTACCGGCAGGGCAAGGTGGACGTGCCGGCGCTGCGCGGCGTGAGCATTGAGATCATGCCGGGCGAATTCGTTTCGATCATGGGGCCTTCGGGATGCGGAAAATCGACGATGCTGCACGTGATCGGCGGGCTGGCGCAGGCGACGCGCGGACGGGTGTTGCTGGACGGCAACGATTTGACCACGATGAGCGATTCGGCGCGGACACTGTTACGTCGACATAAGGTGGGATTCGTATTTCAGCGGTTTAATTTGTTGCCGACGCTGGACGCGTATCACAACATCACGCTGGCGCAGCACATTCATGGGAACGGATTCGATCCGCACCGGTTCGAGGTGGTGGCGGGTTTGCTGGGGCTGAGCGGAAGGTTGAAGCATAAACCTTCGGAGCTATCCGGCGGCGAGCAACAGCGGGTGGCGCTGGCGCGGGCGATTATCAGTGAGCCGAAAATCGTGCTGGCCGACGAGCCGACGGGAAATCTGGATACGAAAAGTTCGGACGCGGTACTGGGGTTGCTGCAGCAACTGAATCGCGACCTGGGGCAGACCATCGTGATGATCACGCACAATCCGGAAGCGGCGGCCTACGGGCACCGGGTGCTGCACATGCGCGACGGCGAAGTGGTCGACGGCAGCAGCGTTCACTGAGATGCGTTCCCTGTGGCGCGGAATCGTCAACACGATTTTCTGGTCGTACGAGCGGGGCAGCTGGCCGTACGACTTGATGGTGATACTGATCGTGATTTTCGTGCTACTGACGCCGCGGCAGTGGTTCCGCGATCAGCCGCAGGTGCCGGCGGTTTCCAGCACATCGGTTCAACTGTTGGGCGATGACGCGCTGGCCCACACGCATACCTACCGGATCGATGCGACGGCGTTTGCGCTGGAAAAGCGGACCGCGAAGCCTACTCCGGAACTTGAGCGCGAAACGCACGACCTGCTGGGACGGACGGTGGCGGAACTGAAGGACCGCACGTTTCAAATCGTAAGCATTGAACCGGTGCTGACGAATGCCGGCGCGGTGGTGTTTTACGATGTTACCGTGCATCCGTAAGCGACGTGTTCTTCCCTTTTCTTCCCTCCTTTACGTTCCTGCGACAGCCTCTTTCAGCAAACGACACGGAACCTACGCGCCGGAAGGCACATCTAAATGATGTAGTATGATTTCGTCTTCACTTATTGCTTGGGATTGGGGCCAGGGGGCGTCTTGAAAGGAAAGCAGGCGGCTTGGGTTTTGATTTTGTGCGCGATGACGTGCGCTTGGGTGGTGCGCAGCGCGGCTGCGGCGCAGAGCCATGCACCGACTTCGGTGGAGGGCGTGCTGCGGCAGCTGGATCGCTCGTCCAAGGATTTCCATTCGCTATCGGCGGACGTGGAGCGGACCAAGGTGACGGTGGTGGTGAACGATAAATCCGTCGAAGACGGCTCGCTACTGGTGCGCGGCGACAAAATGTTGCTGGAGATGAAGGCCCCGAATGCGCGGACGATTTTGCGCACGGGCGATAATTTGTTCGTGTACACGCCGGGACTGAACCGGGTGGAAGAATATAATTTGGCGCAGCACCGTTCGCTGGTGGACCAGTATTTGCTGCTGGGATTTGGAGAGGACGGCAAGGAGCTGCAGAAGTCGTATCTGATTACCTTGCTGGGCGAGCCTTTGCTGGATGAGCGGAAGACGATCGAGTTGGAATTGACGCCGAAGTCGGATGAAGCGCGGAATCAGATTTCGAAGATTCAGATCTGGTTCGACGAGTCTTCGTGGCTGCCGGTGCAGCAGCAATTCAACGAGACCGGCTCCGGCGATTATTTCGTGATCCGTTATTCGAAAGTGGTGCGCAACCCGGATCTGGGCGACGCTCACTTCAAACCGCACTGGCCGAAAGGCACCGAAAAAGTAAAACCGCAGGGCTAGCGACGATGGCTGGCTGCGTCGCCGTTTTCGACCTGCGGGATCCCCTCTGTAAATTCGAGCAAGCTCAAGATTTGCGCGCAGCTTCGTGTGCCAGAAGTTCGCGCTTGCGTTCCACGCCCCAGCGGTAGCCCGCCAGATTCCCATCTTCACGAACGACTCGATGGCACGGAACTACGACTGATACGGGGTTGGTGGCGCAGGCGCGAGCTACGGCGCGGACTGCCGTTGGCTGGCCGATGGCGCGGGCGACCTGGCTGTAGGTGCGCGTTGATCCGTACGGGATGCGGCGCAGCTCCTGCCATACACGGCGTTGAAAGGCGGTGGCCTGCAAGTCGGTGGGCAAGTCGAGATTCGGTTCGTGGCCGCGAAGATGATCGAGAATTTGGCCGAGCCATTTGTCCATGCCGTTGCGATCGCGGGTGATTTCAGCGCGTGGGTACTCTTCGTGCAGGGCCGCTTCGAGTGGTGCATCGCCCTGGCCGAGGTAAACGGCGCTGATACCGCGTTCGGTGGCGCCGACCAGCAGGCGGCCGAGCGGCGAGGCGGCGATGGTGTAGCGAATTTTCATGCCGGCGCCGCCTTGGCGATAGGTAGCCGGGGTCATGCCGAGATGGCTGGGGGCGCGTTCGTAAAGGCGGCTGCTGGAGCCAAAACCTGCGTCATAGAGTGCGGTGGTCACGTCGTCTCCTTTTTTTAACTTCGATTTCAGCCGGTGCATACGGCGCGCGTCGGCATACTGACGCGGGGAAATTCCCATGACGCTGCGGAAGGCACGTTCGAGCTGGTACGGGCCCATTCCGGCGCCGGAGCTGAGGGATTTCAGCGTTAAACGAAAATCCTCGGGCGTGGTGCCCGCAGCCGCTCCCGCGCCGGTTTGCAGGTGGCGATCGATGGCGGCGCAGACGCGCGCGACGGCCTGGGTACGGGTATCCCGCGGGCGCGCGGAGCGTGGCTGGCAGCGGCGGCACGCGCGAAAACCTTTTTGTTCGGCCGCGGCAGGTAGCGGGAAGAAAGTGGCGTTCTGGCGCAGCGGCTTGCGCGACGGGCAAGACGGTTTGCAGTAAATTCCGGTGGAACGCACGGCGTAGACGAAGCAGCCGTCGGCGTTCTTATCGCGGGAGAGAACGGCGGCCCATTTCGCGCGCGGCGAATTTTGCGGAGCGCTGCTCGGGCGATCCGTTTTCGTTTTGCGCCGAGAATTTCTGACGACGCGGTTGGCCATGTGGTCGACCTTGGATGCCATCACTATTTCGTTGAGCATGGTGACAAAATATCGAAAGCGAAGGAAGCGAACTATCCGTTTCTGGCGGTCAAAGTGACGGGTTCACTTTCGCTTTCGCCATGTGGGAAACCGGTGGAAAACGTTTGAATTGAAGGAATTCAAAGGTGTTACATGATTGGGCACTTTCGCCCCATACAGCGTTGACCCTACTCCCAGGCCCGCGCATATTCGTTCCACCTCTCTGGGGATGTTGTCCAAACAGGTCTTGGGGGTCTGTTCAATGGGGGCTGCTCCGCAATGGAAGGGACGCCTGGCGTCCGTTTCACCGATCCGCAGTTTCGAAAGCAACACCGTACCGGTAGCATCGCCAGCCAATAAGCCCGGACCACGACGGTTCGCGCGCGTCCCGACGCACGCGGTGGGAGTGGTGGCCGACCGGCGCAGAGCGCCGCGCGCGGCATTATCCTTGCCGATGCGTCTGTTGCGGGTGAGCGATCAGGCGGAACCCTACCCTGTAACCCTGGTTACCCGAAACATCAGTTCGAGCGGAATCTATTTTCTAGCGCCCAGGATTTTGGCTCCAGGGACGGCGATTGAATTGGAAGTGGCCCTGCTGGATCGACCGACCGGGCAAGGGCGGGTGCAGATGTGCACGGCGGCGCATATTGTGCGTTGCGACGCGGTGGAAATGCCGGGCTGGTTCGGATACGCAGCGAGTTTTGACGATTTTGCGCTGCGCCGTGACGATGTGGTGCCGATGCGCCGTTGCGACCAGATCGCGAAAAGCGACAAGACGGCTTAGTCGCCGACTCAGCTGACACTGACTGTCCTGGCCCCGCAAACAAGCGGCTTTCTCTTGTAGTCCCTCGCAATTGGATTCCCTGGTGGTGAGCGCGCTTGCGTCGGAGTTTGTCTGCTCGCCTAAAATTCGTGGGGTGGGGGCGGATTCGAGGGCTGCGGCGTGGTTTTCGGCTGGGAGGGCGAATCCGCTGCTCCGATCGGGGTGCCGGACGGAGCGCCTTCGGCAGGGGCTTCGTTGCGTTTGAAATCGGTGGCGCGAATGACCAGCTTTAGGGGTAGATCGTCGCTCTGATCGGATTTGAAGAAATCGTCGGAGCGGGTGTAGGTGGGCAGCCAATATTTCTGCTGAAAATTTTCACGGTAGGTTTCAAACATGGTGAACGGCAGGGCGGTGCCGTTGCCTTCGAGTTCACTGATGAATTTCCCGTAGCTTTTGACGATGGCGAAATCGTGATCGTCGATCCAGACGACTCCTTCGAAATAACGCTTCTTGCGGTTGAGGGCTTTGGGTTTCACCTGGAAAACATAAGTGTTGAGCTGATCGAGCTTTTCCTGGCCGGCGTAGACGAAATTATAGTTTTTGATTTCGTCGGAGGTCAGCGGGAAGAGCGGCATGGTGGAGAGAGCGCGGACATCTTCCAGCGAGAAGTGCATGAGCTTCAAAGTGTTTTCGGCCTGGCCTTCGACACGGAAATAACGCTGGCCATCGGGACGGATGTACGCGAGGCCGGTGACGTTATAGCGGCCGCCGGGTTCGGTTTGCTCATCGAGGCGTATCGTTTCCTGAAAATTGTAAGTGTCGTAGATGCGCTGCATGACGTCTTCATTGGCGGCAAATTTCCGGATGATTTCCTGTTCGGGGATGGGCGGCGGACCGGGGTGCGGTTCGGCGGAGATGCGTTTAACGTCGTATTTCGGAGGCGGGGCCTGGGGGCCGGCCTGGGCGCGAACCGGAATGGAGAATGCGCCCGAGACGATTGCGGCGGCTAGCAGCGCGGCGAGGTGGAGCGAGCGTATTTTCGGCGCGAACATCACAAGTGGACTCTCGATTCTTTGATGCAAAAGCCGGGCGGCGCGGCTGGGCCGCCTGCCAACCTAGAATACACGAGTGCGATAGGCGAGCGTGGCGGGAGTGAATGTTCTTCGGTCCGTTAGGGGCGTCTGTTAAAATTTCGCGTTTGCGAAACAGGATGGGAGTCAGCGTGAGTGAAGGTGCGGAATCCCAAGCGGGCGCGCGATATTTTGTTAGTGGGACGGTGCAGGGAGTGGGGTATCGCTTTTTTGCGCGGCGTACAGCGGAGCGATTGAAACTGGCGGGTTTTGCCAAGAATTTGACGGATGGGCGGGTGGAAGTCTACGCGATCGGACCAGCTGGGACGCTGGAAAAGTTCCGCGAGGAGCTGAGACGGGGACCGGAAGGCGCATTTGTGAGTGAACTGGTGGAGGAAGAGGCGGAGATTGAGGCACGTTTCGCGAATTTCTTTTCGATCGAACGGTAGAGATTTCCAGACGGCAAAAAACGAGGGGACTGAATGGACGATTTGAAAGCACTGATCCGCGAGATTCCGGATTATCCAAAGCCGGGGATTCTGTTTTACGACTTGACTACCCTGCTGAAGGATCCGAAAGGATTTCATGGCTTGGTCGACCGGCTGTGCGAGCAATACAACGGAACGAAAGTAGATTTAGTGGCGGGGATCGAGGCCCGGGGATTTATTTTTGCTCCGGCGCTGGCTTACCGGTTGAACGCGGGATTTGTTCCGGTGCGCAAGCCGAAAAAGCTGCCGGGCAAGACGACTTCGGTGACTTATGCGCTGGAGTACGGGACCGACCAACTGGACATTCATACCGACGCGATCAAGCCGGGGCAAAGCGTGCTGATCTGCGACGACCTGCTGGCTACGGGTGGGACGGCGGCCGCGGCGGTGAAACTGGTGCGGGAGCTAGGGGGAACCGTCGCCGGGGCGGCGTTCGCAGTGGAATTGAGTTTTTTGAATGGGCGCGCGAAGCTGCCGGGAATTAAGGTTTTTTCGCTGCTGCAATACGACAAGTAGGCGCGGGAGATTTGCGCGGCGGAGTTATTTTTTGCCACCGGCTGCGGCTTGGGTGCGCTGGCGGACGACTTCGAAGAGCATGACGCCGGCGGCGACGGACACGTTGAGAGAACGGACCGGGCCGGAAGTGGGCAGCGAGACGAGAAAATCGCAACGCTTGCGGGTAAGTTCGTGCAGGCCTTCGCCTTCGCTGCCTAGAACGATCCCGACGGAACTTTTAAGATCCACGCTGGTGTAGGACTGGTCGGCGCGCTCATCGAGGCCGACCAGCCAGTAGCCCGCCTCTTTCATTTCTTCCATGGCGCGAACCAGATTGGTGACGCGCGCGATGGGCAGATGCGCGAGCGCGCCGGCGGAAGCGCGTTCGACGGTGTCGGTAAGGCCGGCGGCGCGGCGTTCGGGAATGACGATGCCGGTGGCTCCGGCGGCGAGCGCGGTGCGGACGATGGCGCCGAGATTGTGCGGGTCTTCGACGCCGTCGAGAAGAACGAGCAGGCCTTGGGGAGTTTTGGCGGCGAGCAAATTGTCGAGATCGACGGCGGGTTTGGCGGCGCCGATGGCGGCGACTCCCTGGTGATCGCGGGTGCCGGTGAGGCGGTCGAGCTGGATACGATCTTCGAAGCGGACTGGGACGCCTTTGGATTTTGGCGAGCTGGACGAGGGCTTCGACGCGGTCGCCGTGGCGGCCTTTGGCGACGACGATGCGGTCAAGCGCGCGGCCGGCGGCGAGAGCTTCTTCGACGGCGTGAAAACCTGTTAGCCAATTCATGGACATCGGCGGGCTTAACCTTCCAGCGTGGCGATGGTGTGCGAAGCGATGGCTTCGCCGCGGCCAATTTCGCCCATGCCTTCGTTGGTCTTCGCTTTCAAATTGATTTGATCGATGGTGATGCCGAGCGATTTCGCCAGCGCGGCGCGCATGGCAGGGAAATGCGGGCCAAGTTTGGGGCGCTCGCAAATGACCACGGCATCGAGATGGGTGATCTTGAGATTTTTTGCGTCGAGCAATTTTCGGGTGTGCTCGAGAAACATCAGACTGTTGGCGCCTTTCCACTTCGGGTCGGTATCGGGGAAATGGGTGCCGATGTCGCCGAGGGAGGCGGCGCCTAGCAGCGCATCACACAGAGCGTGCGCGAGCACGTCGCCGTCGGAGTGGCCTACCGGGCCCTTGTCGAATGGGACTTCGATGCCGCCGATCATGAGTTTGCGGCCGGCTTCGAGGCGATGGGAATCGTAGCCAATTCCGGAGCGGGTCATTGTGCTGCGTGCTCCTGTTCAACAGAAGATTTGCGGCGAATCGACCTTTCCATCCTCAGGACGAAAAGGAAAAGAGCAAAGACAAGCACCAGAGGAACAAAGTTCAGAAATCGTTCCAATTTCGTGGCTGTTCCAAACAATTCCATTTTGAGAAGAACGAGAGCCAAAAAGACCATCAACATCCAGAACAAAATGACACGCGTCCATCCTACGGGCTTCACGGGCGCACCTGGCGTTCCTGTTCGAGATAAAAACGGGCGAGGTCCATGTCGGCCGGGCGAGTGATTTTGAGATTTCGTTCGGAGCCGAGGACGACGAAGACATCGTGGCCGAAACGTTCGACGAGTGGAGGATTCGTCGGAGCCGACGATGCCATCCTTTTCGGCGGCGCGGAAGGCGTCGCGCAGGAGCGGGTAGGAGAAAGCTTGCGGCGTTTGGGCCAAGACGACGCGCTCGCGCGGAATGGTGGTGGTGATGAGGGCCACGTCCGCGGGGAGGCTGGCGCGCTTCACTTCCTTTACGGTGTCGATGGCCGGGATGCCGAGAATGGCGGCGCCGCGGGTGCGGGCCTCTTCGATGACGCGATCGATTTGCGGGGCGGTGACGAAGGGGCGGACAGCGTCATGGACCAGGACGATTTCTGTGGAGGGGTCGACTTGCGCGAGCGCATTGGCCACGGACTGCTGGCGCGAATCGCCGCCGTGAACGACGCGGGCGGGTCTGCCGATGGCGGCTTTGGCGAGCTTGTCCTGGAGGGAGGCGACATCGTCGGCGCGGGTGGAAAGAAAAAAATCAGTGATGGCTTTGCAGGCGGCGAGGCGGCGCAGGGTGAAGATGACGAGCGGCTGGCCGTCGAGTTCGAGAAATTGCTTAGGCGTCGGAGCGCCCATACGGGTGCCGAGACCAGCGGCAGGAATGATGGCATGCGATGCGCGTCATAACCGGGCGGACAGTCTACCTCAAGTTGCGGCTGAGTAGCGGTTTGGAGCGCTGCAGCTTGGACCAGAACCTCACGAGCGATTCGATTCGGGATAAAGCGGGCGAGGCGGACGTTCGCCGCCCGAGCCGCTTTCGGTGGGGCGCGGGGCGTGCGATGGTTCAACGTGGTGCGCAGCCGAAGCCGAGGAGCCGGCCGCAGCGGCGCGCGGCACCTGCTGCTCGCCGCGATCATCGAAGCGGCCGAAAATCATTTTCCCGGCGGTGGTCTGGTGCACGGAGGTCACAGTGATGTCGATGGTCTTGTTGATCATTTTGCGGGCGCCATCGACGACCACCATGGTGCCGTCGTCCAGATAGGCGACGCCCTGATTGTATTCCTTGCCTTCGCGCAGGATGAAGACGCGCATGGTTTCGCCGGGGAGCACGACGGGCTTCAAGGCGTTGGCCAGCTGGTTGACGTTGAGAATTTCGATGCCTTGCAGCGTGGCGACTTTGTTCAGGTTGTAATCGTTGGTGACGATTTTAGCGTCGTAGCGCTTGGCGAGTTCGATCAGCTTGAGATCGACTTCGGGAACGGCCGGAAAATCGTCATCGGAAATGTGAACTTCGAGGTGCGCCATTTTCTGGATGCGCTGCAGGACTTCCAGTCCGCGGCGGCCGCGCTGGCGTTTCAGCGGATCGGCGGAATCGGCGACGAGCTGTAATTCGTGCAGGACAAATTGCGGAATGATGATGGTGCCATCGAGAAACTGGGCGTCGGCTATATCGGCGACGCGGCCATCGATGATGACGCTGGTGTCGAGAACTTTGAAGGAGTGCTTCAGGCTGCGTTCGCTGCCGAACAGGCCGCCCAGGGCCTGCAGGTTCAGCATGTCGCCTTTGTTGGCGCCGAGGACCAGGCCGGTGTAAGCCATCACCAGAAACGCAGCGAGGCTGAAGAAGGAGCGCGTGCTCTCCGGCATGGTGGTGTGAGTCAGGATCAGCGAGGTGAGATACGCGCCGAGCAGACCAAGAACGGAGCCGGCGGAAGCGCCGATCAGGCGGCGCAGGCTGGCGTGGCGCAGGCGCAGTTCAAAAAGAATGACGCAGAGGCCGAACAGGAAACCGATCCCGGCGCCGACTTCACGAGTGACGCTGAACGGCTTGAAGTGATATCCGGCGGCGATGCAGACCGCCACGAAGACGATGCGGATGCCGAGCATGTCCCAGAAACTGCCGACACTTTCGGGAGTGGTGCGTAGGGGAGCCGAAGGCTTGATGACCGGGGCCGGTTCAGTAACAGCAGGAGCGGGCGGACGGCTCTGCGGACTGAAATTCCTCTGCATGAATCCACCTTGTGGTTATGAAGGAGACGTTTGCGCTAGGGGCACGCCTCGAAACGCCTAACCCGGCAGTATAAAATCACGCAGCGCGAAGCCGGGATAAAGAAACAAAGTTTATAAAATCTTTATGAGTGGACAGTATAACACCGCGCAGGAATGGGGAGTCAACGAGGGGGAACGTGTTTCACACTGAAACACAACAGGGATGGTACGGGTACGGCTATACGTAAAATTTCGGGACGCGGCGACCGAGGGAGCAGAGCAGGTCGGAGGTGACGGTGCCGATTTCGCGGGCGACATCGGAGACGTCGATACGGAGGGAACCGTCCTGGCCATAGATGGTGACGATGTCGCCGATTTTCGCGTTGGGGACATCGGTGACGTCCAGCATGGTCAAATCCATGGAAATGATGCCGACGAGCGGGACGAGTTGGGATTTCAGCAGGGCAAAACCGCGGTTAGTGCGGGAGCGGACCACGCCATCGGCGTAGCCGGCGTTAATGACCGCGATGCGCGAGGGGCGTTTGGTGACGAAACGGGCGGCGTAGCCGACGCCTTGGCCGGCCGGAACATCGCGCAGAGAAATGATGCGCGCGCGAAGAGACAAGCAAGGCTCGAGCGGCATTTGGCCCATGACTTCCTGCTTTTTTTGCGGCGGGTCGAAGGACTGGTAGTAGCCGTAGAGAATTGCGCCGGGGCGAACCATATCGCCATAGGTTTCGGGGCGGGCGGAAATGGCTCCGCTATTGGCCATGTGCACGATGCCGGGCGAGACACCGAAATGTTTGAGTCGGTCGAGACAACTGCGGAAGAGCAATTCCTGGTCGGTGGTTTGCTGGGCGGTGAAATCTTCGGCGGAAGCGAAATGAGTATAGGTGCCTTCGAGTTGCAGGTGTGGCGAACGCGCGAGGGATTTACAGAAGGCGTCGACTTCGTCGGCAGCGATGCCGAGGCGATTCATTCCGGTATTAATTTTCAGGTGGAAAGGCATGCGCGCTTTGCCGCGGAAATGTTTGGCGGCCGCGCGTTCGAGATGGCCGAGATCGTCGAGACGAGTGACGGTGGGCGTTAGATTATTTTTGATCAGGCGCTTTTCTTCGCCGGGCCAGAAACCGGTGAGCAGCAGGATGCGGCGGCGAATTCCGGCTTCGCGCAGTTCGATGCCTTCATTGGCGCAGGTGACGCCAAACCATTCGGTGCCGGCTTTTTGCAAAGCTTTAGAAATGGGGACGGCGCCCAGGCCGTAGGCGTTGGATTTGACCACGGCGAGAACTTTTCGATTGCGACCGACGTGCTTGCGGATGGACGCTAGATTTTTTAGGATCGCGGTGAGCGAGATTTCAGCCCAGACAGGGCGGCCTTCGAAATGAAATGTTTTGGACATCGTCTTTTAGAATGCCAGAGTCCTTTCACGGCGCGCGACCAAAAATCCGACGAGCGCTGGTGCCCGCTGCGTTTAGGTAAACATCCACATTGGATTAATGCAGGGTGGTGGCCGTTCGGGCGCGCCAGAACGCCAAGCGCGCAGGATTTCGTAAGTCTCACATTTACCTATGGTTAACGGTAATGCAGGCGAGATTCAACCGATGGCCCACGAGCATTTGGCACAGGAAACTGAGGGCGCCGCGACACGTGCGTGGGAATTGAACGACGGTGAAACGATTCTGGTGGCATACCGGACGCCGAGCTATTCCTGCAGGCCGCCGGAATTCCAAGCGTCGGGCGCGGCTTCTTCGAAGCGGGTGTGACGGCCGAGGAAAACGAAATTCAGATTTCCGGTGGGGCCATTGCGCTGCTTGGCGATGATCAGTTCGGCTTTGGCACGATCCTCTTCGGGCAAATCGGTTTTGTAGAAATTGGGGCGATTGATGAAGAGGACCACGTCCGCGTCCTGTTCGATGGCGCCCGATTCGCGCAGGTCGGCGAGCTGTGGTTTGCGCTCTTCGCGTTCCGGAGCGCGGGTGAGCTGGCTGAGGACCATGATGGGAACCTTCAATTCTTTGGCCAGGCCTTTCAGCGCGCGAGACATTCCGGAAACTTCTTCCTGGCGATTGCTCTGGCGGCCCATGTTGGTGGGGACGACGAGCTGCAGATAATCGACGATGATCAGCGAGAGGCCGCGATCGCGTTTCAAGCGACGAGCCTTTGCGCCCATTTCCATGACGGTGGAAGAGGCGGAGTCGTCGACCCAGAGCGGCGATTCGGCGAGATTGGTGAGCGAAGTAGTGATCTTGCCCCAATCGTCGCGATTCATGTGGCCGGTGCGAAATTTGTGGGCATCGACGCGCGCTTCCGAAGCGAGCATGCGCAGCAGCAGCGATTCCTTGGACATTTCCAGGCTGAAGATGGCCACCGGCTCGCGATTGCGGACGGCGACATTCTCGGCGATATTCAGGGCCAGCGCGGTTTTTCCCATGGAAGGGCGCGCGGCGAGAATAATCAATTCGGAAGGCTGCAGGCCGGCGGTTTCGTTATCGAGATTGGCGTAGCCGGTAGCGAGGCCGGTGATGCGGCGGCCTTCGCTGAAAATTTTCTCGAGGCGTTCGAAATTGTCGCGGACCAGTTCTTTGACGCCGATCAGGCCAGCTTTCACGCGATCTTCGGCAAGAGCAAAAATCACGGATTCAGCGCGATCGAGAATGACGTCGGCATCGTCGCCCGCGGCGAGCGCTTGTTCCTGAATGGCCGAGGCGGAAAAAATCAAACTCCGTAAGACGGCCTTTTCTTTGACGATGCGCGCGTAGTGCTCGACGTTGGTGATGCGCGGCAGGCCATCGGCCAACTGCGAAAGGTAAGCGACGCCGCCGGCGGATTCGAGCTCGCCGCGGCGGGAAAGATCCTCCATCAGAGTGACGATATCGATGGCTTGCTGTTTTTCGCCGAGCTGAAGCATGCGTTCGAAAATCTGGCGGTGCTGCGGGAGGAAAAAATCCTCGGAGCGGATTTTTTCGACGGCGGCGTTCAGGGCGTGATTATCGAGCAGAACCGCGCCGAGGATGCTGCGCTCGGCTTCGAGGTTATGAGGGAGCGGCCGTTCGAGTGTGATATCGCCAGGCATGGGGTCGGTTTATGGATTTCTGAACAGCAACGACGATTCTGCACCCGCGGCGGAGTTCAAGCAAGCCTACTCGGGACTGTGGGAAACTTCGAATCTGTGGGAAAAGAAAAAGCGCCCGAGATTCAGGGCGCTTTCGATGCGATAAGCGGCTCGCGCCGTGAGAGTTATTCTTCTTTCTTGACGGTGAGCTTGACCTTGGCGATGACGTCGCGGTGCAGCTTCACGGGGATTTCGTATTCGCCGACGGCCTTGATGGGCTCAACCAGAACAACTTTCTTCTTGTCGATTTCGAAGCCCTGGGCTTGGAGACCTTCAGCAACGTCCGCCGAGGTAACCGACCCGAAGAGGTGATCGCCTTCGCCCGCTTTGCGCGTAACTTCGAGCGAAACGCCGGACAGCGCGTCGGCCTGCTTCTGGGCCGCATCGCGTTCGGTGGCTTCCTTCTTGGCGAAGGTGGCGCGCATGCGTTCGAGGCGCTTCATATTGCCGGCAGTGGCTTCGAGAGCGAGCTTGCGGGGCAACAAGAAATTGCGAGCATAGCCTTCGGCGACTTCGACGAGCTGGCCGCGGTTTCCGAGTTTTTCCACGTCTTCCTGCAAAATGATCTGCATTTTTCTGACCTCGATGCTAGCGATAAATTTCTGGCGCTACTTCGATTCCGTTCCTACTGACAACAAATGGCCGGCCGCGACACGCGGTCGCAGCACGTTTAGAATTCCGCAGCGAAAGGCAACAGAGCGATGTTCTGGGCGCGCTTGATGGCTACGGTGAGCCAGCGCTGATGACGGGCGCAGGTCCCGGTCATGCGACGCGGAAGAATCTTGCCGCGCTCCTGAATGAAAGGCGCGAGAATTTCGGCCTTCTTGTAGTCGATGAAGTCGGCCTTATCGACGCAGAAGCGGCAGACTTTCTTTTTGCGTACAAAGCTGCGCTTGCCGCGCTTGGCTGGACCTCCCGGGCCACCGGGACCGCTGGGACGTCCACCCGGTCCGCCGCCGGGGCCAGACGGACGGCCACCTCCAAACGACGAGCCGCCACCACTATGACCGCCGCCGTGCGACTGCTGTCCTCCGTGTTCATCTGCCATTCGATTTCTCCTAATCAAAAGTGCCAATCAGATTAATTTCGAGCCGAGGCCCGAAAGATTTCGTTGCGTTCTGCGGCGACCGTGCGTTTAGGCCGTGGGCGGCGCGGGCGTGGGTTCGCTGCTGACCGGCGGCATGGACGTGGCTCCGGTGATGGCCGGAACGGTCTTGCGCGGGCGGCGGGCAGCGCGCTTATCGCGATGCCGCTTGAGTTTTTCCTGACGCTTCAATTCTTCGTCGAGGCGCACGGTCATGTACTTGATGACCGGGTCAGCGACCTTCAAGCGGCGTTCGAGTTCTTTCACGACTTCGCCGTTGGAAGATTTGACGACCATGTAAACGAAGAAGCCTTCGCGGAGTTTCTGAACGCGATAGGCCATGCGCTTACGGCCCCACTTGGTGGTGGAATCGATCTTGGCGCCCTTTTCGGCGGCAGTCGTTTCCAGCGTGGTGATGATTTTGTCGATGTCCGCTTCCGGCGTATCGGGCCGGCAGATGAAAATCAAATCGTACTGTCGTTCTTCCATGTGTCCCTCGATTCCTCTTCTGCTTTTACCGAACTACATTCTGAAACTTTACTGCTCAGAATCTCTTACTCCGGCTCTGGTCCGGCCGAATCGACACGCTTGTTAAAGCGGGTCATGGCCTTTCCCGCACCGTCCTGCAAAATCGCTTCGACTGCCTGGGCCGCGTCCTGCGCCATCTGCAGCGCGAGTTCGCGTTCCGGTTTGCGCATGACGCCGAGAACGTAATCGGCCATGTCGCCCATCGGATGTTCGGGCTGCACTCCCAAACGGATGCGAATAAATTCATTCGTTCCGAGCGAGCCGATGATCGAATTCAGCCCGTTGTGGCCGCCGGCGCTGCCCCGTTCGCGAATGCGAATCGAACCCCAGGGCAACATCGCTTCGTCGCTGAGGACAATTAAATCCTCGGGGCCGGCTTCATAGCGCTCCAGCAACATGCGTACGGCCGCGCCGCTGAGGTTCATGTACGTCTGCGGCTTAGCCAACACCACTTCTACGCCGACCAAGGTGCCGAGGCCGACTTGCGACTTCGACTCCGGCCGGGTGACTCGAATGCCGGCGCGTTCGGCGATGGCCTCGACGGCGAGGAAGCCGACGTTGTGCGGCGTCCAATCGTATTGCGAACCCGGGTTGCCGAGGCCGACGATTACTTTCATAGCGCACGCCCAGCCAAATCAGGCAGCCTTTCGCAGCCCGTTTACTTCTTCTTCTCGGACTTCTCGGCCTTGGCCGGAGCTTCGGCAGCTTCGCCGTCGCCCTCTTCTTCCTTCTTGCCCTTCTTCATCACTTCGGGCTCAGCGGGAGCGGCATCGGCGGTAACGGCGGCATCGGCGGCCGGCTCTTCTTCCTTCTTCAGCACGACGACGTGAGCGATGACGCGGACCGGGTCGGTGACCAATTTAATTTTGGCCGGGTCGAAAGGCAGATCGGAGGCGCGCAGCTGCTTGCCGATCATCATGTCGGAAATGTCGACGCGGAATTCCTCAGGAATATCGCCGGGCAAACATTCGACTTCGACTTCGCGGGTAACGGTTTCGAATACGCCACCCTGCAGCTTGACGCCCTGCGCTTCGCCGAAAGTGTGCACCGGAACCATGACTTTCATGCGCACGTCCATGGCGATGCGGAAAAGGTCGACGTGCAGCAGCTTGCCGCTGACGGGATCGACTTGCCAGTCGCGGACCATCGCTTTCTCGTCGGCGCCGTTGGCTACGTTCACCGTAAAGATGGTGTTGTGGCCGGTTTCTGAACGCAGGATCTTAGCGACCTGCTTGGCCTCGACGGTCAGCGAGATGGCGTCCTTCTTACCGCCGTAAAGCACGGCCGGCACCATGCCGGTGGTGCGCACGCGGCGTGCGGGACCTTTGCCACGGCCTTCTCGAATTTGCCCTTCAATCTTAAAGTTCTGCATGTTTCATTCCCCTGTTGCTACGGTTTCTAGAATTTCGGATCAGGTAAAGAGTTCGCTGATTGAAGTCTCTTCATGAATGGACTGAATGCCACGGGCCAGGAGCGGAGCGACGCTCAGAGCCTTAATCTTGCCCAGCTTTTTGGCCTCTTCGCTGAGCGGCACGGAATCCGCGACGACCACTTCTTCGATCTTCGAATTGGCGATACGTTCTACCGCTGGGCCGGAGAGCACAGGATGGGTGCAAGCGGCATAAACTTTGGTCGCGCCATGATCGAGCAGCGCTTCGGCGGTTTTCACCAGCGTGCCGGCGGTATCGATAATGTCGTCGATGACCAGCGCCGGGCGTCCGGCGACGTCGCCGATCAGGTGCATCACTTCGCTGACGTTGATGTCGATGCGGCGCTTGTCGACGATGGCCAGCGGCGCATCAATCTTTTTCGCGAAATAACGGGCGCGTTCGACGCCGCCCGCGTCCGGCGAAACAATCGTCATTGGGCCCAAATTCTTCTTCTGGAAATATTCCACCAGCACCGGAGACGCGAACAAATGGTCCACCGGGATGTTGAAATATCCCTGAATCTGCGGCGCGTGCAGATCGAGCGTAAGCACGCGGCTGGCGCCGGCCGTTTCGAGCAAATCGGCAACCAGCTTGGCCGAGATTGCGACGCGCGGGCGGTCCTTGCGGTCCTGCCTGGCGTACGGGTAATACGGAATTACAGCGGTGATGCGCCAGGCCGACGCGCGTTTGAACGCGTCGATCATAATCAGCAGCTGCATCAAGTTGAAATCCACCGGGCTGCTGCAGGGCTGTACCACAAACACATCGGCGCCACGAACATTTTCTGAAATCTGGTAACGCGTTTCGCCGTCGCTAAATTTTCCGTGTTCGGCCTTGCCCAGCGGGACGCCGACGTAATCGCAGATGGCCTGGGCCAGAGCTGGATTCGCAGTCCCGCAGAAAACCTTGAATTTATCGTCGGCCAAAATTTGCCTCACAGACGTACCCGGGATTAGCGCGGACGCCAACCCATGGCACGGCCATAGTTCGCCCTGGATAATGTTTCAACGACGAAAACTGAATCTTCCGGGAACTCACGAGCGGATCGACGCGCCTGCGCTGGGTTTCGGAAGATTCCGAACACCGCCGACCCGCTACCTGCCAGCGCGGCATCTGCTGCTCCTCGCTTGAGCAAACCGGCCCGAATCGCTTCGAGACGCGGGTGACGGCGGAAGACGGGACTCTCAAAATCATTGGAGAGTCGCGCATCCTGCCGGCTCCAGCACAGAGCGCAGAACCTGAAGAGTTTATGGGGTTCCGAGTCTTTTGTCAATTCCGCAGAGGCCCAGGCGTAAGCGTCTTTGGTACTGACTCCGATGCCTTGGGGAGAGACGACTACGACGGAGCGCTTGGGTTGGTCGGGGAGCGGGTAGATTTCGTCGCCGCGGCCGACGGCCATGGCACGGCCTCCGAAGAGAAAGAAGGGTACGTCGGCGCCGAGGGCGGCGGCGATTTTGATGATCTTCGCGAGCGGAATACCCGCGCCGGCTTCGGTGCCGGCTTGGTTGAGACGCAGCAGACCGATCAGAGTGGCGGCAGCGTCGCTTGAGCCGCCGCCCAAGCCGCGAGCCACGGGGATTTTCTTTTCGAGATGAATCGTGAGCGCGCCGCGCAGGCCGAATTCTTTTTCGAAGGCGGCGACCGCGCGGACGACCAGATTTTCCGGGCCGAGCGGCATGGCGGGATCGTCGGAAGTGAAATTCAATTCGAAGGCGTCGGATTTTTGCTTGGCAAGAGTCAAGTGCAGCGTGTCGCGCAGCGAGATGGTTTGAAAAATGGTGCGCAGCTCGTGGTAGCCGTCGGGGCGCCGGCCGATGATGTCCAGGCAGGTATTGATTTTCGCAAACGCAGGGATGCGCAGCGGTTTTTTGGCAGGCGAGGATTTTTTCATAACGAGAACTTACTGCGGTTTGGGCGCGTCGGGTGAAGTTTTCTGCGCGGTGCGGCGTTTGTAGGTGCGCAACTGGACGTCGAGTTCATTGACCTTTTCCGGTTCGTAATCGGCGGGCACAGCTTTCTGCCATTCGGCGAGGGCGCGTTCCCAATATTGGGCGGCGCGTTCGGGCTGACCCATCTTGGAATACACATCGCCCAAGTGTCCGAGGATGGTGGGGTCGTGGCTTTCGCGCTCGGCAGCTTTGCGCAAAGTCTCTTCGGCTTCAGTGAGCTTGTTTTGCTTGTAGTAGGCCCACCCGAGGCTATCAAGATAGGCGCCGTTGCTGGGCTCCTGGGCGACGGCTTTCTGGATCATCTGAGTCGCTTCGGGCAGGCGCACGCCTCGATCGGCGAGCATATAGCCGTAATAATTTAAAGTCGTTGCGCTGTTGGGATTGACGTCCAATACCTTGCGGAATTCCTGCTCGGCGAGATCGAATTTCTTCTGGCGTTCGTAGATGGCGCCCTGCAGGAACCACGCTGATTGCTTGCTTTCGTTATCGACCGACAATTGCTCGGCCTTGGCGGCGGATTGTTCGGCCTCGGCGTATTTTTTGCCGCGTTCCTGGGCCTGAGCGATATTCAAATAAATTTCTTGGTCGGTATCGTTGCCGCGCAACAGGGCGGTGAGGAGTTTGGTAGCAGTATCGGAATCAGATTTCTCGGCGTAAAGCATGGCCAGGGTGACGGTGAGATTGGGCTCGTTGGGCGAAGCTTCGAGTAGCTTTTTGGTCTCGGCAATGGCGCGATCGAGGTCGCGGCTTTCGCGGTAGGTATCGATCAGCAGCATCTGGGAGCGCTGTTGCGCTTCCGGGCCGAGCTGAGCCATGTCCTGGTAGGTCTTGATAGCCAGGCCGTAATTTTGTTCTTGGCGGTAGGCGTGGCCGAGCTGCTCGTACAGGATGACTAGGGCGTTGGGATTGTTGTCCGGCGAGCCGGCGGCGGAACTGCTCTGCCCACCCTGGCTTTTGACGCCCGCGATGGCGTCGGCGAGAACTTTTACGGCGTCTTCGTAACGGCCCTGGTCTTCGTAAAGTAAGGCTTCGTTGTAGAGAACTTCCAGGCTGCCGGGCGAAAGCTGCTTGGCGCGGAGCAAGCTGGATTCGGCGAGATCGAATTTGCCCAGGCGGCGGTAGAGCTGGGCCATGCGCAGATAATTTTCAGAGGTACCGGGCTCGACTTCGGAAAGCTTTTTGAATTGATCGAGAGCATCGGCGTACTTGTTTTGCTCCATCAGCGCTGTAGCGAGGCCGTGGAGGTGGCCGGGATCGTCGGGGTCTTCTTCGACGGCTTTGCGATAGGCTTCTTCGGATTTGGAATAATCCTTCGCCTGGGCGTAAGCGTCGCCCAGCAGGTCGTAGACTTCGGGAGAGGAGGAAGTGCCGGCCGCGTCTGAAAGAATTTTCACCGCTTCCTGCGAGCGGCCCTCATCGATCAGCAGCTGGCTCAATTGTTCGAGGGCTGGACCATTGCCGGGGTCGCGCTGCAACACGTCGCGCAAAACTTTTTCAGCATCACTATGCTGGTTTTCGAAACGGTAGAGGCGAGCGAGCCAGAGCGAGGAATAGGCATCGTCCGGCTGAAGTTTCAGGATGGCCTGGAATTCGGTGATGGCTTTGGTGAGATTTTCTTTTTGTGAATTGCCGGCGCCCTGGTCGCCGAGGGTGCGCACGTAAATGCGGGCGAGCAGGCGATGGGCGTCGACATTGTCGGGATCTATTTTGAGCACGGCGCGGGCTTCGTCGACGGCTTCGCGCAACTGCTGGGCCTTGGCGCGAACTTCGGCCAAGCGTTCCATAATCACCGGCGAATTGGGAGCGAGTTCGAGCGCCTTCTTGTAGGAGTCGATGGCGCGATTGGCCAGTTCGGTTTTGCCGGCGGCTTCGAACTGCTGCTCGTCGAGATGACCGAGCATGAAATAATAGTAGGCATCGCCGCGCGCGGCATCGTCAGCGGGGCTGAGTGGGGCTACGGGGGACCTATCGGATTTCGCCGATGATTTTTGGGCGCCGGAATCGGTGGCCGGATTGTCCGGCTGGCCGATAACGGGATTCTGGGCGTAAACCGCAGCGGAGCCGCCCACGAGCGAGACGCTAGAGAAAAGTACGACCTGTAGGATTGCTTTCATAGGTGCGCCGTAATACTCCATTATGGTACAGGCTGTGGAGCGGGTCAAAAGAATCGCAAACGGCCGTTTCCGGACTGCGCCCGAGATTGAGGCACCTGTGTTGGACGCAGATAATCGTTTTTGGGATACGCGGGGCGGACCATTATTCAGTAAATCGTGGTAAACAGTGTATTTGCGTGGCGCTATTACGGGGGCAATTGGGATGCGTAGCGGGAAAATGCTGAAAATTGTGCCGTTGGCCGCGC
This sequence comes from uncultured Acidobacteriota bacterium, assembly GCA_963847695.1. Classification (GTDB taxonomy): domain Bacteria; phylum Acidobacteriota; class Terriglobia; order Acidiferrales; family UBA7541; genus Palsa-295. The sequence goes on along the minus strand of CAWKAX010000002.1, from coordinate 145,404 downwards.
TTATTGTGGTTTCGCTGGCGGTGCTGGCGCGCGCCGCGGGAACCAAGTCCGCACCTGAAAATTCTTCGGCCGTTGCGCAGGCTACGACTCGGGCTCAGTCGTTGATGGTGCGCGATGCGGAGCAGTCTACTACCCCGGCGATCGTCGACCCGACGTCGGTCAAACTAGGCGAATTTGCGTGGCTCGAAGGACGATGGCGCGGCGAGTGGGGGCCGCGCGTCGCGGAGCAGGTTTGGTTTTCGCCGAAGGCCGGCGCGATGGAAGGAATGTTCCGGGTGATCGAAGGCGAGAAAACGCTGGTGGTGGAATATTTCACGCTGGTGCAGAAGCCGGACGGGATCGCGTGGTACACCCGGCATTTCACACCGAGCCTGGCGCCATGGGAAAAATCAGACGCGACGCTCCTGACACTATCCAGCACGGACGGTAAGAAATTCGAATTTCAAAACGCGGTGAATGGGATGCCCAAGATTTCGAGCCTGACCCGGCTGGACGCGGATAGTTACCTGGCGCATGCAGAGATCGTGCCGGAGACGGGCGATCCGCAGGTCGTCGAGATCACCTACCACCGACAAACTGCTGCTGGTGCGGCGGTTAGTGGCGGAAGTGGCGCACGCCAGAAAAAACCATAGCCATATCGTATTTCTCGGCCATGGCCACGACTTCGGGATCGCCTTTCGAGCCGCCTGGTTGAATCACCGCCGTAGCGCCGGCCTTGCCGGCTTCCTCCACGCCATCGGGGAAAGGAAAAAACGCATCGGAAGCGACTACGCTGCCGGCCAGTGAAAGGTTGGCAGTCGCGGCTTTGATGACGGCAATTTTCGCTGCGTCGACGCGGCTCATTTGGCCCGCGCCGATTCCTACGGTCTGGCCTTCGCGGGCGAAAACGATGGCGTTCGATTTCACGTGCTTGCAAACTTTCCAGCCAAACATCAGCGCGCGGATTTCCTCGGAGCTGGGCGCGCGTTTGGTGGCAACCACTAATTCGGCTTCGGTGAGTTCATGCTGGTCCGGGTCCTGAACCAACATGCCGCCGGAGATGCGTTTCATATCCATTTCATGGACGGCTTCGCCGCGCTGGAATTCGAGGAGACGCAGATTTTTCTTGGCGGACAATTTTTCTAGGGCGTCCGGGGCAAAGCCCGGGGCGACGATGCATTCCACGAAAAGTTTGGATAGTTCCTCGGCGGTGGCCGCGTCCAGCGGGCGATTGATGGCGATGACGCCGCCGAAAGCGGAGATGGGGTCGCAGGCCAGCGCTTTCAGGTACGCCTCGACCAGTGAATCCTGCTCGGCTGCGCCGCAGGGATTATTGTGTTTGATGATGGCGACGGCGGGGCGGTGAAATTCGACGGCCAGCGCCCAGGCGGAATCGAGGTCGACCAGGTTGTTGTAGGAAAGTTCCTTGCCTTGAATCTGTTTTGCTCCGGCGAGGCCGGAGGGAATGGCGCCGGCAGGAGTGTAGAGGGCGGCAGACTGGTGGGGGTTTTCTCCGTAGCGCATCGACTGGCGGCGCTGCAGGGAGATATTGATGCGCTCCGGCAATTTGTCCAACTCGCCGATTGCGACCGTATCGCCCTGAACGGAGAGGCGCTCAAGTTCGGTGGCGATTTCTCCATCGTAGCGCGCGGTGCGGGCGTAGGCTTTGCGAGCCAGCGACAAGCGCGTGGCCAGGGTGAGTTCGCCGTGCTGCTGCAGCTCGGCGAGAACCGCGGGGTAATCGGCATGGTCGGTGACGACGCCGACGCTTTGGAAATTTTTGGCGGCGGAGCGGACCATGGCCGGTCCGCCGATATCGATATTCTCGATCAGTTCTTCCGGGGTGACACCGGGGGTAGCGGCGGTGGCCGAAAACGGATAGAGATTGACGATGACCAGATCGATGGGGCCGATTTCGTATTCGGCGACTTGGGCGCGATCGCCCGGCTTGTTGCGCTGAAAAAGAATTCCGCCATGCACCTTGGGATGCAGGGTTTTCACCCGGCCTCCGAGCATTTCAGGCCAGCCGGTCAATTCGGATACGTCGCGCACGGCGACGCCCGATTCGCGCAACAATTTCGCGGTGCCGCCGGTGGAAACAATTTCGACTGAGAGTGAGGCGAGTTCGCGAGCGAACTCCACGATTCCGGTTTTGTCGTAAACGCTGATTAGTGCCCGCGCAATGGCCATGATTCTCCCGCCCCTCGGAAAGTTTGCAGAAAAAATGCCCCGTCAGTGTAAGCGTTTGCGAAAAAAAACGGTAGAGCACGGCGAGGAGCCGGGTTTTCGGCGAGCAAGAATGACGCGGGAAGCTAGGCGGAGACGCGGGCTTTTAATTTCACGTGGCCGTCTTCGATGCTGACGGTGTATTCGATTTCACGGCCGCCTTTGTCTTTCAGATCCTTGGTTTTTTTCTGCACGAAGCGCTCGAAGTCTTTCAGGCTGGGAACGCCGGAGCGTTCGCCGGTTTCGGTGCGGGCCTGCACCAGACGCTGATAGAGAGTTTCCACCTTTTCGGTTTCGGCTTCGGGATCGGAGAAAGCCATGGCAAAAGTGCCGTGCAGGTGCTTGCCTCCGGCAGCGCGCGTGGCCGCTTCAGCGGAAGCGTGAGCTACGGCGACAGCGTGCTCGGCCGCGGATTCGGCCGGTTCTTCGATGACGATCGGTTTGCCCGCGGCGGCTTTGCGCGCGCGTTCGGCTTCGATGGCTTTGGCCGCGGCGCCGTAATGGTGTGGCTGAGTGCCGGTTTCGCGCTGGACCAATTTTTTGCGCCACATATCGTGATACTTGGCGTAGGTCTGAGAGAGGTTGCTGTAGCGAAACCGCTGGCCGGAGGAAAATTCGGCGGAACGATCGGAATATTTCTTGAGCAAAACCTCGACGCGCCACTGAGTGTCGTTGGGCGGACGGGAGCGGCCGCCTCCAAAATACTGCTCGTACTCGATCTTCAGGGTGCGGATGTCGCGTTCGATGCTGCTCAGTTCTTCGTCGATGGTCGGCATAGTGGGTGACCGGCGCCCCCAACCGGCTGGGGGGCGCGTGAATCTTGAGCGTAAGGGGACCAGCGGGGAAGGTCAACGCGGCTGAAAAAAGGGATGTCGCAAAGGGAAATGACCGGACGGACAGGGCGGATTGCCAGCCGGAATCGCGCTGTGTTCCAATGGTGAGGCGATGAATCCCTCGTCCAAATCAGCTCCGCAGTTCAATTCCGAGGTGGAAGTGGCGCTGCGCGCGCTGCCTTCGGTGGATGAACTGCTGGGGCACGAAAAGATTGCCGCGCTGATCCCCAAAGCGGGACGGCCAGTGGTGACCGAGACGATCCGCAACGTACTGGCCGAAACGCGGCGGCAGATTACGGCTCCGACGGGCGAGCGCGGGACTTCGGGCGTGGACCTGGCCGCGGATTCGAGCCTGGAATCGCGGGTGATTGCGGAAGTGGAGAATTTTTTGGCGCCTTCGCTGCGGCGGGTGATTAACGCCACCGGCGTGGTGCTGCATACGAATTTGGGACGCGCGCCTTTATCGCGGCAATCGGTGGCGCGGATCGTGGCCACCGCGCCGCTCTACAACAATCTGGAATACGACCTCGCGCGCGGCGAACGCGGCAAACGCGACGTGCATACTTCACGGCTTTTCGCTGAGCTGTGCGGCACCGAAGCGGCCATCGTGGTGAACAACAATGCCGCGGCGGTTTTTCTGGTGCTGCACGCGCTGGCCAAGGGCGATGAAGTGATCGTTTCGCGGGGCGAGCTGATCGAAATTGGAGATGGCTTCCGCATCCCAGACATCATGCAGGAAAGCGGAGCGATCTTGCGGGAAGTGGGAACCACCAACCGGACCAGCATTCGAGATTACGAAAGCGCGATCACTCCGCGAACGAAATTGCTGCTGCGGGTGCATCCTTCGAATTTCCGGATCAGCGGATTTACGGACCGGCCTTCGCTGGAAGAATTGGTGGCATTGGGCCAACGCGCGGGACTGCCGGTCTATGAAGATTTGGGATCAGGGTGCATCGCTGATTTAACTTCGGCGGGGGTTTCGGAGCCCGTGGTGCGGAGCAGCGGCAAGGCGGGCGTCTCGGTACTAACCTTCAGCGGTGACAAACTGCTGGGGGGACCGCAGGCCGGAATCATCGCGGGGAAAAAAGAAATCGTAGAGCGGATTCGGAAGAATCCGGTGTTCCGGGCGCTACGAATCGACAAGTTGAACATTGCGGCATTGGAATCGACATTGAAGGCGTACCTGCGCGGGGCGCTGGATGAAATTCCGGCGTTGCGGATGATTCGGTTGCCGGCGGAAGAAATCGCTAAACGCGCGGAACAGCTTTGTGAGAAATTGCGGCCTCTGCTGGTGAACGACGTGACGATTCAGATGAAGCCGGGAATTTCGGTGATCGGCGGCGGGTCGACTCCGGATCAGCATCTGGCGACGACTTTGATCGGGATTTCCAGCGCGCGGTTGAACGCGACACAACTTGAAGAGCATTTGCGGCGTCCTGAACTGCAGGCGGCTGGGCCGGGAAAATCGATTTCGCCGATTCCGGTGATCGCGCGGATTGAAGACAGCGAATTGTTGATCGATCTGCGTACGGTGCAGGTTGAGGAAGAGCCGGAATTGATTGCGCGGCTGGCTGCGGCCCTGCTGTAGAGAACTTCTGTTACGTTCGCGTTATTCCTGCCCTTGTAATTTTCGTAGAAAATTCTAGAGACGATTGATCACGCCGGCTACGCATCCGGCGCCGAATCCGTTGTCGATATTCACTACGCTGACATTCGAAGAGCAGCTATTCAGCATAGCTAGCAGCGCGGTGAGTCCGCCGAAGCTGGAGCCGTAGCCCGTGCTGGTGGGCACGGCGATGACTGGAGCTGAAACCAGGCCGGCCACGACGCTGGGCAGCGCGCCTTCCATGCCGGCGACACAAATAATGACGCGCGCCTCGGTGAGCTGCTTGCGATGTTCGAGCAGGCGGTGCAGGCCGGCGACGCCGACGTCGTAGATAGCTTCGGCGTGATGGCCCATCATGCGGGCGGTGACCAGAGCTTCTTCGGCGACGGGAATATCGCTGGTGCCGGCGGTGACGACCAGGATCAGGCCTTTGCCGTGGATGGTGCGCGAACGTTCGATGGTGATGGCGCCGCAGAGTTCGTGAAATTTGGCGGTGCGCGCTATCGATTTGACCGCGGCGAAAATCTTGCGGTCACCGTGGGTGATGAGGATGTTGTGCGAGGATTTGGCGCGCAGCATGCCGCGGACGATTTCCTTGACCTGCTTGGCGGTTTTCTTGCGGGCGAAGATGACTTCCGGAAAGCCTTGGCGAATCGAGCGGTGATGATCGATCTTAGCGAAGCCGAGGTCTTCGTAGGGGAGCTGCTTCAGTTTTTCGACGGCGGTGTCGACCGGGATCGCGCCGCGCTTCACCGCTTCCAGAAATTTTCGAACTTCGGTCTCATTCATGATGAGGGATTGCTCCGCTGCGGAACGTCGCGTTTGCAGGACCGCGCTTCGATTCTAGCACCGCATCTTTACGGGGCCGAAGCCGGCCCCGGACATTGCGGGCGTCTGTGGAAGTTTGGCACTCAAACCGTGATACATTCTGCCGCAACTGAGGGATCGCGCATTTCGTCGCGACGAAAAATCACGAGACGCTGAGTTCACTTCACGCTGTTCCAGGAGAAAACATCATGTCCTTTCTGTGGGAGATCATCATCGGGATTCTGGCTGGGTTTCTAGCTGGGAAAATTGTAAAAGGCTCCGGCATGGGAATTCTGATCGATTTGCTGGTGGGAATCGTTGGAGCACTGATCGGCGGCTGGATCTTCGGTTTGCTCGGCCTTGCGGCGTACGGCCTGCTGGGGCAACTGGTCATGGCTACGGTGGGAGCGATCGTGCTGCTGCTGATCGTGAAGGCCATCAAGAAATAGTTTCGGCTCGAGCCACAAGTGCTGGAGCGCTTTCCCGCTACAAACGGAAAGCGCTCCAGCGAATAACCGAACGACTACCTCGAAGTTTTAATTCTCCGGCTTACCGCTGACATCTATCACGCTGACGGTCCCGTATTTCGCCAGGGTGTCCTGAACCTGCTTGCGATCCCCGACGACGACCCACTGCAGGCCCGCCAAGTCGATGTATTTTTTGGCGGAAGCCTGCACGCCCGCAGCGTCGATGGCGGCGATGTGATCGGGATATTTATCCCAATAATCGATGGGCAAACCGAAATACTGGACGGTGAGCCAGTCATTGATGATCTGCGACGGTTGTTCGAGCGAGAGGGCGAAATTCGCGATGATGGCGCGGTGAGCGTCGTCGAGTTCGGGTTGCGGCGTTAGCTCGTTGTTAACCTTTTTGAATTCGTAGAGGAAACGTTCCATGGCTTCGCCGGTAACCGAGGTGCGAACCGGGGAATAGGCGAACCAGTCGCCGGGATAAACATCCGCACTCAAGCGGCTGTAGGCGCCGTAGGTCAGGCTGTGCTCCTCGCGCAAATCGAGGAAGAGCCGCGACTGCGGGCCACCGCCGACGACCTGATTCATCACCACCAAGCTGTAGTATTCGGGGTTGGTACGCTCGACGGTGCGGTCGCCGCCGAAGATGACCGATTGAACCGAGCCGGGACGATCGACCAGCGTAATTTTGGTAGGCTGGGCCGAGGTCGCTGCGGAAAATTTCTGCGCGAGCTCAGCTGCACCCGTCCAAGCGCCGAAATACTGTTCGATCAGGATTCGCATGTCGGCGGCTCTGAAATCGCCGGTAATTCCCAGGATGGTGTTTCCCGGGACGTAATGGTGGTCGTGAAATTGTTTCAGGCTGTCGGCGGAGATTTTCTCGATGGATTCCTTGGTAGGAGCGGCGATGGACATCGGCGTATCGCCGTAAACCACGCGGCGGAACGCCTGCTGGCCCAAGAACGTGGGATTGGCCAGCCGCTGCTCTAGTGAGGCGCCTTCGCTCTGCTTGAATTTGGCGAGTTCGTCGGTGGCGAAGGTTGGATGCAAGACCACGTCGCTCATCAAATCCAAAATTTTGGGCGCGTCGATGATCAAGCCGGAAGCGTCGACGGTGGTGTAGCTGGCGCCGAAGCGGGAGGTGGCATCGAGTGACGCGCCGAGCGATTCGACTTCGCTGGCGATCTGAGCGCTGGTGCGCTTGGTGGTGCCTTCGCGCAACATGCCGGCGGTGAAGGAGGCGACGCCGGGCAAATCCTGCGGATCGGCCAGCTGGCCGGGACGAATCCACATAGTGAAATCAACGGTGGGCAGCTTGTGATCTTCGAGCATCACCAGGGTAAGGCCGTTTTTCAGCTTGACTACGATGGGGCGAGGAAGCTGAACGCGCAGAACTTCTTTGCTGACCGGGGCGCGGTTCAGGCGCTCAACTTTGCTGGCGGCGGTTCCTTTGTCCTGACCTTGAGCGAATGCAGAAGCGGAGAGAAGCAGAGCTGCCGATGCGACCGCGGCGATCATTGCGAATTTTTTGCCGTTGCGAACAGTTTCGAAAATCATTGCGCCCCCTTGGAGCTGGCATTGGCGTCGGCCGTGGCCGGATAAGTGATGACGACCGTGCGTTGATTGGGCACGAGATTATTTTTGAGGATGGCGTTGACCTGATCAACGGTGACCGCGTTGCGTTTTTCCTGAATGGTATTGATGAGCTGCGGGTCGTTGAAATAGACAGCGTAGTCGCCGATGAGCACGGCGGTGCGCAGCGCGCTGCGGCGGCGTTCGATGAACTGAATGAGCAGTTCACGTTTGGCCTTGGCCAACTGTTCCGGAGTAACGCCGGTTTTCAGGATCGCGGCGAGCTCATCGTTGATTCCTTTTTCCAAGTCTTCGACTTTGACGCCGGGGCGCGGGTTGGCGGAAATGTAGAGCTGGCTGGTGCCGATGCGGCGGTCGGCCTGGACTGTAATCTTCGAAGCGAGCTGCTTGTCCTTTACCAGGTTTTGGTAGAAGACCGAACTTTCGCCCTGACCCAAGATAATTGCGAGTTGGTCGGCGGCGTAGTTGCCGGGAGTGTTGCCGGCAGGAATGTGATAGGCGATGTCGATCTCCGGCAGGCGCGCGAGCGGATCGTAGATGACTTCGCGGCGCTCACCGTAGTGCGGTTCATCGAGCAGGTCGGCGGCTGCAGAAGCCGGCGTGGGCTGCGAGGGAATTTCGCCAAAGTATTTTTTGATCTTGATCAGCGCGTCGTCGGGATCGAAATCGCCGACCAGAGTGAGCACGGCGTTGTTCGGCGCGTAGTACAGGCGGAAGAAATCTTTCACGTCGTCGATGCTGGCGGCGTTCAGATCGGTCATCGAGCCAATGGTGGAGTGCTTGTAGGCGAAATTGTCGTAAGAAAGATTGTCGACGTCGAGTTGGGCGCGGCCGTAGGGCTGATTGTCGATACCCTGGCGACGCTCTTCCTGCACGGCGTTGCGCTGGTTATCGAGATTGGCCTGATTGATGTTCAGGGCGCGCATGCGGTCGGCTTCGAGAAAAAGTCCGAGTTCGAGCTGATTTTTCGGCAGCTCTTCGAAATAGGTGGTGCGGTCTTCGTTGGTGGTGCCGTTCATGCCGCCACCATTGTTGAAGACCTGAATGAAGTGTTCGCCTTTGCCGACGTTCTGGGAGCCTTGAAACATCATGTGCTCGAAAAGGTGGGCGAAGCCGGTGCGTCCGGGGCGCTCGTTGCGGCTGCCAACGTTGTAGGCGACGTCGATGGCGTAGACCGGAGCGGAATGGTCCGGCACCAGAATGATGCGGAGACCGTTATCGAGTTTCGATTCGCGCAGTTCGAGTTTGGGCAGTTTCAAATCGTCGCCAGGCGCGGCGTGCAGCGAAAGGCCGAAACCGAACATCGCGGCTACGGCGGCGAGCGCGAGGGCTCCCGATTTCCAGCGGGTCAATCTACGAGCAGTCATGCACATGCCTCCAAAGATAACGGCGGATATTCTCTAACTTTCGGGGGTCTGAGGCAACATAGACGCGGCGGAGGGCATTCGGGTAGCGGCGAATGCCGTCAAATTTTACGGAAGAAACGAACGGAATGGCGCAGGCTGCACGGCTTTGCCCGGGCCTGCAAGTGCGCTAAAATTCAGGCTAATTCATGGCCAATCCCGCGGGAAAAAGCATCACGGTGGGCATTACTGGCGCGAGCGGCGCGGTCTACGCGCAGACGCTCCTGCGCATGTTGGATGCCGATACGCGCGTGGAACGCGTGTATCTGGTCGCCAGTGAAACTGGCCTGCGGTTGCTAGCCACGGAATTGAACGTGGTGGCTAGCGAGCCGAAAAAACTGGCCGCGATGCTGACCGGCACAGCGGCGGCGAAGATTGAATTTCTGCCGAACAAAGATGTGGGCGCGATTATCGCTTCGGGCAGCAATCTGGTGGACGGCATGGCAGTGATTCCGTGTTCGGCTGGAACCATGGGAGCGATTGCGGCCGGAACCGCGAGCGATCTGCTGACCCGCGCAGCGGATGTTTGCCTGAAGGAACGGCGGCCGCTGGTGCTATGTCTGCGGGAAACGCCGCTGAACCGGATTCATCTGGAAAACATGCTGAAGGTGAACGACGCCGGAGCGGTGGTGATGCCGGCGATGCCCGCGTTTTACTACGGGCCGAAAACGATTGAGGATTTGGTGGAGCAGTTCTGCTGCCGAGTGGCGGCGCAACTGGGCTTGCCGCAGGATTCTCAATACCACTGGAAGAGGAACTCGGCGACGAAAAGTGCGGCGGCGGGCGAAGGTTATGATGTTTAGAGATTTCGTTTAGGCAGCTTCAAAAAATGGCTCAGAGCAAAAGTCGCGTCGGAACAATTCTGGAGATGATCAAGTTCGAGCACTCGGTGTTCGCGTTGCCGTTTGCTCTGGTGGGCGCGATGCTAGCGGCGCGAGCGGCTGGCGGACTGCCGACCTGGCGGCAAATTCTGTGGATCGTGGTGGCCATGGTCGGCGCGCGTTCGGCGGCGATGACCATGAACCGCATCGCGGACGTGGAATACGACGGGCGCAACCCGCGCACGGCAAACCGGGCGCTGCCGAAAGGCGAATTGTCGCTTTCGTTCGCCTGGATTTTTACGATCGTGGCGGCGGCAGTGCTGGTGCTGGCAGCGTGGCAACTGAATCCGCTGGCGCTGAAACTTTCGCCGGTGGCGCTGGCGGTTTTGTTTTTGTACTCCTACACCAAGCGTTTCACTTCGCTTTCGCATCTGGTGCTCGGATTTTGCCTGGGCATGTCTCCAGCGGCGGCGTGGATCGCGATTCGCGGGTCGCTCGACTGGCGCATGTTGATTTTGTGCGCGGCGGTAACGCTGTGGGTTGGCGGGTTCGACGTTTTGTACGCCTGCCAGGATGTGGAGTTCGACAAAGCGGCTGGGCTGTATTCGATTCCGAAAAAATTCGGGGTGGCTCGAGCGCTGCTGATCGCGCGCGGAATGCACATCGTGATGGTCGCGCTGCTGAGCTGGCTGGCGCTGAGTTTTCAATTGCCGTGGCCAGCCTGGGTGGGAATTTGCCTGGTGGCGGGCCTGCTGGCTTACGAACATTCGCTGGTCAAGCCGAACGATCTGAGCAAAATGAATGCTGCGTTTTTCGCCGTGAATGGCTATATTAGTTTAGTGTTCCTGCTGTGCTGGGGAGCAGCCGTGATTGTAATTCGGCGCTAGATTTGGAAGGACTTAGGTGGAATTCAGGACAAGTAAATGACGACCGTTACGGAATCCAAACAGCTAAATTTCAACGACGCGCGCCTCGAGCCGGTAGCCGCCAAGGTGCTGGCCGGTGAGCGTCTAGACGCCGCCGACGGTCTGCTGCTTTACGAGACCCACGATTTGCTGGGAGTCGGCTGGTTGGCGAACTACGTGCGCGAAAAAAAGCACGGCAAGGTGACGTACTACAACGTCAACCGGCACATCAATCCCACCAACGTGTGCATCGCGCATTGCAAGCTGTGCGCCTTCGGGCGTTCGCCGGATTCTCCGGGCGCTTACACTTTTTCGCTGGAAGAAATTTACGCGCGCGCGGCGGAAGGCGTCTCTGAAGGCGCGACCGAATTTCACATCGTGGGCGGGCTGCATCCGGACCTGCCGTTCGCGTTTTATCTGGACATGATTCGCGGACTGAAGGAACGTTTCCCGCAAGTGCATCTGAAAGCTTTCACCATGGTGGAAGTGGGCTACTACGCGCGCATCACCAAGCTTTCAATTCGCGACACGCTGATCGCCATGAAGGAAGCGGGCGTGGATTCACTGCCCGGTGGCGGCGCGGAGATTTTTCACCCGCGGGTGCGCAAACTGATTTGCGATCACAAAGTGAGCGGGCAGCGCTGGCTGGAAATCGCGCGCACCGCGCACGAGCTGGGACTGAAATCGAACGCCACGATGCTGTACGGGCATCTCGAAACGAATGAAGAGCGAGTGGACCACTTGATTCAGTTGCGCGACACGCAGGATCGCACCGGCGGCTTCGTGACTTTCATTCCGCTAGCATTTCATCCGGCGAATACGGCGCTGGCGCATATTCCCCCGCCGACGGGCTTCGACGATTTGAAGGCGATTGCGGTCTCGCGCCTGATGCTCGACAATTTCGACCACATCAAGGCTTACTGGATCATGTTGACGCCGCGCATCGCGCAGGTAGCGCTGCGATTCGGGGCGAACGATCTGGACGGTACGGTGGTGGAAGAGAATATTTATCACGACGCCGGGGCGACTACACCGGAGGGCATGACCCGCACCGATCTGGAGCGATTGATTCGCGCGGCGGGATGCGAGCCGGTGGAACGCGACACGCGCTATAACCGGGTAGACCGCGTCAAGAATCCGTTCCCGGTGCCGACGCTGAAGCAAACCGCAGACTTCATTCCGGAAACTTCGCTCACCCTGAACGTCTAGCGTTCCGCACGCTCGCGAAGCCTTTCGTTACTCCGTAGTCCCCATCACTTGCACGTGAATCGAGCGTTCGCGCGGGCCGTCGAGTTCCGCGAGGATAATCGATTGCCATCCGCCCAGCGCCAGCTCTCCATTGCGCACCGGCACGGAAATGGTGTGTCCCAAAACCATGGCGCGCAAATGCGAATCGGCATTCTGCCGGCTACACTCGGAAAGCTTGGGATCATTGTGACGCCAGTAATCCACGCGGCTGACCATGCGTTCCAAGAAGGATTTAATGTCGTCGAGCAAGGCCTGCTGAAATTCATTGATGAACACAGCGGTGGTGGTGTGCAGCGATTGCACCAGCAGGAAGCCGGCTTTCAATCCGTTCTTGCGAATCACTTCATTCAGATCTTTCGTAATGTTAATCAGCTCGAGGCGCTCGCGGGTTTTGTAGGAGAGGGTATCGAGGTACATCTGGAGGCCGTGCTTTACGGTTGATTCGGTTTTGGATTTGGAACCGTTTTGCGAGGCTGTATCTGGCGGCTCGATCAAGTTGACTTGAAGTGTCTTCATTGGCTGTCTTCCTCTAGGAATGCGACGACATAAGAATCATCTAAGAGATACGCAGCAGAACTGGTTATTGGATGCAGGTGGGCGGCCAGAGTTGCGCGGCCAAACTCGGTCTGTATTGCGTTTTCAGGAACGCGGGGTCTAGTTAGGCGTGCGGATGAGCTTTGTCGTAGACGGCCATGAGCTGCTGAATGCTGGCCTGGGTGTAGCGCTGGGTGGTGGAAAGCGAGACGTGGCCGAGCAATTCTTGAATGGCCCGCAGGTCGGCGCCGTCGCTGAGCAGGTGAGTGGCGAAAGCGTGGCGCAGCGAATGCGGATGCAGGTTCCAATCGACTTTGGCCAGTTTGCAATATTTGGTGACGATGTAGCGGATGCTGCGGTCGGTGAGGCGGCGTCCGCGCCAGTTGACGAAGACGGCTTCAACGTCCGGATGGTCGGAGGCTTCCAGAATTTCGGCGCGCACCGGCCAGTATTCCTCGAAAGCCGCCTGCGCCTTATCGCCGTAAGGCACCACACGTTCCTTGCGGCCCTTGCCCAGCACGCGCAGCATTTGGCCGGTGCGGTCCATGTCGCCAAGGTCGAGGCCCACCAGTTCGCTGACGCGCAGGCCGGAGGCGTAAAGCAGTTCGAAGATGGCGCGGTCGCGGCGCGGAACAAGTTTTTCGGTGCGCTTGGCGGATTTTCCCGGGATACGCTCTTTCTTACGCGTCGTGTTTTGGGGCACAGCTTTGCGGGCGTTGACTCCGCCGGGCAACCCGTCGAGGAAAGTATTGATCTCCTCGGCGGTCTGGATGCGCGGCACGCGCTTGGGCAGTTTGGGCGTGCTGACCAGGCGGGCAGGGTTTTGCTTTACAAATTTTTCGCGGGCGCAGAATTTAAAGAAAGTGCGCAGGGCAGCCAATTTGCGGGCCACCGTGGGCTTCTGCAATTTTCGGTCGTAGAGCCAGGCCACGAACTCGCGGATGACGCGGTGATCGATCTGGGTGAGCGGCAGAGTCTTCTCGCCGGGAGGCGTCAGAAATTCGCGGAAGAGATTCAGGTCGGCGGAATAATCTTCGACGGTCGCCGGCGAAGAATTGCGCTCATAGCGCAGGTAATTGATGAATTTTTCGATGACCTGTTTCATGGCCTGGGTACTGCCGTAATCACGCACGAGACGGTCAGCGTTTGCAATCGACGCTAGGATTTATCCCGGGAGCCGGCCACGACTTCGACGGGTTCCTGGGGATGCACGAATTTTGGTTTGACGGCAGTCGAGGCAGCCGCCGCAGGAACGGGCGCGTGGCCGTTGGTCGGCGGTGGCGCGGCGCTGGCCGCAGCGGGATCGGTCGCGGCCTCAGCCGGCGGCGGAGCTTCGATCTCCCAATCGCAACCTTCTTTGATGCAGGTGCGGAAATTTCCCTGCTTGGTGCGCTTCTCCACGATGAACGGCGCGTGGCACTTGGGGCAGGGCTCGTTGATCGGCTCATGCGGAGTGGTGAAATCGCAATCGGGATAGCGGCTGCAGCCGTAGAAAATGCGGCCGGCGCCGCGGCCTCGCGAAATTCCGCGGCGCACGAATTCGCCTTCGTCGCATTTCGGGCACTTGATGCCCAGAGTAATTGGCCGGGTGTATTTGCATTTGGGATAATTGGTGCAACCGATGAAATCTCCGAAGCGACCGGCGCGGCGGAGCAGCTGCGCGTCGTCCAGCGGGCATTTTTCATCAAGCGGAACGTCCGGCTGGCGGGCGATGCGCGTGCCCTCGACCAGGCGCCGCGTGGTTTTGCAATCGGGATAGCCTTTGCAGGCCAGGAAAACGCCGAAGCGCCCGCGCTTGATGACCATTTCCTTGCCGCAGTTGTCGCAATATTCGATTTTCGGCTGGCCGTCGACTTCGGCGGGGAGCTCCGGCGAAAGATCCTTGATGTAATCGCAATCCGGGTAGCGATTGCAGCCCAGGAAAAATCCGTGGCGGCTGATGCGCTCGAGCAATTCGCCCTCGCCGCATTTTTCGCATTTCTGACCGGTGGGAATGCCGGCTTTGTAGGAAAGCATTTCGCCGTCGGCTTTATCCAGGTCGATGATGAAGCGGTCCCAGAATTCTTTTACGGCGGTGCGCCAGCCGAGCTTGCCCTCTTCGATTTCGTCCAGCTCCTCTTCCAGGCGGGCGGTGAAGCCAACGTCGAAAATATCCTCAAAACTTTTGACCAGCAAGACGCTGACGCGTTCACCCAGCATGGTCGGCGAGAAACGGCCCTGATCCTTGGTGACGTACTCGCGTTCCACCAGAGTGGAAATAATCGCGGCGTAGGTCGAGGGGCGGCCGATGCCTTTTTCTTCCAGGTCTTTGACTAGCGTCGCGTCGTTGTAGCGCGGCGGCGGTTCGGTGAAATGCTGATCAGGACGAATCGATTCGAGGCGCAAGATCTGGCCTTCGGACACCTTCGGCAAATTGCGCCCTTCGCCGTCGTCGTCCTTCTCGTCGTCTTCGCGGTCGGCGGCTGCCGTCGGGGTCTGGTAGACGCGGAGGAAGCCGTCGAATTTCTGAACCGTGCCGGTGGCGCGGAAGGTGTAATCGCCAGCAGAAATATCGATGGTGGTCTGATCGAAAACAGCTGGGAGCATTTGCGACGCGACGAACCGTTGCCAGATCAGCTGATACAGCTTGAAGAGATCGTCTTCCAGGTACGGGCGCACGTCTTCCGGAGTGCGAGTCACGTCCGTCGGGCGGACCGCTTCGTGGGCTTCCTGCGCGTCCTTCTTCGATTTGTAGAAATTTGGCTTTTCCGGCAAATAGTTCGAGCCGAAGCGTTCCGGAATCATGGTGCGAACTTGATCGAGCGCGTCGTTGGAAACACGCACCGAATCGGTACGCATGTACGTGATCAGCGCGATCTGGCCTTCGCTGCCGAGTTCCACGCCCTCATACAATTTCTGGGCGATGGACATGGTGCGCTTGGCGGTGTAACGCAGGCGATTGTAGGAAGCCTGTTGCAATTTCGAGGTGGTGAAGGGAGGCGGCGCATTGCGGCGCTTTTCCTTCTGCGCCACGGAAGCCACTTGCCATTTCGCTTTTTGCACCGCGGCGAGCACGGCATCCGCTGCGGCTTGATTGCCGACCTCGAGGTCCTCACCCTTGTATTTGTGCAGCTTGGCTTCGAAAACCGGCGGCGTGCCGGCATCGAGCATGGCGTGAATGGTCCAATACTCCACCGGAACGAACGCGCGGATTTCCTGCTCGCGCTCGACGATCAAACGCAGCGCAACGGTCTGTACCCGGCCGGCGGAAAGGCCGCGGCGCACTTTATTCCAGAGCAGCGGAGAAACTTTGTAGCCGACGATGCGGTCGAGCACCCGGCGCGCCTGCTGCGCGTCCACCAGGCTTTCGTTTACTTGCGTGGGCTTTTCGAAAGCGGCCTTGATCGCTTTCTGGGTGATTTCGTTGAACATCACCCGATAAATCTTGGGCGGCGCGCCGTTCACGGGCGGCAGCGGCTTCTTCGCAGCCTTTGGCTTGGCTTCCTTCCCGTCCTCGCCTTTCTCAGCTTCGGCCTCTTTTTCTTCCTGGGCCTTGGCGATCATTTCCGCGTATTTTTTCGGACGGCCGAAAATTTCAGCCAAATGCGCACAAATCGCTTCCCCTTCGCGGTCCGGGTCACCCGCCAGGTAAATGGCGTCGACGCCGCGCGCGGCTTTCTGCAGGTCGGTGATGACCTTGATCTTGTTGGGGATGACTTCGTAGGTCGGCTCGAAAATGTTTTCGGCGGTGACCACTACCGGCTTCGGAACTTTCTTCTCGGGCGCGCCGGCTTTGGTCTTGCGCTTCTTTTTCTTGGGCTTGCTGTTCGGATCGGCAGGCAACAGGATCCCGATGTTTTTCTTCGGCAGGTCCATCACGTGGCCGTAGGAGGCCCGGACGCTGAAATTCTTGCCGA
This sequence comes from uncultured Acidobacteriota bacterium, assembly GCA_963847695.1. GTDB lineage: Bacteria > Acidobacteriota > Terriglobia > Acidiferrales > UBA7541 > Palsa-295. The sequence goes on along the minus strand of CAWKAX010000002.1, from coordinate 129,083 downwards.
GATATTTGTTGATAGTCTTCGCCTTAGCGGGCGATTCGACGATTACGAGTGATCTTGCCATTCTCTAAGTGCCTCTTCTCCTGATTACAGGGATGCTGCGCGGTCCGGATTCGATGCAACCGGGTATCGCGGGTCTCGCGCGCGACTACCGCCACGTTCAGCGCGCCGATCAATTTGTATCCTTATATATCGCGGTTTTCCGCCGGTCTGCCCCAGGCAGACTGGCACCGCCCTTGGTTTACCATCCTAGCTGCAATTTCCCCGGGCTGTTACAACAGGACTTTCAGGAATTGCTTGCCTGGTAACTGACGTACCACGCCTTTAAGCTCCAGGTCAAATAGGCTGGATAGCACTTCGGACGAAGTCAGGCCGGAATGTTCCATCAAATCGTCCACGTGGCGAGCTTCGTCCGGGGACAAAAGGTCGTACAAAACCCGCTCATTTGGCTCTAATGCTTGCTCGACCAGCAGGGTTCGTTGCTCGCTATTGGCCGATTCCACCGGGACCAGTTCGGCGCGAATCGGGGTGGGAAGCTCTTCGATCACGTCTTCCCAGCTGGTGACCAACTTGGCGCCCTGCTTGATCAGCTGATTGGGCCCAAAACTGGTCAACTGCGTCGCATTCCCGGGAACACCGAAGACTTCCCGGCCAAATTCCATGGCCAGTCGCGCGGTAATCAGCGAACCCGAATACTGCGCGCCTTCGACAACTACCACGCCGAGCGACATCCCAGAAATGATGCGATTCCGAATCGGAAAATTCTGCGGGCCGGGAAACGTGCCCAGCGCAAATTCCGAAACGATCGCGCCGCGCTGCTCCATCTCCGCAAAAATCTTCTTATTCTCCTTGGGATAGATCACGTCGACGCCACAGCCGAGCACGCCGATGGTCGCGCCGGAACTGGATTTCAGCGCGCCTCGATGCGCGCTGGAATCGATGCCGCGCGCGAGGCCGCTGACGATCACCAGGCCGCGATCGGCTAAATCCTGGGCCAACCTCTCTGCCATTTGATTCCCGTAAGGCGTCGGACGACGCGAGCCGACGATGGAAATGGTGTGGCGATTCAGAAGGTCAACGTTTCCGCGAACATACAACAGGGGGGGCGGGTCGAAAATCTCGCGAAGCCGAAGCGGATACTCCGGCTCGTCCCAGGTGAGCAGGCGAATTCCGGCGGCCTGCGCTTGGGCTAATTCCTTGGCTGCGGCGCTGAGCGGCTGGCGGGTGTGGAGCGCCTGAGCCACCGCTGCGGGCAGCCGTTGCGCTTCGAGCTCGGTGAGCGAGGCGTTGAAAATCGCGTCGGGACTCCCCATGGTACGCAGAAGTTTTCCGGCCATGCGCGCGCCAAGGCCGGGCGTCAGCGCCAGGGCCAACCAGCCCAAGTATTGGTTGGGGTCCATCGAGAGGTGCGGGCAGGTTACGCGCAGGATACTGAACCTGTCAAGTTATCGTGTGGTATCTCGGCGACGAAACCAGAATTTCAGATGGAACGAGCGCGCGGCGAGCAAGTATTGATAGAATTCCCGGCGTGCGCATCCTATTGAGCGTATTGGTGCTATTGGCTGGATCCGTCGGGTATCCCGTTTGGGTGGTAAAAACTTCAGGGACACCCACGAATTTGCGCGGAGTGAGCTTGGCGCATCTTCGCGACAGCGTTCCAGACGAAGGTACTGATAGCGCTGGCGGGCCGGTGGTGTGGGCTTCGGGATCGAACGGCGTGATTCTGCGTTCGCCGCACACGATGGGCGGGTGGACGAGGCTAACTGTGCGCGGCGGGGAGACGCTGGACTTTCGCAGCATCCAGGCGTTTGACGAGAAGACGGCTTACGTGATGTCGAGCGGCAGCGGGAATGATTCGCGGATTTACAAGACGGTCGACGGCGGCGAGACTTGGGCTCAGCAGTTTACGGATTCGCGCAGCGCATTTTTTCTGGATGCGTTGGTTTGTGACGGACCAACGCGATGTTTTGCATTGAGCGATCCGGTGGACGGGAAATTTCTGCTGGTGACGACGAATGACGGCGAACATTGGAACACGTTGCCGCAGGATGCCATGCCGGCTGCGCTGAAGGACGAAGGCGCGTTTGCGGCCAGCGGAACCTGCCTCTTACTCCATGACAATGACATTTATTTCGTGACCGGCGGGCCAGCGGCGCGGCTGTTTCATTCGCCCGATCTGGGGCGTTCGTGGACGGTGACCACGCTGCCCATTTTGAGCGGCAACCCCGGCGCTGGCGCATTTTCCGTCGCGCGTCGCGGAAAAAATATGGTGGTGGTCGGCGGTGATTATAAAAATCCGAAGAGCGCGGAGCGCGTGGCGGCCTATTCGCGCGATGCCGGCCGGAGTTGGAAGCTGGCGACGCAGATGCCCGGTGGCTACCGTTCGGCCGTGGCATGGCTCGACGATCGCACCCTTGCGACGGTAGGACCGAGCGGAGAAGAAATCAGCGTTGATGGCGGCGAACATTGGAAGCCGAATGGCTCGCTGAATCTGAATGCGGTGGCGGCGGTGGATTTTAAGCACGCGTGGGCGGTCGGGGCGAATGGAACGATTTGCCATTTCTCGCTCGGAACGCAATAACGCACCTCTGAAATTTTACAAAAGAATCGGCCGGCGCCGAAATTAGGCCAGGTTTGCTGAGAATTGAGCCGCACCGGAGCAACAAATGACTCCATTCAAGGGAATGATTGTGGAAGGCACCTCGGGCGTGGGCAAATCCACGATAATTGACGCGCTATTGCGCAAGCATGCCGCCGCAGCCGAGCCGCGACGGATTCGTTCGGTGCTGCATTTAGCACAGTCGCACACTTCCGGGCCGCTGGCTTGGGGTGAAGACGACGGCACACTTACGGTCGCAGACAATCGAAGTCATCTGGAACGCATCGTGGGCACGATTGAGTGGCTGCATCACAGCGTCCAACGGCATCGCAAGCCCTGGTGTTTCGCGATTCTGGATACGCTGCACTTGACCCATTGCGTGCGGCCCGGCGTGGTGAAATGGAACGACGTCGCGGCTTACGACCAACGATTGGCGGAGCTGGGTTGCAAGCTGGTTTTTCTGCGGGTCAACCCCGAAACCATTTGGGAGCGCGGCCTAACGCCGAGAGTGAACGAGCAGTTTCTCCTGGAGTACGCCAGCAAGTTCGGGAAAAACTTGGAGGAAATTCATCGGTATTTTGTGCAGGAACAGGAGCGGCTGGAGGAACTCTTCGAACGATCGGCAATGCCCAAGTTGCTGGTCCACAATGACGCCCAAGAAGACAATATTACGGAAAGCGTGTATCGGTTTTGGCGGGACGAGGATCTTTCGCAGGCGGCCGCATAACCACGTCCCTTCCGGACCCGTCAAAACCGGCGAACGATTCGGAATTTCAGGCGCGCCAGGGCGCACCGGGGCCATATGTTATATTTGTAGAGTACGGTTGAGGCACGATTCGAGCCTGGGCATGCGCAAACTTCGAATTTCGATTGTTGAATACCTGAACACGGCGCCGCTGGTCTGGGGATTTACCGACGGGCCGCTGGCGGGAAAGTACGACCTCTCGTTCACGGTGCCTTCGCAGTGCGCGGAAGCTTTGCGCCGCGGCGACGCGGACATCGCCATTATTCCTTCGATCGAATACCAGCGCATCGACAACGTAGTGGTGATGCCAGGCATGGCGGTGGCGGCGAAAGACGAAGTGCGCAGCATTTTGGTAGTTGCCAAAAAGCCGATCGAGCTGGCCAAACGCATCGCGCTCGACACCAGTTCGCGCGCGTCGCAAGCGCTAGTGCGGATTTTGGCTGCTGGGTTGTGGAATATTCATCCCGAGTTTGTGGACGCCGCTCCCGATGCAAGCGAAATGCTGAAAAACGCAGACGCCGGTCTGATCATCGGAGATCCGGCGCTGCGCATCGCGATGAAAATGGAAGCGCTCGCCGCGAAAGTCGCCAGCGGCGAGGATTGTTGCAAGGGCGACCCGGAAGACATGCCGGTGCCGGGGTTCGAAACGACTTTTGTTTACGATGTGGCGTTTCAGTGGCGCGAAATGACCGGCAAGCCGTGCGTGCTGGCCATCTGGGCCGGGCGTCCGGAGGTAATGACGCCGGAAGTCGTAGCGGACTTCGAGGCGTCCAAGCGATACGGCATGGAACGTATGCGCGAGATTTCGGAAGCGGCCGCGATCAAGCTGGACATGCCGCCGCGAGAACTGGAACGCTACCTGAGCGACAACATCCACTTCGGTCTGGAAGAAGAATATTTGCAGGGTTTGCGTTTGTATTACGAGAAGGCCGCGGCGATCGGTGTGATTCCGCGGAACAAACCGCTGGAATTTGCGGGAACCACCAGTGGAGCAGCCAGCGCGAAGGCGATGCGGTAGGAAGCTAAAAATAAAATGGGAATTTCAAAACAAGAAGCGCTCGATCTTTTCAACTCCGACGATTTGATCGGAATCGGCATGGCCGCGAACGAAGTGCGCCGGAAGAAAACTGACCCGCGCGTGGCCACTTACCAGATCGACCGCAACATCAATTACACCAATTTTTGCACCGAGTATTGTTCCTTCTGCGCGTTTTACCGGCCCATCGGCGCCAAAGACGGCTACATCCTGACGCTCGAATCGATCTACGACAAGATCCAGGAAATGATCGAACTGGGCGGCAACGGCGTACTGCTGCAGGGCGGGCTGCATCCCGACCTGCGCATTGAGTTTTACGAAAACATGCTGCGTTCGATTCACGCCAAATTCCCGCAGGTACACCTGCACTGCTTTTCGGCTCCGGAGATCGGCTGCATCGCGGAAGTTTCCGGTTTGACGGTGCGCGATACAATTGCGCGGCTGCGCGACGCCGGGCTTGATTCCATCCCGGGTGGCGGCGCGGAAATTCTGGACGACGAAATCCGCGCGAAGATTTCACGGCTGAAATGCCGCTCCGACGAATGGGTGAACATGCACCGCGACGCGCACAGCCTGGGCATGCGCACCACGGCGACCATGATGTTCGGGTGTGGCGAGGAATATCGCCACCGCGTAAACCATTTCGAAACGGTGCGGCAGATTCAGGAAGACACTGGCGGCTTTACATCTTTTATTCCCTGGTTCTTTGCGCCGGATCACACGCCGTTGGGGAAAAAGATTCCGGAAGCCACGGCTTTCGATTATTTGAAGACGCTGGCCATAAGCCGCTTGTATCTGGACAACATCGACCACGTGCAATCCAGTTGGCTGACGCCGGGAATTAAAATTTGCCAGCTCGGGCTGCAGTTTGGCGCAGACGACGTTGGCAGCATTTTGATCGAAGAAAACGTGGTGTACGCCGCCGGGGTACGCAACCGCACCAACGAGCAGGAATTACGCCGTATCATCGCCGATGCCGGGTATATTCCGGCGCAGCGCGACACGCTGTATCGCTCCTACGCTTTGAAACCGCTCACTGCTTAGGTTTTCTTCCCGCTTAGAATTTCGGCGGCAGGGTTACTTCGAGGACTACTTCCGTTCCATCTGGCAGGTCGAGCGGCTTGCTCGGCACCAAATTCCCATTTACATAGCGAGCCCGCAAAGCTCGAGGAAGTCTGGGCTGCGCCTCTTCTTCTGCGGCGGACGGCGCGATTTTTGCGTGTGGCGTCGCGGTCGGCGCGCTGCCTGGGGTCGTGTGTTTCTCAATTTTGGCTGTGCCGCCGGCATCGAGCGCCACATTGGCCAGCGCATCCGCATCTTTGTTCAATTCGCGGCGCACGTGCTCAATCGCAAAATATTGTAGTTGCCGGGCGAGTTTCGCGGCGCGTTCCTGCAGCGGCTTGAGGTCGGGGCTCTTCACTTTGTAGACACCCTGCATCTGGCGGACCAGCAATTCGGAATCGCTGCGAATTCGCAACGACGCGATGCCGTGCAACGTGGCGTAATCGAGGGCAGCGAGCAGCGCAAAATATTCCGCGACGTTGTTGGTCTCGCGGCCGATGTTCTTGGCTAGCTCCAGAACGATTTTTCCGTCGGGGTCGCGCAGCACCACGGCGTAGGAAGCCGGGCCAGGATTGCCGCGCGATGCGCCATCGATATTGGCGACGTGCACGCCCGCGGGAATTGCATTTTGGGATTCGGCGAAAAGGCGCGCGGTGCCTGGCGCCGAGGGTTTAGAAGATCGGGGCAAAAGTCTCAGCTCTCGTGGCGGGTGGAACCCGGCGCAGAAGGCTGCGCGTTGGCAACCGCGGCGGCTGCAGTAGGCTGGGTGAAATAGAGGATGCGCGTGCAGGTCTCGCAATGAAAGAGTTCTTCCGAAGTTGAACGGTGCATGGCCTGCGAAACGTGCGGGCGGACGCGCATGCCGCAGGCGCTGCATTTTTCGTCGCGGACTTCAGCCAGCGCCACGTTATCGTGCTTGCGCATGATGCGATCGTAATGATCCATCATGTTTTCCGGAATTTCGGTGACGGCCCGTTCGCGTTCAGAGGTCAGCTGAGCCAGCTCTTTTTCCGCTTCGGCTTTTTCCGTCTCAAGTTTCGAGCGTTGGACCTTCGCCACGTCTTCCGCTTCCTTCAGCAATTTTTCAGAGGCTTTGATGCTGCGCTCGTACTCCTCGCCGGCCACCATTTGTTCCAGCAGGCGATCCTCGGCGTTGGTAATTTCTTTTTCCCCGTTATCCACTTCGTGCTGCAGGGCCTTGAAGGCCTCGTTGGTTTTTACCTGCGAAGTTTGGTCTTTGTATTTCTTGACCCGGTCCTTCCACTGCTCGACGTCCAGTTCGTATTTTTTGCGGTCGCGAATTACGGCGACCTGCGCGGCCTTGGACTTGTCCAGTTCGGCCTTGGCGGCGATGACGTATTTCTCTGCGTCTGCGGTGCGTTTCGGGAAAGCCGCGAGGCGCGCGCGCACCGCTTGCAACCGGGTGTCGATGCTCTGCAATTCGAGCAGTTCCTGAAGGATTTTCATCACGTAACGGCATTCTAACACAACGATGCGAACCGGTCGTTTTCGGCGGTGTGGGCCGGCCGGCTGCCAGTCGCGTCGGCGTCGCGCCGTACCGGTACGAGCTCAGGCCGCTTACAAATGCTTTTGCAAAAAGGCGATAGCGTGACGCCAGGCATCTTCTTGCGCTGCCGCATCCGCTTCCGGAGTGCCTCCGAATGAAAACTTGGCGCCGCGCAGGTGTTTGTTGGAGGAGGACCGCGGAGTGGTCGGCAGAAATGGGTAACGCAGCATGTGGCCGGCGTCGGGATAGTACAGATGCTCGGCCAGGTGCGCGAAATTTTTGCGTTTCAGGCGCGCGAGGATCGCTTCGCTCATTTCTGCGGCGGGCCACAGGTGATCGTCGCCGCCAGAGAGCAGTAGCAGCGGCCCGCGCATGTTTTCCACCGGAATCGCGGCTTGGTCGATTGCGCGGCGATTGCGAAGACCTGCGCGGAAAAGGTTGCGGAAGAGAACGGGTCGCTTCATCGCCACCACCGGAAACGCCGAGCGCCACATGAAGCCGCGCAGCGGCAGAGGCGCGAAAGGGATTGGCCTGCCGCCGCGCGTCCAGCAGGGGATTAGTTCGCCGGTGGCTTTGTCGCGTCCGCTGGCGGCCCAAGCGACGCTGCTCGGAGCGTAGGCGACCACGGCCCCCATGTCCGGCGTGCTCGAAGCCAACAACAGCGCGAGTTCCGCCCCGCGTGAAACGCCCAACACGCCGATGCGCTGGACATCTATTTCGGGCTGCGCGCGTAACCACGCCATCGCGGAGTCAAAATATTCGAGCGGGATGCGATTGAGCCAGGACGGCAGCGGATCGACTCCGAAATATGCCAGCGCAAACGTTGCGAAACCGTGGCGGGAAAGTACGGCGGCTTTATCAACGTCGAAGCCGCCGCCCGAGCCGCTGAGAACGATCACAACCGGAGGCCGCGCGACACCCGGAGGAACAAACAATCGTCCGATAGTCACTGGCTCCGAATTTGCATCCTGTCCCTCAATGGTCAAATCGCGCGCGATGGTTCCTGGCGCGAGAAAAATCCGTTCGAAGGCAGTGACGGAAACGACGCGGCCATCGACCAACGCGGAGATCCGAACGTCATTAGTTTCGGCGCTGGTCTTGGTGAAAGTGGAACTCTCGGGGCCGGCAGTTTCGGCGAGTCGCATCGACCAGAAAAGTCCCATCGCGGAAACTCCGCGATAGGTTCCATCGACGGCGCGTTCTGTCCGGACATCAACCGACCCAGCCCCATCAGCCAGAAAATCAGCTTGCGATTTCCAAGTGCGCCCGAGATCGTCGCAAGTTTCGGCGGCCAACGTGACCTTCGAACCGGGATGAAATCCGCGCGCCACGATGGCAACCTCCTGGTCCACAAAAGCGGGATTCGGTTCGACGTGAACAGCAGGATTACCCGAGAGAGCGCCGACGGGCGCTGGGAGAACTTGGGTCATAGGCCAGAAGTTATTTATAACACACGACTTGCCATTTAGCTGCGGCGGCCAAGCGCCCTGAGTCTTTTCCCCGTGCCCAGCCGTATACCGGATATGATGCTCGGCTCAGCGATCTTCGGCGGAACAGCTGGAATCAGTTCAGCCGTAGCGATGTGGGGTGCGGGAGTGGGTCTGGACAGCGAGATAGCCCAACTTCGACGCGGCGATTTGGACGCGCTTTCGGCGTTGCTGGCGCGTTATCAGAACCGTTTGTATCGCTACTTGCTGCGCATGGTGCGCCAGCCGGCCGAAGCGGAAGATCTTTTTCAGCAGACCTGGCTGCGCGTGGCCGAAAAAATTCAGAGCTACGACCAGCGCCGGAATTTCGAGGCCTGGCTGTTTACGCTGGCGCGCAATCTGGCCATCGACCATCTACGGCGTCTGCGGCCGGAAAGTCTGGACGAACCGCTGGGTGATTCAGCAAACGGCGAAACCGCGGTCACGCGTTTGGTTTCGCAGGAGATCCCGGCATTTGACCGAGTGCTGGCGCGCGAACGCGGCAACCGCCTGGCCGACGCCATGGAAACGCTACCTATGATTCAGCGCGAAGTGCTGACCCTGCGCTTCGAAGAAGAAATGAAGCTGGAAGAAATCGCGGAGATTCTAGGCACGCCGCTTTCGACGGTAAAGACGCGGCTGCGCCGCGCGCTGGAAAAGTTGCGCGAAGGACTGGAATCAAAATTCCCCGGGGAAAATTGGCAATGAGCGACCACCAGAAAATTCGCGACCTGCTGCCGCTGGCCGCCGCCGAAGTTCTGAGCGAGAACGAAGAGCGGTTCCTAGCCGAACATTTACGCGAGTGCGGCTCCTGCGCACAGCAACTCGAAGAATATCGAATGCTGGCGGGCGGTCTGCGCCGCCTACCGACGCCGCAGCCCCGCGGCATCGTGGTGGAGCGCGCCCGGGCCATGGCTCAAGTTCGCTTGGCGGAACAGATCGAACACCGCTGGGATCGCGCGGTGATGTTCGGGCTGATTACGTTCGCCTGGATTTTGACGCTGATGAGCTGGCCGGTGGTGCGCTTCGTCAGCGGAGGATTTTTGAGCATGCTCGACCCGCGATTCAGCCACACCTGGATCGTGTTCGGAGTTTTCACGACGCTGGTATGGGTCGGAGGTGGCGCAGCCGCGGTTTTGCTGTCCTTGCAGCAGCGGCGCGAAAGGAGACTGGCATGAGCCGCTTCACAGAAGAGTTGAGTGTAATACCGAATCCAGCGCGAATTCTTGCGGGCATCGCTTACGTGGTCGCGATGGTGGCGTGGATTTTGATCCTGCGCTATTCAACCGACGCCGGGCTGCAAAGCACCCCCTACGCAGGCAAGATCGCCCTGGTTTTTGGTCCGGGGCTGGTGCTGGCCATCGGCGTTCTGCTGATTGGATACGTGAATGGCGACGCGCGGCGACGCGGGATGCGTTACGTGATGTGGACGCTGCTGGCCATCTTCATTCCCAATGCCGTCGGGATCATTCTGTACTTCATCCTGCGCGATCCGATCCTGAAACCGTGCCCGCAGTGCGGGCACATCGTGCGTCCGGGATTTACCTTCTGCCCGCATTGCGGCACTTCGCTGCAGCCCACCTGCCCGAATTGCGGCAAAGGAGTCGAGCCGGGCTGGGCCAATTGCCCGCAGTGCGGCACCAAACTGCCCGGACTAGCGCGTCCCGCGTCGGCGACGCCGCTAGGATAAATTCAGGGCTACTGCGTGGGTTGCACTTCCATCGTCTGATCCACGGACCAATTCTGGCAGCCGGGCTGAACGGCGGTGGGGCAGTGAGTGAAAGCGCGGAAGCTGCTCGGCGTTGTCTCCACGTCGTAGGTGTAGCCGTCGCGGCTGGATTTGGTCATGGACATGGCGCCGCTGGAATTTAAGTCAGCGAGCGAAGCGTAAGAACCGTGTTCGGCCTGGTAGGCGCGTTCGGCCTGGGCGATGGCGATCAAATCGTTTTTCACCCCGACGATGTCGATGGTCTGCATCGGAGTCGCGGTGCCCGCCGTCGATTGCGCCTTCTCGAAATAAAATTTGTAGCCCAACACGGCGATCAGGGCGACTACCAGCAAACCGACCAGGCTTCCGAGGCTTCGCATCGTTCACCCTCCGCAAAAAATCGTCGTCCGCCTTCTGTCTGCGAGCTTACTGTCGGGAACAGCCGCGCACAATGGAACTTGACTGGCGAAGTTGCGAATGAATAAGAGGCGAATCGACGTAGGGCGAAGCTAGCGCGAGCGGATCGTGCCGGAATCGGCTGCCGATTCGTGGATGCTGAGGATGTACCAGCGATCGGATTCCTTGCGGCAGAGCATCATGCCGTGCCCGGCAAAATGCACCGAAGCGGATTCGAGCGTGTAGTCGTAAGAACTCCAGACGACATCGCCGACGGCTTGCTGGTCCTTCATGGTCATCGACAGCCGAAGGTTGGGACCCAGCGTGGTGAAATCGTCACGAAAATGCGTTCGCGCTTTTTCCCGGCCGCGAAACTCGCCTTCCGGGCTGATCAGCACGAAATCAGTGTCGAAGCATTCGGCCAGGCGATCGGCGTCGGCCGCGTTGTAAGCCGCCGAACATTCGCTCATGGCCCGGCCCATGTCGCGGATGGTGGCCAGCTCCGTCGTGCTGGGCGGAAGCAAACCTAGATGCGCGACGCTGCGTTTCAGATCGATGGTGACATTCAATTGCTCGAGCAGGTCCACGCCGAAAATCCCATCGATGGGTCCGCCGCAGGCTTTGGCAATCGCGCTGAGATCGATGGCCGGAAGTTTAACGTCCAGCAGCCGGCGATTACCGAGCCGCATTTCCGGAATCAAAACTTCGCGCGCATTGGCTTCCTTGGTGCCATTCCAGGATGCAATCTCGACCTGCTTGGAACGTCCCGTGGGAAACGATTTTTGATTCAGCATCGAGGTGGCCGCGGTATCGACCAGAAAGCGCATCGGCGCGTGATCGACTTCGACCAAAACTACGGGCAGCCGGTCGCAACGTTGCAAAGGAATTTCGGAGGAAGGAGCTTGCTGCGCGCGAACGCCGGGCACACCACCGGCCGCCGCCAATATGAATCCGGCCACGACCATCCAGTGTTTCCGGCCCATGTGCGTTCCGCCTCGAACTAATTCACCGTGCTGATCTGCTCCAGCCGCTGCAACACCGCAGTGCGCGCGGTTTTGAATGCGGTGCGATCCTGGAACAGCCGCGAACTCCAATTGGCCGCCGAGGCCAACGCGTGCATTTCAAACGCAAGTTGGTGCGGGTCGACGTCCGGCTTGATTTCGTTCGCGGCCTGCGCGGCGCGTGCCGTGCCTTCCAACATCTCCAGCCACGTTTTCATGGAGGCCATGATCAGGTCGCGGACTTTGCCCGGACGATCGTCGAATTCCAGCGAGACGGCGGAGAAAAAACATCCGCCGGGAAAAACTTTGGAATCGGAATAGGCAATCCAGTTCTGGTAGAGCAGGCGGAGCCGCTCCAGACCTTTTTTCTGCAGCGCGGGCTGGACCACGTCTTCGACGAAAATCGTTTTCGCGGTTTCAACCACGGCCAGCTGCAGTTCTTCCTTGGAACCAAAGTGCGCGAACAATCCGCTCTTGCTGATGCCTAGCTCGGTGGCCAATTTGCCGATGGTCAGGCCTTCCAGGCCTTCGACCGAAGCGAGGTTGACGGCGGTGCGCAGGATGGATTCGCGCGTTTTGATCCCGCGCGGGCGGCGCAGTTTGGCCTTTGCCTTGACTTTGGATTTGGGATGAGGCATTTTCATTGCGCAGATAATAGCACGACCGTTCGTATTATTAATACAGGAAAATGAAGGCTCGCGAAAAGGCCTATTTCGAGGCGGCCTGCGAGGAGCGAGCATTAAGCCAACATTTTGAAGCGCGGTTCAGCCGCGACCTGACTGCCTTTCGGTAGCTTGACGTGTGCGACTAAAATGTTAGAGTGACCTTCGCAATTTTGCCCCTTGCCTCTGCCGGGAGATTTTTCCCCGGCCAGGAGCGTTCGGAACATGGCTCGCAGCAAAAATAAATCGCGGGAATCGAGCGTCGGCGGGGGTTCGAACGAGCGCGGTCGAGCCGATTCCGGCCGGCCAACCACCGATCTGCCGCCCGTCGCGGCCGCGGTTACGCCCGAAGCACTCGGCCTGCGCGAACGAAAAAAAGCCAAGCTGCGGCAGGACATCGTCAAAACTTCGCAGCGGCTTTTTCTCGAACGCGGCTACGAAAACACCCGCATCGACGACATCGTGAACCTGCTGGACGTGAGCCAGCCGACGTTTTTCCGCTATTTCCCCAGCAAGGATGCGGTGCTGCGCGAAATCGGCCGCCGCGCGTTTGCACGGCAGTCCGAGATTCTACGTTCCGAGCTTTCCAGCAAAGCTTCGACCGGCGAAAAATTGCGGCGCTTCTTCGATAGCCTGGCGAAATTCGCGGAAGAGGGGCGTCCGCTGTGGCAAGCCGTCATTCACGCCGGCGCGATGGATCCGGTGCATTCGCCGGAGGTGCGGGGCTCGGAAGAGGCCACTGTGGATCTGTTGCGAGAAATTCTGGCGCAGGGGCAGGAGCGCGGAGACATCAGCCGCGCCTTCCCGGTGGATCACCTGGCGGAATTCATGGAGGGGCTGTTCACCACCGTGGTCCGTTCGTGGGCCGTGGATTTGCACGGGCCGCACACGCTTTCCGACCGCGTGGCCAACGCCGTGGAATTTTTCCTGCGTGGAGCCAAGCCCTGAGCAGGCCCGCGATTCGGGGCTGCTTTCGTAGCCTGCAAAAATAATTGGAAACCTGCTTTGGCACCGACCGTCTGAAGGGCCTTGAGGTTCCGCGGATGAAAGCCGCCGTCCTGCACGAATTCAAAACTCCGCTGGCTCTCGAAGACGTAGCACGCCCGGTCCCCGGCCCGGAAGAAGTGTTGATCGAAGTCGAAGCCTGCGGCGTTTGCCATTCGGACCTGCACGTGGCCGATGGCGATTGGCCGCAACTGGCCAAGATCGTGAAAAAGCCGCTGATCCTGGGCCATGAAATTGCCGGGCGCGTGGCGGAGAAAGGTTCCAACGTCCACGACCTGCAGATCGGCGACCGCGTCGGAGTTCCGTGGATTTTCTCCAGCTGCGGTGTATGTGAAATGTGCCTGGAGGAAAACGAGAATCTCTGCGGCAAGCAGCAGATTACCGGCGTTACCGTCGACGGCGGCTACGCCGAATTCATGAAAGCTCCGGCTCGGCACGCGACGAAAATCCCAGACACGCTTTCATCGGTCGAAGCGGCGCCGCTCTTTTGCGCCGGAGTCACCGTCTATCGCGCGCTGAAAAAAGCGCATCTGCAAGCGGGCCAGCGCCTGGCCGTTTTTGGCGTCGGCGGCCTGGGCCATCTGGCGGTGCAGATTGGAGTCGGACTGGGCGCCCAAGTAACCGCGATCGACGTCTCGGACGAAAAACTCGAACAGGCGAAAACTTTGGGCGCGGCGCGCACCTTGAACGCGACTTCAACCGACGTGCCCCGCGATTTTCGAAAAAGCGGCGGAGCCCACGCCGTGCTGGTCACTTCAGCGGCCAAGGCCGCGTACGACGCCGCGTTTCCGTGCGTACGTCCCGCCGGAATGTTGTTGGTGGTCGGACTTCCGGCAGAGTCACTGTGCTTTTCACCGATTTCGATGGCCGGAACCGAAATTCGTATCCAGGCTTCGGCGGTGGGCACCCGCCAAGACTTACGCGAGGTGCTCGAAATGGCCGCTGCCGGCAAAGTGCACTGCAAGGTCGCCACTCGGCCACTTGTCGAAGTCAACGCGGTGCTTGATGAATTGCGCCACGGCCGAATCGCGGGCCGGGTGGTCCTGACACCGCGCTAACCGCGGCTCGAACCCGGACCCTACCGCAAAAAGACTTTCGTCTAGCCCAAGACCGTCTTCCCTCCCCGAAGTTAACCAAACTGCCTCGATACTCCTCAAAAGGCGATGTTTCATCTTGACGTTAGTCAGTTCAACATGATAGTTACTATCAGAATTTTGGATGGGTGGGGTTGTCTCGGTTTCCGATACGTCTCCGCAAATTTAGCTGCTTGCGGCACGGCAACGCGCAAGCACATTTAAGCACTTTGCTGGAGGCGCCCTTCGCCATGCGGGTATTCCGGCGTCGGGCCCTTGGAGGAATTATGAGGTCAGCAATTCTAGCGGGGATTGTAGCGGTATTGCTGTGCTTCGCCGTCGTACCTTCGGCCCACGCCCAGGGCGTGGGAGCTTCGGGCGCGATCCGCGGAACAGTGACGGACGCGACCGGCGCAGTCGTGCCACATGCGGCCGTCCAGGCGCTGGACGTGGATCGCGGCCAGACCTACGACACCTTCACCGACGCCGGCGGGCAGTATCAATTTAATTCGCTGCCGCCAGCAACCTACAACGTGACTGCGCGGAACACCGGTTTTCAGACCGAAACGCAGACCAGCTTGGCGCTGAACATCGGGCAGGTCGCGGTGGTCGACTTCCATCTCAAGGTCGCCACATCGGCGACGCAAGTGACGGTCACCGCCGAGCCGCCGGTGGTTGAAACCGAACGCGGCAGTCAGGCTGACACCGTGACCCAGCGTTACATCGAAGACCTGCCCATTTCGCGCCGCGATTATTTGACCTTCACCTTGCTGCTACCCGGCGTCAGCAACTCCAACATCATCGCCAGCAACGCCGACTATCGCGTGCAGCAGACTCCGCAGAGCGGACTCTCGTTTTACGGCAGCAACGGCCGCGGCAACAACATCACCGTGGACGGCGGCGAATTCAACGACGACGCCGGCGGCGTGCGCCCCAACCTGAGCCAGGACGCGATCCAGGAATTCCAAGTCAATCGCAGCAACTACGGCGCGGATCTGGGCTCCGGCAGCGGCGCTTCGATCAACATCGTCAGCAAATCCGGAACCAATAATGTGCACGGCAGCCTGTTCGGATTCTTCCGCAACGATGCGCTGGATGCGCGCGACCACTTCGCGTTTGCGCCGGCGCTGACGCCGGCCGATCCGTTTTCGCTGGATGCGCAGGGCGCGCCGATTAAGAATTCCCTGAACCGGCAGCAGTTCGGTGGCTCGGTAGGATTTCCGATCAAGAAGGACAAAACTTTCTTGTTCGTCGCGTATGAAGGTCTGCGGTCGGATGCGCAGGACGCCGTAACCCTTTTCACCAACTCGAACATCCTGGCTTCCAGCCCTGCGCAAAATGGGGTGATTGGTGGATTGGCCTCACTGCCGGGCAACCCGCTGGTTCCGTGCATTTCCAGTCCGACCGATCCCACCAATTTCGCTGCGGCCACCCCATTGCCGGCGGCTACCTGCGCCGGATTCCTGCAGAGCTGCTTGAACATTACGCCCATGGCTTCGGCCTGCCAGACCAACGGGGCCACCCAGGCGCTGAATCCTTTCATCATCGGTCAGTTTGAAAACAACGGCGGCTTGTTCCCCTTTCCGATTCGCTCGAACGAAGGTTCGGTCCGCCTCGATCACCGCATCGACGAAGAGAATCAACTGGCCTTCCGTTACAGTTATTCACATTTAAATGAGGATGACCCCAACGTTCAGGCTTTGACCGCGTTTTCGCGCGGCACTCGGGTGACCGCGTGGGACAGCACTGCGCAGGGGTCGTGGTTCCACAATTTCAATCCTACGACCCAAAACGAATTGCGCCTACAGTGGAGCTGGAGCTACCTGAACGTCGGCACCAACGACCAGGGTGGCCCCGGCCTCGACTTTCAGGGCTTCGGATATTTCGGCCGTGGAATTTTCCTGCCCAGCTCGACCGTGTCTCGCCGTTACGAAGTCGCGGACAACGTGACCCTGGCGCGTGGCCGGCACACCATCAAGCTCGGAGCGTACGAGCTGGTGCGCGGCAACAACACCACTTCGCAAACGTTCTTCGCCGGACGTTTCGAATTCCTGACGCTGCCCAGCTTCCTGGTCAGCCCGTGCTTGTACGCGCCGATCGCCTGCGGATTGCCCACCACCGGCTCGGCGCAAATCAGTTCGCTGCAAGCGGGCAGTCTGGGCTTGCCGGCCTTCTACGAGCAGGGCTTCGGCAATCCCAACTACTCGTTGAATCGTCCGCTGACCGCTTTCTATGCTCAGGATGCCTGGCAGGTCACGCCGAACCTGACCTTCAACTACGGCCTGCGCTACGACATCGACAAGCAATCGCAACTGCTCGGCACCAACTACCACAATTTCGCGCCGCGCATTTCGTTCGCCTGGGATCCGTTCAAGGATCACAAGACGGTCGTCCGCGGCGGCTTCGGAATTTTCTATTCGCCGATTTACGCGCAAATCGACAACGTCGTAAAAACTCTAGGCGACGTGAATGGCACGCGGCAAATCGCCAATACGCTGGTTACCCTGAACGGTGTGAACGATAACGGCACGCCGATTCCGCAGCTGAACTCGGCGTTCCTGTTCCAGTCTTTGTTCGGTGAAGGAAAAGTGCAGTGCGGCGTGCCGCCTCCGGGGCAGACCACCTGCGTTTCGCAGACCGACCTGGCCAATCTCGGCGTCAATGTCTCCAACACCGGCCCGCTGCCTCCCGGATCGGTTTTGTTCTACGGGCAAAAAGGGTTCAGCAACCCGTATTCCGAGCAGGCTTCTCTGGGCCTCGAACGCGAAGTCGGACCTGGCTTCACCGTTTCAGTCAGCTACGTGTACGTACACACGCTGCGGCTGCCGGTTTCGATCGACACCAACTTGCTGCCCGGTGCGCCGATCACCACTTCCGCCGCGAACGGGCTGCCGACCAACGGCGAGCCTTTCCAGAACTGGGGCGTTGGTCCGTGCGTCAACCAGTTCAATCAACCGTCCGGCACCACCTGCTTCGCCAATCCGTTCCTGCTGCAGAACAACGAGTACGCCTCGATTGGCGCGGCGGTCTACCAGGGTGGAATCATCGAAATGCGCAAGCGTTTCGGGAATCACTTCACCATGCTGGCCAATTACACCTACAGCAAAGCGGTCGATAACGTTACCGACTTCAACAGCGACTACGCGCCGTTCAACGAGATTGATCTGGCCGCGGAGCACGCGCTTTCCGATTTCGACCAGCGCCACAAAGTGGTGATCGCCGGCGTGCTGGATAGCCCCTGGGAGCACAACAAATGGCTGCAGGGTTTCCAGTTGTCTCCGGTGTTCAATTACAACAGCGGGCACCCGTTCAACCTGCTGGCCGGCTCGGACATCAACGGCGACAATCACTTCACCAATGATCGTCCGCCCGGCGCGCCGCGCAATAGCGGCCTGGGTCCGAACTACATTGATTTCGACATGCGCCTGAGCCGCTCATTCAAGATCACTGAAAAATATCAACTGGTATTCACGGCGGAAGCCTTCAATCTGGCCAACCGCACCAACTACACTGCGGTGAACAACATCGTCGGCCCGGACTTCGGGCCTCCGTTCAACGCCCGTGGCTCGGCGTCGATTTCTCCCAGCGATCCGCTCGGCTTCACCGCCGCAACACCCAAGCGGGAGATTCAGCTCGGAGCGCGTTTTAATTTCTAGCTAGCCAAGAACGAACCGGAGGCGGCTCTTTCGTTCGCGTGCCGCCTTCGGCGAAATCCCAGCCCGCATCGATCCGGTCGCTCCGTCCCCGCAGCGATGCCCCGCGCGGCTCTCGATCGCGTAAGGGTTTTGGTTTATTGCTCGCCGACGGTATTCCGGCGCCGCAGCGGCTTTGCCGCTGCACAGGGTTCCTGGCCCGCGTTCGCGTGCCTCGATGTAGTTTCAAACTTTGGGAGGATCATCATGGGGCGAACCACGACGTTTGCAACATTCCTTCTCGTTCTGGCTTCCTGCTTTTGTTTCTCGCCGGCCGCTTCTGCGCAGTCTGGAGTGAAGACCTTCACCGGCACGCTTCCCGACGGCGCCACGTATCTGATCGAAGTGCCGGCCAACTGGAATAAGACCCTCTTCCTCTATAGCCACGGTTATGTTGAACCGGGCGCCGCCAATCCGGCCGCTGATGTGGGCGATCCGGCCACTCGCGTTTTCATGTTGAGCAGCGGCTATGCGCTGGCCGGCTCTTCCTATGCCACGACCGGCTGGGCCATCCAGCAGGCGCTTCCCGACCAAATTGCCGTCCTCGATATTTTCAAACTCACCATCGGCCATCCCAAGCGCACCATCGCCTGGGGCCATTCGCTCGGCGGAATGATCACCGCCGGGTTGATCCAACGGCATCCGGAGCGCTTCGATGCCGCGCTGCCAATGTGCGGAGTTGTCTCCGGCGGCGTGGCCACCTGGAATACGGCGCTCGATTCAGCCTTCGCTTTCGAGGTGCTGCTGGCTCCCGGTAGTGGCCTGCAGGTCGTCAACATCACGAACCCGGTAGCCAACTTGGACCTTTCCGAGGAATATCTGAACGTCGCACAAGCTACAGCTCAGGGCCGCGCTCGCATCGCCTTGGCCGCGGCGCTTGGTAATCTCCCGGGATGGTTCACGCCGCTCTCACCGGAACCCGCCGCGACCGACTACGTTTCGCAGGAAGAAAATCAGTTCCTGTGGGAGCAAAACGTCGACTTCCCGTTTGTGTTTGCGTTCCGCGCCGAACTCGAAGCCCGCGCTACCGGCAACGTCTCCTGGAATACCGGAGTCGATTTCCGTCAGCAGCTTTCGAAGTCGATCGATCAAGCCGAAGTGGTCGCGCTATATGAAGCGGCCGGCCTGGACCTCGATTCCGACCTCGAAACGTTGAACCACGCCGCGCGCATTTCCGCCGATCCGCCGGCCTTCGAATATCTGAAACAGAACATCACCTTCGACGGTGACATCAACATCCCGGTGCTGACCCTGCACACCAAGGGCGACGGGCTGGTGGTGGTCGAAAACGAATCGGCCTACAAACATGTGGTGGACGAGCAAGGAAACGGCCAGTTGCTCCGCCGCGATTTTATCGATCGCGCCGGGCACTGCGCGTTCACTCCCGCGGAAACCATCGCAGCCGTGGGCAAATTGATCGATCGCCTCGATACCGGGCGCTGGCATGAACCACTTGCCGCGGATTTGAACGCCGCGGCCGCGGCTCTGGGACCGGCGTTCAATATTTATGCGGTGGGATCGACCGTCGTACCCACTCCGCCGGCATTCATCGATTTCATTCCGGGTCCGTACCTGCGCCCGTTCGATCTCGGGGACGACTGGCGCGGGCGCAAAAATCCCTGGTAGCGAATGGCCCAGGCTCGCGCGCGGGTCATGCGATTCGCGCGCGAGTTTTCTAAGTGATGGTGGGGTCCGGTGAGGACGACTAGAAATGCTTCAGGAGTTGTGTCGCTGATTTTGTACAGGACTTTTCATTTCTCGTTATGAATACCAAGCAGCTTTTCGATTTGAGCGGACGTGTCGCCCTAGTCACCGGCGGAGCCACCGGGCTCGGCCTGCAGATGGCCACCGGGCTCGCCGAAATGGGCGCGAATTTGGTTCTGTGTGCGCGCAAAGTGGAACGTTGCGAGAAGGCCGCCGCCGAACTGGAAAAGCTCGGCGTCAAAACCCTGGCCTTGGCTTGCGACGTGAAAAATCCCGCCGCGGTGCAGGGCGTGGTCGACGCTGCTGTCGCCAAATTCGGCCGCATCGATATTCTGATCAACAACGCCGGAACATCCTGGGGCGCGCCGGTGGAAGAAATGAAACTCGAACACTGGAACAAGGTGATCGAGACTAACCTCACCGGTACGTTTCTATTCGCGCAGGCCGTCGGTACAGTGATGGTCCCGGCGCGCCGAGGAAAAATAATCAACATTTCCTCCGTCGCCGGCATAAAAGGCGCGCCCCCGGAATTTCAAGCGATCGGGTACCACGCCAGCAAGGGCGGAGTGATTGCCTTCACGAAAGATCTGGCCTGCAAGTGGGGCATTCACAACATTCAGGTGAACGCGATCGCGCCCGGCTGGTTTCCCACCGACATGTCCGCGGTGATCATGGAGCGGAATAAGGACCATTTTCTGAGCCGCATCCCGCTCGGTCGCTTTGGCGGCGAAAACGATCTGAAGGGCGCGGCCGTGTTTCTGGCTTCGGACGCATCGAACTACGTGACCGGCCAAATCCTGGCCGTCGATGGAGGGCAGACCGCCTGATTCGTGAAAGCCTATGAATATTCCTCTCACGCCGGTTCGATTTCTGCGCTACGCCGAAGAAAATTATCCGACCAAGACTGCTGTGGTTTGCGGCGAAGAACGTTACAACTACGCCGAATTTGCCAGTCGCGCCGCGCGCCTCGGCGGTGCCTTGCAACAGGCTGGAGTCAAAGCCGGAGAACGCGTCGCGTTCCTCAGTACCAATTGCCACCGCCTGCTGGAAGCCTATTACGGCGTACTGGAAGCCGGCGCGATTTTGCTGCCGCTGAATATTCGCCTGTCCTTCGAAGAGCTGGCCTACATCCTGAACGACGCCGGGGCTACGATTTTATTTCTGGAGAAAGGTTTCCTGCCCGTCGTCGAATCGTTCCGTTCCAAGCTGACCAGCGTAAAGAAATTCGTGATGCTCGATGGCACGCCACAGGAACCCTGGCTCGCGCCCCAGAATTACGAGCAGCTCATCGCTGCCGCCGAGCCGCTCCACATTGACGTGACTACCGTCGACGAAAACGCCGTGGCCGAACTCTTCTACACCAGCGGCACCAGCGCCAACCCCAAAGGGGTGATGCTGACCCATCGCAACATCTATATGCACGCGCTGAATGCCTGCATCTCGATTCACGTCGAAGAAAATCCGGTCGAACTGCACACGATTCCACTCTTTCACGCCAATGGCTGGGGCGTGGCCCATTCACTTACTTTTTTGGGCGGCAAGCACGTGATGATTCACCGCTTCGACCCCATCGAAGTGTTTCGGCTGATCGAAAAAGAAGGCGCGCAAACCTGCAGTCTGGTGCCGATCATGGCCACCGTGCTGGTGAATTGTCCGGAACGCACGAAGTACAACCTGAGCAGCCTGAAACGCTGCACCATCGGCGGCGCCGCTTCCTCCCCCACCTTGATTCGCGAAGTGGAAGAGGCGCTCAAGTGCGTTTGCTTCTCCGGCTACGGCCTCACCGAAACTTCGCCCACTCTTTCGCTGGCAAAAGTGAAACCGGGAATGGAATGGAGCGGCGAAGAGCGTTACGTGCGCCAGGCCATGACCGGCTGGGCCATTCTCGGCACCGAAATGCGCGTGGTCGATCCGAACGACACCGACGTCCCGCATGACGGCAAATCGATTGGCGAAATTGTCACGCGCGGCGACGGCATCATGAAGGGCTACTGGAATCAGCCCGAAGCTTCGGCCGAAGCCTTGCGCAACGGGTGGTTTCACACCGGAGACATGGCTACCGTCGATAAAGACGGATTTTTTCTGGTGGTGGACCGCAAGAAAGACATCATCGTCAGCGGCGGCGAAAACATTTCGTCGCTCGAACTCGAAAAAGTGATCCTGGCCAATCCCGCGGTGCTCGAAGCCTGTGTGATTCCGGTTCCCAGTGAAAAGTGGGGGGAAGTTCCGCAGGCGCTGGTCGTGCTGAAACCCGGTGCAGCGATTAGCGAAGCTGAACTGCTCGATTTCACCCGCCAGCATCTGGCGCATTACAAATGCCCGCGCGCCGTCGATTTTGTCGAGAGCCTGCCCAAAACCGGCACTGGAAAAATACTGAAACGTGATCTACGCAAAAAATATTGGCAGGGACGGGAGACGCTACGCACTGGCTTTAATCTGGAGCAGGAAAAAGGCAAACCCGCCTAGCGTGGCTTCGCAAGGCTTTGTCACTGCCGCAGTGCGATCAACGCTTTCAAACCAGGGAGTTTTGGATGGACCTGAATCTTACTGCTGATGAAAAACAGTTTCGCGACGAGCTGCGCGCCTGGCTCGCCGCAAATTCGCCGAAGGACTGGCCGGAGTGGCGGAACAAGCCCCTCGAGGAGTCCTATCCTTATCTGAGAGCCTGGCAGCGAAAACTCTACGAAGCCGGCTGGGCCGCGGTTTCCTGGCCCAAGGAATTCGGCGGACGCAGCGCAACCCTGATGCAGCAGGCCATCTTCTGGGAAGAAATGGCGCGCGTCGAAGCTCCGCCCATGGCCAATTCGTTGGGCCTCGGCCTGATCGGCCCGACCATCATCGCCTACGGCACCGAAGCGCAGAAAAAACGATTCGTGCCAAAGATTCTGAGCGCGGAAGAAATCTGGTGCCAGGGATTCTCCGAGCCTAACGCCGGCTCCGACCTGGCCAGCCTGCAAACCGAAGCCCGCCTTGAGGGCGACCATTACATCGTCAACGGACAGAAAGTCTGGACCAGTTACGGCTGGATTGGCGATTGGTGCGAAGTCGTGACCCGCACCGATTCGGCCGCCGCCAAGCACAAAGGCCTGACCGTGCTGCTGGTGGACATGAAAACTCCGGGCGTGGAAGTTCGTCCACTGAAGCAGATGACTGGCGAGTGCGAATTCAACGAGATTTTCTTTCGCGACGTGCGGGTGCCCAAGGAAAACGTCCTGGGTAAAGTGAACGACGGCTGGAACGTAGCCATCAGCACGCTGATGTACGAACGCGGCTCGTATGGCGCGCGCCTGCACCTGATTTTCAAGCGCAACATTAGCCGCCTGATACAACTCTCCAAGAAGTTTCAGCGCAATGGCCGCCCCGCCGCGGAGGATCCGATCGTGCGCCAGAAGCTGGCGCAGTGCTACGCCGAGATAGAAATCATGCGCCTGAATCAGCTGCGCGCCTTTAGCCGCATGACCGCTACTGGAGTGCCAGGCCCCGAAGGCTCGATTCAGAAAATTTTCTGGAGCGAATTGAACCAACGCCTCCAGCAGATTGCCCAGGAAATCTTTGGACCATACGGCCAGCTGCTCGGCGACGATCCCTATTCGGTGGATCGAGGCGCGTGGTCTTACGGATACCTGCGCACCCGCGGCAATACCATCGAAGCCGGAACGTCAGAGGTGCAGCGCAACATCATCGGGCATTTCGTTCTGGGCCTGCCGAGAAGCTACTAGCAGCTGCTGAGAGCAACTGGTACGAGGGCCGACGCAGCGCCCGGCAAATACTAAGGGGAATCGCAATGCAATTTGGATTGAGTGAAAGCCAGGAAATTCTGCGGGACAGCGCGCGCAAGTTCTTTGCCGGCGAATGTCCAATGGACCAAGTGCGCAAGCTAATGGAAACTCCCACGGCCTATGACGAAAAACTCTGGGCCAAGCTCGCCGAGCAGGGTTATACCGGAATCATTTTCCCGGAGAAGTTTGGCGGCGTGGGCCTGGGCCAAGTCGAACTGATCCTGTTGATGGAGGAGGCCGGCCGCGCGCTGCTGCCCGGCCCTTTTTTTTCCACCGTACCGCTGGCTGGCGCGGTGCTCGACGCTGTAGCCAGCGACGAGCACAAGAAGAAATACCTCGAGCCCATTTGCGAAGGCAAATCCCGCGCGACCGTGGCGATCCTCGAAGCCAGCGCCAGTTGGGACTTGGCTGACGTGCAGCTGAAATCCTCCGGCTCGAAGCTCAGCGGCGAAAAACTTTTCGTCACTGACGCTGCCGTCGCCGATTTCATTCTGGTCGTAGCCCAGGATGGCGTGCACGCCGTAGACGCCAAAGCCTCCGGTCTGACCATCACGCCCATGGACGGCATGGACCTGACCCGCAAAATCTACGCCGTGAAATTTCAAAACTCGCCGGCAGAAAAAATCGGCGACCTCTCGCTGCTGCCGAAAGCTTTTGACGTAGCCACCGCCGCGCTGGTCGGTGAATTGGTCGGCGGTATGCAACGCACGCTCGACCTCACCGTGGAATACGCCAAGATGCGCAAGCAATTCGGCAAGCCCATTGGCATGTTCCAGGCGGTGCAGCACCAGTGCGCGGACATGTACCTCGAAACCGAGAGTTCCAGGTCGGCGTCCTACTACGCGGCTTGGACCCTCGAAGAAAATACGCCAGAAGCTTCGACCGCAGTCTCCATCGCCAAAGCTTACGCCAGCGACGCGGCCCGCGCCGTGGGAAATCGCGGCATTCAGGTTCACGGCGGAATGGGATTCACCTGGGAAAATGACGTGCATCTGTTCTACCGCCGCGCCAAAGCTTCCGAAACGGCGTTCGGCGATTCTACTTTTCATCGTGAGCGCATCGCGCGGCAGGCTATCGACGCCGAATCGCTTTCCGCCAGAAGCGCGTAAAAATTCAAAACGAGTGAGCCTACGAACATGAGCGATTTGGTCCAGTTTTCCATCGACAACGGAATCGCCGTCATCACCATCAATAATCCGCCGGTGAATGCGCTCAGCCCCGGCGTTCCCGAGGGTATTTCGGAAGCGATCGAGCGCGTGAACAACGACGCCTCCATCCAGGCCGCAGTGCTGATTGGCGGCGGAAAAACTTTCGTGGCCGGCGCGGACATCAAGGAATTTGGCAAGCTGGTCGCCGGAAAAGCACCACGCGGAGCGGGCCTGCTGCCGCTGCTGCTGCGCATCGAAGATTGCCGCAAGCCGGTGATCGTCGCGATCCACGGCACCGCGTTTGGTGGAGGCTTGGAGCTTGCCATGTCCGGCCACTATCGCGTGGCCGCGCCTTCCGCCCAGGTAGGCCAACCGGAAGTGAAGCTCGGCATCATTCCCGGCGCAGCTGGGACGCAACGTCTGCCGCGTCTGGCGGGTGTCGCCGCCGCCGTGGAAATGTGTACGGACGGCAAGCCGGTGGCCGCGGAGAAGGCGCTGGCCCTCGGCATCGTCGACAAATTGATCGATGGCGATCTTCTGGCCGGCACAATCGCCTTTGCGCGCGACGTAGCTGCGAAGCCCGCGCCTAAGACGCGCGAGCGCAACGACAAATTAGGTACGCCCGAACAGAACGCAGCAATCTTCGCCGCCGCCCGTGACAACGCGAAAAAAAAGCAACGCGGCCTGCTGGCGCCGGTCGCGGCGATCGACGCCATCGAAGCCGCCACTAAACTGCCTTTCGCTGAAGGCTGCCAAGTCGAGCAGGACCTCTTCGTCAAATGTCTCTTCTCCGATCAGTCCAAAGCACTGATCCATGTCTTCTTCGGCGAACGCGAAGTCGCCAAAATTCCCGATATCCCCAAAGACACGCCGTTGCTGCCGGTGAATCGCATCGCGGTGGTCGGCGCCGGAACCATGGGCGGCGGCATTGCCATGGTCTTTGCCAACGCGGGCATTCCGGTGTTGCTGAAAGAAGCCGATCAAGCCGCGCTCGACCGCGGCATGGCCACCATCCAGAAAAATTACGCGACGTCGGTGAAGCGCGGGCGCTTCACCCAGCAATTCGTCGATGAATGCCTAAAGCGTATCGAACCGACGCTGGCTTTCGAGGGCTTCAGTGCCGTCGACATGGTGATCGAAGCGGTTTTCGAAGGCATGGCGCTGAAGAAGGAAGTCTTCGGCCAGCTGGATCGCCACTGCAAGCCGGGAGCGATCCTCGCTTCGAACACGTCGACGCTCAGCATCGATGAAATCGCCGCCACCACTTCGCGCCCTGAAGCGGTTATCGGTACGCACTTCTTCAGTCCGGCCAACGTGATGCGACTGCTGGAAATTGTCCGCGGCAAAAAAACTGGCAAGGACGTGATCGCCACCTGTATGCAGCTTTCGAAGAAAATCGGCAAGATCGGCGTGCTGGTGGGGAATTGCCGCGGCTTCGTGGGCAATCGCATGTTCGGCCCCTACCGCCGTGAAGCCCAATTTTTGGTGGAGGAAGGCGCGTCGATTGAAGCGGTGGATAAAGCGCTCTTCGATTTCGGCATGGCCATGGGCCCGCTGGCCACCGGCGACCTGGCCGGCCTCGACGTCGGCTGGCGAATCCGCAAGGAATATCGGCACCTGGAAAAACCGGGAGTGCGTCAGCCTTTTGCCGAAGATAGCTTGTGCGAGCTTGGCCGCTTCGGACAAAAAACTGGTGTCGGCTGGTACAAATATGACGATCAACGGCAAGCTTCGATTGATCCGCAGGTAATCGAGCTGCTGAAAAAGTGGACAACCGAAGCTGGCATTAAGCAGCGGCAGATTCCCAGCGAGGAAATTGTCGACCGTTGCATCTACGCGCTGGTTAACGAAGGTGCGCGCATTCTGGAAGAGGGCTACGCGCTACGCGCCGTGGATATCGATATCATTTATCTCAATGGCTACGGTTTTCCCGCCTATCGCGGCGGTCCGATGTGGTACGCCGATACCGTTGGCCTGAAAAAAGTGTATGAGCGCATCTGCGAATTTCAGAAGCAACACGGCGAATTGTGGGAACCCGCTCCGCTATTGAAACAATTAGCCGAGCAGGGCAAGGGCTTCGCCGATTTCAACGCGGAGCATGGCGCTTCCGCCTAACCCGCGACCGGCATGAGCCGCCTTTATCTCGTCCGGCACGCGCAAGCTTCGTTTCTGGAGCAGACCTACGACAAATTGTCGCCTTTGGGCGAAACCCAGTCGCGCCTGCTCGGCGAATTCTGGAGCCGGCATAAAATCATTTTCGATCGAGTTTGCTCCGGCCCGTGCGTGCGCCAGAAAGACACCGCAAAAATCACTGCCGACGCCTATCAGAAGGCGCGTCTATCTTTTCCATCCATCACGGTCATGCCTGAATTTGATGAATATCAGGGCGAAGCCGTTCTCGACCGCAATCTGCCGGCGCTGATCGAATCGGACCCAGGGATCCGCGCGATGCACCAATCGTTTCAGGCCGCGAAAGATCCCGTCGTGCGTCGCCGCACCTTCCAGAAATTATTTGAGGCAGTCATCGGCAAATGGGTCGAAGGAGAAATTCCCTCAAACAGCGTGGAATCCTGGCGCGATTTTTTCGTGCGCGTCGATTCCGGTCTCAGCAGGCTTCTCCGCGGAGGCTTGGCTAACGAACGCGTCGCGCTTTTCACTTCCGGCGGCCCCATCGGCCTGGCCGTCCAGCGCGCGCTGGATCTTTCTCCGCGCAACTCGCTGCGGGTCTCCTGGATGGCGCAAAATTGCTCGTTCAGCGAATTCCTGTATTCGCACGACCGCTTCACGATGAATTCGTTCAACGCCGTCCCGCATCTCGACGACCCGTCGTTGCAGACTTATCGTTAGCGGCGCGTCGCGAAGGAGGATGCATGGCTCATTTCGAAGATCGTCCCACCGCCGTGCGTCCCGGCGAGGAACTCGACCTCCCGAAGCTCGAACAATTTCTGCGCAGTCACTTCCCGCAGGCCGCAGGCTCGCTACGCGTCGAACAATTTGCCAGCGGCCATTCCAATCTGACCTACGCCGTATATCTTGGCGACCGCGAATTCGTCCTGCGCCGCCCGCCCTTCGGCAGCAAAGTGAAGTCCGCGCACGACATGAGCCGCGAGTTTCGCGTGCTTTCGCGGCTGCATGCCGCGTATCCACCGGCGCCGGAAGTCTTGCTCTTTTGTGACGATCCCGAAATCCTCGGCGCGCCTTTCTACCTGATGAATCCGATCCACGGAATCATCCTGCGCCGCGATCCTCCGGCGGGCTTGGATTTTTCTGCGGCGACCGCACGCCGCGTGAGCGAAGCGTTCGTCGACAATCTGGCCACGCTGCACGCGCTCGACTACCAGGCGATCGGCCTCGCTGATTTGGGGAAACCGGAAGGCTACTTGGAACGCCAGGTGCGCGGATGGATCGAACGCTACTCCGGTTCCCAAACCCACGACTATCCGGAAGTGAAAGCCATCGCCGAATGGATGACCCAGCACATGGCACCCGCTCAGGACGCCGGGCTGATTCACAACGACTACAAATACGACAACTCCGTACTCGATGCCGAAGACCTCGCCCACATCGTCGGGCTGCTCGACTGGGAAATGTCCACCATCGGAGATCCGCTCACGGACTTGGGTACCGCGCTGGCGTATTGGGTCAACGCAGATGATCCGGAGCCACTGCAAAAAATCCGTTGGGGACCGACCAACGCTGCGGGGAGCCTGACGCGGCAAGAAATCGTGGAACGCTATGCGCAGAAAACTAAACGAGATGTCTCACATATCGCGTTTTATCTCAGCTTCGCGCGATTCAAGTTGGCGGTAATTGTGCAGCAGATTTACTACCGGTTTCACCAGGGGCTGACCAAAGACCAGAGGTTCGCTTCGATGCCGGGACTGATTCAGATTTTACTCAGCGCGTCGTTGCACGCCGCGCAAACCGGAAAAATCTAGCGGCCTGCGCCGACCGCGCTTTCAGCTGTAGTAACGGACGATCGATTCCGCCACGCAACATGGTTTCGTCGAGCCTTCATACTCCACGGTCACCGAAAAAACCAGCTCCATCGCTTCCGGGCTAATGTCCGTAGCCGATACCACCGCCACTCGGGCTCGAATCCGCGAACCGCTGCGCACCGGCGACGGAAAACGCACGCGATTCAAGCCGTAATTCACCGCCAGGCGCAACCCGCTTTCGATTTTCAAGGCTTGCTGCATGAAATGTGCGACCAGCGAAAGCGTCAGAAACCCGTGCGCGATCGTGCCCTTGAAAGGCGATTCCTTCGCCGCACGCACTTCGTCCAGGTGAATCCACTGGCGATCCTCGGTGGCTTCCGCAAACGCTCGAATTCGTTCCTGACTGATAACCATCCAGTCGGTCACCGCGATTTCGCGGCCGACAAATTCCTTCAGCGCGGCAGGGGAAGCAATGGAGAAAGGAGCCAAGCAAATCTCCGCGATCGATTATTCGAGCAGGTCTGGCTGCTCGCGCACGATGTGCGCATACAACGGCTGAAACTGAAACCATCCGGCCATCGGATTTCCGATCTGAGCGCGAGTGCCCAAGGCGTGCTCGTGCTCGATCTTCACCGGATCGCCCGCCGCTTCGGCCAGCAATTGCGCGTGGCAGCTGCGGTCCATGGTGATAAACCACCAGGCGGCTTCGTCTACGTTATGGCCCACGGTTAGCAGCCCATGGTTTCGCAAAATCGCCGCCTTCTTCGCGCCCAACGCTTTCGCGATCCTCTCACCTTCCGAAGTCTCGTACACCACGCCGGTAAAATCGGCGAACAGGCCGTGGTCTTCATAGAACGCACATGCATCTTGAGTGATGGGATCGAGCAGCCGTCCGAGCGAGGCCCAAGATTTTCCGTACATCGAATGAGCGTGCGCCGCAGCCACCACGTCCGGACGCGCCGCGTGAATCTGCGAGTGAATCGCAAACGCGGCGCCATTCACCGGGTATTTTCCTTCCACCACTTCGCCGCGGTGATTCACCAGAATCAAATCCGAAGCGCGAATCTGCCCGAAGTGCATGCCGAACGGATTCACCCAGAAATGATCAAGCTTTTCCGGGTCGCGCGCGGTAATGTGCCCGGCCACGCCTTCATCGAATCCAAATTTAGAGAAAAGTCGAAATGCGGCCGCGAGCCTCTGCTTGCGATATTTCCTCTCCTCAGCGGCGGTGGCGAATTGCGGCGGTCCGGGGATGCGTGCTGCGTCTTGCGTGGCCTGCGCCATAAATCCTCCTGCAGTGTGCGGTTCGAAACTTCGAAGCTATTTCTTAACCGTGTCGGCAACGGCCACTACTGATTTAGACATGGCCGTCCGAGATTTGGCCAGCTCCAGCTTGGCAATCGATTCGATATGCACCTCGTCGGGACCATCCGCCAGGCGCAGCGTTCGAATTGCCGCCCAACTGCTGGCGAGAAACGTATCCTGCGAAACGCCGGCTCCGCCGTGCGCCTGTATGGCTCGATCCAGAACGCGCAGAGCGACATTGGGCGCGATCACTTTAATCATAGCGATTTCGGCGCGCGCCGCCTTGTTGCCCACCGTATCCATCATGTGAGCGGCCTTCATCGTCAACAGGCGCGCTTGATCGATTTCCATGCGCGAAGCGGCAATATCTGCGCGAATCGTGCCTTGATCTGCCAGTGGCTTGCCGAATGCGACCCGTGACTGGACTCGCCCGCACATGATTTCCAGCGCGCGTTCCGCGGCGCCGATGCAACGCATGCAATGATGAATGCGCCCCGGCCCCAACCGCCCCTGTGCAATTTCAAACCCCCGGCCTTCGCCCAACAGCATGTTCGCCGCAGGAACTCGCACATCGTGAAACGAAATCTCGGCGTGGCCATGCGGCGCGTGGTCATACCCGAACACCGTTAACATTCGCTCGATTTTCAATCCCGGAGCGTCCATCGGCACCAGAATCATCGATTGCTGCTGATGCGCCGCCGCATTCGGATCCGTTTTACCCATGAAGATCGAAATCTTGCAGCGTGGATCACCCGCGCCGGAGGACCACCACTTCCGGCCGTTAATCACATAGTCGTTTCCATCACGGCGAATGCTCGCGCTGATATTCGTCGCATCCGAAGAGGCCACGTCCGGCTCAGTCATCGAAAAACAGGAGCGAATCTCGCCAGCCAGCAGCGGCACCAGCCATTTTTCCTTCTGCGCCGGGGTGCCGTAGCGCGCCAACACTTCCATATTCCCGGTGTCGGGCGCCGAGCAGTTGAATACTTCCGGAGCCATGTGGCTGCGACCCATGATTTCGCAGAGCGGCGCATATTCCAGATTGGTCAGCCCCGCGCCACGCTCGTCGTCAGGCAGAAACAGATTCCACAGGCCCGCCGCGCGGGCCTTCGCCTTCAGCTCTTCCACAATGCGCGTCGGCTGC
The DNA here is from genome assembly GCA_963847695.1 of uncultured Acidobacteriota bacterium. Taxonomy (GTDB): domain Bacteria; phylum Acidobacteriota; class Terriglobia; order Acidiferrales; family UBA7541; genus Palsa-295. Next base: position 98,116 of record CAWKAX010000002.1, on the reverse strand, counting down.
CAGCGGTCACGCTCGATCTCATCCTGAAAGCGCTTCTCGTTCGAATAGATGTGCGCATCCATGAATTCACGCAAGCGACGCTGCAGGATTTTGGTTTTTTCGTTGAGTTCGAAGCTCATCGGTTCGATCCGCTTATTTTCCCGTGAAAGCGGCAGGCCGCTTCTGCATAAAATGCGCCACGCCTTCCTTGAAATCCTGCGATTTCAAACTTTCCAGCATTTCTTGCTCCGCCGCGGTGAAGGCCTCCGCCAATGTCAGGAACATGGCATCGTAAACCTGTTTCTTGATCACCCGTAAAGAACGCGGACTGACGTTCGCGGCCAAATCCTTCGCGTATTCCTGCACTTTCGCCATAAATTCCGCGTCGACAAAAACTTGGTTAGCCAAGCCGATGCGCAGCGCTTCGGCCGAATCCACCATGCGCGCTGAAAATAGCATATCCAAAGCGTTTGCGTGACCCACCAGCTTCGGCAGCATCCAGGCCAGTCCGTATTCGGCGATCAGGCCGCGCCGCGCAAAAGCCGTGCTGAATTTCGCGCTGGCCGCTGCGAAACGAATGTCGCAATAGAGCGCAATCACCAAGCCCAGGCCCACCACCGGCCCATTGATCGCCGCGATCACCGGCTTCTGGATCGCCGGAAAGTACGAATATTTTTTTTGGAAATCGGCGCGAACGCCCGCCGCGCCGTTGGAATCGTGATGCGTCGCGCGGGCGCGGGTGGCTTCATCGAGACCCTGATCCGCCAGCGTGCTCAGCAGCGACATATCCGCCCCGGCGCAAAATCCGCGGCCAGCACCGGTAAGAATAATGACGCGTACTTCGTCGTCGCGGTCGGCTGCTTCGAAAGCCGCGCGCACTTCCTGCTCCATCACCGCGGTCCAGGCGTTCAATTTGTCCGGACGGTTCAGCGTAATGGTCGCGATGCGGTCGGCAACGTTATAGATGGTTTCCTGATTTGGCATGATGGCGGCGATTATATACAATGGCGGCTGTGTTAGTCACTTTCAAGTGTGAGCGACTATCATAATTTCATGGCGTGGCAGCGTTCGCGCGCCTGACTCGCGTTCGCCGTCTCCGGAGGAAATCCCTCATGCCCGAAACGAATCACAAATTCACGCTGGCCGCTCGCCCGGTAGGCCTGCCCAAGCGCACCGACTGGAATTATTCCGAGGAACCTGTAGCCGAGCCCACGGATGGAGAAATTCTGATCAAGATCCTTTATCTCTCGCTCGATCCGGCCATGCGCGGCTGGATGAACGAAGGCCGCTCCTACGTCCCGGCGATCAAAATTGGCGAAATCATGCGCGCTCTCGCGCTGGGCAAGATAGTCAAATCCAAAAATCCAGGATTCGCCGTCGGTGAATACGTCTATGGAGTGCTCGGCGCGCAGACCTATGCCATCAGCGACGGAAAAGGCCTAAACAAAGTCGACCCCAAGCTCGCGCCGCTTCCGTTGTATCTCGGCACGCTGGGCATGCCGGGGATGACTGCGTATTTCGGCCTCCTCGACATAGGCAAACCGAAAGCCGGCGATACAGTTGTCGTCTCCGGAGCGGCCGGCGCCGTAGGCATGGCCGTGGGACAAATTGCCAAAATTAAGGGCTGCCACGTGGTGGGCATCGCCGGCGGCGAAGAGAAATGCAAATACATAGTCCGGGACCTGGGTTTCGATTCGGCCATCGATTACAAAGCCGAAGACGTGCGCAAGTCGCTGCAGACCCATTGCCCCAAGGGTATCGACGTTTATTTCGACAATGTCGGCGGCGAAATTCTGGATGCAGCGCTGGCCAATCTAGCTCGCGGAGCGCGCATTGTGATCTGCGGCGCAATCTCGCAGTACAACAACACTACGCCCATCAAAGGGCCTTCGAATTACCTGTCGTTGCTGGTGAACCGCGCCAGCATGACCGGCATGGTGGTGTTCGATTACGCCGATCGTTACCACTTCGCTGCCGTGGAAATGGGCGGATGGATCGCCGCCGGAAAACTAAAGTGCCGCGAGCATATCGTGGAAGGATTCGAAACTTTTCCCGAAACACTGCTCAAGCTTTTCGCCGGCGAGAATACCGGCAAGTTGATTCTGAAAGTCGCCGACGACAAATAGCACGTCGGGCGCCAGCGTTTACAGTTCCGAAATTCCTGAAAGGACCAAAACCGCATGCCCTTCGCCGACAACGATGGAGTGAAACTGTACTGGGAAGAGATCGGCAAAGGTGAGCCGCTGCTGCTGATCATGGGCCTCGGCTGGGCTTCCTACCTGTGGAACCGCACCCGAAAATTACTCGCCGAAAAATATCGGGTCATCACTTTCGACAATCGCGGCGTGGGCCGCAGTGACGTCCCGCCCGGCCCCTATCCCATACCGGCCATGGCTTCCGACGCCGCAGCGGTACTCGACGCCGCCGGCGTGAAATCCGCGCACGTTTTCGGCATTTCCATGGGCGGTATGATTTCGCAGGAATTCGCGCTGAATTATCCGGACCGCGTGAAGTCCCTAATCCTCGGCTGCACTGCCGCCGGCGGGCCCGCCGCGCTGCAACCGTCGCCCGAAGTCATTCAAACCTTGATGCGCCGCGGAATGACCCCGCAGGAAGCCATTGAAGCCATCGATCCTTTTATCTACCACGCTGAAACCGGACCGGAATTGATCGAGGAAGAGCGCAAGCTGCGTCTCGAATGGTATCCGACCTCCGAAGGTTACTTGAGCCAACTGCAGGGCATCATGATGTGGGAAGCCTACAGCCGCATCGGCAAAATTACCGCGCCAACCTTGGTCCTGCACGGCGACGCCGATCAGCTGGTCCCCTGCGGCAACGGGAAACTCATCGCCGAGCGTATTCCCAACGCCAAGTTCGTCACCATCTCGAAGGCCGGTCACGTGTTTCCCACCGACCAGCCAGAAGCCACTCGCCAAGCGCTGGTGAACTTCCTGGCTGCGCAACACTCCTGATCCGCAGACGCCGGCACGCGCACGCAAGAAAAAGCCTGGAAAGCTGTTTCAGCCTTCCAGGCGAAAAATATTGAATCTCAGTTTAGTTGGTTTCTAACCGTTTGCCGCGTGGGCCAAGCCACCAATGGACGGCCGCATCAATTTCGAATTGGCCCTGGCTGCTGCTCGGGACACCCGGGGAGTTCCTTCGATCTGCACGATATCCTGCACGCCGTAAAAACTTTCCTTTTCGCAAGCCTTACACCGAAGATTAAAAACCACCGGCGTTTCCACATGGCCGGCTTCCGCTTTTTCCGCCCGCGCGTGAACTTTCTGGACGGTTTTCGCCGGCAGAGGAATGGCCTCTCCGCACGAATAACAGCGAACTCCGGAGTATTTTTCTTGCTGCGTTGTGACGCTCACTTGAGCCTCTTTGATCCAGGATGATTTGTGTTTGCTACTGAAGGAGACCGCAGTATACACCCGCGTCAATTAGCCACGAAGCCTTATAAGTTTTTTCGATGGATGGAGGGCCGGAGGGGCACAGTGCTTGCCATGGCGAGGGCTAAGAGTCTTAGAATCAGTACTATAAAACTAGTGAGTAAAGGCGGGATTGCGGCGGGCAGCTATTCGAGTTTCGTACATTTCCACATTTCCACAGCTTTATTTTTCGCCGATTTCGGGTGCTAAATGACGCGTCGAACCTGAGTTTTCGGGGCGCTTTCTGCGGCTTCCTGTTGTCGCCTTCCGCTCCCAAATACACTACACTGGCACCCGAATTCGAGATGTCGCGTTGCTACCCTATCGCCGGCCCTCGCGTCTGAAACGAAAAGAATTCCCGGAGCTATTCCAATGAATTTTTCATTACGCTTGCGCCCCAGGCTGGCCCTGCCGCGCACTCTTTTAGCCGCCGGAATCTCTCTCTTGGTGCTGCCCGGTTTCGCGCTGGCCCAATCCGTTGACGACCTCATCGCGAAAAATATCGAGGCGCACGGCGGCATGGCCAAGCTGCAAACGGTGAAGACCCTGCGCACTTCGGGAAAAGTCAGCTTCGGCGGCTTTCAAGCGCGTTTCCTGCAGGAAAATCTGCGCCCGGACAAAGTGCGCGAAGAAACCATTATTCAAGGTTTGGCCCAGGTGCAGGGCTACGACGGCAAGGTCGGCTGGCAGGTAAATCCGTTTCAGGGCCGCAAAGACGCCGAGTTGCTCTCCGCCGACGACCTGAAGAGCTTGCAGGAAGATTCGGATATCGATGGCCCGCTGGTCGATTACAAATCGAAGGGCCACACCGCCGAGCTGCTGGGGCACGATTCAGTGGAAGGGACAGACTGCTACAAAATTAAAGTAACGCTGAAGAACGGCGACATCCGCATCTATTTTCTCGACGCCGATTCCTTCCTGGAGTTGAAAATCGAATCGCAAAATATCGTTCGCGGCACCACCCAATATTCGGAGACGTATTACGGCGACTACGAACAGGTCGAGGGGATCTACTACGCCTTCGAATACGAGCAAGGCCAGAAGGGCAGCCCCGGCCGGGCCAAATTCACGGTCGAGAAGCTCGAAATTAATGTGCCACTGGCAGAGAGCCTGTTCGCCATGCCGCCATCACCACCCGCCAAACCTGCAACCGCAGCTCCGGGAGGTGCACAGTGAATCGGTTCTCGAAAATATCCACGTTCGGCGTTCATTTCGCACTGCTCGGAGTATTTGGCGCCGTAATCTCTTCTCCCGCACGCGCGCAAGACCTGAAGGTCGACTCCGACACCATTTCCGGCTTGGGTGCCCGTAACATCGGTTCGGCGGAGATGAGCGGCCGGGTTTCAGCGCTCACCGCGGTAAAAGAAGACGGACGTTTGACCGTCTACATCGGCGCGGCCAGCGGTGGCGTCTGGAAATCGGTGAATGGCGGCACTACGTTCAAGCCGGTCTTCGACAAGCAGACTGCACAGTCCGTGGGCGCGATCGCCATCGACCCGCAAAATCCCAAAATCATCTGGGTCGGCACCGGCGAAGCTTGGACCCGCAATAGCGTTTCCGTTGGCGACGGCATCTACCGCTCCACCGATGGCGGCGAGAACTGGGAAAACCTGGGCCTGAAAAATTCCGAGCACATCGCCAAGATTCTGATCGACCCGAAAGACGGCAACGTGGTCTACGCCTGCGTCCCGGGAAAACTGTGGAGCGATTCCGACGACCGCGGGGTATACAAAACTACCGACGGCGGCAAAACCTGGAACAAGATCCTGAAAGGCGCAAACCTTTCCACCGGCTGCTCGATGATGTCCATGAGTTCGGGCGATTCGAAGACGCTTTTCGCCGGCATGTGGGATTTCCGCCGCAAAGGTTGGACTTTCCGCTCGGGCGGCGATAGCTCCACCTCGCCCAGCGGCAGCGGGCTCTTCACTTCGACCGACGGCGGAGCCACCTGGACGGAACTCGATCAAGCCAGCGCCAAAGGACTTCCGCCGAAACCTTGGGGCCGCGTCGCGGTCACCATGGCGCCCTCCAAACCCAACGTGGTCTATGCGCTCATCGAATCTCCGCGCAGCGCGCTGTTTCGTTCCGACGACGGTGGCAAAACCTGGGAAGAACGCGATCGCAGCCAGTACATGGTCTGGCGCCCGTTTTACTTTGCCAACCTGATAGTCGATCCCAAAAATGAAGACAAAGTCTACAAGCCGGACCTGACTCTGATTCTCAGCGAAGACGGCGGCAAGAGTTTTAGCGGCATTGGCGGCAGCGCCCACGGCGATTTTCACGACGTGTGGATCGATCCCGGCGATACCAATCACCTGATCGCCGGCGACGATGGCGGCGTCTGGTATTCCTACGACAGCGGAAACAATTGGTGGAAGGCGGAGAATCTCCCGATTTCCCAGTTCTATCACGTCAGCGTGGACGATTCCGATCCGTTCCATGTCTACGGCGGGCTGCAGGATAACAGCGCCTGGATCGGCGCTTCTTCTTTCCCCGGCGGCATCACCAACCATCAGTGGCAGGTGCTGCGCGGCGGCGATGGCTTTTGGGCTTTTCCCGATCCCGCCGATCCGAAGTACACCTACGCAGAATCGCAGGGCGGCAGCGTTCAACGCTGGAACACCGTTACGCTGGAATCGCGCGACATCCAGCCCAAACCGAAATACGGCGAAGGGCGGCTGCGCTTCAACTGGAATACGCCGATACACATGAGCCCGAACGAAAAGGGCACGATTTACATCGGCGCGCAATTCTTGTTTCGTTCGCGCGACCACGGCCAAACCTGGGAACGTATCTCGCCCGACCTGACCACCAACGACCCGGAAAAGCAGAAGCAGGAACAATCCGGCGGCGTGACCGTCGACAACTCCTACGCTGAAATGCACACCACGATTTATTCCATCAGCGAATCTCCGCGCGACGGCCAGACCATCTGGGTTGGCACCGACGACGGCAATTTGCAAATCACCCGCGATGGCGCCAAGACTTGGACCAACGTCGTCGCCAACGTTCCAAATCTTCCCAAGGCTTCCTGGGTTTCGTGGGTCGAAGCCAGCCGCTTCGACGCGAAGACTGCTTACGCCGCCTTCGATCGACACAGCTTTGGCGACATGGATCCCTACGTTTTTAAGACCACCGACGCTGGCCAGACTTGGACGCCCATCGTGACCAAGGATTCGGGCGTCCGCGGCTTCGCGCACGTGATCAAAGAAGATACCGAAGTTCCCAGCCTGCTCTTCATGGGCACCGAATTCGGCTTGTGGGTTTCGCTTGATTCCGGCGGACACTGGGCCCAATACAAAGGCAATGATTTCCCGGACGTACCGGTTCGCGACATCGTGGTGCAGCCGCGCGATTCTGCTTTGGTGGTGGCCACCCACGGCCGCGGCATCTGGATTGTTGACGACATCACTCCTCTGCGAAAGTTGACGCCCGAAATCATGTCCAAAGACGCCGTATTCGTGATGGGCAAGCCGACCCAGCAACGGCTCAACGCTGCCGGCGGTTGGGGTGACGGCGCTGCCGTCTTCATCGGCCCGAATCCGGCCGATGGCGCCGAGATTTCCTACTACCAGAAGAAACGTCACATCTACGGCAAGATGAAAATCGAAATTTTCGACCCGTCCGGCAAGCTGGTCGACACCGTTCCAGCCAATAGCCGCCGCGGTCTAAGTCGTGTGGAATGGTCCATGCAGTTGAAGGCTCCGCGCGTCCCCCCGGCTGCCACCGCAGCCTTCGAAGCTGCGACCGGCCCGCGCCTGCTTCCCGGCACCTACACTGTGAAAATGACCCGCGGCACGGAAACCTACACCACGCCGCTAATGGTCACGCTCGATCCACGCGCGAAATACACGCTCGACGACCGCCGCCAGAATTTCGACGCGGTCATGCGCGTCTACAACCTGCTCGGCGATATGACTTTTGACGTGGAACGCATCAACGGCGTCCGTGACGAACTCAACGAACGCGCCGCCAAATTGCCGGCGGGCGATCCGCTGCGCAAACAGCTCGAAACCTTGATAGGTCGTTGCGAGGAATTGCGTAAGAAGATCGTGGCCACCACCGAAGGCGGCGCGATTACCGGCGAAGAACGCATCCGCGAGCACACCACCCAGCTCTACGGCGAGCTAACCAACTACGAGGGGCGTCCCGCTGACTACCAGATCGCGCGCATCGATTCGCTGAAGCACGAACTCGACGACGTCGCCGCGCAGTTCGATGCTTTTGTCGCCAAGGATCTGCAGGACGCCAACATCGCATTGCAGAAGAAAAAATTGGAGCCGGTTACGCCGCTGTCCCGCGAAGAGTGGGATAAATCGAATGCGCAGTCGGAATCCGCTGCGCCGGCGCCGGGCGCGATGCGATTCCGAGAACGCGACTAGGAATTCGGAGCGGTTCTTTCAGAATTGCGCTTCGAACCGGATGAAGGCGGCTTCTTCCTTCCACTGCAGCGCCGCCTTCTCGCTCGAGTTCAGAAAATCCTGGCACCCACGCGAAGCTTCGGTGGTCTTCCCCAGATCCCCGGCGCATGGCCGCACCGCTGCCGTGAAATCGTCCGGCTTGGCCCACAAACTCGCACCCGGCAGGAAAGCATGTTCCAGGCTGGCGCGTACCATTTTCTTCAGCATCGGATATTCCACGTGGTAGCCCAGCACTGCGCGCCGGAAATACCAGGTAATTTCCGAACGCACAATTCCTTCGTCGTCGGTTGCGATTGAAACCGGAACGCCCGCGCGCAGATAAATCGGCAGCACGTTTTCATCGCCAGTCATCCCACGCACCAGTTCGTGGCTGTAAACGCAATCTTCGACCAGGATGTGCCGCTCGGCCATTTCCGCCAGCAAGCCCGGCGCGTCTTTTTCGTAAATCACATCCAGCCCGTGCCCGATGCGCTCCGCATGGCCTAGTTCAATCGACTTCCGGATGTGCGCTGCCAGTAATTCCTCCGGAGGCACTTCGCCCGGCGTCAATTCGCCCGCGTGCAGCGCGATGTGAACCTTCGGATACACGCCGTGCAGGTAATCGAGCATGCGCATCTGCAAATCGAAATCGTGCAGCGCCCGGTATTCGTCCTGCGACTGCACCAAATCAACAGCCACTACACGCGGATCCGCGCCCGCGATTTCGAACGCCGCCACCAGTTGCGCGAAAACCTGTTCCTTAGGGAACGCGCGCAGGATTTGGTTCTGGTAACGCACCGTAACCGCGCAGCCCGGTTTCGAGCTTTTCCCGTCGCAGCCTAGCACCACCCGCATTTTCTGCTCGGCTTGGTCCAGATTCTTCCGGCCGTCGGCCACCGACTTGCTGATCCCGCCGCCGTCGAACAGCTTCGCCCGCATCGCGGCCAAGTCATCGTTCCATTCCAGCGTGCGCCCCAGCTTGATGGCCTCGCCTTGATCCGGCGTCAGCATCGTCTCCAGATAAATTTCGTTCTGCGCCCCGGCGCGATTCACCACTTCCGCCAGCATTTCGCCCCAATGCCCATTGGTTACGGGATCGAATTTTGCGAACGCCGCGAAAAAATGATGCCGGATGTCACGGTCGTCGGGTGCTGGAACGAAATTGCGGATGGACCAGGTATCGATCGCGTGGTTGCGCAGCGGAAAATCGGTCAGCGCTTGTGCCGCCGGCACACGACCCGCAGCGGGGTCGCACGGTGCCGGCGATAAAGTCGCCGCCACTTTGTCTAGGCACAAACCGTCTTCCACCGCATAGTCGATGTAGCTCTCCGCATAGACCGCGCCGGTTAGATGGTTGTGCAGGTCGCCGCCCTTGGGCATGCGATCCAAAAAATCGAGCAGCAGTGCGGGATTGTTGCGAACCGATTCGAGGTACCGCGCGGTGCTCTCGGCCGCCGCGCCCGATTGCGCGGGCGACATCTGCGCAGCCGCCAGGGCGCCAAAGGCCAGCGCGACGATAAGAAACTGTCTCTTCATTCGCGGCCAGAGTTTAATGCTTTCACTTCGGGAAAATCTCTAAGCCTCTTCACTCAGCGGCGCCGTTCCGGTTCGCCAGAACCGCGGCGCGGCATTCAAGAATTCCACGCCCGCCAAGCTTTGGCCGCTTTCCGATTGAACCAGTCGCACCACTCGACCCTGACGCTCTTCTTCAGTTTGCATGTTGGTCAGCAGAATTTTCTGCCAGCATTCGACTTTTGCCGAAATCGCCAGCAGGGCTCCGCGCGCGCTTACGTTCACCGATTCGGTGTGTTCCACAAAAGGCTCGCCACCTTCGTATCCGTACACCAAAACCGGCAAAGTGATCGGCAGTCGTTGCGCGCGCCGCTTGTCGCGCGGAAGGTTCAATCCGTTTCCGCCGGACCCGCGCCCGCCCAGTCCCAAGTTTTTCAAAAACGTCCGCAACGCGCCCACACATTCCTCCAACCGAATCGTCTGCGATTGAAAGAGCTGGTCTGGGGCCGCTCCTGCGATCGCCGGTTATTCTAAAACACTCCGGCGTTTCAGGCCGTCCGTTTCCGGCGACCAATTTCCAAAAGTCCTACACCAACCTTAAACCGCCCGTTTCGGCCCCCGGCTAGGCTTCTTCGGATTCGCTTTCGGATTCAGGATTACGTTCATCAGCGATTGGGCCGCCGCCGATAGCGGCCGATCCTTGCGGTAAACCAGGTACAGTCGCCGCACCACTTTCATCTGCCGCAAACTCAGCTCGCGCAGGTCGCCGCGGGCCAGTTCGTCCACCACGCACATGCGCGGCACAATGGCCACGCCCTTTTTCATTTCTACAAAGCGCTTGATGCTTTCGATGGTCGGCAGTTCAATATCCATGCGCAGCGGCACGCGATGCTCGGCGAACATCTGCACCACCCGGTGACGATAAGGCGATTCCACGATATGCGCCACGAATGTCTCGTCACCCAGCGCCGTGATATCCACTTCCTTCCGCTTGGCCAGCTTATGCTCCGGCCACACCACCAGTACCAGCGAATCGCGGTAGAACTCCACCGTGGTCAGCTCGCGCTCCTCGGGCAAATAGGAAATCACGCCGAGGTCCAGCTGATGATTCAGCAGCTCCCGCGGAATCGATCGCGAGAAAACCCGGTGCACGCGCAGGCGGATTCCCGGATGCATATCCCGGAATCGATCCAGCGCCGGCAATAGCGCATGAATCGAACTTTCATTCACGCCCACCGAAATCTGCCCGCGCTCGAGGCCCCGCAGCTCCTGCAATCCTTTGCGAATTTCTTCGCGCATGTTTAGCATGCGCTCCGCATACTCCAGCAGCAGCACGCCCGCATCGGTCAGCGTCTTCGCGCCCGAGCCCGGGACGAACAGCGGCTGCCCCACCCACTCCTCCAGCTTGCGCATGGCGATGCTGATCGCCGGCTGGGTGCGAAACAGCTTCGCCGCCGCCCGCGAATAGCTCTTCTCGTTCGCCACCATCTGGAAAGTCTGCAACGCCGCCAGATCCACAAAACCTCCTCACACCCTCAACTACCTGTATAAGAGAGATTTATCCTACATGCAACTACTATAAATTGGACCGGCTTGCTCGCGACTCGGATACTGGGAGATGCAAAGGAGCCTTGCTTGGACCAGATTCATATTTTTGACACCACGCTCCGTGACGGCGAACAATCGCCTGGTTTTTCCATGCATCGCGGGGAAAAACTGCAGCTCGCGCGCCAGTTGGAATCTCTCGGGGTAGATGTTATCGAGGCTGGTTTCCCCATCGCCTCGCCGGGCGACTTGGATTCGGTTCGTGCGGTCGCCGCGGAGATTTCTTCCTGTCGCGTGGCTGCGCTCGCGCGCGCCCGCAAGGATGACGTCGACGCCGCGCTGCATGGCATCGAACCTGCCGCCAAGCCCCGCCTGCACATATTTCTGGCCACTTCCGATCTGCACCTGAAGTACAAGCTCCGCATTTCCCGCGCCGAAGCCTTCGATCAGATCACCACCATGGTCCGCTACGGCCGCCGTCACTGCGACGACGTGGAATTTTCGGCCGAAGACGCCAGCCGCACCGACCTTACCTTTCTGCTCGAAGTCATCGTGGCCGCAGCCCAGGCCGGAGCCAACGTCATCAATCTTCCCGACACGGTGGGTTATACCACTCCCGACGAGTACGCCCAGATTTTTCGCGCCGCGCGGGCGGCCTTGGCCGACCATCCGGAAGTAATCCTGAGCGCCCACTGCCACAACGACCTCGGCCTCGCCGTCGCCAATTCGCTGGCTGCAATTTCCGCGGGTGCGCGTCAGGTTGAATGCACCATCAACGGCATTGGAGAACGAGCGGGAAACGCTTCACTGGAAGAAATCGCGGTTGCGCTACATGTGCGCCAAGCCCATTACGGCGCCGGCACCAGACTTTCGCTCGAGAAGATTTACTCCACCAGCCGGCTGCTCAGTTCCGTCACCGGAGTCCCGGTGCCGCCCAATAAAGCAGTGGTCGGCGCCAACGCCTTCGCCCACGAAGCCGGCATTCACCAGGATGGCATTCTCAAGAATCCGCTGACCTACGAAATCATCGTTCCGGAAAAGGTGGGAGTTTCCACCCGGCGTCTCATTCTTGGAAAGCACTCCGGCCGCAATGCTTTGCGCGCCCGGCTCGACGAGCTAGGCTATGCCATCACTGACGCCGAACTCGCGGAATGCTACACGCTGGCGACCGATCGCGCCGACGTAGCCAAGGAAGTCACCGATCGCGACTTGCTTTCCATCATTCACAAGGTCCGGCGCAATCGCTCGCAGGCCGTCGCCGGCCACTCTTCCGCAGCAGCCGCGCAGTAAACCGGCAGCGCGCTAAAAATTTCGAAGGAGATGTATTCCATGCCTGGCGTGACCAAGACCATTGCAGTGCTGCGCGGCGACGGCATCGGCCCGGAAGTCACCGGCGCCGCCATCCAGATTCTCGAAGACTGCGCCAAATCGTTCGAGCACAAATTTATTTTTTGCGAGCTGGCCTTTGGTGGCGCTGCCATCGATCAATTCGGCGTTCCGCTGCCCGATGAAACCCTGGCCGGCTGCCGTTCCGCGGATGCCATTCTCCTCGGCGCCATCGGCGGGCCTAAGTGGGACGCGCTGCCGCTCGAAAAGCGTCCCGAAGCCGGATTGCTGAAGATTCGCAAGGAACTCGGCCTCTACATTAATCTTCGGCCAATCCGCTTGCGTCCGGCTTTGCGCGGCATTTCGCCGCTGCGCCGCGAACGCATCGCCGACCTTGACTTCGAAATCATCCGTGAACTTTCCGGGGACATTTATTTCGGCGCGCACGAAATTCACGGCACCGGTAGCGGCGCCTCTGCCCGCGACATCGCCGAATATTCCGTCGCCGAAATCGAACGCGTCACTCGCTGGGCTTTTGAACGCGCCGAAGCACGCAACCGCCGCTTGGCCAGCGTGGATAAGGCTAACGTCTTGGCTACCTCGCGCCTGTGGCGCGATACGGTCACCCGCATCGCCGCGGAATATCCTCACGTCGCCGTCGAGCATCTCTACGTCGATAACGCCGCCATGCAGCTGCTGCTGAAGCCTGCGCAATTCGACGTGATTCTCACCGGCAATCTGTTCGGTGACATTCTCAGCGACGAAGCGGCGGCTCTCGCCGGCTCCATCGGCTTGATTCCTTCCATGAGCCGCGGACGCGACGGTCTCCCCGCGCTCTACGAACCGATTCACGGTTCGGCTCCGAGCCTCGCCGGCAAAGACATTGCCTGTCCGCTGGGCGCCATCTTCTCTGCCGTTCTCATGTTGCGCGAATCCTTCGGCCTCGAACTCGAAGCGCAATGGATCGAAGCCGCCGTCGATCACGTTCTCGATCACGGCTTCCGCACCATCGATATCACCGAGCCATCCGCGCGCGTGTTGACCGCCTCTGAATTCACCAGTCACATTCGCGCGGAGCTGCACGATGCGCTGGTGCATTCCGAGCGCTACGGCTGGGGCGTCTAGATTTTCAGTCGAAGGAATTTCGCTTCAGGTTTTACGACGTAGCTTTGCTAGCGCCAGTCCGCAAGGTGCTGCTTTCAGCGTTTCTTCAGCACCAAACAGCTTGCGATCATGTCGTGCAGCGCCTGCTTCTTCTCCGTGAATCCCGCCATGATGTAACCAATCCCCAGCGGAATCAGCCCGGTGATAATTTTTGCGAAAAATCTTCCGCTGGCCCGGGCGAAACTGATCGGCCGGTCGTTCAGGTCCGTCACAGTCATTCCCAGCGCCATTTTTCCCAGAGTGGCTTGATACTCCGAGCTTTCCATCCAGGCGTGATAGATCCAGCTCGCCACCAGCGTCAGCAAAACACCCATTAGAATTGCTCCAACCAGTTCCACCGGAAATTCTCCGGTGCCATCCTGCATTCCCTGAATCACCGCGCGGAAATATCCCACGCCCACCGCAGCGATCGCCAGCAATACAATCACTCCGAAAATTACGCCCAGCACCACGTTATCGATGATGTAGGCCAAGAAGCGCAGCCAGAATCCCGCGTAGGGCGACGGCACCGCGATGGTCCCTCGTGCCGGGACATATCCCGGATTTCCGTAGACGGTCGCCGTTGGCGCGCCCGCCGGAACCACTGTCGCCACCGTGGAACGCGGAGCCACGCCGGTCGGTTGGCCGCAGGCGCTGCAAAAAACCGTGTCGTCCGCCTGCTGCGTACCACATTTTGAACAGTACATTTTGCTCCTGAGCCGCGATTCGCTCCAAAACCCGTCCGGTTACGCCGTTACAATTTGCGCAGCACCAGTGTGCTCGCGATCATGTCGTGAATCGCCTGCTTCCTGGCGGTGAATCCGGCGCAGATACAATCCACCGCAAAATACGTCCCACCCAGATACGGAATCGTCGAACTCACGCCGCGGCCGGCCCAAAACCGTCCGCTCGCGCGGCCAAAACTGATTCGCCGTCCTTCCAAGTCCGTCACCGAAAGTCCCAAGGCCTTTTTTCCCAGCGTGGCCTGCCAGCCTGAACTCTCGCACAGCGCCCAGTAGAGCCAGGAAGCGACCGCGCCGATAGCCAGTATCAAAACGATCAACGGCCCAATCAACGTCAAAACCGCCGCTGGATCATGTACGTTTTGCAAATCCTGGATGTTCCGCATTTTGCCGAAGAAGATGACCATATAGATCGGCGCTAGGGGAATGCTGATAATCACGAAGTCTATGATCGTCGCGACCAACCGCAACCAAAAGCCGGCGTACGCCACGGTCGGAGCCGCGGCCGGAACGGCCCAGCTCTGCGCCACCGGTATCGACGCATTTACTGTAGGCGCTGTCGTTCCTGCGGGTGTCGCTTGGTAGCCGGTAACCGGCTGCCCGCACGCGCTGCAATATGGCTTACCCTGCTCGACGTTCGCACCACATTTTGAACAGAACATTTTCGCCCCTGCGAACGCGCGTTACTTTCCGCGTTCCCCGACTACAACTTTCGCAGCACCAGTGTGCCGGCAATCATGTCGTGCAGCGCCTGCTTCTTTGCCGTGAATCCCGCCATGATGTAGCCGATGCCCAACGTAATTTTAGAAACATACTTGGCGAAATATCGCCCAGTCGCGCGACCGAAGCTTATCCGTCGCCCCTCAAGGTCCGTTACGGTCAACCCCAAGGCTTTCTTCCCGAGTGTTGCTTGCCAAGTGGAACTTTCCATAAGGGATGAGTAAAGCCACGTCATAACCGCGGTGATGACGAAGATTCGAAACGCGAGACCTATCATCGGCACCAACTGGGAGAAATCCTGCGGTTGCCTGCGTCGAAATATTCCCGCCATACTCATGCCGGTTTGAAGGCCGAAAGGTAAAAAGAGCAGCCTTCGCGCAAAAAGGAGGATTATTCCGTCGATGATCAGCGCGACGAAGCGCAACCAGAATCCAGCGTAGCCGACCGTCGGCGCCACAACCGGCGCCTGCCATGTGGGAACCGGCGGAGGCGATGTGAAAGCGGGTGATGCAGCTGCGGTGGGTTGCACGGTGGTGGCGACACTGCCAGTCGGCTGCCCGCACGCCGGGCAAAACGCGACGCCTTCTGGAATGTTTGCGCCGCACTTCGAACAGTACATTCCGCCTCCCGCGTCAGGCACCACGTTCGCCGCTTGGTGGCGCATCGTAACGAACCCGTGAGCGGCGGGTCAACCTCCAAATCGCCCGTGCCAAATGCCATTGAGAGCGTCTAACGACCATACGCGCAATGTTGCGGACCCGCGCAGCCTCACTTACACTCGATGGGATTTAACACTTGAGACTGAACGAGGGACGCCATGCGAATTCATTTCACCAGTACTGCAAAAATTCTGGCCGGCACATTTTTGGCGCTCGCGCTCTTCGCCAGCGGCTACCTCGCCGGGCAAAACCGCTTCGGCCAGCCCAAGACGATCCTTCACGTCGTCGAATTGAAATGGAATCCCGCCGCCACCGACGCCGACAAACAGCGCGCCCTCGACGGCATTAAGGACATGGCCGCGAAAGTTCCCGGCATCAAAAATATTTGGATCAAAGGCGACCGCATGCAGCCCCGCGACTTCAACGCCGCCTACGCCATCGAATTCCGCGATCGCGACGCCGCCGATGCTTACGCCGAAAGCAAAGTCCACGCCGCTTGGGAGCTGCAATACGTCCCGCTGCGCGAGGCCAGCATTTCGATCCAGGTCACCAATCCCTAGCCTGGCGTCGTTTTCCCCGGGCCTGCGCGGCGTTCCTTATTTGGGGACCGCGCCGCCGGTGTTTGAAGCTTCCGCTTTTTGCTTCATAAATTCCGTCTCGAAATCCACTTCCTTCCGCAAAACATATTCCCGGTAACCCGCCGGATCGATGAAGGGATTCGTGGCGGCACCTTTTTCCATCGCCTCGCGTTTTGCCGTCAAATTAAAAAATTGTCCGTGCGCCCCGAGAAATACTTCGCAAGGCAAAGCCTTCCACACTTGAAATGCTTTTTCGTAATCTTCCGCGATCCCCGGATAACTCGCCGGAAGCCCGGGACGATCGACGAACCGATATCCATCCAGCACGCTCGCGCTGCAGACGAAAACCACGTGATAGTCGCGACCCGCTTCGCTGGCGGTCATGGACCAGGTCGTGCAACCCCGCGTGTGCCCTGGTGTTAGGTGCGCCGTCAGCGTCGTGCCGCCCAGGCTCACCGTATCGCCATCATGAATCACGCGGTCGGGCCTCACCGCCGGAAACAGATTCTTGTCGCCGAAGAAAAAATCTCCGTGCCCGCCGAGCTCCAGTAGCTGCGCATCGCCCTCCATCGCCACCAATTTCGCGCCCGAGTTTTTCTTCAGTTCGGCCAGCCCGCCCGCGTGATCGAAATGCGCGTGCGAATTCAGCAAAATTTTCACATTGCTTAGTTTGAATCCCAGCGTCTTCACATTCGCTTCAATCTGCGGCGCAGTCTGCACAAAACCGCCGTCCAGCAAAATATCCCCGTCCGGCGTAAGAATCAGGTAGGAAGCCACATCCGAAGCCCCGACGTAATAAATGTTTCCGATAATGTGAAATGGCGCGAACGGCTGATTCATATCGTTCAGCTGCTCGGCAGTTTGCGCCGACGCCGCAACCGCCGCCAACAGAAATAGAAAAAGCGCCAATCCACCGCGAATCCAACTCTGTTTCGCCCTTTTGCCGTAGCTCATATCCCGATCCTTTCACTCGACGAAATTGCATTTCGAGAGGAACACAATTCGACTGATCCCGCATACAGCGCAAACCGTATTGATGACCCAAAGGTTATGGCGATACTTTGCTCTTGAGGATCGACCATGATTAAAAAAGTAAAAGCCGGATACAAAGTCACTTCGGAGAAAGGAAAAAACCTGGGCGGCCCGTACAAAACGCGGGAGGAAGCCGCCAAGCGCTTGCGGCAAGTCGAATACTTCAAGCACAACAAATAAACGCGAAGCGTTTCATTACGAATCAGAATTTTTTCGCTGGCGAATTTCCACAGTTCTAGCGAATATCCACAAGAAGTCTGCCAAAAAAACATTTTGTTAATGCTTGACGTTTTTCTGAAAGGTGCTATATTCTCCTGATGTCAGCGGGTGTCTGCGAGAGCAGATTCCTGACTGATGGACCGGTTTCAGCCTTTCTCATCAGAGGTGAGTTTGGTAACAAACACCGGGTAATCCGCAATCGAGCTTCGAGCACTTCCGTCCCGAGTGGCCGCCAAGAGACGCGACCCGCAGCAAGGACGGATTCGCCCGGCGCTTGTTGCCGGGTTTTTTATTGCGCCAAAGGGTTTTGAGCTTCGGCACAGAAAACCTTAGCGCACTCCCCCGGGAGGGGAGACAATCCAGTCGTAAGTTGCTGACAGGATTGAAGTTCTTTGACAACTGAAGGAAGCTGGCACTATGATGCGCGAGTTTCAAGTCTCGCGTAATCGTAGTAAACCGCAAATATTTGCTCGAGTGTAGCGCAATGTGGAAAGGCGAATTTACTCCACGCGCGGGGTCGGCCCTTTGCATGAGTGATCATCCAGAGGCCGGCGATGGCGACGTGTTGGGTAAGTTTTATGGTTAAGCTACTAAGGGCGTACGGTGGATGCCTTGGCGCCAACAGACGAAGAAGGACGTGGCAAGCTGCGATAAGCCTCGGGGAGCTGCAAGCAAGCTTTGATCCGGGGATTTCCGAATAGGGAAACCTATCCTGGTAAAACCAGGTTACGGCCGACTGAATACATAGGTCGGTGCGAGTCAACCCAGGGAAGTGAACCATCTCAGTACCTGGAGGAAAATAAATCAACGAGATTCCGAAAGTAGCGGCGAGCGAAATCGGAACAGCCCAAACCGGGGTATTTATATCCCGGGGTTGTAGGATCCCATAAGTAGAGTTACCAATCCGGAGGCTAGGTGAACTTGCTGGAAAGCAGGGTCAAAGAGGGTGAAAACCCCGTAGCCGAAAGCTTACCGGACTCGAAGGGATATCCTGAGTACCACGGGGCACGAGAAACCCAGTGGGAATCCGGGGAGACCACTCTCCAAGGCTAAATACTCGTTGGCGACCGATAGTGAACTAGTACCGTGAGGGAAAGGCGAAAAGAACCCCTGCTAGGGGAGTGAAATAGAACCTGAAACCGTATGCTTACAAGCAGTCAGAGGGCTATGCCGCGTCTTCGGATGCGGAAAGGCCTGATGGCGTGCCTCTTGCTTAATGAGCCGGCTAGTTATTCTCACACGCAAGGTTAAGCGCAAGCGAGCCGTAGCGAAAGCGAGTCCGAATAGGGCGACAAGTGTGTGGGAATAGACGCGAAGCGGGATGATCTACCCTTGGCCAGGTTGAAGGTCGCTTAACCGCGACTGGAGGACCGAACCGGTGTGAGTTGAAAATCGCTCGGATGAGCTGAGGGTAGGGGTGAAAGGCTAATCAAATTCCGTGATAGCTCGTTCTCCCCGAAATGCCTTTAGGGGCAGCCTCGTATGATTTGCCACGGTGGTAGAGCACTGAATGGACTAGGGTCCCATCCAGGATACCGAATCCAATCAAACTCCGAATGCCGTGTACAACAGTACGGGAGTGAGACTACGGGGGATAAGCTCCGTGGTCGAGAGGGAAAGAACCCAGAACGCCAGCTAAGGTCCCAAACTGTAGACTAAGTGGGAAAGGACGTGTGAGCGCACAGACAGCCAGGAGGTTGGCTTAGAAGCAGCCATCCTTTAAAGAAAGCGTAACAGCTCACTGGTCAAGTGTTCACGCACCGACAATCCAACGGGGCTAAGTCTACGACCGAAGCTGCGTAATTAACATCACCTCCGGGTGATGTCATTTGGTAGGGGAGCATTCTGTCGTGTTCGACGGTAGATCGAGAGAACTACTTGACGCGACGGAAGAGACTCTGCCGGCATAAGTAGCGATAAACACGATGAGAACTCGTGTCGCCGAAAGTCTAAGGTTTCCTGAGGAAGGTTAATCCGCTCAGGGTTAGGCGGGTCCTAAGGTGAGGCCGAGAGGCGTAACTGATGGACAACAGGTCAACATTCCTGTCCCGCCGTTTGGACGTTATACGATGGGGTGACGCAGAAGGATAGGGGAGTCGGGTGATGGATGTCCCGATGTCTCGGTGCAAGCTGGATCCCGCAGGAAAATCCACGGGGTCATTCAACAGTCAGACCGGGTCCGAGGCCACACGGCCACAAAGTCTCTGATTTCACGCTGCCAGGAAAAACCTCTAAGGAGTACAAACGGTGCCCGTACCTCAAACCGACACAGGTAGACAAGGTGAATATCCACAGGCGCTCGAGAGAACGCTGGCTCAGGAACTAGGCACATTAGCCCCGTAACTTCGGGAGAAGGGGTGCCTCGCTAGGGTTTATAGCCCGAGGAGGCCGCAGTGAAATGCGTTCGGCGACTGTTTAACAAAAACACAGCTCTCTGCTAAGTCGAATACGACGTATAGGGGGTGACGCCTGCCCGGTGCCGGAAGGTTAAAGGGAGGGCTTAGCTGTCGCAAGACAGCGAAGGCCTGATCTGAAGCCCCGGTGAACGGCGGCCGTAACTATAACGGTCCTAAGGTAGCGAAATTCCTTGTCGGGTAAGTTCCGACCTGCACGAATGGCGTACCGATCGAACGACTGTCTTGGCCAACGGCTCGGCGAATTTGTGGTTCCGGTGAAGACGCCGGATGCCCGCATCTAGACGGAAAGACCCCGTGCACCTTAACTGCACTCTGGTCATGATTAACGGTACTGCCTGCGTAGGATAGGTGGGAGCCTGGGATCCCTTGGTTTCGGCTGAGGGGGAGGCAACGGTGAAATACCACCCTGATAGTTCTGTCGCTCTAACTTGCACCCCTAGACGGGGTGGAGGACACGGCCAGACGGGTAGTTTGACTGGGGCGGTCGCCTCCTAAACGGTAACGGAGGCGCTCAAAGCTCGGCTCAGGCGGATTGGAAACCCGCCGTGGAGTGCAAGAGCATAAGCCGGGTTGACTGCGAGACACACAGGTCGAGCAGGCACGAAAGTGGGATCTAGTGATCCGGTGGTTCTGCGTGGAAGGGCCATCGCTCAACGGATAAAAGGTACGCCGGGGATAACAGGCTGATCTAAGCCAAGAGTTCACATCGACGCTTAGGTTTGGCACCTCGATGTCGGCTCATCGCATCCTGGGGCTGTAGAAGGTCCCAAGGGTTAGGCTGTTCGCCTATTAAAGCGGTACGTGAGCTGGGTTCAGAACGTCGCGAGACAGTTCGGTCCCTATCTGGTGTGGGCGCAGGAAACTTGAGAGGAGCTGTCCCTAGTACGAGAGGACCGGGATGGACGGACCTCTTGTGATCGAGTTGTCACGCCAGTGGCATAGCTCGGTAGCGAAGTCCGGAAGAGATAATCGCTGAAAGCATCTAAGCGAGAAGCTCGCCTTAAGATAAGGTTTCCCAACCCTCCTGCGGGGGGGTAAGAAGGCCAGTCGAAGACTACGACTTTGATAGGCGGGAGGTGGAAGCGCAGTAATGCGTGTAGCTAACCCGTACTAATCGGCCGTTCGGCTTAACCATAAAACTTTCCTAAACCGTCGCCCCTTAAAAGGCGCGGAGGAAAGACGCACTTTTCGCATTGTCTACATTCAATCGAAATTTGCGGTTACCAACTTCCTTCAGTTGCTCATCGAAATCTCGAATTTCGACTTTCGGTTCCCGGCCTCGCGCCTTAACCCGAATCTCGATAATTCCAATTTCGATGCACAAGTTTCCTGGTGGTCTTACCGCAAGGGTCACACCCGTTCCCATCCCGAACACGGAAGTTAAGCCTTGCCGGGCCGATGATACTGCGCTGGAAACGACGCGGGAACGTAGGTCACCGCCAGGATTTAAATTCAAAAGGCCGCAACGCCCAAAGCGTTCGCGGCCTTTTTTATTTTCCGTTCGATCCAGTTTGTGTCGTGCTATTTCTTCAGGGCTTTCATCATGTTTTGGTCACTGAGCGTCACGTCAAAGTACACCGTAACCTTTGAATTGTTCTTCGTATCTGTCATTTCCATTTTGTCGAAGCTCTTATCCCCTTCGTGCATGTACGATTGCGATCCCGGAAAGTAGCCCATGGCCCTCATGAACGCGTACTCCTCTCGAACCGAGATGACCTTGTAGGCGCTCTGCGTGCTCGCACCGGTTCCCGAAGCGATAATGGATTTCAGTAATCCCAGCGCGATGTCGTGATGCAGTTGTGCGGGCTGGTCGCTGTTGAGCCCCTTGTAGGCTGCTGAAGCGCCCATGTGCGCGTCGAGGCTCACATACTGGATTTTCATCACCTTGTTTGCTCTTTCGAGCGCGCTCTTGTAATTTTTCGCTCGTAAGTCCTGATACATCGCGTTGATTTCGTCCGCACCCGCCTCAGGCTCATAGTTTTTGCTTGCCGCATATTTCATGCGCATCGCGCCGAAATCCACCGCGATGTCGCCGCCTTCGACTTTCTTGACCATGTCCTCGTACGAAAGAGCCTCGTCATCCGACTGTGAAGGCTGTGACGCTGGGCTGGCAGCTTTGGTCTCGCTTTGAATTGATTTGCCGGGAGTCGGTATGGCGAAAAGGATCAGCAGACTGAATATAGGAGCGGTTTTCAAACTGCGGCTGGTTGTCATTGGCGCAACCTCACTTCAGAGACATCGAGCGGCATCTTACCCGAAGATCTGTGCCTGCGATATCGTCGCGTTCCCGACGTGCGTTCGCAGTCTTTTTTATTTTCCGCGGCATTCACTTTCGCTATGCTCTAGCGCCACCATGAAATTTCTCGCCACGATCTACAAAGTTTGGATTATGCGCCACGTCGACGTGCCGGAACACGTGGCTGTCGCGCTGATCGCCGATATGCGCCGCGTGAGCGGTACAGGAGCCAAAGCGCGCTCGACGGCCGCAGCTCCCAAACACATCCCGGTCATCGCCACGGTGAATCGCATGTCCGTGAAAACGACGCTCGTCCCCGCCGGCGCTGGTCGCTATCGCCTCACGCTCAACACCGCGTTGCGAAAGGCAGGCCGCGTCGATACCGGCGAGGTTATCGGCGTAACTCTTACTTACGACCCCAACTCCCGCGAGATCGATGAACCTTTCGAATATCTCGCCGCCATCAAGCGCAACTCACTCGCCAGGAAAGAATTCGACCGCACGCCGCCGGGCCATCGCCGCCAGTTGCTCGCCTACTATCAGAAGGCCAAGTCAGACAAAGCCCGCGCCCACGCCATCGAGAGAATCATCGACCATCTCCGCGAACGCGCCATTCTTGGGCCGTCTTCGCAAAAATCGAAGTCAGCGCAAAAGCCCCGCAAAAAGCGCAAGTAAAATCCACCCCCTCCTAAGTGCGTGCCGCATCGAACGTTCTGCGCTATCGTATTCGCCTCTAACCAACAAAGAATGTACGGCCAGAACATCCATCACGTTGAACCGATCATCCTGCTGCTGCTGGTGTGCATCGTCGCGCTCGCCACCCTGGCCAAACGCGCCAACACGCCCTATCCCATCGTGCTGGTCATCGCCGGACTTTTTCTCAGCCTCATCCCGCGCGTGCCGCACATCGAATTGAATCCCGACGTCGTCTTCCTCCTCTTTCTCCCGCCGCTTCTTTTTTCCGCCGCCTACCAAACCTCCTGGCGCGATTTTCGCTATCACATTTCCAGCATCGCGCTGCTCGCGCTGGGCTTAGTCAGCTTCACCGTCTACGGCGTGGCCATCGCCACCCACTGGATCCTGCCGGAATTCACCTGGAGAGAAGGCTTGGTCCTCGGCGCCGTGGTTTGCACCACTGACGCGATCGCCGCCACCTCCATCGCTCGACGCCTCGGCCTGCCCAGCCGCCTCACCGACGTCATCGAAGGCGAGAGCCTGGTCAATGACGCCAGCGGCTTGCTGGCTCTGCAAATCACCGTGGCGATGGTCGTCACCGGCCACACCTCGAAGCTCCACGAACGCATGTCGCTGCTGCTTTACCTGATCGTCACCAGCGTAATCATCGGCCTACTCATCGCCAAACTCGTCGCCGTACTCGTCGCGCGCATCGACGACGCTCCGGTCGAGATCACCATCAGCCTGATCACTCCGTACTTCGCCTACCTCGCCGCGGAGAGCATCCACTCCTCGGGCGTACTCGCGACCGTCGCGTGCGGCATGTACCTCGGCCATCAAAGCTCGCTGCTTTTTTCCACGCGCGCCCGCCTGCAGGGCAACGCCGTCTGGGAAACTCTCAGCTTCGTTTTCAACGGCGTCGTCTTCATCCTGATCGGCTTGCAGCTTCCTTACGCACTCAGCCAAATCCAGGAACTCAGCCTCGGCCGCCTGCTGGTAACCGGCCTGTTGGTCAGCGCCGTGGTGATCTTGCTGCGCCTCATCTGGATTTATCCCGGCGCGCTGGCCTCGCACTGGATCCGCACGCACCTGCAGCATCAACGCAACCCGATACCAAGCGCCGGCCAGATGTTCATCGCCGGTTGGGCCGGAATGCGCGGCGTGGTCGCGCTGGCCGCCGCGATTTCTTTGCCGAAACTTCTCGCCGATGGCTCGCCCTTTCCCGCGCGCAACATCATCATCTTCCTCACCTTCTGCGTCATCTTCGTCACCCTGGTCGGCCAGGGACTAACTCTGCCCTTCTTCATTCGCAAACTCGGCCTCGCCGCCTCGACCGCCGAAAATCCGGAAGAGCAGCGCGCCCGCTACGCCATGATCGACGCCGCGCTCGCCTACCTCGAAGCCAGCCGCGATGCCGATCCGCGCCAATTTGCACCGGTCTACGACGAATTGATTCGCATCCAGAAGCACCACGTCAATCTGCTGCCCGGCCCACGCCACGCCGACACCGGCTACACCGCACAGGAATATGAGCTGTACCTCGAACTCACCCGCAGCATTCGCGCGTTGCAACGCGCCGCACTTCTGAATCTCCGCAATCAAAATAAAATTAATGACGAAGTCTTGCGCCGCCTCGAACAGGAACTCGACCTCTTCGAACTTCGCTACGCCGATTCGCAATGACTCGCGGTCTTGGTGCCGCCGCCATCTCCTTTTCCTGAAGGTGGTACTCTGACTGAGCGTGACCGTCCAGCCAAACTCCGACCGTATCGTTTGTGCCTGGTGCGAAGCCGCGCTGAAACGCGGCAACCTCGAGTCGCCGCTGTCGCACGGGCTTTGCCTCTCATGCCTGGCCGCCGCCAATGGCGAGCCCATCGAAAACCTCTCGGACCTTGAGGCCCAGCTTTTCGAAGCTTTGCCTTTCGGTGGAATTCAGCTGGCAGGCGACGGCACCATCACCGCCTACAATCGCGCGGAGTCCAACCTCTCGGGCCTGACCCCTGAAGCAGTGATCGGCAAGAATTTCTTCCGCGACGTCGCACCCTGCACTGCCGTCAAAGAATTCTCAGGTCAGATCGAGTCACTACGCGCCAAAGATGAAAACGGGCGCGCCAAAATCCGTTTTGTTTTTACGTTCGCTCGCGGCGCCCGGCTCGTCGAAATCGCCATGGTCTACCGCGCACTTACCGACACCGTAACGCTTCTGGTCCGGCTCGCTCTCTCTGAACCGAACCTCTAGCTCTAGTTCTCGCTCGACCTCGTTCGTCCGCAACGTTGTCCAAGCGTCAACTATTTCAGAAATCAAAATCGACGAAGCACTCGACCGCGTGATGCGATAGCATCGACCCATGAACTTGTTGGGGGCCGCCAAAATCTGCGCCATCGTACTGCTCTCGATCAGGTTCGCGCCTCACTGCGACGCGCAAACCAAACCTGCGCATCCAGCCTCGGGCGCGGCAGCCGATCCCGATCGCCTCGGTGAAAGCTGTGCGCAAATCCTCGCCCAGACCTCCGCCGATTGGGTCACTTCCTTTGCCGCAAAGTCATCGCCGGCAACTTCACCTTCTGCCACTCCCGCGGACCAATCCGCCACCACAGTTCGCGCCATCGCCGCCTACGGCAAATGCTACGACGCGCGGACCGCGCATCTCGCTGCCACCCTGGGTAAAACTGGAAAAGGCCCGCTGATGGGCGCCACCGGAAATTTTCGCGATTTCCAATCCGCCGTCGATAGCTTCACCACAAAATCCCTGGCCGCCACCAAAGCCGCCGAAGATTCTCCTAAAACCGCCTACGCACACCTCTACGAAAAACAGTTTCGCTACCAGTTCTACCAGGGCTACGCCGATAAAAATCCAAAAGGCCGCCCACTCACCCCCGAAGAATCCGACGAATTCGCCAAGGCCAAGAATCGCTTCGGCGAAGTCCTCGGCCTGCTGCCCGATGACAGCATGCACGCCGTGCATTCCTCCTTCCGCCAAATTTTT
The DNA here is from genome assembly GCA_963847695.1 of uncultured Acidobacteriota bacterium. Taxonomy (GTDB): domain Bacteria; phylum Acidobacteriota; class Terriglobia; order Acidiferrales; family UBA7541; genus Palsa-295. The sequence goes on along the minus strand of CAWKAX010000002.1, from coordinate 72,514 downwards.
GACACCGGCACAGTCCCCGACCTCACCAAGCTCGAACTCTACCGCTACGCCATATTCCTGCTGGCTCCCGCGAAAGATAAGCCGTTCTCGCCTCCTCCGTTCTAACCCCTTCCCGCCAACTCTTTAGACCACTGAAAACAGGCGCAATTTGCTGGAAGATTTGAAAACGAAGCGAAAGCTTCTGACGCCGTAAGCTCTACTGCGACCGCGCGTACTTGGGTTTTTCGCGTCTCGCGGCCATAGCCTTCCGTACCTCCATCTGTTACGCTCGCGTACTTGCGTCCACTGCTTTTCGCCCAGGGAGTTTTTCGATGAAACACGTTTTCGGCGCAGTCTGCTTGGTTCTCGCCTTGTTATCTTTCGTATTGCCACCCGCTCAAGCTCAAGCGCTGGCCGAGCCCGGCCTCGATAAAGGGACCAAACAGCTCTCCCGCGACATTTTTCAGCAGCTGGTTGAGATCAATACCACCGATTCGGTTGGCAGCACCACTCTCGCCGCGAACGCCATGGCCAAGCGTCTGCTCGACGCCGGTTTTCCTGCCGCCGACGTCCAAGTTCTCGGCCCTAACGATCGCAAAGGCAATCTCGTCGCCCGCATTCACGGCACCGGCGCGCAGAAACCCATCCTCTTCATTTGCCACACCGACGTCGTCGAAGCCCGCCGCGAAGACTGGACCATGGATCCTTTCGTCCTCGCTGAAAAGGACGGCTACTTCTACGGCCGCGGCACCGGTGACATCAAAGACGGCGACACCTTCCTCATCACCACCTTCATCCGCCTCAAAAAAGAAAATTTCAAACCCGACCGCGACCTCATCCTCGCCCTCACCGCCGATGAAGAGGGCGGCCAATCCAACGGCGTCGCCTGGCTCATCAAGAATCACCGCGATCTGATCGACGCGGAATACATCATCAATCCTGACGCTGGCGATTTCGAACTCGAAAATGGCAAACGCCTGCTGATCGGCATTCAAGCCAGCGAGAAGCTCTATCAGGATTTCGATCTCAAGGTCACCAATGCCGGCGGACACAGCTCGTTGCCCACTTCGGAAAACGCCATCTACCAGCTCTCCGATGCTCTGGTCCGCCTCGAGCACTACCAATTTCCCTTCGAACTGAACGAAGTCACTCGCGAATATTTCGCGCGCGAATCGGCCATCGTTGGCGGCTCGGTTGGCGCGGATATGAAAGCAATTCTCTCCACTCCTCCCGACGCCGGAGCCCTCACCCGCCTCTCAGCGATTCCGTATTACAACGCTCGCATGCGCACCACCTGCGTCGCTACCCGACTCGATGGCGGCCACGCCAATAACGCGCTGCCCGGCGCGGCTCACGCCAACGTCAACTGCCGCATTCTTCCCGGCCATTCGGCCAAAGACATCCAGGAATCGCTAGTAAAAATTGTCGACGACCCGCGCGTGCAAATCACCCGCGCCCCAGGCTTGGCCGGCAGCGGCATGATGAATCCCCCGTCGCCTCTGCGCCCTGACCTGATGGCGGCACTCGCTAAAGTGTCCAACGAAATGTGGCCCGGCGTGCCCATCGTCCCGGTCATGGATGCCGGCGCCAGCGACGGCGCCATCTCCCGTGCCGCCGGATTTCCGACCTACGGCTTGCCAGGCCTGTTCATGGACGTGGATGACGATCGTTCCCACGGCCGCGACGAACGCATCCGCGTCTCTTCCTTTTACGATGGCGTGGATTTTTACTACCGGTTGATCAAGACGCTCAGCACTCCGCAGTGAAAATGAAATATAACCGCGGAACTGCGAGCGGTTTCAGCAAGGGATGTTTGTGGGTCGTGGCTTTGGCCACGACAAACAGTCGGCACTGTGAATCGCGGCTTTGGCCGCTGAAGCTCCCGCGGCACTCGCGGTAGGCTTCTACACCGCGCAAAAGGAAACTCTCTTGGGTCTGATGCGGCGTTCCATTTTACTAGCTTCGCAGAATCAATGGATGCGGGAGAACGCTCCTCGCTTCGGCTTCATGCGTCGCACCGTTAATCGTTTTATGCCTGGCGAGGACGTGCAGGACGCACTCACCGCCGCGCGCGCCTTGGCGGCAAACGGCATCCGCACCATATTCACTCATCTCGGCGAAAATGTGGCCGACCGCGCCGAAGCCGAAGCCGTCACTCAGCACTACCACGGCGTCATTGACCGTATCCGGGCCGCCGGCCTCAGCACCGACATCTCCTTAAAACTCACCCAACTGGGTCTCGATCTCGATCCCAAATTCTGCTACGAGAATCTAAACGGCCTGCTCGAACGCACGCCGCCCGAAAAAACTTTGTGGATCGATATGGAGCAGAGTCCCTACGTCGATGTCACTCTCGAACTTTTCCGCCGCGCCCGGAAAACCCACGCCAACGTCGGCGTCTGCCTGCAGGCTTACTTATTTCGCACCGAAAAAGATCTCGATAGCCTGATTCCCATGGGCGCTGCGATTCGCCTGGTAAAAGGCGCCTACAACGAGCCCGCCGAAATCGCCTATCCCGTAAAAAAAGATGTCGACGAAAATTTTCTGCACCTCACTCAGCGCCTGCTCAGCCCCGAAGCCCGTCGCGCCCGCGTCCGCGCGGTAATGGCCACTCACGATCGCGCGCTCATAACGAAAATCACCGAATGGAGCACCTCGCAAGGCGTCCCTAAAAATAAAACCGAATTTCAAATGCTCTACGGCATTCAGCGCGCCGAGCAAATCCGCCTGGCCCAAGCCGGCTATCCCTCCGGCGTCCTCATCGCCTACGGCACTTTCTGGTATCCGTGGTTCATGCGCCGCCTGGCCGAGCGCCCCGCCAACGTCCTCTTCCTAGCCCGCCACTTCTTCTCCAATTAATCCGGCAACGCGCAATCACGAATGTTGGTGTCACGCCGTCCGAACATCTGCCAAAACTCCCGCCGCTCATCAAAGAACTCGAGAGCACCGGAGGTGCGACACTCGGCCGCCAATCTCGGCTACTTTTTCCGGGAATTGTGAAGCACCGAATAGGGAGGGAACTACTTTGTACGTTCGTCTCGCTCGATCTTTCCGTCGCGCAAGCGAATCACCCGGTGCGCGTGCGCCGCAATATCCGGCTCGTGCGTCACCAGAATAATCGTATTGCCTTGTTCATGCAGATGCGCGAACAGCGCCATAATTTCTTCGCCGGTCTGCGAGTCCAAATTTCCGGTCGGCTCGTCCGCCAGCAGAATCGAAGGTTTATTCACCAACGCCCGCGCGATCGCCACCCGTTGACGTTGTCCGCCGGATAGCTCGTTGGGCCGGTGCAGCATGCGGTCTTTCAAATCCACCTGAGCCAGAGCTTCTTTGGCCCGCTTCAAACGCTCTTCCGTCCCGGTGCCGTTGTAAATCATCGGCAATTCCACGTTGTGCAGCGCCGTCGCCCGCGGCAACAAATTAAAAGTCTGAAAAACGAATCCGATTTCCTTGTTGCGGATGTAGGCCAGCTCGTCGTCGTCCAGTTGGCTCACCAATCGCCCGGCCAGCCAGTAACTTCCTTTCGACGGCGAATCCAGGCATCCGATCAAATTCATCAGCGTCGATTTGCCCGAACCCGAAGGTCCCATAATCGCTACATACTCGCCCTTGCGAATCTCGATGCTCACCCCGCGCAGCGCGTGCAGTTTCTCCACGCCCATTTCATACGTCTTCCAGAGTTCTTCGGTCTGGATGACGATACCGGCATCGATCAGGTCCTGGCGGTAGCTCTGCGGTAAGGTGATGTCTCCGACGGCCATGTCAGCGGGTTCCTCGATTCCTATGGTAAGCCCTAACTCGCGGTCGCCGACGAATCGTCTTTCTTCGGTGCGGAATTGTCGACCTTGATGGAAGCACCCGGACGCAGCGTCCGCAGCGCTTTATAATTTCCGATGACGATCTCGTCGCCATCCTTCAATCCGTCTTTCACTTCAATATCGGTCACGCCGGAAATTCCCGTGGTCACCGGCACAAATTCCGCTTTCTTGCCGCGAATCACGAAAAGCCCCTGCACGTCCTTCTTGGCCGTGCGCGCATCTCCCGCTGGCTTGGGAGCTGCTAGCGTCACGCTGCCGTTCTGCTTTTTCTGCGCTTCGTCCAGATCGCTCTGGGTGCGCACTGCCAGCGCCTGAATGGGTACGGTCAGCACGTCCTTCTTGTGATCCGTCTCGATTTTCGCCGACGCCGAAAGTCCCGGACGCAGCGCGTTCGGCGGATTATCGATCGTCACCACCACTTTAAAGTCGCGCGCCTCTTGCGTGTTCGCCGTGGTCTGCGTCGTCGCCGCCTGCCCCGAAGATCGCAAAATCGCCAGCTCGCCCACCTGGCTCACATGCCCTTTGAACGTCGTTCCCGGTATCGCGTCGATCGTCACTGCCGCCGCATCGCCCTGCCGCACGTTGGTGATGTCTGTCTCGTCGACTTTCACTTCCGCCGTCACCACGCTCATATCCGAAATCGTCATCAAGAAACTACCCTCGGCGTTCTGAATGCCGGGGACCACGTTTTCGCCCACCCGCACCGCAATGTAACTCACGATTCCGTCGATCGGCGCCGTGTAGGTCGTCTTCCGCAAGATATCTTGGGTATGCCGCAAGACGGCGTTGTTTTGATCCATGCCGAACCGCGACTGTTCTTTCGCCGCCCGCGACTGCTCCACCTGCGCCTTGCTCGCATTTAGCGCCGCCAGCGCGCCGTTATAGGTCGCGTGGTTCGCGTCAAATTCCTGCTTCGAGATCAGCTGTTCCTGATACAGCTTCTGCGCGCGGTCCCAATCGAATTTCGCCTTTTCCAGATCCGACTGCCGCTGGGCCAACGTGGCCACCGCCGAATCGTAATTCGCCGACGCCACTCGCATGCCCGCTTCCGATCCTTCGATCGCCGCCTTTTGCGCCAATACGTCCGCGCCCGGCTGAATGCTTTCCAGCCGCAGCAGAACGTCGCCCTTATTCACGTGGTCGCCTTCTTTCACCACGATCTCGATAATCTTCCCAATGCCTTCACCCAACACGTTGGTGTAGGTCTTCGGCCGCACCTCGCCCGATGCGGTCACAATCGACGTCAAATCCGCCTTGGTCACATGTCCGGTCTGAACCGTGACCACGCCTTTATTGTTCTGGTACACGCTATACCAGACGATTCCACCCAACACCGCGACAACGGCCACCGCGATTGTGACCTTCTGCCATGTTTTCATTGCTTTTTCTGCCTCTGAATGGGACCTTCTGGCCGCAACCGTCCGCACTTATCACTACGTTCCAGACCTACGGAATGTTTCCACTGATAGACGCGGCTATGACTAGAAGGACAGGTACGAATTATGGGATATCCGGCGCCCGAACTTTAGCCGGACGCCGCGAGACCTGGTCGAATCCTATCGGATGCCGCTCAACTCGTGCTTTTCCATTGTAATCTACAGCCTCCCCCAAACACCACAGGCAACCCCAGCGCCCTGGCTAGACTCCAAACTTCAAAGCGGTGGTCCCAGGTTTTCTGTCGTTGACCTGTCCTATGGGACAGGTTAGAATTTTCGCTTCCACGGGGAAAAGGGTGTAACCATGGGCCGTTGCGGCAAACTGTTTCTTTTCGTTGCTTTAGCTGGTTCCTTCGTGTGCGCACCGCGCGCCTCCGCGCAGGGGGAAGCGCAGAGCCAGGGCGACCAAACCGACAAGAAAGCCGCCAAGGCTGCCGCGAAAGCGCGTTCCCAACGCGACAAAGACCTCTACAAAGAACTCGACTCGCAATATAAGAAATGGCTTAACGAAGACGTCGTTTACATCATCTCCCCTGAAGAACGCAGCGCCTTCCTTCACCTTCAAACCAACGAAGAGCGCGAACAGTTCATCGAGCAATTCTGGCAGCGCCGCAATCCCGATCCGGACTCGGCCGAGAATACCTTCAAAGAAGAGCACTACCGCCGCATCGCCTACGTCAACGAGCATTTCTCTTCTGGCATCCCCGGCTGGAAAACCGATCGCGGCCGCATTTACATCATGTGGGGTCCCGCCGACGAAGTCGATTCGCACCCGTCGGGCGGCTCCTACGATCGTCCATCGTCCGAAGGCGGCGGCGAAACCTCCACCTACCCCTTTGAAGACTGGCGCTACCGCTATCTCGAAGGCATCGGCGAGAACGTCGAACTCGAATTCGTCGATCCGACCATGACTGGTGAGTACAAACTCACCACCGACCCCAGCGAAAAGGACGCCTTGCTCTACGTTCCTGGCGCCGGCCTCACCCAAATGGAAAGCATGGGCCTGGCCAGCAAGAATAGTCGCTTCAACAACACTGACGGCACCCACATGGCGCCTTCTATCGGCGGCGGTACACCCACCACCCTGAACGAATTCAACCGCCTCGAGCTCTACGCCAAGATCCAACAAGCCCCACCGGTTAAATTCAAAGACCTCGAAGCCGTGGTCACCTCCCGCCTGGTCAAAGATCAGGTCAAATTCCAGTACCGCACCGATTTCCTGCGCATCACTTCGGATACCGTGCTGGTGCCTATCACCATTCAAATTCCCACCAAGCAACTCAGCTTCACTGAAAAGAATGGCGTTCAGTCGGCCAACGTCAACCTCTTCGGCCGCGTCACCAGCCTCAGCGGCCGTATCGTCAACACCTTCGAGGACACCGTCCGCCGCGACGTACCCAGCGCCACCCTGCAGCAGTCTCTGCAGACCGCTTCGATTTATCAAAAAGCGATCCCGCTTTCTCCCGGCCTCTACAGGCTGGACATCGTGCTCAAGGACACCAACAACGGCAACGTCGGCGTCGTGAACACTCGCCTCGCCGTTCCCCGCTTTGAGGACGACAGTTTGTCCTCCAGCACTTTGATCCTTGCCGACCAGATCCAGCGCGTTTCCGCTCACGATATCGGCCTTGGCCAGTTCGTTCTCGGCGACGTTAAAGTCCGCCCGCGCATCGACGCCAGCTTCACCGCCAGCGATCAGATGGGCGTTTTCTTGCAAGTCTACAATCTGAAAGTTGACGACAAGACCCATAAAGCCGATGCTTCCGTCGAGTATCGCGTCACCAAAGATAAAGAAACCAACCCCGTACTGAAATTCGAAATTGCTCAGGATAAATTGCCCGAGCATGGCGAAGAACTGACTCTCGAAAACATCATCACTCTCGGCTCGCTCTCTCCCGGCAATTACAAGCTGGAAGTCGCGGTCACCGATAATTTGTCCAAAAAAACCATAACCCCGACCACCAATTTTACCGTTCGGGCCGGAAACACACCGCCACCACAGGGGAGGTAAACCTGTGAATGTTTTGAAGTACCGCGCCGCAATTTTGGCGCTGATGTTTGCTATTGCCGTGGCCGCGTCGGCCTCTGCTCTGCGGGCCGCCCCCAGCACCGGGAAAATTACGGGCGTCGTCATGGACGCCGCCGGCACTCCCCAGATGGGCGCTACGGTGCTTGTCACCTCCGCCGGTTTGCTCGGCGCTTCGAATACTTTCGAACTCCTGACCAACGACCGCGGCCGTTTCTCCACCGCCTCGCTTCCTTCCGGTATTTATTCCATCAAAGTAACTCTCGCCGGTTTCCTGCCCGTCGTCGAACCGGATATTCAGGTGAACGATTCGCACACCACGCTGCTCGAAATCGTTCTGGGTACGGTTTTCACTTCTTTCGATAAGCTGCGCCGCCAGCCCGACCAGCAAATTTCTTCCGATGAATGGTCCTGGGTGTTGCGCACCTCCGCCGCCACTCGCCCGGTCCTGCGCTGGCAGGATGGCGACGTGATTCTCGGCCCCGGCGTCGGCATCGGCACCTTCGATCGCAAATCCGCAACCGCCGCCGAACGCGGCCGCCTCGTGCTCACCTCCGGCTCCGACCATCCCGGCTCCATCTCCAGCGGCGCCGATTCGCCGGCCACTGCGTTCGCTTACGAATACAGCCTCGGCGGCCTCGGTCGCATGCTCACCGCCGGCCAGTTCAGCTATGAAGGTGGCTCACAATCGGGCGGCTTCGTCACTCAATGGTTGCCTTCGAATGACGCCGACTCCAACACCGTTACTACCCTGCTGATCCGCGAAACTCAACTCGGTGCCGCCGGGCCTGCCTATCGCGGCATGCGCCTCTCGCACGATTCCGCGTTCGAGTTGGGCGATCAAGTCACCATTCGCTACGGCGCCGACGTTCTTGCCGCCGCTTTGAATTCGAGTTTGGCCACCTCCGCCCGCCCGCGCGTCGAAATGGCCGTGCGCATGTCACCCACCTGGCAGACGTCCGTGATGGTCACCACCAATACCTGGCAAGACGCCGCCGGCCCCGAAGGCACTCTTCAGGCCACCGTCAATCAGCTCGACGAATTTCCCACGCTGCTCCGCCGCGACGGTCACACCGTCCTCGAAAATGGCCTGCACGAAGAATTTGCCATCGAGCACGACCTGTCTAAATCGGCGAACGTCACCGCTTCCGTTTTTCACGACAGCTCCACCCACACCGCTGTGTTCGGACGCGGTCAGGTTTCTGGCCCCGACTATCTTCCGGATTATTTTTCCGACGTCTTTTCCTACGACGCCGGCAACATGAGTTCGATGGGCCTCCGCCTCGTGTATCAGCAGCGCCTCACCGGCAATCTGGACATGACTATGATTTACGCCTACGCCGGAGCGCTCGCGCCCAATGAGAGCCCGGTCGAAGCCCAGCTGCGCAACGAACTCGCCACTCAATACCGAGTCAGCGCCGCGGCTCGCCTGACCGCCAAAATCCCGCATACCGGCACGAAACTGGTTACGAGCTACCGCTGGATTAACGGCCCAGTCGTTTCTCAACAGGACGCCTACGGCCAGTCCACCTATCACCTCGACCCGTACTTCAGCCTGCAACTCCGCCAGAAGCTGCCGTCCTTTATCCCCGGCCACGCCGAAATCCTGGCCGATGCTGGCAACATTTTCGCCCAAGGCTACGTCACTCTGGCCACCAACGACGGCCAAGTGGTTTTGGTCCCCACCTATCGCTTCTTCCGCGGCGGGGTCAGCTTCCAATTCTAGGACGATATGTCCTACGGGATTCGGGAAGGTCGTTCCTATAATCTGTATCTTTAGCGGTGTACCGTTCTAGGCCTATCGTATCTCGCACTAAACGCTGGCCTTATGATTCCCCGAATCTGTGATTTGCTGGAATACGACGTGCTACTGTTATCCTTGGTCTCTTTAAGGATACGGGTGTACCCCGAGTGATCGATAGTCTTCGAATGCGGCTTGGCGCGGTCATACTGGCTCTTTTGACCTTGGCTGCCGTCGTGTTCGCCGTCCTCAATTTCCAGCAGCGCTCCAGTTTCATCCTTCCGGATGATGGCGTCACTTGGATGGACGAGACCCATGGCGTCACCGCCTGGCATGTGGTCAAGGACTCCCCCGGCTCCAAGGCTGGAATCAAAGAAGGGGACATCGTCGAAACCGTCCGCGGCACCACCGTTCGCCGCGCCACCGACGTAACTCGCATCCTCTACCGCGTCGCTCCCTGGACCGAAATCCGCTACCAGTTGCGCCGGGATGGCCGCACCTTCGAAGCCCCGCTGGTCACCGCGCCGCAGGAAAATCCCTCCTCCATCGAGAATTACCTGCGCGTCACCGCGTTGCTGTATCTCTTCATCGGCCTCTTCATCTTCGTTCGCCGCTGGAACGCGCCGCGCGCCATCCATTTCTACATTTTCTGTTTGGTCTCGTTTGTTCTGTATAGCTTCCACTACAGCGGCAAACTGAATTCATTCGACTGGATCATCTACTGGGGTAACGCCGTCGCCTGGCTCATCCAGCCCGCGCTGCTCGTCCATTTCGCCTTGGTCTTTCCGGAGCGTCGCGGCGCCCTCTGGCCCAAGCTCGCCGCGCTCTACAGCATTCCGGCCGCCTTGCTTACTCTGCAAATTTTTATCGCCACCGGCACGCTGGACTTTCTGCCTTCCATCGAAAGCCGCGAGTTCATCGACAAACTCGACCTCGCCTATATGGGGATCTACTTCCTCATCGCCGCCGGAATTTTCCTGGCCAGCTATTTCCGCGCTCCCAGTGGCATCTTGCGCCAGCAACTCAAATGGGTCACCGCCGGAACCTTCGCTGGTATCATTCCGTTTTTCCTGTTCTACGTTCTGCCCAAGGATTTCGCCAACGCCGTTCCCGCGCCTTGGATGAAGCTTTCCGTTTTCTCTCTCGCCCTAATCCCGCTCTGCTTCGGCTACGCCATCATTCGTTACCGCCTGATGGACGTGGACATCATCTTCAAGCGCGGCGTGGCCTACACCTTCGCCACCGCCGCCGTCGTCGGAATTTATTTCGCGGTCATCGCCCTCATCGGCGAGCTGTTCCATCGCCCGGGCCTTTCCACCGGACCAATCGGGGGCGTCATCGCCATCGTCGTCGCTGCCTTCCTCATCGAACCTTTGCGTGAAGGCGTGCAAACTCGCCTCGATCGCTTCTTCTATCGCGATCGCCTCGATTACCGCCGGACCCTCATCGAATTCGGACGCACCCTTACCAATGAAGTTCGCATCGAGCCGTTGGTCGCCTCCGTCCTTGACCGCGTCTCGCAAACGCTTCTCGTCGACCGTCTGGCGATTTTTCTCGAAGATGAATCTCAGCCCGCAGTGTTCACTCTGGCCCGCTCCATGGGCGTCCGCCCCGAAGGCCCACTCGATCTCACTTTTCTGAATTCCGAACGCTTCGCCGCCGAGCGTGGCTGCCTCTTCTTCGAATCCGCTCGTGCCGCCAGCGAAGAAACTCCCACCGTCCGTCGCTCGCTCGAAGAGCTCGACCTGAACTATTTCATTCCTTGTCGTTTCCACGACCGTACCGTCGCCGTGCTCGGCCTGGGTAAGACTGTCGACGGCGATTACCTTTCCAGCGACGACCTCGAACTCCTTTTCACCATCGCCGGCTACGTCGCCATCGCCATCGAAAATGCCCGTCTCTATCAATCACTCGAGCAGAAAGCCATCCAGATCGAACGTCTGAAAGATTTCAGCGAAAACATTGTCGAATCCTTGAACATCGGCGTCGTCACCATCGACCTTCAAGACCGCATCGAATCCTGGAATCCGCAGCTCGAAGGTTTACTAGGCATCCCGCGTGGCGAGGCCCTGCATCGGAAGTTACAGGAAGTATTGCCTGCGGATCTCGTTTCCGAGATCACTTCGCACGCCAAAGATGATCATGTCGCCGGAATCTACAAATTCCGCCTCGAAACTCGCGCCAACGGTCGCGCCGTGGTGAACGCCTCCATCGCCCCGCTGGTCGGCAAGAATGGCGCCCGTCTGGGCCGCCTGATCTTGCTCGACGATATTACCCAGCGCGTCCGGCTCGAAGAGCAAATGGTCCAGACCGAGAAGCTCACCTCGCTCGGCCTGCTCGCCGCTGGCGTCGCCCACGAAGTCAATACGCCGCTCGCCGTCATCTCCAATTACATCCAGATGCTGGCTAAGCAGATTCCCGCCGACGATCCGCGTCAGCAAACCATCGAGCGCATCGTCAAGCAAACGTTCCGCGCCAGTGAAATCGTCAACAACCTGCTGAATTTTTCGCGCACCGGCGCTGCCGAGCTGATCGAGGTCGACATCAACTCCGTCCTCGAAGAAACCTTGGCCTTGGTCCAGCATCCGCTGAAAACCGCTCAGGTCAACGTGGTCAAGAAATACAAAGCCGAATTACCCGCGGTGCTCGGCTCCATCACTCGCCTGCAACAGGTTTTTCTAAATCTTTTCATGAATGCGCGCGACGCCATGCCTCAGGGCGGCATGCTCGAAGTCCGCACCCTCGCCTACAACGGCGCGGTCGCCATCGAAGTCACCGATACCGGCGCCGGAATTCCGCCCGAAAATCTGCAGCGCATTTTCGATCCGTTTTTCACTACCAAAGCCACCGGCAAGGGCACTGGCTTGGGTCTTTCCGTGAGCTACGGCATCATTAAAGAACACGCCGGCAAGGTCGACGTGCGTTCCACTCCAGGAAAGGGAACTTCGTTCCGCCTGGAATTTCCCGTAGCCAGGAAACCGGTTCATGTCTAAAGGTTCTATTCTCGTAATCGACGACGAAATCGAAATCCGGGAGGGTCTCGAAGCTCTTCTGACGTCTGAAAATTTTCAGGTAACCCTTGCCGAAACCGGCGCAGCCGGTCTGCAGAAACTCGAAGACAATCCCTTCGACCTCATGCTACTCGATGTCAGCTTGCCCGACCGCAACGGCCTCGACCTCCTCCGCGAAATTCGCCTGCGCGATCCGCAGCTCTCCATCATTCTCATCACTGCTTACGGATCGATCGATATGGCCCGCGCCGCATTCAAAGGCGGCGCACAAGATTTCATCACCAAACCCTGGTCCAACGACGAACTCGTCGCCCAAATTTCCGTCGCCATCGAAGGCCGCCGCCTGCGCGACGAAAATGTCCAGCTCAAGCGCGCCCTCAAGCAGCGCTACAATTTTCCCAACATCATCGGCAAAAGCCACAAGATGCAGATTGTTCTCGATCTGGTCACTCAGGTCGCGCCTTCACGCTCCACCGTTTTGATCAGCGGCGAAAGCGGCACCGGTAAGGAAGTCATCGCCAAGGCCATCCATTCTTCCTCCACTCGCGCTGACAAAGCCTTCATCCCTATCAACACGGGTGCCATTCCTGGCGACTTGCTCGAATCGCAGCTCTTCGGCCACGTCAAAGGCGCTTTCACCAGCGCCATCGCCTCCAAAAAAGGCCTCTTCGAAGTCGCTGACCAGGGCACTATTTTCTTCGACGAAATTTCAACCGTTAGTCCCGAAACCCAGGCCAAACTCTTGCGCGTTATCCAGGAGCGCGAATTCATGCGCCTTGGCGGCACCGACACCATCAAGGTCGACGTCCGCATCCTCGCCGCCTCCAACGAAGATCTCACCAAGCTGGTCCGCGAAGGCCGCTTCCGCGAGGATTTGTTTCACCGCCTCAACGTAATCTCCCTGCATTTGCCGCCGCTGCGTGAACGCAAAGAAGACATCCCGCTGCTGATCGAGCGTTTTCTCGTTCAGTTCTGCGAGGAAAATGGCAAGCCTCTGCGCCGCTTTACCACCAACGCCATGAAGCTGCTGATCGATTACGATTGGCCCGGAAATGTGCGCGAACTGGAAAACGCCGTGGAACGTGCCGTAGTGCTCTCCAATCAGGAATCCATCGACGGCGATCTGCTGCCCGATACCGTTCGCTCCCGCGAAATTGTCCGCGGCGTCCGCCTGCAACTCGCCGAATTCATGCCCGCCATTTCCGGCGAGCCCGGCGGCAAAGGTGCCTCGCCATCGCTTTTCGAAATTTTAGAAGAAGTCGAGCGCCGCATCATCGTCGACATGCTCGAACGAACCAACTGGAACCAGACCGAAGCCTCCGAGCGCTTCCAAGTCCCACTATCCACCCTGAACCAAAAAATCAAACGCCTGGGCATAGAAACCCGCCGCCGCGCCTTCACCCCCCGCGGCCCAGGCTACCCCGAAGACCCCGCCGAATTCGCCGCCGGCAAATAGTGCATCAGCACGAATTGTGAAAAGGGTCATCCCGAACCCGCTTACGCGTGCCCAAGCATCACTCCCACGCGAAGCCTCTCGCCCTACTTCTCCAACGCCTCACTCATCCCGTCAAGCTCCGCCAAACTCCCCACCCTCCACGCACTCCCCAATTTCCCCGCCAGCAATTCATTCACCTCGTCCAAAGCTTTCCCCCTCGCCGCCGCCAAAAATTCCCCCCACTCCTTCACCACCGCCGCCACTTCCTCCTCCGTCGCGTCCTCGCGAAACGCTTTCGCCGCCCCACCCGCCGATCCATACTCCTCGCCAAAATCCTGATGTAGATAACTCCGCATAAACGCCCGCAAAGCCGGAAATTTCATCTCGCCTTTGTCATGTTTCATCGTGGACACTCCGGATAGGTCGTCAGCACATAATATCCATCGCCATCGCGCGCCGCCTTCAACACCACCACTGCATTGCTCGCCGGAACCGCCGCGCCCGATCCATGCTGCATGCATCGCCCCACCGGCTTCGCCGGATCGCCGCGATAATCAATCGCCAGATTCGGCCGCCGCGCCCCGCGCTCCGTCCACTGCTCGATCCTCGAACGGTTTGCCGCCAACGCATTTCCCACCGCCGCCTCCGCCGCGGCCCGGTCCGTCCACGTCGACGCCGCCGAAATATTCGGCTCCGCCTGCAAGCGTTCCTCTAATTCTGCGTCGGTTCTGCCGACGTGTTTGCTCAACGTGTGTCCGCCCTGCGCCTCATCCGCGCTCAGATCATGCGGCTGGCCCGTTAGATTGGGCTCGGCCCCACCATAAGAATTCCCGCCACCCGAACTCCGGTCAGCGCCTTCTCGATTCTCGCCTCCCGCCTCACCCTCTCGTTCTGCCCGCTCTCGCCGCCGCTCCGACTTGCTCTTGCGCCGCCCCTCGCTCTCGCCCGCTTCACGATGCTCGCCATCATCCCGTCGCGCCTCATCCCGTCGCGGTTCTTCGCGGCCCGGCTCCTCCCGCCGAGCCTGTTCCGTCTGCGGCTGCGGACTCTGCGAGCCCGGCCCGCACGCCGCCAGTATCGCCACCAAGAAAATTCCCACGCACAATCCAACTCGCAAAAAATGCCGTTTCAAACTCGCCTCCAAATTTCGCTGCAATTCACGTCACGGCCTGCCGCCACATTTTCGCGCCCCGCGACGCCAGTGGTATCATGCCCGCACTTTGCTCAACGAACAAACGCGCATCCGCCGATTCGCGCACGCCGACACCAAATGACTCTCGGCACCGCATCAAACGACACAACCCAAGATCTCCGCCGCCAGCTCGGCCTCGGCTCGGCCGCTGCCGCCGTCGCCGGAGAAGCCATCGCCGTCGGCATTTTCCTCACCCCCGCCGGCATGGCCAAAGCTCTCGGCTCGCCTTTCTGGCTCCTTGTAGTCTGGCTCGCCGTCGGCGCCATGACGCTCAGCGGCGCCCTCTGCTTCGGCGAGCTCGCCGGACGTTTTCCCCGCGCCGGAGGCTCCTACGTCTACCTCCACGAATCCTTCGGCCCGCGGTCCGCCTTCCTCTACGGCTGGATGAGCCTTCTCGTCCTCGACCCCGGCCTAACCGCCGCGCTCGCCACCGGCATCGCCGCCTACGCCTCCTACATTTTTCATTGGTCGTCACTCACCATAAAAATTGTTGCGGCTCTAACCGTCGCCGCCGTTGCCACGCTGAATATTTTCAGCACAAAGCTCAGCGCCGGAATCCTGCGTTGGCTCACCTGGCTAAAATTCGCAGTCCTCGCCACTCTTACCGTCTGGGCTCTCGTCTTTCATCTCGGCTCGTGGTCGAACTTCGTCCCCTTCGTCGCCACTCGCCCCGGAGCTCTCCCTCTCGGCCCCGCTCTCGCCACCGCTGTCGTCTCCGCCTTCTTTTCTTTCGGCGGCTGGTGGGACGCCACCAAAATCGCCGGCGAAGTTCGCGATCCCGGGCGCACTATGACTCGCGCCCTCGTCCTCGGCGTCCTCGCCGTCACCACCGTCTACGTCGTAATCAGCGCCGTCTTCATTTATCTCGTCCCCATCGAAAAAGTCGGCTCCTCCGCCACCTTCGTCGCCCAAGCCGGCGAAGTCCTCTTCGGCAAGCCCGGCGCGATCGTCTTTTCCGCCATCGTGATTCTTTGCGTCACCGGTAGCCTCGCCGCCTTCATGATTTCCGCCCCGCGCGTCATGTACGCCATGGCTCGCGATGGCCTCTTCTTCGACGCCGTCTCCCAAACTCATCCGCGCTTCGGCACTCCCGCGCGAGCCGTCGCCATCCAGGCCGCCATCGCCTGCTTGCTGATCGCTCTCGGCACGTTCGATCAGATCGTCGCCTACTTTATTTTCCCGGTGATATTTTTCCTCGGGCTCACCGTCCTAGCGCTTTTCACCCTGCGCCGCCGTCCGCAGGAAAACACCGCCAACGTGATTCTCACTGCCGGTTATCCGGTCACGCCCGTCGCGTTTCTCACGCTGATCGTCGTGATGCTTCTTCTCCTAATCGTCCACAGCCCGCGCGAAGCGATTCTCGGCTCGCTGGTCGTAGCTGCCGGCTGGCCCATGTACGATTGGATCATCCGCCGCAAATCGCGCGCGCGTTTGTAATATCATTAAGATTCACCATGGCGCCTCCGAAGAAAAAGCGCAAAAAAGCCCGAAAACCCCCCGCAAAGACCGCGGCGCTCGAGCCCGCCAGTGTTCTCAGCGAACACTACGCCAATCCTCAACCCACCAAAATCCGCATCACCGAAGACGCTGAAGCCCAAGGCGAAACCGCCGCAGCCTACGATTACTGGCGCGCCGGCTCCGGCCGCACCCAGGTCCCCGGCATAATCAAATGTTTTGGCGCGCGTCCAGACTTTCTGAAGCAAGTCGTCGATTTTTCCAACACCGTTCATTTCTCGAACGGCCATCTTACTCGCCGCCACAAGGAAATGATCGCCAGCTACGTTTCCTTCCTGAACCGGTGCCCGTATTGACTGGATAGCCACGCCTACTTCCTGCGTGTTCAGGGAGCCGCTGACCAAACCGTAGAAGCCATTCTCGAAGGGAAACTCGACGAAGCCAATCTCACGCCCGCCGAACGCGCGTTGATGACCTACGTCGAACTCGTCACCAACAACGCTCCGCGCTCCACTCACGCGCAGGTGCAGAAAGTCCGCGACGCCGGCTGGTCCGAAGATCAAATCGCCGAAGCCGTCTACATCACCGCCATGTTCGCGTTTTTCAATCGCGTAGCCGATGCCTTCGGAGTTCCGGCGCAGGATTACCTCAGCAAAGGAAAGATGACTCCGTAGTTTGTCGTGCGAGGAAAAACAAACTTGCTGCGGGCTTTCAGCTTACCAGCGCTCGGCCAGCAATGCCTTCCAAAATCCGATACGGCGCCGCCTCTTGCGCCACCAAGGCCGCCGGAGGAATCAAAAATGTCTGCTCGATCGCGTATTGCCCGGACATTACCGCATGCGCCACGCAATCCGTAAAAACGATCCAGGTCGCCAGCGGCGGAAACGCCATCTCCGTCTTCGGTCCCTTCGTTTGATACTGCGTGTTTTCCTTGAGATAATCGTGAAACCGCAGCATGAACATATCGTACGGCGTTCGTCCCGGCGCCGTAATCCCCAGCTTCGCTCCCAGGTTCTGCACCGTCCGCGTCACAAACGAATCGTCTTCCGCGATCCGCTGCAGCCCCGCCGCTTTCGCGTATTTCGTCGCCAGCGCTCCGAAATCTTCCGAAGTGTTCCACACCCGCGGCCGCGTCGTATTCAAATTCGTGAACACTCGCAAAATCCGCCCGCCCCGCGTCGGACGGCTGGGGAAGGCGTCCACATGTAGCAGATCGTTTCGTTTGTGTAGCGGCAGATCGCGTCCCTCTTCTTCGAATGGACGGAAGCTGGCGAAATCCAGAATCCATTTCTCGCGGTAGGGAGCCAGGAAATCTCCCACAAACTCCACCACGCGCGCACTGTAATTCCTCAATATCGAATGCAACCGCGCGATCGTCGCCTCGTCCCCCGAAACGCCCCGCAATACGTCCTCACCCGGCCGGTACGAAACATTCTTATGCATCCGCAGCTCGGTCCATTCCTGATTCCGCAGAAATTCCTGGTCCGCCATCGGAAATAGAAACGGAGGTTCGCGGAATTGCAGAATTTGCCCGCGCTCGATCATCTCGCAGTACGCGCGACCGCGCGCCGCGTGCTGTTCCGCGCCTACCCATCCGCCTGGTGATTTGTAGTCTTCAACGATGACGCAGGAAGGATTCGCCATGTCTGTTGCCGCAGTTTCGATCGAATAGCCGTTCTTACTTCTTGCTCGCGTCGCCCACTTTATATCCCGGAGGCAGCAGCGTCGTCGTCAAATCCAGCCCCGACAAATCCACGCCTTCTAAATTGGTCTCCCGCAGAATCGTGGTCCGCAAGCCGGCCCCCGCAAAATCCGCGCCGCGAATCTCCGCGTTCCGGAAATTGGCCGCGCCAAAATCCGCCCGCCGCAGAATCGCCTGCCGCAGATCGGCGCGGAAAAGCTCCGCGCCGCCTACCTGCGCTTCGGTCAGATCCGCCCCGCTCAAATTCGCTTCGGTCAAATCCGCTTTGCGCAGGTCCGCACCCTTCAGCTTGGCCTTGCTCAAATCCACCGAAGAGAGCCGCGTGTTGTAAAGTTTCGCGCCTTCCAGGTTCGCGCCCTGGAAATTCACCAGGTCCAGATTCATCCCTTCGAAATTCGCGTTTGAAAGGTCCGCTCCTGACAAATCTGCGCGCACGCCGCTTTCATCGCCGCGCACGAACCGGTGGTGGCCCTCGATAATCTCCGATACCTTTCTTCCATTATGCCGAATTCGTGTAATCGCTCGCAGAACTGCTCCTTTCTTCCCACCGCATCACGCTTGGGTTCCCGCAGGCTCTTTCGTTACCATGGAATTTTACTAGAACCGGTCCTTCTTAACTAGAACACATATGCGGGTCGCCGCATCCAACTGCACCATGCTCGTTACCTGTGGTAACGTCGCCAAGTGAACTCGTTTCTCCGCTCCCGCCCCTTCGGCTCGATTCGCGCCGCTGTGTTAATCCTCGCCCTCGGACTCTCGCCCGCCGCCCTTCGCGCCCAGGAAACCACCGCGCCACCTTCCGAAGAAGTCGTCGCCAATCTTGCCTCCGGACGCGTCGTCATCGCCGTAGTCAAGGACGCCATCATCATCGCCACCGTTGAAAATCCCATCGAGACCCAGACCCATCCTCCCATCCCGGTTCAACTCAATGGCCTTCGCGCCGGAGTTCTACTCGGCGCCGTCGATTGGTTTTCTCCCACCTCCCAAGTCGTCTTCGCCCGCCTGGACCACGAACTTCCGTATTTGCACGGAACCCCCGCAGCCGTCGACGATCGCCTCGACCGTGCCCAGCCTCTCGATCTTCGAACCTCCGAAGCCACTGATCTCGAAACCGTTGGCCTTGGCGTTTGGAAACGCCTGAACCAAATCACCGCCGACCTCCACGCCAAAGTCACTCTGCCTGCCCACGAACCGGTCGTCCAACTCGTCCTCATCGGCTACGTTCGCGATTACGGCCCGGAAGTCTGGCTGCTTTCCCTGGATCTGCGCCAGGAACTACGCCGCCTCGATTATTACGACACCAGCGTCACTCGTCCCACCTACGTTCAGTTCTGGCCACCAGAAAAGACCGAACTGCACACCCTTCTCGAATTTCAATATCCGCCCGAAACCAAATCACCCACTCTCCTCGACCTGATGAAAGGGAATGATCCGCGCATCGAAAAAATCTGCTCAGCTGATCCTAAAATGCGCGCCGTCGCCACCCTGTTCGTGCAGGGCGATTACAAGAAAATCCTCGCCGTCGACGCGCTCCAATTCCTGCGCGCCGCTCTCAACGCCACCACCGACCCGAAATTCAGGCAGACCTTGGCCGTTATCCGTGCTGAAACTGGTTTTGAATGGATTCTGAAACCGCCGGCCGAACCGAAGTACGTTCCCACTCCGCAGCAAGCGGAAGAAGAGAAGAATCGCCCGCCCGATCGCCCGTCGCTTCTCGGGCCGCAATAATCGCGCAATTCGTTAGGGAAACGAAGAATAAATAGTAAGTGGCTTACTAATCCTACTTTCGCGCTGCCAGTTGCTCCTGCAACCGCGCGTTCTTTTCCTCTACGCCGCGCGCCAGTTCCGCTTTGTGTTCCACCAACTTCTGCGCGATTTTTTCATCCGACAGGCCCAAGATCTCCGCCGCGAAGATTGCCGCATTCATCGCGCCCGCTTTATCGATCGCCATTGTCGCTACCGGAATTCCTCCCGGCATCTGCACCGTCGAAAGCAGCGCGTCCAATCCGTTCAACGAACTGGTCCCCATCGGAACGCCGATCACCGGCAGCGTCGTGTTCGCCGCGATCACTCCGGCCAGATGCGCCGCCGCTCCCGCCGCCGCGATCAGCACTTTCAATCCTCGCTTCTTCGCCGTCGTCGCGTATTCGTGCGCCAGCGCCGGCGTCCGGTGCGCCGACATCACATTCATTTCAAAATCGATCCCGAATTTATCCAGCACTTTTCCCGCTTCGCTCATCATCGGCAAATCGGAATCCGATCCCATCAGAATTCCCACCAGCGCTTGCTTTCCATTTCGCGACGTCACCATGCTCTCCTTGAATAGCCTCGCCATTTTCGACCGACTACACTAAAAACTCTGCGTCACAAAATCCCTAAGCGTTCTCCGCAACCGCTGGCGTGATCACCACCCGGTCGCCCTGCCGAATCGTCCCGGCTTCTACCACCCTGCACAACCAACCGCGCTGCCCCCGCAATTCTTCCTGCAATCCCATTCGAATTTCATCCATCCGCGGGCACGGATCACATGGCGTCGTAATTTCCATCAGACTCTGGCCCACCCGCAACATTTGTCCTACGCCGAGCTTCTGAAAATCCATCCCAGTCACCGTCAAATTTTCTTTAATCTCTCCGGGCTCGAGTCCAAACTTGTTCAACGTCTCTCGATCCATTAATAGCACCTGCCGCTTGCTCTTCGGCCGCCCGTGGATGCACCCCTTAAGCCCTGTATCCACAATCGCTTCCACTTCCGCCACTTCGTTCATGGGGAAACGATGAACCACACACGTAAAGATATGTTGTACCTCACCCATTTGCTTTCTCCGCCGCTAGACTGCGCTCTACATCCCTCCGCTCGTCCGCGTCGCGTCCTATATCCTTCCGGTAGTGCGCGCCCTCGATCCTGATCTTTGCCGCCGCTTCGTAAGCCCGCGCCGTAGCCTGCTCCAAATTCTCCCCACGCGCCGCAATTCCCAACACCCGACCGCCGGCGGTTCGATATTCTCCATCGACCAACTTTGTTCCACTGTGGAACACGGCCGCCCCAGGCACCTTCTCAGCCTCTTCGAGCCCGCCAGCCAACTTTCCTACTACTGGATTCGCCGGGTACCCCTCCGAAGCAATCACCACGCAGGCGCTAGCTCCCTCAGACCATCGAGCTTGCGACGCATCCAGCTTTCCCTCTGCCGCCTGCAGGCAAGCCTGCGCAAAATCGAAATCAGCTCGGAGCAAAATCGACTGCGTCTCCGGATCTCCCAACCTGCAGTTGTATTCTAAAACCTTCGCTCCATCTTTCGTAAGCATCAAACCGAAAAAAATAAATCCGCGATACGGAATCCCTTCGCTGCGCAATCCAGCCAAAGTCGGCTGCACAATCTTCTCCCTGATTTCTGCATCCAACTCGCGCGGCAGAATTTCGTCGACCGAATAAGTTCCCATCCCGCCGGTGTTCGGCCCGCGGTCTCCGTCATAGGCCCGCTTATGATCCCGCGTCGGAGCCATCGAAATAAAATTTTCGCCGTCCGTCAAAATAATGTACGAAAGCTCGCGTCCTTCCAACCCTTCTTCATACAACACACGCTTACCCGCGTCTCCAAATTCGCCGCCCGCAAATAACCGTGCCACAAACTCCGCCGCTTCCCCCGCCGAAGAAGTCACCAGCACGCCTTTCCCCGCGCATAATCCATCCGCCTTGATCACCAGCGGCCATTTCACTTTTCCCAGCGCCTCTCGTGCGGCGCGCTCGTCTTCAAATGTTCCGTACGTCGCCGCCGTCGGAATTCCGTGGCGTTCCATAAATTTTTTCGCGTAGATTTTGCTACCTTCCAGCGCTGCGGCCCTTTGCCCTGGCCCTAAAATCGTCAATCCCCGCCGCGCGAATTCGTCACTCACTCCATTCACCAACGGCAACTCCGGCCCCACGATCGTTAAATCCGCGCCCAGTTTTTCCGCCAGATCCGCCGCCGCTTTCGCGTCGCCTACGTTCAACGCCACGCATTCGGCATCGCGCGCGATTCCACCGTTCCCCGGAGCGCACCAGATTTTTGTCACCGCTCCAGATCGCGCGCACTTCCACGCCAATGCGTGCTCGCGTCCGCCGCTACCTATAATTAAAATTTTCATCTCTGTTTTTTATCCGCAAGAACCATACGGCGGCTGAATTCGACTGTCAACTCTACACGCCTCGCGCTCTTGCTCTCGCCGCTCAAAAATGTTCTGATCGTTTTTTATGCCTTGGGATTTCGCCCTCATTTTAATCTTTCTCGGCGTCGCCGTTCCGCTTCTCGGCCGTCGCCGCGTGCGCCAGCTTTTGCAAATTCCAGCCACCACCAAAGAAGATCGCCTCCGCCTCTACGCCTCGACCATGGCCTTCCAATGGCTCGCCTCCATCATAATTTTCTGGCGCGCTTCGGCCCGCGGCATCACCGCGGCACAGCTCAGTCTTGGATTCCCGCACCCGCTCCTGACTGTCTCGATCACGATTTTTCTGGTCGCCCTGATTTTCTTGAACCAGCTGATCGGGGTGCGCCGCTTATCCTCTCAATCCGCCTCAAACCAGGGCACCGTTCCACAACTCGCCCAGAAACTCTTCCCCCAAGACAACGTCGAGCGCCTCGCCTTTTTCGCCCTCGTCATCACCGTGGCCGTCTGCGAAGAATTCATCTACCGCGGCTTCATCCAGCATCTCTTTAGTGCTTCTGGCTCCGCTTACGTTGCCGCCTTCGGCTCTGCCGCCTTCTTCGCTCTCGCCCACCTTTATCAAGGTCGTCGCGGCCTGATCGCCACCTTCATCATCGGCCTCCTCTTTTCCACTGCGACTGCACTGTGCGCGAGCCTGCTACCTGCGATCGCCACGCATTTCGTGGCTGACTTCACGGCCGGCATCCTCGCTCCCAAATATCTAAAGCGTATTAAGTCCGATTCGCTCGATTCCGTTGAGGGATCGCGAGCGAACGCTGCTCATTTAGAATCTACAGTTATACTATGTACATAGTATGAAATCGACCAGCCTCACTGACCAGACCATCACGCGGACGCTCGAAGTCTATGGCTTCACACCAACTCCGGCCTTCAGTGAATCTCTCCGATCCTACGTCGATCTGCTCCTCCGCTGGAATCAGAAAATCGCGCTCACCACTATCGTTGATCCTCTCGAGATTCTTCGCCTCCACTTCGGAGAAAGTCTCTTCGGCATCGCTGCCATTCCCATACGCCTTGGTCGGCTCGCCGACGTTGGCACCGGGGCCGGCTTCCCGACCATACCCATAAGTATGGCAATTCCCGATTTGGCCTGCACTTTAATCGAGAGCAACCAAAAAAAGGCCACATTCCTTGCAGAGGTCGTACGCACGCTCGGACTCCGGCACGTCGAAATCTTCCGTGGCCGAATGGAAGATTTTCCTGCTCCGCCCGTACCATTCGATTTCGTAGTGTCCAGGGCCCTAGGCATCCACAATCAGTTCTTAGATTGGTCCGTCAAGCACCTCAACGACGAAGGCCGAGTAGTTTTTTGGATTGGCGAGCAAGATGCCGCAAATATCTCGGCGAATCCTAACTTCTTATGGCAACCGTTGGCCAAAATTCCAGATTCAGATCGCCGCGCGCTCCTAATCGGCTCTCAGCGGGTAAAATAGCGAGCAAAAACCAATTGTTCCACGTGAAACACTGCTTGGTACCGTAAAAATTGTTCCACGTGGAACGCAGAATGCTTTGTTCCACGTGGAACATCATGAAATCCACAAAATTCTTAACAGTTCCACGTGAAACATCTTGTATTCAATTTTGTTTCGCTATAACTTGCTCAAGCATCCGGGGGGTTCGTGGCACGCGTCATCGCAATCGCTAATCAAAAAGGCGGAGTAGGCAAAACCACTACCGCCGTAAACCTAGGCGCCTCTCTCGCCGCCTCAGAACAGCGCACTCTCATCATCGACTGCGACCCGCAGGGAAATACGACCAGCGCCCTCGGTTTCCCCAAAGACCCGGCGCGCCGCACTCTGTACCAGTCCCTGATTCTCGACGAACCCATCGAACGTATCATTCTCGACGCCCAAGTCGAAGGCCTCGACCTAATCCCCTCAGACAAAAATCTAGTCGGTGCCGCCATCGAGCTCGTTCCGGTCGAAAATAGGGAATACAAGCTCAAATCCGTAATCTCCGGCGTCCTCGCAAAATATAACTACGTCCTCATCGATTGCGCCCCCTCGCTCGATCTCCTTGCCGTCAACGCATTAGCCGCCAGTGACTCCGTCCTAGTCCCGATCCAGTGCGAATACCTGGCCCTCGAAGGAGTCTCCGAACTCCTCGACACTCTAATGCGCCTTCGCCGCACCATTAACCCCGCACTTGCCATCGAAGGCATCCTCCTCACGATGTACGACGACCGCACCACTCTCTCCAAGCAAGTCGCCGCCGATCTCCGCAGTTTCTTCGGGGCTCAGGTCTTCGAAACCGTTATTCCTCGCAACGTCCGTCTCGCCGAGGCTCCCAGCCACGGCATGCCAGTCATGTTCTACGACATACATAGTAAAGGTGCCGAAAGCTATATTCAACTAGCGAAAGAGGTTATCGAGAATGCCCAGAAACGCATTAGGCAGGGGATTGGGAGCACTGATTCGCGAACCGGAAGCGACACAGCAGCCGCAGCCGCTGCAGCAGGCGCCGATAGCGGCGGCCTACCCCCTGGGGTCGGCGGCAGCGGTAGCCCCGGCCCTCAGTGAAGGTTTTCTCCACGTCGATATCGATCTAATCGACCCCAGTCCCTATCAGCCTCGCACACGCTTTCGCGAAGAAGCGCTCGACGAGCTTTCCCGCTCAATTCAATCGAGCGGCATCGTTCAGCCTCTCGTAGTGCGCCGAATCAACAGCCGCTACCAGCTCATCGCCGGCGAACGCCGCTGGCGCGCCGCCCAACGTGCCCACATGCACAGCGTGCCGGTCGTTCTGCGTGACGTCCCTGAAGATCTCGCCTTAGAAATGACGCTGGTAGAAAATCTTCAGCGCGAAGATCTGAACCCTATCGAGCAAGCCCACGCGTTCCAGCGCCTTATCGACGAATTTCAACTCACTCAGGAACAAGTCGCAGAACGCACCGGCAAAGACCGCACCACCATCGCCAATTCCGTCCGCTTGCTGAAACTCGAAAGTCCCATCCAGGAGCTGCTCGAAGAAGGCCGCCTCACCGCCGGCCACGCCCGCGCTCTTCTCGCCGTCGACGATTCGAACACTCGCCTCGGCCTCGCCCGTCGCATCGCCAAGGGCGGAATGACCGTACGCCAAGTCGAACGCTTCGCCTCGCGGGGAACTCGCGCCCGTACGGGGGCGTATGCTTCCGTCACGCCAGACCCCAACACCAAAGCCGCACTCGAAGAACTTCAACGCGAATACGGAACGCGCATCGCGCTCAACCATCATCACTCAGGGAAGCCCGGCCAGTTGATCTTTGAGTACTACGACGATAGTGACCTGAGTCGCCTCTACGACCATCTCATGCGAAAATAGCTTTTTCGCATTTCTGCATACCGTCCGTCACCACCTCATGGAGGATTTCTAACGAATGGCTTGGTTTGATCGTAAGCGCCAAGATTCCGGCGAATGGACCGGCTTTCTCGAGCAGGGCGTAAAGCTCGAAGGCCGCCTGGAATCCACCGGCACCTTCCGCATCGACTGCGCCAGCAAAGGCACGCTCGTCTCCAATCAAACTTTGATCCTTGGTGAGAACGCCGTCGTCGAAGGTGAGATCGAAGGGAACTACATCATCATCGCCGGTCGCTTCGAGGGCATCGTGCGCGCCAAGGGAAAAGTCGAACTCCAGCCCAAAGCCATCGTCGTCGGAGAGATTCACACCTCGTGCTTAGTCATGGAACCCGGCGCGCTTTTCGATGGTCGCTGCCACATGTTCAGCGCACCGGAAGCCGCAAGCCCTATCGTGATTCCCATCCGTTCCGCCGCCGCTCGCGCCTAGCATTCGCAATTTCAATCGCGCCGCTGGCCCTCACCGCCGCCGCAACTTTCCGGGAATCATGTACACTTTCTGTTCGTAATTATTCTCATGGATACAATTACTCACGGCATCGCCGGCGCGCTCATCGGCAAAGGTTTCTTCTCCCGCAAGGCCGCTCGCGTAGCGATTTTCTCCGCATCTATCGGCGCCATGTTTCCGGATATTGACGTCATCGTCGATATTTTCTCCCGCGACCCGCTGGCCATCGTCAAATATCACCGCGTCATCACTCACTCGTTTTTCGCGCTCCCGTTTTTCGCCGCTGCGCTGGCCTGGCTCACTCGCGCCGGAGCCCGTTTCCTCAGGGATCGTTACGCACAGTTCAAAGATCTCGAATCGCCCTCCTGGGCCATGCTCACTTTGATTTACGCCATTGGCATCGCCAGCCACATCATCCTCGATGGCATGACCTCCTTCGGCACCCAAATGTGGTATCCGTTATCGCGCCAGCGCGTCGCCTGGGATTTGCTCTTCATCCTCGATTTTTGTTTCACGGCGCTTGTGCTGCTCCCGCAATTCGTCGCCTGGATTTATTCCCGTCGCGATAAAGCCGCCAGCCGCGCCGTCGCCCTCTGGCTGATATTGTCTGTAGCCGCCTTCGTCATCTGGAAGATCGCGGATGCCGTCGGCTTCCCGTTCCATCGTTGGATCGTAGCGCTGGCCAGCATGATCATCGCGCTGCTGTTTTTTGCGCCCATGCTTCGCGGCGCTGGATTCAGCATCTCGCGCCCCGCCTGGTGCCGCGCCGGCTCGTACCTGACCGTCGCCTACCTCATCGCCTGCGGCGTCGCGCATCACCTCGCCCTGGTCAAAGCCCAAACCTACGCCGCCGCTCACAACCTCACGGTGGAACGGCTCGCCGCGCTCCCGCTTCCACCGTCGTTCCTCGATTGGGGAGATGTCATCCGCGCGCAGGACGGCGTCTACCAAGCCCGCTTCGATCTTCGTTCGGCGGCGCCACTGCCCGATTTTTGGTTCCGCGCCGATTCGCCGCCCGATGCCTTCATCGCCCGCGCCTGGCAGCTTCCCGAAGTCCGCACCTACTGGAATTTCGCGCGCTTTCCGGTCATTCGTTCATTCGCCGAACAGGGCCTGCACTTCGTCGATTTCAACGAGAATCGTTTCGTCACTCGACACACCCATGGCCCGGCGCCTTTTTCCTATCGCGTTATTTTTAATGCCGATGGCGATCCGATCGAAGAGGGTTGGCAGGCCGATGGCCTGGACGTCCGCCGTATGCTAAAAATTCTGCCGGCTCACGCGGGGAATTCACGATGAAGGTTCTGATCTTCAGCGATACTCATGGCGACCTGCGTTCTCTCGAACGCATCCTCGCCCAAACAGCCGACGTCTACGTCGCCGCTGGTGATCTTTCCAATTTCAGCAAAGGTCTCGATCGCTGCGGCGAAATTCTAAAGCCGCTAGGCGAACGCCTCTGGGTCCTACCCGGCAATCACGAAACGCACCACCAGACTCGCGAATTCTGCAAAAAATTCAGCTTCGTCTATTTTCATCGCCAGCTGCGCAAAATCGGCAACACCAATTGGGCTGGCCTGGGCTACAGCAACATCACTCCGTTCAAAACTCCCGGCGAGTATTCCGAAGCCGAAATCGCCGCCGCTCTCTCCACCTTTGATGGCGTCCCGCAGCTGCACCTAGTCGTGCATTTTCCACCGAAGGACACCAAGCTCGATGAATACGCCCCCGGCCAGCACGCCGGCAGCCCCACGCTGCGCACCTGGGTCGAACGCGAAAAACCCGTAGCGCTCTATTGCGGCCACATCCACGAAACCGCCGGCATGAACGACACGCTAGGGGTGACGCGCTGCTTCAATGTCGGCAAAGCGGGCTACATTCAGGAAATTCCGGATTAACGCTGAAAGAAAAAGGAAAGTAACCCAACTGAAGCAAAACTGAAGAAGCCGCCGAATACTTGGCGGCCCAAAAAAGGGAAATCCGCCAGCAACGCCATCGTCACAACCTAAAGAACGATCCTACTTTCTACCCGCCGGCCCCGCTGGATAAATCACCAACTGTCTCCGATCGCCTGCCCCTTCACTCACCGTACGCACGCCCTGCGCGCCAGTCAGCTCCAAATGAATCAATCTCCGCTCTCGCGGAGACATCGGATTAAACCGAAACGGCTGCCCCGTTTCCCGCACCCGCTGCGCCGCCACCCGCGCCGAAAGTTTCAGCTCATCAATTCGCTGCGAACGATACTCCGCGCA
Organism: uncultured Acidobacteriota bacterium; assembly: GCA_963847695.1. Classification (GTDB taxonomy): domain Bacteria; phylum Acidobacteriota; class Terriglobia; order Acidiferrales; family UBA7541; genus Palsa-295. The sequence continues at coordinate 44,489 of CAWKAX010000002.1, read as the reverse complement.
ATCAAACCGCACCCGATCATGCAACCTCGGATCAAGCCGCAGCCAGCGATGTCCCACATGCTCCAACGCCAGCAACAATTCCGCCTCGCGCTCCAGCAACAATTCCTGATCGTCGCCGCTAAACGCCACCACAATGTCCGTCTCGTCCGCGCCGCCACCCAGCGTCGCCGGAGTCGTGATCTCATATCCAATCGCCAGGCCCATTTCGGCGACTGCCAGATCGAGAAATCTCTTCAGCTCCGCCTGCGCATTCTCGCGGTCCAGCCGTGCCTCGGGCTGCGATTGCGGCGCCGTAAAAGGACGCCGCCCCACCGGGCGCCGGTCGTTCCCGCGCTCGTTGCCCCGCTCATTTCCGCGGTCGTTCCCGATCTCGTTGCCTCGGTTGTCGTCAAATGTCTCGTTGTTCATCAGGTTGTCGCCGGCTTTTTGAATTTACTCCGCGATGGCAGCGGTTCCGTCTTGTTCAAATAATACTGCTGGCCCACTCCCACCAGGTTGCTGGTAAACATGTACAAATTCAATCCGCTCGAGAGCCGGAAGAAAATAAATCCCATGAACAGCGGCATCAACCCCATCATTTTCTGCTGCGCCGGATCCACTGTAGTCTGCGGCGTCATTTTCGTCATCAGCCACATCATGATGGTCATGCCGATCGGCAGAATATAATACGGGTCCATCGCCGATAGGTCATGAATCCATCCCATCCATGGCGCATGACGCAACTCGATCGCCCCGTTCAGCACCCGCCACAACGCCCACCAGATCGGCATCTGGAATAGCATCGGCAGGCAGCTGCCCATCGGATTGATTCCTTCGCGCCCGTACACCGCCATCACTTCTTCGTTCATCTTTTTCTTGCGCGGATCGCTCATCGAATATTTCTTGTAGCGATCCTGGATCTGCCGGATTTCCGGCGCTACTTTCTGCATCTTCTGCATCGAACGCCAGCTCTTCATCTTCAGCGGAAACATCGCGATGTTGATCACCAGCGTCATCAACACGATGCACCAGCCCCAGTTCGGGACCTTACTGTGCAGCGTTTGCAGCACCCACAGCAGCGGCTTCGCCACCGGACCCATCCACCCGAAATTTACCAGCTCGGATAGTGAAGGCTTCAGCGCTTCCAGTTGCCCCAGATCCTTCGGCCCCACGTACATCCGCAGCTTCACCGGACCCGCCGTCGACGATCCAGCCGCCATCTGCGCTTCCGGATCTCCCGCGTGGTCCTGCGTCCAGTGCCACAGTGACAAATCCGTGCCGTCCGGCAAAAACGCCGCGGTAAAAAATTGATCCTCGATCCCCGCGTATTCGAGCGGCCCATATTGCACCGCCGGCTGCGCCTGATTTCCCGAAACGCCCAGCTTCTTGTACTGCAGCAGATTTAATTTCCCGGCCGCGTTGTAATACACGGTCACCAGCGTCGCCGCTTTGTAAACCGCTTTGTCGCCGAATCCGCCGCGCCACGCAATCGCCACCGGCAGCGGCTTACCATCGAGCGCCGCCGCCACTTCCACGTTGATCTGGTAATTCAGATCGAATTTTATTTTCTTCGTGATGTCTAGATGCCCGTCGCTCCAGTGCATATCAACTTCCGTAGGAGCATCCGCCGTCCGGTCCGCCGCCGAGGTCATCGCTGCCGCAGCAGCAGCGCTGCCTGCAGGCATCGGCTTCAATTTCGCCGTCGCCTTCAGCGTTTTCGCGTCCACCGCTGTCGACGCCGCGTGCATTTCAATTTCATACAATCCCGCATTCGCGCTCGCTTCCAGCGTCGGCTCGGCCATCACCACCGAAAAAGGCCAGCCCAGCTGCTGCGCCACGCTGTCGTTCACCAGGTCCAGCGGCTGCGGCGGCGTCTGGTCGTTCATGTAACGATTCAATTTCCAGGTCTTGACCACTCCGCCGCGGTTCGAAATCTCCACCGTGTACAGCGGGCTGGACACCACAAACGTTTTCTCTTCGCTGGCCTGTACCACGCCCGGATTCGCCGCAACGACCGGAGCCGCGCTCATCGCCGCACCCGCGCCACCAGCACCGCCCGCCGCTGCGGCACCAGCAGAATTCCCCGCCGCGCCATTTACTCCCGGCTGCGCCTGCGCACTCTTCGTCTGGGGAGCCACTGGCGCCACTGCCGGCTTATATAATTTGCCGAACGCAAATAAAATAATTAGCGCGAGAATGACAAAAATAATTCCGCGCACCTGGTCCGACATTTCTTTCACTGCGCCAACTCCTTGTTCACGCCCACGCTACGCAACCACTCCGCATCCGAATAATCGTGCCGCTCCCGGCACGCCGCTACCAATCCCGTCCCCGCCTCTTCGTATCCCAACCGTGAATCCGGCACCGGATCGAATCCGCCTTTCGTAAACGGCCGGCAACGCCCCAATCGCTTCAAAGCCAGCCAGCTTCCGCGCTTCGCTCCATGCACAGCGATCGCTTCCTGCGCATAGTGCGAACACGATGGATAAAACTTGCAGGCCCCGCCCAGGAACGGCGAAAGAAAAATCCGGTACAGCTGCACCAGCGCCAGCAGCAACCACTGCCCCGCCGCGCTCAACCTGCCACGCGAAACATTTGCATCACCGCCGCGCACAGCGCGCCGCGACACGTCGGCCTCGCTCGCAAAATGCTCCGGCAATGATGCAGCAGGGCGCACGCTTACTCCGTCGATTCCATTTGGGCTTTCGTCGAAATCGCAGCTCGCGCGGGCTTTGGCAGGCCCATCAGCAACTTGATCATTTCCTGCGCCAGCGCCGCAAATTCCGCCGTGGCCACCGTCGTTCGCGGATGCACCACGATGTCCCATCCCGCCGCGATCTCCCGTCGGTGCAGTCTGAATATTTCCCGCAGCCGGCGCCGGATCCGATTCCTCTTCACCGCGTTTCCCAGCGCTTTTTTGATGCTCCACCCGAACCGGCTCACTTCCAGCCCGTTAGGACGCACAAATAGCGTGAATTCGCGGCTGCTCCGGCGGCGCCCTTCACGATACACCGCGTCGTATTCGGCGCGCCGCACCAGTCGAGTTTCGCGGGGTAGGTCGAGCCGCGGTGGGTCAGACGCGCGTGAGGGCGTGGCGCCCTTTCTTGCGGCGTGTGGCAAGGACTTTCCGTCCACCCTGGGTCTTCATGCGTTTGCGGAATCCGTGTTTCTTGTGGCGGCGCCGCACGTGCGGCTGATAAGTGCGTTTCGGCAACGAAAATCTCCCTTAATTTTTTCTGCCCGCCTCCCACCGCCTCTCGGCCTCGCGGGACTCACTCAGCAAGCAATCTCTATCGGCTCTGGCCCGCTCGCGCAATACGACCCCGCAAGCACCCGCACGAAACAAGCAGTTTAGACGACCCAGCCACCCCGGTCAAGGAATCGCGCACCCCAACTAACCCGTCAGCTGCGGATCAATTGCGCCGACGAGTTCAACGCCCAATCCGCCTTTGGCCGTCATCCTGAGGAGCATCGCGACGAAGGATCTCCTTCTGCCCATCCGTCCGCCCGAGCCGCCGCACAAAGGTGGACCGAAGTAGACAGAAGTGGACGAAAATAGATCAAACTGGATTAAAGTCGCCTGAAGTAGACCAACGTAGCCCGAAGGAGCAAAAAATGAAGGACACCCAACCAAAACAAACGACCATCGGCCCACCCGTCCCAGAACTCCCCGTCACCGACGTCGAACGCGCCCAACACTACTACCGCGACACTCTAGGCTTCCAAATCAACTGGCTCGAACCCGACAAAGAAATCGGCGCCGTCTCCCGCGGCCGCGCCACCATCTTCTTCCGCAAACGAACCCAACCCTTCGAACCCGCCATCCACTGGATCTTCGCCGACGACATCGACGCCACCTACCAGGAACTAAAATCCTCAAACGCCAACGTCGTCGACCCCCTCGAAAAAAAGCCCTGGGGCCTCCGCCAATTCACCATTAAAGACCTAGACGGCAACATCTTCCACTTCCACCACGACTAACCGCGGTCACCGCGCGTCACTCGTACCGCAACGCCTCCATCGGATCTACCCGCGTCGCCCTTCTCGCCGGAATATAACTCGCCACCAACACCACAATCATCAACACTCCCGCCCCGACCAAAAACGTCGCCGGATCCGTAGCCCGCACTCCAAACAACTGGCTCCGCATCACCCCCGACAACAAAACCGCCCCGCCCGCCCCAATCGCCAATCCCACCATCGCCAACATCACCCCATGCCGCACTACCAGCATCATCACGTTCATCCGGCTCGCCCCCAATGCCACCCGAATCCCGATCTCATTCGTCCGCCGCGAAACCGAATAGCTCGTCACGCTATAAATTCCCACCACCGCCAATAACAAAGCCAATCCCGCAAAGGCCCCCAGCGGCAGCATCGTGAACCGCTCTCCCGATAGCGACGCCGCAATCATCTCGTTCATCGTCCGCACGTTCTTCACCTGGCCGTCATCCTGAGGAGCGTCTTTTGCGACTAAGGATCTCCTTCTTGCCCGGCCCTCAGCCCGTCAACCGCCCCCACGTTAACCTCCCCGCAACTCCCCAAACTTTCCCTCCCCTCCCAGCAAACTCTGTAGCAAACTATCCATCCACCCTCACCACGCGCCGTATCCCTTTCGCGACGCGCGACCAAGACCAATCATCCGGATCAGCTCCCCGAGGGTACGATTCCCACATGGCCACGGCCGCAAAACAATGGGTAGGCCAGCTCGTCGACGGAAAATTCCGTCTCGGCGACTTCGTCGGCGCCAATGATCGCAGCGCCGTCTTCCTCACCGATTACGAAGCTCCCGGCGTCCGCAAGGCCGCCATCAAACTCGTCGCCGCCGATGGGTTAGAAGCCGTCGGCCTGCTCGGCCGCTGGCGCCACGCCGCCGAACTTTCTCATCCGCACTTGATCCGCATTCTGGCCAGTGGCCGCTGCGAATTTAATTCCACGCCCATCCTTTACGTCGTCATGGAATACGCCGACGAAAATCTTTCCACCGTGCTCGCCCGCCGCCCACTCGGCTCCGCCGAAGCCCGCAGCATTCTCAATCCCGTCGTCGACGCGCTCTCTTACATTCATGCCAAAGGTTTCGTCCACACCCGCATCAAGCCCGGCAACATTCTCGCCGAAGAAGATCTCCTGAAAATTTCCAGTGACGGCCTCTGCCGCATCGGTGAATCCAGCGGAGCCGTCGGCCAACCCGGCGCCTACGATCCTCCCGAAGCCGCCGGTGGCAGGATTTCTCCCGCCGGTGACGTCTGGTCTCTCGGCATGACTCTCTGCGAAGCGCTCACCCAGCGCCTCGCTTCCTGGGAACGTACCAACCAGCACGAGCCCGCCATCCCCTCCGGCGTTCCGCCCGAATTTGCGGACATCGCCCGCCACTGTCTCCGCCGCGATCCCCAACTCCGTTGGAGCGTCGCCGATATCGCCGCCCGCCTCCACTCCAGCGCGCCCCCCGCGCCCAAACCAATTCTTCCGAATCCAGCGTCGAACTTCGAAGCGCGCCGCTATGTAGTTCCCGCGCTCATCGCATTTTTCCTGGTCGCCGTCACCTTCGTCTGCGTCCACATCTACAATCGCCGCGCGCATCCGCAATCTGCTTCGGCCCCGGTAGCTCTCGAACGCCCCGCGCTCGCGCCAGACACCATGCCGCCACCCAAATTAAATTCCACTCTCGCAAAAAAATCTGCGAACCCGACACCAGCTCCCACCGCGCTCGCGCCAAAGCCACTCCCTGCACCGCCCATTCCAGTTGTGAAACCAGCTCCTGCCGCAACGTCGAATCCGCCGGCTCCAAAATCAAAATTGTCGACCGTCAACACGCCAACTCCAGCCACAACAAAATCGACGACCCCTGCCGCCGTAGCTCCAATCTCCGCGGCGCCCGCGTCCTCTTCCACTTCCGGCGATCTCCATGGCAAAGTCCTGCAACAAGTCCTACCCAACGCCGCCCCCACGGCCCGCGCCACCATCCGCGGCACCGTCCGGGTCACCATAAAAATCCACGCCGACGCCTCCGGCCAGGTCACCGACGCCTCCATCGACCAACGCGGCCCCAGCCAATTCTTCGCCGACCGCTCCCTCCAGGCCGCCCGCCTCTGGAAATTCACCCCGCCCCAACAAAATGGCCACGCCGCCCCATCCGACTGGCTAATCCATTTCGAAATCGACCCCACCACCATCAACGTCCACGCCACCCAATCCAACCCGTAGATCGATTCAATCCCCGACATCACGCAAAAAAAAAGCGCCCCGCAAACGCGAAACGCCATCACCACAACTCCAGTCCATCGCGGAGCCACTCAAAATTTCTAGATCGCCCAGTCCACTATAGAGTGCGGCGGCTCTGCCGCCGCTTTTCCAAAAGCCGCCAACGCCACAAGCGTACCTAGCGCGAAGCGCCGCCAACAACCGCCACTCCACCTCCAAATCAGCGCCGTAGGCGCGGCATAATTTAGCCCGGTCCGTAAGGGCCGGGAAAAAATCGGCGCAAAGCGCCTACCGCTCCCGCGGCCTTCTCGCGGGAGCCTTCGTAACGTCCAAGCTCCGTCGCTCGCGCGAAGCGCATCCGCCCAACCGCTTCCGTAGCGGCGGACTCCCAACCGCCAGTTTTCCATCACCATTCCCCAGCAACGCGACGAAGGATCTCCTTCTTGCCCAGCCCCTCTACCGAAGCGCCACCAAAAACTCGCCTCGACCGTCATCCCAACTCGCTAACGATGGTGGCTCGTTCGGCGTAGCGGCAGAGGGCGTTGGCTAGTTGCATTTGGCGGGGGGTGCGGCAGTTCGGCTGGAAAAGTTTGGGGCTGGCGACAACGATGACATTAGACATCGCGCGAGAAGTGGCCACGTTCAGCCGGTTCAGGCTGTACAGAAATTCCATTCCTCGGGGAGCATCTTCAGGGGACGAAGTGGTCAAGGAATAGATGACGACCGGAGCTTCCTGGCCCTGGAATTTATCCACCGTGCCGATTTTCATTCCAGGCAATCTGGCGGACAGGTCAGCGACCTGGGCGTTGTAGGGCGCAACGATGAGAATGTCTTCGTCGCGTACGAGTGCGCGTTGATTCCCAGCGCTCCGAAACCACTTCACTTGCGGCTGCAGCAGACTAGCGACGATCCGTTCGATCAAATCTACTTCTTCAGGTGCTGAATTGCGGTTGGCTTCATGCGCCACTGGCAGGAGCCATAAGCCGGCGCCGTCCAGCCAGGGGTGTCCGGTCAACACGCGATTGCGCGTCAACGCTTGAGGACTCAGTTTGCCCTCGTAGAACAGTTCGGAAGTGAAGGAACAGATTTTCGGATGCAGCCTCCAGGTTTCCGGAAGAAAGAAACCCATATCTTTGCCGATGGTTTTCCCCGTCCCTAGCAGGTGGCCTAAAGCGGATTTTTCGGCACCATCCGGATGAGCCCCCTGCATCGGCCGATCCAATTGTTGCGGATCACCCAGCAAAACGAGGTTGGTGGCTGCTTGGGAAACGGCGAGAGTGTCGGCCAGCGACATCTGGCCGGCTTCGTCGACGAATAAAACGTCCACCGACTCGAACGCTTCTTCGCAGGACCACAGCCAGGACGTACCGCCTACGACATCGATTTCGTCATTGCTCAACGCGTCCAGAACTTCTTCATTGCTGCCCGCGATACTGATTCCCTCTTCGGGCTCGCCTTCGGATTCGCGGTGCATGCAGCGAACTTCCTGCGAGGCGCTACGGATGCACTTCAAAAGATTGCGAATGACTTTGTGACCGGTGGCGGTGACCCCAACTTTTTTGCCCTGTTTCACCAGGTCGCAAATCATCCGCGCACCGGTGTGCGTTTTGCCTGAGCCGGGAGGGCCCTGAATGGCAAACGTGGAATCGTCGAGAGCCAAAGCGATTCTGCTCGCTGCGGCATCGGGAGTTTCCGTCGCCCGTTGGTCGAGTTTTTCCTTTTTCAGCAGCCGCGGAGGCTTGCGCATCAGCAAGTCGCGAGCCGACTGGCGGGAACCGGACGAACTTAATCCGTGGGCGGCGATCCACTGACCCAGACGAAACAAGGCACTCGCGTGCTCTTCGGTGTTAAAGATCCGATCGCGAACGTAGACCGCGGAGGGATGGGAGTTTGCGCTGGCCTTCGTTTTCTTGACGGTCACCGTCAGCGTATTGAGATCGATCGACTCGACGGTACCGAACTTTTTATCCCGGCTGAATAATTCTGAATCACCGCGCGCGTCGGTTTCCTGACATTCGAAAATGTAGGTATCGACCGGAATCTTGCGCTCGATGCGCACCGTCTTGACGAATTGCAGATTGGCGATTCCGGCGCGCTCCTCAAGCAGCGCTTCGTCATCCAGTTCCTGCAACCGATACATTTCCCAAAACTTCACTTTGTTTTCGCGGCGGTGCCAGTCGAGCAGCTGAGCCAACAACCAGCGGGAGCGTTGTTCTTCGGTGCGTTCCAGTTCATCTGCTGGAATTCCCTGGGTGAGCTTCGCCGCCAAGGCGGCAATCTTTCTCTGTCTTTCGTCGAGTTCATTGGATGGCTGGTCGTTTCTATCGACGAAGCGCGGAATTTCCTGGCCGCTCTCGATGAGTGCGAGGCGCTGGGATTCGAGCCAGGTTTGCAGCTGCAGAGTCGAAACGCAGTCTTCGCGGTTGTAGCCCTCCATCGACGCGCGAACTTCGTCGGGGATGACCGGGATTTCGCGGCCGAGTTCGAGGCGGTGTTCGATGAAACGCATGGCCTGGCGTGATTCGTCGAGAGAAGTTTTTCGTTCGAATTTGTAGAAGGCTTCCAATTTTTTCAGGGAATATTCTTCGACGCCGGCCCGCAGGGCCTGTTTGAAAATTTGGTGAAGGTCGACCAGAACTCCGGCGCGCAAAAAGGTGTCGAGTTGGTCTTCGCGCGTAGCGTACATGCCCATCAGCCGCTTCATCGCGCCGGGTTCGTAAGAGCCGAAGTGATAGACGTGCGTGGCCGGATTGATTTTTCGCTGGGCAGCAATGCGGTCGATGAGCCATTCGAAATTCTTCTTTTCCTCTTCGCGGTTCAACGCCCACTGCTTCTCATAGACCACGTCGCCGCCGGCATCTCGCGAGGCCAAGCCAGTCAAGTATTGCAGACCGTTTTCTCCGACGTAAGGGTCGCCCTCGAAATCGAGAAATAGATCGTGCAGGGTCGGCTCGGGCAGACGGCAGAAGCCCATGGCTTCGACGATGGGAAGGATCGGCTCGCTGACCGGTGATTTTTTTTCGCGGCCTTCGATTTGGATGCGAGCCTGTTCGCGGACGCGCTCCAATCCTTCGCGGGAGCCTTGTTCTGGACGTTTCCTGATAGGGATCGGCATCACCGCGAGTTTTGCGACAGTGTCGATCTCCCAGCGCTCGAGTTGATTTTGCTGTTGCCGGCGAATGCCGGCAACGAGCGAGAGGTGATCGTCGGAGCGACGCTGCTCGTCACATTCGCGAAACCAGCGGCATACCTGGCAGTGCGAGCACGGCTCCGGATAAGTATCTGCGGCCGAGTCGGGCTTGGTCGCCTCGGCGAGTTGGCCCTTTACGAAGCGGTAGTACGCGGCGTAGTCGTCGATGCGGTGCGATTCGCCGACGAAATCAGTGCCGGGCGCGACCACCCACATGAACTCCGGCGGCCGGTCTTGAATGGCGGCGATAAGCTCGGAATAGAAAGACAATTGCAGAATGGTAGTAGCTTTGGTTTCGCGCGCGAGTTTGCAGTCGTAAGCTTCGTAGGACCAATTTCCCAGTTTGCTGGGCTTATCTATCTTGCGCAGAATGTCGGGCCGGCCGAACTGTCCTGATCCGCCGAGCGCGCCCTGATAAATCACGTCGGCGCCGCGTTGCATGGCCGCCCGTGTTTCTTCCAGAGCTTTTGCGTCATTTTTTTCTTCGGCGAGGTTGACGATTTCGAGGCCGGCCTTCGTCAGAAATGCCAGGTAGTCGGCTTCGTGTTTAAGCCCCAGTTCGCGGATCACGATCAAATCCGGCGCGGCCCAATCGGGCGCGGTTCGTTTTTTCTGAGCGACGCTCAATTCCAAATTAGTCAGGTGCGGGCACGCAAGGTGATTGCTGACGTCCGTAGCGGAGATTCGAAGCTGATCGGAAAAATATTTCACAAGAGGTTCAGTCTAAAGCAAAGTGAGAAGGGGCCGGAGACAATACTGTTTTGGATTTGCGAGCTGGTTACTTAATCGAAATGGTCATGCCTTAGCGCGGCGCCGCTGGCCCCAATTGATATTCGCACGGGAAGCGCCGGAGATCGTGGCCCGCAGTTACGGCTAGGCTTTGGGGGAATCGCGGAGCAAGTGCAGCCTCGCCAGAGATTCAGCCGTAGCCAGAATGGCCTCTTCGCGTGAGCGAGGCGACCATCCCAGCAGGCGCCGCGCCTTAGCCCCGCTCGCATTTTTAGTTTTGTCCAGCTCGGGGATGATTTGTCCCAAGCTGGGATCGAATTTAGCGATGATGCGCAGGATCCAGCTGGGAAGTTCGCGCGTAGGGACGCGCCGGGCCGCGGCGCCCAGGTTGGATTTCAGGACTTGAGCGATTTGCAGGATGGTCATGAAGTCACCAGAAACCGCCAGGAAGCGTTCACCCTTCGCGGCGGGATTGGTCATGGCGCGAATATGAAGATCCGCCACGTCGCGCACGTCGACTACGCCGAAATCGAAACGGGGACACGCCGGAATTTTCCCGTCGAGCAGCCGCGAGACGATTTGGATGGAAGTGGAATAGTCCGCCCCAAGCACCGGCCCGAAAACGCCCACCGGATTGACGGTCGCGAGTTCGAGCCCACCGCCCTCGCGGGCCAGGAAATCCCAGGCGGCGCGTTCGGCCAGCGTTTTCGATTTGGCGTACGCCGAAATGTCCGTCCCCACCGGATCGGACCAGGATGTTTCGTCGAAATTTTGATTCGGATTTTTGTGCCCGTAGCCAATCGCGGCGAACGAAGACGTAACGACCACGCGTTTGACTTTCGCGGCGCGCGCCGCGCGCAACACCCGCAGCGTGCCTTCGCGCGCCGGAATAATTAGGTCGTCCTCGCGTTTGGGAACCTGCAGCGGTAGCGGCGAGGCGACGTGCAGCACAAAATCGCAGTCGGCGACGGCGGCGGGCCAGTTGGCGTCGTTGGTGAGATCAGCAGCGACGAAGGTCAGCTCTGCCGCGCTGGATTTGAGCCCGCCAACCTGGAGCATGGCGCGCACATCGGGTTCGCGCTGGAGCGAGCGTACCGTCGTGCGGACGCGATAACCGGCGTCGAGGAGTTGCAGGATGCAGTGGGCGCCAATAAAACCTGTGCCGCCGGTGACCAAAACTTGCTCGCCAGACATTTTGTTAAGCCTCCGCGCAACTGACTTTAGTTTAGAGCTTCGGCCAACCGGAAAGATTCAGCGCGGCGCAAACGGTCACACCTCCCTACCCCGCTCACCTCCCGCGTTGACTTGAAATGGAGCGCGACCTAAGCTGCGTGAGCAAAAATTCGCGGCCACAAAATTCAACTATGAAACTTCAGCTGGGCGTGGTGCTTCGGTTCGTCATGGCGTTGTGGTGCGCGTCAAGTGTGGCGGGCGCGGCGCGGGCGCAGAACACCGTGGTGGTGGATGCGGCGCCGGCCCATGTCGCGAACACCTTTAGCCCCATGAAAGCGCTGGGAGGGGCGATCGATCGGCTGCGGGCGGGCGATGGCGCGCCGGGCGTAGCTCCGGGAGTATTACCGACGCGCGAGGAAGTAGAAAAAAATACGGACATGATGTTGAGCCCGCCGGTCCTGCAGGAAATTCTGGGGGCGGGATGGCAGACGGTGACTTACCGGCAGAATACGGAATTGACGGTAGAAGGGTGGCATTGGAATCCGGCCGGGACCTGGAGCAACGCGGAAAAGCAGGAAGGATATTTTACCGGCAGCGCGAAATTGGGCGAGCCGATTCGTCATTCGTTCGGGTATCCGCTGCCGCACCGCGGATTCAGCCAGGGCGACGGGACCGGTTGGTCGCGGCTGACCGACGGCGACGTGAAATCGTATTGGAAGAGCAATCCGTATCTGACGCGGGCGTTTACCGGCGAAGACGATGCGTTGCATCCGCAGTGGGTCATGATCGATCTGGGCAGCAAGCTGCCGGTGAACGCGATTCGAATCGCGTGGGCCGAGCCCTACGCGCGGAAATATGCGATTCAATTCTGGACCGGAGAAATGGAACCGTTCTACGACGGGACGTTGAGAGGGACGTGGCAGGAATTTCCGGCGGGGCGAGTGACGAAGGGCCAAGGCGGAACGGCCACGCTGAAATTGGTTTCCTGGAATATTCCGGTGCGGTACATCCGGTTATATATGACGGAATCTTCGAATACCTGCGACACGCATGGCGCCGCGGACCGCCGGAATTGCCTGGGATACGCGATCAACGAATTGTATGTAGGCACGGTAGATGCGGAGGGAACGTTCACCGACGTGGTGAAACACGTGCCCAGCCGGGAGCAGACGGTGACCTGGCCGTCGTCGGTGGATCCGTGGCATGCGGCGACCGACGTGGGTTATTCCAAGGGCGACCAGATCGGGTTCGATCTTTTTTTCACCAGCGGAATCACGCGCGGACTGCCGACCATGGTGCCGATTGCGATGCTGTATTCCACCCCGGAAGACGCAGCGGCAGAAATCGCCTATCTGTATGCGCGGCATTATCCAATTTCCTGGATCGAGATGGGCGAAGAGGCCGACGGACAGCACATGCTGCCCGAGGATTACGCCGCGCTGTATTTGCAGTTCGCAACGGCGATTCACCGCGCCGTTCCAGAAGCGAAATTGGGCGGCCCTCCCTTTGAAGGGACCGCGGGAGACGTCGAAGTGTGGCCGGATGCGGCTGGAAAAGTTTCGTGGCTGGGCAGGTTTCTGGATTATTTGAACGCGCGCGGAAGATTGGGCGACTTCACTTTTTTTTCGTTCGAGCATTATCCGTTCCAGGAAAAGAAACCGATGCTGTGGAGCGATTTGTACGCGGAACCCGAACTGGTGCGGCATATCGTGCAGGTGTGGAAGGACGATGGGCTGCCGGCGAACGTTCCTTTTTTCATGACCGAGGGAAATTCGGGTGAAGACGTGGCGCCGACGGACGTCAAAGGCGGTTTGTGGCTGGCGGATTACGTGGGATCGATCCTCACCGAAGGCGCGAGCGGGACATTTTATTTTCATTACATGCCGACCCCTGGGCGAATGAGAAATTTTCTGATGATGGACAAGAATTATCAGGTGGTGGGATATCCTCCGCAGTACCTGACGGCGCAGCTGATCACCAAAGAATGGGTGCAGCCGATCGATGCAGAGCACCGGATTTTTCGGGCGTCGAGTGACGTGACGGACCCCGCCGGAAATGTTTTGGTGACGGCGTATGCAGTCGAACGTCCGGATGGGCAGTGGTCGGTACTGCTGGTGAATAAAGATCACGACAACGCACACGCGGTGCAGATCGCGTTCGCGGGCGTGGCGGGCATTAACGGCGGCGCGCGAGGCGGATTTCACGGCGAAGTGCAGCAGATCACATTCGGCGCGGCGGAATACTCCTGGAGCGCCGCCGGCGGAAATGCGCGGCCCGATCCGGACGGGCCGGCGTCTAAGACCAAAGTGATTGGCGCGGATACCACGGTGTACACGCTGCCAAAAGCTTCAGTTACGGTGCTGCGCGGACGAATCAATTAACGAAATGCCTGGCAAGATTCAAAAGGGAGCGGCGAAATGAAATCGCGAATTTTGAGTGCAGTCGTATTGCTGGTTTTCTGCTCCAGCGCCATGGCGGCGGGCGCGGGCAATCCGGCTGGCCTGACGGCACAAGCTGCAACGCAGACAGATCGAGCGGCGCGACGCAAGGCTTTGAATGATTTGCTGGCCGAGCAGTGGGAATACACGCTGCGAATCAGCCCGTTGACCGCTTCGTTCTACGGCGACAAGCGATGGAACGATCAGCTGGATGAATTTTCGCAGGCGGCGATCGACGACCAGTTGGTACAGGCCAAAAAATTCCTGGCGCGATTCGAAGCCATCGATACCACCGGATTCCCGGAGCAAGAGGTGTTGAACAAAACTCTGATGGTTCGCGACTTAAAGGAGCAGCTGGAGGCGGCGCGATTTAAGGATTGGGAAATGCCGGTGTCGCAATTCAACGGCGTACATATCAACTTGCCGCAGTTGGTATCGATTCTTTCGTTCGAGAACGTGAAGGATTACGAGGATTATATTTCGCGCCTGAAGCAAATCCCGCGTCTGTTCGACGAGACCGAAATTCAGATGCGTAAAGGCATGGCCGACAATTTGATGCCGGCGAAAATTCTGCTGGCGGAGGTGGCCACCCAGGCCAACACCATTGCCACCTCGACGCCGGAGGCGTCTCCTTTCGCCCAGCCGTTCGGCAAATTTCCCGCTTCCCTTTCGGGGGCGGACCAGAAACGATTGCGGGACGCCGGCCTCGCGGCGATTCGCGATGCCGTTCTGCCGGCCTACGTGAAATTCACGGCTTTCGTCCGCGAAGAGTACGCGCCGAAGGGCCGCACCGAGGCGGGCGTGTGGGCGCTGCCGGATGGGCCGGCGCGTTATGCCTTCGATGTGAAGCAAATCACTACGACGGATTTAACCCCGGCCGAAATTCACCAGATCGGCTTGGATCAGGTAGCCGCCATTCAGGCCAAGATGCTGAAAGTGATCAACGACCTCGGTTATACCGACTTGAAAACGTTCAGCGCCTCGTTGCAGACCAATCCCAAGGTGCACGTCCATTCGCGCCAGGAAATTTTGGATTTGTATCAGAAGTATATCGATCAGATGTACGGCAAGCTGCCCACGCTGTTTGGCCGGCTGCCGAAAGCGAAGTTGCAAGTGCTGCCCATCGAGGAATACCGGGAAAAAGAGGCCTCGACCGAGTATGTGCAAGCGCCGCCCGATGGTTCACGCCCGGCCCACGTGATGGTCAATACGCGCGACGCCGACAAAGTCACCACCACGGATTTCGAGAGCACGGCGTATCACGAGGGAGTGCCGGGGCATCATCTGCAAATATCGATTGCCCAGGAATTGCCGGAGCTGCCCCCGTTCCGCCAGCATGAAAACTACACCGCCTACATCGAAGGATGGGCGCTGTACGCCGAAGAGCTGGGCAAAGAGGCCGGTTTCTACCAGGACCCGTACAGTTATTACGGTCACCTGCAGGAAGAAATGTGGCGAGCCATTCGATTGGTGGTTGATACCGGGCTGCATGACGGCCATTGGACCCGCCAACAAGTGGTGGATTATTTCCACGAACATTCGGCCATCGACGAATCCGACGTGCAGGCCGAGACCGACCGTTACATGGCCGTGCCGGCGCAAGCCCTGGCCTACAAAATCGGGCAGCTGCAAATTCTAAAATTGCGCCAGTACGCGAAAGACCAGTTGGGCGATTCGTTCGACATCCGGAAATATCATGATGAGGTTTTGGGAGCCGGGGCTTTGCCCTTGGATGTGTTGTCCGCGAGGATTCATGAGTGGGTGGCAACGCAGAAGGCAGCCACGCCGCCAGCCCCTGCAGCCCCCGGTACAGCAAAGTAGGCCTGCCCTAACCTTCAGGTGGGCCAGTTGCCGTCGCCTTTCCGGATGCATCCAGAGGACCGCCTTCCGCGACGAAGGATCTCTCTTCGATTCCCGCCAATCCCAGACCCCCACGACCAAGCCGCCTCCAAACCCGCCTCACCTTTTATCGCAACCGATACTTGCCTCCGCCCAAGAACCATCGACCATGCCCCGCCGCCCACCCAAAACCAAGTCCACACACCCAGATTTGGGTACCAACCCTATAAATGGTAAAATGGTAAAAAACATGCCACCCAGAAAACACAACTCAACCCCCACCTCCGCTGAAAACACGCCCAAAACCCACCCGGAACTGAACCTGTTAATAAAATTTCTAATCGGCAAGCCCGCGATTAGAAATCGCCGCAACTTCAACAAAACACAGGATCGACATGGTTTCTAATCGGCGTTTTTTGGGTAATAATTCTACCCATTTGTTTCCTGAAGCCGGCAAAGAACGCCCTCAAGAAGGTCCTTTGCCGCAATCGAATCGGAGCCTGTTCACGCCGCCACAAACCCTACTTGCAACTGGCGTTTCTAATCGACAATTTTCCGCAAAACTCGCGCGATTAGAATCATCCCTCATCCCCTACAAAACAAAGGCCGACCATGAATTCTAATCGACAATTTTTACGACCCCCCTCCCTCCCAGTTGATACAAACCCACCTCCTCAACTGCACGCCCCTCCCGCGTTGACCGCCCCTCCCGCCTCCCCTACAATGAAATTCGCGCCGCTCCGGCCCATAGGACCGCCAAAAAATAATGTTTGAAACACTTACAGATAAGCTTCAACGCGCCTTCAAGAATCTTCGCGGCCAGGGCAAGCTCAGCGAAGAGCACCTCGACGCCGGCCTCGCTGAAATTCGCGAAGCCCTGCTCGAAGGCGACGTCAACGTCGGCGTCGCCGATGAATTCGTCGCTCACGTCCGCGCCAAAGCCGTCGGCTCCGAGGTTCTGCTTCAGCTTTCGCCCGATCAGCAGGTCGTCAAAATCGTTCGCGACGAACTCGGCGAACTTCTCGGCAAGGAAGCCAAGCCGTCCTATTCCTCCAAGCCGCCTTCGGTCTGGATGATTGTCGGTCTGCAAGGCTCCGGCAAAACCACTTCCACCGGAAAAATGGGCAAGTGGCTCGCCGAACATGGCCATCGTCCGCTGGTTGTTTCGACTGACGTCTACCGCCCTGCCGCGCGCGAACAGCTCGCGCAAGTTGCCAAAGCTACCGGCACTCCCATCTGGCCCGGCACCGGCACCGACAAGCCGCTCGAAATCGTGCGCGGCGCCATTCGCGAAGCGAAAATGTCTGCCTGCGACGTGGTCCTGGTCGACACCGCCGGCCGCCTGCATATCGACGACGAGTTGATGAAAGAACTCGCCGACCTGAAAAAAGAATTGAATCCCTCCGAACTCCTTTTTGTCGCGGACGCGATGATCGGTCAGGACGCCGTTCGCTCCGCCGGAGAATTTCACAAACGCCTCGGCATCACCGGCGTGGTTCTCACGAAGATGGACGGCGACGCCCGCGGCGGCGCTGCGCTCTCCATCCGCAAAGTCACCGGCGCGCCGGTAAAATTCGTCGGCGTCGGCGAAAAGTATGATGCCCTCGAACCGTTCCTGCCGGATCGAGTCGTTTCCCGCATTCTGGGCATGGGCGACGTGCTCGGCCTGATCGAGCGCGTCGAAAAAACCGTAGACCTGAAGCAAGCCCGCGAACTGGAACGCAAGCTGCGCGAAGACGATTTCACGCTGGAAGATTTCCGCGACCAGTTGCGCCAGATCAGGAAGATGGGTTCGGTCGAGCAGATTTTGGGGATGCTGCCGAAGGTCGGTCCCTTCGCCAATCTTCCCAAAAATCCCGAAATCGACGAAAAGCGCCTGGGCTCGGTGGAAGCCATCATCAATTCCATGACCGCGAAAGAACGCGCGGACCACAATCTGCTCGACGGCAAACGCCGCAAGCGCATCGCCATCGGCAGCGGCACGTCAGTCCAGGAAGTCAACCAGGTCATCAAACAGTATCAGGACATGAAAAAAATGATGAAGCAGTACGGCGCCATGGCTAAAACAAAGATGCGCGGCCTGGGCAAATTCGCCGGTTTGAAGGGTCCTCAGGGCCAAAATTGACCCCAAGCGGCCCCCGGAAAGGCGTTGGTGAATGGACTCCGATTCGTTATACTTAGGGGCTCTGCTAACGGCAGAATAGATTCAGGAGGGTTGAAGCTTTGTTAACGATTCGTTTGGCCAGAATTGGCAAAAAGAAGCGCCCGTTTTACCGCGTGATTGTCACCGAGAAAACTCGTCCGCGAAACGGCCGTTTCGTCGAGATTGTGGGCACTTACGACCCGCTCAAGACTCCCGCTTTGATCGAGTTGAAGCGTGACCGCGTGGATTATTGGATCAGCAAGGGCGCACAGCCCAGCGATACCGTACGCAGCTTTCTAGGTAACCGCAAAGCCGTCTAACGCGTCTTAACCTCCCCAGCCCAGCAAAGAGTGTATTGTCCGCATTCTGCGTTCATGCGAAATTTCATGCTGAGCAATTTTCCGTCGCTGAGGGGGCCCAATGAAGCAGCTGGTCGAAGAGATCGCCAAGGCTCTGGTGGATCATCCAGAACAGGTAATCGTAAACGCCGTCGAAGGCGAGCAGGTCACGGTTTTGGAGTTGCGTGTCGCCCCTGACGACCTGGGCAAAGTCATTGGCCGCCAGGGCCGCACCGCCAAGTCGATTCGCACCTTGCTCGGCGCCGCCGGCATGAAGCTCAAGAAGCGTTTCACGCTGGAAATTCTGGAGTAGCAATCACGCAAAAACCGCACGCGGACCGGGATGAAAGCGTCACCGTAGCGCTCCTCGTCCGCCCCCACGGCGTGCGCGGCGAAATAGCCGCGACCATCCTCACCGATTTTCCTGAACGTCTCACCAAATTAACGCGCGTGATTTTGTGGAACGGAACCGGTGCGGGCCGCAGCGTCGAAGTGCGTCGTTGCTGGCTTTCGCACAGCCACGGCGGCCAGGCCATCTTCCACTTCGCCACCAGTAACTCCGTCGACGACGCTAAGAAACTGGTGGGCTGCGAAGTGCGTATTCCACTGGCTGAACGCGCCAAACTTCCCGAGAGCAGCTACTACATTAGCGACCTGGTCGGCTGCGAAGTGGTGGAAACCAACGGCGCTAAGGTAGGCGTGGTGACCGACGTCGAGATCAACGGCGAAGCGGTTCAGGGCACGCCGATTCTGACTGTGCAAGTAGACTCGTCGCGAGCTGCAGCGATCGGCCCAGAGATCATGGTACCGCTGGCACAAGACATTTGCCCGAAGATCGATCTTGCCGCGCGCCGCATCGAAGTGAATCTGCCTGAAGGCTTGCTCGACCTGAACTCCAAACTCTAGCGTGGCCCGCTGGCTTCGCTGCGCAGTGGTACGATAATCCGCAATGCGCTTCGACCTCATCACCATCTTCCCGGAGTTCTTTACGGGTCCGCTGGATTACGGCATCGTGCGCCGCGCGCGCGAGGCGAACCTGATCCAGGCGCACGTCCACGACCTGCGCGCGTTTACCCATGACCGGCACCGCACCGTGGACGACCGCCCTTTCGGCGGCGGCGAAGGCATGGTGATGAAGTGCGAACCGCTGTTCGACGCGGTGGAATCGCTGGCTCCTTCTTCCACCACCACTCCTGTTCCGGGCGAAACGGTTCAGCAGCGGGATCCGCGCACTGCGGTTGTGCTGCTCTCCGCGGCGGGGACGATGTTCCGCCAAGAAACCGCGCGGCGTTTCGCGCAGCTCGATCGGATCGTGTTTATATGTGGGCGGTACGAAGGCGTCGACGAGCGGGTGGCCGAGCATCTGGCAACGGACGAGATTTCGATTGGCGACTTCGTGCTTTCCGGCGGTGAACTTGCGGCGGCGATGATCCTTGATGCGGTGACTCGGCTGATTCCGGGCGCGCTGGGCAATGAGGATTCAATCGTGAACGAATCATTCAGTGAGCCGGTCGCCGCGAGCGGCGGTTCGGGCCAAGGTGCCGCGTCGACCCCTGCGGCGCAAAACGCCTCACCGACACCGAAGCCAGCGAGTACATCTCATTCAAGCGGCAGCGGGATTCTCGATTATCCGCATTACACGCGACCGCCTTCGTTTCGCGGTTGGGAGGTTCCAGAGGTCCTGCTTGGCGGGAACCACGAAGAGATTCGGAAATGGCGGGAGAAGAAAGCGCTGGAAAAGACGCGGCGGAACCGTCCAGATTTGCTGAACGCTTGAGTCTCGATTGCGCGGTCGAGGCGGGCTGCGGTGCACGTTGGCACGCGACAAAACGTGTGGAAATATGGCCACTGATCAGGCTATAATTGGGGATTGTGCGTTGCTAGCTGGCCCCACCTGAGCGGGTCTGCAGGGAAATAAAGTCATGAATCCGATCGTGCATAAGGCGCAACAGTCGCAGCTCCGTAAAGACCATCCGAACTTCCGTCCGGGCGACACGGTGAAGATTAACGTGCGGCTGAAGGAAGGCGAGGGCGACAAAGAGCGCATTCAACCTTTTGAGGGCGTGGTGATGAGCCGCCGCGGAGAACTGCTGGGCGAATCGTTCACGGTCCGCCGGGTAAGTTTCGGAATCGGCGTTGAGCGCATCTTCCCGGTACATTCACCGATGATCAGCTCGATCGTCATCGTGCAGGCCGGACGCGTGCGCCGCGCCAAGCTGAACTACCTGCGCAAGCTGACCGGTAAGGCGTCACGGGTGAAGCGTGCGGAACGGCCGGAACTCGCGGCGGAACGCAAAGCCGCAGCTGCCGCGAAAGCCGCCGAGTAAACCCGCGCGATTCGTGGCGCGGAATTTGTAACAGAAAAATCCAAGCCCGCTTCGAGTGATCGAAGCGGGCTTTTTTATTTCGGCCGGCTGTTCAGGCAATTCCTTGGGCGGCGAGAAATCCTCAGGCGCGAAAAGATACACACCAACTGAATAATTTCATTCCTTCGCGTGTGCTAAAATTTCCAACCGATGGGGAGACTTTGTTCCGCACGTTACGAACGGGAAGCGCGGCAATGCGGCTGGCTGCGCATCGCCGGATTAGATGAAGCCGGGCGCGGAGCACTCTTCGGACCGGTAGTCGCCGCCGCAGTGGTTCTGAACCCCCGCCGCCGAATCGTCGGCCTCGACGATTCCAAAAAACTCACCGCCGAACGCCGCGAGGAACTAGCTGCTAAGATCTGCGAACACGCACTGGCCTGGGCTACCGCCGAAGTGGATTCGACGCGCATCGATGCCTGGAATATTTATCAGGCCAGCCGGCAAGCGATGCTAGCCGCCGTATCTCAGCTGAATCCCCCGCCGGATTATTTGTTGTGCGACGCCATCGAGATCGATCTGCCCATCGAACAGAAGGCGCTGATTCACGGCGACGCGCGTTCGGTTTCCATCGCCGCGGCATCGATCCTGGCGAAAACGGAACGCGACCGCCGAATGCACGAGTTCGATCGCGAATATCCGCAGTATGGCTTGGCGCAACACAAAGGCTACGGAACGCCGGACCACCTCGAAGCGCTGCGCGTCCACGGACCAACCCCGCTGCACCGATTTTCGTACGCTCCGGTGCGCATGTCGGCGTGCTGGGCTACCGGCGCGACGCAGAATCTACTTCCCCTCGCGTCGCCAGAAGAAACCATCCGCGGTTAACCACAAACGTCTATCTCTCAATTTTTATTGCAGGAAGGCTGAGAAGAGGCGCATCCAAGGCCTGCTTGCCGGCGGAAATTCGAGTAAGGGGCGCCAGCCAGCAGGAGTATTGGACGGGTTGGATAGATGCCCCGGCTCCTTTTTTTGTGGAACCGTCGTCCCCGCAATCGCAGCTTCCAACCCGCACTTGGAGTCTGGCCGAATGAATGTGCACGGGCTATGGGGCATCGGATTCAAAGATTCCGGTACCGGGGTTTTAGTACCTGGTACCACGGAACGTACAGAAATATGGGCACTTATGGGCGGTAAGCCCGCGGTGGAGGCTGGCGAGGGACGCTGATGGCTATTTCGCCGCGGATTCGGCTGACGGGATGCGCAGAGTAACTTCGGTAGTTTTCTTGGGACGAATCAGCGTGTGTTTCGCCCAGTCCGAAAAAACGCCGTTGGAATAGGCGCGCAGATCGTATTGGCCGGCGTCCCAACGAGTGAATTCGAAGTGACCAGTGGCGTCGGTGTGGGTGGCGTGGGGACGCAGACCGTCGGAAGTCTGAATGGTGACGCTGGCGTTGGAGACGCCTTTGCCTTGGTCGTCGACGACGGTGCCTTTCACGACGCCCAGGCCGCTGGCAAATTGCGCGAAGGCGGAGCTGCTGATTCCCATTGCGATGCAGGTGACCAAGACCAATATCGCGAACACGGAAGTACGTTTCATTCGGACCTCACGGTGATTCCGCTATCTATGTTACGCGGGGCCGATGTGTGAAGAGCTGATCAGCGGTTGCGATGTTCACGAAATGCAACTCCTGTTCGGAGGTCCAGCGAAGGTTTTGGCACAAGGGACAGCCACACGCAGCGCTACAGCGGGATTGTGAATCAGTATTTGTAGTGTTTGCTGGCAGCGGCGTGCTCGGGCTGCTCCATGCGGCCGGTGTCGGGGTTGGCGCGGCGTTCGATGGCGAGGTAATACATCAGCAGTTGCAGCGGAACGAGATGGACGAAGGCGGAAAGCCAGGGCTGACATTCGGGGACAACAAAAACTTCCTGGGCGGCGATATCTCGATTGGCGGACGGGACGGCGATGGCCGCGCGCAGCATTTTCAGATCGCCTGCGGCGCGGAGGATCTGGCGGGCGCGATCGTCGGTGGCGTCGCCTACCAACAATCCGAGGAGCGAGGCTCGAGTATCAGTTTCGGAAAACGGACCGTGCAGGATTTCCTCGGTTTCGAAACCTTCGGCAGCGATGTAGCAGGCTTCTTTTATTTTGAGGGCCGCTTCGCTGGCGGTGGCCCAGGCAGCACCGGAACCGAAAATTTCGATGCGAGGAAGTTGGGCGATGAGCGCGGCCCAACCGCGGGCTTGGGGAGCTAGGGCCAGCGCTTCGCGCATCAGCTCCGGGACACGGGACAAATCCGCGAGACGGGCGGGCAACGCAGTTTTCGTTTTCTGCTCGGCGATGCGGATGGTCAAGAGCGCCAACGCTGCGAGAGCCGTGGTGTAACTTTTGGTGTAGGCGAAGGGAATTTCCTGCTCGCAGGTTTCGATGTGATAGTCGGCGCCACGAATGCCGTCGCCGCTCATTTTACCGGTGATGGCTGCGGTCAGGGCTCCGGCTGCACGGGCCATACGCAAAACTCCGACGGAAGCAGTAGTTGTGCCGGTATGAGTGATGACGATGACCGCGTCTTGCGGCCCGAAAGCGAAAGGATGATGGATCAGCTCGAAGGATTGCTCGACGTGCGCGAGTACATGGCCTTGGCTGAAATGGCGGAGCCAGCTTTCGGCGACGCGCGCGGCGTGCAATGAAGTTCCGATGCCTACAAAGGTGATGCGTTCTTTGTGGGCGATGGCGTGGGCGGCGCGTTCGATGACGTCGCGCTGAGTAAGAAGGTGTTCGATCAGATCTGGCTGAGCCAGGATGGCTTCGTAGGCGTGGTAGGGATGTTCGGTTCGTATCTCGGCCATTCGATTTCTCCGCGCTCGGGCTATATATTGGGAGCGCTATTTTCGCCGCCGCTGATTCTAGCGGAATGGGAGCCGAAATGCCTCGTTACCTGAGTCAACACACGCTGGCCTGCCTGACGCGGCAGGGCGCTGAAGAGTTGTGCAAGAAAATCCTGGGCGCCAAGACGGTAAGCGGCCGGCGGGTGCTGGTGAATATGCAGGAAGGGAAAATGGTGGCGGAATTCGAGGCGGCGAGCCGCGAAGAGATGGAGAGGTGGCTCGCGGCGGAGAAGTTTCACTTCGACTGGCTGTTGCGACTGGAGTACGAGACCGCGGCTGACGGTACGTTGAATGCGATTTCCTGAGTCGGGTGACAGTGCGCGGGAACTTACCATTGCCATGGTCATAGTTCAGGTGTAGCCTGAAATCGATGAAATCTTGCGTCCAGACGTGTACGGCGTGTTGTTGCCTGTGTTGTACACACGTGTGTTCTGGCGCGGGAGGCTAAGCGGTTCGGCAACAAACAATTAGCCAAGAGTTTCCCGACCCACCGCCAGAAGTGACCGAGGCAGGTGGGTTTTTTGTTTTCAGCGGCGAGTATCGCCGAGCATCGAAAGCAGGATCGGATTTGGAGGGTTTAAGAACCAAGCGTCTAAAACAGAGCGTCTAAAAACAAACAGGAGAACGCACATGAGCGATTACAAGCATCCGGAGGTTCTGGTTTCGACGGAGTGGGCCGCGGCGCATCAGAACGATCCGAAGGTGCGGCTGGTGGAAGTAGACGTGGACACGACCGCATACGACCAGGGACACATTGCGGGAGCGGTGGGCTGGAATTGGCAATCGCAACTGCAAGATCATGTGCGGCGCGATTTGATCGATCAAGCCACATTGGAAAACCTGCTGGGCCAATCTGGAATTTCGAACGACACCACCATTCTGCTGTATGGCGATAACAACAACTGGTTCGCGGCGTACGCGTTTTGGCAGCTGAAATATTACGGGCACAAAGATGTGCGGCTGATCAACGGCGGCCGGAAGAAATGGATTGAAGAAAAGCGGCCGCTGACGAACGAAGCGCCGAAAGTAACTGCGGCTACTTACAAAGCGAGCGCGCCGGACGAATCGTTGCGAGCGCGCAAGGATGAAATTTTTGCGGCCGTGGAAAAGAAGAAGGCGGCGCAGCTGGTGGACGTGCGGTCGCCGGACGAATTTACGGGGAAGATCATCGCGCCCCCGGGAATGACGGAGACGGCGCAGCGCGCGGGGCACATTCCGGGAGCGGCGAGCATTCCGTGGGCGCAGGCGGCGAACGAAGATGGAACGTTCAAGTCGGCGGACGCGTTGAAAGCGCTTTACGATGGGAAAGGGATCGACGGGAAGGATCCGATCATTGCGTACTGCCGGATTGGTGAGCGCAGTTCACATTCGTGGTTTGTGCTGAAGTATTTGCTGGGCTACGACAACGTGAAGAATTACGACGGGTCGTGGACGGAGTGGGGCAACTTAGTAGGGGCGCCGATCGAGAAGGAAGGTACCGCGGCTGCAGCACGAAACTAGATTTGGAAAATAGAAAATGGAAATAGGGGGAGCGATGTTTGCTCCCTCTTTTTTTTGGTGCCAAGTTCAAACGCTGCGGTTATTGCGGGATTTCGCTTTCGGCGACGCCGTTGTGGCGGGCGTCATCCTGGACGGCGCTTATTTTGGCTTCGATGTCGTCACGTTGTTTTTGTAGATGCACCAATTCTTCGTGCCAGTCGTCGATTCGGTTGCCGCCGTAGGTGCGAGTTTGCTGCACGGTGTCTCCGGCGAGCACGGCTTTCAGCTGCGTGATTTTTTCGTCGATGGGAGGCAGTTTGGCGCGGAGGGCGTTGATTTGGTCCTGGTAGCGCTTGGCGTCCTTGGACTTGGCGGCCGTGGCCGGCTTGGAGCTGGATTTGGGGTCTTTGGCGTTGGGCGCGTTGAAGGTGGAGATGGTTGAATTTCGGTGGACTTCGCCCATATCTTCGTTTGTCCATACGCGTTTTCCGGCAGCTGGCGTGGTGGAAGGCGAAGGGGGAGCGTCAGCAGGGGCGGGGGTTGATTGAGTGGTGGATGCCGGCGCCGGTGGAGTGGCGCTTTGTTCCTGGGCGCGAGCCGCGGGAATCAGCGCGAGCAAAGCTGCGGCGAAAGCGAACGAGCGAAGAGCCTTGAACGACATGGGACCTCCGTAAGCGAAGCAGGAGCTGATGGAAACGCTGAGACGCGCTGGGCGCGATGAAACGGAAAGAACGAATCCTTGAATGATCTAACCCGGAAAACTCGAAAAAGTTACTGCGCACCGTAGGCCAGTTTGCCGGTAGTTAGTTCGTTTTGGGCAATGGCCAGGGCCTGTTTGGGCGGCCCGTCCCAATGATACTGACTAGCTTCAATGTACTGGTGTTCTTCGAAGGTGAACAAAAATTTGCGAGCGGTGAAGTCGTATTGGTAACGCGAAGGAAACCAGACGCCGGGGGAGACTTCGACCTGGTCGATGGAAAAGACGCCGCCGCGATAGAGCTTGCCGAGAATTCCTCCGCCGAAGGAAACGTCTTTCAACAAATGAGCTTCGGCGCGAACCATTTGGTTGGCGTCGCGGTCGACCCAGATTTTGGCGACGACGTGCGAGATGGCTTCCTGCAGAATCGTGTGCGGATGAAAATTCGGGTTGGGCTGCAGATCGAGAACGTCACAGCGGCGGCCATTGCGATCTTCGATGCCGAGCCAGGTGAGCGAAAAAGCTTGCGGCGAGGTTTCGACCAGCTCGGCGCGTTCCTGCTGGCGCTTCTGCCATTTGGCTAGGGCGGTCTTGGTGCGCGAATCATCGGTGCGCAACATCAAGGCCAACAGATCGGCCCAAGCCTGCAGCTGTTTGTGATAGTCGGCGGGATCGGCGGGCTTGCCATCGATTTTGAGAACGAGTTTCATGTAGCCGCTACCGGTGGGGACGACGCGGAAAGTGCGATCTTCTAAGGTGCGCGGAGTATCGCCGGCGGTGCGGGAGACTTGATGCTCGACGCGTTCGTATTGTTCCAAGGCGTCGTCATCGCGACGCTGGTTGGCGATGAGTTTTTGGGCGCGGGCTTGGAGCTCGGCGGCAGTGGGCGGGGTGGACGAGTCTTTCGCTTGGGGGCTGTGCGAATTTTGGCGGGGCGTGGCGGCAGAGACGGAGAACAGCGCGGGGACGCCGGCCACGTTCAGGGACAGCGCGGCAACGAGTAGGGCGGTTGTGAGCTTCCCGTTCACGGCGAAGAAACCTGCCTGGCGCCAATGTGGTCAAAAAGGCGGCGCTCCCCATTCTAACCGTAAACTCGCGAAAGGAAGCTGCCCCGCGGGACAGGCTCGGTGCGAGCGCGTGTGACGGGCCGGGAGCGGGCGGCGCCGGCCATATATTTTTGCGAATGTGAACTATTCTGCCGGGCCAGCCGTCTTATAATGTAAGCCGTGACCCAACCGCTAATTGAAGCCGCGCACGCCCGGACTACCCTCGCATCGGTGCGCGAGACTTTGTGGATTTCGCTGGACACTCTGAAGGCGCATAAGCTGCGTACTTTCTTGACTTTACTTGGGGTGATCCTGGCGGTTACTACACTTGTCGCAGTCATTTCAGTCCTGAATGGCCTCAACCTTTATGTATCGAACAAGGTAGCGAACCTGGGCGCGAACGCGTTTGTGGTGGACCGCATCGGGATTGTGACCAATTTTCAGGAGTGGAATAAGGCGCGGAAGCGTCCGCCGCTGAGCATCGACGATTTGGAGGCGCTGCGGCAGGGCATGAAGCTGGCCACGACGGTGGCGGGCGAGCAGGACACCAGCGCGGACGTGCGCTACGGAAGCATTCTGAGTGAAGACGTGAGTATTATCGGAGCGACTCCCACGTTTGCGCCGATTCGGGATATCGACGTTTCGAGTGGACGGCTGTTGACGGATATCGATGAGGAACATCGCGCGGGAGTCTGCGTGATTGGGGCGGACGTCGCGAACAAACTTTTCCCGGGGCTGGATCCGATCGGGCATGAAATTCGCGCGGGGCAAGGACAATATCAGGTGGTGGGCGTGGCGACGCCGAAGGGTACGGTGCTGGGCGAGCCGCAGGACAATTTTGTGATGATCCCGCTGGGGACGTATCGCAAGGAGTGGCTGGCACCGCAGGATTCGGTGACGATGTTCGTGCAGGCGACCGGGCCGGAGTGGATGGATCCGGCACAGGACGAGGCACGGGTGATTCTGCGTTCGCGGCGGCACGTGCCGTACGAGACTGATGATAATTTTGCGATCATCGCGCCGAATTCGATCATGGGTTTGTGGAACCGGATTACCGGGAATGCGTTTGGCATCGCGATTTGGATTACGTCAATTTTTCTGGTGGTGGGCGGCGTGGTGATCATGAACATCATGCTGGCGAGCGTGACGGAACGGACGCGGGAGATCGGGCTACGGAAATCGCTGGGGGCGCGAAGGAGCCATATTATTTTGCAGTTTTTGATGGAGTCGTCGTTGCTGGCGGCCACGGGCGGACTATTGGGCGTGTTGTTTGCGATTATCATCGCGCAACTGGTGCGGGTGATGAGTCCGATTCCGATATCGACTCCGATATTTGCGATATTGATTGCGCTGCTGCTTTCTACGGTGGTCGGGCTATTTTTTGGAATTTATCCGGCGATGCGGGCGGCGAAGCTGGATCCGATTGAAGCGCTGCGGGCGGAAACTTAGGAGCGGTTTTTTTAGGAACAGGTGATGCAAAGCGACTTTCGCGAAAATCTAAAATTGGCGTGGGACACGGTCCGAGCTCACAAGCTGCGGAGCTTTTTGGCGATTCTAGGCGTGATGATCGGTGTGGCGCTGATCATTCTGGTGGTGGGCCTAGTGCAAGGCTTCCGTGGGACGATTCAGGACGAGTTGACTTCGGAAGGCATCGATACGGCGTTTGTTTCGCGTTTCGATCAAGGGCCGAAGAGCGGGCGACGGCCGAAAGACGAAAAGATCCGGAAGCAATTGACCTTGGAAGATTCAGAAGCGATCCGCGAAATGTGCCCGGCGGTGAAGGAAATTGCGGTTTCGGCTTTTCAGTGGCAACTGGCGCATGTGGCGCGGTATCAAGGCAACATCATCGAAGGGACGGATTTTCGAGGGACGTTTCCGGCGTACCTGACGGTGTATTCGAACGCGACGATGAAGGCGGGCCGTTTTTTCACCGAAGCGGAGAACGAGCATCGCGAAAACGTAGTGGTGATTGGCGAGAACGTGGCCAAGGCGTTTTTCCCGACGATCGACGACGCGCTGGGAAAAGAGATTTTGGTGGACGGCTCGACGTATGAGGTGGTGGGAGTTTTTGAGAAGCCGACCGGTGGATTTGGGACGAATGACGAAGATCGGCGCACGGTGATTCCGTATTTTACTTTTATGAAGCTGTATCCGGGAAGTTTTGAAATTGCCTATCGCTTCCTAGCCTACCCGGGAAAGCTGGATGCGGCGGTGGACCAGATCAAGGAAGTGCTGCGACGGCGGCGGAATGTGCCGTACGACAAGCCGGACAATTTCGCGATCCAGACGCAAGTGGAAGTGGTGAAGCAATTCAACGACATCATCGGCGGAGTAGTGCTGGCGGTGGTGGTGCTGAGTTCGATTGGACTGCTGATTGGCGGCATGGGCGTGATGAACATCATGCTGGTATCGGTGACCGAGCGCACGCGGGAGATCGGAGTGCGTAAAGCGATCGGAGCACGGGGCAAAGACATCACCTGGCAATTTTTATTCGAGGCGATGACGCTGACGGGTTCGGGCGGACTGATCGGGATCGTGGTGGGCAGCGCAATCGTGATGCTGATTCCGCTGGTGAGTTCGCTGAAGGCGGTGGTGCCGGCGTGGGCGGTGATTATTGGATTTACGGTGTCGGTGGGAATCGGATTGATCTTCGGGGTATGGCCGGCGACGAAAGCGGCGCGGTTGAACCCGATTGAAGCCTTGCGACACGAATAACTACGCAGCTCATCCTTCCCTAGTGTTTTGTAGCTTCCGTTCAATTGAATTTGTGATTTTGGGACGACCGGCGGCGGCTACGGCTTGGCTGTCGGTCGTTTGTCGGGATCGAGGACGACCGGACTTTGCAGGTCGAGTTGCGGCACACCGTGTTGGCCCATGACGTAGGGATAGCCCTCGGGATCTTTCGGGTCGCCGCGCACGAAACCGGCTTCCTGTAGCTCGCGGATGGTGGCCGGAAAATGGCCGAGTTTGGTGGCGTAGGCTTCGGAAGCTTCATTGAGATGCTGGATGTCGAGATTGGCCTGAATGGCTTTTAGATGTTGCAAAGCGCGGTTGCGAATGAGCTGGTCCTGCGTAGTGTTGTAGACTTCGCCCCAAATCGCGCGCGAGGTTTCCAGGTCGTTGCCCTTGGCAGCGACGCTGGCGGCGAGAACTTTCATGAAGATTTGCGCTTTCGGATTTTTGCTGCCCTCGAGATACGCCTCAGCGGCCTTCGGATAATCCTTCAGGCGAATCGAATATAGAAAGCCTAAATCCTGATAGAGGCGCCATTCATCGGGATTGGCGGCAATTCCTTTTTTCACCAGGTCGACGGCAACGTTCGGTTCTCCGGCACCTGCGGGATCGGGTTCGGAGAGGAAAATTGTGCCGAATCGATAGGCAATGATGAGGTGGGGATCCAGAGTGGTGGTGATATCTAGGAGCGAGCCCAGCAGCGGGAAAGTTTCGCCGGGCTTGCCGACGCGATAGCCGAAATACTGGACGGCGCGGGTCCAATAGATATCGGCGAGGAGCGAATCGTAGCCGAGGCTCATTCTCTTCAACATTTTTCCGGACTGGATGAGCAATTCGGGGTTCTGATTATCGAGTGGAGCAGCGACGGCATCGATATCGCGTTGCAGAAAAGCGAGTGCGACAAAGAGAACGGGAACGGAGACGAGCGCGAGCCGCAGGATGCGGGTGTGATTCACGTTGCTCATTTCAAATCGCGGCCGGAAAAGACGGCGGAGGCGGCGAGCAACAGCAGCACGGAATAGAGCACGGCGTAGAGCGTGTTCTGCCAGATCAAGGCGTGCGGTATGGCTTCTCGATGTGCGGCAGCGGCGATGATGTTGAAATTATGAAAATTCGGCAGAACGTAATAAAGACATTTGGCGACGATCTTGAGCGTGGGGTTGGTGGTGAACTGGCCGATATCGCGAATGTCCGGGGTAAAAACACCGGCGACGTAAATGCCCAGCGTGTAGAGAGTGGAGAGCATGGGGCTGGAGAAGCAGGAGAAAAACAAAGCTAGCGCGGTGATTAGGGCCAGCTCAAGAAGCACAAAATAGATGGCGATAAGGATGGTGACGTCGCCGGATTCGAATTTGTGGGCGACGTAGAGCAGCGCTACGGCGAGACCAATGGCCATCAAGATCGTGTTGACCGCGAGAGTGAGGAGCAGGCCGCCGAATTTGCCGACCAGGAATTGCCAGCGGCGTACGGGCTTGGCCAGCAGGCTGTAGAGGGTACGTTTTTCGATTTCTTTGTAGACCAGGCCGACGCCGATGAAGATGGCCATGATGATTCCGAAGAGCGAAATCGCGGTGAGGCCGAGGTTGACGATGACGTCGCGTTCGATGCCGATGGAAATGCCGCCGACGAGAACGGCGGCGCCGATCATCAGCAACGCGAAAAAGATCAGGTTGTAGAGGACGCGGTCGCGGACGGCTTCGCGAAAGGTGTTTATGGCGACGATTCCGGCAACGGAACTCATGAGGCGACTCCGGGGGAGACGGGTTCTGAAGCCGCGGTCGCGGATTTCTGGCGCGCGACCATTTTCAGGAAATAGTCTTCGAGCGACGGACGCAGCGGCGCGACGGAAAGTATGCGGGCCTGGGAATTTCTTAGCTTTTCGAGCGCGGCGTATAAATCCGCTTCGGGAACTTCAATGCGGTAACGGTCGCCGGTGTGGGTAGCCTGGGCGGCGAATTCCGGCGGCAGCGAATTGCCCGGATGCAGTTCGAAAAGGATCTCCATGCCGTGAATGTCGAGCGAAACAATCTCGCGGGGCGCTCCCACACCCTGCAGCTTGCCACCGACCAGCACGGAAACGCGGTCGCAGAGCATTTCGGCATCGGAAAGAATGTGAGTGGAAAAGAAAATCGTTTTGCCCTGATTTTTCAGCTCGAGAATGATGTCGCGGACTTCGCGGCGGCCGATGGGATCGAGACCGGACATCGGTTCATCGAGGAATACGACCTGGGGGTCGTGAAGAATGGCCTGGGCGATTCCGACGCGCTGCAACATACCCTTGGAAAATCTGCGCAATTGCACGTCGGCAGAGGCGGAGAGACCGACGCGTTCTAGAAATTTTTTGATGCGGGCTTCGCGGTCGGCGCGGTTGAAGCCGAAAACTTGGGCAAAATAGTCTAGTAGCTCGCGGGCGGTGAGGTAATCGTAGAAGTAGGGCTGTTCGGGCATGTAGCCGATCTGGCGATGCATGCCGATGTCGGCGATAGAACGGCCTTGAATGCGCGCGTCTCCGCTAGTGGGAAAAATCAGACCCATCAAGAGTTTTAGCGTGGTGGTCTTGCCGGCGCCGTTGGGGCCGAGGAAGCCAAACGCCTCGCCCTGGTTAACCTGTAGGGTCAAATGGTCGAGCGAACGGCGCATTTTTTTGCGCCAAAACCCGACGGCGTAGTCCTTGGTGAGGCCTTCGATCTCAATGGCGGGCGTACTCATGTGCTTTCATTATGAATTTTTCCAAGAGGCAATTGTTCATGTCAATCCGGAGGTGTTGCTAGCTTCGTAACATTTTCGACACACCGGCGGGGTGATTCGGCCGAACGAGGCCGGACGCCTGGTGTAAGTGGAGCTTATTTTTCCGGGGGAGCGGCTTCGAAGCGGAGCAGGAAGACGTTTTCTTCGTCCCACAGCTCCAGCTCATTGCCCTGGATTTTCCAGCGGTGCGATTTATCGAGGGTCTGCAGGAAAACGCCTTCGAGGTCCATACCGCCGGGGCAAGCCATCATGGTGGAGGCGATGGGGCCGAAGTGAATGTTCTGTTTTTCCAGGGTGTAAGTGCCGTTGATTCGATTGCATCCGCCCGAGCCGGTGACGCGTTTGTTGGAGGAATCGAGGAGGATGTAGGGCTGACGCTGGCTTTCGCTGATGACGACGTCTTTTTCGCCGATTCGCGTCAGATTCCAGGTGGTGCCTTCCAATCGAACGAACCTTGAAAAAGCGGGGGCCATGGGCGGCGTTTCAATCGGGCGCGCGACACTTTTCAGCAGGATGTCCACGTTCTTGCCGTTGCCATTGGTGATGACCGGGTAGGAAGTGTCGGAGGTGAAAGCGAGCCGGCCTTGGATCTTGATGGTGGCGCGGACGGCGTAGGAGTGATTCTCAACAATGCGGCCGGGGTCGTAGGTAATGGAAAAGTGATACGGCGGATTGCCGGGATTTCCCATGGTTGCGGTTCCGATGGTTTCGGCGGGCGCGTCCATTTTGCTGACGTCGGAGAGGGTGGCTTCGAAGACGGCGTCCTTGGGCATGGCGATTCGTTCGCGATAGGTGGCGACGCCGGTGATGACTCCAGCGGTGTTTTCTGCAGCGGACGGGGCTTGGGCCAGAACGATGACGGGCGGGGTTAGGGATAGAAACGCCAAGGCGCCAACAATTTTTAAGATGGGTTGAGTGGTCAGGCTCATCGAATCGACTCCTGCCAAGAATTACTTCTTACCACCAAGCAACGAACCGAGGATACCGCGGACGATCTGACGGCCGACGGTGCTGCCGATGGTGCGGGCCGCGCTTTTGGCCATGGCTTCGCCCAGGCTATCGCCGCGACGCCCGCCTTTTACCGGAGTGCCCAGGCCTGGAAGACTTGTGTACCACGGTTGAGTAGGAGCACCGGCTGGAGCGGCAGTGCCGCCGGCACCTGAAGTTGTGGGCGCGGCTGTCGCGCTGGCGCGAGCTTTTAGAAGTTCGTAAGCCGATTCGCGGTCGACGGCGTTTTCATACACACCAGCGACGATCGAGGTCTTTATCAACTGCTGGCGCTGTTCGGGCGTGATGGGGCCGATCTGGCTGTGCGGCGGGCAAATCAGGGCGCGTTCGACGACGCCGGGCGTTCCCTTTTCATCGAGAAAAGAAACAAGGGCTTCGCCGACTTCGAGTTCGGTGATGCATTTGGCGACGTCGAGATTGGGATTGATACGAAAAGTGTCGGCCGCGGCTTTCACGGCTTTCTGGTCTTTGGGGGTGAAGGCGCGGAGGGCGTGTTGAACACGATTGCCGAGCTGGCCCAGGACTTCTTCCGGGAGGTCGAGCGGATTCTGGGTGACGAAATAGACGCCGACGCCTTTAGAGCGGATGAGGCGGACGATCTGGACGACTTTGTCCTGAATGATTTTGGGAAGGTCGGAGAAGAGCAGGTGGGCTTCATCGAAGAAGAAGACGAGTTTGGGTTTTTCCGGGTCGCCAACTTCGGGGAGGCGTTCGAAGAGTTCGGTGAGCATCCACAACAGGAAGGTGGCGTAGATCTTGGGGGCGCGAATCAGTTTGTCGGCGGCCAGAATGTTGACGACGCCGTGGCCGTTCGAATCGGTCTGCATCAGGTCGTCGAGATTCAGCGCGGGCTCGCCGAAGAATTTTTCGCCGCCCTGCTGCTGAATTTCGATCAGGCCGCGCTGGATGGCACCGATGCTGGCGGCGGAGATGTTGCCGTACTGGGTTTGAAATTCGGCGGAATGCTCGCCGACATACTGGAGCATGGCCTGCAGGTCCTTGAAATCGAGCAGGAGCAACTGGTTATCATCGGCAATCTTGAAAACGAGAGTCAGGACACCGGCCTGCGTGTCATTCAAGTTCAGCAGGCGGCTGAACAGTAGCGGGCCCATTTCGGAAACCGTGGCGCGGACGGGGTGGCCTTCGGCGCCGAAGACGTCCCAGAAGGTGACCGGGCAGCCGGCGAAAGAAAAGTCGGAGAGCTTGAGCTTCTTGACGCGGTCGGCAATTTTGGGATTATCGGTGCCGGGCTGGCTGATGCCGGAGAGATCACCTTTGACGTCGGCGGCGAAGACCGGAACGCCGGCGCGGCTGAAACTTTCGGCCATCACTTGCAGCGTGACGGTTTTTCCAGTGCCGGTGGCGCCGGCCACGAGGCCGTGACGATTGGCCATGCCGGGAAGTAAGTACAACGGATGAGAACTTTGAGCGATGAGAAGGGGTTCGACCATTTTTGTCAGGGCCTCTCAGGGAATAAGCATCTCACGGTTGAATCCGGACAAATCTGAAATTGCGTGCGAGAGATTTGACGGGGAGAAGAGGAATTGCGAAAAGAACCCGCGAATGAAGGAGTGGAAGCGATTAGGAAACTCTCTCGGAAATAAAAAATGACATGCACGCTTCGAAATTCTCCCGGTGGTTTATCGTGACCGGTGTGTGTCGGTATAGCAACCACTACAGATAGACGCTTACGACACTAAGAGCGGAAGATTTTGCGGTCGGCTCATGAATTTTTCTTGACAACTTTTCCACATGCCCCGATACTCCATCTCCAAGCTCGGGGAACAGTTTTTTGGCTGCGCCGTTTTTCGACGCACCAACGAACCGCAAAGCCGGACTGAGTTTAACCGAAAATCGAGAGGGGCAAGACCCCACTTAGAACCGCGAGTCGGTTTTTTTGCGCGGCTTAGCTGGGCTTTTGTCTTTTTTTTTCGGTGCTAAGCGCGTTTTCGCCGCGAAAAACTCGGGACGGTTCCTCACAACCGAATTTCATCGCGCCTTCGGGCGCTGAACCTCAAGACCAGGGCGGTAGATTTGAGGGTGCGGGATTTTGGGAGTAAAATAGCAGATCCCACCCAAGCTACCACCCGCCCACAGTTGGATAGCAAGACTGCCTGCGCGGAGGCAAACAGATGGCTGAAACAAGGACGGCGATAAACGGTATGACTGAAACAAATCAAATGACGCGCCGGGCGACCGGTTTGGAATTTCAACGGCGATTTACGGATGGGAAAGTCTCACCTTACGACAAGGTCGAATGGGAGCGCCGCACCGCACTCATCGGAAACGATAAAGGTCAGGTGATTTTCCGGCAGGAGAATGTAGAAGTACCGAAGACCTGGTCGATGACGGCGACAAACATCGTCGCTTCGAAATATTTTCATGGCAAGCCGAACACGGCCGAGCGCGAGACTTCCGTACGGCAGTTGATCGGGCGCGTGGTGGACACGATCGTGCGCTGGGGCGAAGAAGGCGGTTACTTCGCGACGGCTGATTCTAAAAATATTTTCCGGGATGAGCTGGCGCACCTGCTGCTGGAGCAGAAGGTGGCGTTCAATTCGCCGGTGTGGTTCAACGTGGGCGTGCAGGCTAAGCCGCAATGCTCGGCATGCTTCATCAATTCCGTGCAAGACAACATGGAATCGATCATGGGTTTGGCGAAGACGGAAGGGATGCTGTTCAAGTGGGGATCGGGGACCGGGACGAATTTTTCGAGCTTGCGGGGCAGCCGGGAATCGCTTTCGGGCGGTGGAATCGCTTCGGGGCCGGTGAGCTTCATGAAGGGCTTCGACGCTTTCGCGGGCGTGATCAAGAGCGGCGGGAAGACGCGGCGGGCGGCGAAGATGGTGATCCTGAACGCCGAACATCCGGACATCGTAGAGTTTATTCAGTGCAAGACTAAGGAAGAGCACAAGGCGCACGTTTTGATCGACCAGGGATATGACGCGTCGATCGACGGCGAAGCTTACTCTTCGGTGTTCTTTCAGAATGCGAACCACTCGGTGCGGGTGACTGACGATTTCATGCGCGCAGTGGAGGAAGACCGGGATTGGTGGACGCGGAACGTCAACGACGGCAAGCCGTGCGAGAAGATGAGCGCGCGGGATTTGCTGAAGGAAATGGCGGATTCGGCGTGGCGCTGCGGCGATCCGGGGATGCAGTACGACACGACGATCAACCGATGGCATACCTGCAAGGCGACTGAGCGGATTAATGCGTCGAACCCGTGCTCGGAATACATGTTCCTGGACGATACGGCGTGCAATCTGGCGTCGTTCAATTTGCTGAAGTTTCTGGGGACGAACGGCGTTTTCGACAGCGAAGGATTTACGCACTCGGTGGACGTGGTGATCACGGCGCAGGAAATTCTGGTGGATAACGCGAGTTATCCGACGGAGAAGATTGCGCGGAATTCGCACGACTACCGTCCGCTGGGCATTGGATATGCCAATTTGGGCGCGCTGCTGATGTCCCTGGCGCTTCCGTATGATTCCGATGGCGGAAGAGATTTTTGCGGCGCGATCACGGCGCTGCTGACCGGAGAATCGTACGCCCAGTCGGCGCGCATCGCGGAGCGGATGGGGCCATTTGGCGGGTACCCGCGCAACCGCGAGGCGATGATCGACGTGATCCGCATGCACCGCGATTCACTGCGGCCGATCAAGGAAGACAACGTGCAGCCTTCGCTGCTGCGCGCGGCGCAGAAATCATGGGATGACGCGCTGGAGCTGGGCGAAAAGTTCGGCTACAAGAATTCGCAGGTCTCGGTGCTGGCTCCGACGGGAACCATCGGCTTCATGATGGATTGCGACACCACCGGAATCGAGCCGGATCTGGCGCTGGTGAAACAGAAGCGGCTGGTGGGCGGCGGTGTGATCAAGATCGTGAACAACACCGTGCCGCAGGCTTTGATGAAGCTGGGATACGCGCCGGAAGAAGTCGCGCAGATCGTCGATTACATCGACGCCAACGCGAAGATTGAAGGCGCGCCGTTCCTGAAGGAAGAACATCTGCCGGTCTTCGACTGCTCGTTCACGCCGATTGGCGGCGGGCGTTCGATTTCGTGGAAGGGTCACCTGCGGATGATGGCGGCGGCACAGCCGTTCCTTTCGGGCGCGATCAGCAAGACGATCAACATGCCGGAAGCGTCGACGATCGAAGACATCATGCAGGCGTACATCGAATCGTGGAAGCTGGGGCTGAAGTCGGTGGCCATCTACCGCGACAATTCGAAGGGCTCGCAGCCGATGTCGGCGGCGACGAAAAAGGATGACGGCAAGACCGCTGCGGTTGCGGCAGCGGCGCCTGCGGAAGTGGTGGCTTCTACGACGCAGGCCGCTCCGGCGCCGGAACAGCATGAACTTTTCGCGCGGGGCGCTACGCGGCGCAAGCTGCAGCCGGAGCGCGATTCGATCACACACAAATTTTCGATTGGCGGGCACGAAGGCTATATCACGGTAGGCAAATACGACGATGGGACGCCGGGAGAGATCTTCATCAAGATGGCCAAGGAAGGGTCCACGCTATCGGGGATTATGGACGCTTT
This sequence comes from uncultured Acidobacteriota bacterium, assembly GCA_963847695.1. Lineage (GTDB taxonomy): Bacteria > Acidobacteriota > Terriglobia > Acidiferrales > UBA7541 > Palsa-295. The sequence goes on along the minus strand of CAWKAX010000002.1, from coordinate 7,010 downwards.
CGCGCTGTCGGTTTCGATTTCGCTGCAATACGGCGTGCCACTGCGGGCGCTAGTGGAAAAATTCGTGAATTCGCGGTTTGAGCCTTCGGGCTACACCGGGAATCGCGATATCCGCTACGCGAAATCGATCGTGGATTACATCGGGCGATGGCTGGGCGCGAAATTCATCTCGTCGAGCTATCTGGATACGGACGCGAGCGAAGCGGAAGCGGCCAATGCACCGGCGGCAGCAGCGACGCCGGCGGCAACGGCGAGCGCTCCCGCGGCTCCAGCTGCAGTGGCGGCGGTGAAACCGATGGCGGCATCGAGGATGACGGACAATGAGGCGTCGGCCCGGCACCGGGCGACGATTGATGATGCGCCGTCGTGCTCCGAGTGCGGCATGCTGATGACGCCTAACGGCAGCTGCTACAAGTGCTCGAACTGCGGTGGAACGTCGGGCTGCAGCTAACCTAGAACAAAATTGGAATCAGAGTGAAGAGGGCGGGTCTTTGATCCGCCCTTTTTCTATTTATGGGCTAGGCGCGACTATCGCGAGCCGGTGGAATTCGTGGCGGCGCGGCGCATCGATTGGATGGCGGTGGACCCGATGAGGAGGACCGCGGTGATCAGGACGGCCCACAACAGGGCGTTGTGCGTTTCGGTCCAGGGCCGGGGATCGACCCAGGCGGTATTTGTTTCTTCCGAACCCAGCTGGCCCGGCGGCGTGATTCGCTGCTGGTCTGAATCTATGCGCTGTGCCAGATCGTATTGAGGCGCCTGGGCTCTTGCCTGTCCGTAAATCAGCGAATAAGTTTTGCCTGGCTGCTGCTCGAACATAATGTGGCGAGGCGTGGTGTAGAGGGCGACGGAATTAATAGGCAGCGGCGCGTCGTTACGATTTTCGACGGCGATGCGCCAGTGGCGGAACTGCTGGCCGCCGTAGGGAATTTCGACCTTCAGTTGTTCCTGAACTTTACCGCCTTGATGGAAACGGTAGATTTGGCCGGAAGCGACGGTGCTCCACTCTTTTTCATCTGCGCTGGCTGACAACCTCACCGAACGAATGAATTCCCCCGGGGCGACATCGAAAACAACTTCGGTGACTGGCGGCCCGGATCCACCCAAGTCGGCATTCCACATGCTTTTGCGTTGCGTCGAGTTCGGAGCTGCGGAGGGTTGAACTGTCTCGAGGGGCACTCGTTCTTCAGCGATGGTGCCGGTTTCATGCAGGACGGCTACGCCCGAAATCGGGAACTGCTGGTTACCATCCAGAATTCGCACGCGCAGGAAGCGAGCGTTATTTTCGGAGTAGTGAACGACGCGGCTGCCTTCGCGGCCGTCTTTAGTGAAACGAAAAATGGGGGCGCGGTCTTGAACGATGCGCCAGGTGTGGGCGTCGTCGCTGGCGTCGACGGTGACCCATTCGATGAAATTCTGCTCGCTGGTTTCAATTTCGAGCGAATTGTGAAAAATGTCGCCCTTCACTTCGACGACGGTTTGGGTGTATTGCCCGGGCGTGAAACTTTTTTCGTGAACCGTTGCGACGCGATGTTCGAGCTTGGTGGCGCCGTCCAAAGAAAAGAGGGTGTAAGGCGTTTCGTTGCCCTCGGCGTCGATGATTCGCAGATCGCCTAACAAAGGCTGCGAGCGTAAATAAATTGCGTCCGGGATGGCAGTTTGGGCCAGGCGCGGAGCATCGGTGGAACCAAGCTGAATCGCGCGCGAATAGCGCCAGGCACTCCACGCTGCGGGAAGCGTCGAAAAGGCGAGCGTGGTGCCGGCCGCGAGGGCCAGGGCGATCGCCGCGGTGGCGATCGAGCGAAAATAGCGCCCGGAGTTGTTCACGATTTATTCCCGGCACCGCGGCCAACGAGTTGGCGCTGGTAATAGAAGGAAATGAGCAGCAGCGCCAGGCCAAGTAGGGCGAAAGAAACGATGCGGTAGAACTTTTCGAGGAAGGAGAGATCGAAGACGAAAACTTTTACGATGACGACTCCGAGCAAAGTGAGCGCCTGCCAACGCACGACTGCCAGTTTTTTTACGGTGCCGACCGTCAATAAGACCAGGGCATAGACCAGCCACAAGGCGGACAAGCCCAACTCTTGGGCGTGAGCCCGGTCGATGCCGAGCGAGGGCGAGCGCCCAAAGAAATCCCAAACTTCCAGGGATAGAGCGGTAATCAGCAAAATATTGGCTGCGATCGCGATCATCAGGTACATGGTCTGTTCTGGGGCGCCGATTTCGCCGGGCTGCTGCGCGGCGAAATAGCAGGCGGCAAAAAAGCAAGCGACGGCGATAAAGTAGGTTACGAATCGAGCGTTGAGGAGAAAAGTGTCAGCAGGAATCGCAATGGCGACGAGTCTGGCGGCGACGATGGCGAAGAGCAAAAAAGCGGCCAAGCGCATGAGCGGCATTTCGACGGCGAAGCCGCTCCAGACGAGAATTAGGCCTTCGACGGCCCAGGCGATGGTGATCCATTTGCCGTCGCAGCAGATGGGGATGGCGAGAGTGGCAAAGGTTAGCGCCAAACCGGAGTAGAGAATTCGCGCCGTTTGGGTATTGGTGCCGCGTCCAACGGGCAGCAAACGTTCAGCGCCGAGGTGGGCGGCGGCCAGGGCGACAATGGCCGCGGTGAGAGCCCAACGGTACTGCGGCCACAGAATTTGGTGCAGGGTAAAGGAAATAAAAAGGGCATTGAGCGCAACGACGCCGGTTTCCAGTTCGGAAATTCCACCATCACGCCAACTGCGCACCACCGGAATTGCAGCGAAGAGCAGAAAAAACAGAGTGGCGAATAAAATCGTGATCGCCATGGCGGGATCGCGGTAGAAATCCAGGTACCAACCCCAGAAAAAAATCAGAGTGCCGGCGAATTGCACGGGCAACAGAGATTTCCAGGCGCGGACCCAAGCCAGGCCGAGCACTCCTGCGCCAAGTATGAGCAGATAAGTGAAGAGGGCGACTTCGTGGTCCTGGTGAGTGCTGACTAGCAGGGGAGTGATCAAACCGCCGATTTGAGCGAGCAAGGCGATGCGTTCGGAATTTCTGCCGACCGCGACGACGAAGGTGACGGCAGTCACGACGATCATCAAGGCGAAGGCGGTGTCCTGCGAAAAAATCTGGTAGTAGTGCCAGCCGGCCCAGAGGGTGACGTAAAGCACAGCCGCGCCGAGCGCGGCGATGCCTTCTGAAAAATACTTATAGCCCTTGGTTAGTAGGCGCTGGCTCCAGGGATAAAGCGCGCTGCCAAGAAGAAGGCCGATGGAAATTCGACCGCGGGGGCCGACCCAGTCGTTATCGAAAGCGTATTTCAGGAAGAAAGTGACGGCAAAGAGCAGTGCCAGAATTCCAACGTAGTTGAGCCAGCGGCCGGCGACGACCGCTTCGAAATTATCGCCGTGAGCGGCGGGCATGGAAGTCGAGCGCGGCGGCGAATATGTGGGCGGAGGCAAGCTCGGCTTGGGCACGGCCGCTACCGGTGGTGGAACGGAGGCACCGGGTTGGTGAAGCTGTGGGATGGAATCGGGCGGGGAGATTTTCGCGGTGATGGGCGCAACGACGGGTTCTACCGGAGGCGCGACAGGAACGGGATCCGCGATAAAGGGAGGCGGCGCTGGCGCGAATTCTTTGGCTTCGGTTGCGGCACGAAGCGATTGCTCGAGTTGGGCGACGCGCCGTTCCAAACTGAAGATTCGAGCGATCAGTTGCGGAGTTTCGGCGTCGGTTTTGCGGGCGAGTGCCCCGACTCGTACCAAGGCAATGATCGCCATGACGGGAAAGCCCAACACAAAGACAACCGCGAGCAGGATGGCGGATGTTGGCATGGTCGAGAGGGATCGGTTTCGAGGCGTAGTACATCATAGGCAATCGCGGGAGGCAACACGTTTGGGGCGCGGAAAACGGACAGGACAAGCGGCTTTGACATGAGAAAGGACGGCGGGTAAAAAAATAAGGGGCCCCGTCGGGCCCCTTCATGCTCTACCCCTAGAATCCGGTCTCAGCGCGGTGACACCGGCCCACCCCGGGATAAGAGACAGCCACTGGTTGGGATGCACGCGGAGGGCCACGGCGCGATGGCGGGAGTGATGGTCAGCGAAGCTGAAAGTAAATCACTTACATCAATGGAGCGCCGGGCTTGTATCCGTTTTTCGAATGCATCTCCAATTTCTGAAAACTACCTATGGTTTTTTCTATGGTCTTTGGAAGAGTTAGCTGGCGCGGAGCGCGCGTCGGCGCAGAAAAACGCGACGCAGGATCCAGGCTGGGATCAGGATGACCGTCAACCAGAAGACGATAGCCAAGCCATAGTTGAGGAAGAAAACCAAGACGCCAAGGATGGCGTCCTGCAGATTTTGCAAGCCGCCGACGGAGGCATTGCGGAGCTTGGTGCCTACCGAGGAGTCAGAATGCAACTTCTCGTGAAATTCCTCACTGAGTTCGACCTGGACGGTGGCGTAGCTGACCTGATGCAGCATCAAGGCGCTCTCGCCTTGCATGCTTTCGATCTCGGAGCGGACGCGAGCGAGTTCGCGTTCGACGTCGAGCACGTCTTCGAGGCGGCCGGTGCGGGCGCCGAGCAGTTCGACCAGGCGGCGTTCGGTAGCCTGGGCGACTTTGAGCCGGGCTTGAAGGTCGACGTACTGGGCGCTGACCTCTTCGTTGGTCAGCGAATCGGATTCGACGTGGCCGAGCTGGCGCAAGTCGGCAAGAAACCCTTCGAGCTGGCTCGCCGGCACGCGAAGCGAGGCGGAAAGGCTGCGTGAGCTGCCTGACTGCGACTGGCCTTCAAGTTTTTCGATGTAGCCGCCGCGGGCTTTGGCTAGTTTTTCGATGGCGGCGCTGGCTTCGTCGTAATTCTTGGCAATGATACTCAGCGACGCAGTTTGCTCGATCATGGGCGCGACTGCGGGCGTCGGAGTTGAAACCGGCGCTGCACGATCCTGAGGAGACGGAGAAGGTAGCCCCATCGACTCTGACTCCGCTGCCTCAGCATTCGTTGAGAGCGAGGACGCCAGAGAATTTTGGGCTTGGTGCATGGCCAAGACTCGACGGTCTTGAGGCAGAGCGTCCTCGGAGCCTTGATACCGGGCCTGAAGGCCGCGAGACGCCGGAGCCGCCGCCGGTGAGGGCTGAGCGGTCAACCGAATCGCCTCACGGTCAACTGGCTGCGGCGCACTCAATCGTTTGGATATGCCGAGGTAAGCGATGCTGATGACCATCGCCAGTCCCGCGGCCGAGGCCCAATTCCGATGAACAGTGAAAAATTCAGATAAGCGAGCGAAACGCGAACGGCGAGCCAGTAGGGTGTTCGCTGGAATTTCCTGCGGAGTCGACTTCAAACCGTCGAGCACGACGGTGGTCAGATTTTGTGGGGCCGGCTCGATTTCGAATCCGAGCATTTGGGCGGAGATTTGGCGAATGCTGCGGGCGAGTTCCTGACATTCGGAGCAGTGTTCGAGGTGGCCGGCAAGGGCGGCGGCGCGGGGTGGTTCCAGTTCGCCATCGAGGTAGGCCATCACCTCTTCGGCGTCGAACGCGTGTTGTAGAGATCGATCCATAAATTCCTCAGTCGCCATCCTTGGCGGGAACGAGCTGTTCTTTCAGGGCTGCGCGCGCGCGGAAGAGGCGCGTGCGCACAGTATTGACCGGTAGACGCATCAGGGTAGCGATTTCTTCGTAGCTGAGCTGTTCGTATTCGCGGAGCATGAGAATTTCGCGGTCTTCGGCAGGCAATTGAGCCAGGGCGCCGCGGACCCAAATTCCGGCGTCGGTCGCAGAGTCGACTGTTGCGCCTGGGCGTTGGTCCAGTTTTTCGTTCTCGCTAAATTCGCGTCCGGCTTTGCGGCGCTCGGCGAAAACCATGCGCATGGCGATGCCGTAAAGGTAGCTGCGGAAAGAGGCGCGCGGTTCGTAACGAACGACATTGCGCAGCAGGGCCATGAAACACTCCTGGGACAATTCTTCGGCGCGCGCGGGATGATCGAGGCGGCGGCGGAAGAAACGGTAGACGGGCTCGCGATAGCGTTCAAAAAGCTCGGCGAAGGCGGGTTGCGAGCCAGCCTGGAATTCGGCGATGAGTTGTTCGTCGGTATTCATTTTCCGCACAGACGCACGGTACAGATGCGAGTGCCGCCGCGTCGAGTCTACTTCCTTTGACGAATGGGCTTCATTTATGGAATGTCGCGAGGAGACGAAAAGTTCCCACCGTTTCGAAATAAATGCGGCGGCCGGGCCGCTCGTTGGTGCGTTTAGAGGTGGCTGGTGGAACCCTAGGCGCCGATGGCGTCGCGGAGGCTGTTGGCCAGGGAATCGGTCCAGCGGCGGACGTCGTCTTCATGCTCGGCCTCAACCATGACGCGGGCGAGGGGCTCGGTGCCGGAATAGCGCAGGACTACGCGTCCGGATTTTCCCAAGGCGTTTTCGGCAGCGAGGAGCTCGCGGGAAACTTCGGGAAGAGTGTCGAGGGGCGGCTTAGATTTGACTTTCACGTTGACGATTTTTTGGGGGAAGACCTTCAGGTCGGAGAGGAGATCGTCGAGCGGACCGGAGAGGGCGACGATCGAGGCGAGCTTCAGGGCAGTCAGCATGCCGTCGCCGGTGGTGGCGTCGTCGAGAAATAAAATGTGGCCGGATTGCTCGCCGCCGAGGTTGGCGCCGATGCGCTGCATTTCTTCGAGGACGTAGCGGTCGCCGACGGCGGTGCGGGCGAGTTGCAGGCCGGATTTCTCGAGGGCGCGTTCGAGGCCGAGGTTGGCCATGGTGGTGCCGACGATAACGTTGCCTTTGAGCAGGCCGTTGGATTTCAGGTAGCGGCCGGCGACGAGTAAGACGCCGTCGCCATCGACCAACCGGCCAGAGGCGCTGGAAAAAATGGCGCGGTCGGCATCGCCGTCAAAGGCGACGCCCAGAGCGGCGCCGGATTCGACGACGCGCTGCTGCATTTTTTCCGGATGAAGCGAGCCGAAACCCGCGTTGATGTTGCGGCCGTCCGGCGTGCTGCCGATGGCGATGACTTCCGCGCCAAGAGC
>CAWKAX010000001.1:0-56928 GCA_963847695.1 uncultured Acidobacteriota bacterium | reverse complement strand
TTCGGCCCCAAGAACGGCCTGCTTCTCGACCAGGACCATGAAATCCTGATCAAGCTGCGCGGCCAGAAATACAAGAGCTACGCCGACATGTTCATTCCCCCGGCGCAGTTCGCCAAACAATATTTCGGCGCCGCCGCAAAAAACGTGCGCCTGTTCCTCGGCAACGATTTCCACATGGACGCCGGCATGCGCTACCTGATCCAGGCCTTCTACGCCTCGATTCGCAACAACACGCCAGTCCCCATCCCGTATCGCGAAATCCTCCTAACCGCCCGTCTCATGGACGCCATCTTCGAGCAAATCAGTTCGCGCCGGCCCGAACTTGCCCCGGCCCTTGCCATGGACCGAGTCATGGTCCCCGGAAAGTCCTAAGCGAATTCAGCGAATGCCGCCATTCATAGCACTCATCGTTTGGCTCGTCGGTTTGTTAGGGCTGGTCTTCTTCGATCCCGCGCATGAGCAAAAGCCCTCGCTCGCGTTATGGGTTCCGTTACTCTGGCTGTTTATTCAGGCCTCGCGTCTCCCCGCGCAGTGGCTCGGCGCTGAAGCCACCGCCGTGCAATCCGCTGCCTTCGAGGAAGGCAACCCCATCGATCGCATTTTCTTTTTCGGCATGATTTTTATCTCGCTCGCCATCCTGTCTTCGCGCCCATTTAAATGGCAAACTTTCTTTTCAGATAACACCGCTTTGGTCGCTTTCATCGGCTTCGCTCTGGTCAGCGTCTTGTGGTCCGACGCTCCACTCGTCTCTTTCAAGCGCTGGTTCCGGGATCTCGGCAACTATCTGGTCATTCTTGTCATCCTCACCGATGCCCGGCCCCTCGAAGCTGTACGCACCACCATGCGCCGCCTTTGCTACCTCTTGGTCTCCTTGTCCGTCTTGCTGGTTAAGTACTATCCCGCAAATGGGCAAGATGTATTCGGAGTGGACCGGCGCGGCCTACTACGTGGGCGCCACCTCGAGTAAGAACGGCCTCGGCGTCCTCTGTCTGGTCAGCGGCATCTTTTTCTTCTGGGATACCGTGACCCGCTGGCACGATCGCAAGAATCGCCGGACCAGAAATATTCTCCTTCGTGAATTTTTTGTTTATCGGCATGACGCTCTGGCTCCTGAATATCTCCGACAGCGCAACCTCCCGGGTTTGCTCTGGTGCTTGGCTGCTTGGTCATCGCCGCCGCCCACAGCAACTGGGGCAGACATCATCCGAAATTCCTGAAGACCGCGATCCCCACCGCTTTTCTCTTGTACGTCATATTGGCCTTCGGCTTTGACCTCAACGGACATTTCGCCGGCGCCGTTGGACGCGATCCCACCCTGACCGACCGAACCTTGATTTGGAAAACGGTTCTCAGTTTCCATACCAATCCCCTCGTGGGACCGGGTACGAAAGTTTTTGGATCGGATCTCGGTTGCAAACGATATGGAAGACGTTCGGGCCCCTGAATGAATCTCACAACGGTTATCTCGAGGTTTATCTCAACCTCGGGTTTATCGGCGTATTTCTCCTTATCGCGTTCATAATTTCAAGTTACCGGAGGATCTGTAACAGCCTGAGCACGATGCCGATACTCGCCACGTTGAGATTGGCATTCTGGACCATCATGCTTTTCTACAACATGACCGAAGCTGCGTTCAAGGCTCACTTGATGTGGGAAACTTTTCTGTTAGCTACGCTTGTCGTGCCGATTGCCAGCGAGAGTCTGGCGCACCAAGGAGCCCAACCCGCGCTCGCCGGTGCCAAGCAGTTTCCAAAATCTCCATATAAGCCACCGGACGTCGGCCATGGCAGCCGCACTCGTTTCAAGACGAGCTGACTCCAAATCTTCACGAATCTTGCATCCAATAACTGCACACATTATGAATAAGTCGGCAAAATCTGGCCGGAGGTCACAGCAATCTTTGAAAGTCGAAAGCAAAGATGTTTTTATTGCAGGCAAACTCGTTCGCATCGCCCGCATCGATGGCGAGGGTTATCAGTTCCTCGAAGATCCCGAGGCTGCCCTCAAGGTCCTCCGTGAATCCGGAAACCGGATCGACCTATTCACCTTCATCCAAAAAATTACGGAAACGACACCCAAGTACAACTACCCCATGGAGTGGGACAACATGGCGGTGATTCCGGTTACCAACTTTGACGATTGGATGAAAAATCAGATCGATTCGAAGAGCCGCAACATGGTCCGCAAGGCTGCCAAGAACGGCGTGGTGGTTAAAGAAGTTCCATTCGACGACGACCTGATTCGGGGCATTTCTGAAATTTACAACGAGTCTCCATTACGGCAGGGTCGGAAATTCTTGCATTACGGAAGAGACTTGGAATCGCTGCGCAAGATCAAGGCCACTTTTCTCGAACGCAGCATCTTTATCGGCGCTTTTTTCGAGGACCGGCTAATCGGATTCATCAAGATGGTAACCGACGAAAACCGCAGTCAAGCCGGACTGATGCACATCCTCTCCATGATCAAACACCGCGATAAAGCGCCGACCAATGCGCTCGTGGCCCAAGCCGTCAAATCCTGTGGCGAACGCTCCATCCCCAATCTGTGGTACGCGAATATGTCTTACGGGAAAAAGAGCGATAGTGCGCTTGGCCGATTTCAAGAAAAACAACGGATTTCAGAAAGTTGACCTGCCCAGGTACTACGTGCCCTTGACCTTAGCGGGCCGCATGGCCCTTCATCTGGATCTTCAGCACGGCATCTACGAAAAGATTCCTGAGCCGGTCGCGGCCACGTATCGCAAAATTCGGGGAATGTGGTACGCCAAGAAATTTCCGATCGAAAAACAAAACGTTCGGCCGAAAATTGCCTCAAAAATTCAGACCGAATAAACGAAATGTGCTTACTGCACTCCCGTTACCAGGTTTGTCGGTGCCGGCGGCGCCGCCTTTTGGCCTTGCGTCAGTGGATGCGGATAAGTGTACGGCGTGTAGTAGGCGACCCAATTATTTCCGGAATTGCATTGATAGAGAGTCGCGGTATCCGTGGCCCAGTAACCCACCCCCGCCGAACAACTCGACGGGCTCGCAGAAAGTGCGCCCTGCCCGGTGCCGCTCGCTCCTGTAAAGTTGGTCGATTCGTTGAAGTAATCCCGATTCGCGGAAATAATGCTGTTCGTGGAACCGTCCGTCTCTAACACAGGATTCGGCAATCCTGACCCAGAGTTTCCCCACTCGTAGTTTGGAGCCGCAACTTGGTTATGAACTACGCCCGGCTGATCTCGGAACGGGTAGCTGCCGCCGGCGTTATCGAAGTACCTAGTGCACGTGGACCCGGAGGAACACATCGTGTCGGGGTTCGCAGCATCGAAACCAGCTGTGCCGGGTGCCGTGCTCGGTTGGTTGCTGCCACCTACGTTCGTCCACGTACAGCTGCCGTCGCCATTCGTTCCCGGAATGTTTTGGTTGAAAGATGGCTCGGAGCCTCCGCTAGTGCACGGACCGCCCTGGTTCTGATAATTGTAACCGCCTGAGTTATTGGACTTCGGTCCGACGACCGCGCCTGCCGCGTAAGCTTGGTTCGCCCGCCAGTCCGGAGCGTTAAGCGTGTTCAGGTCAGAATTAATGTTCGATGCGTTCGAAGACACCGGCGTCCAATTTAACCCGGACCCAGCCGCACCAAATTTGCTGATCTCCACGCCGATCTGCTCGGAGATTCGATAGAACTGCAGGTCAATACTTTGCCAGGGAGTCGAGCCGCCCACGACGTTGTTCCAAAACAGTAGAGTTCCGCTTCGGGTGTTCAAGATTACAGACGAATGTCCTGTACTGTTGCTAATCGAATTTCCGTAAATCTCGTAGGAGACGACGCCGCGGTACTGGCCGGAATCAGTGCCATGGCCTCCACCAATTTGATTGCCAATTATCGTGTTGTACCGAACAACGATTTTTGCACCGTAATAGGCATCGAAGAATCCTTCAGCTCCGATTGTCGTGTTCTTGTTGATGTAGTAGCTGTCCTCGACATAGATAGCCTGATTGCTCCCAAGTTGGGTCGGATCGTTCCAATTGAGATAGCCGCGGGTACCAAAGTCACCGCCGATATTCAGCGGGACGGCGGCCCCGCCGCCGAAGTGGTGTCTTGCCAATAGATGTGGTCAATCAGCCCGTATCCGCCATTGGCGTTGATCGCTACGGCACCGCTCGTCGGCATCTGAATATGATTGTGGTGAAACCGGAACGAAACTTGGCCGTGGGTGCCTTGCAGTTGGATATTGCCGTTCGCCGTCGAAGCTGTCGCGATGAAAGTAAATCCGCTAATCGTTACCAGACCCGCTGAGGATGAAGAGACATTCAATACCTCGGCTGCGGCCAAGGTAATGATCGTGTTGTCCTGGCATGAAATAACGCCACCCGATCCACCGTTAGGATTTCCGCTCCCCGTGCAACTCGTTGCACCGGTGATCGTGAGTGCCTTGTTGCCCGGTGTCGTGACCGGGCTGGACCATGTCGCCGACCCTGCAGATACGTTAATCGTGTCGCCCGATGAAGCGTTGTTGATGCAGTTTTGCAAACTCGACGAGTCCGGTGTCGATGACCAGTTTGGACTAGAACCGCTGCATGATGCGTGCGCCGGCAGCTGCCAAAATGCCAGAAGTAAGCCCATAAATAGCAGTTTTCTCATCAGTTTTGCCTTCCTGGTCTGGGTCGTGTTTGTCGTCGTCGCTGGCTCTCTATCAAACATATAGTGCCCAGAATCAACACCGGAATCCACTGTACAGGCGGACAGTCGTGGGACAGGACCATCTCTCGCCCCTTTCTTTCATCGGCCTCACGTGGCCTTGGGGTTACTTTGAACTATGGAAACCGGATCTCTAACCCAGGTCCGGCTCCTCTAAACTTGATGCTATCTTTAAGGATAAGGCGGCTCCCTAGCTCGTTTCACGCTTGTCGATACTCTCGAAGAGGCCCGATTTCGTGAGTCCTTTGGTTTCAATTCTAATCCCGGCGTACAACTCCGAGAAGTGGCTCGGCTACACGCTGGAATCAGCGGTTGCCCAGACTTGGCCGGAAAAGGAGATCATCGTCGTCGACGACGGTTCCAGCGATCAGACCGCCGCTGTCGCGCGAAGGTTCGCCTCAAAGCAAGTTAAGGTAGTCACCACCGCCAATCAAGGCTCAGCCGCTGCCAGAAACGAGGCTTTGCGGCTCAGCCAGGGTGACTACATCCAGTGGCTCGATGCTGACGACCTCTTAGGCCCAGACAAGATCGAGCGCCAGTTATCTGGCTCGAATCGCACCGCTGATCCGCGGCTGCTTCTTTCGTCTTCCTGGGGTCACTTTAGATTCAGACCCAGTCAAGCTCGCTTCCGGCCCAGCCGCCTCTGGCAAGATCTTTCTCCCGTCGAATGGCTGCTGAGAAAAATGGGCGAGGACCTGCACATGCAGACTGCCACTTGGCTGACCAGCCGCGAGCTAGCCGACGCTGTGGGACTGTGGCGCCCGGATCTTACGACGGACGACGACGGCGAATATTTTGGCCGGGTTCTACTCGCATCGAGCGGAGTGCATTTTGTGCCGGACGCGAAAGTCTATTACCGCATGATGAATGCATCACGCGTCAGCTACATTCGTAAAGCCGACAACGTCAAGCGCGACTCCCTGCTCGTCTCCATCAAGCTCCACATCCAATATCTTCGTTCGCTCGAGGAAAGCGAACGCGTGCGCCAGGCCTGTCTCGCCTATCTCCAAACCAAAACCATCGACTTTTATCCGGAGCGCCCGGACTTGATGGATGAGTTGCAGAAGCTTGCTACGGAATTGGGCGGTCGTCTGCACGAACCCAAACTCCGCTGGAAATACGCCTGGATGAAGCCGTTGGTCGGCTGGCAGGCCGCTAAACAAGCTCAAATGGCCATCCCCGGCCTGCGCGAATCTCTTTTCCGGCGCTGGGACAAGGCCATGTACGACCTTGAAAATCGCAAATCCGGCGCGAGGCAAGCGCCGAACGCCGTCAGCGCCACCCAACACGACTAGAGAGGAGCGAACCACTTTCCATGCGCACTGAAGACGTTCACACCTTAATTTTGGGCGCCGGCCCCGCGGGTCTCGCCGCCGGACATTCGCTGGCCCAGGCGGGCCAGAAGCCCATAATTTTGGAAAAGGATAAAGCGCCCGGCGGACTGATGCGCTCGATTCACCGCGGAGATTTTGTCGTCGACGTGGGCCGCAAGGAACTCTACAACCGCCTCGCCAAGGTCGACGAATTCTGGAGCAAGCTTCTCGGCCCCGATTACCGGCCCTATCCGCATCGCGGCGGCATCCTGTATGAAGGTCAAATCGTGGACATGTCGCCGGCTTTCCAGGGTTTTCGCCGCGGCATGCCCTGGGGCACTTTTCTCGCTACCGGTTTTGAACTTCTCTGGTGCCGCATTAAGCCCTCGTCCACGCCTCCTCGCAACGTAGAGGAATATTTCTACCAGACCCGCGGACGCCGGATGACCCGCACCTTCGCTCAGGGCTTCCAGGAAAAATTGACCGGGAAAAAATGGGCGGACCTGCGTTTGACGCCCAACGTCGCCACCGAAAAAGAGCCGGGCTTTTTCGCCACGCTCAAAGCCGTGATCGATCGCGCCTTCTCCAAGAAGGAAGTAAACACCTTCAAAGGCATTTGGCGTCATCCGGCAAAAGGCAGCGGCCAGATTTGCGATTTGATGGCCCAGGGCATGGAACAGGCCGGCGGGAAGTTTCTCTACCAGTCGAAATTAATTTCGATGGCCGCTGCCGACGGAAAAATTAATAGCGTCGTCGCCGAAGTCGGCGGCGAAACCGTGGACTTTCACCCGCAATTCGTGGTGTCCAGCGTTCCACTGGAGATTTTGCGCGGCTACCTGATGCCCGACCCTGCAGCCGGAGCAGCTAAACCCAAGCCGGGCGGTGTCGCGCCTCGCACCGTCGTCCTCGCCTACCTTTTCCTGAACGAGGAGCCGCGTTTTCCGCAAGCGTGGTTGCACGTAACCAGCCCCGATACCCGCATCGGCCGCCTCACCAATTACACGGCCTTCAATGGCGAGATGGTGCCCAAAGGAAAGACCTGTCTCTGCTGCGAGTATTATTGTTTCGGCCCCGACCCGCTTCTGGATATGGACGCGGCCGCGATCGCCAAGATGGCCCTCGACGATTGCGCCAGATTCGGCCTGGTCGATCCCTCAAAGTTTTTCGATCACTTAGTCCTGAAACTGCCCGGTGCCGACGCCTCCCAGAATCGCGACAACTGGATGATCAAGAGCCGTCTCAAACTGGTCGAAGAACTCGCTCAGTTCAAGAATTTGTACTGCGTCAATCGCACCGAAACCGATATCGCCACCTTGGCCGGACTCGAATCAGCCGAAGCGATCCTCTCCGGCCAGCGCGCTGATTTTGATCGGAGGATCGATCCGGCTGAACTTGGAATTCGCAGCGAATCTAAGTCTTTCGATTTCGCCTTGCCTTTGAACGTCGAACGCTAGCTCTTTCGCTGGCAGGGAAGTGGAAACAAAATGACCAAAACGCGAGAGCACTCCATGCTAACCAACGAAATCTCTAAACCTCCGTCCGGTACCACGGAGACGTTTTCGATTCATCCGCGCGAATTTCGCAACGCGCTGGGACGTTTCGCCACCGGTGTCAGCGTGGTTACCACTCTTCACCAGGAGCGCATTCACGGCATGACCGCGAACGCTTTTCTATCGGTGTCACTCGATCCGCCGCTGGTTCTGCTCTCTCTTGATAATCGCTCGCACATGCATCGCTTTCTTTCCACTTCCCGCCGCTATGGCGTGAGCGTCTTGGCCGAGGGCCAGGAAGCACTCAGCGATCATTTCGCCGGACGAAAAGTCGAAGGCCTGAACGTGGAATTCATCACCCGTCGCGAAGTTCCGCTTCTGGAAGGCGCTGTAGCCCACTTCGTGGCTCATGTAATCAACGTTCATGAAGCCGGCGATCACACTCTCTACATTGGACAAGTCGAGCATTTCGAATGGTGCGAGGGCAAGCCTTTGCTCTTTTACGCCGGTCGCTACCACCATGTCCGGCATCACCACCACGAAGAACCAAAACCTTAACGAAACCAATCGGCTCGCAAACGTGCGTCAGAGGAACCGAAATTGAAAACCACAACGCCGCAACTCGAAAAAATTGCAGGAATCTGGAACGCGCATCTCGAAACCGCGAAGACACTGCCCAGCGTCACCGAAGACGTGTCGCGAGCGATCGATATAATTGTGGAGTCACTAGCAGTCGGTGGCCTGCTGATGTGGTGCGGCAATGGCGGCTCGGCCGCAGACGCGCAGCACATGGCCGCTGAACTGACCGGCCGGTTTCTTATCGAACGCCGCCCATTTCGCTCCATGGCTCTGCACGTCAATACCTCGGCGCTCACCGCAATCGGCAACGATTACGGCTACGATCTAGTATTCGCGCGCGAAGTCGCCGCGCATGCCCGGCCCGGTGACGTACTTCTGGCAATTTCCACCAGCGGCAACAGCGCCAACATTCTGCGCGCCATCGAAACCGCCCATGAACACAAAGTCAAAGTGATCGGCCTGACCGGCGAGACCGGCGGCAAAATGAACGCCGTTTGCGACCTCTGCCTCCGCGTCCCCGCCAAATCCACACCGCGCATCCAGGAAATGCACGTCACCATCTGCCACGCCATCTGCGAAATCGTCGAAGAGCGCCTCGCCAAAGCGTGAACCAGACTGTCCAAATTCGCGACGGGCAAGCGGAGGATGTGCTATCTCACCGCTCGGCGGATTCGTCGGCTCGGCGAACACAAGCACCGGTCTCCGTATCGTTGCTTACCGGTGGCCGCGATCGTCCTTACGTTTTCGGTCTTGCCACCGAGTTGATGGCCAAGGGATTGAACATCGACTTGATCGGGAGCGATCACGTTGATGCTCCAGAGTTTCATGACAGTCCGAACGTTACCTTTCTCAATCTGCGTGGCGACCAGCGCTCCGATGTAGGCCTATTCGGAAAAGTGTCGAGAACTTCGCGATACTACCTGAAGCTCATCGCCTATGCGGCGAAAGCCAAGCCAAAAATATTCCACATTTTGTGGAACAACAAATTTGAAGGCTTTGATCGTACTTGGCTCACGCTGTACTACAAGGCCCTCGGCAAGAAAATCGTTCTCACTGTGCACAATGTCAACGCCGGAGTCCGGGATTCGACCGATTCCGTCTTCAATCGCCTCACTTTGCGCATCCAATACCGCCTGGCCGATCATATTTTTGTGCACACCGACAAAATGAAACTCGATCTGCTGAATCAGTTTGGCGTGTCGGAGAGACAAGTCTCGGTAATTCCATTCGGTATCAACAACTCAGCTCCCAACACGGCTCTGACCCCCGCAATCGCCAGAAAGCGGCTGGGTATAGACGATCGCGAGAAAGCGATACTCTTCTTCGGGAATATTGCGCCTTATAAAGGTCTCGACTATTTGGTCGCTGCGTTTCGGCAGTTGCTGCCGAGGGATGACCGCTACCGCCTCATCATTGCCGGCTGGCCCAAGAATTGCGAGTCGTACTGGACCGCACTGAAAGACATTATCGAAACGCAAATTCCCAAAGATCGCGTTCTCCTACGCGCAGAATTCATCCCCGATGACGAAACCGAGCTGTATTTCAAAGCCGCCGACGTTCTTGTGCTGCCCTACAAACACATCTATCAAAGTGGAGTTTTATTTTTGGGTCACAGCTTTGGCCTACCGGTCCTTGCCGCCGATGTCGGGTCGCTGAAAGACGAAATCGTTGAAGGCGAGACTGGTTTCGTATTCGCGCCGGAAGATCCTGCCGCCATTGTGAAGTCCATCGAGCGCTATTTCACCAGCGACCTATTCGCGAACTTAAATTCTAGGCGAGCGCAAGTACGCGCCCACGCCCTCGAGCGTCATTCCTGGGATGTCGTCGGAAACGCAACCGTCGCGACCTACTCCGCGCTGATACAAGGTTCGTCAGGGAACATCCGTTGATCGTGACTTCGTCCCGGATTTCACCACCAAGTCATGCGACCTTGACTGCCGTCGTACACCATCTCGGGAATTCTTGATGCCGGTCCAATTGCAATCAGCCGACCCACTCAATACGGATCATCTGAACTCCGACCTCAAGGGCCGTTCCGTGCGCGGCGGTCTGCTTACCCTGACTTCGCAGGGCATCCAGTTCGTGGTTCAGTCCGTCTCCACCGTTGTGCTGGCCCGTCTGTTGACGCCCAGCGATTTCGGATTGGTCGCCATGGTGGTTGCTATCACTGGACTCGCGACGGCATTTGCCGACTTGGGATTATCCGAAGCGACCATCCAGCGCAAGGAAATTACGCATGATCAGGTCAGCGCCCTCTTCTGGGTCAACGCCGCCATCGGACTCGGCCTTACTCTGATTACCATGTCGCTCGCCCCCGTTTTGGCCTGGTTTTATCACGAACCGCGGCTCGTGCTGATCACCCTCATTGCATCTCTGACATTTCTCATCGGCGGCCTTAGAGTTCAGCCTGATGCGCTTCTCAAGCGTCAGATGCGTTTTTCGGCAATCGCCTTCCGGGATGTAACTTCGATGGGTCTGGCGGTTCCCATCGCCATCCTCATCGCTTTGCGTGGTGGCGGCTATTGGGCCTTGGTTTCGGTGCCCTTAACTTCCAATACGATCGTCATGGTTCTTTCCTGGGTGATGGTCAAGTGGCGTCCAAGCTGGCCTCGCCGCGGAGCCGACGTCGGTTCCATGATCGCTTTTGGTGGGAACGTGGCGGCCTCGTACATGATCATTAATCTCAGCCGGAGTGCGGACAATGTCCTCATCGGCCGCTATTGGGGCGCTTATCCTTTAGGTTTATATTCGCGAGCATACAATCTTCTAATGTTGCCGGTGCGGCAGCTTACCGGGCCGGTCGCCAGCGTCGCAGTTCCAGCTTTCAGTCGCATCCAAGGCGATCCTGAACGGTTTGCAAGATATTATTTGCGCACCATGAATCTCGTGATCTGGGTCAGTGCGCCAATATTTGGTTACCTCTTTGTCGCCGCCCAGCCCGTAATCATTCTGATGCTCGGCAACCGGTGGCGCGAAGCGGCTCCTGTTTTTCAGATATTGGCGATTTCAGCCTTGGCCCAGTTCCTGCTCGAATCCAGTGTCTGGTTGTTCATCAGCCGCGGCCAGTCGCGCAATCTCCTCAAACTGTGGATGGTCATCTCTCCTCTGATCGTCGTCAGTTACGCCATTGGCTTGCCCTTCGGCATCAAAGGCGTCGCGCTTTCCGGCTCCCTCATGCTCTTGTGCATTATCCCTGGCATGCTTCGCTACACCTTCAATGGTACCGAGCTAACTCTAAGCCGCCTCGGCTCCGCCATCGTATGGCCGCTGACCCTCTCGATCCTCAGCGTCCTTCTCGGTGTATTCGCGCTGAAATCGATTCACCCTCAGGGAATCTTCCCTCAATTCTTAGTAGCGGCGGCCAGCTTTATAATTGTGTATTCTCTTGCTGCTCTGGTACCCGCAGTGCGGAGTGAAGTTGCGTCCTTTCGCACTTTGATGGGCGATCTGCGCCCTTCGAGCTAAAGCGCTAGGAATCGCTCTGCAACCGGGCCCCGTTCAGGAAATCGGTTGCACATTTGCGGAACGTTCTGACCGATACGAACCAAATGACGCCAATTACCCTAAGGACATTTCGATTTGTGCCTCGCGCGGAAAGCACTCATTGCGTCTGGCATACTAATGAATATAAAAGTAAGCGTGTACCCAGACCCTCCGGGCTAGCTGAAACCAGTGACCGAGAAAATCCATCCCGGGGAACGTCCATTCAGCAAGGTTCAGCGCGGCTACTCTCGCGCCCAGCTGTGCGGCCGGTCAGTTTAGGCGCCAGGAGAAGGGATTGGTAACAACCCCCAAAATTGCTGGAACGGAAATCCCTGTCCGCCCGTCGAACCAGCATAGTTCGCGTGGTCGATCTGCGACGCTCCTAAATCCGAGGCAAATTCTGGCGTGATGCAAGCTCTGCTGGATTACTACCGCATCCCCGACGATTTTTACCGTGCGATACCTGCAGTCGCCGAAGCCTCGTCCGGCGCTCGCGGTTTTTTTCGCTTCGGTGCCCAGAACATCTGCTTCGGGCAGAACCGTTCTGGCGCCGCACCTGACGTTCCGGGATCCGCGCAGTTTGATGCTTCCAAAGACGTCCGCATCGAAGGCAAGCAAGTTCATCTTCCTTTTGATTTCGATGAAGTCGTCGGAAATTTGCGGCTGGAGCGCTACCGCGAAAACATGGCTTCCGACACCAAATCCGTCGCCGCCAGCGAACCGGTCCGCAAGATTTATTATTTCATCCGAAATTTTCTGCCGGTCCCGGTTCGCCGTCATCTCCAGCGCGAGTATTTCCGCGGTTGGCGTGACCTTCCTTTTCCCGCCTGGCCCGTCGACTTCACCGTCGACAATCTTCACGAAGACATCCTGCGCCTGACGCTCGAAGCCAGCGGCCAAACCTCGGTCCCTTTCATTTGGTTCTGGCCTGATGGCGCGCCGAATTGCTTCATGATGACCCACGACGTCGAAACCGCTGCCGGCCGCGACTTCACCCGTGAGCTAATCGATCTCGACGATTCTTACGGCATCAAGGCCTCCTACCAAGTCATTCCGGAAGAACGCTACGCGGTGCCCGACGAATACGTCCGCCAGGTTCGCTCTCGCGGATGCGAATTCAATGTTCACGACTTGACCCACGACGGTCAGCTCTATCAGCGGCGCGACGTTTTCTTGCAACGTGCCAAGAAGATCAATGAATACACCAAGAAGTTTGGCTCCCGTGGATTCCGCGCCGGCGGCATGTATCGCAACGTCCACTGGTTCGACGCTTACGATTTCTCCTACGAAATGTCCGTGCCCAACGTCGCTCACCTCGAACCCCAACGCGGCGGCTGCTGCACCGTCATGCCCTTTTTTGTAGGCCGCATCGTCGAGCTGCCTTTGACCACCATTCAGGATTATTCGCTCTTCAATATTCTGAACGATCGCACCATCGACCTTTGGAAAGAACAGTTGAATTTGATCCGTCAACGCAATGGTCTGATGAGCTTCATTACCCATCCCGATTACTTGATCAGCAAGCGCAATCGCCAGGTCTACGAAGGGCTGCTCGCTCATTTGCGGTCCATGATTGCCCGCGAGAAAATCTGGGCCACTCTTCCGGGTGAAGTCGATATTTGGTGGCGTCAACGTGCCAAGATGAATCTCGTTCGCGAGGGCGAAGGCTGGCGCATCGAAGGCGAGGGCGCCGAACGGGCCCGCGTTGCCCATGCGGTCATCGAAGGCAACCGCCTTACCTACAAACTTTCCGGTGCACCCACCGCGATTCGCGTATCTGGATTAAAATAATGTCGGCCAACGCAGGTCACGTCCCGGTCAGAGGCTCCCAGCTCCTCGGCCCGATTCAAGAATCAGTACGTGCCGCTGTTCTACGTACTGAATTGAGGCAGAGCCCAGTCTTCATGTCCACGGACGTCCATGAAATTGATCCACTCCGCGATCGCCGCTGGGAACAACTCCTCCAAAGGAGTCCCGCTGCCTCCATTTTTCACACTCAGCCGTGGCTGGGGGCTCTTAAAAAAACCTACGGCTACACTCCGAAAGCTTTCACGACCTCGGCTCCAGGCCAACCGCTCGACAACGGAATCGTATTCTGCGAAGTTCGCAGCTGGCTTACCGGCCGTCGCCTGGTTTCAGTTCCTTTCTCCGATCATTGCGAACCTTTGGTCGATGAGTCCGGCGAAGCGGCCAGCCTCCTGTCCCAAATCCACCAGGAAGTAACCCGTAAAAATTGGCGCTACGCGGAGATACGTTTAATCGATCCTCGCTTCGAAACCTTGGCTCGCAGCGCTGATTTCACTCCGACCGGAAACTACTCGCTGCATCAGATCGATTTGCGTCCCTCGTTGGATGAAATTTTCCGGGGCTTCCACAAAAGTTCGATCCAACGCCGCATCCGCCACGCCGAACGCATGGAACTGCGCGAGGCCGTCGGCAATGACGATCGTCAGCTCCACGATTTCTTTCACCTCTTCGTGAAAACGCGCCGCCGCCATCGCCTGCCGCCCCAACCGCAGAAATGGTTTCTGAATCTTCGGAATTGTCTCGGTCCCGCGCTCGAAATTCGCATGGCCTACAAAAACGACGTGCCGGTTGCCACCATCCTTGCCCTGCGCTTCCGCGATGTCACTTATTACAAATACGCCGCCTCGGATTCAGCGTTCAACCAGCTGGGCGCCGGTCCTTGGCTGCTCTGGCGTGCCATTGCCGCCGCGAAACAAGCCGGCTCCTTGCATTTTGATTTGGGACGCTCCGACGAAGGTCACGCTGGCCTGCTGACCTTCAAAGGCCGCTGGGGTTCCCAGGAAACGCCGCTCACCTATTGGCGCTGCTGCTCACCCGACCATTCACCCGCCGCTGAGACCAAAATGATGGAAACCGGTCAGCGCGTCTTTGCCCTCATGCCGGAAAGTGTTCTGAAACTGGTTGGGCGTTTCTCCTACCGCCATATTGGATAAGGCACATCTCGCACCACCGCACCTTTAGTGCTCGCGGCTTCTGTCAGACTCGATTAGCACCGAATCCAAAGACTTCATTTCCGAAAATCGCGCCGATGGCCACCACTGCCGCCAATCTCACTTCACCCGTTGCCAAAAAGCACGCCGGCTTCGTCGCCTTCGTCCTTATTTCCAGCCTCGCCTTCTACAAGGTGCTCGCGGTCCTCATCGATTACACCCTGCACGATGAATCTCGCTCGCACCTTATGCTCATTCCCTTGGTCGCGATAATTCTTCTCTATCTCGATCGCCGAAGAATATTTGCGAACATTCGCCCCGGCATCGGCCCCGGTGTCGCGCTGATCTTGGGCGCGCTGATCCTGTACTTCGTCGCCAATCGCAGTCCCTTTCCCCAGGACGGGAATATGCCCCTCGCCGTTTCAACTCTCGCTCTAATCCTGGCGTGGGCCGGCGGCTTTCTTCTTTTTTACGGACCGGCCTCCCTCGAAGCCGCGGCTTTTCCCATGCTTTTTCTGCTCCTCATGGTTCCTTTGCCCGACGTGATTCTCGATCGCGTCATTCATGCTCTGCAAACCGGTTCCACCGAAATCGCCTATCTGATCTTTCAGGCCGTCGGTACTCCGGTAGTTCGCGATGGATTTCTGCTCACGGTCCCAACCGTCACTATCGAAGTCGCCAAGGAATGCAGTAGCATCCGCTCCAGCCTCGCCCTATTCATCACCTGCCTGCTCGCTGCCCAGATGTTCCTGTACACCGGCTGGAAGAAACTCGTCTTTGTCGTTTTGGCTATGCTGGTTTCGGTAGTGAAGAACGGAATCCGCATCGCCACCCTGACTCTGCTCGCCATTCATGTTGATCCGGGGTTTCTTACCGGCAAGCTGCACCGCGACGGCGGCTTTGTTTTCTTTCTGATTGCTCTTGCGATTTTGTGGCCCGCGTTCATCTTGCTGGAAAAATCGGAGAAACCGCCCAAGCCGCCGAGTCCCGGCGGCCAGTCACCGGAAGAATAGTCGCGGTTAAACTATTTCGCGTCCCAGTGGAACTGCCGGAGTTGCCAGCCCTGTCCTTCGCCCACAATCGCTCCGGCATATCCCGGCTGCGGCGCAAGCGAACGCAAAGTCCACCGCCCCTGATCGCTGCTGTTCAGTTCAACGGCTCCGCCCGGTGTCAGCGAAACTCGAAATTGGTCCAGAGGAAAGCACAATCCTTCGCCCAGAGCTTTTACATAGGCTTCTTTACGCGTCCAGCACAGGAAGAATCCGTCAGCGCGCAAGTCGGCGGGCAGTCTACGCAGCTCCTCGACCTCTTGTGCGGAAAAAAAACGTCGAGCAATTTCTTCGCCGCCTCGCTCCGCTTTCACTTGCTCGATGTCGATTCCGACCTCGCGGTCCCGGCCAATTCCAATCAGCATGAAATCTCCCGAATGGGAAAGGTTGAAACAAATTTCTCGGGTTGCGCCGCTCGACAAAATAACAGGTTTGCCGTGCGCCCCATGAGTAAACGAAATCGACTCCGGCGCACGTCTTAAATACGCGCCCAGCAACTGGCGCAAAGTCCCATGCGCGGCGATAAATCGGTCACGATCTTTTTCAAAAATGAATCTTGCGGCCCGCGTCTTTTCTTCGCTCGAGAGAACGTCTCCCATAGCGGCCAGTACGCTCGGAGGAACCACCAGCGGCGCGCGCCACACATGAATTTCGTCTTGGGGCAGTTCGGGCGTATCCGACCGGCTGGGCCATTCTAGGGGCGTAGTCATATCGCGGGGCTGTCTAAACCTAAGTTATATTGGAAGATAGGGCACCGGTCCCATCCGCTTTGGTACGGTGGTACCCTTGTTTGCGCCCAGACCGCTCTGTATTATGGCTTGAACGGGTTCAGAAAGGCCAGTTATGGGGGACGACCGTAGAATTACGCATATGACACCGCGTGGGTCCAATCCGAAATGCGGTTCTGAACGTACCATTTCCGTTCTACCCTTGACTAATTCTCGGTCCAATTCCGCCGCCGTCGCCCCACTCTTCAGCGTGGTCGTCGGAGTCTACAACGACTGGGCGCCCCTGGATCATTGCCTTCGCTCGCTCGCTTGCCAGGTCGGTGCGCCGTCTTTCGACGTCATTGTCGTGGACGACGGGAGCCGCGATGCCGCTCCCGAATTTATTCAATCTTGGAGCCGTTCTTTGCCGTTGACCATCGTCCGGCAAACGCATTCCGGCGTAGCCTCGGCCCGCAACCGCGGCGCGCAAGCTTCGCGCGGCTCAGTGCTCTTGTTCGCAGACGCTGATTGCCGCTTCGAAAAAAAATGTCTCTCCGCGCTGGCCGCGGCCGTCGCTACCGCGCCTTCGGTTGATTGTTTCCAGCTTCGATTGACCGGTGATTGCGCCACGCTCGTCGGAAAAGTTGAGGAACTCCGGCTGGTCACCCTCCAGCATCATTTGCGCCAGGCTGACGGCTGCATCCGCTACCTGAATACCGCGGGCTTCGCCATCCGCCGCAAGCGCGTCGAAATCGATGGCTTCGTCTTCGATCCCGGCGCCGTCCGCGCCGAAGATACGCTGATGCTCGCCAATCTCATCCAATATCGCGAGCTTCCGCGTTTCGTCGAAGATGCTGTCGTGCAGCATGCCGTCTCAATCTCCCTCCCCGAGTTTTTCCGCAAGGGAACGGTCTCGGCTTTCCAGGAAGGCCGCACCTACGACCTGATCGCGTCGAAGGGCGTAAAAATCCGCGTCACCCATCGCGAACGTCTGGTCATGATGGCGGACATGTGGCGCACCTCGCGTCGCTCGGATATCGGCCGTGTCGCCTGGTTCGCTTTGACCACCCGGCAATTCTCGCGCCTGCTTGCTTCCTATCTTTACCGCTGCTTTCGCAAAATGGTGAAGGCCCTTCGCCTCGTCGGCGCGCTTCTGCGTAACGCCCGCCATTCACACTCGAACGATCTCGGCTTGTTGCATCGCCGTCACATTCAGTTTCACCAAGACTAGTCATGTCATCGACCACTCCAGATTTGACTATGGACCCTACGCCCACACCTCCCAACGACGTCGAACGCCAGCTCACCGCTATTTGGCAGGAGTTGCTGGGCATCGATCACATCGAGCGCGACCAGAATTATTTTGATCTCGGTGGCGATTCCTCCCTCGCCGTGCATCTCTTCGTGCAAATTGAAAAAGTCTTCGGCGTAAAACTTCCCATCTTCACTTTATTCGAAGCACCCACCGTCGCCGAATTAGCCCAGGTTCTGAGCCGCGATGTCGCCCCCGCCGGATGGTCGCCGCTCGTCGCCATTCAACCTAAAGGTACACGCACTCCGTTTTTCTGCATGCATGGAGCCGGCGGTAACGTTCTGATCTACCGCGAACTTTCGAAACTCCTCGGCGAAGATCAGCCTTTCTACGGCTTGCAATCGCAAGGTCTCGATGGCGATGCGCAGCCGCTCACCAAAATTGAAGACATGGCCGCCCTGTACGTAAAAGAAATTCGCCGCGTGCAACCGACTGGCCCCTACCTCCTCGGAGGTTACTGCCTCGGCGGCACTATCGCCTACGAAGTTGCCCAGCAACTACGCGCTCAGGGACAAGACGTCGCGCTGCTCGCGCTCCTCGATACCACCGATTGGTCCAAAATTCCGGCCGTGAATTTCTGGAACGACAGCTACATGGCTTGGCAGCGCTTTTATTTTCACGCCGCCAATTTCTTCAAACTCGACTCGCAAGGCCGCTCCGAATTTCTCGACGAAAAAAAGCAGGCGCTGCGCAACCGAATCCCAGTATGGAAAGGCATCGTGCAAGCCCGCTTCAACAAGACTCCGAATGGCGCGGTGTCCGAGGAAATTGTGCTCGGGAAAATCTGGAAGGCCAACGACAAGGCCTGTTTCGCCTATGCTCCCAAACCCTACACCGGCCGCATCATCAATTTCCGGCCGGCCAAACAATATTCGTTGTTCGATCAACCCGGCGCGAAATGGGACGCCCTCGCGCAAGGCGGCCACCAGATCGTGATGCTTCCCGTCTATCCGGCCGGCATGCTCAACGAACCGTTCGTCAGACATCTGGCAGTTGAGTTGAGCAAAGCGATCAACACCGCCACCGGCCGCTAAGATTTAAGTCCAGCAGCTCCGGGGCATTTTTCGTGCTTTCCTGCTGCACACGCGGAGGAATCGTTTGTCTGCGGTAGCGAGCGTCTCCAAAACCTGGACCTACTTTGAAGACCAGTGGCACGAAGGAAATGTGCCGCTGATGGGACCGCGCACCCACGCGATGTGGCTGTGCTCCATGGTGTTCGATGGTGCGCGCTATTTCGAAGGCGTCACGCCCGACCTCGATCTCCATTGCGCCCGCGTCAATGACTCCGCCGTCAAGCTGTACTTGAAACCCATCGTCCCCACCGAAAAGTGGATCAAGCTCGCCCACGAAGGCATCGCCAAATTCGATAAGGACGCCGCGCTCTACATTCGCCCGATGTACTGGGCCGAAAAAGAAGGCCCTTGGATCCAGGCGCACGATCCCGAATCCACTCGCTGGTGCCTTTCCATCTACGAAGCGCCTCTGCGCAAGCCCGGCGGCTTCTCCGTCACCGTCTCGCCCTTCCGCCGCCCGACCATCGAAACTATGCCGGTCGATGCCAAAGCTGGCTGCTTATATCCGAATAACGCCCGCGCGCTTTTCGAAGTTCAGGCCCGCGGTTTTGATAACGCCGTCGTGCTGGACATGCTCGGTAATGTCGCCGAACTCGCCACCTCAAATATTTTCATGGCTAAGGACGGAGTCGTCTTTACTCCCGCCGCCAACGGCACCTTTCTCTCTGGCATCACCCGCCAACGCGTCATCAACTTGCTCCGCGAAAACGGCGTGAAAGTCGTCGAGACCACCTTGAAGTATTCCGATTTTCAGTCTGCTGACGAAATTTTCTCCACCGGAAATTATTCGAAAGTTGCGCCGGTCACCAAGATCGACCAGCGCGCTATTCCCGTCGGCCCCCTCTACACCAAGGCGCGCGAGTTGTATTGGGCTTTTGCGCACGCCTGATGCTCGAACCCTCCCGTTGTGTCCCGCCTGCTTCGATACTGTAGTTTCGTGTTCCGCCCAAATGGCGAGGATTGCACCCGTGTGCAGTAGAATCCATTTTGAAGCACATTTCGTATGACCATCCAGCCAACCTCGGCGATGACCGAAGCTCTGATTCCCATCTGGGAGCGTGTGCTGCAGCAATCCCCGGTCGGGCCGGACGATAATTTTTTCGATCTCGGTGGCGATTCGCTTTCGGCCTGCACTCTGTTTCTGGAAGTCGAGAAGCTCTGCGGCCGCAAACTGCCGCCGGTCATGATCTACAACACGCCGACGGTGGCGGCGCTTGCCGCAGAGTTGGAGCGGCCCAGCACGCCGCGGCTGCCTCCCTTGGTCCTGCTGCGCAAAGGGTCGGTCGAGCCGCCACTGTTCATCGCCCATGGATTAGGCGGCAGCGTCATCGACTTCTACCGTTTGCTGACCCACATTCGCTGCGACCGCAACGTCTACGGGATGCAGGCTCGGGGCATTGACGGAGTCGACGAACCTTTCGCCACCATCGAGGAGATGGCTCAGTATCACCTCGACGCGATTCGCGCCGTGCAACCGCATGGTCCGTATCTGTTCGTCGGCTACTCGCTTGGAGGGCTGGTGTGCATGGAGATTGCGCAGCGGCTCACTGCCGCGGGCGAGCGCGTGGCGCTGCTGACTGTGCTCGACGCGTATCCGCATCGCAGCTTGCTGTCTTCCTGGCAGCTTTTTCTGCTGTTTAGCCAGCTGGCATTGCGCAAAGTGTTTTCCGCCATCGGCATGTCGGCGGATGAAGATCAGTCGACGCCGGAACAACTGCGCGCGCAGATGTCCGCGGGTCGCAGCGCGGCGAAAACGTCGCAGGCCGCCGATGCCGCCGCGGCGATGACGCCGGCGATGCGGCACGCGGCGGAAATGGCTCGCGAAGCGATCCGTAATTACCGCCCGCGCTACTATCCTGGTGAAGTGAAGTTCGTCCGCGCCGCTGTGCTCACCGACTTTCCTGCGAACGCGATCGCCGTTTGGTCACCGTTGGTCAAAACGTTCAAATGCGAAACCGTTTCCGGCGATCATCTTGGAATGATTGCGAAATATCCCGAAGAACTGGGCGCCGTGATTTCGCGGCACCTCGATGAAGTTTCCCACTGAAGGTTTGGGCTACAACGAAATTTCGATCAGCGCCGGACCGGCCGTCGCATAACTTCTTCGCAGCAAATCTACGAACGTTTCGAGTGACGTCGCGGGTGCAGCCGGCACGCCCAGGCTTTTTGACATCGACACCCAGTCGATGTCCGGCCGCCCAATCGAAAATAGGTCCGCGGCACGCGGCCCCGGCGCGCCGACTCCCAACCCCGAATATTCCCACTGCAGCACGCCGTAGGCGCGGTTGGCGAAGACCACCGAAGTCACATTCAGGCCTTCGCGCGCCATGGTCCA
Source organism: uncultured Acidobacteriota bacterium (assembly GCA_963847695.1). Lineage (GTDB taxonomy): Bacteria > Acidobacteriota > Terriglobia > Acidiferrales > UBA7541 > Palsa-295. Next base: position 35,950 of record CAWKAX010000001.1, on the reverse strand, counting down.
CAGCGCTTGCAGCGTGTACATGCTGCTGCCGTCGGCGGTGAGGCACAACACTCGCCGTTCCGGCGCCGCCACCGCCGCTCCCACCGCTAGTGGTAATGCGATCCCGATTGATCCTCCGCTATTCGCCAGCCAGTCGTGCGGCGCCGCTCCGCGCGACGCCGCCATCATCCCTCGCCCGGACGTCATTGCTTCATCCACCACGATTGCGTTTTCCGGCAGAGTTGCTGCCACCGCGGTTGCGAGTCCGGCTAACGTGATCTCACCGACCGGCACCGCCGGCCGTTCCGCTTCCTGCGTCAGCACTGGCGACTTGTCATTCAATCCCAACGCAGTGGCGAGCGCTTCGAGCGCTCCTGCGGAATCCTCTTCCGGAGTCGCTAGCGCATGCACCACGCAATCGCGCGGCGCCAACTCGCTGCTCTTTCCCGGATAGGCGAAGTACGAAACCGGCACCGGCGCGCCCACCAAAATCAACTGCCGAAATTCCTTCAGCGTTTCCACCGCCATTTCAGGCACGTACGGCAAACGTTGCACGGAAACGCGTCCCGCGCCGCGCTCCATACGCGCGAAGGGATACGGCGCGAGCAGTTTCGCGCCGGTTGCAGCGGCGATGCGTCCGGCGGCCTGCAATCCTGGGCCGTGTAGACCGCTTCCGGTAATCATCACTGCGGTGCGCGCGCCGTTGCGCAACAGTGCCGCCGCGCGCTCGACGTTCGCGGTAGGAGGCATCGGCGGTTGCGGTACTGATGGTTTCGGCGCGACCAGGCCGCCTTCGCTCCACGCAACATCTGTGGGAACGATCAACGTGGCGATGCGGCCCGGTTCGTTGCGCGCGGCGACAATAGCCTCAGCTGTGTCGCGGCCAAGTTCGGCGGTCGTGCGCGAGGTGCGTAGCCACGCTGAATACGGCCGGGCGATCCCCTCTACATCCGAAGTGAGTGCCGCGTCGTATTTGAGGTGCGCGGCGGGATGTTGCCCGATCAGGTTGACCATCGGCACGCGCGCTTTGCTGGCGTTGTGCAGATTGGCCATACCATTCGCGAACCCCGGACCTAGGTGCAGCAAGGTGCACGCTGGGCGTCCTGCTATCCGCGCGTATCCATCGGCGGCGCCGGTTGTGACGCCTTCGAAGAGGCCGAGGACGCAGCGCATCTCCGGCGCGCGGTCGAGCGCGGCGACGAGGTGCATCTCCGACGTGCCCGGATTGGTGAAGCACGCGTTCACTCCGCCCGCGAGCAACGTGCGAATCAGGCTTTCTGCGCCGTTCATGAATGGGGTCTCAAGGAATTATCGGTCAGAGTTTTACTTGCAAGCTTTTCAGGCCACGGAAGCCGAAGGTGGGCGCCCATTCAGGTTTGGGGCCAACCAGTTTCATTTCCGGGTAGCGCTGGACGAGTTTCAGGATGGCGACTTGGCCTTCGAGGCGCGCTAGTTGGCTGCCGATGCAAAAATGCGGGCCGGCGCTGAAGGCCAGGTGCTGATTGTTGAGACGTTTCAGATTCAGCTGATTCGGATCCTTGAATTGTCTGGGATCGCGATTGGCCGCGCCCAACATGCAGAGGACCGACCAGCGCTTCGGAATTCGCTGGCCGCAAATCTCGATATCTTCTTTTAGAACTCGGGCGGTAAATTGCACCGGGCTTTCCCAACGCAAAATTTCTTCCACAGCCTGGCGAATCATTTCCGGCTTTTCGCGCAGCTCGGCGGTTTCTTCGGGATGCTGCAACAGGGTGTACATGCCGCTGCCAATCAAGTTGCGCGTGGTTTCATGCCCAGCAAACAGCATGGCGATGCACTGGGCGTAGAGTTCTTCCTCGGTTAGAACTTCTCCTTCTTCCTCGATATCGATCAGCAGGCTGATCAGATCGGTTCCTTTGTTTTTTCTGCGTTCGGCAACCGTGGCGCGGAAATAATCGGTGAGGCCGTGCAGCGCTTCCTGCGCGGCGCGCGCCTGCTCGACGGTGCGATTGGGATTCCCGCGAAACAGCGCGATGGCGCGAGACCAATTCACAAAGGTATCGTGCAGCGACTGCGGGATACCGAGCATTTCAGAAATGATGCGGACCGGCATGGGATTGGCGAACTGATTCATCAGTTCGACTTCGGAGCCATGCTTTAAAGGCTCGAGCATGCGATCGACGATGGCTTCGACCTGCGGGCGCAGGCCGTCGACGGCGGCGGGAGAAAATCCTTTGTTCAGAAGTTTGCGCAGACGGGTGTGTTCCGGCGGGTCCATAAAAATCAGCCAGAGGCCGAGCATGCGGGCGAGCTCAGTGAATTCGCCCTGGCTGCTGGGAGGAAGGGTGATGATCATCTGCTGGGCGCGCTTGGCGGAGAGGCGGGGGTCTTTGGCGACGGAAGAACATTCGGCGTGACCGAAAACGGCCCAGACGGCCCACTGGCCGCCCATGTCGACGAAATGGAGGGGGCCCTCTTCGAGCATGCGGGCGTAGGTCGGGTAGGGGTCTTGCAGGACTTCGTCGCTGAAGACGATTTTGCGTTCGGATGCGAGCGGCGGCTTAGCCAAAACACTTCTCCTGGGATGGGCGGTTGGTGGTTGCCGGGCTGATTTTAGCATCGCGGCGGCGGCATTGGTAACCGGCGGCGGGGAGATGTGCTGGGGCAGGCCGAGTATCAACTGGAGCGCTGGGGGACCTTAAAAATTGTCGATTAGAAATCATGGCGGGTGTTTGTTTTGTTGGAGATGGAGTGTGTTTCTAATCGCGCGAGTTTGTCCCAAAATTGTCGATTAGAAATCGGAGCAGTATCAACTGGGAAAAATAGGGTGAAAAAGTTACCGTTTACCGGCCGATTAGAACGCATGTCGGTCCTTTGTTTTGAGTGCTTTGCGGTGATTTCTAATCGCGGATTGCGTTATTAGAAATTTGGGGTGGTGTATCAACTGGGATTGGAGGGCACGGGGAATTGCGTGGTACATGGGGGCGCCCTCCTGGCCGCTGCGGCGGCGTGTTTTTGTGAAAAAGCGATGCATGATAACACGTTGGTTGAATGGTGGGAAAGTACACACGTTGGACGATTGTGAGAGCAGTTTGCGTTTAGGCGACGTATCAGGCACTGGCGGCGAGTGATCGGTCTGCTAGAATGGCGTCACTTCACTTGGGAGTAATCGGAGGAGAGCGGGCGTGGAGGTCCTAGCCTGGCTAGTCGTAGGCGCGGTGGTGTTTATCCTGTACACCCGTTCGCAGCACCTCGCCGAAAAAACCGATACGGTGGCCAGAGAAAATCTGGCTCTGCGCGAGCTCTTGCGCGGGATTTCACTGCGCGTTTCAGGCGTGGAGAAATCCCTTGAGAAGCTGACCGAGGCAACGGAGCGCTCAACAGTCGTTACGGAAAGTCCGGCCGCAGCAGCTCCCGAACCGGCGGAAGCGAAAGAAAGTGTTGTGCCGCTACTCCAGCCTGTCTCACCTGCACGATCTGAAGCTTCCCTCGCAGCTCCTCCTCTAACTGCGACTTTCTTTTCGCGTTCTCCAGCGGAAACCAGGCTTCCCGATTCCTCCTTCGCAAGAATGCGCACAGAAGTTCCGAGTGACCTCGGCGTCCCGCCAGCGGCCCGCGAACCCAACTTCGCAAGCCACATACATTCCGAGGCGAAGAAAAAAGATCCACGGAATTTGGCGGACCTAGAGGAGCGCCTGGGCGAGAACTGGCTGAACAAAATCGGCACGGCGGCGTTCGTGATTGGGGTGGCGCTGCTGCTGAATTACTCCATGCACTATTTGGGACCCGCCGGGAAAATCGCGCTGGGCTACGCGCTGAGCGCGGTGCTGCTGGGGATCGGGGTGATTGGCGAGCGGAAGGAGCGCTATCGCATCGCGGCGCGAGCGGTGCTGGGAGGCGGCTGGGCACTGGCGTATTTCACGACCTACGCGCTGCACAATATCGCGGTCGTGCGGCTGGTGACGAGTCCGGGCCTAGGATTCACGCTCCTGTTCGTGGTGGCGGTGGCGATGGTGGCGCACTCGCTGCGATACCACTCGGAGGTCACCACCGGATTCGCCTTCCTATTGGCGTTCGCGACCGTAGCGGCCAGCGAAATTCCGATCGGCGGTCTGGTGGCGTCGGCTCTCTTGGCTGCCTCGCTGGTGGTGATATTACGGCAACGCAACTGGTACATGGTGGAACCGCTGGCAATCATTGCCACTTATGCGGTGCACTGGATGTGGCTCAACCAGGTATACGAGCGAATGGGCGGGCGCAAGCCGTTTCCCGAATTCGCCGGGAGCGTGGCGCTGCTGTCAGCGTATTGGGCGATCTATCTGGTGTCTTATTTCCTGCGTGAAGCAAAGGAACAGCGCCAGGAGTGGCTGTTGACGGCGTCGTTCCTGTTGAATGCGGCTGGATACTTAATTCTACTGCACTATCAATCGTTTCATCCGGAGTGGCGCTTCTGGTTTCTCTTGGTGGCGGGGGCGGTGTATTTCGGAGTGGCGGCATGGTCGCGCCGTGCCGGGCGGCATTGGGGATTTGTGCTGGCTAGCACGATGGGTGCCGCGCTAATCGTTGGCGCGGTTCCCTATCGCTACTCGGGCGGCAGATTGGAAATCTTGTGGATCGTTGAGGTGGAGGCGCTGCTGGTCTCCGGATGGCGTCTGGCGGAAAAACATCTGCGACGGTTGGGCTGGATTGGCGCCGCGGTGCTGGCTCTCTATGTGGTGGCTCACGATTTGGGGCCGCGTTTCGATGTGCCGCATCCACCAGATGCGAAACTCGGCTGGCTGCTGCTAATGCTGGCGGCGGCATATTTCGTGAACGGACGATTGAAGGAGAGGCTAGGGCAAGATTTATCGCCGTTCGACGAGTGGGCGACACTCCTCTCCTCGGTGGTCGGCACTGTTTTTCTGATGGCTGCGGCCTGGGTGGCGCTGCCGTTTTCCTGGACGGCGGTGGCCTGGGTGGCGACGGGCGTCGTATTGGCGGAAGCGGCGCGGAAGCTTGACGATCCGGTGTTGCGATACTGCGGACACGGCGCGGCGTTTTTGGCGTTTGTGCGACTGCTGTTTGTAAACATGGCGAGCGAGAGAACCTGGCAGAACGTAAGCGTGCGGCTGATTACGGTGGGTCTATGTTGCGCAGTTTTCTATGTGGCCTCGCGGCGATATTTGCCTGGGGCGGGGACGGAAGCCCCCTCAGCAGCGCCCAGCGAGCCGCTCGCCAGGCTCTTTGCAAAATGCGGAGGGATCGCGACCGCGTACACCAGCGCGGCGACACTGCTGCTGACGCTGCTGTTGTGGAACGAAGCGACAACCGCAGCCGTGGGATTGGCCTGGGGACTTCTTGGATTGGCTCTGCTGGAGACGGCGGAGGCACTGCACGAAAAACCGCTGCTGGTGCAAGCGCGCTTGGTGCTGCTGGCCAGCTTTATACGCATTTTCATTGCTGACCTAAATTCGGTAGCGCACGTGGGACCGCTGGCGGTCCCGGTGATCACCGTGACATTGCTGGCGGTGATTTATTACTACGCCGCGTTTCGCACCCAGGATTCACCCGCGATGCGCGGGATGTTGCTCTGGTTCGGAACCATTTCACTGGCGGTGCTGTTGCGGTTTGAGTTGCCGGGTGAATGGGTCGCGGTGAGTTGGGCGGCGATGGCCGTGGGGCTATACGCACTGTCTGCGTTCGTCCGCGACGCGACATTCCGGCATCAGTGCTATGCCATGACGCTCCTGTGCGGAGTGCGCTGCGCGTTCGATAACTTCTACCAACTCAGTCCATGGCATTTCACAAATGTGAGAACAGCCACGGTGGTGGCCTCCGCGCTGCTGCTCTATTCGCTCTTCGCGGCGGCGAAGTGGCAGAGAAAACGGGCGAGAGTGGATGAAGGTGCGAGTTCCGAGACTGCACCTGCCCGGGACGGCGTGTGGAAGACGCTGCGTGCGGCGTGGCTCTGGATCGGAACCCACGAGCAACACCTATTCTTCTTCGTTCCGACCATTTTGCTAACGGTATTGGTGAGCCTGGAAGTACGGCGAGGATTCTTGACCGCTGCCTGGGGCGTGGAGGGGCTGATCATTTTTCTGGCGGTGCTGAAAATGGACGAGCGGGCCTACCGCTGGTTTAGCCTACTGCTGTTCTTGCTCTGCGTCGGGCGCATCGTCGCCGTGGATGTGTGGAACCTTGATGCGTTGGGGCGAATCGTTTCATTCCTGGGCTTGGGAGCCGCGCTGCTGGCGGTGAGTTTTCTGTATGCGCGGCATAAAGAATTGTTGCGGAGGGTGCTGTGATCCGGCGTGTAATTTTGGCGGCGATTTTTATCGCCGGAGCCATTGCACTTTTTGTGCTGCAGCGCAGCCACGCTAGTGCGCTGATCAGCCCCCGCCCTCTGCTCTATTTGGTGGCTGATACCGAGCGAGAATCGGAGCGGATACCGCTGGCGCTCACGCGCGTGAGCGACGAAGAAGAGAACGCGGCCGGCGAGAAAATCGCTCAAGAAAACGGCTTGAAACAGTTCAGCGAATTGAGCCCGGATGATGCGAGGCTCACCGCGTACCTGAATAGCGTGGGGAGCGTGGTGGCCGCACAAGTCCATCGACGCGGGATTCGCTATCGATTTTATCTGTCGAACCAGAAGAACTGGGTGAACGCGTGCGCGCTGCCGGGTGGATACATTATCGTCGGTGGCGGATTGATCAATCTGATGCAGTCGGAGGACGCACTGGCGGCGGTCTTGGGTCACGAAATCGCACATGTCGACGATCGCCACGCCGTCGAGCGGCTGCAGTACGAACTAGCGAGCCAGAAACTTGGGCTCGATGATGTCTATGCTCTCGGACGGCCCGCGATACAGATTTTTCAAGCAGGCTACACCAAGGAACAAGAATTGGAAGCCGACCGGGTCGGACTGGAATTTGCCGTGCAAGCAGGTTATTCCCCGGCGGGAATACTCCAGATGATGGAGCATTTCAAAAAAATGGAAGCGCAGAACGCGGCGGGCCCGGGAGCTTCACCGATTGACGAAGTAGCAGGAATGCCGTTGGCCGCGCTGCAGGAATATTTTAGATCGCATCCTCCAGCTACCGAACGCGAGGCCGCGTTGGAAAACGAAATACAAAAGATGGGCTGGGATAGGTCGGCACCGATTCGACCGCTGAAAGTGGAACCTTAGTGCGACCGGGCAATTGGGAGGAAACGGAGCAACGTTGCATCGCAGAGAGGCGGGTCAAAATGTTTGGTAGCGGTGACGCAGCGCGCGGGTAATTGCGCTTGGACTTGAGGAATGCTCGCGCGAAAGACCCGCGCGAAAGGCAACGGCGACGAGAGGCGGTTTTTCGTTCCCGGACCTTACGGTCCGGGCTAACCTATGCCGCCCCTGCGGGGCTGGTGCGGAGTTGGGGGGACGGTTTTTGGAGGCGCTTCGCGCTGGATGCGTTTGTGGCGCGGGCGGCTTGGGAAAAGCGGTGGCAGAGCCACCGCACTCCAAAAGTTCTCGGCGGTGGAGGGCTGGGCAAGAAGGAGATCCTTCGTCGCGAAAGACGCTCCTCTGGATGACGGCCAAAGGCGCGGCCGTGGTTTGTCGGAACCTCCGTCACCATCAATCGAGCGGCCCTGCTCGAAGTGCATCGACAAAATCTCATGCCCTCCTCCACCAATGCTCGCGTCTGGCTGCGCGATTACGCTTTGGCGGGGATTAGTTTTGGTAGTTCGGCTTTTATGACTTTGCCGTTGAGATTCACTGGGAGTTCGGGGACTACCAGGATTTGGCTGGGGCGTTTGTAGGGGGCGAGGTTTTTGGCGGCGTGGTCGGCGGCTTCGGCTGGGGTGAGGTTGGAGCCGGGGCGGAGTTGGAGGAAGGCGATGACTTCTTCGTCGCCTTCCACGGAGCGGCCGATTACGGCGGAGCGCAGGATGGCGGGGTGGGCGTTGAAGATGGATTCGACTTCGGCGGGATAGACGTTGAAGCCGAAGCGGACGATGAGTTCTTTGGTGCGTCCGATGATGAAAAGGTGGCCGTTGCGGAGTTGGGCGAGGTCGCGGGTGTTGAACCAGCCTTCGCTATCGATGGCTGCGGCGGTTTCTTCCGGAGCGCGGTAGTAGCCCTTCATTACATTTGGCCCGCGAACCCAAAGTTCACCGACTTCTCCCTCAGCGACCGGAAGTTTTTGGCTATCGACGAATTTGACTTCGATGCCGGGAAAAACGCGGCCAACGGACGTGTCGGTGCGCGGCTCATCGGGATGGGCTTGGGCGATATTGGGCGAAGTTTCGGTGACGCCGTAGCCGTTGTAGAGCGGCATGCCGAAGAATTTCTCGACGGCGATTTTTACGGAGGGATCAAGTGGCGCACCGGAAGAAGAAATGATGCGCAGGTCGGGGGTGGTGAACCCGGCGAGGTTTTTGAATTTTGCGTACTCGAGCAACTGATGAAACATGGCCGGAACGCCGAGGACCACGGTGAGGCGTTCTTTTTCGAGCGTGGCGTGAGTGGAAACGGGATCGAAGCGCGGGGTGATGTAGAGCGTGGCGCCGCTGATCAAAGTGCCAAGAGTGACGACAGAAAGACCGACGGCGTGAGACATGGGCAAGATTCCGTAGAGGCGATCGCGCGGAGAGAGCGAGCGGATCTTGGCGGAGATTCCGGCCATGAAGAGCATGTTTTGATTGGTGAGGACTACGCCTTTGGGCAGGCCGGTGGTTCCGGAGGTGTAGATCAGGGCGCCGACGTGATTTTGGGGAGGCTCGGCGGGATCGATAGGTTCGGGTTGGACGGATTCGTTGAGCGGGCCGACGCCGATCGGACCGAGGCTGCCGACTGGGGCGATGACTGCGCCGTGACGTTTCGCGTGTTGAGTGGCTTGAGGGGAGACGGCGGTCATATAGAGGATGCGGCGGGCGCCGCAGTGGTCGCGGATTTGATCGACTTCGGGGGCGGTGAGTTTGGAATTTACCAGGACCGGCCAGGCGCCTATGGCGTTGAGGGCGAAGAGGATGGCGATGAAGGCGCGGCAGTTTTCGATGACGATCATCACGCGGTCGCCGGGGCGGATGTTCAGGTCTTCCTTCAGCCAGCGTTCGGTTTCGTGGACTGCGTTGTCGAGTTGTTGGTAGGTCCAGGTGCCGGAGGTTTCGGTTAGGGCTGGGTGGTTGGGAGTTTGGGCGACCCAGGGGTTTATGACATCGCAGAGGCGGGAGGGGAGAGAGGAGACGATTTCGGAGACGTTGATGTCGAGCATTGTGCTTGGGAAGGCTAGCACAGTCGATGGAGTTTTGGTTTGCGCGCGGCGCTTCGCGCTGGGTGCATGTCGGGCGGCTTCGGAAAAGCGGCGGCAGAGCCACCGCACTCCAAAAGTTCTCCGCGGTTGAGGACTGGGCAAGAAGGAGATCCTTCGTCGCTTCGCTCCTCTGGATGACGGCTAAAGGCGGCGGCCGCGACTGCGTACACGTTTGCGTCACCGTCAATTCTTGCGTCGGCAGTGCGGGGAAAATAGTTAGGTGCGGGTAGTGGAAGTTAGGGTGGAATTTTGCGCGGTGGATTTTTTGTCGCTCAGTAGGCGCAGCCAGTTGCGATAGGTCTGGGCGGAGCTGGATTGCCAGGTGTTCTCGATGGTGGCGGCGACTTTGGATTCGGGGAAGGCGGAAAAGACTTCGTCGCCACGGTTGGATTCGGCGTTTTCGCGGAATGACGCGAGGAGCTGGGTGGCTTCGTGGTCGAAGTAGCCGTGGGGTTGGGTCGGAAATGTGTCGCGTTCCTGGCGGAGGTAGCGGCGGATGTCGCGGCGGAATTCTTTTAGTAGCGTGCGGGCGCTGTATTCGGGATGGCCTTGGAAATGGACGAAGAGGCTTTGGCGGCGCTGTTTGACGAAGAGGTCGACGCCGGCGTTGGGCGAGCGGGTGAGAATTTCGTAGCCGTGAGATTCGAGTGCGTCGGCTTTGACTTCGTTCCAGCGGGAGTGTGGGACGCGCATGATGGCGCCGAGACCGGCGGTGAGCGGATGCTGCGAGAGGACTTGATGTTCGAAGACGCCGAATTGTTTGTCGCTGAGCGGGGAGCGCGGGATGCCGTCCGAGGCTAGGACGCCGGCATGGGCGGCCAGGCAGGACAGAACCGTGGAGGAAGTATTTTCTTCGGCCCAGCGGATGAGATCGAGAAGCGCGGGCCAGTAGGGTTCTTCGCGCAGATCGGGGCGGCGCGGTTCGGTGCCGGTGATGATGGCGCCATCGAAGCGTTGGCCTAGAAGATCATCGAGTTGAAAATAAAATTTTTCTAGATGGGCGCGGCCGGAGTCGGCGCGAGGAAGATCGGGCAGCGAGAAAAGCTGGAGAGTGACGGGAAGGTCGCCGGCAGCTTTGCTGAGCAGTTCGAAGAATTGAAGCTCGGTGTCTTCGAGTGCGGCATCCGGCATGTTGTTGACGAGGGCGATGCGCAGCGGAGACTGCGAATCGGGGCCGGGGGAGTGAGAAGAGGCGAGGCCCTTCGCGAGTTTGAGAAGGGCTGGAACGCGGCCGCCCTCAATCGCGATTGGCATTGCTGAAACCTCCTTCGTCGCGTTCAACCTCAGCGGCGAATCCAAGAATCACAAAACTTTCCTCAGGGGCTAAAGCCCGCTGATTTGCGGCTGATTATGTCGGAGGTAAAGCTCCGACCCCCTAAACGGCAACTGCTGAGATCGCGCTAAAGCGACTGCTCCTAAGCGACGGATGCGGCGAGGGCTTGGTCGAGATCGGCGAGGATGTCGTCGATGTGCTCGATGCCGACGCTCAGGCGAATCATTTCGGGAGTGACACCGGCTTTCAATTGTTCTTCGGGCGTCAACTGACGGTGGGTGGTGGACGCCGGATGGCAAGAGAGCGATTTGGCGTCGCCCATATTGACCATGCGCTTGAAAAGTTTCATGGCGTCGAAACATTTGACGCCGGGCTCGAAGCCGCCCTTGACGCCGAAGGTGAGGAGTGAAGGGCGCGCGTCGCCCATATATTTTTGGGCCATGGCATAGAGCGGGCTATCGGAGAAGCCGGCGTAATTGACCCAGGCGACTTGTTTGTGGGCGCGCAAAAACTCGGCGACCTTGCGGGCGTTGTAAACGTGGCGTTCGACGCGCAGGGCCATGGTTTCAATTCCCTGCAAAAGCAAAAAGCCATTGAGCGGCGCGAGAGTCGAGCCGGTGTTGCGTTGGCAAACGGTGCGGCAATGCGCGACGAAAGCGGCGGGGCCGTACTGCTCGGTGTAGACGACGTCGTGATAGGCCGGCTCGGGCTTGGTGAGCATGTAGTAGCGGTCGGGGTAATCGTTCCAGCGAAAATTTCCAGCGTCGACGATCATGCCACCGAGGGTAGTGCCGTGGCCGCCCATGAATTTGGTCATGGAGTGGACGACGACGTCGGCGCCGTATTCGATGGGGCGAAAAAGAATTGGAGTGGCGACGGTGTTATCGACGATGAGCGGGACGCCATGCTTGTGGGCGACTTTGGCGAGGCCTTCGATATCGGCGACATTGCCGGCGGGATTGCCGACGCTTTCGCAGAAGACGGCGCGGGTATTTTCGTCGATGAGTTTTTCGACGTCGTCGGGATGATCGGTGGCGGAGAAGCGGCCGGCGATGCCCTGACGGGGCAAAATGTGCGCGAGCAGCGTGTAGGTGGCGCCGTAAAGTTGCGGGAGGGAGACGATGTTGTTGCCGGCCTCGGCGATGTTGACCAGCGAATAGTGAATCGCGGCCATGCCGGAGCTGACGCTGAGACCTTCGACGCCGCCTTCGAGGGCGGCTACGCGCTTTTCGAGAACGGCGTTGGTGGGGTTGCCGATGCGAGTGTAGATGTTGCCTTCAACGTCGAGATTGAAGAGCGCGGCGCCGTGGGCGGCGCTGTCGAATTCGAAAGCGATCGTTTGGTAGATAGGGACGGCGACGGCTTTGGTAGTGGGATCGCCGTCATAGCCTGCGTGGATGGCTAGCGTTTCGCGCTTCATCGTCTTCATCGGGGCATCCGCCCTGGGAGAGATGTGGATTGGATGCGAGACATTAGTCGGCGGCGCGCGCGACGTTGCGAACCGGGACGGCGGCCGGGTTGCGCTTGAAAGATTTGAGCATGGCGCTGGTGATGGTTTCGGCGGCGAATCCGGCGCCGAAAGCAAAACGCATCACTGGGCCGAAGCTGTTGGCGGCGGAGAGGCCGATGAAATAAAGGCCCGGCACGCTGGACTCGAAATTAGAATTGAGAATGGGCGTGTTGTTGATGTTTTTAATTTTGGACTGAATGTCGGCCGCGAGAAAATTCAAGCGTTCGATTCGCGGTTTGTAGCCGGTGGCGGCGATGACAAAGCCGGTGGTGACTTCGCGCGGCGCGCCATCGAGGCTGCGCAACTTCAGCAGAACTTTTCCGTTCTGGACTTCGGCGCCTTCGATGCGATGGCCGAGGACCAGCGGAACGCGGCCCATGACTTTATCGCGCATGAACCAGCCGGCGGACGGGCCGAGAGTCCGGTGCACGACCTTTAGGCGAAGGCTTTCGGGCACGTAGTGAAACAAGCCGGGCAGGTCGGAATAAAAACGGGTGCGCAAGCCGGGACCGAGGCCGGAATCGGGATGGCGGAGGCGCTTCCAGAGCGAGCGCGGTTTCTTATTGGCGCCCGGGCCGGTGTGAAAACGCAGAGCGGTGCCGCGGGCGACGAGTTGAACGTCGGCGTCGTTATCGCGCAAAAGACCGGCCATATCGATAGCGGAAGAGCCGGTGCCGACCACGACGACGCTGCGATTCGTGAATTTCGAAGGATCTGCTTGGCTGTAGCTGTGGGAGAGCAGCTCCGCGGGAAGATGGCGGAGAGTTTCCGGAATGTGCGCGAAGTGAGTGATGCCGACGGCCAGGACGACTTTGCGAGCTTCGAATTGTTCGCCGTCATCGAGAGTGAGGGCGAAATGATCGCCGCGGCGTTCGATGCTGGTGACCATTTTGTCTTCGAGTTCGGGAACCATGCGGTCGCGGAAGGCGACGCCGTATTTGCTGAAAGTGTCCAGGGTGACGGGCAGGCCCATGTCGGCGTACGGGATGTTGCGGTCGGCGCAAAACTGCTTGAGGGTGAAGCGCTTTTCAGGGTCGTAGATGTTAGAGGCGAAGCCGTCAGACTTGAGCATCATGCCCGCGGGCATGTGATCCTTCCAGCTATCCATGGCACGGCCGAAGACGCGGAAGGGGATCCCGTGGTTGCGCAGATGGGCGGCGGTGGAAAGGCCGTAAGGGCCGGCTCCGACAATGGCGACTTCGATCATGGCTGGTATGACTGCTCCTTGGATACCGGTCGAGCGGTGGCGCCTGGCGCGTACATTCCGCAGGGCGAGTTTCGCCTTAGCGGAAGAAATGCAATCGAAGAGCCTATTTTGCGAGAGCTAAGCCCATTATTTTCAGTACTATTACTGTGATTCTGAGGCTGGGGGAGCGAAATGACTTCCCCTCTAGGATAACTGTTTGCTCATCGTTTGGGCTCGGAACTTAGCCAAAATGCCCTCTTGGTTATCCCTTTTGAGGGGCTCCGTGGTACACATGCGCCTATCCCGCAGATGATAGGATGACAATAAATTGGGGACTTACGGGTCGCAATGGTACGGGTGGGCCAGCGGGGCGGGACTCGTCGGCTCGTGGAAAAGAGTACTTAGGCACGGTGCTGGTGAGCAGGCGATGACGGCGGATCAGGCCATTTCGGGAAGCACGCGGCGAGTACCGCAACTGGATGCGGTGCGCGGAGTGGCGATCCTGATCGTGATGGCGCACAACATCAGCTTGAAGTATCCGGTGTTGGGTTCGGGGTGGTGGACGAAAGATGGATGGATGGGCGTAGATTTGTTTTTTGCGCTCTCGGGACTTTTAATCACCGGGATTTTGCTGGATGCGAAGGGCAAGGCAAAATATTTCGAGAATTTCTACGCGCGGAGGATTTTGCGGATCTGGCCGCTGTATTACGCGCTGCTGCTTTTTATGTTTGTGGGAATGCGGTTTCTGAGCCGGGCGGAATACGTCAAAGTGCTGGAGACGTCGTCACCATGGTGGGCATTTCCGTTGTTTCTGCAAAATTTCCTGCTGCCGTCTTCGATTTACGCGGCGGGACCGCTGGCGGTGACCTGGTCGCTGGCGATTGAAGAACAGTTTTATCTGGTGTGGGCGCCGGTGGTGCGATTGTGCACGGCGAAAACCTTGTGGATATTGGCGATTGTGGAGATGTGCGCATCGCCAGGGCTGCGATATTTTCTGGCGGTGCGCCACGTCGATTTGTATACGAATGTATTTTGCCGCCAGGATGCGTTAATGGCTGGGGCGATTTTGGCTTTGCTGGTGCGGCGGGAGGGATTTGTGCCGGCGAGATGGCTTACGCCCGCGTGGATTTTCCTGGTGGCTGGCGGAGCCCTGGCGGTGGGAGTCGAAGCGCTGCATGCGCGGTGGGTTGTTTTCACGTTTACGGCGCTGGCATCGGCGGGATTTATTTTTGTGGCGATGTATTCGCCGCAACGATGGCTGCAGGCGGTGATGTCGAACCGGTTTGTGCGCTATTCGGGGATCATCAGCTACGGTTTGTATCTGCTGCACAAAATTCCGTTCGGCGCGGTACAGATGCTCGGGCTGGACCGGCGAGCGTGGGTGCCCGCACCGTTTATTTTGTTGACGAGTTATGCGCTGGCGATGGTTTCCTGGAATGTGCTGGAGAAGCCATTTTTGAGGTTGAAGCGGTATTTTGGAGTCGGGGAAACGGCCTGAAAATCCGGGCGCGTTGCCGAGTGCTTGGGAAGCAAGATTCCGTGGCGTGATGGTCCGCTTCCCTTGGGATTAGACGAGAAGGGATGGACGAAACAGCCCCCTTGGTAAGCCACTGAATTCTATACATTTAGTCCTTCTCGTGGCAGGTGCGCGGTGGACATCGAACTGCAAAGTAAAGCTCTTAGGCACACTGGTACTGAGTACTGGCGGGGTACTTTGGGAACGACGGTACTGTGGGTGATGGCGGGGGCTGGGCGTAGATTGGTGGGACGCAGTGGTTTGGGCGGGAGGAATTGGAGTTGAAGGCGACGGCGCTGGTAGCGACGACGTTTAAATGGTATCCGACTGCGCGGTTGGCGGTGGCGCTGGCGAAGTGTGGATTTCAGGTGGAGGCGGTGTGCCCGCCGAGCCATCCGATGTTCGAGACCAGCGCGGTGCGGGAGCGGAATCATTACAGCGTTTTTTCGCCGGCGAGTTCGTTTGCGGCGGCGATTGCGGCGACGAAGCCGGACCTGGTAATTCCGGGCGACGACATTACGGTGCAGCATTTGCATCGGCTTTACGCGACTGAGCTGCGAAAGGAAGGACCGCAGTCTTTTATTTGTGAAGTACTGGAGAGATCGCTGGGAGGTCCGGAAAGTTTTCCCGTCGTATTTTCGCGAACGGCGTTTCTGGATGCGGCGCGAGAAGAGGGATTGCGAATTCCAGAAACGGCGGGGCTGAGCAGCATCGAGGAATTGCGGGAATTTATTCGACGAGTGGGACTGCCGGTGGCGATCAAGGCGAACGGAACATCGGGCGGTGAGGGAGTGAGCATCGCGCAGACACCGGAAGATGCGGAGCGGGAGTTTTTGCGGCTGCAGGCTCCGCCGCTTTTGTTGCGGGCATTGAAGCGGACGGTAGTGAATCAGAACGCGACGCTGCTGGGGCCTGCGCTGAGGCGCAAACCATTTCAGATGAGCGCACAGAAATTTATTGCCGGGACGGAAGCGACCAGCGCGGTGGCTTGCTGGAAGGGCGAAGTATTGGCCAGCCTTCATTTTGAAGTGGTGAACAAGCTGAAAGCGACCGGTCACGCGACAGTGGTGCGGCGAATCGACAACGCGGAAATGGAGCACGCGGCGCGGACGATGATGCGGCGGTTGAAGCTTTCGGGATTGGTGGGATTCGATTTCATGCTGGAGAGCGGGACGCGGAACGCGTATCTGATCGAAATCAATCCGCGATCGACGCAAGTAGGGCACCTGGCGCTGGGGCCGGGACGAAATATTCCAGCAGCGCTTTTTGCGGCAGTGACGGAAGAGGCGGCGGACGACACGTCCTCGATCACCGAAAAGGAAACGATCGCGTTGTTCCCACAGGAATGGCTGCGGGATCCGGCGAGCCCGTATTTGCGGTCCGCTTATCACGATGTGCCGTGGGATGAGCCGGATTTGATCCGGGAATGCGTGCGCCGGCGGAAGAAACCGGCGCCCTGGCGAGTGGAAAAGCCGACGGCACGGAGTCTGAGCGCGGCAGGAGCGCGACGCGCATGACGCCGAGAGAATCCAACGCGGTGGGGGTGGCGGTGCGCGGTGAAAGGGCGCCGACTCTGCGTCCGGATGGGCGAACGATGCAGGCGCGCACGGCCAAAGCAGATTTGACCAAGGCAGGAATGGGGCGAAAGCCATTACAGGTGATGAAATTCGGCGGCACGTCGGTGGCGGATGCGGCGTGCATGCGCAACGTGGTGAAAATCATCCGGCGGGCGGCACAGACCAAGCGCGTCGTGGTCGTGATTTCGGCCATGGCAGGCGTGACGAACACCCTGGTGACGGCGGCAGCGCGAGCCGAGGCGGGCGATAGCAGCGCGGTACAAACCATCCTGAAGGAATTGCGCGCGCAACATTTCGCGGCGGCCGAAGCGCTGACTAAAAAAGGCGCGGGGCGCGAGCTGTTGATGCTGAAACTGAAACAGCTTTTCGACGATTGCCAACGGCTGTGTGAAGGTACGGTGCTGCTGCGGCAGCTGACTCCTCGAGCGCGCGATGCGGTGTGGAGCCTGGGCGAACGTTTGAGTTCTCCGATGCTGGCTGCGGCGCTGGCCGCAGGAGGCACGGCAGCGGAAGCGGTGGAAGCGACGGACGTGATCGTCACGAATGGGCGCCACGGCGGAGCGGATCCGCTGATGGATTTGACGCGCGAGCGGTGCGTGGCGCGTTTGCGTCCGCTGCTGGACGCGGACGTGATTCCGGTGACGACGGGATTTATCGGCGCGAACGAAGACGGAGTGCTTACGATTCTTGGCCGCGGCGGTTCGGATTATTCGGCGACGATTATCGGCGCGGTGCTGGACGCGGATGAAGTGATTATCTGGACGGACGTGGATGGGGTGCTGACGGCAGATCCGGGAGAGGTGCGCGAGGCGCGAACAATTCCGGAAATGTCTTACCGCGAAGCCTCGGAGCACGCGCATTTCGGGGCGAAGGTGCTGCATCCGAAAACAATCCGAGCGTTGGAGCAGTGCCATTTCCCGGTTTCGGTGCGCAATGCGTTTGCGCCGACGCGGCCGGGAACGCGGATTACACCGGAAGGGTCCACCAAATCCCGGGGCGTGAAAGCAATTACGGCGATCACGGCGGTTTCAATGGTGAAGGTGGGCGGGCCGCGGATCGCAAAGGTGCACGATGCGTTGGGGCGGACGTTTGCGGCTACAGCGGGAATTCGCGCGGTGATTTTGCTGACTTCTCATTCTTCGGCGCAGAACGATATTTGTTTGGTGGTGCCGGCGGGACAGGCGGGGGCGGTAGCGGAGGCATTGCGGCGGGAGTTTGCGCCGGATTTGGGCGACGAGCTGGCGGAACATATTCGGATCGATGAGAACGCAGCGTTGGTGACGGTGATCGGGGAAAATTTGCGGGCGACTTCGGGATTGGTGGGGCGGACGTTTGCGGCGCTGGGACGGAAAAAGGTGAACGTGCTGGCGACGGCGCAGGGTAGCTCGGATTGCAATATTTCATTTGTGGTGGAGAAAAAGGATGTGCGGGTGGCGTTGAATACGGCACATCGGGAGTTTCGGTTGGGGAAGGCGGTGAGGAAGAAGAGGTAGGAATTTTTCCACGCAGGGAATCCACGCAGTAAAGCCACGAAGGTAGAAAGTCACACGCGCATTTCGGTTTTCTTCGCGATGGTTGGTTGCGCCTGGCGTGCGAAAAGCAGATCCCTCGCTGCGCTTAGGGATGATGGTGGTTTGGTGTTGGTCCAGGCGGCCGTCCGCTCTGAGGGCAGAGTTAGTTCGACGGGATGGTGGCGGAGGCTACGTTGCTGTCGGTACTTTCGATGTTGCTGGAGTTCACGGCGGTGACTACGTAGTAGTAGGTTTGGCCGCCGCTTACGGTGCTATCGGAATAATTCGTATTCGGAGTGGTGGAAGAACTCAAGCGGGCGTAGGGGCCATTGGGTTTGGAGCTGCGGTAGATGTAGTAGCCGACGGCGCCGCTGCTGGCGTCCCAATTGAGCGCGACGGAATGTTGGCTGGACGATGGCTTCACGCCGGTACCGCTGAGTGGAACGTTGAGTTTCGATGTGGTGGCGTTGCTGGTGATGGTTAGCGAACCCGTGTTGCTGGCAGCGGATTTCGGATCGTAAGTAACGTTGAGCGTCAAATATTGGCCGGGTGTGAGGGTCACGCTCGATTCCGAGCCGGCGATGGCGAAACCGGTGCCGGTGATGGAGATGCCGGAAACGTTGGCGTCGGAATTTCCGGTGTTTTTAAAAGCGATCTGGAGCGTCGCGGTGGTGCCGACATTTACATTACCGAAGCTCAGTTGAGCGGGATTGGGCTGCAAGGTCACCACGGCGGCCTGAGCGGTGGCGCTCCACGAAACGGAGAGAGTCGGGTCGCTGGCGTTGCTGCTGAATTTGATGGCGCCGCTGGCCGAGCCGGCGGACTTGAGTTTCAGCGAAGCAGTGAGATTGATGGTCTTCCCGGCGGCGATGCTGAAGGGAGTGCTGGCTCCAGAAACGCTGAGGCCTGAGCCGGAGACGCTGATGCCGGAAACGGTGATCGAAGCGCCGCCGGAATTCGCGAGCTGAATAGTTTGAGTGGTGGTGGCTCCGGTGGGAACGTCGCCGAAGGCGACGCTGGACGGAGTCGCAGACAAACTCGATGTCGCCGAAGAAGTGCCGGTGCCGGACCAGCCGATGGCGTCGGAAGCGACCGAAGCGTTGCTATTGATGGTGAGCGCGCCCGAAGCATTTCCCGCGGAGGCTGGCTTGAAAACGGCGCTGACACTGGCGGTGGCGCCAGCGGCGAGGGTGGCCGGAGTGCTGAGTCCTGAAACAGTGACGCCGGAGCCGGAAACGGTGACGGACGAAATTTTGATCGAGGTCGAACCGGTATTTTTGAGTTGCACGGTCTGGGTGGATTCGGAGCCGACTTTGACATCGCCGAAGCTGATCGAACCCGGAGCGACCGTAAGATTGGAGGATTGGGCATTCGCAGCCGCGCTCAGGGAAACGATCATCGGAGAATCCGGCGCGTTGCTGCTGATCATTATTTTTCCGGAAGCGCTGCCGGAAGCAGTGGCGGTGAAAGTAGCCGAGACGCTGGAAGATTGTCCCGCGGCGAGATTGAGCGGCAGCGCGGGCGCCTTCATGGCGAAGCCGGTGCCGGCGATGGAAATGCCGGAGATCGAAAGTGCTTTGGTGCCGGAGTTGGTGATGGTGAGAGTCTTGGAAGCCTTCTGGCCGACGGTGAGTGAGCCGAAATTTACGTTGGAAGGACTGACTTCAATGGAGACGCCGGTGCTCCCCGAGCCGGGTTTTCCAGCAACGCCCACGCAACCGGAGGTGATGAGCAAACCGGCGAGAAGAAAAAAGGTGGCCGCGGTTTGCAGCAGGGTTGAAAGTGGAAAGCGGCGCGAACGAAAAGCGACGTTCACGGCGGCTCCCTCCAGGATGGGGGCGTGATTCATAACCTGCACAGTGTGAATTGTTTGGAGGGTGTTTCACTACTGACCAGGGGTACACAATGGGGACAGGTGGGGTAACCTGTCCGCGGGGGCAGCGATATTAGCCAATCTTAAGACGGCTGGTGCGGAGCCCTGGTTTCGCTTTAGTTTTTGGGCCTTTTCTCGCTGCCGCTGCACTGCCGATCCTTCCGTTTCTCGTATCTGGTTTCCCGCTTAGTGACCGCGTTTCCGCTGAACTTTTTCTGCTCCTTGGTTGCTCGAATCTCTTGTTTTTGTTGCGCGCCCGGCGCAGACGATGGATTCGCCTGCGCCGAGTGCGCGATTTCGTTTAGGGGATGATCGCGCTGGCCTGGTTGGAGTAGGCGCTTTCATCGCTGCTGGTATCGACCGCGGTGACCACGTAGTAGTAAGTCGTGCCGGAGGTCACCGAGCTGTCGGTGAACTGAACGGCGTCGACGAGGCCCGTGGTGTTGACCTTGGTGGAGTACGGGCCGTTAACAGTGGTGCCGCGATAGACGTTGTAGCCCGCGATGTTGGAGCCGGTGCTGGCGGTCCAGTTGAGCGCGACGGTGTGCGGAGTGGAAGCGACTCCGGTGCCGGAGGTGGTGATCGTCGACGGCGAGTTCGAGGCGTCGCTGGAGAGCACGACGCTGCCGGTGACCGCGCCGCCGGTGGTTGGCGCGAATTGGACGGTGACGGTGATGGACTGGTTCGGGGTCAAAGTTTCGCCGTTGCTGACACCGGTGACGGAGAAGCCCGAACCGGAGACGCCGACGTTCGAGATGGTGACGTTGGCGTTGCCGGTGTTGGTGACGGCGACGCTGAGCGAATTGCTGCTGGCGACGTTGACGTTGCCGAAGTTCAAGTTGGTGGTGCTCAAGCTGAGAGTTTTGGTGGAAGCGATGCCGGTGCCGGTGAGCGGAATGTTGATCGAAGGCGTCGGCGAATTGTTGGCGATGGTGATGGAGCCGGAAGCGGCGCCGGCGGAGGTCGGCGCGAAGACGGCGTTGAAGGTGGCGTTCTTGCCGGCGGCGATGGTGAGCGGCGCGCTGATGCCGGTGAAGCTGAAGCCTGCGCCGGTGACGCTGACCGAGGAGACGGTCAAGCTGCCGGAGCCGCCGTTGGAGATGGTGATGGTCTGCGAGTTGTTGGTGCCGGTGGAAACGTTGCCGAAGACGGCGCTGGAGGGCGTCGCGGAAATTTGCGGCTGCGTGCCGGAGCCGCTCATGGCGATATTGAGCGGGGAATTCGGCGCGTTGCTGATGACGGAGATGGTGCCGGAGGCGTTGCCACCGGTGGTCGGAGCAAATTGCGCGGTGAAGGAAGTGGACTGACCGGCGCCGAGATTGAGCGGGGTGGAGATGCCGCTGATGGTGAAGCCCGAGCCGGTAGCGGAAGCCTGAGAGATGGTGACGGTGGCGGAGCCGCTGTTGGTCAAGGTGACGGTTTGCGAGCCGTTGCTGCCGACGGCGACGGAGCCGAAGGTAATGTTCGACGGGCTGGCGCCGAGTTGCGCTTGAGTGCCGGTGCCGGAGAGCGCGACGGAAGCCGGCGAGCCCGGGGCGTTGCTAACGATCGAGATGGAACCGGTTGCGGCGCCCGAAGTGGTCGGAGCAAACGTCGCGGTGAAGGATGCGCTGGAGCCGGCGGCGATATTGAGCGGAGTGCCGGCACCGCTGACGCTGAAGCCTGCGCCGGAGGCAGAGATCTGCGAGACGGTTAAGGTAGCGTTGCCTTGGTTCGAAAGCGACACGGTGGCCGAAGCGCTGGCACTGACGCCGGTGCTACCGAAATTCACCGAGCCAGGAGTCACGGTGAGTTGCGGTTGGGAGGCGACGCCCGAACCGGTGAGGCTGATGGCGAGCGGCGAGTTCGGCGCGTTGCTAATGATTGAGATGTTGCCCGACGTGTTGCCGGTGGTCGTAGGTGCAAATTTCGCGGTGAAGGACGTCGATTGACCGGCGGCGATCGTGGCCGGAGTCGCCAGGCCGGAGATGGTGAAACCGGTGCCGGTGACGCTGGCCTGGGAGATGCTGATGCTGGCCGAGCCGGAGTTGGTCAAGGTGACGGCCGAAGAGCCGGACGAGCCAACGTTGACGTTACCGAAGGTGACCGCACCCGGGTTGGAGGTGAGGCTGCCCTGCGTGCCGGTAGCGCTGAGCGGAATCGCGAGTGTGGAGTTGTTGGCGTTGCTGCTGATGGCGATGGAGCCGGACGCGGCGCCCGCAGTGGTCGGTGCGAATTGCGCGGTGAAATTTACGGACTGGTTGGCGGTGAGCGTGACCGGCGTGGAAAGCCCGGAGATGCTAAAGCCTGCGCCGGTGGTGGTTACGTTGGAGATGGTGGCGCTGGCGTTGCCGGAGTTGGTCAGCGTGATGGTCTGCTGGCCATTGCTGCCGACCGAAACATTGCCGAAGGAAACGGTGGCCGGGCTGGCGCCGAGGGTGGAGCTGGTGGCAACGCCGGTGCCGGACATGGTGAGAGTCTGCGGCGAATTCGGAGCGTTGTCGGTAAAGCTGACGCTGCCGGAAGCGGCGCCGTTCGCCGTCGGAGTGAACTGGGCGTTGAAGTTCATGGACTGGCCGGCGGTGAGAGTCATCGGAGTGGCGAGGCCGGAGATGCCGAATCCGTTGCCGTTCACGGTGGCGACGTTGATGGTGACGCTGGTGTTGCCGGTGTTGGTGAGCTTGACGCTCGCGGAATTGCTCTGGCCGACGGTGGTATTGCCGAAATTCCAAGTGGCCGGCGAAACGGCGAGACCGGCTTGCGCGCCGGTGCCGGAGAGAGCCACGGAGACGGTCGGATCAGAAGCGTCACTGGTGATGGTGATGGTGCCGGAAGCCGCACCGGAAGCGGTGGGCGCGAATTGAACTTGCATGGAGGCGCTCTGGCCGACTTGCAGAGTGCCGGAAGGAGTGCCGCCGACTACGGAGAAAGCAGCGCCCGACAAGGTCGCTTGGGAAATGTCTACGGTTCCAGTGCCGGTATTGGTGATGGTCAAAGTCTGGCTGGCGGAATTGGATACGGCGACGTCGCCGAAAGAAAGAGTGGTGGTGCTGGCGGAAAGAACTCCGGCGCCGTTGGTGGTTCCGGGTCCGGTTTTGGCGGCGCTGGTGTAGCCGGCGCAGCTGGAGAGTCCAACGATAGCGAGAAAAGTGGCGATGGCGGTCAACAACAGGGCCGGATGGTGCGCGCGCGGGCCGGAAGTGCCCTGAGTTTGGGAGAGCGTTGAAACCGACTGGAACTGGGTGTTGGTGTGGGTTCTCATGTCGTGACCAGTGTAGAAAGGCGAAGTGGGCGCAACTACTGGACGAAGGCAGCGATAAGGTCTAAGCGGTTTCGCCTGTTCACTCGGTCTAGCGAACAGGTGCCCGCGAAAAAAGGACAGGCGAAAGGAATTTTTTCGATGAAAATGCGAGCAAAAATGAGGAAAAACGGGCGACTGGACCTGTGGCCTGTACTGCGCGTGCGCGTGAATGGCGTGGGCCAGCGAAGAGAACAGTACGCGCTGTGCTAGACTTTCGGCGAAGATTTGGAGAGATGAAGCCGCGACGAAATGCAGAATTCAGAGAACGAAGCTGCGTTGTTCCGAAGTGAAACTAGCTGGTCGAACCGGTTTCTGATCATCGGAACTGCCGGCATCCTATTCCTGACGATTTATCCCTTCCGTTTCTATTTCCACGTGCTAGCGAATGGAGCTTCCCCTTTTCTGCTGGGCAGGAGCGCCAAGAGCGGAGTGTTCGACGCGATTCTGAACGTCCTGCTGTTCATGCCCTTTGGTTTTGGGCTGGGGGAAAAGCTACGAGAGCGCGGGAAATCGGTCCAGTTAATTCTGGGAGTCGCGCTGGCGACCGGAATGCTTTTTTCTTACACGATCGAATTCTTGCAGCTATATGTACCGGAACGCGACTCGGGTTGGGAAGACGTCTTTACGAACGGATCCGGATCTCTGGTGGGTGCGGGTCTGTTTGTTCTGTTGGGTGCGAGAGTCGTTCGGTTCTTGAACTCGATGCAGAGGTCGATCGCGGCGGCGATGACGCCGATGCGGTTTGCCGTGGTGGCGATTGTGTATTTCTTGATCTGGTTCGGCCTGGCGGCGACGCTGCAGAAGCAGACGCAGTTTCAGAGCTGGCAGCCGGGTGGAAACCTAGTGCTGGGAGATACCGGGACGGGTTGGAGCGCGCGGCAGGGCGCGATTCAGAATCTAGAATTCTGGAATCATGCGTTGACGCGGGAAGCGATGGCGGAGGGCCCGACAGCCATGCCGGATCTGGCTCAGAACGGGACACCGATCGCTGTCTATGATTCTTCGAAGCCGACTGGGAACGAATGGAGCCGCCCGACTGACGCTTTGCCGGTTCCCGTGGGTGAAGCGCCGTCGCCGTTGCCATTACAGATGAGTGCGGCGAATTTGATTGAAAGCCTGAAGGCTACGAACCAGTTCAGCGTGCATGTCCTGTGCAACGGGGTTCCCGTACCCGGCGATGAGTGGCGGATATTTGCGATTGGGGATGGGTCCGGCGCCCAGGACATGATGCTGCGGCAGGAAACCGCGCACCTGGTGTTTTGGGTTCGGACGCCGCTGACGATGGGCCACGCAAACCTGGCGTGGTACATCCCGAGGATTTTTAGCGATCCGCACCGGCAGCACGAGATGGTGTATTCGTATGATGGCGCGAATTTGCTGCTGTATCTCGATGGAAAAAGGCTGAGACCAAATTACAAGGTAGGGCCGGGGCCGGCGTTGGCTAAGCTTTTGCGGAAGATCCGTCCGGCGGAGCTGGAGTTGTACACCTACGCGTTTTACGCACTGGTCTTTTTGCTGGGCGGCGTATTGATGGGATTGCTCGAGCCGAAAAGCGCGGCCACTTCACGCGCAGCGATAGTGACGGTTGAGGCGGTGGGCATCGGAGTAGCGGCAGTAATTCTGGAAGTGATTCTGGTGAAAGTGACCGGAAAAACATTCTCCTGGCAATTTTTGGCGCTGGCGATTGTGTTGGGGCTAGCAGGATTGTGGTGGGCTAACGCGGATGGGCGGGCCGCGTTGGGCGAGCGGGCGCTATGAAGATCTTTGTAACCGGCGGCGCGGGGTTTATCGGGTCGAATTTCATTCGGCAGCTGCTGGGTAACGCGCGGGGTTGGACGGTGGCGAATTACGACGCGCTGACCTATGCGGGGAATTTGGCGAATTTGGAGGCGGTGGCCGGGCATCCGCGCTATTCGTTCTGCAAAGGCGATATATGCGACGCGGCGGCGGTGGAAGCGGCGATGGCGGGGTGCGAGGCGGTGGTGCACTTCGCGGCAGAATCGCATGTGGACCGCAGCATTTACGAGCCGGGGGCGGCGGTGCGCACGAACGTAACCGGGACGTATACCCTGCTGGAATCGGCGCGGAAGCTGGGAATTCCGAGATTCGTTCACATTTCCACGGACGAAGTGTATGGAGACGTAGCCACAGGAAAATTTGCAGAGGAAGGCTCCGCGCTGGCGCCGAGCAGCCCGTACGCGGCTTCGAAAGCCGGGGCGGAACTGTTGGTGCGGTCTTACATCCGGACCTTTCAATTCCCGGCGATCATCGTGCGCACCTCCAACAACTACGGACCGTACCAATTTCCCGAAAAGCTGGTGCCGTTGCTGATTTCCAATGCGCTGGAGGATAAGGCGCTGCCGATTTACGGTGACGGCAAGCAGGAACGAACCTGGTTGCATGTGGACGATCACTGCCGGGGTTTGGCGGCGGTGCTGGAACGTGGGAAGGTGGGAGAGATTTACAACATCAGTGGCGCGGATGTTACGGAAAATATTTCGATGGCGCGGACGATTTTGAAAATCTGCGGAAAGCCGGAATCGCTGATTACGAGGGTGCAAGACCGGCCGGGGCACGACCGGAGATATGCGACGACGTCGCGAAAAATCGAGACGGAGTTGAGTTGGAAGCCGGAGATTGCGCTGGAAGATGGACTACGGCGAACGGTCGAGTGGTACCGGAATAATTCGAAATGGCTGGAAGGCGTGCGCGGCGGCGAGTATCGGTCATATTACGAAAAGAATTACGAGCAGCGCGCGGCGTCGTTGAAATCCGCAGGAAGTTTGAAACCACCCACGAATTAATACCTCAGGCTTATCGTCCGGCTACCTGGAAGCAGATGCTTCGCGCACAACTCCGGCTTCGCCGCGTTCGCGGGCGCGATACTGATCGTAAATCCAGGCGTAGGTTATTTCGAGACCGACACGCAAGGTGGTATCCGGCTCCCAATTCAGGTATTTCTTGATCAGAGTATTTTCGCTATTGCGACCGTTGACGCCTTTAGGCGCGCTGAGATCGTATTTGCGTTTAAGTTTCACGCCGGCGATTCCCTCGACGATATCGACGAGCTGGTTGATGCTGACCGCTTCGGTCGAGCCCAGATTGATCGGCTCGAGAATTTCGGAATTCATGATCAGGTTGGTGCCCTTGATGCAGTCGTCCGCGAACATAAAGCTGCGGGTCTGTTCGCCGGAGCCCCAAATTTCAATCTGATTGGTACCGCCGAGTTTGGCTTCGATGACTTTGCGGCAAATGGCAGCGGGAGCTTTTTCGCGGCCGCCGAACCAGGTGCCCCAAGGGCCGTAGACGTTGTGAAAGCGGGCAACGCGGGTGTAGAGGCCGAAATCCTCGCGGAAGTGGCGGCACATGCGTTCGGAGAATAATTTCTCCCAGCCGTAGCCGTCTTCGGGCTGGGCGGGGTAGGCGTCCGCTTCGCGGAGTGACGGGGCTTCGAAGGTTTTTTGCTTATCGCCGTTGTAGACGCAGGCGGAAGAGGAGTAGAAGAATTTTTTGGCGCCATGTTTCAGGGCGGATTGCAGCAGGTGGGTATTGATCAGCACGGACAACATGC
Source organism: uncultured Acidobacteriota bacterium (assembly GCA_963847695.1). Taxonomy (GTDB): domain Bacteria; phylum Acidobacteriota; class Terriglobia; order Acidiferrales; family UBA7541; genus Palsa-295. Next base: position 9,426 of record CAWKAX010000001.1, on the reverse strand, counting down.
AGAGGGCTTTATTGGCTTCGATGAAGCCCATGCCGCCCATGTTGGCGGCGAGATTGTAGATTTCGTCGACGCCGGCCGCGGCGGTGTCGCAATTGTCGCGGAGATTGAGGTCGAGCTGGAGATTCTCGACATCGTCGAAGCGCTGATACCACTGGTCAAAGGGCTTAACGTCGACCGCGCGGAGGCGGGTGTAACCGCGACGGCGGAAATCGGCGACCAGATGACCGCCGATGAAACCGCCGGCACCGGCGACAAGGATACGGGCGTTGGTTGGAGTTTGATTGGTGGGCATGAACGCGGCTCCGATTCGATTCAAGCGTGAAAGGCTTCTTAGCGATGCGTTAGAGATATAAGGATAAGCGCGTTGAGGGCGGCGGGGCTACCCACAGGACCTAGCTATCATAAGACTGTGGGGGTTAGGGGTAAAGCGGCTTCGTTCAGCGCGGGAGGGGTAAGGGGGGCGAAAAAAAAGGCGTGGGTCGAATTGCGTGACCCACGCCTCAAAACGCCAGGGCGAAGCAAAGCTTGCTAAGCGAGCAGAGTCTTGCGGTGAACCGTGGAGTTTCGATTCACGAGCTCGTAATTGCGGTTCATCGGCATGGTCTGAAATTTCTCGGGCCTGAAGCTGGGAGCCACGATGGCGTCGGGAACTTCGACGTCAGCGACCGGATCGGGGCGCATGAAGCCGGCGGCGCGGCGAGCGAGTTCGGAGCGGGATTCGACGCCGAATTTGCTGAGCAGCGACGAGATGTGGAATTTGACGGTGCGCACGGTGATATTGAGCTTGGAGGCGATCTCTTTATTGGCGCGATTGCTGAGAACGGCGTTGAGAACTTCCCGCTGACGGGCGCTGAGCGAGGTAGGGCAGGCGATGGCCCGGCCCTCCGCGAGCAGCTCTTCCGCGCGCGAGATCAGGCGGGAAACCAGCGACTGCTCTGCCGGGACCATGACCTGAAAGTTCTTGGGATCCTGGCCGCGAACCATGCACTGCATGGCCAGGACGCCGGCGATGCGTTCGACCGTGCATTCCAGGTCAGCGGTGGAAGCAGCGCGAAACTGCGCGGTGCCGTTGGTGGATTCACAGAATAAGAAAGTGTCGGGGTGGTTCGATTCCTTGGCCTTCTGTACGGGTGGAAACTTGGAGATTGCTTGTACCTTCTTCACTATGGCCTTCCCGCTTGCTTGCCCAGGACTGCATCGGCAAAGCTTGATCTAGATTTAACACCATCGAACTACGCACTCGGTCATGCACGAATCAAGCGTTCGGGTTTGCCCGGTTCGCCCAAACCGACCACGGTAAACCGTGTATCAGTCTTGCAAGATCTACAGCAATTACCTTATGTGGCGGGCAGGACCCACAGGCACATGCCGTGCCAGACTCGGGAAATGATAAGTGACTCAAATTGAGACACATAGGACTAGTACTAGCGAAGGGGTGGCGATGGCCGCTAGGTAGAATCTTCGCCTGGTCTGCAAAAAGTTCCAGCGAGGGGCTTTACTTGAGGTTTTGCGGAGCCGATCGGGGGGTCCGGAGCGGAACAAACTCGAATGGATTGAGGACGAACTGGGCTGGTTGCGAAACAGCGGTTTCAGGGTAGACTCGCGCCACGACTATGCGAAACCGAACCTTGAAAGTGATGGGAAGTTGGGCGATGGCTGGGTCGATGTGCGGATTTTTCGGCGCGTCCGGCGTGGCGGCGCAGACGATTCCGCCGGTGACAGCGGCACCGCTGGCGAAGCAGGTGCCGTCCGGCGGGGGAGCTTGCTCGGTAGAGAAGTCGTGCGCGGACTTGGCGCCGCAGATGGAGAAGGCGGCGATGGGAGTTTCGCCGCTGGAAGAAAATCTACGTTACCTGAGCGATTCGATCGGCGGGCGAGTGACCGGCACGCCGGCGGCGGACCGTGCGGCGGGATGGGCGGTGCAGGCGCTGCGACTGGCGGGCGTGGACGAAGTTCACACCGAGAAATACACGATGCCGCTGGGCTGGAGCGAGGGCAATACGCGGGTGGAGGTGTTGGCGCCGGAAGCGTTTCCGGTGCGGCTGGTTTCGATCGGATGGTCGCCGGCGACTCCGGAGGGCGGGATCACGGCGAATGTGGTGGACGTGGGATTCGGAGACGACGCCGGATTCGCGAAAGCCGGAGCGGCGGCGAGTGGCGCGATTGTTTTGGTGCATTCGAAATTTTTGGTGACTTGGGACGAGCTGACCGCGGAGTACGACATCGCGCCGGCGGTCATCGAGCGGGCGATGAAGGTGGGGGCCAAGGCGATTTTCTGGATGTCTTCGCGGCCGAACTTGCTGCTGTACCGGCATACGGTGACGGTGGATGGGAAGCTGGAGAAAATGCCGCAGGCGGTGGTGGCGCGGGAAGATGCGGAGCGGATGGCGCGGTTTTTGAGCGGCGGGCAGGCGGTGCGCGTTCATTTCGAAATGCCGAACAAGATTACGGGACCGGTGACGGCGGAAAATGTGGTGGCGGAAATTCGCGGGCGGGAGAAGCCGGAGGAATTCGTGCTGTTGGGGGCGCATCTGGATTCTTGGGATTTGGGAACCGGGGCGCTGGACAACGGCTGCAATTCGGCGATGGTGATTGATGCGGCGCGAGTGATTCATGCGTCGGGAACGATACCGCGGCGATCGATCCGGTTCGTGCTTTTTACCGGCGAAGAGGAAGGACTGATGGGGTCGGCGGCGTACGCGCACGATCATCGCGCGGAGCTGGACAAAATGGTGGCGGCAGTGATTTTCGATTCAGGCATCGGCAAGGTGACGGGTTATTCGCTGGGCGGACGGAAGGATGTGATGGCCGCGGCGCGCGAGGCTCTGGAGCCGGTGGCGCGGCTGGGCGTGAAGGAATTTACGCTGGACGTGAGCATGGATACGGACAATTTCGATTTTCTGATCGAAGGGGTGCCGACGCTGGTGGCGAATCAGGAGCCGGCGAATTACATGTTGAATTATCATGCGGCGTCGGACACGTTCGACAAGGTGGACATCACCGAGTTGAAGCGGCACGTGGCGATCGCGGCGATCACGGCGTTTGCGCTGGCGGATAACCCGACGCGGATCGGGGCGCGGCAATCGCGTACCGAGCTTGAGCAGATGATTCATGAGACGGGGCTCGACCAGCAGATGAAGGACGCGGGATTCTGGCAATACTGGCAATCAAGCGAACGCGGGCGGCAACCGTGAGGTGGGCGGGTGAAGTTCGAATTCAGGCGCGCTCGCGTATAATCGAATACAGATGACATTCGCTTCGCTTTCCGTAGTTGGGGGAAATCCTGGTTTGAAATTGCCAACGCAGCCATTGAGTATGTCGGCGCAGCGTATTCTGGCAATTGACTACGGGCGAAAACGGATTGGGTTGGCGCTTTCGGACGAGCTGGGAGTGACGGCGCAGCCTTTGCAGGTGCTGGCGCACAAGAACCGACAGGATGACGTGCGTCGGTTGCGCGAAATCTGCCGGGCGAAGGGCGTGAGGCTGATTGTCGTAGGGCATCCGGTACACATCACGGGAGAAGCTGGAGAGATGGCGGAGGAGGCCGCGCGCTTTGCGACGCGGCTGCGGAAGGAATTAGGAATTCCGGTGGAATTGGCGGACGAGCGTTTGACTAGCTGGGAGGCGGAACAAACTTTGGCGGAAATGGGCGGGGCGAAGCGGCGAAAAGATGCGCCGCTGGACGACGTGGCGGCGGCGATTCTGTTGCGCGAATATCTGGAACGAAAACGCGCCGGCAGCGAAGGGAAGGAATAACGGAAGATGCGCCGCCTGGGGTTACTCGCACTTCTGGTTATCGCCGCGATCGGAGCCGGAGCAGGCTGGATCGATTCGCAGATCAGCCGCCCTTACCGGGGACACCGGCCGGAAAAGGTGTTCGTGGAAATACCGCACGGGACTTCACGCTGGAATATCGCCGGGATTCTGCGACACAACGATGTGATTCGCAACCGGCTGGCGTTTGAGCTTTTCACCATTTGGCACATTCGGACGCCGCTGCAGGCCGGCGAATATTATTTCGACCGTCCGGTGACCACGCGGGAAGTTTTCTGGCAGGTGGCGCAGGGGCACATCTTCGTGCACAGCGTGACGATTCCGGAAGGCTACACGATGTTCGACATCGCGGCGGAGATGGAGAAGCAGGGCGTGTGCGGCAAGGAGGATTTTCTGGCCGCGGCGCAGAATGCGACGCTGGTTTCGGATATCGCGCCGAGCGCCACAAATCTGGAAGGATTTCTTTTTCCGTCGACATATGAATTCACGCACCACACGACTTGCGAACAAGTAGTGAAACGCATGGCGCAGAATTTCCGAGCGGTGTGGGAATCGCTGAACCCCGGGGATTCGACTGCGTTTCCGCAGGGGCTGACGGCGGAGCAGGTGGTGACGCTGGCTTCGCTGGTGGAGCGCGAGACGCCGCGGCCGGAGGAACGTCCTTTGGTGGCCGGAGTTTTTTACAACCGGCTGAAGCATGGCGGGCCGCTGCAGTGCGATCCGACGGTGGCTTACGCGCTGGAGCTGCAGGGGCATCCGGTGAAAGTGGTGCACGCGAAAGATCTGGCGGTGGATTCGCCGTACAACACGTACCGAAATCCAGGATTGCCGCCGGGGCCGATTGCGAATCCGGGGGAAGCTTCGCTGAAGGCGGCGCTGATGCCGGCGACGACGGATTACATGTACTTCGTGGCGAATGACGCGGGCGGACATTTTTTCAGCAAGACGCTGGCGGAGCACAATCGCAACGTAGCGAAATACCGGAAACTATTGCAGGGCGAAGAGCCGGTGGAAGAAGCTGCGGCGGCGAAAAAACCGACGACGCATCGAGGACCTTCGTGAGTTCGGAACATACGACGCATGAAGAAGGCGGATCGCCGACCAAAAAGGCGATGATTCTGGAAGCCGCCGAAGAGTTGGGCAAGCCGCGTTTTACTCCCGCAGAAATCGAGCAGATCCGCAGGAAATTGATCGCGCAACTGGGAGCTGCGGGAAAAACTTCGGCGGATTACATCATGAGCGTGCTGGAAGAAGCCGGGATGCGGGTGGTGTGGTCGACGAAGTCGGACACCGAAGGGCGGTACGAAGAGGAATTCGCGGATTTGCTGCACTTCTCGACGCTGGAAGAGGCGGAGATGTGCATCGTGCGACTGGATGAACTGTTCCGGAAATTCCAGCACGAGAAAGAACGCGCGGGCGCGGAACGCGTGCGGGAAGTGGCCCGGCTGGGACGGCGGCGCGCGGAAATGATTTCGCGAAACCACAAAGTGGAAGCAAAGAAACGGGCGGAGAAAGAAGAAATCGCGCACTGGTTTGGAATCTGGCTGGAAACGCCGGACGCGTTTTTCGACTGGCTGGAAGTGCGCAAGCAGTCTCCGGACTACGAAAAGAAATTCCCAGCGGCAAGCGGCGAAGAAGAATAACCGAAGCGCCTTACGGAAAATCCGCAAAGGAAACCTGGAATGTACCTGCTGGAAATCGAACCACTCGATCTGGGCGAAGAAGTGCGGGCCATCGGTCTGGAACTGACTGAAGCGGACGAGAATCGCGAGCCGATTCGCGGCGCAGACGCGGCGCGGATCTGGTCGCGAGTGCTGCGGGCGGTGGCGGGCGACGAAAGCTGGGTGCTCGATTTTTTCAGCCACTTGGATCCGATCCGGGATTACTGCACGCGGCATGAGATTCCATTTCGCGAAGCGAGCAAGCGGTCGCTGGTGATCCCGGCATCGGCATTGACGCCGGAAAAGCTGGAAGCGCTGGTCGATCGATTCCAGAAGGAAACGTTTGGCGCGCGGGCCGGGGCGCTGGCGGCTAGCGGAGATGCTTCGCTCGAGGGCGATCTGGCGCGGCGGGGCGTGGATGCGTATCACAACGAATTCAAGAAGTATTTTTTGTGCGCGATTTGCTCGTTCGACGACGGATCGATGGTGCTGCTGAGCGAAAAATTGTGGGCCAGCGAAGTGATTCGGCGGGTGCGTCCGGTGCTGGAAGCGAAGGAAGTGGAAGTGCGGCTGGCGGCGTGAGGATGCTCCTCACGCGAGGCGCTGGCACCGAACCTCTGCGCACGCCTGGCGCGGGCGAAGACCGTTCGGCTGCCGTATCCCCGCCGCTTTTTTAGCAACGCCTGGTGGAATCGCACGAATTTATCAGGCGCTCTTTTCGTGTGTCCCCAAGCGATAATCGATGGGCGATCAGGCAACCCACTCATCAAACCGGCGCATGATCTCCATGAGGTTGCATCCCAACAGGATGAGAGAGCCCCACAATATGAAGGGAACGCCATAGAGTAGGAGATGCCTGCGCGAACGGGCTAACTCAAACACCCGCACCTTTACAATGGCGTAGACGTTCGCTGAGAGATAAGCAACAACCAAACAGCTCACTACCAAGTTATGCATCTTGTTGCTCGTCCTTTTGCCGATCTCGTCCGACGACCCCCAGTTACAAATGGAGAACTACTCCATTTGTGAAATGGTGAATTGCCTCGCAGGCGTTGTCTTGAAATGAAGTATTTTTCAAATCGGTAAAAAAAGTGCTCTGGTCCACCATCTCCCCGGATAACTTCCCTTCTTTACTGGCATAAAAAACGCCGCTCTTATACCGCTCATCCGAAATAGCATCTACAAAGCGTTTTGCACCTACGTCCAGCGGATGCACCATTTCGCCCATCAATGGGAATACGATGGGCATCATCAAATTCTTCAACATAAACCGCATTGCCGGGGGAAGACTGTCTGGCGCCTGAGTTCCTTTGGTATTCCCTGGGCTCACCACCACAAACTTGAGCTTAGGATATTTTCTGGCCATTGATAACGTCCACATGGTTTCCACGTACTTGACATATGCGTACGCTTGCAATGCATCGAACTTCTTACCAAAATATGATCCATCGAGAACAGCAGCAAACTCATCTACAGAAGAAGTCCTCATTGAAACCGGTTTTACTCCGAGCATCTTTACTCCCGGAACAGCTTCCGCACTGACTGATAGAACTGTTTTCCTTAACTTATCCCGTTTAATTAATTCCTCCGCTAGAATGACATTGCCTAAAATATTCGTAGCAGCTAATTGATTCATACCGGAAGGCGTGGATTTTGCAGCCGTTTTCCCAACGACCCCACCTGCATTTAAAACTACTGCATCAATAGGTTCCTTTATTCCTTCGACTGCCTTTCTCACCGAATTTGCATCGGTAACATCCCCGATAATAATTTCAAAAATCTTTTTCCCCGTTTTCTCCTCGAGGTCTTTTTGGGCCGCCTCTGCTCTCGCTTGATTTCTGCAAAAAAGAATTACCTTTTTTGTTCCTTTTCTCAATGCGAACTGCCGGGCGGTCTCTTTCCCCAGCCCAGCATTTGCTCCGGTGATCAAAATACTTTCGTTCATATTTTCTGTCCTTTTTAGGTTACGAATGAGCGGCCGTTTCCTTTACCCACCGGCGATCATGCGGGCTGCCGCCACACCGAGCCCGGAGGTGGTGCCGCCGACGGCCGCGATCGAATGTTTCATGGGCGTCTCCGTGCTGAAGTGTGCAGGCCGAGTCGTGAGGCCCCGCGAAATCAGGGCCGGCTTGCTAATTTCGAACTATTCGGTTATATATTGATGGGATGGAAAGTGTCAAGGAGTTTTGAACTAAATGATTCAGAAAACCGCTAGGCCGCGGGGCCGGCCGCGCAGCTTCGACGAGACCGGGGCGCTGGAAAAGGCGACTCAGGTGTTCTGGTCGAAAGGCTACGACGGAGTGACGATTGACGATCTCGTCGCCGGGATGGGTGTGGGACGGCCGAGCCTGTATGCCGTTTTCGGGGACAAGCGGGCGATATTCCTGCGCGTCCTTAAGGCGTATGCAGAACGGAAGGGCGCAGCAGCCGCGAAGGCACTCCTCTCGCCACAGGGTCTTCGCGATTCGATCGCGGGCTTTCTGAGGTACTCCGTCGAAAGTGCGACCGAGAAAGGGTCCGCCCGGGGCTGCCTTGTGGTGTGCGTCGCGCCGCTGGTGAACGACGCTGAGGTTCAGCGGTTCCTGCAGAGCGCGGTCGCCGGCGGCGCGGCGCTGGTGGAGCGCCGTTTCCGGGACGGGATCCGTGCGGGAGACATCCCGCCTGACTTTCCGGTAGCTGTGCGCGCCGCCCAAGTCACGGATTTGGCTCGTGGCCTGACCATGCGTGCGCGGATCGGCACGTCGCGCAAGACACTCCTTAAGGATGCTGAGGAAGCGGCCGAATTGGTGCTCCAGCCGCGGCGCGTCTGACGGGTTATCGGAAACAATTTGCTTTACCGTGGGAGTTCCGCGCCGATCGTGAAGGTCGTCCCGGCCACGATGTTTCCTCTTCGTCGGAGCGCGCCAGTGGCGACGACCGAGCCGCCGCCACCGGGTTCGCCATTTGCTCTGTTCCCATCAAAACCGGTTTCCTAAATTGCACGCGGAATGGGCCGTTGGTACTATTGGCCTGAACAATGGTCCTAGTACAATTCTTGCAGGTGTAACTATATGGCACCCCTGCAAGGCGAAGTTTCGATCCCCATTTCCCCCGCCATTCCCAACGCCAAAGCGTTTGTGCGCAGTCTGAACGTCCTGCTTAAGTATGCTCGGCTCTATGGTTTACAGCATTCCCGGTCGGCGGATCAGTTTGAGGCGGCTTGGAAAGAGCTGCGGGATGCGGTGGCGGCGACGAGCCAGGGCGGTTTGCTACTAGGTGCTTCTGGGTCGCAATTGCTGCTGGATGGAGTGCCGGTTGATTCGAGCCAGGCGGAGCGAAGCTTCGCGGATTTTCTGGCGAATGCGGGCGTGGCCAGCATTGGATTTTTGCCGCGCGTCTCGCGCGATGAATTTGTAAATTTGGTGAAGTGCTTCATGGAGGCTGGGCCGAACGCGGGTCCGCTGGCGGACCGGCTGGCGCTATATTTCGGCGACAAGAAAAACGCCGGGATCCGAGTGAACGAGATTCGGTTCATCGCCGAGGACGCCGGATTTTCCGAGGCGCGAGTGGCGGCGACCCTGACGGCGAAGACGTTGGGCGCCGACGCCGACAAAATTCAGGATTGGTTCCGCAGCCCAGAAAAAATGATTCAGTTGATCGCGGCGGCGGAAGGTTCGCATGGCGGCGGCAACGGAACGGGAGTGGGAAACGGAGCCGGCGGCGGCAACGGACACGGGAATGGGCCGGGTACAGGGACCGGCACGGGAATTGGCGGAGGAAATGGCGGCGGCTTCGCTATTGGTAATGGCAGCGCGGGGGCGGGAGCAGGAACTGGCGGGCGCGCGGGCGGTGGCGCGACCGGATTTGCCGGCGGGATCGGACAACTGCAGGAAGCCGAGCTGCAGAGCCTGCTGAAGCTACTCTCGCAATTCGGCGAGGCGCAGTCCGCGCACAATCCAAACCTCGATTCGAACAGCTGGCAGCAGAAAATTTCGGCATTGCCGCAGAACGC